>NZ_FQZS01000010.1 GCF_900142105.1 Lutispora thermophila DSM 19022
CATGGCTTTTTTTAGTATTTCATTTTCCTCTTCTAGCCTTGCTATCTTCTTTAACATGACTTGATAGTCGGCTGTTGTCACGGTTTTATCTTTATCAATTACTACTGGTTTGGCTTTGTTTAACCATGTCACCATTGTTGATTTTGGTATGCCATATTCACGAGCTAAATCTGCTAGCGGCTTTCCTGAATTATATAGCTCTACTATAGTATCTTTAAATTCTTTGGTGTAATGTTTTTGACCTCTTCCCATTGTAGACACTTCCTTTCACTTCTTATTTTAAATCGTTCGAACTTCTGTGTCTACAAAACTATACTAACACTAAAGCTCAAATAAAGACCTACCTCACCCGCTTCGCGAATCGCGTTGACTTTTATGCGAGTCTCAAGGGGCTCTCCGGCAAAGAAGTCGAGAAGTTCCTCGAAGGTTACGAGGTCGATGAGGAGGCTCTTACAGAACTGAAGGCCAGAGCTTGCAACCATCAAACAGGTTGCTTCCGACTGCTCGACCGCACGCTCAACAATGTTTTCCGCATCCTTAAGGAGCGCGGGGAGACCAGAATCACACTCAACATCATCAATCAAGCATCTAACATGATGATGCTTTAAGAACGAAGGGGGATAAACAATGAGAAGCACAGCAGCACTTAAAATCGAGGAGGCCGTAACGGTCGGCCTCACCTGCCTCGAACAGGGGCTCGACAGCAAGGCGACAGTCAAAGAAAACATACTCAGAGCAGTCTCGATGAACTGCCTCCCCATCAGGGAGGTCAAGTCCGTCGAAGAGCTCCCGGTTGAAGTCTTTGAACTGTTTCACAGGCAGCTCGGCCTCGGGTTCGAGGTTCAGGCCGGGAAGGTGGTCGGGGTGAACTTCACTGACCCTGAAGGAAAACTCGTAACCGCCACACTATCAGGCGTTGAAAGGGGTGAAAACTAATGGCAAGAACAAGAATCAAGGAGGCTCCGGTCTTCAAGTCATGGGAAGAGGTTGACGCCGCCCTCAAGGAAATCGCCGAGGCGGAGCTCGACCTTCTGGACATAGAGGGCGAAATGAACAAGCAGATTCAGGGTATTAAGCTCACGGCGGCGAAGGAGGCGAAGCCCCTGCAAGACCGCATCGACGCCCTCGGTAAAGACATTAAAGCATTTGTCGAGGAACACCGGGGCGAACTTGACGGGAAAACAAAGGTTCTCAACTTCGGGAAGACGGGCTTCCGCATGAGCACGAAGGTCATCCTCCCCAAGGCGAAGGAGAAGCTCGCGGCAATCATCAAGAATCTTAAGGCCCGCAAGATGAACGACTGTATCATAGTCACGGAAACCGTCAACAAAGATGTCCTCAAAAAGTACACCGAGGACGAAATCCTCCGGGTCGGGGCATCACTGAAAAAAGAAGACGTCTTTTGGTATGAAACCGACCGAGAGAAGCTGCAACTTTTGCGGCAGTAAGGAGGGCGGCTCATGGCAGGGAAAACACACGGGGGGCGCAATCGCCCCCGCTGCTCTATCCGCACAATTTGGGGGCTTGCGAAATCCCCGGAGCTCCTCCTTGATGATGAAGACCTGTATGGCATCATCGGGCGGGAGACAGGCAAGGACAGCATGAGGAAGCTGACGCAAGGCGAAATTGATAAAGTGTGCCGGGTACTCTCCAACATGAAGGACAGCGTCAACCGGGCCGCGCGCGGTAAGCGGACGGACGAAGGCGGCAATCCTCAGACTGAGAAGCTCCGCCGCAAGATTTACGCCCTCACCGGGGAGCTCGGCTGGAATAACAATAATGAGCGAATTAACGGCTTTGTCAAAAAGATGTTCAAGGTCGACCGCATCGAATGGCTGACGGTTCCGCAATGTCACAAGGTCATTGAGGCTCTAAAGAAGATGGTCGACAGGAAGGAGGAAGAACAGCAGCATGAAAACACATGAGCTTGCAATCAAAGAAATCATCAAGGCACACGAAGAGCTCGGGCAGCCGATGACGAAAAGCGATAAGAAGGCACTTGAGGAACTCAACGGTTTTCAACTCATACAGGAGCTTCAAATGACCCGAGAAATGCTTGATGTACGGCAGCGTCGGGAACTTCTTAGGATGACACAGGAGCTTGTAGAGCTCCAGAAAGCACAATTCATGAAGGAAGGTGAATAAATGAAACGAGTAACAATCGACCCCGGACATGCTCCGGGAAATGTCAATAGAGGCCCTACAGGGTATTATGAATATGCCGGAATGTGGAAGCTGTCTAACTATCTGAAAAACGCACTCACAAGATGCGGCATAGACGTAATACTCACAAGGTCAGAAAAAGAAGACCCGAGCCTCGATGAGCGCGGAAAGCGAGCCAAAGGGAGCGATGTCTTCATCAGCGAACACTCTAACGCCGCCAACGGCAAGGCTCGCGGAGTAGAATGCTTCTATTCTGTCCGCATCCCCCAAGACAAGATGTGGGCTGGAAAGCTTTCGGCAGCGGCCTCGAAGGTCATGGGAAATAACGACCGGGGAGCCAAAACAAAAGAATCAGAGACAACCAAGGGATATGATTATTACGGAGTCATCCGATCCGCTGTGGCTGCTGGCGTGCCTCATGTATTCCTGATTGAAAACGGGTTCCACGATAACACAGCGGATGAGGCATTCCTAAAAGTGGACGCCAACCTTGAAAGTATAGCCGAAGCTCAAGCGAGGGTCATTTGCGAGCTCCTCGGCGTGAAGTACATCGAAAAGGGTGCGACTCCTACAGAGCAGCTCTATAGGGTACGGAAAACCTGGGAAGATGCAAAGACTCAAGTCGGAGCCTTTAGAGTCCTTGAAAACGCCAAGGCGGAATGCGACAAGCATCCGGGATATAGCGTCTTTGATGAGAAGGGCCAGAAGGTGCACCCTCCTTCCTCACCTGTGCCGCAGCCGCCGAAGGAAGAGTCAAAGGAACAAGGGACTCTTATCATGGGAAAGACGGAGGCTACAACGGCGCAGATGGTAGCCTACGCGCTGAAAGGAAATTCGAAACCTCTCCTCCCCTTCTGTACTATTGAGGAACTGGCGGAGATATTCATCGAGGAGGCAGAACTTGAAGGCGTGAGAGCTGATGTCGCCTGGGCTCAGTCTCTCAAGGAAACAGGGTATTTCAAATATGGCGGCATCGTCCTTCCTGAACAAAACAATTACGCAGGCATTGGCGCGGTAAACGGAAACAGCCAGGGGCAGGCCGCAAGCTTCGAGAGCCCGAGGCTTGGAGTCAGGGCGCAAATACAACACCTGAAGGCGTATGCCAGCACAGAAGCATTAAAGCAGCCTTGTGTTGACCCTCGCTTTAACTTGGTCAAGAGAGGCTCTGCAATATATGTCGAGTGGCTGGGAGCCGGAGACAATCCCAACGGGGTTGGATGGGCATATCCAGGCAAAGGATACGGGGCCGACATTATCAAGATACTCAATGCTATAACAAAAGAGCCTGTTACCCCCTCTCCTCCCCAGGAAAAGCAGGACGATACTTCAAACCTTCCCCAGTGGCAGCGCGACGGCTTTGACAAGCTGGTTGCAGCGGGCGTCATTAAAAGCCCGGAATACTGGGCAACTAAGCTCAATGACACAATTACGGTCGGGGAGGTCTTCGGGATACTCGGCGGAATGTATAAATAGGATTCGGGAGGTTGAGATATGGACGCATTAGCGAGAGAACTCACGCTCGAACAGATTCCCGAGGGCCTTTACAGGGAGATAGCGGAAGCAATCGGCGTCGGGAATTTTGTCAAGCTTACACAGCTCGTCGGTGGTTCAACAATATATCTGCCGAAGACTGAAAGCATCGTCCGCCCGGTCAGAGATGCGAAGATTAGAGAGGAGTTCAACGGATACAATCACATGGAGCTTGCTAAAAAGTACGATGTAACCGAGCGATGGGTACGGCAGCTATGCGGCGACGGCCACGCCGAAGGACAGCTTTCTCTCTTTGATTTTCAAGACCAGGGGGACGAAAAGGCCGTGTAATAGGAAATAATTCTCAGAAGTGCTACGCATATAAACTTCACAAAGGCAAAGATAAGATAAAACCATAGGAGCTACGCTCCTATGGTTTTATTATTCCCAATTTTGCAAAGGAGGAGTCAAGATGCAAACCATTCAGACAATGGCAAGCGAAGTCGTCGTCACCTTCGTCCTCGCCCTCATCGGTCTCCTTGCGGCGTTTGCCACATACGGCATCCACAAGCTGACCGAGAAGGTCAAGGCACAGACCGCGCAGCTTAAAGACGAGGAAGCGCGCCGTCTGCTAAACAATGCCCTTCAGGACGTTGAAGAGCTGACGACCGTCACCGTGGCGGCGATTGAGCAGACCACGGCGAAGAATCTCAGGGAAGCCGTCAAGGACGGCAAGGTCGACCGCTCCGAGCTTCTCGCCCTGTCGAAACAGGCGGCGGATGAAATCTCGGCGGCATTAAAGCCGGAGGCTCAAAAAATCATCGAGGAAAACCTCGGCAGCTTCAGGGATTACCTTTCCAAGCTCATTGAGGAGAAGGTGCTCGAACTGAAGGCAATGACTCAATAAAGGAGTGAGGGCATGGAAACAAGTCAAATTTTCATGTTCGCGCTCCAGACCATCACGACGCTTGTCATTGGGCTAATCGGTTGGGGCGTCAAGACCGCAATCAGCGACATGAAGGACGCAATCAAGAAAAACTCGGATGACATTGAGAAGGTCAAAACCGAGCTTTCTGAGCTTAAAAGCGACCTCCCTCTTGTCTATGTCTTGAGGGAGGACTTCATCCGGACACTCAACAACGTCGACAAGCAGATGGGCGACATGAACATGAAGCTCGACAAGATACTGCACTACAAAGTAACAAAGGAGGGGTGACAACATGGACGAAATGAATGAGCTTGAGGTAAGCCGCAATAAGGCGATTCGCGGCTACATCATCAGGAGCCTCGTCAAGGGTCATCAAAACACGCTGCTCCTCCGGCAGATAACGAACGCACTCGTCGCGGACGGAATGATTGTCTCCCCGGACATCAGCAAGCATCTCGATTATCTGAAGGAGGGCGGGTATATCACGTTTGTAGACCGCTCGGTCAACGCCTACAATGCCTACCGCAAGGATGCGGTTGTCAAGCTCACCAAGAAAGGGGTTGACCTTGTCGAGAATACAATCGAAGACCCGGGAGTTGATGTGTAATGGCTGAGAGAAGGCGGACAAGAATCAGCTCAAAAATCACACAGCTCCCGGACGACATCAAGGAGCAGCTCGACGCATTACTCCTCGACACATCCAACAGCTACAAGGATATTGCAGCATGGCTCAAGTCGGAGGGTTACAACATCAGCAAAAGCGCGGTCGGGCGGTATGCTATCCGTGCGAATCAAGCGGCGCAGCGTGTCGCCGAGACCCTTGAACGGACAAAAGCAATCGCCGCAGCCGTCGAAAAAAACCCCGACATTGACTTTACAAAGGCGTCGAGGATGGTCTTAATGGACGGCTTAATGCAGAGGGTATCAACGGCGGAGGAAGACTTCGCGGAGATGCCGCTTGACAAGGCCGGGCGGCTCATAGCCTCTCTTGCCCGTGTGGGAGTATATGAGCAGAAAGTCAAACGGGATTATAAAAGCAAGATGGAACTTGCTTTCGAGGCCCTTGAGGACGAGCTGACCAAGGCAATCAAAGCCGACCCGCAGCTCACAAAAGAGCTTCATGCAGTCCTCCAAAAGGCCCGGGAAAGGATACTGACAGATGATTAACCTCAAGGAGTACATTGCCAAGCTCGAAGAGCCGGAAGACCGCGAAGAGGTCGCAAGCAGGCAATATCAACGGGAGCTCTTCGAGAAATACGTGACACGGGAAGGCAAGCACCAGGACGAAAGAGCGCAGCTTCTGAAAGAGTATCAACAAGGAGCCGAGCTCACAGGCCCGAAGGGACTGAGAAAACGCCTTGGGGCTTTTGACCTTGAATATTTTGGCCGGGCATACCTCCCTCACTATTTTGTCAGAGAGTCCCCAAAGTTCCATGGGGAGCTTGATGGCATTTGGGAAGAGGGCGTAATGAAGGGCAAGAACGCAATCAGGGACGTGAAAGAAATCTCCCGGGCGCAAGGATGCCGGAGAGCGATTCTGGCTCCCCGTGGACATGCCAAGTCGACGACATTCACCTTCAAGGATACGCTTCACGCTTCGGCTTACGGATACAAGCATTACATCATTATCCTCTCGGACAGCTCCGAGCAGGCGGAAGGATTCCTTACCGACATTAAGACGGAATATGAGGAAAACGCAGCTCTCCGGGAAGACTTCGGGGATTTGCAGGGCAAGGTCTGGAAGGCCGGAGTCATTTTACTTTCAAACGGTGTAAAGATTGAGGCTATCGGCAGCGGCAAGAAAATCCGTGGACGGCGTCATAAACAATGGCGTCCCGACCTTATCATTTGCGACGACCTCGAAAACGACGAGAACGTCAATACCCCGGAACAGCGGAAAAAGCTCCGCGACTGGTTTTACAAAGCTGTCTCGAAGGCGGGCGACACTTACACCGATATTGTCTACATCGGGACGCTCCTTCACTTCGACGCACTGCTCGCTAATGTTGCGAAGAATCCGCAGTACAAGACGGTCAAGTATAGGGGCGTCATCAGTTTTGCAAAGAATGAAGAGCTCTGGTCGGCATGGGAGGCAATCTACACCGACCTTAACAACGACAACAGACAAGAGGACGCAAAGGCATTCTTTGAGGCGAATCGCGAGGCAATGCTCGAAGGGACAGAGGTCTTGTGGGAAGCCAAGCTCAGTTATTACGACCTTATGGTCATCCGGGTATCTGAAGGCGAGAGCAGCTTCAACAGTGAAATCCAGAACGACCCTATCGACCCTGAAAGCTGTGCTTTTAATGAGGAATGGTTCAGCTACTACAAAGACGACGAAGTTGACTTTTCGGATAACCGTTTCCTCTTTGTTGGAGCAAACGACCCATCCCTCGGCAAGAACAAGAAGAGCGACACATCGGCAATTATCGCCCTCGCGAAGGACACTCGCACGGGTTATATGTATGTGGTTGTCGCATCCATTGAGAAACGCAAACCTGATGTCATCATCGAGGATGCAATCGAGACATCAAAGCGGCTCCGCAGGGACTATAAAAAACCATTTACCAAGTTCCGGGTTGAAACGGTACAGTTCCAGCACTTTTTTAAGGACGTCATGGCACAGCGCAGTGCGGAGGCCGGAGAGTATCTCCCGATAGAGGAAGTCAACAACGTACAAAACAAAGACCTGAGAATTCAGTCTTTACAGCCGTTCGTCAAGAACGGATATATCAAATTTAATGAGAAGCACAAGACCCTCCTTCAGCAGATGAAGGAGTACCCAATGGGCAAGAACGACGACGGGCCGGACGCTCTTGAGATGGCTGTGAGGGCCGCCCTTGAGCTGAAGGTTGGAACAAAAGTCGATTACAAGTCCGTTATCAGCCGGGCTCTTAAATTCAGAAACGGATCGTATTAAGGAGGTGAGATGGATTGAGTAATAACAGACAAAAGCGGCAGCCGAAAACAACAGCCCTGAGAAGGCCAGACCTTACAGAAATAGCAGTCGCGCAGGTACAAGACAAATATTCGGACTATCCAAGCAACGGCCTCACACCAGTCAAGCTGGCAACCATCTTCAAAGAGGCGGACGCCGGGGATGTCCTCCGGCAGATGGAACTCTTCGAGGAGATGGAGGAAAAAGACCCGCATCTCTTCTCCCAGCTTCAGACCCGCAAAAATGCCGTTACTGGCCTTGATTTTGAAATCATCCCTTTTGATGCGGATAATGAGCGCGATAAGGAAATTGCCGAGTTCGTGGCGCAGGAAATCGAGAGCATCGAAAACTTTGAGGATGTGGAGATGGACTTGCTTGATGCAATCGGCAAAGGCTTCGCGGTCTCAGAAATTATGTGGGACTATGATGATGGCCGGGTTGTTGTCAAGAAAATCAAGAACAGGCATCAGAAGCGTTTCTTTTGGGACGCGGAGGACAATTTCAGGGTCGTCACCAAGGAATACCCGAGCGGCATTATCGTACCCGAGAACAAGTTTATAGTTCACCGCTACAAGGCCCGCAGTGGACATCCGTCAAGGGCTGGCGTTCTGAGGGTCGTTGCGTGGATGTACCTCTTCAAGAACTACGACTTGAAGGATTGGGTCAGCTTTTGCGAGGTCTTCGGGATGCCGCTAAGGCTCGGCAAGTACGCCCAGGGCTCAAGCGAGGAAGACAAAGCCGCTCTCATGCGAGCTCTTATACAGATTGGCTCCGATGCGGCGGGCATTATTCCGGATGGGACAGAAATCGAATTCAAGGAGTCCAGCAAGTCATCGAGCCTCGATATATATGAGCGACTCGCCCGGTACTGTGACGAGCAGATGTCAAAGGCAATCCTCGGACAGACGCTCACCAGCGACTCCGGGGGCGGAAGCTATGCACAAAGTAAGACGCACAACGAAGTCCGTCACGACCTAACGGTTGCGGACTGCAAGGCTCTTGCCGCTACGCTCAGACGCGATCTTATCCGTCCCCTCGTCCTCTTTAACTTTGGCGAAAACAGGCGTATCCCATACATCCGCTTTGATTGTGAGGAGGCCGACGACCTCAAGGAAACAGTCGACATCTATGAGAAGCTGATTTGCAACATCGGCCTCAAAGTCCCGACCGCTCATCTATACAAGAAATTCTCCATCCCGAAGCCGGAAAACGGCGAGGAAGTGGCGACACCGAGCCAGGGCTCAGCCCTACCCATCCCGATGAAGGAGCAGGCGGCGGAAGTAGTCGTCAATGACGCAACGGTAGCAGGGGCCGCCAAGGATGAGACCAAGAGAGTGGCATCCGGGGAGCTGGGTACGCAGCAGCGCATCGATAATCTTGCGACGGCGGCAACAAAACAGAGTTCGGGCCTATTTAAGAAGCTATTCGCCCCCGTTCTCAGAATGCTTGACAAAGCTGAAGACCTTGAAGCTGTCAGGAAGCTCTTTGAAAATGAGCAGTTAGTTGAGCAGCTCGCAGGAGAAATGGATGTCAGCGACATTGAGGAGCTCCTTCAAAAGGCGATGCTATTGGCAGACCTTGAGGGGCGGGTGATACGGGATGAATGAAGTCGAGAGCGTAATCTCCCGGAACAAAGAGATAACCTTTGAGGAGGCGGTCGAATACTTCGGGGGTAAAATCCCCGTCACCGCTAAGCAGTTCTATGAAATCGCGGCGGAATATCAATCCCTCGCTTTCACTGTCTCGGGTTATACAAAAGTTCAAGTCCTCAAGAAATTTCATGACGAGCTCCTCCGGGCGATTAGAGAAGGAGAAACGATGCAAAGCTTCCGGGACAGGATGAACGAGTTCCTTGAGGCCCAAGGATATGAAGGAGTTACAAATTTTCAGGCGGACAACATCTTTCGGACAAATGTGCAAACGGCCTATCAGGTTGGGCACTACCGACAGATGACTGACCCGGATGTCCTGAAGCTCCGGCCCTACTGGATGTATGATGCCGTTAACGATTCGCACACTCGCCCCTCACACCTTGCAATGGACGGGAGAGTTTTCCCGGCAGATTCACCAGTATGGGACATATGGTATCCGCCGAACGGCTTCCGCTGCCGCTGCACCGTACGCTCACTTTCTAAGAGACAGGTCGAGCAGCGGGGACTAAAGGTGGAGACGGAGGTTCCGAAGGCAGCAGAGCTCCGGGACGGACGCTTTGTAAACATCCTCCCCGACCCGAGCTTCTCAACGAATCCCGCGAAGGTACAGTTTACGCCCGACTTCAAAGGATACCCGGAGACCTTGAAAAAGGTCTTTGAGAGGAGGGAAAAAACCAAAGGTAAATAATGAGCGTTTAAAGGCCCAAATTTAATAGTTTGTCCCATCGATAAGGCAAATATACCTTGAAGAAAAGTAACGGGCGTTATAACGCGTGCTAACGGGGTTAAATGCGATTTTAAATGCAAGGTGAAGCGAGGTGAGTAAATGGCAAAATTATTTGTATGCAGCGGCGGTCAGTCAGAAGTAAACGGAGCACCAGAGAAAGTGAAGCTCCTTCCCCTCGGACACGTCAAGAGCCAAAAAGGCGACTTCAACGTCGATGAGGAAAGTTTCCGTTTGATGAAACAGGCGTTTCTCGAACGGGGCATTGATATTGTGATCGACTATGAGCATCAGACGCTCAAGGATGTACAGGCTCCGGCGGGCGGGTGGATAAAAGACCTATCTATCGAGGACGGAGCGATTGTGGCTAAAGTGGAATGGACTCCGCAGGGAAAGAAGTATCTCGAAAACCGGGAATACCGATATCTCTCACCTGTTGTCCTTGTCCGTAAGTCGGACAACAAGGCAATAGTCCTACACTCAGTAGCATTGACAAACACACCCGCCATTAACGGGATGTTCCCGATAATCAATTCCATCAAATTCAATGATTACGAAGGAGGTAACGACATGGACATTTTGAAGAAATTCGCAGCCCTGCTCGGACTCGGTGAGGATGCAACCGAAGAGCAGGTCACGGAGGCCATCAAGGCCGCTGTTGCGGATGCCAAGAAACTTAAAGAGGGCAATGAAAACAAAAATCCTGAAGGCGGTTCCGAGGTTGAAGAAAAGGTCGTCTCAAACAAGGTGATTTGCGAGATGCTCGGTTTAAAGGCCGGAGCTAAAACCGAAGACGTGGCCGCCGCAATTCTGGCCCTCAAGAACGAAAAGCCCGAGGGTATGGTCTCCGAGAAGGAGTTCAAAGAGCTCAAGGACAAAATTGCCCGCCGTGAAGCAGAGGACGCTGTCCTCATGGCCCTCAAAGCCGGAAAGCTGACTCCTGCTCAAAAGGATTGGGCGACGCAGTACGCCCTCAAAGACCCGGAGGGGTTCAGGGCGTTTGTTGAGAAGGCCCCACAGAGCGTCCCAATGGGCGAGCTCGACATCGAAACCAAGGTAAACAAAGAGGATACCTTCGACGAGGCGACGCTGCTCATCTGCAAGCAGCTCGGCGTCAGCGAAGAAGACCTCAAGAAATACGGAAAGGATGTGAGATAAGATGGCAGCACTCACAGCAGGAAGAAACACGCCGGAGTTCGCTGAAGGCGGGAAGATTATCGTACTCCCTGTAGCGGCAAATACAGTTATTTTTGACGGCAGCCTTGTTGCACTGGATGAAAACGGAAACGCCCAGCCCGCAGCTAAGGAAACCGGCCTCACGGCGGCGGGACGCGCCGAGGAATACGTCGACAACACGGGCGGGGCAGCCGGAGACAAGACCATCAGGGTCAGAAGAGGCGTCTTTGTATGGGACAATACCTCAGTTGCGGCCAATAAGGTAAAACCTGAACATGTCCTCAAGGACTGCTATATTGAGGATGACTGCACCGTCACTGCATTGGCGGATGGAAGTTCACGGGCAGGCAAAGTAATCGCAGTAACAGACGACGGTGTTGCCGTCGAGACCCTATAACAGGGAGAAAAGGAGGATTAAAGCACTATGATAGTTAACCAGCAATCACTCCGGGGTATTTTTACCGGGTTCAAGACCATCTTCAACAAAGCTTTTGAAGAGACAAAACCCCTCTATGACAGGGTAGCGACGGTTGTCCCTTCCGTTACAGGTGAAGAGAATTACAAATGGCTCGGCACTATCCCCATGATGAGGGAATGGATTGGAGACCGTCAGATTAAGTCTTTGACAGCGTCCGATTACACTATCAAAAACAAGGACTTCGAGGTCACGGTCGGCGTTTCCCGCAACGACATCGAGGATGACCGCATCGGACTCTATACTCCAGCGATTCAATCCCTCGGACAGAGCGCGGCTCTTCATCCCGACGAGCTTGTCTTCGCGCTGCTCCCGGGCGGATTCACCAACAAATGCTATGACGGGCAGCCGTTTTTCTCGGACGCCCACAAGGTCGGCAAAAAGACCTTCAGTAACAAGGGTACGGCCAAGCTTTCGCCGGAATCCTATGCAGCGGCAAGAGCGGCAATCATGTCGATAACCGACGAGCACGGCAAGCCGCTTAAGATTGTCCCCGACTTGCTTGTGGTCGGCCCGGCTTTAGAGACCGAGGGAAGAAAAATTCTCCTCGCTGACCAGATTGAGGGCACAACGAACATCTTGAAGGGAACAGCGGAGCTGTTGGTTGTTCCTGACCTGGCCGGATATGATACGATGTGGTTCTTGCTCTGCACCAAGAAACCCATCAAGCCGCTCATTTATCAAGAGAGACAAAAGGCGAAGTTTGTAAGCCTGACCAACGAGACCGATGAGAATGTTTTCATGAGAAAAGAATTCCTCTATGGAGCCGATTCTCGTGGAAATTCCGGGTATGCCTTCTGGCAAATGGCCTACGGCAGCGACGGCTCGGCAGCGTAAAGGAGTGAGTCGGCGTGGCATATTGCGACATCGCAGAAGTCCGCTCCATGCTTAAGGATGACGCCCTCAACACCATCATCGGCAGCGACTACATAGAAGACGAGGCCGAACGCGAGGCAAAAATCATCCCTATTATTGAAGCGGCAATCGCGGATGCTGGGGCGGAGATTGACGGATACCTTGCCAAGAGGTACACGCTCCCCCTCTCCCCTGTCCCGCAGGTTATCAAGAAGTTTGCAAAGGACATCGCCGTCTATAACCTATATTCCCGCATCGGCATCGACGAGAACGACCGTGAAAAGAACTACCTAAATCGATACAAGGCGGCTATTCGGTTCTTTGAATTGCTGGCGGAGGGAAAAGTCGAAATCGGAGCCGTCGACACCACCACTGCAGCGCGAACGGGCTTCTCTGTCGCATCAAGTCCGCGTCTCTTCTCACGGGACAGCCTGAAGGGGATGTAAATGTACAGCATAAGACTTGACGGCGACACAAGAAGGCTGATGAAAAGGCTCCGACAGCTCGCGGACATCGACAAAAAAGGCATCAACGCCGCTATTGCCGAGGCTGTCCGCGAGTCGACCGTAGAACGGTTCCGAACGGAAAAAGGCCCGGACGGGAAGAAGTGGAAACAGTCCATCAGGG
Source organism: Lutispora thermophila DSM 19022 (assembly GCF_900142105.1). GTDB lineage: Bacteria > Bacillota > Clostridia > Lutisporales > Lutisporaceae > Lutispora > Lutispora thermophila. The sequence continues at coordinate 13,009 of NZ_FQZS01000010.1, forward strand.
CGGTACAGGAAGGCGGCGTCACGCTTGTTGAAACCGCAGGACTCAAGAATTCCATCAAGTCGAAGTCCGATGCCTCCGGGTTCGCGGTCGGTACGAACAAAATATATGCGTCAACGCACCAGTTCGGAGCCAAAAACCGAAGAATCACCATCCGGGCCAAGACCTCGAAGGGTCTTGTCTTCCAAGTGGGTGGCCGCTGGATTCGGAAGAAACAAGTTACTGTCAGAATCAACATCCCGGCCCGCCCCTTCCTTGGTCTGAGCGATGATGATATGCAAGAAATCAAGGGCACTCTTGAGGATTACTTCAGGGAGGATTAGAAATGTTTACGGAATGCAGGGAGCATCTTATCGAAAAATTGAAGGAAGCAGGAATCCGTTCAAGACCCTACACAAGCATGAAAAAACTCCGTGCGTCCCAGGAGGCCCACGTTGGGGCCGTACTCTTCGAGGAGGAAACCTTCGACCGAAGCGGCGCAAAAACCATATACAGAGACCAAACAGGCGCGCAGCATAAGAGGCGTAAGGTTTTCTCCCGAGAGACGACCTTCAGCGTGATAATCGGAGACCCTGACCCTAAACGGACGGAGGAAATCTTTGAGGCGTTTCTCGGGGCTCTTGATAAGGGTATCTACATCGACGGGAACTATACCCCGATTGAGGTCACGGAGGCAGAGTGGGTCGACGAGGATGACAGCATCCTGAAGTCAAAAGTCGCCGTCAATGTCAAAATCAAATTCATGGGCGGCGTTTATAAGGATACGGACTTCGCAAAACTCACGGAGGTCGAAGTCGAATCAGTTATTAAGGGAAAGGAGACTCAACATGGCGAGTAAAAACCAACAGCCGGAAACGGTTGACACAATAGCTCCAAAGCTTTTTAGCATTGAGGAGCTCAAAGACAAGAAAAAAACGCCCGCCCCCATCTTCAGCGGCATGTGTGCCGCTCTCGGATGGAAGCCGGGCAAGATGGTCACGGAGGAAGATTACGACGCAGCAGTCGGGAAATTCTCCGGCAGTCCCATCGGAAAGAAGGTGAAATAAGTGCTCAGAGACGTTACAACAAAAATTTCAGACGGCCTGCTCGGTCTGGCAACAGAAAAGGGCGAGGGCGTCCATGTAAAAATCGGCGTATCCCCTGTTACGTCGGACACGCCTATCATCATTACGGGCAACATGACGGCGGCCAAAATCAAGGAACGCCTCGGTCTGAGCCCTCTTGCTGATAAGGTGATGGATTCTGTGGAGAACGGTTCAAACAGGATTTTCTGCATCCCGGTCGCGGCATCCACGGCAGGAAGCCTGGGAACGGTCGAAAAGACAGGCTCGGGGTCAGGTTCTCTATCTGTTGACGGCAGCCCCTACAATGCCTTTGATGTGATTATCAAAATCACCGGGCAGGGTCGCAGAAATACTGCCTTATTCGTATATTCGATTGACGGCGGGTACAGCTATTCCGACGAGTTTACGGTGCCACTGACGGGAGCTTTTGAAATCCCCTTGACGGGCCTGACCGTGATGTTTACAGACGGGCCTGAGCCCAATGAGGAGACATCCTTCCTTGTGGGCGATGCGTTCAATTTCAAGACAACTGCCCCCACCATGACCAACGCCGACGCGCTTGCGGCCATCGACAAACTCAAGAACTTCAATGAGTCCTATGAATTAGTTCATATCGTCGGGGAGTCGCAGAAAGCGTTATGGTCGGCGGTGTCTGAAAAGCAGCAGGAACTCGCATCCGTTTACCACAAACCCCTTCTCTTCGTGCTTGAGGCATACCCCCCTGATGATGGTGAGGATGTGGCGGATTATGCTTTGAGGCTTGAGGCAGACAAGAAGGACATTAAGAACACAGATATTCAGGTTGTGGCAGCACGCTCCCTCTATATCGGCATGGACGGCGTTACAAGAGAAATCAACAACGCTGGAATCGTCTGCGGCCTATATTCTAAAACCAAAGTCCATCAAAGCATCGGCAAAACCCGGGATACGGCGGGCATGGGAATCTCTAAAGGCAAGATGCTTGAACTCCGACCAGCAGGGATTGAGGATTACATCGAGCTGCTCGATAATGCGAAATACCTCACATTCCGGGAATACGACGGGCTTGAGGGCTTCTTTGTTACCAATGCCCGCGTCATGTCCCCGGATGGTTCGGATTATCGCTATGCCGAGGACGTCCGGGTTAAGAATAAAATCATCAGGGAAGTCCGCAAAGAGGGCCTTCAGCTCTTGCAGGACGACATTGACCTTGAGGATGTGCAGAATGAGCTCGAAACAAGGGCAAAGTTCATGCAAAAGCCTCTTGACGACATGGTCAAGCTGAAGGAAATCTCCTCGGCCACAATCATAGTCCCGGAAGGACAAGACATCATCGCGACTGAGAAAATGTCCGTCATCATTCGCTATGTGTCCAGGGGTTATATCAGGGAAATCGAAGTTGACCTCGGCAGAACGAAGCCGAGCGCGAGCTAAGAAGGGAGGCTTGTTTAGATGTCACTGAAAGTAAACGGCAAAACATACGATTGGGCCGACGTCGACATAAAGCTCCCGGGCCTCTCGATTGAATTTCAGGAAATCTCCTACGACGACGAGCTCGAAAAGGAGCTCGCATACGGCAAGGGCCAGAAACCGAGAGGATACGGAGAAGGCAACTACAAGGCGGAAGGCAAGGTCACCCTCCTCCGCGATGATTATGACACGCTACTTGACTATTGCAAAAGTAAAGGGGTTCCGCTCTTCAAGCTTGTCATTCCGAAGATTGTCGTCTCCTATGCCAATGAGGGAGACCGTACAAGGAGCGATGTGCTCAATACCGTCACTTTCACCAAGCGCAGCAACAAGGCAGCCCAGGGAGACAAAAGCATCAAGGTCGACCTGGATATGCTCATTGTGGACGGTATCGAGAGCGACGGCGTTAAAGCCCTGTAATATCTCAAAATAATTGTCAAAGGAGGATTATGTAATGGAAGATAAGAGCATTAAAGCTAACGAGGCTGAGACAAAAAAAGGCGGGTCGGCGGCACTTAACCCCGAGGAGCTCAAAGCAAAATACGGTAAGGTTTATCAGCTTGATTTAACCCTAACCCCGGATGATGACACAGAAATAGAGGTCTCCTATATCTTTAAGAAGCCGACTACGGCAAGCTATGACCGCTATGTCAAGACAGCATCCAACGGGATGACAAAGGCCCTTAAGACTTTTATGTTTGACAACATCATCCCTGAACACCGCGACAAATTGGAGGCCGACCTTGAGGAATATCCGGCTCTTACCCTGAGCGCGGGTGAGAAACTGCTCTCTATGCTCGGACTGTCTAAAACCGCAAATTTAATGAAGCTGTAGAAGAGCAGCTCGGGAGGGTGAGGACGGATTTTATTGAAGCGGCAACGCTTGAGATATACAGGTTCGTCCCCCCTGCTCTTCTGCCGGATAATATCGGGGAGCTGGATTTTGAGGAATTCATTGCGCTCCTCGCCCGGGCAAGATACATCGAAGAGGTTGAGGAGGACATTATTGCGAGGGCTATCTCGAAGGTGTTCTCGGAATAAAAGAGCCGACCTCTTTCATTAAAAGGTCGGCTTCTGTCCCGTAATCCATGCTTTATATAATTTGGTCGCGTTCCTTGCAGCCTGGAAGATGTTTTCTTTATCCTTGTCCTTCTGTCTCCCCATCGTGTTTTGATGGCCTACCCACAAGGCATAAGGGATTGTGTAGGCCATAAGCGGGACATATACAAGGACGGAGATGGCAGCTCCGGCGCACAGGGCGAATATAAGAACTTTAAGCATCACGATTATTAAGGTCATGGAAATCCCTCCTTTGCCTAATTATACCATAAGGAAGGGGTGAAAAATAGTTTGAGTTTAGAATCCGTTTTTAAGCTGTCCCTCATCATGAATATGGTCGACCATCTGACAGGCCCGATGGCCCGAGTACAGTCTTCGGTCGGCGGCTCTGTCTCGAAGCTGGAAAGTATGGAGCAGACCTTCGGCGACATGACCAAGACTGGGGCCGCAATGGCAGGAATTGGCGCGCAGATTACCGATGCAGCTCTCGCCCCGGTTGCAGCAACATTTGAAACAAGAAGGGCACTCGGAGAATTAACAGCTATGGGTGTAAAAGACCTAAAGACCCTTGAAAGTGCTGCAAAAGAATTCTCTGATACATGGTCAGGGACGACAAAAGCTGAATTCTTATCGGCTGCTATTGACATAAAAGGCGGTATAGACGCCCTCAACGAAGAAGGGATAGCAGCGTATACGGAAATGGCCGGTTTAACCGCTAAAGCTACGGGTTCTACAATCGGCGAAATGACCTCTTTGTTTGCTACAGGATACGGGATTTACAAGGATTTTTACTCTGACTTGTCTGACATTGAGTTCGGAGAGATTTTTTCGGCTGGCATAGCTCAAGCAATCCTCACATTCAAAGCAAGTGGTTCAAGTATGGCTCAGTCCATCACTGCACTCGGAGCAGCAGCTACGACGGCGAACGTGCCACTCGAAGAGCAGCTTACTGTCCTTGGTATGCTACAAGCGACAATGTCAGGTTCGGAAGCTGGTACAAAGTACAGGGCTTTTTTAAGAACGGCTGCCAAAGCGGGTGAAGAGCTCGGACTTTCGTTTTTGGATGCAAACAAGCAATTACGCTCCATGCCTGAAATATTGGGTGTAATGAAGGCGAAATACGGAGAAACGCTTGATGCTATGGAAAAGCAGGAAATCCAAAAGGCATTCGGTAGCGACGAGGCGGTTGCGTTGATTGACCTTTTATACAGCAAGACAGACGACTTGCAGAGCAACATCCTCACTTTATATGACTCTATGGGGAAAGGTACGGAAGTCACTAAAGAGATGGCGTCGGCCATCAATCAAACGGAGCCCGAAAGGTTTCGTGTTTTACAGCAGCGCATCCAGAATGTAAAAGAGTCCATCGGTAACAGCCTCCTCCCTACTATCAACGAGTTAATGGGGAAAGGTGAGCAAATTCTCACAAAGGTTGACTCATGGATTGCAAACAACCAAGAGCTTGTCAAAGTTATTATGCTCATAGTACTTGCGCTCGGCGGATTTTTGATGGTGGCCGGGACGACGATTACAATCGTTGGTGGCGTGGGCCTTGTGTTCACGAAGACGGCGGGACTTGCTACAGGATTTTACCGTGCGGTAAAAGGAATTCCCGACCTGCTTGAGACTATTCAAATTAGGGCCTTATATGCAGGTGATAGTCTAAAGAGAGGTTTCGGAGCAGTCAAGACTTTTGCCTCGTCTGCGGTAACTGGTATCAAAAATGTCGCTGTCAACATTGCGAGCATGGCGAGGACAGCAGCCATAAACGGGGTCACGGCATTAAAGAACATGGCTCTCGGACTTGTAGGGATGGCAAGACAGGCAATCACAACTGCGGTGACAGCAATGCCCGGGCTTATTGCCTCGGTATGGAGTTTCACTGCGGCCTTGCTCGCAAATCCTATCACGTGGATTATTGTAGGTATCGTTGCTTTAGTGGCTGCCATTATCCTGCTCTGGCGAAATTGGGACTCCGTGGTCTCATGGATACAAGGCGTTTGGAACGGTTTCGTCAATGGCATCAAAGCCGGGTTTGACTGGATTCGGAATCTCTTCTCAGGAATGCCGACCTGGCTGCAAATAGCAATCGCCGCCTTTATGCCGTTTATAGGAATTCCGATGCTCATTATCACGCATTGGGATGCGATTGTCGGGTTCTTTACTAACCTATGGAGCCGGGTCAAGGATGCCTTTGTCAACGGTATCAATGCGGTAAAGAACTTCTTCTTAGGGATTCCCGAGTGGTTCAGACAGAGTGGCGCGAAAATCATTGACACACTTGTCGAAGGCATCAAAAGCGCGGCTATGAAACCCGTCGAGGCGGTAAAAGGCATCTTTCAGAAGGTTAGAAATCTCCTTCCATTCTCGGACGCGAAGGAGGGGCCACTTTCTGAGTTGACACTTTCGGGACAAAGAACAATGTCCACGCTGGCTCAGGGTATCGAACAGGGTGCAGACCTTCCGGCTCAGGCAGTAGAGAAAGGGCTCGGAAGAATCGACACGACAGGAGGCCGGGAGCCTGTCAAAAAGGTCAACCTTAAAGAAATCTCCCGGGAGACAGAAACCTCGGAGACGACCACTGAGAGAGATAAAGGTATCAATATTGATAAGCTACTCTTAAACGTGGACTTCTCCAAAATCAAAGAACTCCCACTACTCCTCAAACTCCTCAAAGAGATTGAAGATTACGTCAACAGCAACGGGCTCGTCACTGAAGGGGAGGGATAATCTTGATATTTGTCGATGATAGTTCGATTAAAGTGAGCGGGGTTATACTCCCTGGCCTCGTCAAAAGTATAGAGGTCAAGGATGACGCTCTCATTGAAGAACAGACGGTTGAAGGAAGTTCTGTAAAAGCAAAACAGGCCGAAGGGTATGAGGATGCAAAGGTAATGATTGAGCTTATCCTCGAAGATGGCCCAGACGCCACAAAGAAAGAGAAGCTCGAAAAGATACAAAACCTTTTTAAAAAGGCAGGACAGGAGAAGCCTGTCGTTCATGAAATCATCAATGAACACACGGCAGCGCGCCGCGTAAAAAAGGTTATTTTCAAGAGCCTCAACTCCAAGGAGGAAAGCAAAAAGGAGCAGCTCACAGTGAGCCTTGAGTTCTGGTCGTACAACCCAATGACTATTAAGGCGACGAAATCAAAAGGCGGCAGCTCACAGACGGTCAATTCATCGACGGTAAGCAAACTCGACCCGGCATATCAAAGCTATTTGAGTGACCGAGGGAAGGCTCCGAAGACAAGTAATTCCCCTGCCGTGGATGACGCGAGCACAACAGCCTATGCGAACAGGCTCGCAAAGATGCCTTACTGAGGAAGTGATTTTAAGAGTGGAAATGGCTGAATTATTCTATCCTGAAATCAGCGTAGAACTCGGGCAATACACCTTTAAAAAAGGTGTTGAAATCGAGGTCTATTCAAGTAAAGACAGTTACTTTGATTGGGCGAAGGTGAGGTTTACCCGGCAGTTCAAAGAGAAACTCTCTCTTGAGGCCAAAGAAAAGGCCCTCATCCAGCTCGGTTATAACGGTGTTTTTGATGATGTCTTTGAAGGATATATTACCAAGCCGTATGACAGCGGTGGGTATATGAATGAAATTCTCCTCAAGGACGACATGATTCTCCTTGAGGAAACGACCATCAACAACACATTTTTAGATACAACACCGCAGGAGATTCTCTCTTTCTGCCTGGCAAAGGCAGGGGTTCAGAAGATGAAGCTTTCGGCGGCAGCGTATCCGGCAAAAGCGCGAGTCCCCATCTTTCAAAAGAATGTCATCTCAGTCATCAACGAGATACACGCAATATGGGGATTCGCTGAGAAATTTTTCTTTTCTGGCGGTGTCTTCTATTGGGGAGAGAAGCCAGAGCAGACAAAGATTTTCTCGTTTGAGTACGGGACGAACATCATCGCACTCAACAGACCAGGGGGAATATGGGAACTTGAAACGGTTTCCACACCGTTCATCAAGCACTCGCATATAATAAGCGTTTCGCATCCGCAGGTATCCGGCGAGTTCGAGGTAAAAAAGGTCGTCTTCACTACCAACGAGGCGGGGTTTATTCGCACCTACATCTATTTTTAACCGAAGGAGGGAGAGCAATGCTTGAGGAAATGGTCAAAAGTGTTATTGCAAAGCAGCTCGCCGCCGACTTCCCTCACTTGCAGCTCCCCGGCCTTATGCGCGCAAAGGTCATACGAGCATCATTTAATGGTGAGTGGTACGAATACAGTCTCAAGATTCTTGACAAAACGGGCGAGATAGACGAACGCTTCCCGGAGATTCCCGGTGTGTTTTCAAAAATAAATGTTGAGCCCGGAAAAACCGTCGCGGTCGGACTCCTGTACGGTGAGCTTAACCCGTGCATTATTGGGGAGGTGGTTTGATGGCGGGGTTAAATGATACAGATATCAAGCTTGACTCTTCGTGGCAACTCACTCAGGCGGCCACTGGTGATGCGCCTATTGTGTCCGGGTTTGACTGTATCATGCAGGACATTAGGCTTGAAGCAATGACACAAGCAGGCGAGCTGTTCTATGACGAAGAATGGGGTTGGTCACTTCTTGACTTTGTGCAAAGCGAGGATGATGAACTAACCATTATAGAAGTCAAAGAGCGCATAAGAGAAAAGCTTGAAAGGAGAGAAATTGTCGACCCCGAGACCATCTCAACCAAGGTAGAGCTTGAGGGTGACGTGCTTAAGGTTCTCACGACCTTTTGTTTTATCGGAGATTCTCAGACCTACAGTGTGAGTGTCGCGGTCGACAGGGTGAATGTGGAGGTGATTGAGATTGATTGATGAAAAGATTCTTGATGAGATTCTTCCTGTCCCGGATATCGAGGAACTCAAGGAGGAGACTGTCTCTCAGCTTAAAAGTGAGGGCTTTGTAATAACGAACTTCAACTCAGGTGGTATTTTTTACACCCTCTTGATGATTGTTCTCCGCATTCGTATCGAGCTCGTCAAGCTCCTCCGTAGTGTGCTCAATAATATGTTTATCACTCATGCTGAGGGGATATGGCTTAAACTCAAAGCTGCGGACTTCGGCAAGAAGCAAAAGGAAGCCCTCAAAACGCAGGGGTATGTAACGGTGACAAGAGGAGAAAGTTCGGAGGCCATCCGCATTGCCAAAGGCCACGTCTTTAAGACCATTAAGGATGTCAACGGCGAAGAGCTCCGCTTCTTTGCTTTACAGGACGCTATTCTTCAGAAGGGCGCACAAACGGTTAAAGTCCTTGTAGAGGCCGAGCAGGAAGGCTCAAGGTACAATGTACCACCGGGGCAAATAACACGCTCTCTGACGTATTTGGAGGGCGGCTGCACTGTCTCCAATGATTCAGACTGGATAGTCCGTGAAGGAAGTGACATTGAGGACATCGAGAGTCTCCGGGAGCGTACCCTTCGCTCATGGTCTGAGCTTGCCACAAGGCCAATCGCCGAAAAGTATAAGAATGTTTGCGAACAGGTTCCGGGTGTGCTCTTTGTCAAGGTGAACGATATGCACCCAAGAGGTCAAGGGACTGTCGATATTATCGTCACTGGGACGGCGGGAGAAGCGACGGAGGGCCTACTTGCACAGGTGCGGGCCGAGGTCGAGAAGATTCGCGGAAACTATGACGACGTACTCGTAAAGAGCTCCACGACCATTGAGCAGCCCGTCTCTGTTATTGTAACCATCCCGGATACAATGGCCGACGACGGCATCGCTGACAGCGTGAAGGCCGCTATCTCAGAGCTGCTTCAGATACGGAAAAACCGGGAGCTCAACGAGCTCACTCACGCCGATATTGTCTACGCCGTCAAAAGCAAGGTTGCATCTGTCCGTAATGTCAAGGTTACGATTCCGAGTGAGGATGTCTTCCTTGAAAGTGATAAGGTCATCATTCTTGGTGAGGTATCGGTGACAGTGGAAAGGATGTGAGGCAATGGCGGGGTTTAAGGAATTCGGCGAGTACATGTTTAGCCTCCTCTTTACTCCACTGAGAAAAGGTAAAAAGGCAGCGAATCAGTTCTATATCTTTTTCAAGGTTGTAGGAAAGTTGTTTGACGATACCAAGAGGGATATTTTCCGGGTACGGGCCGAATCAATGGTCATCAGCGCAAGCGAGGTCATGCTCCCAGAACATGGCAAAGACCGGGATATGCCCCGGCTTAAGGGTGAGGATATAGAAGCTTACAGGACACGGCTCTCAATGAAGGCTATTATCGCGGAGCAAGCTGGTACAAGGGAAGGTGTCCTCCTTGCCCTCAAGGCTCTCGGATATGAACAATCCTACATCGAGCCGTTTTACAAGACAGACCCGGAGAGATGGGCAGAGTTTATCATTTTCCTTCGGGGTAAAAATCCGAGTGGCATCAACGACATCCGTATCATAGACGCCGAGGTAATGAAGGTCAAGGAAGCAAGTGCAAAGCCTAATTACGGCGTGGACAGCGGAAACGTCCTTGGAATCCGCTCAATGGGACAATCTGGATTTTCTGGTTATCCTCTTTGTGGGACTGTTGTATGCGGTATCTTCCCTGTCGCGGTGTGTGTCGGTTATATGGTGGCCTCGGAGGGTGCAGTTCAGTCTCAAAGCAGCGGAGCTATCAAAGAGTATCCTCTAACAGGTCGGACAATGACTTCAAAGAAGACGTATCATGAGGAGAATTGTTCACTTTATTATGGCTTCAATTCCGTCTCGGAGGTTAAGTCTTCGGCTCATGACGGTGAAGTGATTTACCCTCTCGCATCAGAGAAAACCATGACGAAAGGAGATGATTGACTATGAAGACATTGACAGATGTCGGCTTAAACAAACAGGCTCAAAGATTCGCGGACTCTATACATCATGCAGCGTACAACCTTGATGGAGTTCCACAGACAAGGCCGATTTTCAAGTCTGTTGTCGAGGGAGATATCGTGAGAATTTACGTCTACTTTGACGACACAGTGGTCGGCAGCGTCTCAAATGTGCAGCTCGTGGACAATGACGGAGATGTGGTTGCGCTGACCGATAGGGTCTTCACAAAACCACAAAGCAAAGGGCTCTATGTAGCCTTTAAGTACCGTTTTACAGAAATGGAGGTTGAAAGCGTTGAATCCTTATAACAAAGTTGGATGGGTAGACCATATTGTTGATGAAGAGACAGGCGAGGTTATTCAGAACGGGACGCCTTTAAGTGCGAACAATCTCGGCCATATGGATGAGGGCATCCAGGCAGTAACCGCTCAGACTATAGCACAGGATGCCTCTATCGCACAGCTTCAGGCTGAGCTCAAGGTTGTTAAGGATGCGACCTTGAATAATATGACGAACAATGTGTTTCTTGAGAACTTCAGTTCGCTCAGTAACATTAAGCTCAGCAAAGGCATCTATGACCCGGTGGTGCGAAAAATCTATGTATAAGGTGGCCTGCCCAAGGAGAGAGCTGAGCTGCCTGATAGGAAATTTGTTTAGTGAATTGGTTCCTTTATGCGACGGTGAATGCTCTAACCTCAAGGATGACGACCTCGTTCTATCTGGTATCATCATGGGGACAGATAAGAAAGCGACAATCAAATTCACTGACTACGGATTTGAGTATTACGGGGATGTACAAGAGATTGAGAGGTTACGAGGAAAGAGGTGTTTGATTCGTGGAGCCTTCCATGCTTCAAAAGAAAGCTGAAATCTTCCTCGACACGATTTATCCTCTTCTGAGGAACTTTCCGCAGTCCGAGAAGTTTTGCCTCTGCCAAGAGATAAAACAGGCGTGCTACAGAGTCATCCGAAACACAATGATGTATAGCGCACTCAAGATGGATGACCGCATCCATTATCTCCGGGAAGTGGACGCAGACCTGAAGCTCCTGCTCATTCATTTCGGGATAGCAAGGAATCAGAAGTACATCACCCAAAAGAAAGCTTATGAGCTGCAAGAAAAAATCTCCGAACTCGGGCGGATATGCGGCGGCCTAATAAAGGCCCACTACTCGAAGAAATAACTAACTCACAGGGTTGTCCCTGTATGACCGCCAACCGTGCGATTCGCGGCTACAATTCGGCCCGCTATTGGAACTACAACACGGCGTCGAATCGCAACGACAACATCGGCTGGCGGCCCGCCCTGTAAGTTTTTTGTCCGATGCGGTCACGGCTTCATCGGCGAGTCCTTGCAACACTTCAAGGGAGGGGCAATCCTTCACCGCGTAAACGGTGTAAACACATGAACAATGTCATAACTGCCAAGCCGCTTCATGAAAGGGATGCCATTATGACGAACATTATTAAAAATCCGCTGTTTGACGCAGTTGTTGACTTCGACAACATAGTGAGGGGATACCATGAGACGCAACGAGGTGACCGAAAATTCCGAAAGGAAGCCGTCATCTTTGATATGTGCAGAGAAAGGAATCTCGTCCACTTGTGGCGAGACCTAAAGGATGAAAAATATGAGGTTGGGGAGTACATTCGATTCAAGGTTTTTGAGCCGAAGGAGAGAATCGTCTCTGCTCCTCATATTCGAGACAAGACCGTGCAATTCGCGGTTCATAACGTCCTCAAGGAAGTCTATAAGCCAGTATTTATCAAAGGCTCATTTGCTTGCCAAGAAGACAAAGGGAATCATCGGGCGGTCGAGCACCTTCAGCATAACATGAGGGTGTGCAAATGGAAGCACGGCGGAGGATGGATTCTCAAAATAGATGTCAAAAAGTACTTTTACTCCATCGACCGGGACATCCTGAAGAGAATTCTTAAAAAGAAAATTAAGGATGAAAAGTTTCTCCGGCTTCTTTACAAAATCATTGACTCAAGCCCGGAAGGAGAAAAAGGAATACCGCTGGGGAACGTGACATCGCAGGACATGGCGAACATCTACCTTGATAAGCTCGACCAGTATTGCGTAAGGTTCCTTAAGGTGAAGTATTACACTCGGTACATGGATGATATTTGCATCGTGACGCCAACAAAGGAACAGGCCCGGGAGTACCTTGAAAAAATCAAGACGTTTCTTAAGGAGAGACTGGGGCTTGAGACTAACCAAAAGACCAAGATTTTCCCATTGGAGCAGGGTGTCAACGCCTATGGCTTCAAAATCTGGACAACTCACCGCCTGTTGAGGGATAAATCAAAACAGGCGATGAAACGACGTATCAAGCGTATGGACGAAAAACTCAAGACTGGGGAAATGACCAAGAAGGAAGTCCTTCAGGCCGTTAGCTCATGGCTCGGATATGCACGCTGGGCATGTAGCTTCAACCTTTGTAAGAAGATTTTCGCACCATACCCATATATCAAAGTGGAAGGAGAGATTTATTTTGGCAGAATATCTCGGAACAGTCAACCTCGGCGGACTGTACAAAAACGGAGTTATACAGCCTCGACCTACTAAACCGTGGCGCATCAGCTCTGCGCCTAACGGCCAGAGTACAGCTGGAGACATTGCAGATTTTAGCACCTTAACCACAATGTCGAGCTGGGTCATCGGTAACACTCCGACAGCCGAGGCGAATCAGCTTAAATGGCATAAAATCAAAGACGGAGATAAGACACTCCTTATTTGCGACAGGGTCATCCTTGTTAATGTGTCATGGGATGACTTAAATGGCGACAACCGTATTTTCGGCAAAACCATCACTATTGACGGGGCTGAGTACAAGCTGAGAGTCTTGACGGGCGGTAATAATTATAGGAGTGGCAGTGACAGCTATTCCGGCGGTTCTCCTGCTACGAATGAATGGGACAGATTTATCACCCGCGAGGAGGTCATTACAGGACTCCCTGCCCCTACTTCAGCAGACCTCGATTCTAATCTTGTGACGGCTGACTATACAAGCACTCACGGCGATTTTTGGCATTGGGCAGGCGTTTATTCATGGTGTCAAGAGACTTGTACAGGCAATACCGCCAACCGTGCGATTCGCGGCTACAATTCGGCCCGCTATTGGTACTGCAGCACGGCGTCGTCTCGCGGCGGCGGCGACTTCGGCTGGCGGCCCGTCCTTGAAGTGCTGAACACTGCCCCACTGATTTCTGATACAGACCGAAATCTTGGGGACAAAAATGCAGACTTTGTAATCAATTATTCGGTCAACGATGCAGATGCGACTGATGTGCTCACGGTTACAGAATATCTTGACGGCGCACAGATAAAAAACTTTACAAATGCAATCAGAGGGCAAAATTACAGCATCAATGTCCCGGTCACAAGTCTCAGTCTCGGTACCCATACCGTATCTGTAACTGTTAATGATGGCAAAGGTGGCACAGCTACAAGAGTATGGACATTCCAAAGAGTGAATGCAGTTCCGACCATCTCAGGAACTGACCAAAACCTCGGAGATAAAAACCTCGGTTTTCAAATTGAGTACACAGTCAACGATACTGACGGAGATACTCTGACGGTTGTTGAGAAGCTCAATACTGAAACACTCAGAACAATAAACAATGCTCCGAAGGGTGAGACGCTCACGCTCGAAATATCTAACGACAAGCTCTTTAGTTTGGCAATTAACTCGGTCAACACTATTAGGATTGAGGTCAGCGACGGTAAGGGAGGCACAGCATACAGGACATTCACTTTTAAGCGCGTCAACGCCGCGCCCAGTATCTCGGGAGTTGATACTGACCTCGGGCAACAGACAGGGGCCTTCTCAAAAACATACATCGTAAACGATGTCGAGGGTGATGAGGTAATTGTTACAGAAAAAATTGACGATGAAGTTATCCGAACATATATCGCGCAGCTCGGTGTCGAGGCTACAATTACCCTCACAGAGGAAAAGTGGCTCATGCTGACAAATGGCAACCATGCCCTCAAGATTGAGGCTGTGGATGCCAATTTTGCAACGGCGATTAGGGTCTTTAACTTTAGCAAGAATGAGACCGAAATTTTGTTTGAGTTCCCGGCTCCATTTGAGACCGATAAGATGGCAACCAAAATCCTTGTCACTCCGACTTGGAATATCGAAGGTGCAGAGGCCCATGTGTACGCTTGTAACAACGCCTTCGACGATAATCCAACATGGGAAGACATCACGGCACAGGTCTTCATCAACCGGGTTTATAACTTCATTAACTCGGAGAAAACGGCTACTAAATGGGGTGTAAATATTCGCTTCCATATTATCAAAAACCCGGGATATGAAGGTGAAGTCTCAATAACTGGATTTGGAGGTGCGTTTGAATAATGCCTAAATTATTAAATCCAAAGCCTCTCTCTGAAATTAAAAGGGAAAAGGTAGAAAAGGCTCAAGAGCTGAATATCGACCTCTATGAGGCCGTCGCCGGACTATTTGAAGAATTTCTTGCACTAAATGCAAGGATTGACGCGCTTGAAGAACGTGTCAACACACTAACACAAGGAGGTGGGCAATAATGGCAGCAATCAAGAATTACATGATTCCCGTATACGCCGCACTCGTTAAAAGGGAGAAAAGAGAAATTGAATCCCTGCCCGAAGAGTATATCGTCCCGGTGGCCGAGTATCTGGCGGCTGAAGTGGAAGGCACACAGACCGCTTAAATCGGACGAGACAAAAGGAGGGATAGCCACTCGGCTGCTCCCTCCTGGATGTCTTCAATAACCTCGCTCTTTTGCATGAATCGCCTCATTATGAGGCGGTTGATACAAGAGAGCGAAACCTTGGAAATGCTTCTGAGAAGTGGTATAATTTTTGCCAAAAATCTTGTCCATTTTTGCCAAAAATCTTGTCCGGCTACATTCAGGTTTTGTAATTTTATATATAAGTATCATCTAACTATCATCTAACTAAAATATATGAGAAAAAAGTATGATAAATGTAGATACAATAATATATATTATTTATAGATTATTCCAGGTAATTAATGTATAATGTTATTGAATGCTGCAGTGATTACTATATTTTGAATGGGCGGAAGGAGGCTGACAATGTGCTTGGAGATTGGAACATACTTACAATTGTGTTGTATGTTTTTGGTTTGCTTCTATTGACTGTGGAAGGTCTGATGCCGGGCTTTGGAGTAGCAGGAATAACTGGAACCATCTGTGTTGTTATCAGTATTGCATTGATAACTTCAAGTTTGTATGAAGCTATACTGTTGGTAATAGCTACAATAGCGGTATTTGTGACAATACTTGTAGTTTTGTATAAGCTTGGATATGGCAGTAAATATTTAAAGTTTATTATACTAGATGATGAGCAAAAGAAAGAATCTGGTTATACAAGCTCAAAAAAAGAGTTATCATATATAGGCAAAATAGGAGTGGCAGATACTCCTTTAAGACCTTCAGGTGTAGCTATAATTGAAGGAGAGAGGGTTAACGTTCAATCTCAAGGCGATTTTATACAGAAAGGATCCAGAATTATCGTAACTGAAGTTGATGGCATGAAAATTATTGTGAAAAAGTGTGAGGAGGAGATTTAATGGAATTTATTATCCCAATCTTAATTTTGTTTGTTGTTATTTTGGCTATAACCATATTTTTCAGTTTTGTACCTCTAGGTTTATGGATATCATCATTAGCGGCAGGAGTTAATGTTGGAATATTCACTTTAGTTGGTATGAGACTTAGAAGAGTAGTTCCAAGCAGGATTATAAACCCATTGATAAAAGCCAGAAAGGCTGGTTTGGGTGTATCTGTAAATCAGTTAGAGGCCCATTATCTTGCGGGCGGAAATGTCGATAGAGTCGTAAATGCACTTATAGCTGCACAAAGGGCTGAAATAGACCTCAGTTTTGAGAGAGCAGCAGCTATAGATTTGGCAGGAAGAGATGTTTTGGAAGCTGTTCAAATGAGCGTTAATCCGAAGGTTATAGAGACACCTATTGTTGCAGCAGTTGCTAAAGATGGAATTGAGGTGAAAGCTAAAGCAAGAGTCACTGTAAGAGCTAATATCGACAGGCTGGTTGGTGGAGCCGGTGAAGAAACCATAATAGCAAGAGTTGGTGAGGGTATTGTTACTACTGTAGGAAGCTCAGAAAGCCACAAGGCGGTTTTAGAAAACCCTGATCTGATTTCACGAACAGTGCTAAATAAGGGCTTGGATTCCGGTACAGCCTTTGAAATATTGTCTATTGATATTGCAGATGTGGATGTAGGAAGGAACATTGGCGCTCAGCTTCAAACCGATCAAGCTGAAGCTGATAAGAGAATAGCACAGGCAAAAGCAGAAGAAAGAAGAGCTATGGCAGTAGCTAAAGAGCAGGAAATGAAAGCAGCTGTACAGGAAATGAGAGCAAAAGTTGTAGAAGCAGAAGCAGAAGTGCCTAAAGCAATGGCAGAAGCCTTAAGACAAGGAAAAATAAGTGTTATGGATTATCTAAATATGCAGAACATACAAGCAGATACTCAGATGAGAGAATCCATATCCAAGTCAGGTAAGAATGAGATTATAAACAAAGATAAAAAATAAAGTAAATTCCCAATCCGGAATTTAATACAAAGGCAGGGAAGAATATTGGAAGGTTTATTTATTGCTCTACTGATAGCTGCATTATCTGGTGTTTTTAGCGGTAAAAACAAAAACAGTCAGAAAAAGAAGATAGTAAAACCTGTAGCTAATAGAACAGTTATTGATAAAAATGGCAATGATAATAAAAATAGCAGAGAAAAAGCTTCTGTTAAGCCTAAGCAAAAGGCTGCCGTTAACTATAGTCTAGGTTATACTAACGAAAAGTCAGATATGTATAAAATTGGAGTAGACAATATCATACATGAAGAAGCTGATGATATTTATGATGATGAAATTCTGGATATTGGGTTATCTGATTTACAAAGGGCTATAGTTATGACGGAAGTTCTTGGTAAACCTGTAGCATTAAGAAAAAAATAAATATTGCATTTGACGCATGAGTGGAAACTCATGCGTTTTTTGTTCTAAAGAGTTTGCATTATCATAAATTTATTATGAGGTGTATGTTATGAAAACAAAGTCTTATAAGATAAAAGAAAAGATATCCGATGCTCTTGAATTGCCTAAGGATATTACATTGGATATTCCCAAAGTCACAATACTGGGTAAGGATAGCATCACAGTTGAAAACCATAAAGGAATTATTAGCTATAATGATAACCAGATCAGAATAAATACAACATGCGGTATATTGACCATTCTGGGAGAAGGGTTAACTATAAAGTCAATAATACAGGAAGAGATAATTATTATAGGGAAAATAAGCAATATTGGCTATTGATGAGGTGAGACTGTGTTTATATTGAGATTATGGAATTATTTTTGTGGATATGCTATCATAATTGTAAAAGGCATAAGGATAGAAAGATTTATCAACCTTGCTGTAGTAAATGGCATTTATCTTTGGGATATCGAAAAAATTGACTATACCACAATTAAGGCAAAGATAAACATAAAAGACTTTTTCAAGCTTAGATCTATTGTTAGAAAAACCGATAGTAATATTCAAATAATAGAAAAATGCGGTATGCCCTTCAAAATAAAGATTATGAAAAGAAGAAAATGGTTTTTCTTGGGTCTGGGGGCTTTGTTAGTCTTTATATACATATTGAGCTCCTATATATGGATGATTGAAATCGAAGGGTTGGCAAGAATTGATGAACAAGCGATTATAGATAATCTCAGCCTTGAAGGTTTAAAAGTAGGCGCAAAAAAGAACAAGATAAACAAGAGAGAGATTGAAAACAGGATGCTTATAAGAATGCCTGATTTGACATGGATGGGGATACAGATAAAGGGAACTAAAGCATTTATTACAGTGGTAGAAAAAAAACCTGAGCCACAGCTTATTGATAGAGATGAACCCTGTGATATAATAGCATCAAAAGACGGTGTTATAGATAAGATTCTTGTATTAAATGGCGATGGTATGGTAAAGGATGGAGACACTGTAAAGAAAGGACAAATATTAGTGTCAGGAACAATAATAAGAGATAATATTTCTGAGCGTTATGTCCATTCTATGGCGGAAGTCCACGCAAGAACATGGTATGAAGATGTGGAGGAGATACCATATCGACAGATAAAGTATAAAAAGACGGGCAGAACTTTTCGTACCTATTCAATGGAAATAATCAATAGAAAATTGGAAAGGAATAAGAAAATACCTTTTGAGAATTATAATAAAAGTAGCAGGGAAATTTACTTATTTAATTTTGGTAGTTATGTTTTTCCAATTAAACTCATTATTACTAGATATGAAGAGCTGGTTTCTGTTACAAAAATAATAGATGAAGAAGAAGCAAAAGCTATATGTGAAAAAAGGTTAAATGCAAGAATAAAACTTCAGATTCCTGAAAATGCGATAGTGCTAAATAATAGAATAGAATATTTCACCAATGATAATTCCCTAATCGGTAAAATATATGTGGAGGTTATGGAGGATATTGGTGTTAAAGTTAAAATAGACTAGATTTTACTTAAGTAGGAGGAGTATAATTTGATAAATGACACTTCTGATGAAAAGGTTATACTTATAGATATGGATAAAACAAGGATGCTTTTTGGAGATTATGATCAAAATCTTATATTGATCCAAAATGAGTTTAATGTAGATATTATACTCAGAGATGACAAACTGAGGATTATTGGAGAAGATGACGATACCGCAATGGCAAAACGAGTTATAGAAATGTTGATGCAGAAGCTTGATAACGAAGGATCAATAAGCGGTCATGCAGTAGATTATGCAATAAGATTAGTAAGGGATGGAGAGGATAAGAATACCGATGAACTTAGCGAGGTAATTATTACCACAGCAAGAGGAAAAGTTATAAGAGCGAAAACTATTGGACAAAGGAAATATATTGACGCAATAAAGAAAAATGAGGTAGTTTTTGCAATAGGACCTGCGGGAACCGGCAAGACATACCTTGCAATGGCAATGGCGATTAAAGCTTTTAAGAATAAAGAAGTCAACAGAATTATACTTACAAGACCTGCTGTAGAAGCAGGGGAAAAGCTAGGATTTCTTCCTGGTGATCTTCAGGATAAAGTTGATCCATATTTAAGACCTCTATATGACGCATTGTATGATATTATGGGTGCAGAAAATTTCCAAAGGAACATGGAAAAGGGTTTAATTGAAGTGGCACCTTTGGCATACATGAGGGGGAGAACCTTGGACGACTCTTATATTATATTGGATGAAGCTCAAAACACCACGCCTGAACAGATGAAAATGTTTCTGACAAGATTAGGATTTGGTTCTAAGGCAATAATAACTGGCGATGTTACTCAGATAGATTTACCTCGTGGAAAATTTTCAGGATTGAAGCAAGTAGAGGAAATATTAAAGAATATAAATGGGATTGGGTTTATACATCTGAGTGAAAAAGATGTTGTTAGGCATAGATTGGTACAACATATTATTAAAGCTTATGAGAAGTACGAAGAGGAGAATGCAGCACAAATCCAGTTGTTTGATTAGCAGGCACGGGGGTATCATATGGAAAAGGGTAAAAAGTCTAGATTTATAAGATATTCAATATTAATATCTGTGTTTTTAATCATGTATGCTGTGCTGATGATAACCGCAGCGCCAAAAAAGTACAGTTTAAGTGTAGGAGATATTGCTGCTGTAGATATTGATGCACCTGCTAACATGGTTGATAAAGCTGCCACAGAGATGCTGCGTAAAGAAGCAGCTGATAAAGTTCAGCCTATATATAAGGTTGACCTTACTGTGCAAATAGAACTAGAAAAAACTATTGATCATCTTTTTCATCAATTGGATGAGCTTAGAAGCAATGAAGAACTTACTATGGAAGAGAAAGTGTTAAATATAGAGAATAGCAATGTTATTAAGTTGGACAAGGTATCTTATGAACTACTTCTGAATGCTTCAAATCAGGATTTCACCCAGACTAAGGAAAATATAAAGTATTTAATAAATCAAATATTAAATGAAAGATTAAGTGAAGAGCAAATGGACAGCAAAAGAGGAGAAATAGTAGAGTTTTTTTCCAAGCTACCAAAGCAGAACAAGCTTAACGGTGTAGCTGCTCAAATTGCTGTATCAATAATAAAACCAAATCTTTTATATGATGAAGTAGAAACAGAGATCAGGAGAGAAGAAGCAAAAGCAAATATCGAAGAGATTTTGATTAAAAAAGGTACAAGAATAGTAAGCAAAGGGCAAGAGGTCAACGAACAGCAGATACAACTTTTAAGAGCATATGGACTTCTTAAAGATGTAAACAGCAATGATATGAGAATCGGCTTTTCATATGGTTCCATTTTATTGGTGACTATGATAGTATTTTGTCTTTATGTTTGGATCATATGCCCCAATGTGTGGACAAGCAATTCCTTATTAATGCTTGTTTGCATCAATATTGTCATAAACCTCATAATTGCAGTTGGTACAAGATCAATTTCTCACTATATGATGCCTGTGCCTGCCTGCGCATTTATTTTAACAATTCTTGTGGACACCAGAATAGCTATCGTAACAAACATTGTAATGGTTATTATAATGGGTTTCTTAACGGAGTTTAATATAACTCTGATGATAGCTTTGATGTTGTCTGGAATATTGGGTTCCATAATGGTTTCAAAAACTCATCATAGGAGCATGGTTATATATGCGGGGATAGCTTCTGCATTGATTAATGTCATATCCATTATAAGCTTTGGAATGATTAATAACATTGAAATCAAATACTTTATTTATGATATTACCTATGGCATTGTTGGGGGAATTTTTACATCAGTACTTACAATAGGCTTATTACCTTTCTTCGAATTTGCTTTTGATATAATAACACCTGCAAAGTTATTGGAATTGACAAATCCAAATCAATCTCTTCTAAGAAGGCTTATGATAGAAACACCAGGAACTTATTATCATTCAGTTTTGGTTGGGAATCTATCTGAAGCTGCTGCAGAAGAGGTGGGAGCAAATGCTCTTTTATGTAGGGCAGGTTCCTATTACCATGATATAGGTAAATTGAAAAGACCTTACTTTTTTAAAGAAAATCAGCTTACTCAGGACAATCCTCATGATAAAATTTCGCCTAATCTGAGCGCTTCAATAATAATATCCCATGTAAAGGATGGAGTAGAAATTGCAAAGAAAAGCAAGCTTCCGTCAAAAGTAATTGATATAATAAGTCAACACCATGGAAATACATTAGTAGCTTATTTTTATCACAAAGCACTTAAAGCTAAGGGAGAAGAAGCTGTAGAAGAAGAGAAATTTAGATATCCTTTATTGAAACCTCAATCAAAGGAAGCCGCAATTGTCATGCTGGCAGATTCTGTTGAAGCTTTTATCAGATCTTTGAGTGAGCCTACAAAGGAAGATGTTGAAAAGGGAGTAAGGAAGATCGTTTTTGACAAAATAAATGATAATCAGCTAAGTGAATGTAATCTGACTTTGAAAGATATAGAAAACATAATTAATGCTTTTGTGAAAGTACTTGAAGGTATATTTCATGAAAGAATAGAATATCCTGAAAATCTTAAAGAAATAGAACAACAATAAAAATAATAAGACAAGGGACATATCACGGGGACTTAAGTCCTTGGATATATATGAAATTAAGTATGAAGAAAAATGATATGTGACAAAGGAGAGGGTAGATTGGCAGTATTAATTGATAATAGGCAGGATATAATGGTAATTTCTCATGACGTGAAAGCATTTGTTGAGAAAATTGTAAAAGCTGTTTTGGATTATGAAAAATGGGATGAAGATTTTGAGGTTAGCATATCTTTTGTAGACAATAAGGAGATTCAGACATTAAACAAGGAGTATAGAAACATAGACGCGCCTACAGATGTCTTATCTTTTCCCATGCTGGAATATGATGAAGAAGTAAGTGATGATGAGATTTTGAGTGATGAAGAATATATAGATGCGGAAATGCCGTTGGGAGATATAGTGATATCCACTGAGAAAGCGATAGAGCAAGCTAAGGAATATGGACATAGTCAGGAAAGAGAGATAGCCTTCCTATTAGTCCATGGAATGCTTCATTTGTTAGGCTATGATCATCTTAATGCTGAGGATGAGAAAATAATGTTTCAAAAGCAAGATGAAATACTAAATGTATTAAATATAAAAAGATAAAAAATATATTAATTTTATTAGGAAGAGGGGTCGCGATGAAAACATCATGGAAACTATTATTGATAACAATGACTATTATTGTAATTTTGGTATCTGGGTGTCAACCTAAAAAAGGGACTGAAGAAAATGAAGAAGCTATAAATGTGGAAGAAACTAGTGAAGAAACTGGTACAGAAATAGATTCTGTCAATAAATATATATGTCCTCTTACAGGTATAGGAGTAGAAAATGAAGATGATATAAAATATAGGCCGGTGGCTGTTATGATTGATAACGAAAAAAGTGCCAGACCCCAATCAGGCATAGGAGAAGCAGACATTGTATATGAAATGCCTGTAGAAGGTAATATAACCAGATATATGGCAGTCTATCATCATACACCAACAGAAAAAATAGGTCCTGTGAGAAGTGCAAGGCCATACTTTATCGATAAAGCTCTTGAATTTGATGCAATATATGTTCACTGTGGAGGAAGTCCTCAAGCATTGAAGGATATTAAGAGTTTAAAGGTGGATGCATTTGATGATTTGTCAGGCACACCTGCCTATTGGAGATCAAAAGACAGGAAGATGCCGCATAATTTGTACACCAGTACAAAACTTATAAGAGAAGTGGCTCAGAAAAAAAACCTGGAAAGAGATTCGGCACCTAAATATTTTAAGTTTAGCAATGAGTTTTTAGCTCCTGATGGAGGAAACGGCCAGAAAGTTGTAATTAACTATGATAAAAATTATAAGATATCATACATATATAATAACGATGAAAGAGTATATTATCGTCAGATAAACGGCGATAATATGAAGGATAAAGAGTCTTTGAAGGAGATTAAGGCCACAAACATAATAATTGAAAAAGTAGGAGTAAAGGTATTAGATAAGGCAGGCAGATTAGAATTAAGCAATATAGGCAAGGGTAGAGGATATTTGCTGACTGGTGGCAAACTAGTAGAAATAGAATGGAGCAAATCCAGCAGAAACGGAAAAACTACATATAACAATCTAAATGGAGAAGAAATAACACTAAATAAAGGGAATACATGGATTCAAGTAGTATCGAATAATACTAAAATCGAATTTGGAGAGTGATTATATGGACTATGATTTATTGATTGAGAAGGCCAAAGAAGCTAGAGAAAAAGCTTATGTAAAATATTCAAATTTTAAAGTAGGAGCAGCGTTGTTAGCAAAGTCAGGAAAGATATATACAGGATGCAATGTTGAAAATGCTTCATATGGTGCAACAATATGTGCAGAAAGAGTTGCTTTCACAAAAGCCATTTCAGAAGGTGAAAGAGATTTTGAGGCCATTGCCATAGTGAGCAGTGGCAAAGAGATTGCATATCCTTGTGGCATATGCAGACAATTCATGTCTGAATTCGGCTTGGATTTGAAACTCATATTTACAGACGACAATAAGATTGAAACTTATAAACTATATGAACTCCTACCACATGCATTTACTGAATTTGAACCCAAAGTAGAAGGGGGTAGTTGATTTGGATGGAAACTTTAAATCTGGTTTTGTATCAATAATAGGAAGGCCAAATGTTGGTAAGTCCACTCTCATAAATACATTCATGGGTGAGAGGATAAATATTATATCTGATAAGCCTCAGACTACTAGAAATACTATAAGGACCATACTAACTCATGAAGATTATCAAATTGTATTCTTAGATACTCCTGGGATTCACAAACCGAAACATAAATTAGGTGAGTATATGGTAACTTCAGCGGTTCAATCCTTGAAGGGTGTTGATGTTGTTGTTGTTCTAATTGATTGTTCAACACATATAGGCAGTGGAGACATATATGTATTTGATGCGGTAAAGAATTTAAAGACTAGAAAGATACTGGCATTGAACAAAATTGATAAAATATCAAAGCAAGAACTAGAGGGTGTTCTGGCAAAAATAACACTATATGAAAATATATTTGACAGCATCGTACCTATATCTGCTAAATTAGGAAATAATACAGATAATCTTATAAATGAAATAGTTAAATATCTTCCTGAAGGTCCGATGTATTTCCCTCCAGATATTATAACAGATGTTCCAGAAAAATTCATTGTTGCCGAGTATATAAGGGAAAAGATATTGCTTCTTACTAAGGAAGAAATACCTCATGGTACCGCAGTAGAAGTGACTTCCATGAAAGAAAGAGAAAATAAAGACATTATAGATATTGAAGCAACAATATATTGCGAAAAGGAATCTCATAAGAGAATTATCATAGGAAAGCAAGGATCTATGCTCAAAGCTATTGGAAGCAGAGCAAGGGTTGATATAGAAAATCTGTTGAATTGCCAAGTGAATCTCCAGCTTTGGGTTAAGGTAAAGAGGGACTGGAGGGATAACTTATCAGCTCTTAAAGCCCTAGGTTTTAATTAGAGGTGTATTATGGCAATATTAAAGACCCAAGGTTTGGTTTTAAAATATACTGATATCAATGAAGCTGATAGAATACTTACAATTTTAACAAGAGATAAGGGAAAAATAAAAGCAGTATCCAAAGGCTGTAGAAGACCAAAAAGCAGTCTTTTGCCAAGCAGCGAACTTTTTGCTTTTAGTGATCTAATACTATATAAGGGATCAAATTTCTACCATATAAGCTCAGGGGAGTTAAGAGAATCCTTTTATGACATAAGGAAGGATCTTTTAAAACTCTCATATGCTGTATATTTTGCCGAGTTGGCTGATTCAGTAACAGATGAGGATATACCAAGTGAAAGGTTGTTTATTGTTTTATCAAAAACCTTATATTACTTATCAAGAAATGAAATACCAGTAGGCATATTATCCTGTGGATACCAAATAAAGTTAATGGATATAAGCGGATTTAGACCATTGATTACCAAATGTGTTAATTGTGGTCGAGAAGAAAATTTAAGTAGATTCAGCGTTGATTTGGGAGGAGCCTTATGCAGCCTTTGCTTAGAACATGATAAGGCTGCAATAAAGGTTAGCAAAGGAACTTTGGAAACAATTGGATGCTTATTGTCCACACCTATTTCGAGATTAAATACTATAAAAATTGATAATAATATTTTTATAGAGATAGATAAAATCATTATTGCTTTTGTTGAAAAACATTTGGACAAAAAGTTTAAGTCCATGGATTTTATCAACAGCATAAAAAGCTTCGAATAAGAATATTTTACTCGTCAATGAAAGGAGAATGTGGAGTGGACATTACGCTGGATAAGATAGACATTATAAGAGACAGAACCGGCGTTTCCTATAAAGAAGCCCGGGAAGCCCTGACTCTTGCCAACGGCAACGTAGTTGATGCTTTAATAAATATTGAGGAGTCAAACAGCAAGAATTGGACAGAGACCATATCTGTAAAGGGTAATGAGCTTGTAGACAAGTTAAAAAGCATAGTCAACACAGGAAATATCAATAGAATCAGAATAAAGAAAGATGATGTTGTGATACTGGATATTCCTGTCACAGCCGGAGCCATAAGTGCCCTTGTTATGCCGAAGATAGCTGCTATTGGTACTGCTGCCGCATTGATGACTAAATGTACAATTGAAGTAGAAAGAAAAAGCAAAGGAACAGTCAATGTAACTGAAGCGGTCAATAATGCTGTGTCCAATGTGGCTGATAAAGTCAAGGATTTAACAGATGATTTGAGAACTGAAAATCAGGCTTCAAACGTTAACAATCCTGATACAAATAATGATGAAAGTGATGGCTGTTGTCCTGAAATTGATACTCAACTGCCATAGAACCTATTGACAAAATAATCATGTTTTGCTAGATTATATTACACAGAATTATAAAAGTTACTAAGGCTATGATAGAGAGGAGTAGCTATAATATGAGTTCAAGAGAGCTGATGGTTGGTGAGAATCAGCATTCATTTATAGTGAAGGCGCTCTTGAGCCTAATGCGATAAGAGGGCGGCATTAGCTGACCAATAAGGGTGGAACCGCGGAAGTATACCTTTCGTCCCTTACAGGGATGAAAGGTTTTGTTTTTAAAAAATATTGTTGGGAGGATATAAAATGACTTTTCAAGAGATAATTCTATCATTGCAAAACTATTGGGCAAAGCAAAACTGTATAATAGCTCAGCCTTATGATGTAGAAAAAGGAGCAGGAACCATGAGCCCCTATACATTCCTCAAAGCTTTAGGGCCTGAACCATGGAGAATTGCATATGTAGAACCTTCCAGGAGGCCGGCAGACGCCAGATATGGAGAAAATCCAAACAGAGTATATCAGCATCATCAATATCAGGTAATACTCAAACCTTCTCCGGATAATGTTCAGGACTTATATTTAGGAAGCCTCATGGCTTTGGGAATAGATCCCAAGAAGCATGATATAAGATTTGTTGAAGATAATTGGGAAGCACCAACTCTTGGAGCATGGGGATTAGGATGGGAAGTTTGGCTGGATGGTATGGAAATAACCCAATTTACATATTTCCAGCAAATAGGCGGTTTTGATTGTGAACTGGAATCAGCAGAACTCACTTATGGCTTGGAGAGAATAGCCATGTATATACAAGAGAAGGATAATGTTTTTGACATTGAATGGGTTGATGGTGTTACCTATGGAGATTTCTTCAAGATGGCAGAATGGGAACATTCAAAATACAGTTTTGAATTGGCTGATACTAAGTTGCTATTTAGCTTTTTCGATTCTTATGAAGCAGAAGCAAAAAGAATAATAGAAGAAGGGCTTATACTTCCTGCCTATGATTATGTATTAAAATGTTCTCATACTTTTAACATATTGGATGCCAGAGGAGCAATAAGTGTTACCGAAAGAACAGGGTTTATATCAAGAGTAAGAAATTTGGCAAGAATGGTAGCTCAAGCCTATTTGAAGCAAAGAGAAGCTATGGGATATCCACTGTTAAAAAAGTAGGTTGATATTGGATCTGGATAGATAAGAAGGAGGAGAATTAAGTGGCTAAGGATTTGGTTTTTGAGATAGGTACGGAAGAAATACCTGCAAAGTTCATGAATAGAACATTGGAGCAATTAAAGGAGAATGCAACAAGGGTTTTTTTAGAAAATAGAATTGGATATGATTCCCTTGAAACATATGGCACTCCCAGGAGACTTGTGTTATATGTAAAAGACATGGCTGAGAAACAGGAAGATTTAGAAACAGAAGTAAAAGGACCTTCAAAAAAAGCTGCATATGATAATGACAGCAATCCGACTAAAGCTCTTTTAGGCTTTCTTAAAGGCAATGGATTGGATATAAAAGATATATATATTAAAGAACTTTCCGGGGCTGAATATATCTACGGAAAAAAGCATCTTAAGGGTATGGATACAAAGGAAGTATTGAAGGTATTGCTGCCTTCCATACTGGTATCTATAAGTTTCCCTAAATCAATGAAATGGGGAAATAAATCTTTCAGGTTTGCCAGACCTGTCAGATGGCTTATGCCCATCTTTGGTGATGAGTTGGTTGAATTTAATAAAGATGATATAAGATGCAGCAAGTACACAAAAGGGCATAGAGTTTTATCTGAGGGTGATATCGAAATAACCAATGCGAGTGAATACTTTGATAAAATGAGAAAGGCTTATGTAATAGTTGACCAGAATGAGAGAAGAGAGATAATAAAAAAACAGTGTGAGGAAATTGCAAAAGAGAAGAATGGAAAAATAATTCATGACGATGATTTGCTAGAAGAGATAGTATATCTGGTAGAATACCCGACAGCATTGTTGGGAAGCTTTGAAGAAGATTATCTCAAGCTGCCAAAAGAGGTTATAATAACCCCCATGAAAGAGCATCAGAGATACTTCCCGGTTGAAGATGAAAAAGGAAATCTGATGAGTAATTTCATCACCATAAGAAATGGTGATGACAGCTATATTGATATTGTAAGGCAAGGTAATGAAAAGGTTTTGAGAGCAAGGCTCTCAGATGCGAAGTTCTTCTATGAGGAAGATAAGAAAGTGCCTTTGGATCAATGTGTAGAAAAGTTAAAAAGTGTAGTTTTCCAAGAGACTCTTGGTACTATTTATGATAAGACAGTCAATATAATCAATAACTCAATTTATATAGCTCAAGAACTTGGTCTGGAAGAAAAAGAAGTAGAAGAGTTAAAGAGAGCTGCTTATTTGGCAAAAGCTGACTTAGTTACCAATATGGTTAAAGAATTTGATGAGCTGCAGGGGATAATGGGTAGAGAATATGCCTTGGTTCAGGGAGAGAGTCCAGAAGTAGCAAAAGCTATCGAAGAGCATTATATGCCTAGAAATGCCGGAGATGATATGCCAAGCTCACTATATGGAGCCATTGTGGGTATGGCCGATAGAATTGATACCATAACCGGTTGTTTCTCAATAGGTATACAGCCGACAGGCTCACAGGACCCCTATGCTTTAAGACGTCAAGCCATAAGCATAATAAATATCATTCTTGAAAAGAAAATTCACTTAGATATTAAGAAATTAGTACAAAAAGCCATTACACCTTTTGTTGAAAAGGGAATAATTAAAGAAGAGCCATTTAAGGTTATAGATGATGTTATTGACTTTTTCAAACAAAGACTAAAAAATGTATTACTGGATAGAAATTATGAATACGATGTTATTGATTCTGTACTTAATGTGGGATTAACTGATATAGAAGATGCGATGCTTAGGGTTAAGGAGTTGTCGCAGTGGAAGAATCAGGTGGATTTCCTAGCTATAGCATCCTCATTCAACAGGGTTAGCAATCTGGCTTCAAAAGCAGAAACTATGGAGATTGATAGTATCCTTCTGTCAGAGCAGGCTGAAAAAGAATTATTTGATTCTTATATGAATGTAAAAAATATATTTAATGAAGCCATGGATAAAAAGGAATACCATGATGCATTAAAAGCTTTAATGCTAATGAAAAGACCTATAGATAACTTCTTTGACAACACCATGGTTATGGTAGAGGATCAGAGTATAAGACGAAACAGGCTAGCAATGCTTAAGACCATTGAGAATATGATGATGAGATTTGCAGACTTATCTTTGATTGTTGTGAATAAATAATTATAAATTAAAGGGTATGCATTTGTGTATAAAAGTGCATATCCTTTAATATTATTGTATATATTATGTTTTTCTATATTGCAAGACAAGTTTTTATTGTGATAATATACATATATGTGCTATATTATTTTTAGTAATAGTATAGCACATATAAAGCATAAAAACATAAATTGATATGGAAGAGGGTGAACCCTATAGAACTGACTAAGAGGCAGAATCAAATAATTGAATTAGTGAAGAAACATCAACCTATAACCAGTGAGCAAATTGCTGAGAAGCTTAACATGACTAGGGCAGCCCTAAGGCCAGACCTTACAGTACTTACGATGGCAGGCTATTTAGAAGCAAGACCAAAGGTGGGATATTTTTATTCAGGTCAACCCGTTAACAATATTTTATCCGATTTTATCAAGAATCTTAAGGTAGAAAACATTAAATCCACTCCTGTGGTTGTATCTGAAGATACCACCGTATATGATGCAATTGTTACGCTATTTTTGGAAGATGTAGGCACAATATATGTTCATAATAAAGGAATGTTGACTGGAGTAGTATCAAGAAAGGATTTCCTTAAGATAGCTATTGGCAATACAGATATTCATAAGGTACCTGTAGGAGTAATAATGACAAGAATGCCAAATATAGCATTTGTAAGAGATGAAGACAGTGCATATGACGCAGCAGCAAAGATAATAGAACATGAAGTAGATAGTGTTCCTGTAGTTGAACCAATAACCTGCGAAAATGGCAAAGCGGGTTTTAAAATTACAGGCAAGGTATCGAAAACAAATATTACAAGACTCTTTTATGATTTATGCAATGATAAATTAGGAGGTTTTTGATAATGGATGAAAAATCAATAATCTATGTCATATCAGATTCAATTGGTGAAACTGCGGATCAGGTTACCAGAGCTGCTGCAGCCCAATATGAAGGTGCAGCATGCGATATCAGAAGAATACCCTATGTCAGTGAAAAACAGACCATAAAGGAAATAATTAACGAAGCAAAAAAACATAATAGTATTATTGTTTATACTATGGTTATCCCTGAATTGAGGGAATACCTTGAGAAAGAAGCACAAGATCAAGGGCTTGTATATGTAGATATAATGGGACCTGTTATTGAAGCCATTTCCCATATAACAAACACAAAGCCCACGTATAAACCCGGTATTATCAGGCAACTGGACGAAGAATACTTTAAAAAGGTTGAAGCCATTGAATTTGCAGTAAAATATGATGATGGAAAAGATCCAAGGGGAATAAAGAAAGCAGATATAGTGATTTTAGGTGTATCTCGAACTTCTAAGACTCCATTAAGCATGTACTTGGCCAATAAAAACCTTAAGGTTGCAAATATTCCTTTGTTACCGGAAGTTGAGCCACCAAAGGAAATATTTGAAATACCGTCCAAGAGAATATTTGGACTTACTTCAAGCCCACACAAGTTAAACGTAATAAGACAGGAAAGACTTAAGGCCTTGGGGTTAAGCTTTGAAGCCAACTATGCAAATATGGATCGCATTCTGCAAGAGTTGGAATATGCTGAGAGCATAATGAGAAAAATAGGCTGCCCAATCATTGATGTAACTAATAAAGCAATAGAGGAAACTGCCAGCATTATACTAAGGATAATGAAGGAGGATAAATAATGAAGAAACTAGTATACAGCTTTAGCGAGGGTAAAGCTGAGATGAAAGATCTACTTGGTGGCAAAGGTGCAAACCTTGCAGAAATGACTAACATAGGGTTGCCGGTGCCACCGGGTTTTACTATAACAACTGAAGCATGTAATATGTATTATGAAAAAAATGAAGAAATATGGCCTGAATTAATCGATGAAATCTTTAAAAAGTTATCAGAATTAGAAAATAAAGTTGGAAAGAGGTTTGGAGATAAGGAAAAACCTTTGCTTGTATCTGTAAGATCCGGTGCTAAATTTTCTATGCCTGGTATGATGGATACTATACTGAACTTGGGGTTAAATGATGTTACTGTACAAGCTATACATAGGAATACGGGAAATGAGAGATTTGCTTATGACAGCTATAGAAGATTTATTCAAATGTTTGGCGATGTAGTTATGACTATAGAAAAATATAAGTTTGACTCCATATTTGAAAACATAAAAGAAAAGTATAATGCAAAGTATGATACTGATTTAAATGCAGAAGCCTTGAAGGAAGTAGTTGAACAGTATAAAGAGCTTTTCAAAAAAGAAATTGGAAGCGAGTTTCCCGAGGACCCTAGAACACAGCTTGTTTTAGCTGTGAAAGCTGTTTTCAGATCTTGGAACAATGATAGAGCCAAAATATATAGAAAGCTGAACAATATTCCTGATGACTTGGGAACAGCTGTAAATGTTCAATCAATGGTATTTGGAAACATGGGAGATGATTCCGGAACCGGTGTTGCATTTACAAGAAATCCTGCTACAGGAGAGAAAAAGCTTTTTGGTGAATTCCTTGTAAATGCTCAGGGAGAAGATGTTGTTGCAGGAATAAGAACTCCTCAAAGCATTGAAAAGCTAAAAGAAATAATGCCTGATGTATATGAACAGTTTGTGAAGGTTGCAGAACTTTTGGAGAATCATTATAAAGATATGCAGGATATAGAGTTTACCATAGAGAAGGGCAAGCTGTACATGCTCCAGACCAGAAATGGCAAGAGAACTGCTTTTG
This sequence comes from Lutispora thermophila DSM 19022, assembly GCF_900142105.1. Lineage (GTDB taxonomy): Bacteria > Bacillota > Clostridia > Lutisporales > Lutisporaceae > Lutispora > Lutispora thermophila. The sequence continues at coordinate 45,278 of NZ_FQZS01000010.1, forward strand.
CAGCAGTGAAAATTGCAGTAGATTTGGTGGAAGAAGGAAAGATAACAAAAGAAGAGGCCATTATGAGGGTAGAACCGAACCAGCTTGATCAATTGTTGCATCCTACCTTCGATGCAGAAGCTTTAAAAACTATAAAGCCATTAGCTAAAGGGCTTCCTGCTTCACCGGGAGCGGCCAGTGGTAAGATATATTTTACTGCAGAAGCTGCGGTAGAAGCTGCAAGACAAGGAGAAAAGGTTATACTTGTAAGACAGGAAACATCTCCTGAGGATATAGAAGGGATGATAGAGGCTCAAGGTATACTCACTGCAAGAGGTGGCATGACTTCACATGCTGCAGTTGTTGCAAGAGGAATGGGGAAATGTTGTGTGGCAGGCTGTGAAAGCATAAAGGTAAACGAACAAAGCAAGAAGTTCGTAGTTGATGGCAGAACTTTCAATGAAGGGGATTATATATCCTTGGATGGAAGCACAGGGAATGTTTATGAAGGTATAATAGAGACACATGAACCTGAGTTAAGCGGACATTTTGGCAAGCTGATGGCATGGGCAGACGAAATAAGAAGACTTAAGGTGAGGACAAACGCAGATACGCCAAGGGATGCTGCTCAGGCTGTAAAATTCGGAGCAGAAGGTATTGGGCTATGCAGAACGGAACACATGTTTTTTGATGAGAGCAGAATTCCTGCTGTAAGAGAAATGATTATAGCAGATAGCCTTGAGCAAAGAAAAGCAGCATTAGAAAAGATATTGCCCATGCAGCGGGAAGATTTTATTGGCATTTTTGAAGCAATGGGAGATAGACCTGTGACCATAAGGTTACTGGATCCACCATTACATGAGTTTCTGCCCCAAAGCCAGGAAGACATAAAGAAGTTAGCATCAGATATGAAGATAGATTATGATAAGCTAAGGGCAAGAGTGGAAGAATTGAAAGAGTTCAATCCAATGTTGGGTCATAGAGGCTGTAGGCTTGTCATCACATATCCTGAAATAGCAGAAATGCAAACCAGGGCGATTATTGAGGCTGCTATTCATGTAAAAAAGAGTAAAGGTATAGATGTTAAACCTGAAATAATGATACCTCTAATAGGAGATGTAAAAGAGCTGGCTTATATCAAGAATATTGTGGTTAAAGTTGCTGATGATATAATAGAAGAATCTGGTGTGGAATTAAAATATCTATATGGAACAATGATTGAAATACCAAGGGCTACTTTGGTTGCTGACGAAATAGCTAAGGAAGCAGAATTTTTCTCGTTCGGTACAAATGACCTTACACAAATGACTTATGGTTTCTCAAGAGATGATGCAGGAAAATTCCTGAAGGAATACTATGACAAAAAGATTTTTGATAAGGATCCTTTCCAGGCCATTGATAGAAAGGGCGTTGGTAAGCTGATGAAGATGGCTGTGGAACTGGGAAGAGGAGAAAGAACCAACATAAAACTAGGCATTTGCGGTGAGCATGGGGGAGAGCCTTCATCTGTTGAGTTCTGCCATATGCTCGGATTGGATTATGTATCCTGTTCACCTTATAGGGTGCCTATAGCGAGACTTGCAGCAGCTCAGGCAGCTATAAGCAACAGAGACTAAACTCATAGGGTGCTATGTTTACCAGTATAAGCAAATTAAGAAAAGTATTGTCACTTAGCATTAAGGGGCAATACTTTTTTATGTAGCTTATGTATGAGAAAAATATTATAATTATCTTAATAAAGAAGAGCCTTGATAATTAGATTTTATTAGTAATGGTCGGAGGCTTTAACTTATCAATAAAACATAAAATGGGGGAATGAAACTAATGGAAAAAGAATTTTTAATAAAAATTGCAAAAGACTTTATTGAGCATTCACAAGAAAATTACATATCAAAGGAAATAGCAATTTCGGATAATGTTGTGGGAATGAAGATATTCGATGCTCCCATTTTTGCATTTGGTTCTGCGGATGATGAGTGTTTTACACAACTAAAACAGCCGGCGGCAATAGGAGAACACTTCCTACTTCCAAAAGAATGGTTGCCAGGAGCGAAAACAGTCATATCATTTTTTCTACCGTTTAGTGAAGAAATTAAAAATGGTAACAAAAGGGATATGTCATGGCCTTCCGAAGAATGGCTACATGGACGTGTTGAAGGTCAGATTTTGATGAATAAGTTGTGCATGAAATTAAAGTCTGAATTAATAAATGCAGGATATAATGCTGTTGTACCTAGTTTAGATGAGAGATTTTGGTCAAATACTGGCCGTGCCAATCATGTGGCAAAATTTACAAGTAATTGGTCTGAAAGACATGCAGCATTTATATGTGGACTTGGAACATTCGGCCTTTCTAAAGGGCTTATAACACAAAGAGGAATGGCTGGAAGATTTGGTAGTGTCATCACGGAACTGTATCTAGCACCTGATAAAAGAGGGTATGAAGATATATATGAATACTGTTCTGAGTGTGGTAAATGTGCAGAAAATTGCCCAGCAGGAGCAATATCCATAGAAAAGGGAAAAGATCATGTTTTATGTTCTAAATTTCTAGACCAGACAGCTGAAATATTTAAGCCTAGGTATGGTTGTGGAAAATGTCAGGTAGATGTACCTTGTGAATCAAAAATACCCAAATAGTAAAGAGCAATTTAAATGAGATTAAGATAGGCTTAAAACAAATCTAAAGTATTAATATTAGAGAGTATAATTATACTAAATTAACAAAGGAAAATATGCTAATTAATGTGTTTTATAAGATTAGAAAATGGCTAAAACTAAAAGTTAAAATTATTATGGAATTTTTTATTTACAAACTATAACTGTAACAAAGCAAAATATTGCTTTTTATGAACAAAACAATCAGAAAGAGAGGATTACAATGCTAGAATTATTAACAAAAGAAGTAAAAACTTATGAGCAAATTACAATGTGTTTTCCTGACTGCGACCCTGTATTTGTTGGTTGTTCGCCAGTTGAACAGATGCAAGAATGCGATCCAACGCCATGTGGACCTGATTATGGCTCAGACTGCATGCCTGATTGTGACCCGTCGGATGATTATTAAAAAATGAAATTAATTGTCTCCATCAGAGGAATTAAGCTATCATTAATATTACGATGTATGCTTATCTGATATGTGTATCCATTGGATGATAGATATTTATTAAAGAATTATTAATATCAATTTACTTATTAGATGCACCTAATATATTTAGGTGCTATATTATTCTTTAATTTATAGTAGAAATTATAAAGAGGAGATAAGATGTATAAGCTTGGAAAAAATATTTACTTAACTGAGGGGAAAACCCGTTCATGTATTTATGATTTGAATGAATGTAATTTATATAGCATTACACGTGAAGATACTATTCTTTTAAAAGATTTTTTACAAGGTAACGAAGAATTGATTAATAGCGAACTTATTCAATCTCTAATCAATAAAAATTTTATAATAAAGTCAAATGCCTGTTTGGATGATAATTGTCTTGAATTAAAAAGCAGAATTAAAAGATTATCATTTGCATGGATTGAAATAACACAGCGGTGCAATTTGCGTTGTATACATTGTTATAATGAATCAAGTGAAAAAAGCAATATCTCTATGAGCTTGGAAGAGTATAAATATGTCGTTGACCAAGTCGCAGACCTAGGAATAAAAAGAATTCAGCTTATTGGAGGAGAACCACTAATTGTTGGTAATGAAAGATTAAAGAAAATGATTATGTATGCTAGTAGCAAGTTTGATAGTATTGAAATTTTTACAAACGGCACCTTGCTTACTGAAGACCTAGCATCTTTTTTTGCTGATCAATCTATACAAGTTGCTGTTTCTGTCTATTCATATGATGAAAATAAACATGACTATGTTACAAATATACAAGGTAGTCATGAACGTACCATAAGATGTTTGGAGCTGCTTAGAAAATACAACGTAAAATATCGAACTGCCAATGTGCTCATGGCAGGTGTCGAATTATGTGAAAGAAACACTGATTTATATAAACTTAATCCAAATAAAGATGTAATTAGGATGTCAGGTCGTGGTAATGCCAATCTTCTTACAAGGGAGTTAATATATAAGAGGTTAATTACTGAAAAGAGTTTTACCAGGAAATTAAATTTTAAGGTTATTGAGAGACTTCTAAATGCACATAATTGCTTCTCTAAAAACTTATATATATCAGCTGATTTAACAGTGTATCCATGTGTAATGGAAAGGCGTATATCGCATGGGAATATAAAAGAAAAGAAATTGAGTGATATAATAGATCATAATATACTTACATTTAATAAAGGCCAGATTGATGAATGTAAAGATTGTGAATTTAGGCTTGCTTGTTTTGATTGCAGACCAGATTCACTTTCCAATGATATATATGCTAAACCTTGGTATTGTACATATAATCCATATACAGGTGAGTTTGCAGATCCAGACGATTTTATAGATAAAATTATGTCAGAGTACCAAAGTAAATAGGAATTTGCAGGTGGATAAGAGAAGCTTAAAAATATTAGGAGAAAAAGATACTAAAACCGACATATTTTAGACCTGTTAAAAAAGGGTTCTATGATAAATAATGGAACTATTGCCACATAATGTTTATTATAGAACCCTTTTGTTATGTGTTTTAGCTTGTTGAGCATAAAGCGAGTTTCTCGATAGAAGTTAGCTATGCGAAACATTAGACCACCTGCTATGCAGGTAAGCCAAAGAAGTTATGCAAATAGCTTTTCAATTAAATCTACAAAACAGTTTTAAACTCTTTTTGAATAATGAATTACCAGATGTTATTATATGATTTTAGCAATGAACAAGTAAACAATAATGAAGTTGATTCTTCAATGGCTATTGGTAAGTTAGGAATATTATAGAAAAAACTTATTAAAGCAACAAACTCAATAGATATTATGAATTTTACTTTCTTCATTTGCAAATGTTACTATAAGTATGAATTAAGACTAATTACGACAATTATCGACTGCATTGATATGTTAGACATGCTAATGCAATGAGGTAAAGTTCATTTTTCTACTCTTAAAAGCCTTTTGCTCAAGATGTTATAATTCCAAGCATGATTTAATCAACGCAGAAATTTCATTGAAAAATAAGGAGGAAGGAAAACAGAAATGAAGAGAGTATTATGCTTAATAATGGTTTGTGTTATGATGTTTGTTTTTGTAGGATGTACAAGCAATAGCGCAAACTCAGAACCAGCGACAGCAGAGCCAGTAGCATCAGATGAAAAGACTATTGCAAAAAAAGCTGTTTATATTACTACATCACCATTAGGCAATGATTTCACAGATTTAATTTGGAGCGGCTTTAAAGAGTTGGAAAAAGAAGGATGGGAAGTTAAGTGCATTGAAGTAAAAGAAGCATCAGAGTATCCGGAGCAAATCAGAGCCATGGCAGCTCAGGGATATACTGCTATGTTTACTATGTTTGATGAGTTAAGCAATGTAGCATTGGATCTTGCTGATGAATTAGCTGAACAATATCCTGATTTACATATTTTCTTGCTGGATACATACATGGAACATGATAAAGCCAATGTTACCAGTGTAACGGTCGATCCATTTGAGTCATCCTTTGTGGCAGGATATGTAGCTGCACATATGACTGATAAGAAGGATATAGGATGGATAGGTCATAAGGATATTTTGAAGGTTCATAGATTCCGTGATGGTTTTATAGCCGGTGTACAGTATGCTGATCTAGGCAAAAATGTAATTACTGCTTTTACAGGAGATCCTTTTGATCCGGTTAAGGGCCAGGAAACAGCAAAAACAATGATAAAAAATAATGATATTGATATAATATATCAAAGCGCTTATTTAGGAGGACCTGGAGTAATATCCGCTTGTGCTGAAGCAGGCATAAAATGCATCGGTGTTGACAACTGGCAGGGATATATAGATCCATGTGTATTCTGGTCAGCAGTAAAATCAATGGATGTAGCAGTTAAAACCCTAGCAGAAGGGCATGTTTCTGGAAAGCAGTATGCCACATCTATAAACTTTGATATAGCATCAGGCGGTGCTGTGTATGATCAAAGAGATGCAGGCAATATTCCTGAACATTTGCTATTAAAAGTTAATCAGTTAATTGATGATATTAAGAGCGGAAAAGTTGATGTTTACAAAGGATTTGAACAATATAAATTGAATTACTAAATAATATCAGCTTCGTAAATATAGGAACGTTCATACGTTCCTATATTTACATATCAAGGAGAAAGATGTATGAACAGCTATGAATATATATTGGAAATGCGCAACATAAATAAAAGATTCAAAAATCTGGTAGCAAATGACAACATTACATTCAGAGTCAGACCTGGTACAGTACATGCTCTTATAGGTGAAAATGGTGCTGGAAAGAGTACTCTTATGAATATTCTGACCAATATTCAAACTCCTGATAGTGGTGAAATATATATTCGTGGTGAACTGGTAGAATTCAAAAATCCATTGGATGCGGTTCGTCATGGAATTGGAATGGTATATCAGGAGTTTATGACTTTTCAGGGCATGTCGGTACTTGATAACATTATAGTTGGATTTGAGCAGAAAAACGGTATGTTTATAGACTATAAAGAGTCAAGAAGGAAGGTAGAAGAAATATGCAAGAAGTATAATTTCAACATCCCACTGGATGCATTGGTCAATGATTTGCCAATTGCAACTTTGCAGCAAGTTGAAATAATAAAAGTATTATATAGAAACGCAGATATAATAATATTGGATGAACCCACTTCCGTATTGACTCCTCAAGGGGTACAAGGTTTGCTTGACGCTATAAGATTTTTAGTAAAACAGGGTAAGACTGTAATATTTATTACTCATAAATTAAAGGAAGTACTTGAAATATCTGATGATATAACAATATTAAAAAATGGCAGAGTTACAGGGGTTCTATCAGCAAAAGAAACAAATGAATTGGAATTAGCAAGACTTATGGTAGGTAGGGAAGTGATGCTTCAGATAAATAAACCACAATGCAAGACTGGAGATGTTGTATTGATAGTAAGTAATCTGAAGGTTAAGGATTCTGCCGGTGTTATAAGGGTTAAAAATGCAAGCTTCAAAGTTCATGCCGGTGAGATTGTAGGCATATCCGGGATAGCAGTTTCAGGGCAGAAAGCTCTAGTTGAGGCAATAGTTGGTCTTTCAACGGCAGAAAAGCATGGTGAAATAATATTTTGCGGTAGAAATATTACGGATGAGACAATAGCTAACAGGCGTAAGATGGGCATGGGATATATTGCTCAGGATAGGACGGGCATAGGATCAAATAAAGAAGGAACCATATGGGAAAATGCAATCATGGGCTATCATAGAGTTAAAGGCTTTAAAAGAAAACATCTGCTTGACTTTAATGATATCAATGCATTTACCAATAAAATAATTGATGAATACGCGGTTAAGACTCAAGGTATTGGAGATAAGATTAAGACTCTGTCCGGGGGTAACATTCAAAAGCTTATAGCAGGACGTGAATTTTTGCAAAATCAGAAACTGCTTATAATAGAAGATCCTACAAGAGGAATTGATGTGGGTTCTGTTGAGTTCATATGGAACAGAATAATCCAAATGGCACAAGTTGGTGTTGCAGTGCTTCTGATCAGTCATGATCTCAACGAAGTAATGCAGTTATCGGATAGGATATTGGTAATGTACAATGGTTCAATAATAGAGCATCCAAATAGTAAGGTATTAACGGAAGAACAAATTGGTCTAATGATGTTAGGTGGTGTTATAGATGAAGTTGGAAATTAATGGTGAAGCAAAGAGTGCCATGTTGAAATATTGCATATCAATCGGCCTTACCTTAGTATTTGGCTGTATATTGATTACCGCTCAAGGAGAAAAGCCTTTGAGGGCAATGGGATATATTCTTCAAGGATCTTTCGGAAGTGTAATGAACATTGGAAATACAATACGCTGGATCATATCCAGTTTATTGGTAGGTGCAGCTGCTACTATTGCCTTTAAATCCGGAGTTGCAAATATGGGCATTGAAGGGCAGATATACATAGGAGCACTATCTGCAGCGGTGATAGGATATTCCATAGAATTACCACCAGGATTACATGCCATAGCCTGCTTGTTAGTTGCGTCAATAATGGGAATGTTATATGCTTTAATACCGGCATTATTACGTCTTTATTTCAAGATTAATGAGTTAATAACAACTTTAGTACTTAATTTTATTGCAAAAGATCTTACTGAATACATAACTATGTGGGTAATAATGGGTGGTCAGCAGGCTGCTAATGGTTCTGCATCTATAGCAACACCAAGAATATTAAAATCAGCCCAGCTACCAATAATTATAAAAAGTACTACCGCAAACATTGGGATCTTTATAGCACTTGCAGTTTTATTGATAGTTGCCTTTTTTTATAAGTACACTTTAGAAGGCTATGAATTAACCCAAATAGGTCAGAATATGAATTTTGCAAGAATGGGCGGAGTTAACATTACCAGATCATTTCTCATGGCCTTTTTAATCTCAGGTTTTATATCTGGTTTGTGTGGAGGAATAGAAATAACAGGTGCATACTATAGATTTACTTCCAGCTTTAGCAATAACTTAGGATGGGATGGCATAATGATAGCGCGTGTGTCTAACAATAATCCAATTGCTGTAATATTTGTATCCATTATTTGGGGAGGCCTAAAGCAAGGTGCTATGAATATGGAGCGCATGACTTCATTGAACAGGCTTATAGTTATTATAATACAGATGCTATTTGTACTGTTTGTATCAATTGATTATGACAGCATAATTAATAAGTGGAAATCAAAAATGGAGCTGAAGAAACCTGATTATAATGGGGGGATGAACATATGATGACAATGCTAGGAATTCTATTTGGTTCTGTAACATGGTCGGCCACATTCAGGCTAAGTACTCCCATTATTTTGACAAGTGTAGGTGGCTCATTCAATAAACACACGGGAGTCTTTTGCATTGCTTTTGAATGTTTTATGCTTTCTGCCGCTTTTTTTGCTGCGTGGGGCAGTTATCTTACAGGAAGCCCATATATGGGAACTTTGTTTGCTATTCTTGCAGGGCTGTTATTAGCAGCGATTTTTGGAATGTTTGTATTGAATTTTAAAGCTAATCCAATGATTGTAAGCATTGCTATGAACTTTGGAGCATGGGCAGTTACAACATTATTATTAACTGAAATATTTGGAGTCAGAGGATATTTTCATAGTCCCAAGATAGTAAATTTTTCACCTATTGATATTCCTGTTCTAAGAGAAATTCCATATATAAATGAAGTTTTGAATAACCAAATTATACTGGTGTATATAGCCTATATATCTGTTGTGGTAGGTACCATAATTATGTATAAGACACCCTTTGGACTGAGGTTGAGAACAATAGGAATTAATGAGATAGGAGCGCAAACAGCCGGTGTCAATATTTTAAAATATAAATGGATAGGTTTGGCGATTATGGGGATAATGTCTGGTCTAGGTGGAGCATATTTACCTTTATCGGGATTGAGCATGTTTTCTGAAAATATGAGTTCCGGTCGAGGCTTCTTAGCTTTTGCCGCCATACTTGTAAGTAAGGGTAATCCAGTTAAAGCTGCGCTGATAAGCATATTATTTGCGTATACAAATGCATTAACATTTACTTTAACATCTTATGGAATACCCTCTCAGTTGCTTCAGATGTTTCCTTTTATAGCTGTCATAATAGTTTTGATGATTGGTAATCTGAGGAACTTAAGCTTGACACCTGTTATTGAAGCAAGTGAATAACATTTAAGTACTTTGTTTGTATTGTAAGATATTAATATTGGGTTAAAGGAGAGTAATATATTTAATGAATACTAAATTTCTCGTTGAATCAGCATTATTAACCCATGGCTTAAAATCTATTGACAATAATACTATTGCTGAGTTGTGGCCATGGGAACATGATTGTATAGCGTGGGTTGACAAAGGAAAGGTTATCATAGGAAACATATCGGAATTCTTATGTTTCCGCGATAGATCCATGGAGTTAATACGTATTGATAAAGGTAATTTCCAAACATCTTGCAAGAGTGGTCTAAGTGGAGCGCTTACTGCTTCTGGAACTATGCTAGTAGCGGAGCTAATGAGAATTGGAATTGCAGTAACTGCTGGTATGGGTGGCATTGGAGATATTGTAGGTGAAGAAATATGTGAGGATCTACCTGCGTTGACAAGTCTAGATGTTGCATTAATTGCAACCTCACCAAAGGATGTTGTTGATATAGAAGCAACTATCAAATGGCTTTTGGAACATGATGTATCCATTTGGGGTAAAGATACAGATGTGGTAGATGGATTTATGATAAACAGCAAACCTATTGCTATTACAGGTAAGTATAATGGACAACCTTTAGGAAAGGGGACATTGTTATTGAATCCAATACCGAATGAAATGAGACTAAAGGATTCAACGGTAATTGAAAAAGCCAAAATTGCAGGAAAAGAAGCGGAGAAAAAAGGGGAATATTATCATCCTGCTGCAAACGCTATGATAGATAAATTATCATCTGGGAAATCTTCGATGATGCAATTGAAGTCATTAATTGAGAATAGCATATGGGCCGAGGATTTAACTAGATAAATGGAGAAGATACAGATAATAGGGTAGGGGAGGAGTAAAATGAAAATTACAGAAGTAGATGTTATTAAATGCAATTGCGAAGGAACTGAAGATTTTCGACCAGTTATATGCCGGATAAATACCGATGAAGGGATATATGGATATGGTGAAGCTTCTGTAGCATATGGGAAAGGTTCACCTGCAGCTTTTAGTATGATTCAGGATATTTCTCCTCTAATAATCGGTAAAGATCCTTTGGATACTGAAGCAATCTGGCAACTGCTATATAGGAATACATTCTGGGGACAGGGTGGAGGAACCATTGTGTTTGCAGCCATAAGCGCAATAGATATGGCTCTCTGGGACATTAAAGGAAAGGCTTTTAACGTGCCCTTATATAAGCTTCTTGGCGGAAGAACAAATGATAAATTACGTACCTATGCAAGTCAATTGCAATTTGGTTGGAGCAATGATTTCAAGTTTGGGTGGGGAAAAATATGTGAGCCAGGAAGTACGCCGGATAAATATGCTGAAACAGCTAAGATCGCTGTTGGTGAAGGTTTTGATTGCATAAAAATTGATTTTTTAAACTATAATAGACAGGGATTTCCCCATACTTATACTGAGTTAACAAAACCACTTATAAGTGATGTTATGAGTCTCGGAGAGGAAAGATTAGCTGCTGTAAGAGAAGCAGTGGGATCTGATGTGGATATAATTATTGAGAATCATTGTGGTACAGATGCAGTTTCGGCTGTTCAATTTGGCAGGATGGCGGAAAAATACAACATATATTATTATGAAGAACCTGTAACACCTCTAAACCCTGAAATGACCAGATATGTATCCGAAAGAGTAAATATTCCCATTGCACAAGGGGAGAGACTTTATGGAAGATGTGCATATATCCCTTTTTTTAACGATCATTCGGTTCAAGTGATACAGCCTGATCTTGGAAATTGTGGAGGTATAAGTGAAGCAAAAAAAATCTGCGATATGGCATATGCATATGATATTAGTGTACAAATACACGTTTGTGGAAGCCCGATTGTACAAGCTGCAGCTTTGCATTTTGAGACAGCGATTCCTAATTTTTTGATTCATGAACATCATGTAATCAATAAAGCAGAATATAATGTTGAACTAGGTATGTATGATTATCAGCCGCAAAATGGATACTTTACTGCTCCTGAGCTGCCAGGTTTAGGGCAGGAACTTTCGGAAAAAGCGTTGTACAATGCTACAATTGTGACTGTAAGATGAAAAAGAAATTATAGATAGCTATATAAACTCTACTTCAAGTTGCACTTGCGAAGCAATATTTTAAAAGAAATAGAGGTAAAGGTAATAAAGCATATAAAGCAGTTATAAACATTAATAAAAGAATAAATTGCAATAGTATGTAAAATATAAAGTACTGTGCTTGAGTTCGTCAATGAACTTAAGTGCAGTACCTATTTTTATCGATATTATGTTGAGAGAAAGAAAATAAAGGAGTAGTTGCGTAGGGAAATATATTTTTACGAGGTTGAGACTTCTAAATGTAGGACAATATAAATAAGCAAATATGTTTTTTTGCATTAAATATATAATAAAAAATAGCAGAGTTGTTACTTGAAAATCACAGATGGATAATAGAGGAAGCATAGGAACGGTTTTTGCTTTTGTACTTTTTTTGATACAGTTACTCATAAAGTTAAAGGGATGGAGCTGACGTTTTTATTAAAGGTTGCAAATGAATCCATCCCTTTGATGCTCCTTAGGTAAGATTATCAGATTTGTCAAATCTAACATATCTCATTACATAACAAAGAAGGATAAGGGAATTCCACAGGTAACTTCTAAGCATGACAAAAAGTGGGTTCTATATAATAAAAAAGATTTCCAAAAAGTTATCCTAAAATATTTCATGTGAAAAAAACTTATTTCATGCAGAGAACGGCTTTAACAGATGACTTTTTGATAGATTGGATACAGGGACTTTTCTGTGCACTATTTCAAATGAAAGAAGGTTTCTATGAAGAAACTGTTGATATTTACTATGGCACTTGTAATGCCCATGAGCCTTGTTGCTTGCAGTTGGGCATATCAGAAAGAAGAGACTGCATCATCCTCTGCGAGGAACGGTGATTGGCCTTATGAGAATGTGACACCAGAATAGATACAGGCTATATCTGATGTATTAACTGAATTGGAGCCTTTGTACAATCAAGCAGTTCTGGTAGCTAAGGAGAATAGTTGGGAAGCAGATGAAACTACAATACAGGAGCTTAATATCGTTTACTTGCTGATTGATGCGGCAAGATATGGTGTGGCAGATCCAAGCGAGTACAGAGAGACAGAAGATATGGTCACTGTTGTGAAGCAGTATCAGGTTATTTTAGAAACAATGCCTTATATTATTGATAAGGTTAGTAAGCCTTATGTAAATTAACATATGTTTTTTTATCTTATAACTATTGGATTTAATATCAAATGGAATAATTGGTCGAGAAAGGCTCAAGACTTAGTCTGAACTGAGTCTTAGTTCATTCAAATAAAGAAATTGAGCTAAATGACGGTTTATTTATCATGATGTATGTCATGAGAGATAGTCAAGGAAATGTTGCTTTTTCAGCTCCTGTGACTTTTGAATCCGTAAACGGAGAGATTTATATCAGCGTGGAATAGGACAAGCCAATCAGATCAGGAAATTGTTTTAGCATTTATGTGATTTGAAGCAATGAAACTTATGGTTATCACAATAAGCAATAAGCAAAAGAGGAGGTTAAATCAAGGTGAAAAAACGATTAATATCTATCCTCCTTGTGGTGGCTATGCTGTTTACTCAACTCCCTGTAGAGGTTATAGCCGATGTGGGAAGTCAGTATAATACAGCAAACAACAAAGTTCAGGATAAAGAGATTTTTAAAAATCCATTTGATGATGTTCAAGATGGCAGTTGGTGATGTATGCAAGTATAAATAAGTTTTTTAGCGGTAACAGTGCAAATACTTTTGATCCAAACGGCATGATGAACCGTGGAATGTTTGTTACCGTGCTGGGACGCATGGCTGGAGTGGATGTGACTGAATATACGGGACAATCAGTTTTTAGTGATGTGGAAGCAGATTCCTACTATGCTCCTTTTGTAGCTTGGGCGTCCAAATATGGTATTACTACAGGTGTTGGGAATGGCAAATTTAATCCTAATGATATTATAACACGGGAACAGATGGCTGTTTTCTTTGTGCGCTACTTTGAAATCCTTGGTGTAAATTATGATACAGGAGCTAATGTTACGACGATTCCTGCAGATATAGATATGGTATCGCCATGGGCTCGAGAGATGGTTTTAAAGTTATGGAGAGCTGGTCTGCTGGTTGGTGATGGCATAAACTTTAATCCTACAGCCATTGCAAGCCGTGCAGAGACAGCTGCTCTTTGTATGCGCACCGACAAGGCTGTAAAAGTTTGGTATATGGAATCTGGGATGCCATCTAATAGGATCAGCATTAATCCAAACATGGACCAGATATTAGAGACACCAGCATCTGCTGCTGGAAGTAATTCTAAAGATATATCTGAAAACAATTCTAAAGATGATTCTAAAGAAAAATCTGGGAATGGTTCTAAAGATAACTCTAGAGATGATTCTAAGGATGACTCTAAAGATGATCCCACCGATGAAAATCGTACTACTTATTATAAAGTGACATTTATGATTGATTCTACCAGAGATGAAAAATTATATAAAAAGGATACTCTGCTAGGAACTCTGCCTAATCCTGCTCAACCTGCTGGAAAGGTGTTTTTAGGATGGTGTTATGATTCAGAAAGAAGTAAGCCTGTAACAGCTACTGACAAACTTGCTGGCAATGTAACATTGTATGCAAAGTTTGCATATGCTATCAGTTTAGATGCAGGTGGTACTCCAAACTATATTAGTGCTTTGGATCAGGGTTCTGATTTTTTCATTGTAGTAATATCTGACATTAAACCGAAACAGGGGAGAGATTTTAAGTTCAAAAACATTACGGCTCCGGATAAAACTCCTGAAACAGAAGAAACCGAGGAGGACAGTATAAAAATTGAAAAAGTCGTGGTCAAAGACAAAGGTAATGGATTTTGGAGCATATCATCTGCAAATGGAGATTTACTCCTGGTCATACCTATCAAATTGAGTTGATCGATGAAGATGTGATCTTTGATGATAGCACAGATGCTTCTGCAAATCTAAAAGAAAACAATGAACGATATGATATCACAAAAGTCCGCTTTTTTAATTTCAGCATAGAAAAAGACGGTACTTTAAATCTAAAGCTAAACAATGACATAAAGTATTTTTCAGTAGATGATATAAATTTGAACCCTTCAGATGTAGCCAGCTTAATGGAATATGCAGGATTATATATGGCATCGTTGGATAGTCAAGGAGTTGCTACTTATACTCAAAACAATGGAAGTAGCAGTTTTACTTACACAGGGAAAGAAGATATACAGGTGGGAGATATAGTTGCATTTTACGAAGGAACAAAGCCTACAGATCGTAATCCAGAAAAAGGAACAGAAAGAAAAACTGATAATGCTGATGTATCATATGTGAAGATTATAAGAATCGATGGCAGTACTTATTACTATGTTGCCGCTGAAGCAGAGGATGTAACTTTTACACCAGATGTTTTACCTATCGATGTAGATGATAACGATGGTACAACAGGGTGGACAGAAGGCAGAACATCATTGACTATTGACAATATGGCATTGGATAAGTTTATTTCCTATTATAAGGATATGAGTGATAAAAATGACATTACTATAGATGTTGGAGACTATATGGTGTTTTATACTGGTGATTATGAGAAGGAAGAGGTAGAGAGCTTAGCTTATGCTGAGATTATTGAGATTATTGTAGATGGAGACCATACTATTATTCATTATGAAGAAGTAGATGAATCAGAGGTCATGTCAGCAATGGATTTGTATGACGAGACAGAATTAACTGAAAGCGAAATAAAAAGAATCATTAATGAAAATGAGAAAGAAATACAACAGATTATTGAAGCACAAATTATGGACAGCAATTTCTTTGATAAAGCAGGTGAGTACTTAGTCAAATTAACTTTAAAGACTGAAGAGGTCAAAGAAGTGTTTGGAGACGACTTGACTTTAAACGATGGGAGGGGTAGAACAAAAGGAAATACCAACTCGGGAGGGATATACCTTTATTGGCTGGTATAAGGATGAGGAGATGACTAAGGGACTTGAAGAGAATGAAACTATGACGGATACTGATCTAACCCTCACTGACAAGTGGATTGACAACGCTGCTAAGCATAAGATATGGGTAAAAGGTATGCAGATAACCAGTAAAAATGCTAGCGACGTTCTTGGTGATGGAACGGTATCCTTAGGAGTTAAAAACGGTGATTATACATTGACTTTGAGAGGAGTTAATATGGAATATATCAGTTCCGATCCCAAAGCCAACAATGATAGCTATACCTTTGCGGCGATTTATTGTGAGGGCAACTTAACCATTCAGTTGGAAAGTGAAACTACCAACAATATTACCAATAGTCGAGATGTAAGCGTTGGACGAGCCTGCGGCATTTATTTTCTAGATGGAGACCTGACGATCAAAGGAGAAGGAATCCTTAATGTTACAGGTGGAACCGGAAATGATAGTTACGGAATATGTGTCAAAGCTAGCAATAGTAATCTTGCTGCCAATGGCGTTTATGGCAATGTCAATATTGAAAACGGCACCATTACTGCTGAAGGTGGAGAGGCAAAGAGCAACAGTGCTATCCATGCTGCCGGATATATAACTATTAGTGGAGGTATAGTTGAAGCCACTGCCCATAATGCAAGCAATGGTTATAGCCGTGGTATTTGGAGCCCTAATTTGATTACTATCAGTGGTGGAACGGTAATAGCGGAAGCCGGTATGTCAGATCAAGAAAGTTATGGTATTGAAGCCTTTAGGATTTCCATCAACGGTGGTAACGTCATTGCATCTGGTAATAGCAGTGCACTCTACAAATATAATAATGAAAGCAATGCTCAAATAAATATAAGTAATCAAGGAAGCAATGTGATTAGGGTTGGAGCTTATGCTGAAAATGCCGTTAACTGGGATACTACAACATCCTTGGATAGTCATGGTTATTTCTATTACGGAGCACCTT
This sequence comes from Lutispora thermophila DSM 19022, assembly GCF_900142105.1. Taxonomy (GTDB): domain Bacteria; phylum Bacillota; class Clostridia; order Lutisporales; family Lutisporaceae; genus Lutispora; species Lutispora thermophila. The sequence continues at coordinate 62,033 of NZ_FQZS01000010.1, forward strand.
TAAGTGGTTATTCGTTATTTATGGTTAATCCGGGGGGTGCTTTAGGTCAAGAGCCTTTGGTTGATCCGGAAGGTTTAGACGGTACTGAAAATTAGGAGACCTCGGCTAATCCTGAAGATTTAGACGATACTGAAGAACAGGAAACTCTAGCTGATCCTAAAGATTCCAAAGAAGAGAGTGATCCGGTAGATACAACAACTCCACCACCTGCTTCTCCGGATGAAAATAGTCCAAGAGATCCGGAGGAATCGGAGAATTTGACAGATTCCGGTGATGAGATTACACCGGAAGAATCGGAAAATCAAGGAGATGAAGTAGAATCGGAGGATTTGAGTGAATCAAACCCTGAAGTTGTTGAGGAATAGATTTAGATAGTTGGATGAAATACTGTAGTATTAGAAGTAAAGATTATTAATTAAAGAAGGTGTCGGTAGTGTTGCTGCTGACATTTCTTTTCCAGAAGTGAGGTGACTTAAGTGAAAAGATTTGGTACCTTTGCTTTATTCATTTTTATAATATTATCATTCACAGTATCCCTTACAAATCCTGCTTATGGAATAACTGAAGATAAAATTCGCATTGCCATAATTGATACCGGAATATCGTCTGTTGCTATCTCTGCTGATAATCTAAAAGAGGGACATAACTATATTTTACCAAACAATTCTACTGAAGATGATATAGATCATGGTACTGCAGTTGCTGGCATTATTGTAGGAAGTGAAAAAGCAGGCATTGAAGGGATTATGCCCAACAGCAGAGTTGGTGCCGCTGGTTTATTATAGTAAAGAAGATAAGGCGCTTAAAGGTGGGCTGCCTATGATAACTCAAATTATAAGAGATGCTGTAGATGTTTATGGTTGCCGTATTATTAACATCAGTTCTGGAGCTAGAGTAGATACTCCTACACTTCGAGATGCGGCGGCTTGGGCGGAACAACATGGGGTATTGGTGGTTTCCAGCGCGGGTAATGATGGCAATGATACAGTATATTATCCAGGAGCCTTTCCCTCTGTTCTTTGTGTAGGAACTGTCAATGAATCGAAGGATGGTCCTGCTTTATTTTCCAACCGCAACAAGAATGTGGACTTATTAGTTCCTGGTTTAAATTATTAACTGTCAACCCAAAAGGAGAGGTTATAAAAGTTAATGGCACAAGCTTTTCTACAGCTTGGGTTACCGGAGTGGCAGCGTATCTGTTGACCAAAGACCCAACACTGAAACCATATCAATTGCGACAGTTAATGTGCAATTCCGCACAGGATATTTGCTCTAAGGGTTATGATGAAGAGTCAGGTTGGGGTATTGTGGATTTGCATGGAGCTATGGAACAATTAGAAGCAAATTATGGAGAACAGCTGCCTTTTAATGATGTGGCCATGGATGCCTATTATGTAAATGCGGTAAATTGGGCATTAAAAAACGGTATAACTGGTGGTAGTACATCTACCACGTTTTCTCCTGATATGACTTGCACAAGAGGTCAGACTGTAACTTTTTTATGGCGTGCTATGGGTTGTCCAGAGCCCCGTATTTCAGCAAATCCTTTTGCTGATGTAGTTGAAAATGATTATTTTTGCAAAGCAGTCCTTTGGGCTGTGGAGAGAGGTGTCACCTCAGGAACTTCAGATACAACCTTTAGTCCAAACGCAGTTTGCAGTGAGGTTCAGATTATTACCTTTCTTTGGCGAGGGTTAAATTGCCCTGATGCATTGGGGAGGAGTGAGTTAGCGGCTGGATTAGGTGAGCATTACTATACCGATGCGGTGGCCTGGGCGGACACAAACGGCTTTTTTAGCGTTACTCAAAGCAGTTTTAATCCCATGGGAGAAGGTATCCGTGCTAAGATTGTGACTTACTTATACCAAAGTTTGGGAAGAAGACAATTATAGAATGTTTATGTTAAGCCATAACAAGGTAATTTTTGACGACATATTATGATAGAAGTGTTCTTGATTAAAGAATAAGAAAAGTATAATTTAAACTAAAGATACTAGCTTTTAGTTGTATTAAAAGATAGTATCTTTCTTTATTCCCATGGAATTATTTTAGGCTATAAAAAAGCATATTTGGTTTAAATACATATAATTACTATTTAATTTTTGACCCAGAGTAGTGAAAGGGGGCAGTTTATTAATGCTCAATGAATTTATAACTGGATTTGGAATGTTCATCGGATATTATGTAGTTGCAGTTTTGTTATTATTAATGATAAGAGTTTTCTTGAAACCGCCAAAAGAAATATTTCGTAAGCTTCTTCACACGGCATGTTTTTTATCTGTGTTTGTGCTTGTTTATGGCTTTAATACATGGTATTTAGCAATGCTTACAGCTATAATATTTTCCATTGCTTTGTATCCATTGATAACCTATATTGAGAGATTTTCAAAGATAATGGAAATTTTTATTCAACGAAAAAATGGTGAAATAAAATTAAGTTTGTTAATAGCTTTTTTCATGATGGCTGTTCTTATTGGGGTATTCTGGGGATTGATGGGAGAACAATGAAAGTTTATTGTCATTGCTTCTGTTATAGCTTGGGTTTCGGGGATGCAGCAGCTCTGGTTGGCAAAGCCTTTGGACGTAATTCCATTAATCACCCTTGGGTGGAGGAAACTAAAACTTGGGAAGGATCAATTGCCATGTATCTAGTATCTGCCATAGCCATATTTTCACTTGTGATATTACTTTCTAAAATAAGAGTTTAACATGAAAGAAATAAACAAGAATCAGTCCATCAATCGAGAGAAAGTCATGTTGATGTCGCTCTTGCTAAGCGCACCTGGACCAATTGTAACGGGTATACCTGCAATATTAAGTCATTCTGCAACACAAATAGCGGATTTCTTGCGTCGCACTGCAGAATTGGTAGCTTTGTTTGTATCTTGGTGGATTTATCGCAAACATCATCATAACCAGGTATATGAGAATAAATATCGTAACCACATGGAACATATAGCTAATTTATCTGTTTCTGAAGCTATGATATGTTCAGGAATGGCTATGATTGTTGTGGGAGTATTTCGTCTCTTTATATATAATGCAAATGGAAATGTAATCATGGGTTTGATCATTGCAGCATTGGGATTATTGACAAACTCCTGGTTCTGGTGGCTTTATAGGAAAATGACACAAGAAAAGTATAATCAAGTAATTGCTGGTCAGGAGAAGTTGTATCGGGCCAAGACTTGTGTTGATTTATGCGTAGTAACAGCACTGACATCAGTGGCTATTGCTCCAAATCATCCTGCAACTCAGTATATTGATGCTATAGGCTGTGTCATTGTTGCTTTTTATTTATTATATAATGGAGTTGATGTGTTACTAAAGAGTAAGGACGCTGAAAATCATGAACATAAAGACTTATTTTAGATAGATTAAAGAGTGCAGAATTTATATTCCGCAATCAATAATATTGAATTATATTTCTTTAAATTACACATATAAACAAAGTAAGTCATCGAGTATCAATATTCGATGGCTTACTTTGTTTATAGAATAATAATTAAATAAAGGAAAATACAATTTTTTGTAGTATATAATAGTATGTATTTTAAATAGGAGTTGTTTTTATGAATATAAGGCAGAGAACCGAAGAAGTTGAAAAGAGCATTCTTTCACCTTATGCTGTGCTATCTGCAAATAGCAGAGGACGAGAACGTGAGGAAGTAAAATGTCAAATCAGAACAGATTTTCAGAGAGACAGAGATAGAATTATACATTCTAAAGCTTTTAGACGGCTTAAACACAAGACTCAGGTTTTTATATCACCGGAAAAAGATCACTATAGAACGAGGCTCACACATACTTTGGAAGTAGCCCAAATTGCCAGAACGATAGCAAGAGCCTTAAGGCTTAATGAAGATTTAACAGAAGCTATTGCATTAGGTCATGATCTTGGACATACACCATTTGGTCATGCAGGAGAAGCTGTCCTTGATATCATTCATCCAGGAGGATTTAAGCATAATGAGCAAAGCCTAAGAGTGGTAGATGTATTGGAAGACAGTAATGGATTAAATTTAACATGGGAAGTAAGAGACGGAATAGTTAATCATACGGGAGACAATATGCCTGCCACATTGGAAGGTATGATTGTCAAGTATTCGGATAGAATAGCTTATATCAATCACGATATCGATGATGCTTTGAGAGCAGGAATACTAAGCAATGACGACCTACCAAAGGAATCTATAGAGATTCTAGGTACAACTCATAAAAGTAGAATTAACAACATGATAACGGATATAATAACTGAGAGTATTGATAAGCCTTATATTAAAATGAGCAAGGATGTTGATAAAGCAACAAAAAATCTGAGAAAGTTTATGTTTGACAATGTATATATAGGTTCAAAAGCAAAGGAAGAAGAAGAGAAGGTGCAATATATAATAAAACAGCTCTATAAGTATTTTGTTGATAATCCTGATGAAATTCCTCAGGATTTGAGAGATAAGAGACCAGATGATGATATTCATCGATTAATCTGTGATTATATAGCAGGCATGACCGATAGATATGCTTTAAATAAGTATAAATCAATTTTTTTACCAACTGCATGGCAGATTTAAAATAAAATAAAGGATATTTGTATTTTATATCGAATAAATATTAATTCAGTGTCCTTAAAAGGAGAATTATGAAAATACTAGTCGATGCAGATGCATGCCCTGTAAAGGAAATAATATTAAATATTAAAAGGAAATATAATATCGAAGTTATGTTTGTATGCAGCTTAAGCCATTATACTAACTTTTATGAACTGAATAATATAAAACCTGTTTATGTAGATGATGTATTTCAATCTGCAGATATGGCAATAATCAATAAAGCTGTAAAGGGAGATATTATAGTAACCGGTGATTATGGACTTGCTGCTATGGTGTTGTCAAAGGGAGCATATGCTATTTCTTTTGATGGAAGAGTATTTGATAATGAAAACATTGATGGTTTATTGAACAAACGGCACCAAAATATGAAGTTATTGAGGAGTGGCAGTCGTGTTAAAGGACCGTCAAAAAGAAGCAAGGAAGATGATTATAGGTTTATGGCTTCTTTAGAAAAAATGTTGATTAGCAACAAGAAGTTTTAAAGGTGGTATAAGATATGTTTTTCTCAGAAGAGCTTGTTTCTGAGATCCTTGAGAAGAATGATATTGTTGATGTTATATCACAATATATGAACCTTAAAAAAAGAGGAAGAAATTATGTAGGTTTATGTCCTTTTCACTCGGAGAAGACTCCTTCCTTTAATGTGTCTCAAGATAAACAGTTGTTTTATTGTTTTGGATGCGGTGAAGGAGGAAATGTAAGTACATTTATTCAGAAAATTGAGCGAATGAGCTATCCTGAATCTTTAAGGTTTCTTGCAGAAAGAGCAGGCATTGAGATTAGGGAAAATTTAAGTGAGAAAGAAAGCGAAAAAGCCAAAAAAAAGCAATTATTGATTAATATCAGTAGAGAAGCCGCAAGGTTTTTTTATAAGAATCTAAATAAAAATCCTCAAGCAATGAAATACCTCTACAATAGAGGTCTTAGCAGAGACATAATAAGAAGATTCGGACTAGGATATTCCCTTAATTCTTGGGAAGGGCTGAAGAACTTTATGGCTGCAAAGGGGATAGATCCGGAGTATTTATACTCTGCTGGACTTTTAGTAAAAAGGAATAATAATGAAGGTTATTATGATAGATTTAGAAATAGAATTATGTTTCCAATCATAGATTTAAAGGGGAATGTTATTGCTTTTGGCGGTAGAGTAATGGATGATAGCAAACCAAAGTACTTAAATTCTCCTGATACACCAATATATAATAAAGGACATAATATTTATGCTTTAAACCTTGTAAAACAGATAAAGGATTTGAAAAATATTATTGTTGTAGAAGGGTATATGGATGCTATATCTTTGCACCAATATGGAATAAATAATGCTGTTGCTTCATTGGGGACAGCATTTACAGAGCAGCAAGCAAAGCTATTGAAAAGATATGCAGATGAAATAATAATTGCTTATGACTCTGATGTAGCCGGACAGACTGCTACTCTAAGAGGATTGGCCATATTGGAGAAAGAAGGTTGCAATGTTAAAGTGATAAGACTTCCTAAAGGTAAAGATCCGGATGAGTATATAAGAAAAGAAGGGTTGGATGCCTTTAAAAATTTAGTAGAAAACAGTATGTCCCTAGTGGAATATAAAATCCACAATTTGAAACAAAATATAAATATACAGGAAATCGAAGGAAGAGTTAAATTTGTTAAGCAACTAGCAACCATTTTAAATACTATAGATAGTCCTGCTGAAGTCGACGCATATATTAAGAAATACTCTAGAGAGATGCAGATAAATGAAGCTGCTATTTATGATGAATTAAACAGGATAAAAAAGAGGCATACTAATGGAAATAACAGGCATAATATAGTTGATAGGACTAGTGGCATAAATGTTACAATTTCAAAAAAAGCTATAAGTGGTGAGTTCATAGCAGAAAAAAAGTTATTGAATATGTGTTTTCAAGATAAAAGTAAAGCGGAATATATATTTAGACAAATTAATCCAGATTATTTTAGTAACCAACTAAACCAAAGGATTGCAGAGATAATAAATTTAAAAATAAAAGAAGGAAAAATGATATCTGCTGGAGAAATAATAATCCACTTAGATAATGAAGAGAGTATTAAAAAGGCTGCTGAAGTTTTTAATATTGAGCTATCAAGCTATGATTTTGAGTTAATTGATTCATATATAGATAAACTTCGTCAAGCTCATATTCGTAAAAGAATCGAGGAATTAACAAAAAAAATGAATGAATATTATGAGATTGGGGATAAGGATAAGTCCAATGAGTTATTTAAAGAAATCATGGAGTTACAAAAGAAGAAGAAATAGTTCCTGGAAGGGAGGGGATAACTTTGAAGAACGATGAAATAAAAATGAACCATATAAAAGAATTGATTCAAAAGGGCACTAAGAATGGAATGCTAACTTATAAAGAGATAATGGATACATTAGAAGAAGTTGAGATGGAACCGGATCAGATAGATAAGATTTATGAATATTTAGAAGCCAAGGGAATTGATGTAGTTGGTAATGTTGATGTGGATCTTGACTTACCTCCCATTGATGATGAAGAAGAACCGGTTGAACTGGATCTATCTGTTCCAGAAGGTATCAGTATAGATGATCCTGTAAGAATGTATCTAAAAGAAATAGGAAAAGTTCCTCTTCTTAGCCCAGAAGAAGAAATTGAATTAGCAAAAAGAATGAAAGAAGGAGATGTGGAGGCCAAGAAAAAATTGACCGAAGCAAATCTGAGGCTAGTAGTAAGCATAGCGAAAAGATATGTAGGACGAGGTATGTTGTTCCTTGATTTAATACAGGAAGGCAATCTTGGCCTTATTAAAGCTGTTGAAAAATTCGATTATGTAAAAGGTTTTAAATTCAGTACTTATGCTACATGGTGGATTAGGCAGGCCATAACAAGAGCAATCGCAGATCAAGCCAGAACCATTAGAATACCTGTTCATATGGTAGAGACAATAAACAAGCTTATAAGGGTTTCAAGACAGCTTCTTCAGGAATTGGGTAGAGATCCTCTTCCAGAGGAAATTGCTGAAGAAATGGGATTATCAGAAGATAAGGTAAGAGAGATTATGAAGATTGCACAAGAGCCTGTATCCCTTGAAACTCCAATAGGTGAAGAAGAGGATAGTCATCTTGGTGATTTTATACCTGATGATGATGTTCCTGCACCAGCTGAAGCAGCAGCATTTACCCTGCTTAAGGAGCAGTTGATGGAAGTTTTGGATACATTGACTCCAAGAGAAGAAAAAGTTTTAAGGCTTAGATTTGGCCTTGATGATGGAAGAGCAAGAACTCTGGAGGAAGTTGGTAAGGAATTCAATGTAACCAGAGAAAGAATAAGACAGATTGAAGCAAAAGCTTTAAGAAAATTAAGACACCCTAGCAGAAGTAAGAAACTTAAAGATTATTTAGAATAGAAAGGCTTCCTATGGAAGCTTTTTATTTGTAAGGAAGCTTTTCATGGAATACTTTTGCGAAAGGCATATATTAAGGATTAGAAACATTGCTAACCATTAAAAATTTTTTAAAATTACCCTTGACATTTTAACATAAAGTTAGTAGAATAATATTTGTCAGTTGTTCCTCAATAGCTCAGTCGGTAGAGCATGCGGCTGTTAACCGCAGGGTCGTTGGTTCGAGTCCAACTTGGGGAGCCATATCAGGGCCTTTAGCTCAGTTGGTTAGAGCAACCGGCTCATAACCGGTTGGTCCGGGGTTCGAGTCCCTGAAGGCCCACCATTTGAAATGAAACTTCAAAGTATAGACTTTGAAGTTTTTTTATAATATTAGGAAAGTATAAATTTTTAATTTATACTTTCTGTAAAGGTCTTTCAAGAAAGGCTTCCTTGGTTGTTAAAATTCTTCCAAAGGAAACCTTTCTTATTTTAATTTTTTATCTATACTTATGGAAATTCCATAAGTATAGTATAATAAAATATAAGCTATTAAAAGTAAAGGATGATATATATTGGAATTAACCCCGAGACTAAAGACAATAGGAGACAGCATAGAAAAATGTGATGTTATAGCAGATGTTGGATCAGATCATGCCTATCTTCCTATTTACCTCATAAATAATGGAAAAGCAGATAAAGTTATTGCAACGGATATAAATGTTGGACCAGCTGAAATATCTAGGAAGAGAATAAAGAGATTTAGATTAGAAGATCGTATAGAGGTAAGAGTTGGAGACGGTTTAAAAGTTCTGGATAATGATGAGGCGGATGTAATTATTATAGCAGGTATGGGTGGTTTACTGATACAAAGCATTCTTAGCGAAAGTTTAGAGGTAGCAAAAAGTGCTGACAAAATAATACTACAGCCCATGAGGGACAGCAGACTTTTGATAAAATGGCTTTTGGATAATTCTTTTTCAATACTTGAAGGAAAGATTGTCAAAGAAAAGGATAAGTATTATGAAGTAATTTGGTGCTGTTATGATGAAAAATCTAGAAATGATGTGAATGAGATAAATGAAGTATATTATTATAATAATACTTTCTTACTACATGAGTATATAGACAAAAAAATAGTACAATACACTAGAATAATAGAACAGATGAAAGCGTCAAACATAGTTGATGGTGAGGCAAGAATGAAAGAATGCATTAAAGAATTAAATGATTATAAGGAGGCTAAAAAATGGCTCAGCTTAAATGTGGAACGATAGCAAGCATTATGGAAAAAATAGCTCCTAAGAAGTTTGCTGAAAACTGGGATAATGTTGGCCTTATTATAGGGGACGGGGCGCGTATAATAAATAAGATTATGGTTTGCCTCGATTTACCTCTATGGGTTGTAGATGAAGCTATTGAAAAAGGTGTTGATATGGTAGTTACACATCATCCCATCATATTTGATCCATTGAAGAAGATAACTAGCGATACACCTTTAGGTAGGAAGATTATTCAGCTTATAAAGAATGATATATCTGTCTATTCTTCTCATACCAATTTTGATTTTGCACAGGGAGGACTTAATGATATTTTTGCAAAACAATTAGGTTTTGAGAAGACAGAAGTTATCAAGACCACATTTGAAGAGCAATTATATAAGATAGTTGTATACATACCTGAAGGATATGAAGATAAGGTATTGGAGGAAATGTCCAAGGCGGGAGCAGGTTGCATAGGAAACTATAGCTATTGCAGTTTTAGGGTAAAAGGCATGGGTACTTTTAAACCTTTGGAAGGAACTAATCCTTTTATTGGACAAAAAGGTAAACTGGAAAAGGTTGATGAATATAGAGTTGAGACAATAGTATCCGAAGCAATGCTTAAACCTGTTGTAAAGGCAATGCTTAAAGCCCATCCCTATGAAGAAGTTGCTTATGATATATTTGAGCTGAAAAACCAAGGGAAATCAGTTGGGTTAGGACGAATAGGCCAGCTAGAAAACAAAGTTACGTTAGCTTCGTATGCTGATTTTATAAAAAAGGCTTTAGATGTAGAAAATGTGAGATTCTCAGGTCCACCGGATGCTGCTATTAGAAGTGTTGCCATGCTGAATGGATCAGGAAACAGCTTTATAAGTGCAGCAAAGTTTGCTGGTGCTGATGTGCTTATAACAGGCGATATGCAATATCACCAGATAATAGATGCATTAGAAGAAGGCATTTATGTCATCGATGCTGGACATTTTGGCACTGAAAAGATAATGATAAAGGCAGTTTCTGATTATCTAAGAACCACTCTAACGAACGAAGGCTATATGGTAGATATTATTGAATCAAAGTCCAATATTGATGTAACTATGCACATTTAGGAATGGTATTTTTGCTATTCCTTATTTTATTTTTAAATTAAATTATAATAAATAAAAGATTTTAAAGTTTTATTGTTTTTATAAAAATAAATGCTTTATTAAATCAAACTTAAACTATAAAGGTAAGTTTTTTATGAAGGGATGATGGGAATTGGAACTGGAATTATTGTATGAATATCAACAGCAGGAGATTAACTATGATAAATTGTTGCGAAGAATATCTGAAGTAGAAGAAAACGAGAAAATAAAAAGACTAAAAGATGAGTACAGCAGATTGAAAAATGAGTATGGCAGCTTATCTACTCAAAGAACAGAAATAGAAAAAGAAATAACACAAAGAAAAATTAGTTATAAAAAGTTGCAGGAGAGTAAAACTAATTATGAAAAATTAATGTACACTCCAGAAATCAATAGTATGAAGAAACTTGAAACTTTAAAAAAACAAATTGAAGATATAGAGAAAAACATGTCAAAGGAAAAAGATAATATATTAGAATTAGAAAAAGCACTAATTGAAGCTGATGACAATATATTGTCCATTAAGAAAAAGTCTGCTTTTATTAAAAAGAAATATGAAACAGCCAAAGAAGAAAATCAACAGATATTAAACTTTTTAACAAAAGAGAAAAGCAATATAGAAGAGCTTCTAAAAGAGTTGAAAAAAGGTATAGATGACAGCATATATAATGAATATATGAAGATGAAGAAAAGGCTAAATAACCCCATATCTGAAATAAACGACAGAAAATGTAGTGGGTGTGGTATGGAGGTTCCTGCCATGGATTATGAATGCGTGAAAACAGGTAATGCCATGAGATGTCAAAGCTGCGGAAGAATGCTGGTATATATAAAGAAAAATATAAAGTAAAAAAATTACCTTTGACATAAGTCATCAATCATTATATAATTAATTTCTACAAAGATAATAAATGAGTAAATCGGATGGTCGCGTGTATATTTTATATGCATGAGGAAAGTCCGGGCTCCACAGGGCAGGGTGCCGGGTAATACCCGGTGAAGGCGACTTCAAGGAAAGTGCAACAGAGATATACCGCCATATTTTATATGGTAAGGGTGGAAAGGTGAGGTAAGAGCTCACCAGCGATTAGGCGACTAATCGGCTATGTAAACCCCATCTGGAGCAAGATCAAATAGGGAAGCATTTGGGGTGGCCCGCCTCGCTTCCGGGTAAGATCGCTAGAGTCTGTTGGTAACAGCAGATCGAGATAGATGACCGTCTAAGACAGAACCCGGCTTATAGATTTACTCGTTTAAGTTTAATGAGGCTGTTGCATAATGCAACAGCCTCATTTATGATAGCTATATCTATTCTTTGCCAACTTTTAAGAATCTCACTATTGTTGTTGCAGTCTCAGCTCTTGTCAGTTTGTCATTAGGAGCAAATCTTCCATCACCTTTGCCGGACATTATGTTTAGCCCGGTTGCTATAGCTACATAACCTCTCATTTCTTTTGATACAGAGTCCTTATCCGAGTACCCTAGTAGGAATATTTCTGAATTATCAGCTATATAGCCAAGATTCATAGCTTTAACTATCATTTTGGCCGCTTGAGCTCTGGTAACCTCTGAATCAAGATTTTTCTCTTTTTCAGTAATTATTTTTCTTGATATTGCTTGTTTATAATAATCGTCATATTCTTCTGTGGAACTTGAATCATAGGTCAGAACTCTATAATTAGGCTGTAAAGAGTTAATTAGCATCTTTATAAAATCTTTTTGCTTTATATTTTCATCAGGTGCAAAGGATTTACCGTTAGTTTCTATAATACCTGCTTCCAACAGTGTAATTATATCATTTTCAGCCCAATGACCCTTTATGTCTTCAAACATATTATCTTTTTTATCCTTTATTATGTCACCGTTATAATCCAATAACTTCCCGGTTTTTGGATCAAACATTCCTGAAAAACTATCAAAGGAATAAACAAGTTTTGTGACTTTGTTATTGGGGTGTTTGAGTTTGTAATCATAATAATTGATATAATTTAGATGGAAATCGACATTTTTATATAGGGCATCATATGCAGCCTCTAATGTTAGTAGATTATCAGGCTTTGGGAATTCTATTTCAGTCCAGTAAGAATAAAAGTATGTGATTTCACCAGTATACACATTTACTGTCACATTAAGATAATTTCCTGGGCATGCTATTCCATTTACCTTTCTTATGAAGTTGAAAGTATAGCTTATTGGGTTATCTACCTCATTGTTTTGATAAAGATTAGGTCTGTATTCAGTTTGGGAGAATCTTTCTGGATCAATAGCGTTCAAGAAATTCTCGGCCAACTCTTTTGCTTTATCCATATTGTATTTTGGATTTCCATTATTGGCTACTTCATCTTGATGACTATTATAGCTGGATAAACTTACTACTTTTCCAGTAACTGCATCTAAGGATATATTAACATAGGAATACTCTTTTTTATCAGGAATGTTGTAACTCCAGGAGAAACTCCATTTAGCACCGCTTCCGTCGTAGTTGCTGTAAAGTGAGGCTGCTTCAAGACTATGTTTGTCACTAATATTTACATATTTCTTAGCTATTTCTATTGCTTTTTCTTTTTTTAAGTATTTTTCATTGTTTTCAACTTCTCTGTTTTCTTCTGGTGTTAAAACCACTGCTTCTTTTGCTGATTGAACATTTCCCGCTGCACTTGCATCATACACAGCATAATGTCCTTGATTGATTATTTCTCCTGTAATGGCATCAATTGGTAAGTTATCATTTTTAAAAGTATAAACTAATTTTGCTGTATTCTTTTTAGTTTTTTGGTCGTATCTTATTATGTATGCTAGCTCGATACCGTTTTTCTCTTTGAAAATTTTCTTTGCTTCCTCTAGGCTTAGCGCTTTTGAGGCATCCGGCAAAGCCATTTTACTCCAAGTAAAATTATAATTATAGACTTCCAATGTATTTTTATTAATTGCTATGTTAATACCATCTCCCTGAAAAGGTATGTTATCGACCTTACGTATATAATAGAAATAATAGGTGTTGGAATCATAATAATATGTTGATCCATATTTGCTGTTATCCATAAGTTCCATTTCTTTATATCTTTTGGGTTGAAGTTTTTTTACTATGGCTTCTGCTTCTTTTAAAGCTTCTTCATAGCTGTACTTTGCAAGTTTTGTAGGAGTGGAGTATTCCTCTTTCCATTGATACATACTTATAACATCACCTGTATCAGCATCAATAGTAATACTTATGTTATCTCCATTGCTTTTTGAAGTCCAATTAAGATACCATTGTTTTGTACCATCTGCGTTTTCATAATAACTTTGGTTAAAATCATAGCCTTGTGAGTTAAATTCAAAACTTTCTCTTGCGATTTCAATAGCTTTTTGTAAGCTTATTTTTGATTGATTTTCTTTTGCTTGTGCAAAAATGACAGAGGTATTGCTAAAAAGCAATGCTAAGACTAAAAATAGTGATAATGCTCTCTTCATGTTTATCCCCTTCCAAATTATTTCTTGTCTTATTAGACTAATTTTGGCTATAAAAGTTTCATAATTTATATATTAACTCTACAACTATTACATGACAAAATCTATCTTCATAATAGTGAAATTACTGTATAATAAACCAAATGATGGTAATAATTATTGTGAGAGCTTTAGGGAGGTGTGTTTATGCCTAAAAAAGAAAAGGATCATAGAAATCTTAGAATAGCAAGCGATGAGCTAAGTTCATCTGAGATACACAGCGTAATTCTTCGAGGTGTATTATGCACCTTTAAAAGTATATTTCTCAGTTACTATGTATCTGAAAATATTGAGGCTCTTATGAATTATATTAATGAAAAAAAGATAATAAACCCTAAGGAGTACAAGCGACTTTTGACTGAAGCAAAGGATTTTTATCCGGTGATAATATGTGCATTGTTTATACCGCCTATAAAAGCAATTACTAAGAATTATAAGTTAAGAAGCTTAGATGTAGATAAAAAAAGTGAGCTGTTTAGGGAACTATATAACGTCTTACTGGATTTTTTTACTCTATGGTTATGTGATGTTGAATTAGATCCTCTATTATACTATAGAATTGGTGCTGCTTATAATAAGAAGTTTGATATGGGGTTATATATAAAAAAGCAAAACTCATATTATTTAACGGAAATTGAAAATCAAGTACTTAACAGTCAAATTATGGATATATTATGCATTTATTTAATTGAAGAAGTAGCTATTCAACTTGGTATGGCAGGTTTAGATTATATCGATTTCTACAACAATATTAACACAAACTTGAATAGCGATATTATAAAAGAAACCAATATATCATGATATGGCAGTATATTCCGATGAAATATGGTTTACATAATGCTATAATATATATAGCTAAAGGAGGTGGGATAATGAGCTATAATAAAAATCTTTATATAAACTATATTATTGTTGTATTAATATTTGTATTGGTAGCATCATTCATAATATCTACTGTGAATGCTGAAACAAATACATATAAAAATTACAATTCAGAAATATCAAGTACTGAATTATTTCAACCAAATGCAAATTTTACTTCTTTTAACGATGTAAAAGGTCATTGGGCAGAAAAATATATGAATGAGCTTAGCTATATGGAAATATTAAATGGTTTTGTCGATAAGACAATGAAACCGGACAGGGTTATTACCAGATCTGAATTTATCACAATGGTAGTAAGAGTAATGGATTTAAAAGACAATGGTAGAAAATACTCTAATTATACAGATATTCCTGAAAATCATTGGGCTTATAGTTATATCAACAAAGCAAAAGGTTATGGGCTGTTGGATTATTTTAATGGAAAATACTTTTACCCAAATAAGATAATAACTAGAGAAGAAATGGCTATTATTATATCTAAAGCCTTGCCTCAGAATTTTCAAGTGGACAAGCAGGTATCTTTTAGTGATATAAAAAGTGACTATGCAAATAAGAAGAGTATTGACAAAGCAGCTTCGGCAGGGATAATAAACGGAAAACCTGACGGAAGCTTTTCACCGCAAGGAAGCTCTTCACGAGCTGAAGCAGCTGCAATGATATATAGGTTCATAAACCTTGAAGCTGATGAGCAGGAATCGGTTATTTTAAATTTTGCTAAAGGATATGAGACAAACATTATAAAGTCTGCTAATGAAAAAAGTTCGACTTTGACAGGTGTAATAGAAAAATCCATTGGAAAAGAAAAGAATGTGAACAATGAGAGAAAAAAAGTTGTACTGGAATTAAAGAAGTTGAATTTAAGCAGATTGTTGGGACAAGTTCATGTCAATATAATTCAAAATTCATTATATAAAGTTGTAGCAGAGATAAGCTATGAACTCACTGTGGAGAGAGGTGTATCTAAAAAAACCGTATATACCATAACAAAGATACTATATATGACTTATAGGGATGGAAGTTTGAAAGTATATGATTCTTCGTTGAATTACAGCGTTGTGAGCCAGGAGGGTTCAAATAAAAAGATAAATCTCACATGGGACTATATATATAAAAAGACTCCTGATATGACAGGGGTGCAGAAAATTGATGGACTAGATGTGGTCTCTCCTACTTGGTTCGTTCTACAAGATGAGTCTATAAATATTCTGGATAAGGCTGATATTAGCTATACTAATTGGGCCCATGACAAGGGTTACAATGTATGGCCCCTTTTTGGCAATGGATTTGATAAAGAGATGACAGCTAAAGTTTTGGGTAATCCAAGCAAAAGAACAAAGCTTGTCAATAAAATTATAGAGCTAAGCCTTAAATATAATGCTGATGGAATAAATATGGATTTTGAAAACATGAGAACAGAAGACAGCGATGAATATACGTTGCTTATCAAGGAATTGTCAGAAAAAGCAAAGGAAAAAGGCTTATATGTATCTGTTGATGTTACACCTATTAATAAACATTCCAATTGGTCTACTTGTTATAACAGGAAGGATTTATCAAAGTATGCAGACTATATAATAATTATGGGATATGACCAGCATTGGGAGGGAAGTCCTGTAAGCGGTTCAGTGGCTCAATTGAATTGGGTTGAAGACAGTTTGAAAAAAATCCTTGAAGAAGTTCCTGCTGACAAGCTCATATTAGCTGTACCATTTTACACAAGGTTATGGCAGGAAACATATGTGAATGGTAAAACAGTTGTTACCTCCAAGGCCCTTTCCATGGAAGAAGGAGAAAAGGCTATAAAAGAAAATAATGCAATTAAAGTGTGGGATGAAGAAAGCGGTCAATATTATGCAGAATACAAAAAAGACGGTTCTCTATATAGGATATGGCTTGAAGATGAAAATTCAATAAAGCGAAAAGTACAACTGGCTAATAAATATGATATAGCTGGAGTAGCATCTTGGAGAAAGGGTTTTGAAAAACCTGAAATATGGAATGTGATTGATTCAGTACTTAGTGCAGCATCATTGTGATGCTGCACTAAATTTTGATTAATATATGCTAAAAAGGCTAATAATTAAGGTATATACAGTTAAATAGCGGAAGGTGGAAGCATTGAGGGATAAAGCTGTCATAGAGAATAGAGCTATTATTGCAAGAAGAAAAAAATCTATGCTATTTGCATTTGTGGTATTGATTTTTTTTATAGTATATAGATTTTCATTGCTTAGTTACTTTGGATTTGTTATTGCATCAGATGCAAAAAATATAATAAAAGATTTTGAAAGTAATTATTTTTACAGCCATGTGCTGATGAATAGAGAATATATTAATTTAAAAAATAACATTATAAGCAAACCAATAACATCAAAAGAAGAAATAAACAACTTAATTAGACATTCAAAAATGCTATCCGATGATCATATAACCACATTCAGTTATGCTGATTTAGCTCAAGGAAAGTTTAAGTATTCACTCTACAAAAAAATGAAATTTGAAAAGAAGAAGTTTAACGATGATACTTTTTATATCAGGCTTACTAGTTTTGGTGAAAATGCAGAGGATAAATTTTATAAGGCTTTGGATATAAGTGATAAGCTGAATTATCTAATTTTGGATCTGAGAGGAAACCATATATGTAATTATGATGAAGTTATAAAGATAGCTGATGATTTGCTGCCGGGTAACAGTACTATAGCTACAATAGAATTTGCAAACTCAAAGCATCAATACAATTCAAATGATTTTTCTTATAGGTTTAAGAAAATTTTTGTGTTTCTGGATAAAGAAAGCGGATGTGGTTCTGAAATGCTTGCACTGACGTTAAAAGAAAACTTGAAGGATAATGTGGAGATCATAGGGAAAGATACTATGGGTATGGACATAGGTCAGGTCATTAAGACTTATTACAACAAGATAAATTTGAGTATAGCCTCATTTAAATGGGATGTAAAAGGCCAGAACTCAAAAGATCTGGCCAAATACCTGGTCAAATATAAAAATACTGAGCTAAATAATCTTGAAGATTATATAAATGTGGTAGAAACATTGAAGTAACTTATATTATTTATTTAATTCATCTTGTTTTGAATAATTGTATAAATAATTGTGACGCATTGCTATGCATTCAGCAGGCTCTATGGATCTTACTTTTCCAAACAGAGAAGCACATATATATGCCTTTGACGCTTTTTGTGTGATCATGCTAACAGCAGCAACTTCTTTTTCTGTTCTGCCGAAACATAAAGCACCTGTATTGTGTATAAATACCACGTAAGAGTTTTCTAAACAAGAGATAATTTCTTCAAAATCAAAGCTTGTAATTTTTGCACCTATTCCTGCAATCTGTGCAAAATCATCAAGAACAGGTTTTAGTTCTATACCATGGGAGCATAGGCCTTTGATTTCTGGTGTATTTATAAATGAAGAATAGTGTAATTCTTTGTATTTATTATAGACAGCATTGCAAATTTCTTCTTTAAGTAATAAAAATGTATCACTATTTTTGCTTGAATTGGAGTTATATTTTAATTTGTGATTTAGAGAAAGTGAGAAGTTTATCATTTCATCAGTATCCAAAATTGATTTTCCACTAAGATTAAAGTATCTTTTTATGATAAAATCGCAACATACTTTTTCCAACTCGGAGGCCACCGAGAAAGCTTCATCATAATCCTTCCCTAAACACATGGCACCATGATTCTTCATTATAATGGCCTTAGAAGCTGATTCACTTAATGCTCTTATAACATTATATTTTAATTCCTCTGTACCAGAGGGAGCATATTCAGCCAGTATTACTTTCGAGCCAAGTAAGGGATGTAATTCATCCAGCTCAACAATATCTATTGCTGCTGCGCTTATAACAGAGGCA
Organism: Lutispora thermophila DSM 19022; assembly: GCF_900142105.1. Taxonomy (GTDB): domain Bacteria; phylum Bacillota; class Clostridia; order Lutisporales; family Lutisporaceae; genus Lutispora; species Lutispora thermophila. Next base: position 80,649 of record NZ_FQZS01000010.1, read on the forward strand.
TATTCCTGATGAGTATGGATAACAAAGTTTACATCAGGAAAGGTTTTATAAATTGCGGCATGAATAGACTTTTCGGAAGAAGGTTTTATATTTCCGCTGTAACTGCCGTCTGATATATTTACAATCACGATATCGTCAGGAATAAGTATGTCATAGCTTCTTCCGCTTGGTGTTACAGCAAACTTATTATCATCAATGCGACAGCTCACATTTCCCCATGTTCCTGCTATCAATTCCTTTTCTACAAGGTTAAGACCTGCTTTCAATACCAATTCCTTTGCTTTGAATGTGTTCATGGCTTTCTCCTTTTACTTTTTTATGTAACATTTTTCTATTTTTCATTATAGCAGAAATATGCCATAATGACTATTTAAAGGGACTTATATGACAGTGCGCCTATTGCCTTAATATATTGTAACATAGCAGTAAGACATAGTAGAATGTTTTATAGGAAGTTGTTAATGTTATATTATGAGATAATGGAAGCAATCAAAGTGAAAGGTGATGATGTTATACTGGAAATGTGTTAAAGGGTGGTTACTGCTTAGTTATAAAAAAAGACAAGGATACTCCATTCATTTTATATATAGAAAATAATGATAAAAGGTGGAAAAAACATGTGTATTTCATTAAAAGAGATCACTGCTGATAATTGGTATGAATGTACCAAACTTTCAGTCACTGAAGAACAGAAAAATATCTTCCCGGTACCTGTTGTATATTGGATGGCAATGTCAAAATATGAGTATAACAATCAACTTGAGTTATTTGCTGTATATCATAAAGATTTAATTGTTGGTGTAGTAGCATATGGCATTGATCCAGATATAAGTGCCCCTTGGATTACTACAGTAATGATAGATCAAAAATATCAGGGAAAAGGATATGGAAGAGAAGCAGTCAAATATTTGGTTGATTTAATTATTAAAAGGCATAGTTGTAAGAAAATAATTATTGGACATAGACCTGACAACCATGTTGCAGCAAAATTATATGAGTCTTTAGGCTTTCAAAAAATTGAACTAAAAGAAGATGAGATAATCCGATGTTTACAATTATAATCAAATTTGAAAACAAGTAGTTCTATAAATCATAATATATGAATAACTTCCTTTCTGTAGTTTTATGTAAAAAATATATAGAAATGATAATAAGCCATATCTGCTATTAATCTAAACTATCACAATAGTTTGGATACAAACTTGCCTAGTATTACACCTACAAGGCTTAAAATCAAGTTTAAACTGATGTTTATTGTGCCTAATAAATAATTACCTAAATAAAAAAGATTTATTGTTTCATAACTGAATGTGGAGAATGTTGTTAATCCCCCCATTAGTCCTGTTGTAAGAAATAATTTTATACTAGGAGATACTACATCGGGTTTTATGCTATAATCCATGACAAAACCTATTAAAATCCCACCTATTATATTGACTATTAAAGTTCCATACGGGAATTGAGTGCCAAGTATTTTGGAAAAATATGAAGATATTAAATATCTCAAACAACATCCTATAAACCCACCAATACCAACGATAATAAGTTTCTGCATTTCATTCATCTCCTTTTTATAATTAAAGACTCCCACTAATAGAGTAGGAGCCATTAGCTTTCATCATATGAAGTACACTGCATCACCTTTTTTATTATACTACTTATTTAGTAAAACATATATAATGACTTAAACTATTACCATATATCATTTAAATTTATTAAATCAAGTGTGCTGTTTGACATTATGTTATTTGCTTATTATTTCTGCATAAACTAATGTTTGATTTAATAATTGATATGCAATTTCCCCGAAAGTTACAGGTCCCGTGAAGGGTGGTGTTATTTTACCATCTAGTTCACCATAAAGGTAATTTAGAATGCAGTTGCAAGAAAATATTGGCTTAACATCCTTAAAACCTTGTAAACGTTCATTAAAGCTTGCTTCATAATTGCTTACAGAACGAGCAAATCGGTATTCTTTGCCTGCAAAAACAGGAGCATAAAAATCCACCATCTTGTTTTTTTCAGAAATGGATTTAATAGATACATTTACCAATACGCTGTTGTAATCTGCTACCAATGGCAAGTGAGTATCAATTTTATTTTCAACTATGTAATCTGATAGAATCACTTCTTTTCCGTTGGCAAAGCATTTTGTTACTGATAAAGAATCTTCAATAAATTCGATTTTGACATCATTTTCATCAGTATTGAAAATATTCACTATACCAAGTGAAGCCATCTTGTCATCGGACAAGCAAATGTGTAATGCAACAGCTTTGTCATCATAACAAATACCAGTAGTTCCTTCATAAACCTTTGCTTTAGAATTCGTAGAGAGATCATAACCGGAGATCCAGCCAACTGTAGGATTCATTAATAAGTCATCAGAATTGGGTGCTTCTTTGGCATAAAACACAGCGACATCACTAGCAAAAGGCATAATTAAAATTGTCATTCCGTTAGGATAGGCATCTTTTGTTATATCAAATATATTACTCTTTTCATACACTACAGTTTTATAATCAACTGCGCATGTAATTTCGCTCACAAACAATTTATCTTTACATGTGATACCGCCCTGCTCAGTGATAAAGTAAGGAGTAGTTCCTGCAATCCACTTTCCTTTTGGTAATTGATTTAAGAGAGTTTCGTCAGCTGCAATATGCAATATTTTGTCTTCTTGGATCAAACTTATTGCATCGTTTAGACTAACAAACATGTTTACAACCTCCTATAGTTTTTTCAATGCTTCCATGTCTTTTTCTAAAATTGAACCAAATTTTTCAAAAAAAGCTTTCATTTCTTGCAAGCATATTTGTAATTCCTCTGGTGACTGGTTGATTGAATACTTTTTCTGTAATCTTGAAATTAACAGATTCAGACCCAGGACAGTGGACTCATACTTGGCTTGCTTCTTGATTAACTTCTCAAAGGTTAAATCTAAATCCATACTATAATTACCACTCCTTACATAATATAACATTTGATTTTGCCTTATGTTCATATAATATATCAGAATTTATTCAATAGCAATTATCTAATGAGACAATGTCAACAAAACAAATAATTTCTTCTCAATTATATTTCTTATTTTATTCAGTAGAGTAACTAAACTAATCTGGGGTGATTTTTCTGAACATTGGGGAAGAAAAGGTAGTAATTAGTGAATCAGACAAAGATAGAATTGAAACCGTTTATGCTTGTTGTACGTCATAAAATATGTGACAGCATTATTACATATGGAGAGAGGTTGATTATTATGATGAAAAAACGTATTTTAATAGTTGTATCATTGCTCTTGGTTTTTGCATTTTCTGCATGCAGTCAAGGCAAAGAAAAGGATAATACAGGTAGCAAATCAAATGTAAGTACATCTGCTCCAAGTAGTGTTATGTCAAATCAAACGGAAACGGTGTCTAACTCTGATAATTCAACTGATAGTAAAGAAATTGAAAAAACTTATTTTGGTCAATGGCAAATCGTAAAAGAGTTAGCATTTGGTCCTGTATCAACTTACAGTAGTGATGAAATAAAAAATTTAATAGGCAAGAGATTAACATTTTCAAAAGAAAGTGCTACCTGCTTTGGTGATAATGTGGAATACTTAAGTAAGATAGCAATTAATCCTAATTACAGAAGAACAGTGATATCTAAAAAAGATTTTGAAGAAAACTATGGTGTTACATTTGAAATGTTAGGTATAACAAGGGATTCTATCATACGTATAGATGCTTCTGATGCAATGGAAAATGGTAGTACCTTCTTTATTAAGGATAATGATACACTAATCCTATCTGGTGGAGGTGTCTTTTTTGAACTTAAAAGAGTAGAGATTTCATCTGTTAGTTCAGCATTAGAAGCATATAAGGCAGTATTGCAGAATAAGAAAGAATTTACAAGTATAGATAACAATAAAGAATTGTATTTGAATGATTTTTTAACTAACAAAGAAATTTATGAGATTACTTTTAAAGCAACTCGTTTTACAGTACTTGACATGGATGGTGACAAAGTGCCCGAGGTTGTTCTTGAATTATCATCAAATGATATACCACGGTTTTATGAAGTTTTACATTATATGAATAATACAGTTTATGGATACATTTTTACATACAGGAGCTTAGGAGAGCTGAAAGCTGATGGAACTTTTATGTTTTCGAGTGGTGCTGCAGATAGTGGTGTTGGAAAGTTGAAATTTGAAAATGAAACTTATGACATTGACATTTTAGGGAAAATAGAATCAAATCAAGATGATTCTGACTTAACCGTATCATTTTTTATTGATGATAAACCAGTTACGAAAGAAGAATATGACGCTTTTATAAACAAGCAAATGGAGAAAAAAGATACAGTCTGGTATGAATTTTCTCAAGAAAATATTGAGAAGGAACTATCTGTAAAGCCATAAATTATTAACAGTGTTCAAGCCAGCAGCTTGTTGCATGTATAAATAATAAACTGGAGTTTAAGAGGTATAGAATGCAAAATTTTTGTGAAGGGTTTGTAGGGTTATTGAAATAACAATAAGCTCTATTAACCCTTCATTTTTTATAAGCCATTGTTATTATTTTTGAGTAATATTAAAAACTTGAGGGTAAGGAATATTTATACAGTTATATGGGTTCTTTTATCCAGAACTATTTGCAATATTTATGTTAAATTCTGTATACGAATAAATCAATATTGAAATTATGGTATATAATGATAAAATATAGTTGTCATTCCATAACACTATATTGAATTTGTCATAGGGGGAGAGAAGTATGGACAATAACTTTATGGATGATATGAATGGGGATGTAATTACAATAAGTATATTAAAACTTTTTAACAAGTTTACATGAAGTAGAATTATATTTGCTTATTATTAAATATGTTTACTGTTCTATAATTGAAAAAGTACTTTCGTTTATGTGTATTTTTCTATTTAAGGTGATAAATTTTATATTAGATTGATACCCAAATTTAAGCACAAGACTAGAAGCCTACAAACATATTGAAAAAGAGTTAAAATATATAAGAATGATCAGATTAAATGATTATCAGCAAAGAGTTTTTTAAATGCAGAAAAGCTCAATCACAAGATGGGATTGATTAGAGTTTAATGACAAGAAAATCATATGAATGTCTTTATATAGTATTCATATATAGTGTATTTATGGAGTGACAGAAATTAAGGTAACACAAAGAATATTCATTTTTTCATTGTTAAGTTTAAGAATTGAATAGATCATTTCGTAATATTCGGAAAGAGAAAAATAGAAATGGTTGGTATAGATGCTCATGTCCCAGATAGATATTCTTTTTAAATTCATAAACTGCGTTATTAAATTATGACCCACTTCTGGACAAACTAGTTTATTATTTTATGAAAGCAGGAATCATTGCTAAAATATATGTTGAATAAACTGAAAATGGCCATCTTCAAAATATACCAAAATAACGGGCTTAATATTGAGTTTGATGCTATTGCATTTGATCTTAATGAGCTCTGGAAACTAAAAACAATAAATATAGACACGTGAGTAATAATCTATTCAATCAGCAAAGAAAGCCTATCATTGTCAAATTGAATATATAAATCCTTTCTTTCAAATAATAGTATGGCAAAAGCTAAGAATAATGCTTTAATAAGAAATTCAACATACTAGAAAATGATGAGAGAAAGGTGATATCCAGATGCCAACTAATAAACAAGCTAATAGGCTTATTTATGAGAAATCCCCCTATTTGTTGCAACATGCTTATAATCCAGTTGACTGGTTTCCTTGGTGTGAGGCAGCCTTTGAAAAAGCAAAAAGAGAAGATAAGCCTGTATTTCTCTCCATTGGTTATTCCACATGTCACTGGTGTCATAAGATTGAGAGAGAATCTTTTGAAGATGAAGAGGTTGCCGATATCCTAAACAAATATTATGTTTCAATTAAGGTGGATAGAGAAGAAAGGCCAGATATTGATCATATATACATGGAGGTTTGTCAGCTACTTACAGGAAGCGGAGGATGGCCTTTAACCATTATAATGACGCCTAATAAGGAGCCTTTTTTTGCAGGTACATATTTTCCAAAAAAATCAATATACGGCTATAGAGGGCTTACTGATCTGCTTAAAAAGATAAGTGATGCATGGCGAAATCAAAGGGATGAACTTCTGAATTCTGCAAAAAGTATTATTGAAGCTCTATCTAGGGAAGAATATGAAGTAAGAAAAAATGCAATAAATGAGGATATGATTTACAAGGCATATAACTCCATTAAAAGTAGCTTTGATGAAAAGTACGGAGGTATTGGAAGAGCCCCCAAGTTTCCAATGCCTCACAATATCATGTTCTTACTGCGCTATTATAAGATGACTAGGGAAGACAAAGCTTTGCAAATGGCTATTAAGACATTGGAATCAATGTATAGAGGGGGCATATATGATCATATAGGTTTTGGTTTTTCAAGATATTCCACAGATGAGAAATGGCTTGTGCCACATTTTGAAAAAATGCTATATGATAATGCTCTGTTAATGTATGCTTACACAGAAGCCTATCAGATGACAAAAAGAGTTTTATTCAAAGACATAGCAATACAAATAGGAGAATATGTCATGAGAGAAATGACATCTCCCATGGGAGCTTTTTATTCTGCAGAAGATGCAGATTCTGAAGGTGAAGAAGGAAAGTTTTATATATGGGATAAAGAAGAGATAGTGGGCATTCTTGGCAAAGAGGATGGGGAGCTTTTCTGCAAAGTCTATCAGATAACAAATAAGGGTAACTTCGAAGGCAAGAACATACCTAATCTCATTGATAATGAGTCTTTCAAAAATGTATGCAAAGTGGAGAATATAGCAGCACTAAAAAATAAGCTTTTTGAATACAGAAAAAAAAGAGTACATCCATTTAAGGATGATAAAATACTGACTTCCTGGAATGGACTTATGATTGCAGCTATGGCTTTTTCGGGTAGAGTATATGGTAATATGAGGTTTATAGATGCAGCAATTAAGGCCGCAGATTTCATAATAAAGAACCTGAGAAGAACTGATGGAAGGCTTATGGCAAGATATAGAGAAGGATCTATAGAACATTTGGCTTATTTAGATGATTACAGCTTTTTAATTTGGGGTCTAATAGAGTTATATCAAGCTGTATTTGATGAAAAATATTTAGATGAAGCAGTTCAGTTGGCTGATGATATGATAAAGTTATTCCATGATCCCGTTAATAATGGCTTTTTCATTTATGGCAATGATGGAGAAAAACTTATCACAAGGCCAAAAGACCTATATGATGGTGCTATACCATCCGGAAATTCAGTTGCTGCTAATGTTTTATTGAAACTTTCGGGACTCACTGAAAAAAACAAATATGAGGATATTGTCAATCAAATGTTTGACACCTTTGGAGGAACAGTCCATAAACATCCTGAAGGTTATACACATTTTCTTTCTGCGTATATGCTGGCCAAAAAGGGGGGCATGAAAATAGTGTTTGTAGGCGAGAACGATGATAAAGAAGTAACTGAGATGCTTAAATTAGTTAATAACAACTTTTTCCCTGATATAACAATAGCAATTAAAAAAAATGGAGATAATAACTATACAAAGATAAATGATAGGACTACAGCCTATGTATGCATCGGTAGAAGTTGTTCTTTGCCTATTAACGATATTTATGAGTTATCAAAAGTAATATCCAAACATCAGTAATATACTTTTACAAGGAGGATGAATGATGAAAAAATTAGGATTGTTGCCTAAGTTAATAATAGCTATAGTACTAGGTATAATAATAGGGAGTATAGCACCACAATGGGTGATTAGATTATTGGCTACATTCAACGGTATATTTGGAAACTTTCTTGGCTTTGCTATACCATTAATTATAATTGGATTTGTTGCGCCGGGAATAGGTGATTTAGGAAAAGGAGCAGGCAAGCTATTAGCAATAACAACAGGAATTGCGTATATATCGACTATTATATCTGGTTTAACAGCATATTTTACATCTGCAACACTACTTCCAATTATGTTGACCCCAGGAAGTCTGGCCATTAACCCAGAAAATCCGGAAGAAGCGTTGTTATCTGGTTTTTTCAATGTGGAGATGGCGCCAATATTCGGTGTAATGACAGCCCTTTTGCTTGCTTTTACCATCGGTATAGGAATTTCTGTCATTAAAGGTGATACGTTGAAGAACTTTATGCATGAATTCCAAGAGATTATAGAAAAGATGATTTCAAATATTATTATTCCATTACTTCCTTACCATATCGCAGGAATATTTGCTAACATGACTCATGCAGGACAGGTCGCAACAATTATGTCTGTTTTTGCTAAAGTGTTTGCAATGATTATTGCGCTTCATATAATAATTATCATTGTGCAATATCTTGTAGCTGGATCAGTTGCAGGGGGCAATCCATTCAAGCTGATAAAGAATATGCTTCCAGCATACTTTACTGCAATTGGTACACAATCTTCTGCTGCTACAATACCTGTAACTTTGGAAAGAACAAAAGCAAATGGAGTAAATGACGGTGTGGCTGATTTCGTAATACCATTATGCGCAACCATACACTTATCAGGAAGCACCATCACTCTTGTGAGCTGCTCTATGGCAGTAATGCTTCTTAATGGCAAAGCAGTTAACCTTGCTATTATGTTCCCATTTATTCTAATGTTAGGTATTACAATGGTAGCTGCACCTGGTGTACCAGGAGGTGCTGTTATGGCAGCCTTAGGATTATTGGAAACTATGCTTGGTTTTGATCAAACACTTTTGGCTCTTATGATTGCGTTGTATCTGGCACAAGATAGCTTTGGTACTGCTTGTAATGTAACAGGTGACGGAGCTATAGCAGTTTTAGTAAATAAAATATCTGGATTTAAGCTTAAAGAATAACAAGAACCTCTTGGCTAGAATGCCAAGAGGTTCTTTGACTTATAATGAAGTTAAAACTTTACATTAATTGCATTTCAGCAAAGGATTCATTGATTATAAAAGTGTCAAATATTAAACTCTCTTATAAATTCTTTATATTTTTAACGAAATCATATGTAATTCTGGCAGTGAGCCCCCAAATAACTTTGTTTTCGAATAGATAAAAATATACAGGGTATTTGCCTCTTCCAAATTTATAATCCTTTCCGTTTTGAATCAAATCATAAGGAAAATTATCGCCAGGTATGAGTTTTACATCTATATAATAACATTGAGGTTCGGTTGACAGCAGATAAGAAAGAGGCACATGGAAAACTTCCTTAACTTCATCTTTATTGAAAGTGCCCTGATAGTTTCTAAGGAACCCTATATAAGGGTAAATTATAGTATTAAACGGAGTAACGAGAATATCTGAAGCGCTAATGATTTCTATATTTTCAGACATAACCAGTAATTCTTCAATAGTTTCTCTTATGGCTGCTTCTTTCCTGTTCTCATCTTTTTCTATTTTTCCCCCTGGAAAACATATTTCATTGGGTTGTTTCTTCAAGTATTCTGATCTGACTTCATATAGAAGAGATAAACCATTTTTGCTCTCAATAATTGGTATGAGAACAGAAGATTCCATGTGATTTTCACTATCAGATATACCAACAGTTTTTTTAGATAATTTTATAATCTTATTTAACATAACTTAAAAACCCTCACGTATATTTTAGTAGACAAATAAATTATATCATAAGTTGATGAAAAATAGAGGTTTTATACGCAAAAATGATATGGATGTACGTATATGACAAAAAAAATAATATAATATACATGTTGTCAAATTATTATGCAAGTGATATTATGGGTAATAAATATTTGTAAACACAGGAATAAATACAAAATTGCAATTTTGTACGCCTAAGACGAATGTATTATTATGCATTTGGGTTTTTCTTTTATTTGGAAGATTTACTATATCTATAAGATATAGTAAATATAAAATATGTATGAGGAGGAGAAAAAATGAGAAAATTGAGTTTTTTGTTTGCTATTGTACTTATTTTATCCTTTGGCCTTTCTGGCTGTGCTAAACCGGCAGAGACGGAAAACCCAGGTACATCAGAAAAAAAATTGACTTCAACAGAATCTGATGTAATCAAAATAGGAGTATTTGAGCCTATCACAGGTGCAAATGCTGGAGGTGGAGCTCTCGAAGTTGAAGGGGTAAAGCTAGCTAACAAATTGTATCCGGAAGTTTTGGGTAAAAAGATAGAGCTTGTTATTGTTGATAATAAATCAGACAAGGTTGAGGCTGCAAATGCAGCTGCTTTATTGGTAGAAAAAGAAAAAGTATCAGCAATTATTGGCAGCTGGGGGAGTTCACTTTCCATGGCAGCAGGTGATATAGTTAGAAATGCAAAAGTTCCTGCAGTGGGTGCTTCTTGTACAAATCCATTAGTAACACAGAATAATAATTATTATTTCAGAGTTTGCTTTATTGATCCTTTCCAGGGAACAGTAATGGCAAACTATGCATACAACAATTTGGGAGCAAGAAAAGCAGCAATTATACAGGAAGTTTCCAATGACTATTCAGTAGGACTTGCTAAATACTTTGTTGATTCCTTTAAAACTCTTACAGGTGATGAAAACAGCATAGTAGCAACTTCAAACTATAACACAGGTGACCAAGACTTTACAGCTCAGTTGACCAATGTTAGCGCAGCAAAGCCTGATGTGATATTTGCACCTGGTAACTTTACGGAATCTGCTCTTTTGATAAAACAAGCAAGACAGTTGGGAATTACTGTTCCAATTATCGGTGGAGATACTTGGGAAACACCTGAGTTTATTGAAATTGGTCAAGCAGACGTTGAAGGTACTGTTTTCTCAACATTCTTTGCTACTGAAAAACCTATAACTGCTGAATCAGAGAAATTCCTTACAGAATACAGAAAGGAGTATAATAAAGAACCTGCTGCTGTTACTGCTCTTGGATATGATGCATATATACTTATACTCGATGCTATTAAGAGAGCCGGAAGTGCGGATCCTGTGAAGATTAGAGATGAAATTGCCAGGACAAAAGATTTTATGGGAGCTGCAGGCGTTATAACTCTTGACGAAAATGGCGATGCGGTCAAGGACGCAGTGATAAAAGTTGTTAAAGACGGCAAATTCACTTATATGGATACGGTTAAACCTCAAATAAAATAGTTTGATGTTCTAAATCCAAACATCCACTATAGCTTTATAGCATATGGTGGATGTTTTAGTTTTTCATCAGTTTTGAATATAACTTGATAAATGCTGGTAAAAATACTAAAAAGCATAAAACTTATTATAACGTGGCAGAATGGCAAGGATTGAAATAGATCTGCTTGTGTTGTAATATAGATATTGTTGTAAATTATTGATTCTAGAGAGGTAAAAATGATGGTGATAGTATCAATATTTAGTATTGTTATGATTGCTAAGCTTATGTATTTTAATAATCTTATTGGTGGCAAGATTTACTCTATTAAAGGCCTTGTAATATCTTCAATAGGAGCGTTATTGATTCTTTTATGTCTGATGCCTATTATCAAGAGTAAATGGAGAATGAGGAGTCTATTAATGCTAGATATTGTTATAACTTTTATAATAGTATCTAATCTATTATTCTACAGGTATTTTAATGATATCATTACTCTGCCTATAATTACTCAGATTATATTGGTAGGATCTGTATCCAGCAGTGTAGTAAGTCTGATTCATATTTCGGATATACTGTTTTTTGCAGATTTCTTATTATTGGTTCCAGCATTTAGATTAGCGAAATATAATTCACAAGGAGTAAAATTAAATAGAATAACCAGCATTTTTGCATCCATTGCTCTATTTACAGTTGGCTTAGCTCTTTCTTATTATGGTGTGCTTATGCTGGATAAAAATCAACCTAATATTTTAACTACATTTTATGATAAGGCTTATATTGCTCAACATATCGGTTTATTAAATTATCATGCAATAGATGCATTTAAGTTTTTTAAGGAAGAAATTGAGAAAAACAATACCTTAAGCGAGGATGAGAGAAATAAGATAAAGCTATGGTTTAAAGAAAAGAAAGACTCATTGGAGCATAATCCACGATTTTTCGGCACAGGCAAAGGAAAAAACGTTATAGTTGTTCAAGTCGAAGCATTGCAAGGATTTGTAATAGGAAAAAAGATAAACGGGATGGATATAACACCAAATCTCAATAAGCTGATAGAAAGAAGTATTTATTTTAACAACTATTATTGCGAAACTTCTGTAGGAGGTACATCAGATGCTGAATTTCTAGCAAACACATCCCTGTTTCCATTGAAAACAGGAGCCGTGTATATGAAATATCCTGGCAACTATTACTACTCATTGCCGAAGGTATTGAAGGAGCAAGGTTATGATACCTATGCAATGCATGCTTATAAACCAGGTTTTTGGAACAGAAGTGTCATGTACCCAAGTTTAGGTTTTGATGAGTATTTAAATAGAAATCATTATGATCACGATGAAGTTATAGGAATGGGACTTAGCGATAAGTCTTTTTTCCGCCAATCTTTGGATTATTTAAAAAATGTAAAGGAACCTTACTATGCTTTTATGGTTACATTGACAAGCCATTATCCATATGATAATACGAAAGCTTACAATAATGTTCTCAATGTAGGGGAGTTAAAGGGTACTTTTTTGGGAAATTACTTAGAAGCAATACATTATGCTGATGCATCTCTGGGATATTTGATAGATAGGTTGGAAGAAGAAGGTTTGATGGATAATACAATCCTTGCCATATATGGGGATCACCATGCTGTTTCTAAAGATAAAAAAGATGAATTGGCGAATTTTCTAGATATTGATGACATGAATGATTATATGTGGGTTAAGCTTCAAAAAGTACCTCTAATCATTCACTTACCTGGAGACGAGGGTGCTGGTATCAGGACAATAGCAGGAGGAGGGGTTGACCTGATGCCTACTTTAATAAACATTATGGGCATAGATAGCAATTCTATTCCAATGATGGGAAGGGATTTGCTTAACTCTGACGAAGGTATTGCTGTTATGAGAAATGGATATTTTGTAGATGATAGATATTTATGTCTTACAGCTGATGGAGCTGCTTTTGACATAAACACCGGAGAACCTTATCTTATAGAGAATTTGAAAGACAAAATTGACAAAATACTTATAGAACTGGATATATCGGAAAAGATAATAGAAAATGATTTGATAGAAGAAATAGTAGATTATCTATCAAATGTCAATTAGTAAAGACCTGCCATTGCAGGTCTTTTGCATAGTTATTGATTATATAATGAACTCTTATTAAAGCAGGTGATTGGTTATGAATGTATTGATAGTTGATGATGAAAAGCTTATTGTAAAAGGTTTGAAACATAGTTTAGAGCAGCAAGGTTATAATGTGTTTACAGCGTTTAATGGAGCTGAGGCAATGGAGCTTCTTGAAAAAAACACTATAGACTTCATAATACTGGATCTAATGCTGCCCGATACTGATGGTATGCTGTTATGCAAAAGGATAAGGCAGGAATATGATATACCAATACTCATGCTGACTGCTAAGACCGGAGATTATGATAAGATTTTAGGTTTCGAATTTGGAGCAGATGATTATATGACAAAACCTTTCAATACATTGGAAGTTATTGCAAGAATAAAAGCCATTATGAGAAGGACAGAAAGTATTGCCTCAGATAGGTCTATAACCCAAGAAGATATAGTTATCAATCAAAGCCAGAGGAGGGTATTTATTAAAGGACGGGAAGCGAACCTTACTGCAAAGGAATTCGATATGCTTAATCTTTTGGCGAGGAATCCAGGAAGGGTGTTTACAAGAGAAGATATATACAATTTGGTATGGAAGGAAGAGGCCTATGATGTAAGAACAATAGATGTGCATATAAGAAATCTGAGGGATAAAATTGAGGAAGATTCAAAGCACCCTGAATATATAATGACAAAATGGGGGGTAGGCTATTATTTCAATAAGAATTAAGATGTTGTTAATCTACAGCATAATAATTATATTAACATTTAGTTTATTTAGCGTATTAGTTTTGAATAAATACGAAGAATTAAGAATTAGAAATGAGGAAATAAGGCTTTTTCAGACTGCCAATATAGTAGCTGATATATATAGAGCAAATCAAGAAGACATCATATTGATAAACACTATGGTAAAAAGTTATGGTAGACAAGCAGATGCCAGAATACTAATATTGAATTCCCAAAAAAAAGTAGTTGTAGATAGCTTTAATTCTTATGTAAACAAGGTGGTTGATAATGAAGAGATTAGAAATAGTCTAGAAGGAAAATCTAAGTCCGCCACCTATATGTTAGGAGGTAAAAAGGTATTACAGCTTTCGGTACCTATATCATTTGATATGGAAGAGGGAAAAGGCATAGAGGGTGTAGTGCTGATATCCGCATCATTGGATAAAATGATCTCTGATGTAAGGAGCCTTAAAAATACACTTATTAGTGTATCTGCTATTTCTTTAAGTGTTTCCTTGTTTCTAACCATTATGGCTGCAAATAGACTTACCAGGCCTATAAGAAGTCTGAGTAATGCAGTTGAAAGATTGTCATCAGGCAATTTAGGATATCAGATGAATAAGCAAGGAAGTGGAGAAATAGGAAAACTCATAGAATCTTTTAATGAGATGAGTGGAAAACTGAAGATGATTGAAAATAATCGTAAGCACTTTATAAGCAGTATATCTCATGAGTTAAAAACTCCTCTGACAGCAATTAGAATACTTATAGATTCTCTTTCTTTAGGTGAAAACAGAATGGAAACCTATAAAGAGTTTCTGGAAGATATAAGGGAAGAAACCATAAGAATGAGTCAATTAGTTGATTATTTACTGAAATCCATAAAGCTAGAAGATGTTAGTTTGGATATGAAAGTCGAAGATATGGCTGAGATATTAGAAGATGTGGTCAAATTAATAAAACCATATGCACAAAAAAATGATGTTTTGATATACATGGAGAGAATTGACAGACTTAGCATTAAATGTGACAAAAACAAAGTAAAGGAAGCATTGATGAACCTTTTTGACAATGCAGTGAAATATAAAGATCCCTATAAGGAAGAAAACAACTTAGTTATCAGCATGAAAAAGTTTACAACTGAAGGGGTACTGACTATAGAGGACAATGGCATAGGTATTAAGGAAGACGACTTGTACAGCATTTTTGATAGAGGATTTAGAGTATTGGATTCAAGCATAAACATGATTTCCGAAGTCAATGGTTACGGAATAGGGCTTTCAATAGTTAAGAATATTATTGAGAAACATGGTTGGAAAATATCTGTAGAAAGTACTTATGGAAAAGGTACTAAGTTTATTATAAACATACCTTTATAGCAATTTTAGAAATCTATTTGATATTCTTCATATTTTCTTAACAATTGCTAACTTTATTTTAAATGTTGAAGTTTATAATGTAGTCAGATAAAAAAGAGAGGGGTTAATGTTATGAAAAAATATATTTCAATGTTGTTGATTCTGTTGATGGTTTTTAGTTTAGCTGCTTGTAGCGGAATTGAAAAGGAACATGCGGTTAAGGATGGAAGCAAAGATGAAAATGTAGTTGTTGATCCAGCCCCTAAAATTAATGAACAGGAAGTAACACTTTTCTTTGTTAACAAAAAGTATATAGAAACAAGTGATAAGAATCTGGAAAAGTTGATTTCAGAAAAAAGATTGGTGAAGTATGGGGATACATCCCTTGAGGAAGCTGTGGTAAGAGAGTTGATGAAAGGTTCAGATAATAAGGAGCTTAGCACAGAGATACCATCCAGTGCCAAATTGATAAATGTTGAAGTGGCTGATGGTACCGCGTTTGTGAACTTTGCTCGAGATGGATTATATGGTGGATCTATGCAGGAGATATTTACGATAATGCAGATAACCAGAACCTTAAATGCGCTTCCAAACATTCAAAGAGTCCAATTTCTTATAGATGGCAATAAGTCAGAAACTTTGATGGGTCATATAGGTGTGTCTGAACCTTTCAAAGGTCCTTTTGAAATGGAAATGGATGTATAGTATAAATGGGGCATATCATTATGATATGCCTCATCGGTTTTTTATAATGCTAGGAAAGTATAAATTTTTAATTTGTACTCTCCGTAAAAGCCTTTCTTGTAGAATTTATAAAATCTCTGTATTCACTATCAATGAACAAGTCAAAGGCTTCATCATATTGGAGATTCATTTCATTTGATAGAGTATATTTTGTTTTTACTTTTATAATTCTTTCTAAGGTTTGATTTATACGATCTTCAGAGATTAATCCTTTTGATAATCCTTTCCTTAATGCTTCTAGAACTCTGTATTGCATTTCCTTTGTATGGCATATAACAAATATATCCATTCCTGCATTGAAAGATTCTATTACTGCATCCTCTAGAGATTCTTTGCCTTTCACAAAACCAGCCATTTCAAGATCATCGGATATGGCAATTCCTTTAAAACCCAGCTGATTTCTCAAAATATCCGTAAGGAAAACTTTTGATCTGGAGGCAGGTTTCCCTGATTCATCTATTTTAGGAAAGGACAGATGACCTATCATCATGGCATCAATATCTGCATTTATTGCATTTCTAAAAGGTACCAATTCCCTGTTATTCAGTGTATCCAGATCAATGTTTATAATCGGCAGACTGGCATGGGAATCAGTGTTTGTATGACCATGGCCGGGGAAATGCTTGGGAACAGATATTATTCCTTCTTCATTAATACCCTTGATATAGGAAAGGCCATGTGAAGATACCTTGTTTGCATTATTTCCGTAGCTTCTATTTTTCAGCAAAGTATTATCATTTCTGCTCAATATATCAAGAACAGGTGCAAAGTTCATATTTACACCAGCAGAATAAAGTTGTTTTCCAATTATTCTCCCCGATTTTTCAGTCAATGATAAATCATCGATTTGGCCAAAAATTCTAGCATCCGGCATTGTAATGCCTTCTTTTGGAATACGGGACACGGTACCGCCTTCTTCATCAATAGCGATAAAGAGTGGAAGTTTATTTTCTTTATTATAATTTTTAAGCTTTGAATTTAATTCATAAAGTTCTCGGAAATTACTATAGTTCCGCCTAAAGAGTATAAAACCTCCTACTTTATTTACCTGAATGAGTTTTTTTAACTCTTCATCGGTAGTTCCTTCGGAGAAACCTAGGATAACTAACTGGCCGATTTTTTCATCAAGGCTCATATTATTTATCATCCTTTCTTCATAAGAAAGTTTGGGAGTACTGTTTTCTGACATATCAGGTACAGGTGGGCTAGAGGCTATATTTTCTTTATTGTTCTGATTGGATGGATTATCTATTATACAGGAAGATGATATAACAAATAATAATAAAATGAGGATTATAAAAGTAATTTTTTTCATATATGAATACCTCGCAAAATTTATGTTCATGGTAAACAAGTCTATTTTATCTAATTGTATATTATTTTGCAAATTAGAAAAAATAAAATTATATTGTGAAAAGAGGAGTGTGGCTATGCCAGGCTTGAAAAGAGGTACCTTGGTGATAATCGGTGGTGCCGAAGATAAAACAACAGATAAGAGAATTCTAAAGATTGTGCATAAATTATCAGGGGGAGATAATAGTACAGTTGCTGTTGTAACTACTGCAACAAATAGTCCCTATGAAGCTGAAAAACAATATAATGAAATATTCAAGAGCTTGGGGAGTAAAGCTGTTTATGGAATAAACATAACTGAAAGGTCCCAGGCAAATGATTATAGATTAATAAAGCAAATCAAAGAGTGTGATTGCATTTTTTTTGTTGGTGGAGATCAATTAAGAATTTCGTGCATACTAGGGGGAACAGAATTTCATAAAGCAGTTTTGGATAGCTTGAATAATGGCAAGGTTATTGCCGGTACCAGCGCAGGAGCATCAATGATGAGCCAGATTATGGTAGTTGAAGGGAAGGATGATGAAGCACCAAGAAAGTGTACATTAAAGATGGCTCCTGGCATGGGACTTTTACAGGGCGTTATCATAGACCAGCATTTCAATCAAAGAGGTAGAATAGGGAGATTACTAGCAGCTGTGGCACAGAACCCAGGGATAATAGGATTGGGTATTGATGAAGACACAGCAGCTATTGTCAGGAGTGATCTTACCTTTAGGGTAGCAGGTTCCGGTGTAGTGACCGTAATTGATGGCAGAGATATATCTTATACAAATGTTTCAGAGCAAAACCCTGATGACCCCTTGGCCATCACAGATGTAAAAATTCATGTTTTCCCAGAAGGTTACGGGTTTAATCTGGTAACTAAAGAGGGAATAATACAAAAAGATTATGAAGAAGGTAAGAACATAGAATTTGAGGAGGATAAAAAGTGAAAATTATAAGCAGTTATGCTTACAAAGGAAGAAACATATACAGTCACAAACCTGTTGTAAAAATGGTAATAGATTTAGGTGAATATTGTGATACACCAACAAAAGCCATTGAAGGCTTAAATGATTTTTTGATAAATCTTCTTCCTGGTTTAAAAAAACATAGTTGTTCAAGAGGCTATGAAGGTGGTTTTATAGATAGGCTATCAGAAGGTACTTATCTAGCCCATGTGGTAGAACATGTTTCCATAGAACTTCAAAACATGTTAGGTTATGACATCGGATATGGAAAGGCATTTAAAGGTGATAAGAATACTATTTACAACGTGGTATATGGATATATAAATGAATTGGCAGGAATAGAAGTCGGAAGAATTGCCGTTGATGTGATAAATAGCTTTATTGAAAATAAAGAGTTTGATTTGCAAAAGGAGCTTAAGGAACTAAAGACTAAGTGTGTAAAGACAGATATTGGAGTAAGCACATCCATGATTATTAAGGAAGCCGAAAAAAGAGGCATACCAGTAATTAGAATAGGGGATGGAAGTTTACTTCAACTAGGTTATGGTAAACACAGCAGAAGAATACAAGCAACGTTATCGGATAATTCTACTTGTATAGCTGTTGATGTAGCCTGCAATAAAACCCTTGCAAAAAGCATAATGGCAGAGTATGGATTGCCTGTACCTGAAGGTAAAATTGTAAGCAATGAGAATGAGTTGCTGCAGTACTGTATGAGCATAGGATTTCCTGTAGTAATAAAGCCCAATTATGGAAGTCACGGAATTGGTGTATCAATTAATCTGAGAACACCGGAAGAAGCATTGGAGGCATATAAAATAGCTTCTGAATATGAAGATACAGTATTGGTAGAAAAGTTCGTCAAGGGTAACCATTATAGGCTCTTAGTTGTTGGAGATAAAATGGTGGCTGCATCATTGAGACTTGCGGCCCATGTAGTTGGTGACGGAGAGAGTACCATTGAGGAACTTATTGAAAAGGAGAATAGGGAGAACCCATTAAGAGGAGAAGACCACGAAAAACCGCTGACAAAGATCGTTGTTGATAAAGTAGTTCAAGCTCACTTGGAAAAGCAGCATAAAACTCTTCAATATGTACCAGAAAAAGATGAGATGGTATTCCTGAGAGAGAATGATAATTTAAGTACCGGTGGCATTGCAATAGATGTAACAGACAAAGTTCATCCAGAAAATGCTATGATGGCTGTAATGGCAGCCAAGGTAATTGGATTAGATATAGCTGGAGTAGATATAACTGTAAGCGATATAGGTATACCTCTTGAGCAAGCTAATGGGGCGATCATAGAGATAAATGCAGCTCCTGGAATACGAATGCACCATTTCCCTAGTCAGGGTAAAGGCAGAAATGTAGCGGCTGAAATAGTGAAATTGCTCTGTCCAGAAGATAAAAAAATTACTGTCCCCCTGATTTCGGTAACAGGAACAAACGGAAAAACTACAACCGTCAGAATGATATCTCATATTCTGAGATCCATGGGGTATAATGTGGGAATGACTAATACAGATGGTATTTTTTACAATGATGAATGCATGAAAAAAGGAGATAATACAGGTCCATTAAGTGCAAAAGCAGTATTGATGGACAAGAGAATTGACTATGCCGTACTGGAAACAGCAAGAGGCGGAATTGTAAATCGGGGATTAGGATATGATTTAGCTGATGTGGGTTTGATAACAAATATACAGGAAGACCATTTGGGTATAGATGGAATATATGATGTGGAAGATTTAGCTTTTGTAAAGGCATTGGTTGTTGAAGCAGTAAGGAAAGATGGATATGCAGTGCTTAATGCAGATGATGAATATTGTATGTCAATTAAAGAGAGAGTGAAATCAAATTTAATACTATTTTCAGCTAAAGCTGACAATAAATACTTGATAGATCATATTAAACAAGGTGGCGTTGGATTTTTTGCTGATGATAAAAATATATATTTATGTAGAAAAAATGAAACAGAACTTCTTATGGGTATAGATCAGATACCTGCTGCAATGGGCGGTCTTCTGAAGCATAATGTTTATAACGCCCTTGCAGCAGCTTCAGGAGCTTATGGTTTAGGAATTGAACCAGAGAACATCATAAGAGGTCTTTCGACGTTTGAATGTAATGAAAAGCAAAATCCGGGAAGGTTCAATCAATTTGATGTAAATGGCATAAAAGTGATAATAGACTATGGTCATAATATCGATGGCTATAAAAATGTTCTAAATTCTCTTAAAGCAATGAAAAAGAAGAAACTCATCGGTGTCATCGGTGTACCTGGAGATAGAACGGATTCCAGTACAATAACCATAGGAGAAATGAGTGGAAATTGTTTTGATCGAATATATATCAAGGAGGATAAAGATAAGCGTGGAAGAAAAACAGGAGAAATTGCTGAGCTATTGAAAAAAGGGTGTCAGCAAGGTTCAATATCAGAATCTGAGGTTACTATAGAATTATGTGAGGAAAAGGCTCTTGAAATGGCAATAGCTAATGCTGAACCAGATGATATTATAGTCGTATTCTATGAAGAATATGAACCGCTGGTGAGAGTAGTAGAAAAAATGAAAGCTTCATATGAAAAGGCAGGGCTCATTATAGCATAATAGCCCTGCTTCTTATTTCACTAATAAAGCTGTGACACACTTAGAGGATCTGTATCCCAAAACTGTATTTCAAATTCACCCCTATTTCTTCTAGAAAGTACTATTTTATATTTACTGATATTCTTACCGTCTTTAATTATTACTTTAGTTCGTGCTTCTGTGGCTGCTTCAGGAGACTCGGCTCGATGAGGATCACTCATGGACCATAATTCTGTTTCGCCAATTTCTATGAGGATTTTGTCTCTGTTATTAATAAGATTTTCTACTACATTGCGATTATTTTCTACAGTTTCATTTTCTTCCATACCTTCCCAATGCTTAAGAGCCTCTGCTTTGTTTCCTGACAAGATGGCGTCAATGTGATTTTTAACTGTTTTTCTTATTTGACTCACTTCTTTGGATTCAGGATGAGTAGAAAAACCAGTGATGTACCACTCATCTTCAATCTTAACCAACTCAATGGAATTTATGAAAAATCGACCTATGTTTATTGAAGCCTTATTTCCTTTGATTGATATACTGTCAAAGCTTATAGAAGGAGGTATATAATCTTCCTTTTGATTATTGGGCAAAGGGGTATTAAAACGTTTGAAATCCGTCAATTTGTTGTTTAATGCTTCCTGAGGTACAGGGTATTCTGTGTTTGTATATATTTTTTTTGCTTTAACTTCGTACTCATCATAGCTGCCGTTAAAACTATAATCCAAATAAAACATTTTTAAGATTGTAGATTTTATATTCTTTAAATCTTCATTATCCTTCTTATTGATAGTTTTTATCACTTTAAAGGAATTCAAATCTATCATAGTTGAATTTTCGCTATAATCGCTTATAAAATTTAAAACATCTTCAGCAGGGCTCAAATAATAAGAAGGAGTACATAGAGGAAAAACCTTTTTAGTCATGGTTTCTGGATCGATTTTCACAAGAAGATATCTATCATCATCAAAATTCGAGTTTAAAGTTGTATATATTATTTCGCCTGTTGATTTTAATATATTTGCGCAATAAACAGGACCATCCTCTATAGTCTTGCTCTCTAAAGTTTTCAAATTGACAATTTTTAAACCTTGCAGCAAGTCTACTGTATATATAAGATTGGTATTATCTGAGTCCTTATAATAGCCATCGGCAATTTGAGTATATGATTTATTATCAAAGTTATAGAGTGCGATTATATTATCGTATTTATTGTTCTTCATTTCTGTTATAAACGTATTGTTGCTAAAACCAACCTTAATAAAAGGCGTATAGCTATCGGCTGCTATTGAGATAAATTCCCTCGAAGCAATGTCAAAGATCATTCTATTGTTGAACATCAATCGTTTAGAATCCCGAGACCAGCATATTGTGTTAAACTCTCTATAATTATACTTTTCAATTACCTTATAAAGCTCTCCATTTTCTAAATTATATATATATACATTGTCCTCACCATCTATAAAAGCCCATTGTTTACCTTCGTGATCAAACTGAAAACTTTTTATTGACATGAACTTACCTAGATATTTGTTGGTATTATTTGCAATGTCACATGCAAAAAGATCCATATACTGTACCATATTGCCCGCTATAACCATACTATTTCTTATATCAGTAGTTTCGTCTTTTACATTGCTATAACCAATAACAACACTATGGTCTGGAGAGACGGTGATTGGTATAATATTTTCACCCAATTTGCTGATTACTTCTTTGTTCTTTTCTATCGCTATTTTTTGAGATGCTATATCTATTTGCCAGTCTTTTATCTTTGCTGAGGTACTATTCTTGTTGTTATCTCGATTGTCGATTATTACCAATTCATTTTCTTTTATAGTACAAGAAGAAAGCAAAGTTATGGAGCATAGCAATAAAATAAATAATTTTTTCATTGTTTTTCCTCCTGTTGATCATAGGGTTATAGTTACTTGGGTTCCTCTGTCTTTCTCGCTGGCAATATCAATTTTTGCATCATGTTTGTCTATAATCTCTTTTACAATTGATAGACCAAGCCCCCAACCTTCTATGCTGCTGTTTCTTGATTTATCACCTTTATAATAGGGTTCAAATATGTTCTCTAAAGTAGATGGTTCTATCCCAATGCCATAATCTTTTATAATCAACTTCGTTTTTTCATTATCTTTGATAAGATCAATTTCAATTTTTGTTGTTTCGCTGTATTTAATGCTGTTATCAAGAGTATTAATTATCACTTGTTTAAAAAGATCCGGATCTACAAAAGAGGATAAATTTTCAAGCTTAAGGTCTAAAGCAATATTGTATCTCCCGAGTTTATAGTGGATGGAGTCACATACTTCTTCTACAAGAGTCTTTAAGTTGGTTTCACATTTGTTTATTTCAAAGTCAAAGCGTTTTAGTCTGGACAGCTCCAAAAGCTTTTCTACCATGTTCAACATTCTTTTGCCTTCAGATGTTATATGAAAAAGGCTTTTATCTTTAACTTCTATGCTGTCTGTTTTCCAAAGCAATTCTGAATAGCCTAATATAGTTGTAAGAGGTGTTCGTATTTCATGAGTAAAATTATCAAAAAAGTTTTTTTGCTTTTCCTTTTCATCTTTTAATTCATGGATCATGTTTCTTAAGCTTTCAGCCATGTAGTTGAAGTTGTCTGCTAGTTCACCTACCTCATCGTTGCTGTGTACCTCAACTTTTTGATTCAGGTCGCCTTTGGATAAAAGCTTAGCTGTTTCTGTGAGATTTTTTATAGGGTTTGTTATTCTGCCGGAAATAAAAATACTGAAAAATACAGACAGAGAAGCTGATAATAAACCGGTTATCATGAACATGTTTATATTTTGTTTTTTCATATTATCAGCAACTGTAAGGTCATATATAAAAGCAAGAGAATAATTATATCTTCCGTCAATATTAAGAGGTGTAGCATAATAAAGGGTACGGCTTTTATTTTTTGATATGAAATAGGCCCTATTACCTTTAAAAGTTTCTTTAACTTCTGGTCTTACAGTTGCTTTGCTATCCAATACTTCTTCTGAATCGCCCAACAGAGTGTTACCATAGAATATTTGGACCCTGCAATTGATATTCTTTTCCAGATAAGAACATAGATAAGAAGAGTCGCTTTCCATTATACTTGGAACTTCAAAAATATTGCTTGCCTTATTAAGGACGTATTGTTCTATATATATCGAGCTATAATCACCTTGGCTTTGAAGATAATTAAGTATATTGGAAAGATTATAATTATCAGACATCTTAATTATTATAGGTCCCAGTATTATTAGCATGATTAACAGGGCCGCAACATTTAAGGCAAGAATTTTATATTTAAGCTTCATAATTCACCTCAAATTTATAGCCTATGGAAAATACTGTTTTGATAAAAACGCTGTATTTTCCCAATTTTCTTCTCAAACGCTGAATATGCATGTCTACAGTCCTGCTGTCTCCTATATACTCATATCCCCATACTGATTCAAGAATATTTTCTCTTGAGAATACTACCCTTTGGTTTTCAATAAAAAAGAGCAGCAAATCATATTCCTTTGGTGTAAGGGTTATTTCTTTTTCATCAATATGAACCTTTCTTTCTTTAATATTAACAGATATGGGACCTGCAGTAATTAATGATTCGTCTTTCACGCTATATTTATTGACTCTTCTTAGAACAGTTTTTACCCTAGCGATTAGCTCTCTGCTGTCAAAGGGCTTAGTTATATAATCATCAGCTCCCAGTTCGAGGCCATAAAGCTTGTCTTTAATGGAGTTTTTAGCGGTTAAGAGTATTATAGGTATGTTAAGTCCTTGAAGTTCTTTGCAAACCTGAAATCCATCCATGCCTGGCATCATAATGTCAAGGAGAATCAAGTCTGGATTTTGGGAATTAGCCAGTCTAATGGCATCGGTACCATTATTACAGGATATGGAATCAATACCTTCCAATTGTAGGTTGAGTTTAATTAAATCAACAATGGCTGGTTCATCATCTACAATCAATATTTTCAAAAATAACACCTGCCTTCTTTGATTTCATAATAAGCTTTTTATAAAATTGTAACATTTATGATGGAAAATTTCATTTATATTTGGCTCAATTTACTTTATATTTGCAATGAATTTGTATTAAAATAAATATATAGTGGCTACAAAAATCACCAGGAGGTGTAATTATATGAAAATACAAGCATCTAATCCAAAGCGAGAGGAAATAAAAGATGAGTTTAAGTGGAAATTGGAACATATTTATGAGTCTGTTGAGCTTTGGGAAGAAGATTTTAAAAAAGTTAAGAACATGGTAAACAAACTCTCAGAGTACAATGATAGGATTGCAGAATCATCTGATAATCTATTGGAATCAATTAAGCTGAGTGCCAATATGTCAAGGCTCTTCGAAAAACTGCATGTATATGCCCATATGAAAAGCCACGAGAACACTGCCAATTCTTTTTATCAGAGCTTAGCTGACAGAGCAGATGCATTGGGTATTGAATTGGAAGCTAAAAGTTCTTTTATGATGCCCGAAATCATCAGTATATCTGATGATGATATGGAGAAATTTTATAAGGAAAACAATGAATTGGGTTTCTATAAAAGATATTTGGATGAAATTAGAAGAATGAAACCCTATGTGCTATCAAAAAATGAGGAAGAGATATTGGCGATGGCAGGAGAGTTGGCTCAAGCTCCTGGGAATATTTTTGACATGTACAATAATGCTGATATTAAGTTCCCCATGGTCAAAAATGATGATGGCAAAGAAATTGAATTGACAAAGGGAAGATACATGGCTTTGGTTGAAAGTTCAAACAGAGAAGTTAGAAAGAATGCATATACGGCTTTATATTCTACATATAAAAATCATAGAAACACTCTCGCAGCTATGTTAAATGCTAACGTAAAGGCAAATATTTTTAATGCAAAGGTGAGAAAATATAAGTCTGCCAGAGAAGCTGCTATGTTTCCTGATAATGTTCCTATTGAAGTATATGATAATCTGATTGATACCATTCATAATAAGATGCATTTGATGTATCGCTATATGGCATTAAGAAAAAAGCTATTAGGATTAGATGAACTGCAAATGTATGATATATATGCACCCATGGTTAAGGATGTAAATATCGAAATACCATATGCTGAAGCTAAGGATACGGTAAAAAAGGGACTTAGTCTGTTGGGAGAAGAATATGTAAATTTGCTGGATGAAGCCTATGAAAACGGATGGATAGATGTGTACGAAAATCAAGGAAAGATAAGCGGTGCCTATTCGTGGGGCTGCTATGATTCTCATCCATATGTGTTGATGAATTATAATGATACCTTAGACAGCATGTTCACACTTGCTCACGAGTTGGGGCATGCCATGCACAGCTACTATTCAGACAAGAATCAAGATTATGTATATTCTCAATATAAAATATTTGTAGCAGAAGTTGCTTCAACAACTAATGAAGCATTGCTCATGGACTATATGCTGAAAAACACCCAGGACAAAAAGTTGAAAATGTATCTTCTCAATCACTACTTGGAGCAATTCAGAGCAACTGTATATAGACAAACCATGTTTGCAGAGTTTGAGAAGGTTATCCATGAAAAGGTTGAATCAGGTGAATCTCTTACAGCAGACTTATTATCAGAGATATATGCTAACCTCAACAAGCAATATTATGGACCTGATGTTGAGATGGATGAGTATATTGAGATGGAGTGGGCAAGAATACCTCACTTCTACAGCAGTTTCTATGTTTATAAATATGCTACAGGTTTTTCAGCGGCTATTGCTTTGTCAAGCAAAATTATCAATCAGGAAGAAGGTGCGAGAAGTAGGTATCTGGAGTTTTTAAAGAGCGGAGGGGCAGATTATCCCATCGAACTACTCAGAAAAGCCGGTGTGGATATGACTACTCCTGAGCCTATCGAGAAAGCTTTAATGGTATTTGAAAACCTGTTGAATGAAATGGAAAATATGGTTCAATAAAATTTTTTATAAAACTGTTGCAAAAAATCCTTAAATAATTTATTATATATATTGTCACGGCGTTATGTCGTTGGCAATATTGGGGGTATAGCTCAGCTGGGAGAGCGCTTGAATGGCATTCAAGAGGTCAGCGGTTCGATCCCGCTTATCTCCACCATAATTATATAAAAATAGAGGAAGCTAAAGGCTTCCTTTTTTGCTATTTATGAAAATATGCTTGTATACAGAGTTTGCGGAGAAAACCTTATGTGCCATAATGCTCCAGAACTATAATGTTTCTAATATTCTTATGTAATGATTAGCTTCACGAAGTACATGATCCGCAAGAAGAGGAGGTATGATGGATTTAATTTCGCATTTTAATAATCCTTCTGTGGCAGCCTTTTTGAAGTTAATTACTTCTTCCGTTGCAGTTTGACTTCTTTTAATTATTATTTCTTCTGCTGATTTGATGCATTCTTCTATTAACTTCTCAAATTTCTCTGAAAACGCTTTGGAAGTATTCTTAAGACTTTCTTCAGTTGGATCTAACATTCCATCGATGAATTGTGCATGTTCTGCCATTAGGTTATTCCAGAAATTAAGACCTTCGCATAGAGTTTTCCTTACATTTTTTCTTTCTTGCAGGGATTTTAACAATTCTGAATAGTATTCTGCTTCATCTATAAGGTGATCTAGCATTTTAGGATATAATGTTATAAATATTTTGCATTCTAACACCATAGACAGCAGCTTTCTTTTATAATCTATGACTTCTTCGAGTAAGTTCAAGGATGTGTTGTTTAAATCCTTTACGGCTTTTTCTAATCTGTCTCCTAAATCATGGTATCTGATACGGGAAAGTTTAAGCTCAGTTTTTGTAATTTCTGTGCTAAGACTTGCACCGGTTAACTTTGTAGTTAATTCTTCTGCTTTTAATGTATAAGGAGTAACAAATTCATTGTATTTAAGCATGTTTTCAGGTGTAATTCCATGGGAATAGGTTACTGTTTGCCTCAAAAGTTGTTCGAAGGCTTTTTTTAGGTCATCGGCTTTTTTGATGTAAGTAGTCTGGACTGGTTGTAGATTGGTTTCTATAAAAAACAAATGCTCTTTCATAATCCTTTGAAAGAAAAGATTGATTTCCAGAGAAATTTTTATGAAATCTGCTCTTGATAACAATGAAATTACCTCCATCATAGTATTGTTCAGTATATATTATTAATTAGCAAGAAAAGTATTCCTATTTCATTGCAATCAATTCAATTTATATTATATTGTTATGGGTTATCCTATGTAGGAGTTTTTCTACTTTTTTGTGGTATAATTGATATAATAATAATGATTATATAATAAAAAAAGTAAATTAAATTCAAAGGGTGATTTGTTTGCTACAGTTTAAAACATTAGAGCTGAGTGACAGAGAATTATTTATGAAATATCTAGGGGATTATAACTTTAATACATATGAATACTCTTTTTTAAATCTCTATCTCTGGAGAGAATATTGCAATGTGGAGTATGCAATACTTAATGATGCTTTGATAATTAAAAAGACGGAAGAAGGCAAAGGAACAGTATTTATGCAACCCATTGGTTACACAAAAGGCAACTTAAAAGATATCATATCTGAATTGATAGAGTACAAGAAGAGCAACAGCAGTATGAAGGTGTTGTTTTCAGATATTGAGGAACCTTTTCTGGAAGAGCTGAAAAAAATCTATGATGAAAAACTTCAGTATTTTCAAGATGTAAAAAACTTTGATTATATTTATGAGACGGAAAAACTAATAAAACTAAATGGTGATAAGCTAAGGAAAAGAAAGAGCCAATATAATCACTTTGTAAGCAGTTATCAGTACAGCATTAAAGATATTTCAGAAGATAAAGTAATAAATGATTGTATAAGATTTGCTGAAGAATGGTTCAGTGGACAGCAGAGCAACCATCAATTAGTATGTGAGTTAAAAGGGATAAAGGATATTATGCATAACCTGAAGTTGTTGAATGGCCTTGGGATGGCAGTTTATGTAAATGATGTTATTGCTGGATTTACTATAGGTGAGATTGTAAATAAAAACATGGCTATAATTCACATTGAAAAAGGAGACACAATTTATAACGGTATTTATGCCTTTATAAACAGAACTTTTGCTGAGCTATATCTCAAGGATGTGAAACATATAAACAGGGAAGAGGACATAGGAATACCGGGTCTCAGAAGAGCTAAGTTGGCCTATGACCCGATAAAGCTGGAAAAGAAGTATCTGGTGGATATACGGAGAGATTGATTATGAGAAATATGTTGATTGGTAAGAATATTAAACTTGATTCATTAATTGAGGATGATATTGATATAATGACAAAGTGGTTTAATGATGTTGAATTTATGAGATACTATGACATGGTTCCTGCAATACCAAAATCTAAAAAGGACATGATAAAACTTTTGGAATACTATGAAACTTCTGAAGAAAGGTTTATATTTGCCATTAGAATGCTAGATTCGAATAATTTGATAGGTGTAGCGGGTTTTGATGAAATATTATGGACCAATGGAGTTGCTACTACTTTTATTGGAATCGGAGATAAAACAATCAGAGGTAAAGGTTATGGCAAAGAAGCTATGGAATTATTGTTAGACTTTGGTTTCAATGAACTTAATTTTCATAGAATCCAACTAAATGTTATAGAATATAACAAAACGGCAATAGCTTTATATGAAAGCGTAGGATTTAAAAGGGAAGGAGCATATAGAGAGTTTATTTTTAGAGATGGGAATAGATACGACCTCTTATTATACGGGATGTTGAAACAGGAGCATGCTAATAAATCTTAGCATGCTCCTTAAGGTTATTTGCACATACTTCTTATTCTTTCTATGACTTTGCATCTAAGCTCGGCTATTTTTTTGAAATCCATGCTTTCTATATAATACTTCTCTAATTCATCATGAAGTTTTTTAGCTGTTCTAATTTTCATTATGGCTTCATCTATAAGATTGTTGAAAAGAATTCTATCTCTTGTCAGGAATGAACTTTCGTTGTCAGAAATATCTTTTTTCCTAAGGATGTCTAAATCAATCACTCTTACTGCTGTCTTTTCCACATTGGCATCGCTAGAGATTACCAGGCCCAGCTCATTAACCATAATGGTCTCTATTATTTCCGGATCTAAAGGTTGATGAAAAACTTCCACGTCATAGCCTGTCATTAATAAATCCGAAACTATAGAATTTAATAGCTTTGTTGCAGCTCCTTGATATTGGCACTTGATATAGTGACATTCATGTTTCTTTGGAAGAGCAATTTCTATATAATCAACTCTACCCGAAGAGTTGATTGAGGAATGGAATAAATGCCTTGCTTCTCCTTGTTTTCCTGTAGGTTTTGCTGATTCCATTATGGACATTTTGTACTCATTCAGCATTTTAGTGTAGTTTAACCAGTCGAAGTCGTCTCCAATCAATGCTTCCATATCATCTTGGACTTCCTTTGCTGCATTTAAGAATCTATAAGAGGAAGTATAGAGTTTTTTTAATTCTTTACCAATGCTAATTATTGAGGTTCTGTTTTTTTCTATTTTTTCCTTGTGCCAATAATCGCCAAGATTAATAATTTCATCTACTACAGCTGGATATTTGGGATCCGTAGTATGTGGTGCAGTGCCATCCATAACTGCAATATTGAAAGGGACTATACGAATACCATCTAATGAATCATTGTCAGAAGAACAATGATGCAGTTCCACATCATAACCCATATCAGCGAACTCACTCGCAATTTTTCTTAAGAAAGTTGATTTACCGGTACCAGGCCCACCTTTTAAAATAAATAACCTGTTGGGAATCCCAGGAACAACATAATCATAAAAAGAATGAAATCCTTTATGAGTGTTGGCACCTAAGAAAAATTCTCTTACATGACCATATTCTTGCATAGTACACCTCCTCGATTTATATTTTAATATATATTCTCTGCATTATTATATGTTGCATAATAGTTTTTAAAGATATATGGATTGACAGAGTTTTTTGACTCATGTAAAATTAATTTGTTTTAAGTGGGGAAATATATAAGAGAATTTTGAAGAGAGGTTTAGATAAATGGGGCTTGTAGAATATGATATAAAAAAAGAAATTAGAAGGCGTAGGACATTTGCTATTATTTCCCACCCAGATGCGGGAAAGACTACACTTACCGAAAAACTGCTTTTATACGGAGGTGCCATAAGGCTTGCCGGTTCAGTTAAATCAAGGAAAGCCCAGAGGTATGCCGTATCAGATTGGATGGAAATTGAGAAACAAAGAGGTATTTCCGTAACATCAAGTGTCATGCAGTTTGAATATGGAGGATACTGTATAAACATTTTGGATACACCAGGGCATCAAGACTTCAGCGAGGATACCTATAGAACCCTTATGGCTGCTGATAGTGCTGTGATGATAATTGACCATGCGAAGGGTGTTGAAGAACAGACTAAAAAGCTATTTAAGGTTTGTCGCATGAGAGGCATACCTATTTTTACATTTATTAATAAACTGGATAGAGAAGGGCGCGATCCTTTTGAGCTTATGGAAGAGATAGAAACAGTTCTTGGTATACAATCCTATCCTATGAACTGGCCAGTGAGATTAGGCGGAAGCTTTCTAGGTATTTATGACAGGAAAATGATGCATATGGAACTGTTTTCAGGAGGTAACCATGGTCAAAGCATAGTGCCTTCAATGAAAAAGTCTGTTGAAGATCCTATCTTCAGGGATCTGCTAGGAGAAGAAGCCCATAGCAAACTAATTGAAGATATAAATCTTCTTGATATGGCGGGCGATGAGTTTGACATGAACAAGGTATTAAAGGGAGAAATGACTCCTATATTTTTTGGAAGTGCTATGACAAACTTCGGAGTAGAGAATTTTTTGCAGGAGTTTCTAAAGATGAGCACACCTCCTCTTCCAAGAAAAGCAGATATAGGGGAGATAGACCCAGAAAACGATTTCTTTTCCGGATTCATATTTAAGATTCAAGCTAATATGAATCCCACACATAGAGATAGAATAGCATTTATGAGAATATGTTCAGGCAAATTCACAAAAGGGATGAGTGTAAATCATGTACAGGCAGGAAAGCAAATACGCCTTACGCAACCTCAGCAATTTCTTGCCCAGGACAGAGAGATTGTTGAAGAAGCTTATGCAGGAGATATAATAGGGTTATTTGATCCAGGTATTTTTAAAATTGGAGACACGTTATGTGAGAAAAATCCTCAATTTAAGTTTGAGGGAATACCGATTTTTGCTCCAGAACACTTTGCAAGGGTATATATTAAAAACTCACTAAAGAGGAAGCAATTTATAAAAGGTATTGAACAACTGTCAGAGGAAGGAGCAATACAGGTTTTCCATGAAAAGGATTCTATAGCTCAAGATATGATCGTTGGAGTGGTAGGAATACTTCAGCTTGAAGTATTGGAGTATAGACTTAAAAATGAATACGGAACTGAAATTAATATCGAACATTTACCATATAAATATATTAGATGGGTGGCATCGGAAAACTTTAATCCTGAAAAGGTGAGACTTACATTGGATACAAAGGTATTATGGGATGATAGGAATAACCCTGTGTTGGTTTTCCAAAATGAATGGTCAATACGTACAGTTGAGGAAAGAAATAAAGAATTGATTCTTACAGATATATCTAGTATTAGCAGTTGGAGCTAACTGTTATTTTTTAACATAATAATTGACTAATTGCTATATTTTCTGTATAATGTATTAAAAGATTTGAATAATTAAAGGGGAGTAGCGCCATGCTATGTTGCCAACAGTAACGGAAAAGAGTAGAATCTTTTTCTGGCAACAAGATCCTTTGGGATGTGCAAGACCTTTAATATGCATTTATGTGTGCATATTAAAGGTCTTTTTGCATACTTGCTGTTTGCTAGGAGGTTGGTAATGAAGACATAAATAATGGATTATAAAAGCAATATAAGATAATAATAGTAATGTTATGTTTTAATTTCTCAAATTAAGTTAAATTTTTTAAAGAGGTGAATTATATGTGGTTTTCAAAGTCTCAAGATGAAGTTTTAAGAGAACTGAATGTAGATCTCTCAGTGGGCCTTAGCAGTGAAGAAGCAAAGCTAAGGCTTGAGAAGTATGGCCAAAACAAACTTAAAGGAAAGCCTAAAAAAAGCATATTCTCACTTTTTCTTGAACAATTACAGGATATGTTGATATATGTTCTTTTGGGAGCGACAGCCATAACTATTGCGATAGGTGAATATGCAGATGCAATAATAATTCTCTTGGTTGTTATTCTTAATGCAGTAATTGGAGTGGTTCAGGAGTATAAAGCAGAAAAGGCGATTGAGGCGCTACAAAAGATGACTACTCCTAAGTGTCTTGTTAGAAGAGATGGAGAAGTAAAAGAAATCACTTCTGAAGAATTGGTGCCAGGTGATATTGTTATCATAGATGCCGGTAGATACATACCTGCAGATTTAAGGCTGATAGATAGTGCAAACTTACAGATAGAAGAGTCCGCTTTAACAGGCGAATCTGTACCTGTCAATAAAAATGCCAATGATATTTATGAAGATCCTAAAACACCAATAGGAGATAGGTCTAATATGGCATTTATGTCTACTCTTGCAACATATGGAAGAGGAGAAGGTGTAGTAGTTTCCACTGCCATGGAAACTGAAATAGGTAAGATTGCAAAGATACTTGATGAAGATGATGATGAAATGACACCTCTTCAAAAAAGATTGGATGAGCTTGGCAGAACCCTTGGGTTCTTAGCTATAGGTGTATGTGCTCTCATATTTGTCATTGCTTTATTTCAAAAAAGAGATTTATTTGAGATGTTCTTAACTGCCATAAGTTTAGCTGTTGCTGCTATACCAGAGGGTTTAGCTGCAATAGTTGCCATTGTTTTAGCTTTAGGTGTAACAAGAATGTCTAAGATAAATGCTATTGTTAAGAAACTTCCAGCAGTTGAAACTCTTGGCTCAGTAAACATAATTTGCTCTGACAAGACGGGAACACTTACACAAAATAAAATGACTGTCGTTAAGTACTATACTTTTAATAATCTAAAGGATCTACCAGCTAACGAAACTAATTTTAGTGCCAATGAAGATGAAACTCAATTGATTAAATCTTTTGTACTGTGTTCGGATGCTACTTATGAAAATGGCCAAAGCACAGGAGATCCAACAGAAGTGGCTTTGGTTGTAATGGGAGACAGATTCAAAATAACCAAAAAGGAATTAAATGGAAAACATAAAAGGGCTGGAGAAAATCCGTTTGATTCAGATAGAAAGCTGATGTCGACTTTAAATGTAGAAGGAAGTAAGTATAGAGTTCATACTAAAGGGGCAATAGATAACATATTAAATATTTCCACCAAAGCTTTGGTGGATGGAAAGATAGTTCCATTAACTGAAGATATGAAGGCTAAATATTTGGAAGTAGCTGAAGAAATGTCAAACAATGCCCTCAGAGTTCTTGGGGTAGCATTCAAGGATGTGGATAGTATAATAGAACCCGAGGAAATGGAAAAGGATCTGACGGTTATAGGATTTGTGGGAATGATAGATCCACCAAGGATTGAAGTTAAAGATTCAATAAGAGAAGCAAAACAAGCCGGAATAACTCCTGTTATGATCACCGGTGATCACAGGAATACTGCTGCTGCCATTGCAAAGGAACTTGGCATAGCAGAGTCTTTGGATCAATGTATTACAGGTGCGGAGATTGATAAGTTGACAGATGAGGAGTTTTCAGAGAAGATCAATAATTACAGAGTGTTTGCTAGGGTTTCTCCTGAGCACAAGGTGAAAATAGTAAGAGCCTTTAAGGCTAAAGGAAATATTGTATCAATGACCGGAGATGGTGTTAATGATGCTCCGTCCTTGAAATATGCAGATATCGGTGTGGCAATGGGTATTACTGGTACAGATGTTTCAAAAGGTGCCAGCGATATGATATTGACAGATGATAATTTTACAACTATTGTCCATGCAATTGAAGAAGGACGAAACATATATGCCAACATAAAAAAGGCGGTAGTTTTCTTGTTATCTTGTAATTTAGGTGAAATAATTTCAATATTTGCATCTATACTATTCTATTGGCCTGTTCCTTTATTGCCTACGCAAATATTGTGGATGAACCTTATTACTGACTCACTACCGGCTATATCTCTTGGGGTGGATCCAGGTGATAAGGATGTTATGAAGAAAAAACCCAGAGATCCAAAGCAAAGCTTTTTTGCCGAAGGTGCAGGAACGAGAGCCATAATCGGTGGTTGTCTAATAGGTGCATTGACATTACTGGCTTTCTATTTTGGATTAAGCGAACATGGATATAGTCTGGGTTCAAAGAACATACCTGAAGATGTGTTAACTTATGCCAGAACAATGGCTTTTGTGGTAATTGCTGCTTCACAGCTGTTCTACTCATTGTCAATGAGAAATTTCACAAAATCTATTTTTAAAGTAGGATTATTTTCTAATATGTATCTGATAGGTGCTATAATAGTTGGTTTGTTGTTACAGTTTGTGGTAATTACAGTTCCTTTCCTTGCTAGTGCATTTAGTGTTCATAACTTAAGTATAAGAGATTGGACTATTGTCATAGCTTTTTCACTGATACCTTTGATAGTTAACGAGATAATTAAAGCATTGACGAGACCTGCATAAGAGAGATAGATACAATACTAAATAACATTAGTTTTAACCATTCTTTTTAATCCCAAAATGTTATATAATGTAATAGTTATATAATATTTTGGGATGTGTTTTTTGTGTTTCCTTTTACTCATATATGGTTCAGTAAAAATGTATTGGGATATTCAAATAATATGACTGTTTTGGGAGCTATTTTTCCCGATGCTTTTGTATCAAATAAGCTCAATCATGATGATACTCATAATTTTGGTTGGAACATGTATAGATTTTATCAAGAAAAAGAACCAGAACTTATTGATTTTGTAATATCGGCCATGACTCATACTATCTCACCTAAAGGTCTTGATTATTATGGTGATGGAGTTTATGGGGAACAGGAAGGGTACTGTTTCTTGAAAGCAGAGTCTATAGTTGATGAAGTAGTTGATGCATGCAATATTCCAAAAGAGTATGGACTCTGGAAAGCACACAACTTTATAGAAATGGCAGTTGAGTTGGAGGTGCTTAATGATAATAAACAACTTTTAAAGCAATTAGATGAAGCATTACATGATGATCTGATGATGTATGAAATTGAATCATATTTAGAAACTTTTTATAGCTTAGAACATGGTTTTTTAAAAAACTGTTTCAAGAGATTTAAACATTTTGTATATAAAGAAGATATAAGCAGCCGTGTTTTATCTATAAAATATGACCATCATATGAAACTAAAGCATGGAATAAATATAGATATTGATAAAGCCTCTAAGATAATTGATAAAGCAAAATATATCATAAAGGATGATTATATTGATTTTTTTATTACTACTGAAAAAAAAGTCAAAGAAATGTTAAGTGTTAGGATGGAGATATAATAAAGATGAGTTTAGTAATGTTGCTATTTTTATTTGCTGCTGGATTCATAGCAGCATTTGTTGATTCTATAGCAGGTGGAGGTGGTATAATCAGCATACCAGCTATAATGGCTATAGGCATGCCTCCACATGTAGCTTTGGGTACCAATAAACTTGGAGCTTTTTTTGGTTCTTTTACAAGTACCATAGCATATTCAAAGTCTAAAAAAATATACTTTCCATTGATCAAGTACCTCATACCTTTTACGTTTATAGGTGCGGTATTAGGTGTGGAGACGGTTTTAAGCATAAATGAACGAGCTTTAGAAAAGGTTATACTCGTTCTCATAATGTTAATAGCCGTATATACAATAAGAAAAAAAGAATTGGGAGTTTCTAATGAGTTTAAGGGTCTGACTAGAGAGAACATTATATTGGGCTGTATTCTTGCTTTTTCAATAGGTTTTTATGATGGAATGTTCGGCCCTGGTTCGGGTTCATTTCTGTTATTCATTTTTATAAGCATTTATAAATTTGATTATTCCATAAGCGCAGGTAATGGAAGGATACTGAACTTTACAAGTGTTATGGCATCTTTGATTACTTTTGCATTAAATGGCAGTGTTGACTTTGCCAGAGGGATTCCTTTTGCTGTATCAATGATATTAGGAGGATATGCAGGTACAAGGTTTGCAATAAAAAAAGGAGCCAAAGTAATCAAACCAATTTTTATTGCAATTGCTCTGGCTCTAGCTGTTAAAATGATTTACTCAACTTTTTAGTTTTTCAACCATCTCATCGATTATTTTTGTCAGTACTTCAGATTTAGCATCAATTACTATTTTGTTTTTATTTTCTACAGCGTTTTTAAGGTCGTTCAATGCAAATTCAAATTTGGTCATTTGCTCTGTTACATCCTTTTTTAGCTTTGGTTTAGCTGAGGACCATATATTGATAAGATATTCCATAGCAGGTTTCATAGAATTATAATCATCTTTTTCAGCAAACAGCTTTACTTTTTTTATGCTATATTTAAGTCTGTCAAGATCAGGAGGTACTTTAGTAGTATATAGTTCATAAAAATCTGGCAGAGTTTTTAAGAGAGAGTTTACATCAAGAAGTGTTTTGTATTCATCTCTTGTTTGTATGGTATTTGTCAGATTATCAAGGTTTTTTTCGAATTCTTCAATAGATTTTGCCTGAGCTAAAGCTTTTATTGCTTTTGGTTCATAAGAATTCCACTTTTCATGGAGTTCTATCACTTTCTTTTTTAAATCCTCGAATTTTTCCAAAGTTTCTTTTTGCTTCTTAGCTAATTCCTCCTGATCTTTGGCAAGCTGTTGTTGCTTACTAAATTCTGCAAGTTCTTCTGGCTTCATTTCTATCTTTATTTCACCTTGACTTTGTTGTTGATTTCCCTGTTGTCTGCTTTGTTCACCACCTTGTTGGTGTTCATTTTTACTGACTTCTGAGCCGGAAGATATTATTCCCTGTTGAGCTTTCTTTTTTTCTTCATACATGAACATAAGTGTTTTTTCGACTTCTTCAATGCTTTTTCTTAACTCTTCCAATTCCTTTGGTGGTTCATTTTGCTCATCATTTTTAGCAGCATCTGTTGAAGGTTTTAATTGAGGAGTGCAGGAAACTAGAGAAAATATTGCTGCAAATATAATCAGGAGAACAGTGGATTTATATAAAAATATTTTTCTGATCAAAAAAATCACCTCTTTTTTTATTATTTCCTGTGGTATGATATATATTTATTGCATATGACAA
This sequence comes from Lutispora thermophila DSM 19022, assembly GCF_900142105.1. Lineage (GTDB taxonomy): Bacteria > Bacillota > Clostridia > Lutisporales > Lutisporaceae > Lutispora > Lutispora thermophila. The sequence goes on from NZ_FQZS01000010.1 coordinate 118,846, forward strand.
AGACTAAATTTTGAAAAATAAAATAAGTTTTTATAAAGTTGTGATATAATTTGGAATATGAAACTATAAAACTTAGGATTTTTAAGGAGTATATGTATATGACAGAAAAATTATTTAAAAACGTTTTTTATATAATTATTTCCTTAATTTTATCATTACTTTTATTGCTTACTGCAACGGAAATAGTTGTCTTTGATATGGATTATTATAAAAATCAATATAAGAAAAATAACATTCCTGCCACGGTAGGAGTTGAGGAAAAGGATTTGATGGAATCCACTGAAAAGCTGCTCGATTACCTTAAAGATAAAAGAGGTAATTTGGATTTCAAGACTAAAATCAATGGAGAAGAAAAGGAATTTTTTAGCGAGAGAGACAAATTGCATATGATAGATGTTAAACATCTGTTTGTTGCAGGTAGAAAAATTAGAAATGGTATATTCATATTTTTTCTAATTCTTGCAGCTTTTTTCATATCCAAAAAAATTAGGTGTGATTTTGGTAAGTATTTTTTGGTCTCATCCATAGTTGGAATAATGCCCTTTGGTATTTTAGTAATACTAATGAAAATTGATTTTTATAAATACTTTACCATGTTCCATGAGATATTTTTTAGCAATGATCTTTGGTTATTGGATCCTAAAGTAGACAGATTGGCAAATATATTTCCTGAGATTTTTTTCTATGATACAGCTATAAAGATAATCATATATTATTTGACAGTTCAATTTGTTTTATTTATATTAGGATTGATAATTATGTTAAAGAAAAGAAAATTATAGGCAATGATGGAGGCTTAACGATGAAGAGAATCATAATCTTTTTACTTGTAATATCGGTTATTTTATGTGGATGCAGCAAGCAGAACAATGATATTGAGGATATTGTTGTTGAGCCGGAGGAAGAAATTGAGCAATTGGAGGAAAGAGAAATTATATTATATTTTTCTAATTCTCAAGCTGAGTATGTTGTTCCTGAACACAGAATCATAAAGGTGAAGAAGGGTATCAGCCATGAAGATTATGCAAAAATAGTATTGGAGGAGTTAATAAAAGGGCCTAAGGCTGAAAATCTATATAAAACAATACCTGAAGAAGTTAAAGTCCTATATGTTAAAATAGAAGATGATACTATTTATATTGACTTTTCAAAGGAGATGCATACAAAGCACTGGGGTGGAGCAGCAGGAGAGGATATGACTATATGCTCATTGGCGAATACAATGACAGAGTTGGAAGGTATAAAATATGTGATGCCTAGTGTAGAAGGTGTGGCTTTGAACATAGAACATATGATAATTGAGCAGCCATTAGAGAGGATGGAAGAAAGGATATATAGATAATAATTAATATGGAGGTTTTTAAATGTTTGATTCGGTAATAATTGGAGGAGGACCTGCAGCCATGTCAGCTGCATTAAATCTTAAAATTCGAAATAAAAATTTTATTATTCTTGCTGGAGGAGATAAAGTAACAGGCCTTAGTAAGGCTCCTAATGTAGAAAATTACCTAGGGATTAATAATGTAAGTGGACAAGAACTTTTATCAGTTTTTGACAAACACTTAAAGGAAATGGAAATAGAGAAGAAAAAAGAGATGGCTTACAATATCCTCAATATGGGTGACTATTTTATGATAAACGCAGGAAATAACTTTTATGACGCCAAAACCATTATTATAGCCACTGGCAAGGCAAAGAATAAAATGATTGAAGGAGAAGAAGAATATCTTGGCAAAGGTGTAGGATATTGTGCCACATGTGATGGGCCTTTATATAGGAACAAGGTAGTAACTATTGTTTCTGAAAATGAAGAAGGGGAAGAAGAGGTAAAATTTCTGAGTGAAATATGTTCCAAAGTATATTATTTGCCTCTTTATGAGACGGATTTTTCATGCAGAGGAAATTTAACCGTATTAGAAGGCAAGCCAATATCAGTTATTGGTAACGGCAATAAAGTTACATCGCTTTCAACTTCTGAGGGAAATATAGATACAGATGCAGTGTTTTTCATCAGAAACGTGTTGCCTGTTAATCAATTATTAGAAGGTTTGGAGCTGGAAGATGGTTCAATAAAAGTTGATAGGACAATGGCTACGAGCGTTTCTGGTGTCTATGCCTGTGGTGACTGTACAGGGAAGCCATTTCAAATTGCTAAAGCAGTAGGTGAAGGCAATATTGCTGCATTAAGTGTTGTAAAATACCTAGATAAAAATGCGGAGGTGGAATTATGATAGATAAGAATATGATAATTGATGATATTCTTTATAAATATCCTGATTTGGAAAATGTATTTAGAGACTTTGGGATCAGATGTTTTGGTTGAGGTGGAGCATTATATATGTCTGTTGAACAGGCTGCTCAACGTTATGGAATAGATGTTGAAGAACTTACAAAAGAATTGAATTCATCAGTGAAAAATTAAAAGATATGTATAAATATATATCCGCCCTGTTGGGCGGTTTATTTATGCTTAACTAGTTTGACAGCAGAATCATTATGATATAGAATTATTAAAGGAAATTTGATATAGAGAGGACTAGTAGTGATGATACATAAATATAAAATGAATGAAATGAACATTGTTTTGGATGTAAACAGTGGAGCGGTTCATATAGTTGAGGATATTGTATATGAAATTTTGGATACGTTCATGAATCCATCCGATGTGGAATTAGCAGATAAACTTAAGGATAAGTATGGAGAAGAAAAGTATATTGAAGTTTCAGAAGAAATAATGAAACTTAAGGAAGAAGGATTGCTCTTTTCAGAAGATACATATAAAGAAGCGATTCTTTCAAAGAAAAATGATTGCCAGGTTAAAGCAATATGCCTGAATATTGCGCATGATTGTAATATTAGATGTGGTTACTGCTTTGCTTCTACAGGAGATTATCATGGTGGGAGAAAGCTTATGCCTTTTGAAGTAGCTAAAAAGGCTATAGACTTTCTTCTTGAGAATTCAGGAAATAGAAAGAGACTGGAAGTTGACTTTTTCGGTGGAGAACCAATGCTGAATTTTGACGTAGTTAAGCAAACTATCCAATATGGAAGAGAAAAGGCTAGAGAATACAATAAGACCATTGGCTTTACAATGACTACAAATGCAACACTTCTGGATGATGATTCCATTGAGTATCTCAATGAGAACATGGATAATGTTGTATTAAGTATAGATGGAAGAAAAAATATTAATGATAATATGAGAAAGACTATTAATAATAAAGGGACCTATGATATAATTTTGTCGAAGATTAAGAAGTTTGTGGAAAAGAGAGGTGGTAAAAGCCACTATATTAGGGGAACTTTTACCGCTTACAACTTGGACTTTATCAATGATGTAATTGCGCTGGCCGATGAAGGTTTTAAAGAAATATCCATTGAACCTGTGGTAGCTTCTCCAGAGATGGACTATGCTTTAAGAGATGAGCATATGGATAGAATAATGGAGGAGTACGAAAATCTAGCAAAGAAGATGATAGAATATGATAAGGCGGGTAAGCCTTTCAAATTCTACCATTATCTAATAGATTTAGATGGAGGTCCTTGTGTATACAAAAAGGTATCTTCCTGTGGTGCAGGTTATGAATATTTTGCAGTTACTCCCGATGGTGATTTGTATCCCTGTCATCAATTTGTGGGCAGAGAAGGATATAAAATGGGAAATGTTTTTATAGGTTTGGAAGATAAAGAACTGCAAAAGGAGTTTTCCAATAATTCTGTATACCATAAGGAGAAATGCAGTGAGTGCTGGGCAAAGTTCTATTGCAGCGGTGGTTGCCAAGCTAATGCTGAGGCATTCAACAAAAATTTAAAGGTACCTTATGATCTGGAATGTAAGATGCAGCGCAAGAGAATTGAGTGTGCAATAATGCTTAAAGCACATTATTCAATTATAGATAATTAATTATAGGAGGGTATTTATGGAAAAGTTTGTACCGGTTTCAATGTCAAACCGCCATGTTCATTTAAGTAAAAAGGATTTAGAAGCATTATTTGGTGAAGGATATGAACTCACCGTTATGAAAGAGCTTTCACAGCCTGGTCAGTATGCATGCGAAGAAAAGGTTGATGTAGTTGGTCCTAAAGGAGCATTAAAAGGTGTAAGAATACTGGGTCCAGTAAGACCATCTACACAGGTGGAAATCTCAAAATTTGATGCGAGAGCTATGGGAGTTGAAGGTGTTGTTAGGGCATCCGGCAATACTGCAGGTACCCCAGGTTGCATATTAGTAGGACCTAAAGGTCAAGTAGAGTTAAAAGAGGGAGTTATTGTTGCAGCTAGACATATACATATGCATACAAGCGATGCTTCTAAATTTGGATTAAAGGATAAAGATGTTGTAAAAGTAAGAGTAGGCAATGAAAGGGCTGTTGTGTTTGAAAATGTGGTTGTAAGAGTCCATCCTGAATATGCTCTTGATATGCATATAGATATAGAAGAAGGTAATGCTGCTGGCATAAATAATGGAGATTTAGGGGAGATAATAAGAGAATGATTGATTTAGCTCCATATATAGACCATACTATTCTTAAACCTGAGACTACAGAAAAGGATATCACAAGAATTTGCAGTGAAGCGCTGAAGTATGGTTTTGCTTCGGTGTGTATTAATCCATGCTATGTGAAGATCGCCTATAACATGTTGAAGGATTCTCCGGTTAAGGTTTGCACCGTCATTGGTTTTCCTTTGGGAGCAAGTACTACTGCAGTCAAAGTAGCTGAGGCAGAAGATGCAATTAGAAACGGAGCCCAGGAAATTGATATGGTAATTAATATTGGAGCATTAAAAAGCGGTAATATAGATTATGTCAAAGATGATATTGCTGCTGTAGCTAATGTTTGTAAAGGAAAAGCGCTGCTTAAGGTTATCATTGAAACCTGTCTACTTGATGATTATGAAAAGGTTGAAGCCTGTAAGGCGGCTAAGGCTGCCGGAGCTGACTATGTAAAGACATCTACAGGATTTTCAATAGGAGGTGCAACAGAAACGGATGTTGCATTGATGAGAAAGACTGTCGGTGACACTATGGGAGTAAAAGCATCAGGAGGCATTCGTGATCTTAGCACTGCTCTTGCAATGATAAAAGCTGGAGCCAGCAGGATTGGAGCAAGCGCTTCAGTGAAGATAATGGAAGAGTTGGACAAATAAGATTTTTTCTTATTTGTCTATTTTTTGCATAGATACAGAGGAAATAAAAATACTAAATTGATGAGATGTATTATCAATAGTGCTGAAAAATTTAGAATTTTAACCTATGAGTGATAGAAAATTTGAGGAAGCGACATTGCAATACAGTGCTAAAGAAAGTTATATGACAATCATAAAATTATTTCCCAAAGAATGAAAAAATCAGAGTAGAAATTCTACCGGAACAAATACTAAAAACAAGCAGACCTCTGCATAGTTTTGATTTTTCAGTTAAACGATATACTGAGCATATGATGTAGATGGTATAAAAAGATTAAGAAAATCAATAAAAAATCTATTAATCTTTGAAATGTAATATAGAATTATTATCCAGTTGGTGTTATAATCTATATACAATATTTGAAACCAAGGAGGTAGTATAATGGATAAATGGGTATGTACAGTATGTGGTTATGTTTATGATCCTGAAGTGGGTGATCCAGATAGCGGTATAGCTCCTGGAACAGCATGGGAAGATGTGCCTGATGATTGGGTTTGTCCTACATGCGGTGTAGGCAAGGATGATTTTGAAAAGATGTAATGATAAAAGGTGCCAATTGGCACCTTTTATAGCTAAAAATTTTATAAAAATATTGTTGCAAAATATGCAAAAACATGATATTATATAATTCGTTGATGAAACATTCCCGGTTTGTGTAACGGTAGCACAACTGACTCTGGATCAGTTTGTCGAGGTTCGAATCCTTGACCGGGAGCCATTATGATTCAATTCCTGCAAGGTTAAACACTTTGCAGGTTTTAATTTTATACATGAGAAAAAGGCTAACATTTTTGATGATAAAAATGTTAGCCTTTTTCTATGCTAAAATGTTTTGGTGGTCCTAAAAAAGATTAAAGATTATATAAACCATTGAAATTTGAGCAAGCTCAATATAGCAAAATATATAGTAGTTGATGAAATTCACGAAACATGATATAAATTACAATTCTTTAATTCTGTCAAAGTAATTAGACTTTATATCCTATGAATTTTCGTTTAGTAATATTTCTGAAGTGCTGTCCAGCAATTCTCTTATTACCTTCTTATTTAAAGTGTAGAAGGTTTTTGCATTTTCTCTTTTCATAGATACCAGATCTAAACTTAACATATTGTTGAGATGATAGCATACCGTCGGAGAAGTAAGATCAAGAGCATTGGCTAATTCAGATACGCAGTGAGGCTTTTTGCTGAGAATTTGAATGATTTCAAACCGTTTTTTATCAGAAAGAACTTTTATTAGGTTATGAACTTTAGCCTCTATAAACTTTTTTATGGGATAATTTTCCGAGTACATGCCAAGGCTAATCCATTTTGTTCTGTTTTGGGGCTTAATATCAAAATTCCATATTCTTATTTGAGTAAAATAACTTATGTGGATTATTAGATTTTCCCAACCATCTCTTGGAAGAACTCTTAAGTATTCATTATCAAAGCTCGCATAGTTTTCTTTATATAGGTTCTCATATTTGGATTTTGCTTTTTCCAAGATTGATAATATACGAGTTTCATATTGCTTATATGCTTTTTCATAAAACTGTTTCATTAGTAATACAAGCCTGGACTTTATTTCCAAAGGATTTTCAGCAAATTCTCTTAATTTTTCTTTATCAATAGTTGTATCGTCGTCCAAATTATCCAATATTTCTATAATTCTGTTTGTTATTTCGTCATCAGTGTTCCGGCTCATTGAACTGTCTGAACTTATTCCATATAATGCCTGTTCCGATATGTATGAAATAAGTTCGTTTTCGTGTATTTGCTCTATAAATTCGATAAATGAAGAAACACTTTTTATATTCTTATGACCTTCAACAATCCTTCCTAGAGTATGCTTCATTGGCTCCCATTGAAAAAAGAACCTCAACTCGTTTTGAATGTATCGAGACAGTTTGGATCTCATATTTTCTATGGTATTCTTAAAATCTTCTGAAGGAGTAAAGTAGAAATCTGAAAAAAACTTATACATTGTTTCTTTATTGGCAACAAGATCAAGTGCATGTATAAATTCTATGGATGGGTTGACAGTAAAAATAATATTATTTACATCTAAGATCATATTAACACCTCGATACAATTAAAAAATAATATTGTATTAGATTAACATCTAATACAATATTATTTTTTATGCATTTCTTTGTCAATAGATTTATAAACTGACTCATTGATAACAGTATTTTAATAGGTAAAGAATCATAAAGATTTGATATGACATATAAAAACTGATGTATGATTAAATGAAAAAAGAATATGTAGATGATGATTATGTCTATGAATTTTGTTAAACAGTTACATTGATGGGTATATAGCCAAAAACTTATGTATATACTGACAACAGATTATAGCTGTCATAGATACTTAAATTATGAAATATATAAATTAACCTCTTGTGCTAGGTAGTAAGATTTGATTTTAAGGAATATTATACCAACTAATAAGGGTATAAAATCCTTGCTAGATAATTTTGTGTGGATTAATTAACCAAATACTAACTCTTTGATTCTTGAATGTGACTCACGGCCTATAAGTTTATTGATGTAATAACACAAGTTATAAGCCAATAATTTGGTTTTAATCCTTGTTTGTAACCCCCAAAAAGACTTCGCTAGTACTCTCTCAATATTGAGTTGACAAACAAGCTGGGATGCTGACGTTTCAATCCTTCGCCTTAATCTAAAGATAGCTTGCCT
>NZ_FQZS01000061.1 GCF_900142105.1 Lutispora thermophila DSM 19022
TTCCAACCACAATGACAAATTTGATGTGGATGAAAGCGCTTTGCATAGAGGTTCTGCTCTTTATGCCCAGTTCGCTTATGATTTTCTTAAAGAAAGCAAGTAGCAGGATCATATTATTTTCCCTGCCATCCCCCGTAGCTCATGTCTTTAAGCTATATTTAAGGGAACCGGATATCTCCGGTTTCCTTTTATTTTCTGATTTTGACAAAATTATCATGCTATAATATTGTCATTGACATCATTATATATATTTTTTATTCTGATTTATATTACATTATTAATTATCAGAGAGAGCTTGTCCATCTCCATATTCCGCTTCTTAGTTACAAAAATTATAATTATTATTCGGAGGTATTTTTATGACACAAGAATATCTTGCTAGGCTTTATGAATACTTTAAAAATATTCATCAAACTCCAATCCTTGAAAACTTCCTGGAAATTCAACTAGAAGAACTTCAAGTGGGAAAAAGTATATATAAAATAAAGACTTCTCAAAAACATAGCAATATATATGGCACAGTGCACGGAGGCACTCTTGCTTCCGTTTGCGATACAGCCATGGGAACTTCCTGTACGACTTATGGCAAACGAGTAGTAACCATTGATATGAACATCAGCTATATAAAAAGCGCACCTAAAGAAAGCACCCTTACCGCCGTCGGCAAAGTGATCAGCAACGGAAGAACTATTATGAGAGCAGTATGTGAAATATTTGATGAACAAGGTCAACTCATAGTCAAATCACAAGCCTCATTTTATGTCACCGGAGAGTTTTCTGTAAGCGAGTGATATATAATACCTTTGTAATGTTTTGAAAGTCGTTTGGAGTTTTCCAAAACGGCTTTATTAAATTTGCTTCATTTCCGTCTATTGCACTTATTCATGATAATTATTCCCCATGTTTGTAAATCTTCTGTAAATCCAGTAGTCACTATAAAAATATTTTGCTCCAATATTATTAAATTGAATCTGTATAAAAAATCTGATAAATGTATCAAATTTTCATTGAAATTGTATAAAAAACCTGATATTATGTATATTAATTTAAATTACTTGGACAAACTGACAAGATTAATGCAGTGTTTGAGGTATATGTACAAATTATATTAAATGATAAAAATAATATAACTTGTATAACTATAACAAAATCTCATGACATAAGCATTAAGTATAAGTTAAAGTTTTTTTCTGTCTCTATAACCTTGAAAGCAGCATGCAATCAAAGAATATATTTTATGCATGCTGATATGAATTTACCCATCGCCGATATGCTTATTTTGGTGATTGGTATTTGGCTTAGATGTAATGCTACAAAAATGTGTGTAGCAGAACATAAATATTTTACAAAATACCAATTTATAGGAGGGATTTTATGAGTAACATAGTAGCGTTCCT
>NZ_FQZS01000043.1 GCF_900142105.1 Lutispora thermophila DSM 19022
TCTTTCCCCAGTAAAATAGACACATAGTTAAGCTTGTTTTCTCTTAAATTCTCACTATAGCTCCAAAATACAGTAAAATAAGTCATATTTATTCCACGATCCTATTGACAATGAGCCTCTGCATGGCATGTTGTCCGACATCAGCAGCCATCAACCTTGCTGAACAAGAAGAAGGGCTCTGTAAGAAGTTTGATGTCCGGCTGATAAGCCTAACATGCCATGTCTCATTATCAATAGGCTTTCGCGGCATAAAGCTTAGGCTGTGTCACCAACATTTTTAAGATATTCATTTTCATACTCATTTGGCGATTTATACCCCAATGATGAATGGAGACGATAGCTATTGTAGAAGATTTCAATATATTCAATAATAGCCTTTTTAGCTTCTTCTCTGGTTCTAAACTTTTTTCCGTGGATTAAGTCCTTCTTTAAAGTTGAAAAAAATGATTCTGCACAGACGTTATCATAGCAATTTCCTTTACGGCTCATGCTTTGCACTATCTTGTTTTCTCTCATATACTGCTGATATTCATAGGATGCATACTGAACCCCTCGATCTGAATGGAATATCAGACCTTCAGAAGGTCTTCGTCTTCCAATAGCTTGCTTTAGGGCAGCTTTAGTCAGCTGAGTTGTCATGGTTTTGCCTATTGACCAACCAACTATCTTACGACTAAAAAGATCTAAAACACCAGCCAGGTACAACCAGCCCTCCTCAGTAGGAATGTAGGTTATATCGCCTATCCATACTTTGTTAGGGGTATCCGCGGAAAAGTCTTGATTTAAGAGGTTTAGAGCAACAGAATAATTATGCTTGGAATTTGTTGTTGCCTTATATTTGCGGCGTGATATGGCATATATATTGTTTTCTCTCATAACCTTGGCTACACGGTTTTTACCACATGGAATATTTTCTTTGTGTAACTGCGCGGTAATGCGAAATATCCCATAAGTCTCGCCGGACTTTTTATGGATTCTCTTTATATGTTCCAATAATACCTTATTGTTTTTTAAACGCTGGCTTTATGGCTTATTAAGCCATGCGTAGTAACCGCTGTGGGTAACACCCAAGACAATGCACATCTTCTCCACACGAAATTCTAAGCGGTGATCATAGATAAACTGATACTTTATTTCGTAGGTCTTGTGAAGATGGCTACAGCTTTTTTTAATATGGCATTCTCCTCTTCGAGATCATAAATCTTCTTCTTTAAATCTCGGAGTTCTTTGTCTTCTGGTTTTAGATTACCTTTACCAGAAAAGGCATTTTGGTTGTCAGCTTTATACTCCTTCACCAAGCGGCTAATAACACCTTCGTGTACATCAATTGATCGAGCTACTTCTGTTACAGTTTTTCCTTGTTCGGTTATTAGCTTTATTATTTCCTGCTTGAATTCTGCAGTATATTTTTTCCTCGGTTTAGTCATTATAGACACCCCTTTTCTTAGTTTTTATTATACCAACTTAATTGTGTGTCTATCAAATTGGGTATAGGTCAGAGATATTACTTATCGTAAGAAAGTTTAAATGCAACAATAACACTTAAAAACAAAAGATATTTACTGAGAGATTAGATTTTGCATCATCATATGTAGGACATAAACAACAGTAGTAAAGTCTTTTAAATCTTCAATTTCTTTGATAGAATAGTTCCTATCAGACTCCAGCATATATGTGACCCCCTATCATTTTTGTTGCTATTAATGATAGATTACATATCTAAGTTCTGTACAAACAAGCTACGACTTAATGGTTAATTAAGGAAGCTCAATTGGACATTATTTGGCTCTGGTAGTGCTTCAAGCAGCAATTTTGCTAACTTTGATAGTGGCTCTATAATAACACTAATGCCATCATGCCATCTGATGTCCTTTTTACGAACCCTTTAATTTTAGAGCATTTTTCCACCAAGGTTTTTATACCTACATTATATAGCTCAGAATTTTTAAGCTTATTAACCTTGAACCAGGATGTTAGATTATAAGCCATAAATACTAAGCATATAAAGCTATATATTCCATAGTAGCTTCTAGTTCTAAGATTCTTGATTCCATAGGTGTTCTTGGCAGTCTTAAAAAAGGCTTCTATAGTTTGACGGCCGTTGTAGAAATGAAAAGCTTCTACTGCAGATAGTTCAGATTCCTTGATGTTTGTATGAAGTAATGCATATGAAAGCTCACCTTTAGTGCCCAGTATCTGTACAAGAATAGTTCTGAGTTCACTATCGGGCTTTGGTAATTCATATATCCATACACCATCGCCAGCTTGCTCATATAAATCAAAGGATACACCTTTAGCAATGTTTGCAGCTTTCTTTGAAAAATAGCCTTTAATAATGAACTTTAGGCCTTCTATAGACATAAGCTTTTCAATGTTTTCCATGGAACCGTAGCCACTATCGCCATGAACTATTACCTTTTTAGTTTTTATTTGTTCTTTGAACTTTATAGCTATAGAGGATATCAAATCGTCCATACGGTCTTGAAAATGTACATTGCCAGGATCAAAGTAGAAATCTACTACTTCAGAATGTTTCCCGACAAAAGCTGCAGATACCTGATAGCCAACTTTTCCTCGTTTGTCAGAGAAGTATTATTTTTGATCAAACTCGTAAGACTTTGCATTAGCAACTAACCCTGATTGGTCAATATCAATAACAATATTATCTGTCGAATAGACAGAACTGCTGTAATTCATAAATAATTCATGATGGATATTTTGCAGTTGTTCTACGCTTTCTTTATCCATACGCTTTAACATAATATTTATCTGTGACTGACCAGGAAAATGTTCCATACCGAGCATATTAGCCGCTAATATTTCATACCTTAATACTTCATTTATATCCTTGGTAGATTCACAACCCCATAATGATTGAAGAAAGTATAGTCGTTAATTTCTGGTAAACAGAATAATGAACTTCCTTCGTCTTTAGCTTAAAGCCTTGAAATGGCTTGAAAAAATCAATATCAAAAGCAAATTGTAATATTGAAGTCAGCCAAGTGGAAGCACTCTCCTGCTTGAAATCACTTTTAGTAAAAGTTACTCTATCCATAGGGTAATACTACCTTTCATTAGTTTTGTTTTGGTTGATTTACTAATTTGACAGGTAACAGTTATTACCCTCTTTGTATTTATTGGATGATTTACCAAGGTAATTTAATCCAAATTGTTTCATTTTGTTTGTACAAAATCTAGATAATTAGTAAATAACTTTTACAAACTGGAATTTAACTTTTTAATTGACCAATATTTTAAATATAATGTATAATCACTGTTCCCGGACCACAATATACTCCTGTAACACATCCTATCTCAAACTCTTCCTTCTCTACTTTTCCATAAACTTCTTCAATGACTGTTTCAAACTCTTTCAGGTGTTCAATATTGTCCGCATAGCCTACTTTTATAATCTGATCCATTAAGTCAACTCCTTGCTCCTGCATTAATTCTACAATTCTTCTCAATGCTTTCTTCATTCCCCTAGCTTTATCTATAGCAACTATCTTTCCATTTTCTAAAGTAAGAATTGGTTTTAAATTTAACAAAGTCCCTATGGTAACCTTGGTAGATGATAATCTGCCGCCTTTCTTCAAGTACTCTAAGGAATCCACTACAAAAAGTGTCTTAACATTGCTTATCATATAGTTTATTCTATCTACAATTTCAACTACCGTCTTGCCTTCCTGAGCCATTTTTGCTGCTTCTACAACCATCTGACCAAAACCATAAGTAAAGTTTCTTGTATCTATTACAGTTATCCTGCCCTTATCTACCATATCCCTAGCAATGACAGCTGAACTATATGTACCGCTGGCATCCGATGATAAATGCAGGGATATTATGTGATCATGGCTTTGCAAGAATTTCTCATACTTTTCTTTGAAGCTATTAGGGTTTACCTGAGAAGTTGTAGGCAGCTTTTCTGATTTTTTCATTCTCTCATAAAAAGCTTTCGGAGCGATATCTATCCAATCCCTTAACTCATCTTTATCAAAAAATATGGTAAGAGGCAAAACTTCTATATCATATTTCTCAGCAATACCCTTTGGTATATCTGATGTACTATCGGTAATTATTTTTATATTTTTCATAGCATTTTCTCTCCTTACTATTCAAAATGTAGCGCCACACAATCTGGTTCTGCGTGAGTTCCAAATAGAGAACCTACTCCTCCTTATTATTTTTTAGGCTTATACTTAGCATTTAATGCCCAGCCTTTTTCCTCTATCATATCCATAATTGCTGATATGGCTTTCTTCACTTCACAGGTTTTCTCCAGCATTTCCAGCTTGCCGTCTACAGTTGTTACAATAGACTTTATGTTTAAAATGGAGCCTATGACTGATGCAGAAAGAGACATTTGACCGCCTTAATAAAGATATTTTAAATTTCCTATTATAAAAACTGCGTTCTTAACTATCATTTAACATACTCCTGAGGCACATAGCACATAGCACATAGTATCTGTCAAAATATATATAACGTGATAAAGTAATTACATTAACAAGCATTACCAGAGCATTTATCATATCATGAATGGTATTATGTTAACTATAAACATATATAGAATGGTGGTATCCTCATGAATGAAGTAAATTATAACTTCCCTCAAATCCAAAAAGTCAAAGAACTAATAAAGAACACTAAAAACAAGAGAATGTACCAACGTTATCATGTTGTGTTTTTACATCTTCTTGGGCATACGAATAAAGATATAGCTAATATTGTTGATCTCTGCCAGCATACCGTTGGTGCCTATGTTAATACATATAAGGCAAAGGGCATAGAAGGATTGGTAATGGGTAAAAGCACTGGAGCACCTAGATTTCTTATCGCCGAGCAGGAGAAGAAGCTAATTGAAGTTATTACTACCAAAACTCCTGATGAAGTAGTTATTCCGAACAGAAAGAATTGGGATTCTGTTATTGCATGTCAGTGGATAAAGAGTAATTTCGGTGTTGAATACTCAGCTCGTGGCATGCTTGATGTTCTACGCAGACTTAATCTTAGTTACACCAGGCCAACTTATACCCTAGCAAAGCTGACCCCCAAAAACAAGAGGAGTTAAAGCAACAATTTGAGCTTTTAAAAAAAACTTGTTAACGGAAAAATTGACCACATTTTGTTTGAGGACGAATCGATGATACGTGATTATCAAGCAATAACCAAAACATGGTTTGAGAAAGGTAAACAACGTATCATCCCTACATATGGCAAACACAAAGGTGTCAAGCTATTAGGGGTATTAAACTATGAAACGGGACACGTTTACTGCGCAGAAGAAAAAACATATGATACAGAGGTATTTATGAGGTTTCTTCAAAAGGTGCTTAATCTCTATCCTACAGGTGAAATTGTAATGATTCTTGATAATGCCCGAATTCATCATACTAAACTGCTTGAGCCATTTTTAAAGGAAAATAGCCGTTTACAGTTAGTGTTACTGCCACCTTACAGTCCTAAGTTAAATCTTATAGAGGGTCTATGGGAATGGCTTAAGGAAGAAGTAATTTGTAACGTATTCTTTCCTGTTGTAGAGGCAATCCGTGACGCTGTACAAGGTTTTATATCTTCAATTAACAGGGTGCCGGAAATTATTATTGATAGATTATGCGTAAGAATGTAAAATCATTTTCACGTTATATATAGTTATGGTCATTTAATAATTTCTCCCATAGAAAAAATTGTTTATATATAATTCAATAAATAAGCTACAGTCCAAGTATTACCACTAAAAAATGAGCGTATTATATAGTATTATGTTAACTATAAAACTCATAATAGGTGGTATGCACAATGAATAGGTGAAAACAGTTTTTAAATATAGATAACAACGATGTCAGGATACAGGAATAAAAGTAGCAATAAAAGAAAATAGGAATAAACGTATGCATATAAGATACCTTGTTATCCTAAACCACTTACACGGACTTCAGAATGTAGAGATAGCTAAAATTTTCGGGCTATGTACTCATACAGTAGGTGTTTACATCCGCAAGTATAAAGAAGGCGGTCTTCAAGGTTTAGTCCCAGATCCCAAACCAAGTGCTCCTCGTATGCTTACCAAAGAACAGGAGCAGCAGCTTGTTAAGATTATTACTACAAAAACACCTGATGCAGTCGGTTTTCCATCAAGGAAGAACTGGGATGCTATACTCATAAAAGAATAGGTTAAAAACAACTTCGGAATCAAATACAGCCATAGCGGTATGGTATATGTTTTACACAGGCTTAATTTGAATTTTACGCGTCCAACATATACTTTAGACAAAGCTGACCCTCAGAAACAAGAAATGTTTAAACAAGGGTTTGAGCTTTTAAAAAACCTTCTTGACGGAAAAATTGGCCATATTCTCTTTAAAGATGAATCCATGATTAAAGATTATAAAGCCATTGAAAAAACATGGTTCCTTAAAAGTCAACAGAAGATTATCCCTACATATGGTCAATATAAAGGGGTTAAACTTGTTGGGATTCTTAATTATGAAACAGGCAAAGTTTACTGTATAGAAGAAGAAAAGTACGATGTTAAAGTGTTCTTAAAGTTTCTCCAAAATGTACTTACTCTTTATCCTACTGGTAAAATTGTGGTAGTGCTTGATAATGCTCGAATTCATCATGCAAAGTTGCTCGAATCATTCCTTCTGGAAAATAAAGATAGACTTCAGTTGAAACTTCTGCTGCCATATAGTCCTGAGCTAAATTTCATTGAAGGACTCTGGAAATGGCTGAAAGGGGAAGTTATAAATAATGTGTTTTTTCCAAGTGTAGATGAAATAAGGATCGCTGTTTGTGGATTCATTGGTTTAATTAACAAGAATCAGGACATTACCATAAATAGGCTATGCGTTCGACTGTAAAATATTTATTAGATTTTTATTGGATTATATATAGTAACTTTTTTTAATACTAAGGCTGTTTCTCTTTGACAGATGCCTTGGAACAGCAAGCAAAGTTTCTCCTTGCATACATCATTATAGAGGAAAGCTCTCCAATATAAAAATTTGGTTTTTAGTTTTTTATCAAAGAGCTATATACTTCTTTTACATTCTGCACAATTAAAACTATCGTAAATTTGGACAACCTATCTGCCTCAATGCTTTGTAAACTACTATGTCAACAAAATTTGCCAGATTCAATGACCTAACCTCATCAATCATAGATATTCTTGTACACCTATCAGGATTGGCTGCCAGCAAACTTCTAGGTAGTCCGGCTGTTCCTTGCTAAAGAGTATATAGCAATTATCCTCATACTTCATATCAGAATGTCTATGTTTTCCTTTAGTTGTTGAACAGAATAATCTTCCATATTTGTGAATTTAAAAAATTCATATAAATTGTCATAGTAGGTTATTCCAACCAGGTTCCAGTAATCCAAACCTGCTCGTTTAAGATATTTGTCTTCTACGGAGAAGCCTAGGGGTTTTACCAAGTGGAGCTTGCAACCCGTTGCAGCGCAAGTTCTTGCTATGTTACCTGTATTTTGCGGTATTTCTGGTTCCACAAGCACAACATTTATTGACAATTTCAAAATCTCCTCTTTAAGCATATATTATAATACAAAATCATTTGGATTTACACAATAAGAAAGGCTTCAATTGGAAAAATTTAATAATCAAGTAGGAGGTAGGTGATTATTTCACCTACCGACCTCTCAGTCGAGTAGCCAAGAGGAATTCCACCCCAAAGCTCTCACAGAACCGTCCGAAACCACTGAAAAACATTAAATAAAAAATGTAAAAATTACAAAATATTCTACAATAAATAACATAAAACCCCCATTTATGATATAATGAATTTGAGCAAAAACCATTATCACAAGGGGGTTTTATGATGCTTAAGAACGAGCCTAAGCAATTAAGTTTGTACTCAATATTATACAACAGAATTCCAGAAAATCATATACTAAAAATGATAAATAATGTTGTTGATTTCAGTTTTATCAATAAACTGTTAGAGAAATCTTACTGCAAATACTATGGAAGGCCCGCTAAAGAACCTGAACTTATGATTAGGCTTTTAGTACTTCAGTACCTGTATAATCTATCAGATGTACAAGTAATTGAAGAAGCTTCTTTAAATCTTGCATATATGTGGTTTCTTGGGATTAATCCTGAAGATGAGCTGCCTCATCCAAGCCTTTTAGCTAAGTTTAGGGTTCTAAGGCTAAAGGAAACTACCATAGATGATATAATTAAAGAAGTAGTACGCCAATGTATAGATAAAGGAATCATAAAAGGAACGGGTATAAGCATAGATGCAACACATACAGAAGCCAATACTGTAAAAAAGGTACCTGAGAGAATCATGAAGCACCTGGCAAAAAAGATATTTAAAAATCTCGAAGATGAAAATGGTATGATACCAGAACAAATAGATAAAGACATACCTAATTACAAAGAAATAGAAGATCATAATGAAGCAAAGAAAACCATGAAGAAATATCTAGAGAAAACCATTGAAGAAATAGAAGAAAATATCGATTTATCTACTGCTCCGAAAACAGCAAAAATAATTGATGAGGCAAAGCAAATAACAAACTCTCCAAATTTTATAGAGCAAAAGGGTATCAGGTCATTAGTTGATAAAGATGCCAGGGTAGGATACAAATCTAAAACAGATAGTTTCTTCGGGTATAAAGTTGAATTTGCCATGATACACGAAGAAAGAATAATAACTGCGGTAAATGTACAAAACGGAGCCTATGTAGATGGAACAAACTTCAAAGAATTATATGAGAGAACAAAAGACTGTGGGGTTGAAATAAAGGAAGCATACGGAGACAAGGCATACTTTAGAAAACCGATATTAGACTTTTTAAAAGAAGAAAAAGTAGAAGCATATATACCGGTAAGCGAATCAGTATATAGACTAGATGACAGCAGATTCAGTTACAACAAAGATTCAGACCAATGGATTTGCGAAATGGGTTGTTATACATATAAAAAGAAGAAGAGTAAGAAAAAGGATAGAGAAAGCAATTATTATTACTTTAAGAAAGAAGACTGCAGTAATTGTCCCAAAAAGGAAGAATGCTTAAACAAAGGAAGAGTAAGAAAGATACTTGAGATTACAGTAAATACTGAGGCATTTTATGAATACAGCAAATTCACTAAAACAGAAGAATTTCTAGAAAAATATAAAACTCGAGCAAGTCACGAGTGGAAAAATGGAGAAATGAAAAGGTTTCATGGAATGGGCCGTGCCAGAGGGTATGGTCTAAAAAGCATGGAAATCCAAGCAAAACTCACTGCATTGGCAGTAAATTTAAAGAGGATAGCGAAAATATTACTATCCTCCACTACTGGTAATTTTAGAATTTCCATTAATAAATTGAGTTTATGTTTAAAAAATACACAAATAGTCATTGGGGACCTATTTAGAAACACTACTTTATGTTGATTTACAATAAAAATTGGTTCTCTCTCACTTTTGGTGATTCACACTAGATTTGACTATGTAAAATATCTGGACATATCTTCCAGCTTATTTATGCATAAAGTATCTGACCTATACCCAATTTGATAGACACACAATTAAGTTGGTATAATAAAAACTAAGAAAAGGGGTGTCTATCATGACTAAACCGAGGAAAAAATATACTGCAGAATTCAAGCAGGAAATA
>NZ_FQZS01000055.1 GCF_900142105.1 Lutispora thermophila DSM 19022
TACTTGCAGTTTTCTTTATAGATAATTCACTGTATATCCTTGATTTGATTGTGAAAGGATTTGGAGCGTTGACATTGAGGGTCTTAGACATCGGTTATCTTTCTTATATATCAGACAGTGAAAGCATAAGATATGCATTTGCGAATGTTGGAGACAGCATAGCCGCCATACTTTTATCTATTATACTGGGAATACTGGTATATTTCATGGCACTCTCACTATATATAACTCTTACTATCAGGAGCGTTGAAATATTGATTATGGCAGCTGCTAGCGGTCTTTTTGCAAGTACATTGGCTTCTGATGCAACTATGGATGTCTTCAAATCTTTTATAAAAACTTTTATTGCAACAGTGTCAAGTACGCTTTTTATGGCCATAGGTTTTGCACTATTTACATCAATTGCGGAAATTCAGTTTATAACAGGTGAGTATGCTTATGTTGAAACTGCCATAAAAATGACTGCTATTTTGGCTTATTGCTCAAAGACTCCTCAAACAATACGAAGCATATTGGGCTATGGCAGTCCAACGGTAAATGCGTTAAGCGTAGTAAAATCATTGATGTTCCATTAATCAATGCGGGGTGGTGTTTTTGATCAGTGTAAAAATAAACAGGGATATACAGCAATACAAATCAAAAGTCATATTAAATTTTTCCATGAGAGAATTCCTAAGCATTGTCATTGCCCTTGCAATAGCTGTCCCCTTTCATATTTTTATTGGCAAGCATATTCCTGAAGATTTGACCAGCTGGGTAGAAATACTTGTTGTGGCGCCCGTTTTGTTGGCTGGTTTTTTTCAATATCATGGCATGCCTTTTGAGAGGTACATCTTGCAGATTATAAAGAACGAGTTTCTATATCCGAAGGTCAGAAAGTATGTTTCAACCGATGAGCAGTATATAAGCAGGGAGAAGGTGAAAAAGTGTTCAAGCAAAGAAAAAAGGAAGCAAAAATTATTGAAGAGAAAATAGCGGCTCAAAGAAAACAGCAAAAGGATAAGCAGAGAAAGAACTATATAAAAAGCGTAGGGAAAAAGAAAAGGTTTTGGAAACTGCTTGACAAAAACTCAATACCGAGCACATCTCAAAAAACCATTCCCTTCAAGGATATATTGAACAACGGCATGATAGAAGTTGATGAAGGATATTATGCCATGATTTTTAAGATAAGCAACATAAATTACATTCTTTCACGCCAGGAGGATCAACAGGCTGTATACGATCATTATTGCAAATTTCTTAACAGCTTGGACCCGAATCATAAGTTTCAAATATATCTTCATAATATGGCCATAGATACAAAAGCACTTGCTGATAGTCTGATACCAAAGTCCGGTGATAACATTGAAGTGGACATGCTGAAAGAAGAATATTATGATATACTGCTATCCGCCATTGAAAAGAGCAAGGATAAGACTTCACAAAAAGAAATTTTCTTTGTTTTTGCTATAGAGGAAGCAAATCCTGTTAAAGCAGATATGGAGCTGTCAAAGCTTCTTCCGGATTTAAAGGCTCACTATAAAAAAATCGGATGTGATGTGGAGCTGTTATCTGCGGAAGAAATTATTGACTTCTTCTATGGATTCTATAACGGAGAGAATATGGAACTAGGATTATCCCCCATTGACATGATAAAGAAAGGTGTATCGTTAAAGGATTCAATCTGTCCTATCAGCTTCAGATTTGAGCCAAGGCATTATTACATGGGTAATCTTGTAGGAAGGACCATATTCATAAGGGAGCTGCCCAATGTGCTTACCGATGGATTCCTATATGAAATCCAGGACAATCCTTTTTCCATACAGATATCCATTCATATGGAGCCTGTTGAGACAGCTGATGCCATTAGCTTTTTAAAGAAAAAATCAACAGCACTTAACAGCAATAAGATAGAACGAATACAAAAGTCGGCCAAGGCAACAGGAAGCGCACAGGCTGCATTTATTCCCTTTGATTTGCAAGCTGCCATAGAAGAAACTGATGAAATAATGAAGAGTCTTATAGAATCTGATAAGAAGATGTTTTTCTCAACGATAATAATCAATATTACTGCTTCAAACCTGGATGAATTAGATAGGATTACAGATATAGTTCTGAGAATATGCAGAAAGCATATAGTAAAAGCTGATGTGCTTACCTATCAGCAGGAAGACGGGTTATGTTCCGTGCTTCCCATAGCAAAAAATAAGATAAAGGCAAAGAGGGGACTGCTTACAGATGGAGCAGGAATACTAATGCCCTTTTCTTCTCAAGAAGTCTTCCATAAGGAAGGCTTTTATTACGGAGCAAACTCTGCTTCAGGAGGTTTGGTAGTATTCAACAGGAAGATGCTGCAAAATGCTTCCGGATTCATTCTCGGCATGCCGGGCAGCGGCAAATCTTTCTCTGCCAAACAGGAGATTATATCTGCGCTTTTTTATACCAATGATGACATAATGATAATAGATCCTGAGGGAGAGTATACTCCCCTTGTAAAAGCGTTAGGCGGTACGGTAATAAACATTTCATCATCCAGTCCCCATAGGATAAATCCCATGGATATGAACATACATTATGCAGATGATGACAATCCTCTAAATCTCAAATCAGAGTTTGTTTTGAGCTTGATAGAGATAATTAAGGGAAGTGCTTTGCTGCCAGCAGAGAAAACAATAATAGACCGCTGTGTAAAGAAAATATATAAAGACTATATTCTCAATGAATATAATGAAGAGTATTTGCCCAGTTTGATTGACTTATACAAAGAGCTTCTGGAACAGCCTGAAAAGGAAGCAAAAGACATAGCCTTGATGTTGGAAATATATACAGTAGGTTCTTTGAACATGTTTTCCGACAAGACTAACATTGAAATGAAGAATAGATTGACAGCTTTTAATACAAGGGATTTAGGGAAGCAGATGAAAGGATTGGGACTTTTGATTGTTTTGGATTGCATCTGGAACAGGGTATGCCAGAACAGGGATAAGGGCAAGTATACGTGGATATATACAGATGAGATATATCTGCTGTTTGCAAATGAGTATTCAGCTCAGTTCTATTACGAACTTTACAAGAGAGCCAGAAAGTGGGGAGGCATACCTACGGGTATAACTCAAAATGTTGAAGACTTGCTGAAAAGTGATACAGCGAGAACGATGCTTTCCAACAGTCAATTTTTACTGCTACTGAACCAATCTTCATCAGACAAGAAAGAAATACAGAATTTGTTGCAAATATCTGATGTGCAGCTGTCATACATTACAAACTCGGATAGTGGCAGCGGTTTGCTGGTATCAGGTAAAACAGTTATTCCCATTACAAATAAGTTTCCAAAGAAAACTCGATTGTACAAAATAATGACTACTAAGATAGATGAGATGTCTGTATAGGTGGTGAGATAATGAATCCTTTAACAAATCCTGCTTTATTTTTCACAGCAGGTTTTTTAATTGTCATGCTTATTCTTTTTATGCCGTTAATGCCTGCTGTTCTT
>NZ_FQZS01000004.1:0-243130 GCF_900142105.1 Lutispora thermophila DSM 19022
AAAAAAATATATATATAGCGAATAATCCGGTGACAATGACGGAGAGGCCACACCTGTTCCCATACCGAACACAGAAGTTAAGCTCTCCAGTGCCGATGGTACTTGGACCGAAGGGTCCTGGGAGAGTAGGTCGTCGCCGGGTTCAAATACTCCTCAATAGCTCAGTCGGTAGAGCATGCGGCTGTTAACCGCAGGGTCGTTGGTTCGAGTCCAACTTGGGGAGCCATTTTTATTTTTTGACTAAATTAAGAGCAAACCTTAACATTGAAGAACCACGGCTTCACACGTGGTTTTTTATACGTTAGGAAAGTATAAATTTTTAATTTATACTTTCCGTTAAAAGCATTTCAACAAAGGCTTCATCGGTTATTAAAAGGCTTCCCAAGGAAGCTTTTCTTATAACCCATAGAAAAGTATAATTCTACCTTAATATTAACTTTCCATAATGGGTTTCAAGAAAGGCTATCTTGATTACTATAAACGTTTCCAAAGGAAGCCTTTTTTATTGCAATTTCTTATAATCATTGGACAAGCAGGAAAATATTATTTCAATGTAGAATTAATTTTAAGAATAACTTTATATCAATTTAATAAGGAGGGCATAATATGAAGCTGAAGCGTATCTTATTTACAGTTTTTTTAATGACAATGGCTTTAACAATGGTTGTCAATGCGGAAGATTTAAGTTTCAAGAAAGATTTTAACGGAGATGGGAAGCTTGATACATGTTTGATTGATGATAACAACATTATTAAAATCATTGATGATCAAGGCAACTTGCTTGCAAGTTTTGATGCAATCAGCAACAGGGAGAATACAGAACTTCGGCCTGTATATATAACAGGCAATAATGCACCGGAAATATGGTATTCAACTTGGGACGGACAGCCTATAAATTATTTATTAAAATATGAGAATGGAAAGCTTAGAAATCTTAGTTTGGAGTTAGAGAAGTCTATGCCAGTCATATCTGTCAATAACGCTCAGAAATCGCTTTATATAGATGCACCAGTTATAGGAAAGCAGTATATTATAACTCCAAGCAATGCTTCGGATTTTGAAAGAATAGTGAAAGGTGTCTATGGAGTAGGAGAAATAGGAGAATATAGGATTAAATATGAAACTTCAGAAACACCCAAATCAATCAAAATTATAGCCAGCGTGTCTTTTGGGGCTATAAGCGAAAATGAAGCTATAGAAATTTCATACAACTACAAATGGAATGATAAAGAATTTGTTTTATCAGGCATGAATGTAACATCACTTGATAAGAAGTATAAAGTAACTGAGAAAGACATACCAAAGAAGGATATTGTAAAAGTGTTGCCCATACATAAAGATGGGATTACAATTACCAGAGACAATCTTGATCAACTGATGTCCATGAAAATAGCAGATTTAAAAGACTTTATAAAATCAGAAAGTAATTATCGTACTTTTGTTGAATATGATATGATTTTCCCCAATTGCTATATATCAGCAAAACCGGGGGCAGAGTATTTTGATAGAATAAGATTTATCTTGAACGATAACTTCTCCATATTTGGATTTAAATATTCTGCTAAAGAAACTGAGGTTACTGGATTGCTTGGCAAACCTGCTTATAGGAAGTACATTCCAGATTATGAGGGTTATGCGGGAACTATTGAAGTTTATTATAACATTCAGGGATATGAAATTATGTTCCATTTTGTAGAAGGACACAAAGATAATGAGCTTACATATGTAAGAATTGCTAAGACAAAGTAAATATATAAGTGTCTAAGAAGAGTATCTTTAAAGAAGAATTGAGCAGGGAGTAGGTGAAATAGCCATCTACCTCCTGCTCAATTTTTATATGTGATGCCTTAGACTATGAAAGCATAGTTTTTAAAATCTATTATTCGATAATATTCGTCATGAAGAATAAATAATCATGATAGTTTTATAGATGAGAAGGGAAATGAAGTTATACCAGTAAAATATGATCGTGTATATCCCTTTGGAGATTGATTACCCATTGTAAAATTAAATGGGAAATTGGGATTTATAGATAAAGCTGGCAAAGAAGTTGTAGCGTTGAAATATGATAAAATAATTGAGAATATCTTTGAACACTAAAGGACACTAAAAAGTATTATTTTTTTAAAAGCAATTATAAGGCAATTGAAATATCAATGCTTAAAAATTGGATGGGCAGTGTAAACTGTATTATTAAGAATATACGATACAAAAAAGCACATGTACGTTCATACATATGCTTTTTTAGTGTGCTATATAATTTAATAATAATATAATTTAATAATATTCTTAATATCCTCTAGTGAGATCTTAGTGCTTTTTGCCGTTCTGAAAAAATCTCCTTCGTTCTTCAGGACTCAAAAGGAATACAAAAAACTCGTGTCAATAGTCATGACGGGAAAGGAATACCATATGCAGCGCTACTTAAACTTAGGCAATATCCCTACATTCTGGGTTGCTTTAATTGTAACAGCTATTGTGGGACCTAATATTACACCTATGGGACCCATAACTTTAGCACCTACATACATGGATATAAGGGATATGAGGGGGTGAATACCAAGTTGCTGTCCTACAACTTTTGGTTCAACCATATACCTTATAACTATTATTACTGCATACAACACCAAAAGAGAAATGCCTAATCTGTATTTTCCTATAATTATGGATACAATTGCCCATGGGACATATACGCTTCCAGTACCCAATACAGGCAATATATCTACTAGAGATACAAATATTGATATTATGAGTGCATACTTTACTCCGATGATATTAAGACCTATTAGGGATTCCATGAAAGTCATGGTGAGGAGTATTAGTTGGGCTTTTAAGAAACCTACTAAAGAGCTTAAAAGGTTTTTCTTTAAGCTTGAAAGTTTGCTTCTCCAGTTGGGAGTGAACTGTCTATAAATAAAATCTTCTATTTTATCCGAGTCTTTGGCAAAGAAGAAGGATGCCACTGAAGTTATAATAAACAATATCCCCAACTTAGGCAATGAATAAAGAGTATTAACAGCATATTTTGCAGTATTTGTAAGCAAGACCCCCATTTTATCCAATAGGCTTTTGGCTGTTTCTATGGCATAGGTAGTAACTTCCGGAGGAAGCTGTATATATATGTTTTGCGCTTGCCTGGATAAATCAGTAATATATTTATAAATTGCATCTGAATAAAGAGGCAATGTGGATGTAAGATAATTCAACTCCGATATGCCCTTGCTCAAACCTAATGTTAACAATGCAAATAGAGCGCCATATACAAGCAGCAATGAAATGGCTACAGAAATTCCTTTTCCTAATTTCATTGAAGTAAATATCTTGGAAATAGGTTTAATTAAAAAAGAAATCAAAAGAGCTATTATAAATGGAGATAAATATTGGAAAATTATTTTTAAGCCAAATACTGCCGCAAGGAAAATTAATGTGTAGACAATAAGTCTGAGAAGTGTTGCCAATGTTCTCAGTATATAGTGTGTGTATTCATCCACTTCTTTTTTCAAAAATTTCACCTCTACTTCAATATTTATCCATACATTAATGACCAAGTTATAAGTTTTATTCTAATACAAATTATATTCGAAAAAAGATAAATATTCAATTTATCTATTAAATATTCTTTATCCAAATGGAAGATATATGTATAATAGAGCTAAGAACTATGAGCTATGACATAAAGTTTTATGGGAATTTCAATAGGGTCTTGACTCGCGCTGCACAGCCTTTGGTATTCCTATAGGGTCCTGGCTCGTGACACGTGAGTTTTGCTAGTCCTTTTGGGTTAAACTCCCGAGACCTTAATTCTGAATCCTGAGCTCTTAGTACTATATTATCTGAGTCTAATATTAAGAGGAGCAAAAATATGATATACGATGATATACCTATATTAAAATCTATAAAAGAGTATGCGGATTCCGAAGCCTTGCCCTTTCATATGCCGGGACATAAGAGAGGCAAAATTTTTAATAAATTGGGATTGGAATATCTTTTAGAAAATTTAATAGAAATGGATACTACAGAAGTACCAGGGGTTGATAACCTTCACAGTCCCGAAGGTGCTGTTTTGGAGGCTCAGAGGCGTGCAGCTGAAGCTTTTGGAGCGGATTATACATTTTTCCTTATAAATGGGACTACATCTGGTATATATGCAATGATACTGGCTGTCACGAAGCCTGGGGACAAGATATTGATACCCAGGAATGCCCATAGATCTGTAGTAAGCGGAACTATCTTAGGTAAGCTTGTTCCTGAATATCTAATGCCAGAGATTGATCCTTATATGGGCATACCTATGGGAATCAAAGTTTCAACTGTTGCAGAAGCTTTGGATCATCATCCCGATGCTAAAGCAGTTTTTATAACCAGTCCCACATATTATGGTGCCTGCTCGGATATTGAAGCTATAGCCAAAATAGTACATGACAGAGGCAAATTGCTCTTAGTTGATGAGGCTCACGGTTCCCATTTTCCATTTCATCCGGAGCTTCCCATATCAGCAATTAAAGCAGGAGCAGATATGGCAGCGCAGAGCACTCACAAAACCCTTGCTTCCATGACAGGCAGTTCCATGCTGCATGTGAAAGATGGAAGAATAGATATAGACAGACTGAAATTTTTCTTGCAACTGGTTCAAACCACAAGCCCTTCACATGTGATGCTTGCTTCTTTGGATGTGGCCAGATATATTATGGAAAAGCATGGGCATATGATTCTTGAGGAGTGCATAAAATACAGCAATATGGTAAGAAATGAGATAAACGCTAAATCGCCCTTTTACTGTCTAGGAAAAGACAAGATAAACAGTTATGGAATACATGATATAGATTCTACCAGAATAACAATCTGCCTGAAAGGGGGAGGAATCAGCGGAGTCAAAGGAGAAGAAATATTAAGAAACAAGTATAATATTCAGGTAGAGATGAGCGATGCCAGAAATATAGTGGCTATAAGTTCTATAGCAGATGATGAAGAATCCTATATGAGGCTTTTGAGGGCTGTATTGGATATGGGAAGATGGCACAATGCTGAAGATGAACTTCTTCATGAAATAAGGTTACCATATTCAACTCCTGTTTGTTCAATACCTCCCTATGAAGCCTTATATCGCCAGGTAGAATATATAGATGTAGAAAAAAGCCCAGGACATATATCTGCTGAAATGGCAGTGCCTTATCCGCCGGGGATACCGGTTCTAATGCCTGGAGAATATATTGAGAAGGATATTGTTGATTATTTGAGGAAATGCATCGGTGAGGGTATAAAAATAAGCGGTGTTTCTGACCCGAAATTCAATAAAATTAAAGTAATAAAATAAAAGGAGGTATTATGTATGGCAATGAAATTAGTTTTAGCGGTTGTGCAGGATGACGATTCAGGAGAACTTATTGAGAGACTTGTCAAAAATAAATACAGTGCTACGAAATTAGCTTCCACAGGTGGATTCCTGAAAGAGGGAAACACCACATTGATGGTTGGTGTTGATGCTGAAAAAGTAAAGGATGTAATAGACATAATAAAAGAGGTTTGCCGTAGCAGGAAACAAACCTTTACTACACCAATACCACCTACAGGTTCAGCAAGTGTTTTCATACCATATCCCATTGATGTGATGGTAGGAGGAGCCACTATTTTTGTTCTGGATGTAGATCATTTTGAAAAAGTATAGGAGAGCTCAGTGATAGTTATGGACTTTCAGGATATCATAGGCCAGGAGGTTTTGATCCAAAGCCTTAGAAATGCAATAGAAGGGGACATGGTTGCTAATGCTTATATATTCAACGGTCCTGCCGGCTCAGGCAAAAAAACAGTCGCTGACATATTTGCCAGAGCCATTAATTGCAAGGACCCAAAATATAAGCCATGTAACCTCTGTTCCTCATGCAAAAAAACAATAGCGAAGGTAAATCCGGATATAATATATATTAGGCCTACAGGAAGCTCAATTAAGATTGAGCAAATCAGAAAACTGATATCGGATATTTCGGTGAAATCCTATGAAAACATCTATAGGGTGATAATTGTTGAAAACGCAGATAGTTTGACTTCCGAATCCCAAGATGCTTTTTTAAAAACCCTGGAAGAGCCTGAGGGCAACAATATATTCATTTTGCTTACCGAAAACTATAATACATTGCTGCCTACAATAATATCAAGATGCCAGGTATATAATTTTAATAGATTGAACAAAGAGGATATGAAAGCTGTTTTAACCAGATTGGGATTCACAGATCCGGTAGAAGTTGAGATTGCAATACAAAACTCCAATGGTATAATAGGAAGAGCAATAGAAATGCTCAAGAATAAAGAGTTAGAATCCCAAAGCAGGCTATATGAAGAATTTTTAGCCACAATTTTAAGAGGCAGCAGAGTGGAAATTTTAAACTGCAGCGATAATTTGCTTAATAGCAAAGATGATGGAGAAAAATTATTGGGTTTTCTACTTGGCTTTTTTAGAGATATTTTAGTTTTAAAGACTATGGATGAGGATTATGCGGAACATATAATCAGCAAAGCCATTGATTCTCATATAATGGATAGCTATGTTAACAGCTTTAAGGAAGAGGATATATTTAAAATAATTGATTCTATAAAACATATCATTACTTCTATGGATTTTAATGTGAATTACAAGAATTCTATAGATAGTATGCTTTTACAAATATTGGAGGTATTTAATGATAAAAGTAGTAGGAGTACGATTTAAAAAGGCAGGTAAGATATATTATTTTGACCCTGATGGGTTAGACATAAAAAAAGGAGATAATGTAATAGTGGAGACCATAAGAGGTATAGAGTTCGGCAATGCAGTAATTGGTATAAGAGAAGTAAGCGAGGAAGAAATAGTTGCCCCTCTTAAAAAGGTCTTAAGAATTGCCACACCGGAAGACTGCCTTAAATACGAAGAGAATAAGCGAAAAGAAGACGAGGCTTTTAAAATATGTCTGGAAAAGATAAAAAATCATGACCTGGGTATGAAACTTATCGATGTAGAGTATACTTTTGATAACAACAAAATTATATTCTACTTTACCGCAGATGGCAGAGTAGATTTTAGAGAGTTGGTAAAAGATCTGGCTGCAGTTTTTAAGACAAGGATAGAGCTAAGGCAGATAGGCGTAAGGGACGAGGCAAAAATGCTTTCTGGGTTGGGACCATGTGGCAGGGCATTGTGCTGTGCCACATTTTTGGGAGAGTTTGAGCCGGTTTCCATTAAGATGGCAAAGGAACAGAACTTGTCTCTGAATCCTACCAAAATATCAGGTATTTGCGGAAGGCTCATGTGTTGTCTGAAATATGAGCAGGAAGTATATGAGGAAGTGAGAAAGGTCTTGCCTAAAGTAGGAGCTTTGGTTGAAACTGCTGAAGGTACCGGAGAAGTAATTGAATCAAGTGTCTTATATGAAAGAGTCAAGGTAAAAATGGATTCTCCGGATAACAACATAAAAACCATAAAAGAATTTTCCATGTATGATGTTAAGGAAATTGTTCCAGGAAAAGATATAGAACCTGAGATTGAAGCAGAAGATTTAGAAGAATTGGAGAACCTGGAAGGATAATGATATTTTTATTATGATTTTAGTAATTTATAGGGTTTTCAATAGCAAATTTTAGTGGTAAAATGGATGAAGAGATTTTAAGGAGGTGTCCAGTAATGGCATATAAAATAACAGATGCTTGCATCAGTTGTGGAGCTTGCGAGGCAGAGTGCCCAGTTAGCTGCATAAGCGCAGGCGAAGACAAATACGTTATAAATCCTGATGAGTGCATTGAATGCGGAGCATGTGCAAATGTTTGCCCCGTTGATGCTCCAGTACAGGACTAATCGATAATAAAATAAAAAAAAGACCTTAGGGTCTTTTTTTTATAATGCTAGGAAAGTATAAATTTTAATTTATACTTTCCGCAAAAGCATTTCAAGAAAGGCTTCTTTAATTGTTGAATGATTTATGTGTAAGCCCTTTCTTATAATGATGTAGGGTAAAACTTAAATAGAACTAGAGGCTTCCCTGTTATTCATGCTTCCAATGGAAGCATTTCTTTTAATTTATATTTGCATGAGAAAATTACATTATCAAATTTCAATACGCTGGAGGTTAGTGGCTGGCGACTAGAGACTTGATATTAAGGAGGTTACGGCTTGGAAGATCTGGTGAGATCTGATGAAACATTAGATGATTTGCAGAATGGATACTATATAATACAAAAGAAAGATGGATTCCGGTTTGGTGTGGATGCGGTGCTTTTATCTGATTTTGCGGCCTTGAAGAGGACTGATAATGTTCTGGAAATGGGCACCGGGACAGGCATAATATCCATACTCCTCTATGCTAAGAAAAATCCGAAGTCCATAGTTGCTGTGGAAATTCAAGAAGATATGGCTGAAATGGCTAGCCGAAGTGTAGGATATAATAAGCTGGAAAATTATATAACCGTATTAAATATGGATTTGAAGGATGCACCAAAAAAGCTGGGAAAGGGAGTATTCAATGCGGTTGTTACCAATCCTCCGTATATGAAGTTAGGTTGTGGCATTGTGAATCCTTCAGAAAAACAAGCTATATCCAGATTTGAAGTCAATTGCAGCCTGGAGGATGTATTGGATTCGGCCTATGAGGTTTTGATGCCTGGAGGGAAGCTGTTTATGGTGCATAGAGCAGATAGGCTGGTGGATATCATATTTTACATGAGAATGAGAAAAATAGAACCTAAAAGGATACGATTTGTTCATTCAGCCATAGGTAAGAAGCCTCATTTGCTGTTAATAGAAGGTATGAAAGGCGGCAAACCTGAACTTAAATTCATGGAGCCTCTTTATATATATGACGATAAAGGAGAATACACACAAGAAATACATGATATTTATGGGAGGATTAAATGATGACTTCCTGTCTATATTTGGTGGCAACTCCTATAGGAAATCTGGAGGATATTACTCTGAGAGCTATAAGAATCCTTAAAGAAGTGGATATCATAGCGGCGGAGGATACCCGACAGACCGCAAAGTTGTTAAATCACTATGATATAAAGAAACCCATGATAAGTTACCATGAGCATAATAAAAAAGCTAAGGGTGAAGAAATAATCAGACTCATTATGGAGGGAAAGTCCATTGCTTTGGTTTCCGATGCGGGAATGCCCTGTGTGTCAGACCCTGGGGAAGACCTGGTGAGACTATGTATAGAAAGGGGAATCCAAGTAGTTCCTATTCCCGGACCTTCTGCATCTTTGACAGCATTGGCCATATCAGGATTATCCACTTCCCGCTTTGCTTTTGAGGGATTTTTGCCGGTTAAGGGCAAGGAGAGAAAAGAGAGGCTTAATAGATTATCCAAAGAAGAAAGAACCATCATATTATATGAAGCACCTCACAGGCTATTAACTACTCTAAAGGACCTGAAGGATCATATGGGAAATCCTTATATAAGCATCTCAAGAGAAATGACCAAGAAATTCGAAGAAACCCTCAGAACCGACTTGGAGGGAGCAATAAAGGAATTTTCTGACAGAAGCATAAAGGGTGAGTTTGTGCTGATAATTGAGGGCAAGGGCTTGGGAAATATGCGAGAAGAGGAAGAGGTCTTCTGGAAAGATATGAGCATAAAGGATCACATAATAATGCATATGGAAAAAGGCTTGTCGAAAAAAGAAGCCATATCCTTAGTGGCAAAGGAAAGAGGTATCAGTAAAAAGGAAGTTTATAACATTGGCATTGATATTTGATGATATATAAAATATAATTTAAATGAGGAGGGATTACTATGGCATTTACTAAAGACATGACAGTCGGTGAAATACTAAGAGCCAATCCTAAAACTGCAGAAGTATTCATGTCCTATGGCATGCATTGTTTAGGTTGCCCCGGTGCAACAGGAGAGTCTGTTGAACAGGCTGCAATGGTACATGGTTTTGATGCAGACAAGCTTATTGATGATTTGAATAAGCTGGAATAAAGGAACATATATTTTAAAAGGTTAGGGTCTACCCTAACCTTTTAAAATATATTGAAAATTAAAGAATTAATTGTGCATAGAATATAAAAATCTATGTACTTAACATCAATTAATCTTTTCAGAAATAAAGGAAAAGAGCTTGTCATTGCTTAGTATTCTATTGAAGCTTATTAAGAAATTACTTTGAATTTCTTAATTCTTCCATACAAGCAGGGCAGATGTTTTTACCTTTATAAACCTGAACATCCTTTGCATTTGCACAGAAAATGCAAGCAGGTTCATATTTCTTTAAAATTATATGTTCTCCATCTACATATATTTCTAAGGAATCCTTTTCTTCTATATTAAGTGTTGTTCTCAATTCCTTTGGTATTACAATTCTGCCTAATTCGTCAACTTTCCTGACAATACCAGTAGATTTCACAATATCCCTCCTTCCCTAATTATACAAATTTCGACATTCGTCTCAATTTAAATGTTAACAGATATGCCAATTAAAGTCAATAGGTTAAATTAATTTTTATGCAATTTTTCACTTATATGTATTGCAGTTTTATTGTAGTATAATTATATACAGTATTAATTAACTTGAGGTGTTATGGATGTTATTATTTGCTTTTGCAGTCGCAAATATTATGACATTGGCTTATTTGGTTAGGAAAGGCTATGAGTTGAAGAAACTTTTAATGGTAGCCTGGAGAGGTATTTGGGAATGCAAGGAATTATTTGCCATTATATTGCTTATGGGAGCCACTATATCTGTTTGGCTGTCCTCAGGTATTGTTCCCAGCCTTATTTTTTATGGCTTTGGATATATGAAGGGGATTAATTTTGTCCTGGCAGCATTCCTTTCAACGGCAGTTATATCCTATGTAATGGGAACCGCTTGTGGAACACTGAGTACCATAGGTATTGCAATTTTGGGTATTGGAAAAGGTCTTATGATTCCTGTTCCTGTGTTATTAGGGGCCATAGTTTCCGGTTCTTTTATTGCAGATAAGATAGCGCCTATATCTTCTCTGACCAATCTTACCATACAAATGACCGGTACCAGTTATAAGAAATATGTCGAAACATCCTTGAAAACATTGATACCTGCCATTATTATATCTGCAGCCATATATTATATTTTAGGCAATTCCTATGGCGGTGAAGCAGATTTCTACACAATTCAACAATATCAGAATTTTATAAAGCAAGGTTTTGAGGTTTCACCTTTTTTATTGCTCTTTCCTGTTTTTGTAGTGGTTTTAGCTTTTAGTGGCATAAAGATAGTTTACAATATGAGTTTGAGCGTTTTTGCTGCTTCTATTATAACCATGGTTTTGCAAAAGCTAAATTTCTGGATAGTGCTGAAATCTATCCTTTGGGGTTACAAAGCCAACACCGGAATGACCCAGTTGGATTCTCTCATATCAGGAGGTGGAGCCATTCCTATGATAGAAGTGGTGCTCATAGTGATGGGTGGAGTTTCTTTAAGCAGTCTATTTGAAGAGGCTGATATGATGAAGCCAATAACGAATATGTTTTATAAAAAAGATGACAAGGTACCTGCTTTAATAGCAAAAACAGGAGCATTGAGCACTTTATTGAATGTTGTTACTTGTGACCAGACAGTTGGCATATTAGTGCCGGCCAAGTTTTCAGCTTCAAGATTTGATGAAAAGGGATTAGACAGAAGCATTCTAGCCAGAACCATATCTGATACAGGCACCATAGTGGCACCTCTTATGTTTTGGAATGTAAATGCTTTGATCATATATGGAATAACAGGTATATCTGCCATCAGTTATGCTCCTTACGGAGTATTGTGCTATGTTTGTCCGTTGGTCACTATTATTGGCAGTTTATTCTTGAGCAAGAAGGCTGGAAAAGTATCATCTGAAGAAGGAAAGAGCATAGCTATATAGACATGTGGCATATTATTACAGTTTCATTACAATGTAATGTTACTATTGCCTAATTTTCATATCAGGAATATAATTGATTATGGATAGTATTAAGGAAGGAGGTCGTGATAATGATAAGAATAGTCTTTAGATTTAGAGATATTATAGTCGATAGATTAGTATTTTTTGCACGACCTTTAGCCTTAAGCGGTATTGGGATTTAGAACCTGAATTGTACGCATGTCAATGGGCCATAGGTTTGTGCATACCTGTGGCTTTTTATATTATTGGAACATTACTTTTTTAAAGCCACAGTTATCCAAAACTGTGGCTTTTTTGTACCAATTTCAAAGCCAAGTTTGAGAGGTGGTCAGGATGTATTGCATCCATGGAAAGGAACCGTAGAGTTCCTCAGGAAAATTTGACTAAGACTACTATTGAAAGTGGGGAGATAGCTTGAAGAATTTTAGATTATTGTGGGACTTCATGAAGGGTAATAGATTGTTATATTTGGCATCTATAATAAGCATAGGAATTGCCACCATATTTTCTTTCTTATCACCTTTAGTTATCAGATATACCATTGATACCGTGATTGGAGGCAACGCGGCAAACGTACCTTTATGGGTCATCAATATTATCGACAGCATAGGAGGTGCGGAAACATTAAGACAAAAAATCTGGTTGTGCAGTATTGCTGTAGTATTATTATCATTGATAAACGGAATATTTACTTATTTTAAAGGAAAATGGTCCGCAGTGGCATCTGAATCCATAGCCCAGAATATGAAGGATATGCTCTATGATAAGTTGCAGAATGTGACATATGACTATTATGTTAAGGCTGAAACCGGAGATCTTATACAGAGATGCACTTCTGATGTTGATACGGTAAGGAGATTTCTGTCCATGCAGCTGGTGGAAGTGGGAAGAGCAATATTTATGCTGATAATGGCCATTTCCATAATGTTCTCTTTAGATGTGAGGATGACAGTGGTCTCCATGGCACTCATACCTGGTATTTTCCTCTTTTCCACCCTTTATTATATGAAGGTAAAGGATTCATTTTTGGAATGTGATGAGTCGGAAGGAAAGCTCACCACTGTACTCCAGGAAAACCTTACGGGGGTACGTGTAGTGAGAGCCTTTGCTAGACAGCAGTATGAAAGGGAAAAATTTGATGAGATAAATAGGGACTTTAGAGGAAAAGTAACCCATTTGATTTCTCTACTGGCATGGTACTGGTCTTTTTCTGATTTCCTATCTATGCTTCAGACGGGCATTGTTGTGGTGTTGGGAGTATACTGGACTGTATCCGGTCATATGACCCTAGGAACTCTTGTGGTATTTACAACCTATGAGGGCATGCTTCTATGGCCTGTTAGACAAATGGGCAGAATCTTGACGGATATGGGCAAAACCTCTGTTGCGTTAGGAAGGATAAAGGAAATATTGGATGAGCAGTTGGATGAAGATGAAGAAGAAGGACTTAAACCTGATATACAAGGAAATATTGAATTCAGCCATGTGAATTTTAAATATGAAAACGGCAAGGAAGTTCTTCACGATATAACCTTTAAAGTTAAGAAAGGTCAGACTGTTGCCATATTGGGGCCTACAGGCTCGGGAAAATCAACTTTGATGCATTTGCTGCACAGACTATATGATTATGAAAGCGGTTCCATAAAGATAGACGGTGTGGAACTTAGGAATATTGATAAGAAATGGCTCAGAGAAAAGATCGGAATAGTGCTTCAGGAACCATTTCTATACTCAAAGACCATTAAGGAAAACCTCAAAATGGCTAAAGAAGGAGTAGATGAGGATAGGATTTATCAATCTGCCAGGATAGCTCATATTCATGACGTCATAACAAGTTTCGAAAAAGGATATGACACCTTGGTAGGAGAGAGAGGAGTAACATTGTCAGGAGGACAGAAGCAGAGGGTAGCCATAGCTAGAGCTCTCATTAAGGATTGTCCTATACTCATATTTGATGATTCCTTAAGTGCCGTTGATACTGAAACAGACGCAGCCATCAGAAAGGCTCTGAAGGAAAGGAAAAAGGATGTAACCACCTTTATCATATCTCATAGAATCAATACCCTTTCTGAGGCGGATTTGATATTGGTAATGGAAGAAGGCAGAATCACAGAAATGGGTAAGCATGAAACCCTGGTGAACAAACCCGGACTATACAGAAGGATATGGGAGATACAGAACACCAAAGAGGATATTCTGACAGCTTGAATGTAATAAACGGGAGGTGAACGTATGACAACATTTCAGGAACAGGAATATAGCAAAAAAATAGATTTAAATCTTTGGCGTAGGCTCTTTAAATATGTCATACCATATAAAAAGAATCTAATAAGGCTTACTATGGTCATGGTGGCAGTAGGGGGCATTGATGTAATTTTTCCCCTTATGACCAGATATGCCATTGATAATTTCGTTTTGAAGGGCAGCTTTCAAGGATTATGGATATTTGCAGCAGTTTATGGTTTATTAGTTTTGGCTCAGGCTACAAATGTAAAGCTTTTGGCTCTAAATGCAGGAAGCATTGAAACCGGTGTAGTTTATGATATAAGGCGTGAAGGCTTTGACAATCTTCAGCAGCTATCTTTCTCCTATTATGATAGGACACCTGTTGGATGGATGATGGCAAGAATGACTTCAGATGTACAAAGGATAGGGGATACTATAGCATGGGGTCTGGTTGATATGGTATGGGGCTTCACCATGATGGTGGGCATCGCGGTAGTCATGCTTACGATAAACGTTAAGCTGGCGCTTATAAGCCTTTCAGTTGTGCCTTTATTGGCTATAGTGAGCGTCTATTTCCAGCAGAAGATATTAAAGGCCCACAGAAAGGTGAGAAAAATAAACTCCAGAATTACTGGAGCCTTCAATGAAGGTATAATGGGTGCCAAGACCACCAAGACGCTGGTCAGGGAAAAAGAAAACCTTATGGAGTTTAAGGAACTGACTTTGGATATGTTTAATTCTTCGGTCAAGGCTGCAATATATTCAGCGGTATATCTGCCTCTTGTTGTTACACTGGGCAGCATAGGAACAGGTTTAGCCATGTGGTACGGAGGCAAGGCTGTTATGCTGGAGAGCATCAGCTACGGAACCCTTGTTCTTTTCATATCATATACCATACAATTTTTCGAGCCTGTGAGGGATTTGGCAAGGATATTCAGCGAGTTCCAGTCTGCTCAGGCCTCTGCCGAGAGGATAATGTCCCTTATAGATACAAAGCCTGAGATAACGGACACTCCTGAAGTTCTGGAGAAGTATGGGGATGTATTTCAGCCTAAGAAGGAAAACTGGCCTGAAATTAAAGGAAATATAACATTTAAGAATGTGAGCTTTTCATATAAAGATGGAGAAAAGGTTCTGGAAAATTTTAATCTGGATGTGAAGGCAGGTCAGAGCATAGCATTGGTTGGAGAGACGGGATCAGGAAAGAGTACTATAGTTAATTTATTGTGTAGATTTTATGAACCTGTGAGTGGGGAAATTCTTATAGATGGCGTGAATTATAAAGAAAGATCCCAGGCCTGGCTTCAATCAAATCTGGGTTATGTGCTTCAGACACCTCATTTATTCAGCGGTACAGTAAAGGACAATATAAGATATGGTAGGCTTGATGCTTCTAATGAAGATATTATAAATGCTGCAAAGATGGTAAATGCCCATGATTTCATAATGAAGCTGGAAAACGGCTATGATACGGAAGTAGGAGAAGGAGGCAGCAGGCTTTCTACAGGGGAAAAGCAGCTAATATCCTTTGCAAGAGCCATTCTTGCAGATCCTAGAATATTTGTGCTGGATGAAGCTACTTCTTCTGTAGATACTGAGACTGAGAAGATAATTCAGGATGCGATTCAAAAAGTATTAAAGGGCAGAACCAGTTTCATAATAGCCCACAGGCTTTCTACCATAAGGTCTGCAGACAGAATACTTGTTATTAGCGATGGAAAGATTATAGAAGATGGGAATCATGCTAAACTCATGAGAGAAAAAGGCTATTATTATAAGTTATATACCAACCAGTTCATGGAAGAGCAGGAAAAAGAGATACTGGGGAAGACGAATATATAAAGAAGAAATGACGGTGTAAACACCGTCATTTCTTCTTTTCCCCCTCAAGTTCTTCTTCATAATTAAGTTCTATATATCTTCGGGCACCTTGATACTTGTCTCCATATGTTCGTAAATCACTGATCACAACTTGCTTTTTAGAGGAACTGGCGTGGATGAATTTGTGATCTCCTATGTATATTCCAACATGTCCTATGGTTTTGCCATTTGCGGAGAAGAAAACCAAATCTCCCGGTTTTAAATCTTCTTTAGCTACAGGTGTGCCTTTTTTAAACTGCTGACTTGCAGTTCTCTCCAGCTTTATACCGTAATTTTTCATAACATAAGTGGTGAATCCAGAACAGTCAAAAGCTTTTCCTGTAGAGGCACCATAAACGTAAGGTTTTCCAAGATATTTTCTGGTGAAATCCACAAAAGCACGGCTGCTTACTAAACTTGTGCTCTTTTCTTCTTCAACAGGCTTGGGAAACAACTCGTTTAGTCTTGCAATGGTATTGTCGTCTGCTTCACCGGTGACATCAAGGCCTTCTTTTTCCTGAAAAGCCTTTATGGCTTCCTTGGTAGCTTCATCTATTACGGAAGTAATGTCTCCGGTATAGAGACCAAGACTCTTCAAATTCTGTTGTATAGATGCAGCCAATTGCTTTTCGGCTTCTTCCTTTTCCTTAGCTAACTGAATTTGCTTCACCTTGGCTTTAATATAACTTATTGTTTGCTTTCCTGCTATTCCGTCAACTTTAAGCCCGTATTCTTCCTGAAACTTTCTAACGGCAGCTTCCGTCTTATCTCCGTAGTAATTAGTATATTCATAGTAATCAAAGTATCCTAATATGTCCAATTTTTGTTGAAGTTCAGCTATATCTTTATGGGTCATGCCCGGCTTCAGGGTCATGTCCCCCAAATCCGCATAACTATTGGTGCCTAAGCAAAAGACGAACAACGCAGTAGCGAGAACTAACTTTTTCAAAACAACGCCTCCCTGTATGAGGTTTGACAATTGTAACACATTTGTAATAATTATAAACCATGTCCAAGATAAAAGCAATAATAATGTCCTAATTTGATTACGATTGAAAATATATATGGAATATTTTAAATTATACTATTTTCAATAAATGTAATAAATATGTATAATAA
This sequence comes from Lutispora thermophila DSM 19022, assembly GCF_900142105.1. Taxonomy (GTDB): domain Bacteria; phylum Bacillota; class Clostridia; order Lutisporales; family Lutisporaceae; genus Lutispora; species Lutispora thermophila. The sequence continues at coordinate 17,087 of NZ_FQZS01000004.1, forward strand.
TGTTGAAACATGATTTGAGCATGCATTAAATATATAAAGAAAGGAAAAAGTTATGAAAAAATTTAAACTGCTTATTATAGTGTTCATTGCCGGAATATTGCTGTTTAAACTTATTCCCGGCTTTGGCATTACGCCCACTTTAGGTATGAGCAATCATGAAGAGGAAGCAACTGTAGAGCCGGAGGACAAGCCTATCACAACGGAACCTGAAATGGAAGAAATAATATATCCCTTTACTTTATCATATACAGAAATTCCTGGAGTGTTAACCTTCAGAGGAAATAATTTTAGAACTGCACCTGCTTTTGGCACAGTTGACCTGGAACAATATACCATAGAAAAGATATGGAATGTGAAGGCAGAACCCAAGGGTCTATGGGGAGGTGGTTCCGGTTGGACCGGTCAGCCTGCATTGGTGAAGTGGAGTCCGGAAGTAAGAAAAATAATGAATATTAAGGATAAGTTTAAAGAAGATGATAATTTCGTGGAGGTTATCATAGGTTCCTTAAACGGCAAGGTTTATTTTATCGATCTTGAAACGGGAGAACAGACCAGAGAACCCATAGATACAGGCAGTCCCATAAAGGGCAGTGTATCTGTGGACTCAAGAGGTTATCCACTTTTATATGTAGGGCAAGGAATAAAGGAAAATCCGGATTTCGGATTCAGGTTATATAACCTCATCGATCAGAAAATGCTGTTTTTACAGGACGGAGAGGATGAGGATGCACCAAGACGATGGCCTAATTTCGATTCTTCCGCATTGTTTAGCAGAAGTGAAGACGCTTTGTATGTAGGAGGCGAGAATGGACTTTTTTACAAGCTGAAGTTAAATACTACTTTTATACCTGAAGAAAAGTTATTGACCATAAATCCTGAAATTCAAAAGTTCAAATATGAAAGAGTTGATAACAGCACCGATCCGGAACAAAGTACCTATGGTATTGAAAATTCTCCTGCTTCCTGGCAAAATCTCATATTTTTCGTAGATAACGGTGGATTGGTAAAATGCATAGATACGGATTTGAACGAAATATGGACAGTGGATAATATTGATGATACGGATGCTACTGTTACTTTGGATATAGAAAACGGAGAACCTGTAATATATACTGCCTGTGAAGTGGACAAGCAGGGAAGCCAGGGAATAACAAGAATCTTAAAGATAGAGGGAAAAACAGGCAAAATTCTCTGGGAAAAGCAATACAATGCCTATTCAGTAGGAACCTCCAACGGGGGAGCCCTTGCTACAAATGTTGTAGGTAAAGGCCATATGGACCACATGGTCATTTTCACACTATCCAGAACAGAAATTAAAGACAGAGGTATAATGGTTGCATTGAACAAATCAACGGGGGAAGAACTTTGGAGATGGAAAATGCCTACCTATGCCTGGTCATCGCCGGTAGACATATATGACAGTGAAGGTAATGGATATATATTCCAAGCTTTGAGAAACGGTACAGTATGTATACTTGATGGAGAAAAGGGAGAAATATTAGGAAAAACTACTGTAGATTCTTATATTGAAGCTTCTCCTTCCATATATAATGATTATGTAGTCATAGCCACAAGAAATGGATATATTCATGGACTAAAATTGAAATAATGGTATAAATCTCTTCTTACTGTAAACTATAAAAATGATTATAGAGTAAGGGGAGATTTTTTTATGAAAAGAGAAAGAGACACCATCCCCTATTGGTTGGGGACAACGGAAGATACAAATTATTCCAGGCTGACAAAGGACATTGAAGTTGATGTTGCCGTGGTGGGAGGTGGACTGGCAGGGATAACAACTGCCTATTTTCTAAAAAAGGAAGGATTGAAGGTAGCAATTATAGAAGCCGGTAGAATTGCTAAAGGTGCTACAGGGCATACTACTGCAAAGATAACATCCCAGCATACGCTCATATATGACAAAACCATAAAAACTTTTGGCAAAGAGCTGGCTCAGCAGTATGCAGATGCTAACCAGCATGCTATAAGATTTATGGAAGATATGATAAAAAGCAACAATATAGAATGTGATTTTGAAGTTCAGCCAGCTTATGTGTTTACCCAGGACAGAAATTGTGTAGAAAAGATAGAAAATGAGGCAAAAGCAGCAGAAAGCCTCGGCATACCTTCTGAGTTAGTGCTTACAACCCCTCTTCCCTTTCCGGTATTGGCAGCATTGAGGTTTGACGGTCAGGCACAGTTTCATCCGGTAAAATATACACTGGCCATGGCAAAACAGATACCAGGCGACGGTTCACATATATTTGAAGGCACTAGAGCTGTAGACATAGAAGAGGGAGAAATATGCGCCGTGAAGACCATAGACGGGAAGAAGATAAGGGCTCCCTATGTGGTCATTGCTACCCACTATCCTTTTTATGACGGCAAAGGCATGTATTTTGCAAGAATGTATCCGGAAAGATCATATCTATTAGCATTTAGGATTGAGGAAACACCTCCGGAGGGCATGTATATAAATGTGGAGACTCCAGGTATGACTTTAAGAAGCCATCCCCATGAAGGAGGGAGAATACTCATTTTCGGAGGAGAAAATCATAAGACGGGTCATGGGGAAGAAAATGCCACCCATTATGAAAAGCTTAGAAATATGGTGAATCAGATATTTAAAGTTAAAGAAGAACTATATCATTGGTCTACCCAGGATTACTATACCCTTGATGAAATACCCTATGTAGGCAAGCTTACAGCTGATACACCTAACATATATATCGCCACAGGCTTTAGAAAATGGGGAATGACCAATGCTACTGCAGCAGCCATAATCATCAGGGATTTGATAACCAAAGGCAAGAATCCATGGCAGGAAATATACAGCCCTCAAAGAGGAACAACAGCCAAAGCAGCAGGAAACTTCATAGTTCAAAATGCAGATGTAGCTGTACAGCTCATATCAGGGAAATTGGAGAATCCGGTTGATGAACTGGATATCAAAAATGGAGAGGGAAAGGTTGTGGAATATAAGGGAAATAGAACGGGCGCTTACAAGGATCAGGATGGAAAGCTCTATCTGGTGGATTTGACATGCACCCATATGGGCTGTGAATTGAAGTGGAATGATGCAGAGAAGTCCTGGGATTGCCCATGTCATGGCTCAAGATTCAGTTATGACGGAAGCATAATAGAAGGACCTGCTTTGTTTAGCTTGAATCATCCCGATAAGGGGCGCAATCAGGTAGAACCTAATGTGATTAAGTAAAAATGAATAAAAGGGAAGAAAAAGTTACCATAGGGTTATTTTTCCACAGACATACAATAAAGGTTTCCAATGGAAATCTTTATTGTTGTAAAAATAGAATGAATTATTGTAAAATATATTATGTGAGCGTCGCAATAAAGCCCAAGGACAATTCCATTGTTTTGTAGGCTTGCATGAGGAATATGTAGAGGGGGATGTTTATTTGGACTTGTTGCTGGAAAAGTTTAAAGAGGTTTTCAAATCCGTTTTGCCTATAAGTATATTGGTTATAGTGCTTAACTTCACTTTAGTGCCTATAGAGACGGACATGCTGATCAGATTTATTATTGGATCAGTGTTGGTTGTTATTGGACTTGGAATATTCCTATTTGGAGCAGATATTGGTATTGCTTCAATAGGAAATCTGATGGGAGAAGAGGTAGCAAAGACTAATAAAGTTTACTTAGTTGCTTTATTAGGGTTTATTTTAGGATTTTTTATCACCGTAGCTGAGCCAGACTTGCAAATACTTGCTAATGAAGTGAGTGGCGCAAGCGGCGGAGCAGTTCCAGCTCCTTTGATTCTTGTGGTGGTTTCCATAGGAGTTGGTGTTATGGTAGCTATGGGTTTATTGAGAATAATATATGAAAAACCATTGAATAAGTTTCTTACTTTAATATATTTCATTATTTTTATTCTAGGTCTGTGGGTTTCTGAAGAGTTTTTGGCTATTTCAGTGGATGCATCAGGAGCTACCACAGGAGCAATGACTACCCCCTTTATATTGGCCTTAGGATTGGGTGTATCCCAGTTGAAAGGCGGAAAAACATCTGAGGAAGACAGCTTCGGGTTGGTAGGTATTGCATCAACGGGACCAATTCTTGCAGTAATGATATTGAATATTATTGCAGGTGCTGATAAAATTGTCGGGGAGGCAGAAGTTTTTCAAGCCCATAGTGGAATTTTGGGCCCATATTTAGAAGAATTTGCTGTGATGATAAAGGAAGCAGCCTTACCCTTGATACCCTTGATAATCTTGTTTGTTGCTTTTGATGTGTTTAAATTTAAAATTCACAGAAGCAGGAAGAATAGAATATTAAAAGGTCTTGTTTACACCTATGTTGGACTTGTGCTATTCTTAGCGGGAGTCAATGCAGGATTTATGGAAGTAGGCAGGGTTATGGGCTATGGAATAGCCATGCTTCCATATAAATGGATTGTACCCTTTATAGGATTTTTATTAGGTATGATGGTTGTGTTGGCAGAGCCTGCAGTACACGTTTTGACAAAACAAGTTGAAGATGTAACTTCGGGACATATTCCTAGAAAGATTATATTATTTACATTGTCTGCAGGAATTGCTTTTGCAGTTTCAATGTCTTTATTGAGAATAATGATACCAGGATTAAAGCTGTGGCATTTCTTATTGCCCGGTTTTGGTTTGGCTGCTTTTTTAAGCCACAAGGTACCTCCGATATTTGTAGGTATTGCCTATGACGCAGGAGGAGTTGCATCAGGCCCAATGACAGCTACTTTTGTATTGGCTTTTGCCCAAGGTGCTGCCAGTGCCATTCCAACCGCAAATGTCCTGGTGGACGGGTTTGGTGTTATAGCAATGGTTGCAATGATGCCTTTAGTAGCTTTGCAATTGCTGGGGCTTATATTTAAAATAAAAGCAAAAAGGGAGGGCATTAATGTCCATGATTCTGGAAAATAAAGCTTTGTCGTTGTATTGTGTAATAGTTAACTTTGGAGAAGGAAGCAAAGTATTAAAAGCATCTAAAGAATTGGGAGTAACAGGAGGCACCTTTCTTCTAGGTAAAGGAACGATAAAGAACAGCATACTCAATATGTTAGGCCTTGACGAAGTGAGAAAAGAAATATTATTGATGGTCATTGAAGAGAGCTTGGAAGAAAGCCTCAATGAACATCTAAGGAAAAGATTTAATTTGGATAAGCCTAATCATGGAATAACTTTTTCCATTCCAATAACTCATTTGGCCATTCTTAATAGGCATGAATATATTTCAAAACCAAAAATGAGAGGTGCAGATGATATGAAATATGAAGCCATAGTTACAATAGTTGATAAAGGACTATCCGATGATGTTGTAGAAGCAGCCCAATCAGCAGGATCGACAGGAGGCACAGTAATTCACGGAAGAGGAGCTGGCTCCAATGATACGGCAAAGCTGTTTAATATAGAGATAGAACCAGAGAAAGATATTGTTTTGATTTTATCAGAGTCAGAAAAAACAGAAGCCATAGTAAACTCCATAAAAGATAAGCTAAATATTGATGAGCCCGGTAAGGGTGTAATATTTGTAGTAGATGTAAATAGAACCTTAGGGTTATATAGGGAATAGATTATGATTATAAAGTCTCTAAATTTAGCTTGCTTATAAGATTTTGCTTTAAAAATGTGCAGTCTAAAGATTGCGCATTTTTTGTATCATTTTGCAAAATATTATAAATTTAATCAACGATATCATTTATTTTTAATCCCTTTACCTCATATTTTTATATAGTTTGGAGGACTTTAACAGTTTTTTCTTTCTTTTCTTGACCGATGTTTATATTACCTCTTTCTACAGGAAATATGTTAAAAGCGATCCCTACCAAACTCTATAAGCATATATACCCATTGTGTATCCTTGGTTAGGATGGTGAGTATAAGGATGGTTGACATAATAATCCAGTTTTTGAAAAGAGGGAAATAGCAGCAAAGCAATTGTTGCATTATTGCTCATATGATAACGGCCGTAAGTTGAATTTTATTGATGTAGGGGATAGAAGTTAACTTTTAATTGTTAAGCAATTTGATACTTTGAAAGTATAATGAGCTTGTACTATGGAGAAGCACTCATTTTAAATGAATTTAAATTATGTGTTAGAAGCTGTTGAGGTTATGGCATGACAATAGGTCAATATGATAACATATGTTGCTTATTTTGATGGCTGACTTGTAGGTATCACCTTAGCCTGTATAGGTATTAGGATTGCATGCTGATAGGAAAGCATTCTTCAAATCTGTATATGGGAGAATAGGTTTAAAACATATTGTGAAATTAGGATGTGTGAATATGAAAGGCAGCAATTTCTTTAATCGTGTATATGAAATAGTATCTCAAATACCGGAGGGGAAAGTTGCAACATATGGTCAAATTGCTGCAATGCTTGGAAGTCCAAGGGCTGCAAGGATAGTAGGGGAAGCTATGAGAAGAACTCCTGAATATCTAGATATTCCATGTCATAGAGTAATCAGTAAGGATGGAACCATGGCTCCTGGATATGCCTTTGGAGGTGAAGGGAAGCAGCGGGAGATGTTGGAGAAAGAAGGTGTGATATTTAAGGAAAATGGATGCGTTGATATGCAAAGATGTTTGTGGAGAAAACCCATAATGGAGAGAGATGAATAAATTTAGAATGAAAAGATATGTTAGAAGGGTGTCATTATGCCGAAATTACCGGAAGTGTTCAATATAGCTAAATATATATTGTTTTGGATATGTACATGCAGCTGATAAAGACCATATTAAGGATCATAAGATGACGGCAGAGCTAGGCATCTGTACCTTAAGACCTGGATTTACATATGAATTATTTCAGTACATGCTTATGGGGAAAAAGGACATTGCACCTTTGATTTAATAGGGTATAGGCCTGGTTTCCCACGTCCTTTATGCGGTACAATCATTAATGAAATTAAAACGGCAGTACTCGGTTGTTCATATGTGAAAAATGTCAACGATAAGACTAAATTCTCCCTATATATGAACAAAATAAAATATTCTATTGCTCCATTTGTTATAATTCCTACCTTAAGGACATTAGTAAACGTACGTGCCATTTATTGTTTGATTAAGCAATTATTTAAGTATTATAGGATTATCTTATTTCTTCATCTCATTGACAACTTGGGTTTGTTTCATATCTAAACTTATTTGTTCCAGACAACTAATGTTAAAATGCAGATTATGGATTTCTACCAGCATATGTTTTTATGTTGCATGAAATAGATTGCTTGTCAATTTAATCCACAGGCAGGATATAACAATAAAATAGCCAATATAATATAAAACATTATATTGAATTGGCGTTTATTGATATGAGGTGATAAAGTGAAGATAATACATACGGGTGATTGGCATATAGGTAAAATAGTTAATGAATATCATATGACAAAAGATCAGGAGTATATATTGAATCAGTTGTTGCAAATAATCAAGGAAGAAAAGCCACAGGCTGTGATAATTGCAGGGGATATATATGACCGTTCCGTTGCTCCGGTGGAGGCAGTAGAGCTTTTGGACAAAGTCTTAGGGGAGATTATATTGGATTACCAAATACCTGTTCTAGCCATAGCGGGAAACCATGACAGTCCGGAAAGATTGAACTTTGGCAGCGGCATATTAAAGGCAAAAGGGTTGTATATAGAAGGAATGCTGAAAAGGGATACTGCAAAAGTTACCCTTAATGATGAATATGGCCCTGTGAATTTTTATCTTGTTCCCTATGCAGATGCGGCTGTTGTAAAGGATGTTTATGAGGACCCCAATATAAAAAGCCAGCAGGATGCCATGAAAGCCATTATAGAAAGAATAGGTGCCACCATGGATAAGAGCCAGAGAAATGTAATGATAACCCATGGATATGTAAGAGGCTTGGAAGATCCGGAAACTTCTGAATCTGAAAGACCATTGTCCATCGGTGGTACGGACATGGTAAGCTATGAGCTTTTTGATGATTTCTGCTATACCGCATTGGGACACCTTCACAGCCCACAGAGAGCAGGAAAGGATAATGTCAGATACTCAGGCTCTCTTTTAAAATACTCCTTCTCAGAAGTTAAGCAAAAAAAGGGGGTCAATGTAGTTAATATTGATGGTGAAGGTTCTGTAACAATTAAGACCAGGGAGTTAGTCCCATTGCGAGATATGAGGATAATAAAAGGTGAGCTGAAAAAGCTCATGGACCCGGATATATATAATGCAGGAAACAGAGAGGATTATATAAAGGTGATACTGACAGATAGGGGAGAGCTGCTGGATCCCATGCGAAAGCTGAAATCTGTATATCCGAACATAATGCTGTTGGAATTTGAGGATCGAGGAACCAGAGGAAATTATGATATCCTGTTGAAAACCTCGAGAGGTAAATCTAAGCTGGAGCTTTTTAAAGAGTTCTATAAATACATAAATGATGCAGAATTGGCTGTTGAAAGCGCCGAGGTATTGAGCAGAATCATTGAGGAAGTTGAAAGGAGAGGTGAGGATCTTGAAGCCAATTAAGCTGACCATGTCTGCCTTTGGGCCCTATGCAGGCACTGAGGTAATTGATTTTTCATTATTGGATGGGCACAATATATTTGTCATAACAGGGCCTACGGGAGCAGGAAAAACCACTATATTTGACGGCATATGCTATGCCCTTTATGGAAGCGCTTCAGGAGAAGGCAGGGATGGGGAGAGCATGAGAAGCCATTTTGCCAAAGATGATACCCTCACCTATGTTGAACTGGAATTCCAACTGAGAGATAAGATCTACTATGTTAAAAGAATTCCTAAGCAGCTTAGAAAAAAGGAAAGAGGAGAAGGATATACGGAGCAAAAGGCAGAGGCAGAATTTAAAGCTCCTGGAGAAAGGGTAGTGACAGGAGTAAGGGAAGTAAACGAAAAAATAGCTGAGCTTTTGGGTATAAGCTATGAGCAGTTTAAGCAAATAGTTATGATACCACAAAACGAGTTCAGAAAATTGCTTCTGGCAGAAAGCAAGGATAGAGAAGTTATCTTAAGGAAAATATTCGGAAGCTGGCAGTTCCAGATGATCCAAGAAAAATTGGAAGAGAATGCCCGCGACTTGAGAAAATCCATTGAATCCATAGAGCAAAAGGAGCTTACTTATGTAAGAAGTATAGAATGGGGTAAAAGAGAAGACTTAAAGGCAAAGGCAGAAGCAGACAATGTTAATATAGATGAGATAAAAGAAGACCTTGAGAATCTTATAAAGGAAGAAGATGAAGAAGAGATTAGATTAGAAAAAGAAGCCGAAGCTCTTGCAGGAGAATTGGAGAAGCTCCAAGAAGCCCTTATGAAAGCAACGGAGATAAACAACAAGTTTGAAGAAAGGAGAAAGGCGGAAGAAGAATTAAATCAGTTGGAAAATGACAAGGCTGTTTGGGACGAAAAGGAAAGAAAGCTTCATAAGGCAAGAAAGGCTCTTATGATAAAACCAATAGAAGAACAAAGTCTCAAAAGGAAGGAAGAACTTGATAATGCCCGATTGGATTATGACAGATCAAAGCTTCTACTTGCAACTGCTCTGGAGAATTTAAAGAAATCTAAGGAGAACTTAATTAAAGAAGAGGAAAGGGAAGAAGAACGAAGGAAGTTGCAGGAAAAAATAACAGAGCTTAAAAAGGATATAGATAAGGTAAAGGAATATGAAAGGCTTTCTTCAGAATTGGAAAGGATAATGAAGAATCTTCAGCAAAAAGAGAAAGCCATAAGCCAAAACAAAGAAGAAATAGAAGCACTAAAGGAAAAAATAAAAAAGACTAAACAGGACATAGAAGCGGCAAATGAAGCAGCACTGCAATACATAAATCATGAGAAGAACCTAAAGGAAAAGGAAGATACCTTAAAAAAGCTCAAGAGTTTTAAAACAGAAAATCAACTTCTTGATGATTTGAGGGAAGAATACAAGAAGAAAAAGGCAGCATATGAGGAATTAAATAAGCTATATGAAGCTAAGAAGAAGGAAGTTGATGAGCTAAACCAGCGCTTCTTCCATGGACAAGCAGGTCTTTTGGCAAGAGGATTGAAGGATAATGAGCCATGCCCTGTATGCGGTTCCACTCATCACCCAAGGCCTGCAAAGGAATTGTCTGGGATGCCTTCGGAAGAAGAATTGAAAAACAAGAAGGCCGAACTTGATGAAAAAAATGAAAAATTAAGAGCAGCAGCAGATGAATATGCGGATATTAGGGCAAAGGGAGAAGCACAAAGGCAAAATGTTGATAAGATTAAGCAGGAACTGTCAAATGTATTAAAAGAAGGAAATCTGGAATCTATAATAAAAGAATATGAAGACAGCATTGTAATGTTGAAAAAGCATATGACTGATTTGGATAATAAGAGGAAGATTAAGGATAATCTTATAGAGCTGCTGGATAAATCAGAAAAGGAATTAGAATCCAAGGAAACATTGGCTGTAGAGTTGGAAAAGGATTACAGGAACACATATGCTCAGGTAGAAGGCAATAAAGCTTTGCTTTCAAAAATTGAAAAGGAATTATCCTATGGTATAAAAGAAGAGAGCAGCCTTTTGAAACAGATAAACCTTTGCCAGAATCAATATGATATGATGAATAAAATCTATGAGGATGCCAAAGAGGCCTATAGAGCAGCTGAAGTTGCCATGGCAAAGGAAGAAACCAACAGCATGTATAAAGAGAAAACTGTTGAAAAGGCAAGACAAGAATATGAGACAGCCATGTTAAAATTTAGAGAAGCATTGGTTAGTGTAGGTTTTGAAAATCAAGAAGAATATGAGATATCAAAGATGGAAGAAGCAGCAATGGAAGTCTTTGAAAATGATATAAATCAGTATAAAGAGCAGCTGAAATTGGCTGCTGCCAGGTTTACAAAAGCCTTGAAGGATATCCAAGGGTTGGAGCCGGTGGATGTGGATAGTATAAGTGGGAATATAGAATTATGCAAAAACAAGAAGTCGGAAATAGAAAAAACTATAAAAGAAATATACGCCCGCTTGCTTCATAATAGGACTTTGCTGGAAAACATGAAAATTGTAATGGAAGAAAAAAGACAACAGGAAGATGTATACAGCATAGTAGGACATCTGGCCAATATGGCTAAAGGAAATAACAGGGAAAGGTTGAGCTTTGAAAGATATGTGTTGGCTGCTTATTTTGATGATATTATTTATGCAGCCAATCAAAGACTCAGAAAGATGACAGACGGCAGATTTGAGCTTTCCAGGATAAAGGAAAAGCAAAAAGGAAATGCCCAACAGGGTTTGGAAATAGAAATATTTGATTATTATACAGGCTTACCACGCCATGTAAAAGTCATATCAGGAGGAGAAAGCTTTAAAGCCTCCTTATCTCTTGCATTGGGTTTATCAGATGTGGTTCAATCCTATGCAGGAGGCATAAGCTTGGATACCATCTTCATAGACGAAGGTTTTGGAAGCCTGGATGAAGATTCTCTGGAAAAATCCATAGAGTGTCTCCTGGAATTGCAAAGAAGCGGAAAACTTGTAGGAGTAATATCCCATGTAGGAGAGCTTAAGGAGAGAATAAGGGCAAGGATTGAAGTAACCCAGGGCATGACGGGAAGCAGCACAAAAGTTGTAGTAGTTTAGGCGAGGTGAAGACATGGAGACTATTTTACAATTGGGGGCTTTTATTATAAGCCTCCTTGTATTGTTGGTGATGCTTGCAGAAAGAGGCAGTGCAGCAAAAAGAAATGAAAAACTGAAACAGGAAATATCCGCTGTAGAAAGCAAAACTGAATATTTGGAGAAGGCTCTAGATAAGTTGGAGAAGACCTTGAGAGAAGAAATGGTATTAAGCCGGGGAGAAGTATCCAATTCAATGAAAGGCCTGAGTGATTCATTGATATCAAGAATAAATGAAATGTCAAAGCTCCAGCATATGCAGGTTGATTCCATGGATAATCGCATGGCAAGGCTGGCACAAACCAATGAAGAAAAGCTGGAAGCCATGCGAAAGGAACTGGAGTCAAAGCTTAACAGCATAATGAAGGAAAACAGTGAGAAGCTGGAGGCTATGAGGATAACGGTGGATGAGAAACTTAATGATACATTGGAAAAGAGGCTTGGAGATTCCTTCAAGCTTGTCAGCGAAAGGCTTGAGCAGGTTCATAAGGGGCTGGGAGAGATGCAGATTCTTGCAACAGGAGTAGGAGATTTGAAAAAAGTACTTACTAATGTAAAGACAAGAGGCATCTGGGGTGAAATTCAGCTTGGCAACATATTGGAGCAGATATTAACTCCCGAGCAGTATTACACCAATATATCCACCAAGAAAAACAGTTTAGAGAAGGTGGAATTTGCCATAAGGCTTCCGGGAAAAGGAGGAGATGGTGAAGAGGTGCTTCTCCCTATAGATGCCAAGTTTCCACAGGAGGATTTTTACAGAATGGTTGAAGCCGGGGAAAAAGGAGATCCCGTTGCCATGGAAGAAGCTGCAAAACAGTTGGAGAACAGGATAAAGGCAGAAGCAAAGAGGATAAGCGAAAAATATATAAATCCTCCTGTAACAACAGATTTCGCCATAATGTTTTTACCTATAGAAAGCCTTTATGCCGAAGTGGCAAAAAGAGCAGGACTTATGGAACATATTCAGGAGAAATACAAAATAAACATCTCAGGGCCTTCAACTATGGCCGCGTTTTTAAACAGTCTTTCCATGGGCTTCAGAACCCTGGCAATACAAAGGCGATCCTCTGAGGTATGGGCTTTACTGGGTACTGTAAAAAGCGAGTTTGCCAAATTTGGAGATATATTGGATAAGACCAATAAGAAGCTTCAGGAGGCTACCAAAACCATTGAGGCAGCCACCAAAAAGACAAGAACCATCGAAAGGAAGTTAAAGGACGTGGAAGCCTTGCCATTGGAGGAATCGGCACTATCCTTGGATACGGATGAACTTATGTATGACGGCGAGGTCTAGGGTAGCACTTTTGGGTCGTTATGAAGAACACGGACTTACACGGCACCAATCCGTGATTAGTGCCGTGTAAATCCGTGTTCTCTATAAATGACCCCAAAGGAATACCCTAAGCCTGCTCCACATACCCCAAAGACATTGACATTTTCTTTGCCGTATCCGTCACATTTTTTATAATGATGGGCAGTTGCTTTTCCTCCTACCGTGCAATAGAAAGGTACCTTAGCTTCTAACTGTGTAAAAAGTTTAAGGAGTGGAGTGCTTTCAGATTGGGCTACATAGATAATCTCGTTTCCATCGAGAACCACTAGATTGCTGGTTTCACCGACCATTTTTCTTAGTTCATCCAAGTATGGCTGAGCCAAAGACGAAAGAGCTTTTTGACATGCCGCATATTCTGAAAAGTATAAAGCCAATTCTGTACTTTTTAGTCTTTTTATCCTGTTCAATAAATTTGCACTGTTTAAAGTATTAAGCAAATGACATGTGGCACTTACACCATAATTAAGACTATTGCTTATTTCCGTTACACAAATACCATCTTGTGATTTGGCGATTTTTCTAAAACTTCAATAGCCTTTATTACAGAACCAATTGCTTTCGTATCTTTTGTCATGTTGTTACTTAATATTATCAACTTATAAGCTGCAATTTTACCTATGTTAAAATCATATTGTGTTTGAGATAATCATGTCAAACACAAAAAGACCACCAAGTCTGGCGGTCTTTTTGGAAGATCATTAATATGCTTTAATTCATGCTTCTTTATCAAGCATTATATTTATTATTTCAACATCAGTGCGTTCCATTCCTTTTCTGCCTAATCTGCCTATACTCTTGATGGTAGCTTCAACTCCATCCTTTACAAGACCTTCCCCACTTCTAAATACTTTTCCTTCAGTGCTTAGCTGATGACCGAGTATACCGGCATCAACAGCAGCAGCGATTTTTGCTGCACAGGAAGGTTTGGCTCCATCACATACTATACCGCTTACATTTGCAGTAGTATTTATAATTGTTTTGGAGATGGCTTCGTAATCTCCACCATGGAGGTATGTTATAGCAGCAGCGCTTCCTGTTGCAGCGCTTACAGCGCCACAATAAGCAGAAAGCTTGCCTATTAATGATTTCTGATGGATGGATACAAGGTTGCTGATAAGCAATGCCCGCATTAGCTTTTCTTCACTAACCTTTAGTTCCCTGGCATATTCAACCACTGGAAGTGTTACGGTTATACCCTGATTTCCACTTCCTGAGTTAATGACAACAGGAAGTGAGCATCCGCTCATTCTGGCATCGCTTCCTGCGGCGGCCTTAGCTTTGGCTCTGACTTTTACATCGTTGCCATAGTATTTTAACAGTGTCTTACCAACGCTTACGCCATAATCATTTTTCAATCCTTCTTCAGCTATGGCTGTATTTTTTTCAATTTGGTTCCTAAGCAGGTCACGAAGTTTGTATTCATCTAAATCTACAGTATCGGCAAATTCAACTATATCCTTTATGTTCAAGAGGGATCTGTCGCCTGTAGAGGTCTTCTTATGTATTTCATTTTGCTTTTCAAAAATTACTTGTCCGTTTTTCACGATTCTTATTATATTTGTATGGGAATCTGAAATGCAAACTTCTGCGGATTCGTCATCTGAATAAACCTTTGCTTCAATATAAAGATTTTCAACACCTTTGAGATGATAAACGGAGCAATAATCTTCATTCAGAAGCCGTCTGATTTCTTTATGGTCTTCTTCCTTCACGCTCTCCAATACTTGCAGCTCTTTGTCTGGATCTCCGCCTATTACGCCGGCAATGGCCGCAGCTCCAATACCTATAAGACCACCTGTATTTGGTACAACAACACCTTTAACGTTTTTTACTATATTACCGCTGCAACCTATTTCCATTCTTTTTGGCTGTTTTCCCAATACAGCCTTTGCTTTAGCTGCTGCATAAGCTATAGCTATGGGTTCTGTACAACCAAGGGCTTCTACAAGCTCATTCTTTAAAATCATAACATAGTTTTCACATACTTCATTTGTCAACATGAGATTTCCCCCTGTTTAATATATATTCATTGAATATGATGTAGCAGCAAATCAATTTATTTCAAGCATGATATAAGAAAAATGATGAAAACACGAAGGTTGGTCAGGTTTCTGTTAATGTGGAATAATGTTTGCTACGGACTATTAAAATATATTTCCAAATATGCTGCATTTGTAAATTTAATAGATATATGGTTTCTTAATATATGCTTTACAAACTAAATATGAAAATTTTTCTTCTTATCTATGAGTTTAATAAAAATTTGATTTATTTACAACCGTGAGTTTTTATCCAATAAGAAGGGATAATGGCAATACACTATGGTGACGGCAGCATTCTCAGCAAGATGATTCTAACATATATGGAAGATTAAATGGATATCAATAGATTTTGCAATATAAGTTCGTCTTCATCTATGCTTTTTCATCTTTAGGTACGGCCAATATCATTATTGCTCCGCCAATGACAAAGAGAAGCATTACACTCAGTACTCCATATCGGGAATTGCCTGTAATCTGGCTAAACATGGCATAAAGAGCAGGACCCATTATGGCAGCAAACTTGCCAAAAACATCATAGAAACCAAAAAACTCATTGGCCTTTTCCTTAGGTATCATTTTGCTGAAATAGGATCGGGATAAGGCCTGCATGCCGCCCTGGGATGTAGCTACTAAAAATGCTAGAATCCAGAATTCAACAGCGCTTTTCATATTGTAGCCTACAAAGCAAATAACTATGTATATTGCTATGCCTATAAGAAGCATACTTCTTGCGCCCACCTTTTTTGCAAGATTTCCATATATGATGGCGCAAGGGAAAGCGACAATCTGAGTCATAAGTAGTGCCAACAGCAAGGAATTACTGCCTACACCCACCGAATCTCCATATACTGTTGACATTTTGATTATCGTATTGACCCCGTCTATGTAGAAGAAATAGGCTATAAGGAAAACAAATACCTTTTTATATTGCCTTATGTTCATGAAGGTGTTATAAAGCCTCAGGAAGCTCTTCCTAATTGTGTTCTTTTCTTTTTCAATATAATATATCTGTTTTACATTTCTAAGCATAGGAATGGTAAAGACTACCCACCATATTGCAGTCAACATAAAGGATATTTTTACTGCAAGGCTTGAACTTATTCCTATTTTGGCGCCAAACAACACCATACTTATGGATATAACAAAGGGGATTGTGCTTCCTCCTATGTAGCCTAATGCAAAACCGTAGGATGAAACCATATCCATTCTCTCTTCTGTGGTCACATCTATTAGAAATGCATCATAAAATATGTTTGCTGACGAGAAGCCTATGACAGTAATCATGTAGATAATGAGAAGTGCCATCCAATGATCTGTAAAGCTTAAAGCAGCAGTAGAGATAGTTCCAAGGATAAAGAAAAACTTAAATAATTGCATTTTTCTATCTTTATAATCTCCCACAGATCCAAGTATAGGTGCTAAAATTGCCACCATCAAAGTAGCTATGGAGTTTGCATATCCCCAATAGGAATCTGCCATATTGGGACTTACACCTCCGTTTTTTGCGAGGGTTTTAAAGAAAATAGGCAATATTGCGGCTGTAATGACAACTGAGTAGGCGGAATTAGCCCAATCATAAAATATCCAGCTTTTTTCCGCTTTGGTAAAGTTTTTTAACATAGGATCCCTCCAAAATTATAATTATTTTAATTTTACTTTAGATGGCTTATAAATAAAAGACAAAGGTTGAAAATATATACTATAATTATGATAAGCAGAAGTAAAAAGGAGGTGTTGATATGCCAGCGTTACTGACCCATTATCTATGTGGAGATGAGATGGTTAGATCGGTAGATATTCCAGAAGTAGCGAATGTCATAAATTCATATAGAAATTTATTCAATCTGGGAACTCAGGGGCCGGATGTTTTCTTTTACCACAATGCATGGCCTTGGGCAAAGGGAAAGAGTCTTGCACAAATAGGGTCCAGGCTTCATGTTGAAAAGGTTAGACAATTCTTTGATTATGCTTTGGAAATCATAGAAAAAGAAAAAGGCGATGAAAAAGAGAAATTATTAGCCTATATATATGGATATCTGTGCCATTATTCCCTTGATACCCATGCCCATCCTTATATATTTTGCAAAACCGGCTTTGCCATAGATGAAAAAGATGATAAGAAGAGATATGATGCATATCACAGGAAGTTGGAAGCAGAGATAGATGTAATAATGGCAGAAGAATTGCTGCACAAAAAGGCCCATGAAGTATTAAGCCATAAGCTTATAGGCATCAATGACGAAGAGGCTGCCTTGTTGGCAAGGATGTATAAAAATATAATAAAAAAACTATTTAAAATGGATATAGATGAAGAGGATATCAAAAAGGCACCTAAATATATGGCATATATTACCAAAGTCTTGAGAGATTCTAGCGGTATCAAGAAAGCCGTAATTGGATTCATGGAAAGAAAAATGAATAAACATCAGCTCATATCAAACATGATATATCCTCTTGAAGTTGATAAAAAACTGGATCATTTGAATACAGCTCATTCTACCTGGTTTTATCCTTGGGACAAGAATTCTTTTCAAAATTCTTCGTTTCATGAGTTCTTTCATGATGCCGTAGAGGAAGCCAAGAGTATGTGTGCCGCAGTAAGCCAATATTTTGATGGAAATGATGGAAATATTGATAAAAATAATGTGTTGGATACATTGGGCAATAGATCCTTTGATTCAGGTTTGGATTGTGATGCAAAGGAAAAATTTCTATACTACGATCTTATATATAAATAGTTTATCTTACATAAATAGTCTTATAATGAATATGATGCCAGCATGACTTTGACTTCATAATTGCATAAAGTCCTCATTAAGTGGAATCCTGTTAATAGAAATAAATAAAATATTATTAACAGGATTATTATTTTGGAGGATATTATGGATTCTTATGTTATAGTAGGCTTGCCTGCATACAATGAGGAAGAAGCTATACCAAAGGTATTGGATAAGTTGCTTTTTCTTAGGGATATATATGGTGACAGATTAAGAATACTGGTGGTAAATGACGGCAGCACTGATGAAACAGAGGAAATATTGAAAAGGTACAGTGGAAGCTATGACTATATCAACTATATAAATCATAATGTTAATCAGGGTTTAGGAAGAGCTGTTTATACCCTTTTTTATCATGTGAGCCATAAATATGGCAAAGGTGATATACTAATAACCATGGATGCAGACAATACCCATAATCCTAAAATCATACCCTTTATGGTTGATAAGCTGGTTAAAGAGCAGCTGGATTTGGTAATTGCCTCCAGATTTGTAAATGGAGGTAGGGAAATAGGGCTTTCATTGGAAAGAAAGCTATTAAGCAGAGGAGCTGCTGCATTTTTGAAGTTATTCTTTCCTGTACAAAATGTCCATGATTATTCCAGCGGTTTTAGAGCATATGATGTGGAATATCTTCATAGGGCCATTATGGCCTATGGTGGAGATTTAGTTACTTCCAGGGGCTTTGAATGTATGGCTGAAATATTGGCTAGATTCAGCAAGCTGGGAGTCAGAGCAGGTGAATATCCTTTGGTCTTGGAGTATAATTTGAAACAGGGCGATAGCAAGATGAAGGTATTTAGAACCATTAAAGGCTATCTGAGACTTCCCCTTAAAGTTAAAAAGCCTCAGGCAAAAAGAGGTGAAGTCTATGAATAGCAATACGGCGGAAATACTGATATCCGTGTTTTTGGGAGCCTTGGGGCAAACCATATTGAAATTGGGGGCAAACAAGTTGGGAGCCATTTCATTGTCCTTAAGGACTATAGTAAAGGATGTACTACATATATTGATAATACCTGAGATACTAATAGGACTGATTCTCTTCGGCAGCAGCTTCCTGCTGTGGATAAAGGTTCTCACAAAGGCAGATTTAAGCTACGCCTATCCTATGGTGAGCCTAGGCTATATTCTTGTGGCACTGCTTTCAAAGTTATTGTTCAATGAAGCCTTTACATTTAACAAGATTATAGGTATTGGCATGATAGTTTCAGGAGTGTTTATACTCAATAGATAGGATTGGTTGGAATGAGTAATAGAAAATGCACCATAGCCATGACCATGTTGGTTTTTCTTTTTATTTTTGCATTGAGGATTCCCCATATCAATAACTCTCCATGTGAGCAGGGAGATTATTGGCGACAGAGCGATACAGAATCAATAGCAAGGAACTTTATTGAGGATAGATTCAATATATTTTATCCTCAATTTAATTATGATGGGGAAAAACCTAATTATGTACAATTGGAATTCCAGATAACCACTTTTCTCATCGCTCTGCTCTATAAAACCTTTGGTTATCATTACTATTTGGCAAGACTTGTCCCTATAACTTTCTTTATGGGATCTTCAATATATTTATATCTTATAGCAAAAAGATATTACGGCAATCCGGAGGCCTGGTATGCTGTCATTGCCTACGCCATAATGCCCATGAATATATTTTATACCAGAGCTATAATGCCTGAATCGGCAGCATTGTTCTTTTTTATAGGAGCCTTTTATTATTTTACAAAATGGTATGAGAATGAAAAGTTATCTGCATTATTTACATCAGCCATTTTTACATGCTTATCCATATCCCAGAAAACCCCAACCATTTTTATAGGACTTGCTATGATTTTTCTTGTGGTCAAGAAATATGGATTAAGATTTGTGTTCAAGTGGGAACTCTGGGTTTTTGCAATTATATCGCTGTTGCCAAACACAATCTATATTCAATGGTCCAGAGAAATAGCAGAATTTGATTATGTTACCAACATCGGTCTTCTTCACATAGTACCCAAAAGCCTCAAAGCATTTGCCGATATTGAATCTTATAAGCTTGCGGGAGGGGAAATAGTTGCAGCTGTATCTACGGGACTAATAATTCCAATTATGGCAGGACTCATAAGTTCAAAATGGACCAAAGATTACCCTGTGCTTTGCTGGACTTTTGCAATGCTTTTGGAGGTTATTGCTGTGGCAGCGGTGATAAAGCTAAGATATTACTTTATATTTATTACACCCATTGCAGCTATATGGGCAGGAAAGACTCTGGGCAAGCTGGGAGAGGGCAGAAGAGTTGTTTTTTCGGTACTTATGGGGTTATCAATTTTGGCTTTATGGAATTATAAAAGCTGCAAATCATTTTTTGTTGAAAAGGATACTATACTTAAACAGGCAGAAGTAATCAGAAGGTACACCGAAAAAGATGATTTGATAGTAATAGGCACATTAGAACCGACTTTGTTGAATCAATCAGGTAGAAACGGCTGGAGAGCGAATATTAAATATCATAAAGATATTCCTTCAGGAGCTGAGAGCGAGATAAATTATCTAATAGAAAAGGGAGCCAAATATTTCAGCCCTTTAGAGGGATGCATATATGGAGATGATGGGAGCTATAGGAAATATCTTGATGAGAACTTTGAGAAGCTGGGAGATGGGGATTACTTTATTTATAAGCTACAGGACGGGAAATAAACATTTTAGTTTACATAATCAGTATGTAGCCTGCCAATAAATATTCGTATCATATAACCTTAAAAGGATTGTGTACGGTAACCATATGGATTAAAATGGAATTAACCATACATAATCATTATGAGAATTATAACTATTTAAGGAGGGTTAAGATGAAAAAAGCGCATGAGGTGGATTTTAAACTTTATGGAGATGACATGCAGATAGTAGAAATTCAATTGGATCCTGGAGAAAGCGTAGTGGCAGAAGCAGGAGCGATGATGTACATGGATGATGGCATAATGATGGATACCATATTTGGAGATGGATCTGATGATGATTCGAAGAAAAGCTTCATGGACAAAATGTTGGGGGCCGGTAAAAGGGTGCTTACTGGAGAAAGCTTGTTTATGACCATGTTTACCAACAGGGCCTATGGTAAAAAATCAGTAGCCTTTGCAGCGCCATATCCGGGAAAAATAATAGCAAAGGATCTGTCGGAATTTGGAGGAAATTTGATTTGTCAGAGAGATTCCTTCCTCTGTGCCGCAAGAGGTATCCAGGTGGAAATAGCATTCCAGAAAAATGTCGGTGCAGGTCTTTTTGGTGGTGAAGGATTTATAATGCAGAGATTGATAGGAGACGGTCTTGCATTTATGCATGCAGGTGGCACGATAATAGAGAAGGAACTGGCACCGGGAGAAGTATTGAGGCTTGATACTGGATGTCTTGTGGCTATGACCACAACTATAGACTATAATGTTGAGTTTGTAGGAAGCGTAAAGAGTGCGTTCTTCGGAGGAGAAGGATTGTTCCTAGCCACTTTGAGGGGACCAGGACATGTATGGCTTCAATCAATCCCTTTTAGCAGATTGGCAAACAGGATAGTGGGAGCAGCAACAAAAGGCAGTGGAAGCGGCAAATCCAAAGGTGAAGGCAGCTTGCTGGGCAATATTGGGATAGGAGATTTGTTCGGAAAAGATTAAGTGTAATAAAAAAATCGTCCCCACCATAGATTTAACTAATAAATAGTCTAGGGTGGGGTTATTTGTGATCAACAAGATATGGTTTTTTATAATTGCGTTTTCCGTAGCCTTTGCTGCAACCAACGGAAAGCTGGAAGCTTTAAATGAGGAAATATTCACTTCATTGAAATCCTCTGTTGATATCTCACTGGGGCTTTTGGGGAATCTTATGTTATGGTGTGGTATATTAAAGGCGGCGGAGAAGGCGGGTTTGGTGGAAAAGCTTGGTTACATTATCAGACCTGTGTTAGGTTTATTGTTTAGAGATATACCTGAGAAAAGTGCTGCCATGGGTGCCATGGTTATGAATATCACATCCAATATGCTTGGATTGGGGAATGCGGCGACGCCTTTCGGACTAAAGGCCATGGCTGAACTGCAAAAATACAATAAAGACAAGAATACTGCTACCAATGCCATGGCTTTATTCTTAGTTATAAACGGTGCTCCAATCTGCCTGATACCTTCTACCGTCATGTCAATCAGGGCCTCTCTTGGATCAAATAATCCTGGAGCTGTCATCATACCATCAATGATCACTTCTCTGGCAGCTTTGACTGTAGGAGTTATCTGCTGCAAGATATTTGAAAAAAGGGAGGGCAAGATGGAATGAAAACCGTGATACCCTTCATAATACTGTTTATGCTGACCTATGGATACATAAAAGGAGTGCCTGTTTATGAGGCTTTTATTGAAGGCGCAAAGGAAGGCATGAATATAACACTGAGGATTTTTCCCTATATTGTGGCTATGCTTTTGGCAGTAGGTATGCTAAGGGCATCGGGAGGCCTGGCTTTAATTGGCTTAATATTAAAACCTGTTACTGTGCTTTTAAAAGTACCGGAAGAGATACTTCCACTAATAATTATGAAGCCATTATCGGGAAGCGGAGCATTAGGTGTATTGGCTGACATATTAAAGCGTGTAGGGCCTGATAGTTTAACAGGCATCATAGCCTGCACAATAATAAGCAGCACTGAGACTATTTTTTACACCATAACAGTATATTTCGGGTCAATAGGAATCAAAAACATCCGCCATACACTGATGGCTGCGCTGATGGCAGATATAACGGCAATAATCGTAGCCATAGCAATATGCAGCAGGATGTTTGGATAAAAGGAATGATATATCTATGGCGAAGCTTATTTAATAAGCTAAAGCATAAATCGAGAAAACAACACGAAAGAAAGATATTAAAAATGTTAGATGTTTTGATGGAAAAGTAACACTGAAGAAGCTTGTTAAAGTGGTATATAATATAGGTGTAAAATATAATTAAGAAAAGATTAATATTAATTCCTATCGACCTGTAATCCTGCAAAAAACCCGGGACATCGATAGAAAATGAAATTAGCTGAAATCAAGGCTTAATAAATTTAACTGTAATAATTTGCATAATCATGGTAAAATAAGAACATAGTAAATATGATATGTTTGCGGGTATCTAGACTACCTATGAGGTATTGAAACTTGTTTGGCAGAAAGATATAAAGATGAGTTGTTGAAAGTATCTAGACTACCTATGAGGTATTGAAACATTGAAACTTCTCTTAATCTTAGACAAGCTACAGGTATCTAGACTACCTATGAGGTATTGAAACAAAAATAATAGATGAGACTTTGGCACAGATGGAAACGTATCTAGACTACCTATGAGGTATTGAAACTATCATAGTGCCTGTATATATCATCAATGCTAAGATTGTATCTAGACTACCTATGAGGTATTGAAACCAATTTACTTGAGTCATCTTTAATTGCCTCCTTTCGTATCTAGACTACCTATGAGGTATTGAAACTTTCACTCATTGGTAACCACTCTAACCATTCTCCAGTATCTAGACTACCTATGAGGTATTGAAACTCTATCAGGTCTGGAACATAGCCATCATTTACTTCATCGTATCTAGACTACCTATGAGGTATTGAAACCCTACTATTACAGTCGTCACTCCTTCTATATGCTTTGTATCTAGACTACCTATGAGGTATTGAAACACCTTTTTAACTTCTTTAATCCAATGGTCAAAGGAGTATCTAGACTACCTATGAGGTATTGAAACCCTGTCACACCTTCCAAATTAGAAATGAAAATAAAAAGTATCTAGACTACCTATGAGGTATTGAAACAATATCCTTCGCCCAGGCTTGTATTTCTTTAGCCTTGGTATCTAGACTACCTATGAGGTATTGAAACCCGCAACAAAAACAGACCCATTGTACTTAAACAAAGTATCTAGACTACCTATGAGGTATTGAAACAATTTCTTGTTCGATAAATACCCCTTGGAACGGTCAATGTATCTAGACTACCTATGAGGTATTGAAACCCACTAATAACATCTTCTCCTCTCATAAAAGCCATAGTATCTAGACTACCTATTAGGATTTCAAGGAAGAAACAGATTCAGAGGTAAAAATAAAAAAGTAGAATTATACAAAAGTGGTTTTTTTTCACTTTTTGATACCAAATTTAAAAGATGAATAGCTATATTTAACTCCCAAGATAATAGGGAAAATATAGTTGACTAAATTATCAAATTATTGTATATTCTATAATATATATGTATTAGAGTAATGAGTTTTGAACTATGGAGTTGGGAGCTCAGAACTCAGAATCTAGGGTATCGACTAATCTAAGAGGAATACCTAAAGCTTGCATAATATAAAAGTTATGATGGGAAGAGTAGTCCGGAGATATGTTATAGAGAGCCGATGGTTGGTGGAAATCGGTGCAGAAGGCCGGATGAACATGGTCCTTGAACTGTGCAGGTGAGGCAAATGCTTAGCCTGTGCCGGAAGCCCCCGTTAGGAAGGTAAAGTGATGATGGTCACTTAGCGAGGTTTTTACTGTGAAGTAAAAATGAATTAGGGTGGTAACACGATGCTCTCGTCCCTTTGGGATTGAGAGCCTTTTTATTGCAAATACTAAGGACTATAATGTCAATGTCAGTGTTTTATAAGAAAGTTCATAATAAAATTTTAATTTAAGTGTAAAGGAGAGATAAGCATGGAAAAGAAGAAATTTTATATTAGCACACCTATATACTATCCAAGCGACAAGCTTCATATAGGACATTCTTATGCTACGGTGGCAGCAGATACAATGGCCAGATATAAAAGATTGGCTGGATACGATGTAATGTTCCTCACGGGGACCGATGAACATGGCCAGAAGATACAAAAAATAGCGGAGGCAAAGGGTGTATCACCAAAACAATATGTAGATGAAATAGTTGCCGGCATAAAGGAACTTTGGAAACTGTTGGATATATCCAACGATAAGTTTATAAGAACTACTGACGATTATCATGTGAAGGCAGTCCAGAAGATTTTCAAGAAGCTTTACGATCAGGGAGACATATACAAAAGTGAGTATGAGGGCTGGTATTGTACACCTTGTGAATCCTTCTGGACAGAACATCAGCTGGTAGACGGCAAATGTCCTGATTGCGGAAGGCCAGTAGAACTTACAAAGGAAGAAAGCTACTTCTTCAAACTGTCAAAATATGCAGACAGGTTGATAAAATACATTGAAGACCATCCGGATTTTATACAACCCCAATCAAGACAAAATGAAATGATCAACAATTTCCTAAAACCCGGTCTTGAGGATTTGTGCGTATCCAGAACTTCATTCAATTGGGGCATACCGGTGACTTTTGATGAAAAACATGTGGTATATGTATGGATAGATGCCTTATCCAACTATATAACCGCCTTAGGGTATTTGTCAGAAGACGACAGCAACTTTAAGAAATACTGGCCTGCGGATGTGCATTTGGTTGGAAAGGAAATCGTCAGATTCCATACCATCATATGGCCCATCATGCTTATGGCTTTGGGATTGCCTCTTCCTAAGCAAGTATTTGGTCATGGATGGATCATACTTGAAGGAGGTAAAATGTCCAAATCAAAGGGTAATGTAGTAGATCCGGTAATACTGGTAAATAAGTACGGAGTAGATCCGGTTAGATATTTCTTAATGAGAGAAGTGCCCTTTGGTTCTGACGGAGTTTATTCTGAAGAAGCCTTGGTAAACAGACTTAACTCAGATTTGGCCAACGATTTAGGAAATCTTCTTTCAAGAACCATAACCATGATTGAGAAGTATTTTGGTGGATATATACCTGAACCAAAGGTAAAGGAAGACGTAGATTCGGAACTGGAGAACATGGCATTGGAATTGCCTGGTAAAGTGGATGACTTGATGAACAAGATGCTTTTCTCCAACGCTCTTGTGGAGATATTCAAGCTTGTAAGCAGAGCTAATAAATATATTGATGAAACTATGCCTTGGGTCTTAGCAAAGGATGAGAGCAAAAAAGAAAGATTGGGAACAGTGCTGTACAATCTTGCTGAAGCTTTAAGATATGTTTCGGTGCTCATCACTCCATTTATGCCCAATACTCCAAGCAAAATATTCTCCCAATTGGGCATAAGGGAAGAGGAACTTAAGACTCTGGAAAGCCTTAAGGATTTCAGAGGTATCAAGCCTGGCACGAAGGTGGAAAAAGGCGGTATAATATTCCCAAGGGTAGAATTTGGAAGGGAAGAGGAAACATCCTCTGATGCAAAGGAAAAAGCCGAAGCCAAAGCCAAGGAAGAAGTTGAAGCCAAGCCGGAGATTACCATTGACGATTTTGCTAAGATTGACCTGAGAGTAGCTAAGGTAATAGGTTGTGAAAAGGTAAAAGGAGCAGATAAGCTTTTGAAGTTGGAGTTGGAAGTAGGAGAAGAGAAGAGACAGGTGGTGTCAGGCATAGCACAGTACTATAAGCCTGAAGACTTGATTGGCAAAAATGTAGTAATCGTGTATAACCTGAAACCTGCAAAGCTTCGCGGTATTGAATCCAAGGGAATGATACTGGCTGCATCAAATGAGGATCAGGTGGTCATAGTATCGCCTTGGGCTGATATTCCGTCCGGGTCAATAGTAAGATAATATGCTTATTCTTCGACATTGTAGCTTTCTTATGTACTATTATCTTCTATGTGCCATAAGGAAGTATTCCTCTAGGGTATTAGGGGTTAGTGCTTAGGCTTTTTGTGAGATCGGGCTATAGAAATGTCAAAGCGAACTCTAATATTTGAATCACATATTTAATATGAACGCTATATGTTGTAGATTAAAACGCTGAAGAAGAATAGGAAGGAGGTAGCTAAATGCTTTTTGATACACATGCCCATTTAGATGACAACAAATTCGATGAGGACAGAGATGCTGTCATAGCAAAATGCAAAGAAGAAGGAGTCGATCTCATACTAAATGCAGCCAGCAATTTGGTTACATCAGTAAAGGCTATAGCTTTGGCAAAAAAATATGACTTCATATACGCATCTGTAGGAGTACATCCCCACGATGCTTCGGGAATGGATGAAGACAGTTGCCAAGTGCTGGCTGAACTTGTGCAGAATAATAATAAAGTGAGGGCTATTGGTGAAATAGGTCTGGATTATTACTATGACTATTCTCCGAGGGATGTTCAAAAAAAGAGATTTGCAGAGCAGATAGATCTTGCCAAACAGCTGAATCTTCCTGTCATAATTCATGACAGGGATGCCCATGAGGACACTCTCAATATCCTGAAAAAGTCAGGAGTCAAGCAGGTGGGAGGAGTGCTTCACAGCTTTTCCGGCAGTGTGGAAATGATGAAAGAATGCCTTAAGCTGAACCTGTATATATCTCTGTCGGGACCTGTTACATTCAAAAATGCAAGAAAGACGGTAGAAGTGGCTCAGCAAGTACCATTGGATATGCTTCTCATAGAAACAGATAGTCCCTATCTTACCCCTGTACCCTACAGAGGGGAGAGGAATTATCCCGGTTATGTGAGATATGTGGCTGAAAAGATAGCTGCATTAAGAGATATGGATTTTGATGAAATAGCAAGTATAACAATGGAAAACGGAAAAAGGCTTTTCAAGATATAAGCTTTTAATTATATATGTTATCTCTAATTACTGAAGCCAACTAATAATCATTGTGAAATCAATCTTGCAAGTGAAACTTTATCCTCTTTAATCAATAAGTGTAATATATGTGATGCATAGGTAATATTATGGTATATAATCCTAGAAATTAGTGAAAAATAATAAAAGCCATGCATAGAAAACATGTAAAGTTTGACAATTGGGATAAAAACATATAAAATATGCTTGTTGATTAAGAAGGAGGGTAATAAATGGAAATAAACTTTCACAGGTTAAGAAGTTTATTTTCTTCCCAGAAGGAATGGCAATATAAAAATGGCCAGCTTGTAAGAAGATTCAAGAAGTCCGTTTATGTAGGCGGAGGCGTAGCAGCCATTTTTGTTTTAGCTTTGACTGCAACTATGATATTTAATATATTAAAGAAGGACATAATAATAGTTGATGGAGGCAGGGAGACCAATATAAGTACCTTTAAGTCCACAGTGGCTGAAGTTCTTGCAGAAAAAGGTATTGAAGTTGGCCCTGATGACAGGCTTATGACTGATCTCAACAATAGGCTAGCTGACAATATGAAGATAGAAATAAAGAGAGCCAAGCCTGTAATGATAATAACTCAGGAGAGGGATATACTGCTCCATACTCTTGCTGAAACTGTAGGGCAGGTAATCCAAGAGGCCGGTGTGACTCTTGGATCATCAGACAAAGTTGATCCGGGTATGGATACTCCCATTGATGATATTGACAAAATAAATATAGTAAGAGTTGAAGAGCGAGTAATAACCCAAACTGAGACCATTCCTTTTGAAAATGAGATAAAAAAGAATGAAAATCTGGAGAAAGGTCTTGCAAAAGTTATCAGACAAGGCAAGGCGGGGAAGAAAGAGACATCTATCAAAGTATTATATGAAAATGGAGTTGAAGCCAAAAGAGAAGTAATTGCTGAAAAGATCATACAGGAGCCTGTAGCAGGGATTATTGAGGAAGGGACAAAGACTACATTGGTTTCTTCCAGAGGAACTGTTACGCGCTTTGTAAAGGCTATGGAAATGGTAGCTACTGCTTATGATGCAACCTATGCCAGTACGGGGAAAACTCCTGATCATCCCCAATATGGAATAACCAGATCAGGGCTTAAAGTAAGGCATGGTATAGTTGCGGTAGATCCAAGCGTTATACCTTTGGGAACCTGGCTCTATGTGGAAGGCTATGGAGAAGCATTGGCAGCAGATACGGGCGGTGCCATAAAAGGGAACAGAATAGACTTGTATTTTGATTCCCCGTCTGACGTAGCTAAATATGGGAAGAAAAAGGTGAAGGTATACATACTGGATAAGCCAAAATATAAATTTTAATAATCTATAGCGCGGGGAAGGACCACTGCAGGCAGGTCATGTGCCCTGCTGGGGAATGCCCCCGATGCTGTTGTTACAGAATACCTAGGTTATGGTGACACATCATTTTATGGTGTGTCTTTTCTTATAATGCATTTAACGGGAAGAATGAATTTTTTAATTTATACTTTTCGTTAAATGCATTTCAAGAAAGGCTACCTTAGCTGTTATAAATGATATGTTTTAAATGAAAACCTTTCTTATAAGCCATATGAATGATTTGGGGGAAGAAAATTGATTAAAGAATGTATAGTTGTAGAAGGAAAAAACGATGCGGCTGCCGTTAAAAGGGCAGTTGATGCAGATATAATAATAACCAGCGGTTTTGGAATCACGGGAGAGACTTTGAGGCTCATAAGAACTGCGGCGGATAAAAGAGGGGTAATAGTTCTTACAGACCCGGATTTTATGGGAGAAAAAATAAGAAAAATAATAGGAGAAAGAATTCCCGGAGTGAAGCACGCTTTTATACCTAGGGAAGAAGCCATGGAAGAAGGAGATGTGGGAGTAGAAAATGCATCTCCTGAGAGCATCATAAAGGCTCTAAGCATGGCTAGATATGAAGTAAAAGATAAGAGAAAGGAATTCACTCATCTGGATATGGTGGAAAACGGACTTGTAGGTTGTTCGGAAGCTTCTGATATGAGGGCAAAGGTAGGAAAGGCTTTAGGCATAGGATATGCCAATGGAAAGCAATTTTTGAACAGGCTGAATAATTATGGTATCACAAGAGAAGAGTTTTATAAAGCAATAGAATCCGCAAGGAGGGTACAAAATGAAAAAATATAGTCTGGCAGATGCTACAAGAGATGCTATGAAGAAGTTCGACATAAAGGCTTCCAAAAAATATGGACAAAATTTTTTGATAGATGGTGAAGTTCTTCAAAAGATACTCGATGTTTCTAATGTAAATAAACAATCGATGGTTCTTGAAATAGGACCCGGACTTGGAACCCTCACCAGACAGCTATGTGAAAGAGCGGCAAGGGTATTGGCTGTTGAGATAGACAAGGATTTGGTTAAGGCGCTGAAGATCAACATGTCCAATTATGAAAATTTTATACTTGTAAATGATGACATAATGAGGCTTAACCTCAGAGAATTGTTTAGGGAAAACTTTGGTGGTGCCAAGGTGGATGTTGTAGCAAACCTTCCTTATTATATAACTACCCCAATAATAATGATGCTTCTGGAAGAAGATTTGAATCTTTCATCTATCACCCTTATGGTTCAGAAGGAAGTTGCTGAGCGTATAACGGCTTCTCCGGGAGGTAAGGATTATGGTGTCTTGACACTGTCTGTTCAATATTATTCTATACCTGAGTTAGTGACAATAGTTCCCGCTGAGGCTTTTATGCCTGTTCCTGGAGTTGATTCTGCCGTAGTTCATCTGAAAATAAGGGACCAGGTACCTGTTGAGTTGGTGGATGAAAAATTGTTTTTCTCAGTTATAAAAGCTGCCTTCGCACAAAGAAGAAAAACCATATTAAATGCTCTTAACGGCAGTAGTCTCAATCTTGATAGAAATGAAATAGAAGAAGCATTATCAAGCTGCGGTATTGATTCCAAGAGAAGAGGTGAGACGCTGTCAATGGATGAATTTGCAGTACTAAGCAATAAAATAAGCCTTTTTTTGAAAAAGTAGTCTACAATGGCCCATCCCAGACATATATTAGTAATGACAATTTTTGAAGGGAGGGGGCTAATGTGCCTTTAGGATATGAATATAAAAGGTACTTTATAATATTGCAGGAAGAGGACAAGGGTTATGCCATGACAGCCGGCAAGATACCTACCGGTTATGTGAAGATAGAAATAAAGAAGAATAAGGTGAAAATCGGCGGGTTCATACAGAACATGAAATCAGACGATAAATCCAAGTACAGACTAAACCTTTTGGCCCCGAAGGAAAAACGCATACTGGACATAGGCCTATTTAGAATGGATAATAGCGGCAGGGGAGAATTTTACGCTGAATTTGATTCGGACAATGTTTATAACAGCAATATTCCCATCAACGAATTTACAGGTGCTTTAGTAGTTGCAGGGTCAGGAGTGCCTCTGGTAGGCTATTCGGGAAGGGACAGCATACCCTGGAGGGAATGGTACAATAAGGAGAGAAAAGAAACCCCCGAGATTGAAGAATTGCCTCGCATTGAGGAAAAAGAGGAATTAAAAGAAGTTGAAGCAATTCCGGAGACAAGGGTAGAAGAGATTATAAATCCCATGGAAGACAGAAAAGAAGTTGATGTAGTGCCGGATGATGTGAGAATAGAAGAAGCTGTGGAACCTTCGGATAGTATGGAGGAAATGGGATCACGGGAGGAAGAAGAAAGAATAGATGAAGAAACAGTAGAAATTCATATAGAAGAAATAGAAGAAGACAGATATATTGAAGAAGATAAAAGGGAAGAGAGATATGTTGAAGAAATAGAAAAAACTGAACAGATACAGGATAGAGAAGAAAGAATTGAAATAGAAAGATTCATGGAGATAGAAGAAGCCCCCCTAATGATTGAAAACGATATGGAACATCTGAACAGAATGGTTGAGAATGTATATTATGTTGAGGAAGATGAAATAAGGGATGAGTTCATTGAAGCAAGAGAGACAGATGTAATAGAAGATATTGTGAGAAAAGATGACATAGCTAGAGATGAAGTAGAGAACATGGAAATGAGGGCAGAACCGGTACCTTTATATTATGAAGAACCGCAAAACATGGAGAGATTGTCCTTCCATGAAACTGATATGAGCAGTTTACTAGTTTATCCTGAAAATACATTAAGGCATGATAAAGAAGAAGAGCAAGATGAAAATAGAATAAGCAGACAATTGGCGGATATCGTAAAAAATATGGAAAGATTTGATGATTTCTATAGCCAGTATGGTGTAAGATGGTATAGAATCGGAAGGCAACTGCCACTATTAGATGATGTGATAATACCTATTAATGGGGCCACGATGCCTTTATCTTATCCATATATATCGGAGACTAATGGTAGGAACATAGGAAATTCCATACTGGGTGTAGAATATAGAAGAGGAGAAATAAGGTACGTTTATATAGGCATACAGGGAATATATAATGAAGCATGCAGGCCATGTTTTCAATACAGGGGTTTTTCAGGATACAGGAGAACAAGAGATGGTAGAAGAGGATATTGGATCATGTGCATAGATATTATAAAAGGAAAACTATGCAGGATTTGATTGATGTTGATGGAAGCTTACTTTACTAATCAATGATGAATGTAAGGGGATATCAGGGATGCTGATATCTCTTTAAAATTTTTTGCTGGATTAAAGTAACATGTGGAAAAGTTATGTTTTTGTGGTAGAATTGTATGTGGAATAAATACAGGGGATTGATTCGATGAAAATAGATAATATTATTGATAAAAAATTGCTGAAAAACATAGATATAGGAATAATTATCTCAGTTATTCTGCTTTTCGTTGCAGGCATCATTGCCATATCAAGCGCTACAGGAGTGGCCTACGGAGGGTCGCTGAGATATGTAAAGATTCAAAGTGTGGCTTTTGTATTAGGCCTGATAGCCATGCTTATTACACTTGTTATTGACTACAATACTTTCGGAGAGATGAGCAAAACTATATATATAGTAAGCATCATTCTCTTAATATCAGTTCTTATATTCGGGAAGGAAGTAAAGGGATCAAAAAGCTGGTTTGATTTTGGAGTAGTTAATTTTCAACCTTCGGAGATTGTGAAGATCAGCTTTATTCTCTCCTTTGCCAAGGTTTTGGAAAAAAGGGAAGATACCCTGGATACTTTTAAGGGGATTTTACCTGTAGTGCTGTATATAGTTCCCATAGTAGGATTGATACTATTGCAAAACGACTTTGGAACCGCATTGGTATTTGTGTTTTTTATAGCCTTTATGCTATTTGCAGCGGGCATAGGTTATAAATATGTTTTCGGTGCAGTAGTTTTGGGAATCCTAAGCTTACCATTGCTTTGGTTCTATGTTTTTGAAGACTATCAGAGAAAGAGAATACTGGTTTTTCTTAATCCGGAAATGGATCCTCTAGGAAGAGGGTATCACGTTATACAATCAAAAATAGCAGTAGGTTCAGGCCAGTTTTGGGGTAAAGGATTGTATCAGGGTACTCAGAATAATCTTGGATTCATACCTGAAAGGCATACAGATTTCATATTTTCAGTCATTGGTGAAGAAATGGGACTGGTAGGCTCTGTGGCAATAATACTGCTGTTTATGCTTCTGATTATGAGATGCATATATATAGCAAAAATATCTAAAGATAGCTATGGGAAATACATATGTATTGGTGTCATGGCCATGTTTTTATTTCACATATTGGAGAATATAGGCATGACGATAGGAATGATGCCCGTAACAGGTATTCCTTTGCCTTTTGTAAGTTATGGAGGCAGTTCACTTTTGACCAATATGATAGCTATTGGCCTGGTTTTGAATGTGGGAATGAGAAGACAAGTAATAAGATTTTAATATCCAATGGGGACGAACAAGTATTTTAAACTATTTAAACGAAATATTGATTATTTTGTCTTTAAATACTGATTTTTGGTATTGTACTTGTGCTTGTATAAGAATATACTTATGATGGCATATTTTTTTTGGAGGTGTAACTCTTTGGTCTTTAACATGGTAATAAACTTGTTTGCAGGTTTGGCTATATTTTTGTATGGCATGAAGGTTATGTCCGATGCCTTGCAAAAAGCTGCAGGAAACAGGATGAAAAGACTACTGGAGATTCTAACTAGAAACAGAGTATTAGCGGTTTTGGTAGGAACGGTCATAACTGCCATAATTCAAAGCAGCAGCGCCACTACAGTAATGGTAGTAGGCCTTGTAAATGCAGGCATAATGAATCTAAGCCAGGCTGTGGGCGTTATAATGGGAGCTAATATAGGTACCACTATGACAGCCCAGTTAATTGCTTTTAAATTTGATAATATTGTTCCTTTTGCATTAATTATAGGAGACGTTTTTGTACTCTTTGGAAGGAAAAAAACCCATAGGCAGTTAGGTGAGTTGATTCTGGGTTTTGGATTGCTTTTCATGGGAATGAATTATATGAGCGATGCTATGAAACCATTAAGAGAAATACCCCAATTTACTCAGTTCATGGTTGATTTGCAGCATAATCCTATACTTGGTGTATTTGCCGGTTTCCTGCTTACTGCTGTAGTTCAAAGCAGTAGTGCCACCATAGGTATTCTTCAGGCATTGGCTTCTCAGGGTCTGGTACCTATAGAGGCTGCGTTGCCCATATTATTTGGTGATAATATTGGTACATGTGTAACTGCCCTTTTGGCCAGTATCGGTACAAATCTCACTGCTAAAAGAGCAGCCCTTATGCATCTCATATTCAATATTATTGGTACGTTTATATTCTTGATAATACTTGGACCAGTAGTAGGCATTATTAAATTTACTTCTATAGATACAGTTAGGCAGATAGCTAATGCCCATACATTATTCAATCTTGTAAACACTATCATTCAATTGCCTTTTGCAGGATTTCTTGTAGTAATAGTCACAAAAATTTTGCCTGGAAAAGAAGAGTCTGATCCATCAAAGCTTGTATATCTGGATGAGAGAATACTTGAGACACCATCTGTAGCTGTTGTCCAGATAATAAAAGAAATATTAAGGATGGCAGATATAGCAAGGACAAATGTAAAAAAATCCATAGATGCCATATTAAGCGGCGATGAGAAATTGATAGAGGAAGTATATACTGACGAGAAGACTATAAACGCTCTGGAAAGAAAGATAACAGAATATTTGTTGGCTGTTTCCAGCAAACCTATAAGTGAAGACCAATCAAATAGAGTGGCAGCTTTGTTTAATACTGTTCACGACGTTGAGAGAATAGGAGATCATGCTGAGAACTTGGTTGAACTGGCCCAATTTAAGATAGATAACAAAATAGTATTTTCGGATACTGCTATAAAAGAAGTTAAGGAAATCTACAGTATAGTAGATAGAGCTATAGAAGCAGCTCTGGAAGCATTGAAAAATGATGATGAAGAAAAAGTAAAAGAAGTAGATAAATATGAAGATATGGTTGATGAATTAAGGGATAGTTTCAGAGAAAGCCACATAAGGCGTTTAAACAACAATCAGTGCAATATAAATGCAGGAGTAGTATTTTTGGATATAATCACCAATCTTGAAAGGATTTCGGACCATGGTATCAATATTGCAGGAATTGTAAATCCCAGTGCGATAAATCAAAAACCAAAAAAATAGATAGAAAAGGATGGTTTGATATAGCTTTTTATAATGTTTAAGAAAGCATAAGTTTCCAAATATATACTTTCCCTTAAAAGCATTTCAAGAAGGGCTTCCTTGACTGTCAAATGGTTGCAAAGGAAGCCTTTCTCATTTTTTGACTTTTCTCTATATTTCCCAGGAAATAATGTCGATTAATAAATTATAATGTTTATTATTGACTTTATAAGAGGTATAATATAGAATATGCAGTAATAAGTGGGAGGTATGCATATGACGATTCTTTGGAAAGCCTATATTTTGGTGAGCATAGCTATAGGTCTATGTGCTATTATTGCGAGGAATAATTTAATAATACTATCAATATTAATTGCTGCGCTTGTTGCCATGAAAATAGGATTTGTTTATGCCATCAGCATAGGTACAAAGAAGATACATGAAAACCTTACTAGTATAGTAAATGGACAGTTGAATATTAATATAAGAAAGACCAAGGTAAAAGCAATCAATAGAATCGCAGAAAAGTTCAATGAGTATCTGGATAAAGTGAGAAGTCTTACAGGACAATATGTTAATTTGTCAGACAGAACTTCAAAGGAATCTCAGACAATGAAGATGCAAGCAGAAAGTCTGAAGATTACTGCCAGTGAGATAGCTTCCACTGTGCAGAATATTTCAGAGGCAGTAAACAGCCAAGCCGATTCAACCATGAGCGTAAAAGAAAGTATAGATATATTTACTAATGGAGTAGAAAATATCTACCAAAATGCATGGGAATGCCTGAATGCAGCAAAAAATTCAAAATCAGTTGTAGATGAGAGCTTTGAAACCTTTAAGGAAGCATTCCTCAAGATGGAAGAGGTAAAGCAGCATAATGATAAGGTGCTTCAGGACATGTTGAAGCTTAACAACTCAATAAAGGAGATAAGTGCAATAACTGAAGCAGTGGAATCCATAGCTTCTCAGACACATCTTCTGGCGCTGAATGCCTCTATTGAGGCTGCAAGAGCAGGGGAAACAGGAAGAGGCTTTGCAGTGGTAGCAGGGGAGGTAAGCAAGCTGGCAGATGACTCTTCTAACTCTGCTAAGAAGATAAAGGAACTTATTGAAGGCATAATAAAAGACATAGACGAATTATCATCTAACCTTAAGACGGAGACACAAGTTGTGGAAAACAATGTGGCCTATGCTGAGAAAGCATTCAAGAAATCGGAAGATATAAATGAAGCTGTTGTAAAGAACATGGACGCAGCTCAGGCAATAGTGGATCTGACTAAAGAGCAAAAAGCCAAGCTGGATGAGATTGCCCAGGCTATAGAGAATATCAGTGATACAACGCAGCAAAATGCAGCAGTGGTTGAAGAAATAAATGCATCCACTGAGGAACAGCTATCCATAATTGAGACCATGTATGACTCCATATTAAGTTTAAGCGATGCCATTGAAAACAGCAAAGAAATAATCGGCAATTTCATGAAAGGCTTTAATATAACAGATGAGATAAAATCCCGAGTGGAAGCGGTTAAAGGAATGCTTACGGATATATCAAAAGTCGAAGGACTTTTACATATGGAAGAAACTGAAGGCAGTCAGTTGTTTAAGGAGAAGCAAAAGAATCTAAGCTATGTGGAGTTAATTGCCTTGGTTGATGAAAATGGAAGACTGTTATACTCAAGCCCTGAAGTTCCTGTAGATCAGAGAAGTTGCAGTGCTAGGGAATTTTTCCAAAGGGCAGTTAAAGGAGAAACCTATGTAAGCAAAGAGTATATATCCATACTTACCAACCATTACAATATAACCGTGTCTATACCCATCTATGAAGGAGGAAATGTTAAAGGAGTACTCCTTGCAGATATAAATCTAAATGATAATTAGAAATTCTGTAAACAACCCAACAGGGTTGTTTATTTTTGTAACAAATTAGAAATATAACTCGTCCAATATTAATGGTACAATAGAGTAGAATCATTGATGCACAGGAGGTAATTTATATGAAGAAAGGATTTGCGGCAAAACGGGTACTTAGTTTGCTTTTAGCCTTTACGCTCCTATTTTCATCCATACTTTACGCTGATATTGGAGGTGAATATAAGGAGACCGGCCAGCAGGTGGGGCCTAATACCTATTACAAAAATGCAACATTGAAAACCCAGAAGAATATATTCACCATAAACATGGTAGAAACTATATTGGGAGACGAATACATAAAAATTGAAACCTCAGATAGTGGAAAGGTTGTAGGCACTCAATCCGTATCCAAACAGGCGCAAAAAAAGTATAGTGATAGCAGCAGGGTAATAGGCGCTATAAACGGCGACTTTTTCTATACAAATGAACTAAGAGGGCTCCCATCAGGTACCAGCATTATAGATGGGGAAGTGAGGACCGCCTTGCCTGAAAGCAAAGTTTTTGGAGTAAATGATATAGGTAGTTGTTTTATAGATATTTTGCAGATGAATGCATTTGTTTATATAAATGATATAACTTATCCAATAGCTGGAGTAAACAGGGTTAGATGGGATAACCAGCTTATACTTTATACTCCGGCGTTTGCAGGCCTTACAAACACAAAAGGAATCGGCACGGAAGTTATAGTCAAAGGGATTGAACTTCCCATAAAGGCTAACCAGACATATACAGGTCATGTGCATGCCATAGCCAAGGAAGTGAAAAACACGGAAATACCTGAGGATGGAGTAGTGCTGTCAGGTAGTGGAGAAGCCGCTGAACTCCTTAATGGATTGAAGGAAGGCGATGAAATTAGCTTTAATGTAAGTTTTAGCATAGAAAATTTGAAGTATGCAATATCAGGTAATACAAGGCTTATAAAGGACAAGCAGGTAGCAGCGGATGAAATAGCAAAGATTGCCGATGGGAAAAGCAGACATCCGAGGACGGCTATAGGCATTAAGGACGGTTCTGTAGTTATGGTTACCGTAGACGGAAGACAAAATGGCTATAGTGATGGCATGACTCTCAGTGAGTTTGCCAACTTCTTGCTTAATCAGGGAATAGAAAATGCCCTCAATCTTGACGGAGGGGGATCAACCTCCATGATCGTGAGGACTCAAGGAAATTACGGCCCTATCCTTGTGAACTCACCTTCTGACGGAAGAGAAAGAAACATATCCAATTCAATACAGATTGTATCCTATGCGCCGTTGTCCGAACCGCTAGATGTAAGATTTAACCAGAGTACACTTAATATTTATAAGAACAGCACCTATATACCATCAGCCTATGGACTGGATAAGTATTTCAACAGGGTGGATGTATCACCAAGTGTCATTAGTTATAAATTGAGTTCCGGCATTGGCAAAATAGATAAAGAAGGAGTATTTACCGCTGCTTCTAAAGCCGGAAAGGGATATATCGAAGGGTCTTTAGGTGGTACCAAGAGCAGAATAGAAGTACAAGTGCATGATAAAGTTGCTTCACTTAAGATAACAAATAATCTTGCAAGGCTTGAACATGGCGAAAAAGTTCAGTTGCAGCTAAAAGCATATGATGAGAAGGGGCAGGAAATAGTCATAAGCCCATCTGCTGTAAGTTGGCATGTTACTGGTAATATAGGAACTATTGATAAGAATGGAGTCTTTACCGCCGGCGAAAGTGACGCAGAAGGAAGCATTGTTGCCAAAGCTGATACCATATTGGCAAGTACTCAGGCAAGGATTGGGGATATGCCGATAGTTCTGGCTGGCTTTGAAAAAATGGATGGTATTGAAATAAGCAGCATAAGAACAGTAGCAACAGGGAGAATTTCATCCGGTGAGGAACCTGTTAAAATAGGAAAAGGATCATTGAAATTGGAGTATGATATGGTAACAGGAGAAGAAGGAACATCGGCAGCCTATATCAACTTGAAAAAAGCCATAAAAGTTCCAGGAAAACCTTTGGAAATAGGATTATGGGCATATGGTGATGGTGGAGGACACTGGTTAAGAGGTGTTTATACAAACAGTGCAGGAGAGAAGAAAATTGTTGACTTTACAAAACAGGGAGGCTTCAATTGGAAGGGATGGAAGTATGTATATGCAGAAATTCCTAAAGATGAAAAATTCCCTATAACCTTTGAACAGATATACATTGCAGAACCTGTAGAAGCAAATAAAGCAAAAGGTATAGTATACTTTGACAACTTGACAGCCCTATATAAAGAAGGACCGGATTACTACAATCCTGAAGTTGTATCAGTTAAACCTTCTAGCAATGAGCAATTGACCGAGCAGCCTTCAGAGATAATCATAAAGGTTAAGGATAAGGGTACAGGCATAGACCCGAATTCAATAAGATTCATGATGGATAATGTGCAGCTTAAAGCCGTTTACAATCCTGACACAGGAGAGATAATTCATAAGGTAGACTATAAGATGATAAAAGGACAACATAATGTGCGCTTGTTCTTGAAAGATAAAGCAGGAAATGCTATAAACCCAGAATTTAACTTTACTTTCAGCATTAATCCGGAAGCACAACAATAGGAGAGGTTTTTCCTCTCCTATTTGTTTTAATAAATTTAATATGTTTTATTTTAGGATTCTTTTTAGCAAATTCACATAGTTTTTATAGGATATTAACTCAATTTCCTTTTTGGTATATCCCCTCTCCTTCATACGATTAATGAGATTGGGAATATCGGCTTCAGAAGATAAGCCTTTCACAGTAATTGAATTGGTCCTAGGGTCTGGTGGACCTACATATGAAACAGGGAGAAAATCACAGAAATCAAAGCCAAATCCAATATGTTCTATTCCTATTATGCTCTTCATATAATCGATTTGGTCTATAAAATCATCTATCTCCTGTTTATCCTTATCATCGTTGACAAATGAACTGCATGCATTAACTCCAACTATTCCTCCACTTTTGGCAATAGCCAATAGCTGATTATCATCAAGATTTCTTTTTACATTTGCGAGCTTTTTGGCATTTGAATGAGAAGCTATAATAGGACCTGACGCGATTTCCACTACATCCCAAAAAGATTTTTCATTTAAATGTGAAACATCTAAGATAATTCCTAACTCTTCAATCTTCTCAATAGCTTTTTTGCCCAATTCAGTGACACCGTATATATCGTCATCAACCCCAGAGGCTAGCATGTTACGTTCGTTCCATGTCAGAGAAGCATGCCTCAATCCTATACTTTTGTAAAATGATTCAATTAAGTCTATGTTATCACCGATATGAGCTAATCCTTCCATTCCCACTAGAATGTTTATCTTATTATTTTTAAGACCATGTTCGAAATCTTTATACTCCCTGACTATATTAAGCAGATCCGAGGCTTCCTCAAACTCCTCAGACATGGCATTAATGATCTGTTCAGTCCTCTCTTGCCGATTGTTAAGATGTTCGGGATCGGTCCAAATCACCCATATTTGCCCAATGATATTTGATTTTAAAAAGCTATCATAATAATATTTTCTGAAAACGTCCTTTTCACCTTCAAGTCTTCTATTGGTTATATCAGATAATAAATCCGAATGTGCATTGAATATCATTATAAGTTTTCCTCCTAAAGCTTCATTTGTAAACTCAAGGCTTTAAATAAGTATATTTCCCACTATAATACCTAAATAGTTGCCTATAATATATCCGAATACTGCGACCAAAACTGATGGTCCAACCAGAGGAGTCCAGCCTTTGGCACTTGCCATTGCTGAAGCAGTGGCAGGACCGCCTATATTGGCATTGGATGCGATAATGGCTTCTTCCAAATTAAATTTAAAAATCTTGGCCCCGAGAAGTGTTATAAACATGTTTACCGCTACCATAATACCGCAGAACACCAGAAGTAAGGGGGCATTAAATATTATTTGGGATATAGATGCAGGCACACCTATTACTGCCATAAAAATAGCCATGAAAAACATTCCTATTTCTTGAGCACCTTTTAAAGAGGAGAAAAAATCAGATTTAAAGGTTGCCAGTAGCATCGTTAATGTAGTCAATACCAGATACATGTTCCCCAATAGTGAGTTTAGTATTTGCAAAAATGGATTGCTTGTTGGGATAATTTTTGAAAATAGACCTGCCAGTTCTGTGGAGACGGCTACAATTATAAATGAAGTGGCCACAACGAAGGCAATATCCTTCAATGTAATACTTGCTATTTTTGATGTTTTTGAGCTTTCGGATTGGGATGTTAGAGCAACAAATCCTGAAGTTTCGATTTCATCAACCAGGGGATGTGAAAAATGCTTTCTGAAAAATGGGATTGATGGCATAGCTAATAGTACGAAGAAGTATAATGCCATTAATAGGTTATCAGCTACTGTAGCAGATGCTACCAGTTCACTTGGCACATTGAAAGCATCTGATAATGCTACAAAATTGACTCCGCCGCCTATATAGGATCCAGTCATTATTGCTGCTACATACTTTAATCCGGGCACATATTTGTGCAAAGCAAAATAACCTATAAATGCGCCTAATACGGTGCCAATTGCTCCTATGAGGAAAATTCCCAATAATCTTCCGCTTTCCTTCCAAATCTTTTTCATATTGCAGTTGAATAGAAGCATGGGAATGGCTAAAGGAATGATATAACTCCATACAGTATCATATACTGGAGATTCTGTAGGAATAATATGGAGGTTGGATAGAATTAATGCTCCTCCTAGAGCAATGATAGAACTTGTTACTTTTTCTGCCCATTTATACTTTCCTTCCAAATAAATACTGACAGCAGCTAATCCTGTTAAAATTGCCCATAAGACCCATGTTTGGTCCGGTTTAATAAAGCTGTTCATAATTAACCTCCTTACTTGTTTTATTTATATTATCAAAATAATACAAAATTAGTGAATCGTCAATATATTAAAAATAAATTTAATATATTAAAAATTTGGCCTTATATATTAATCAAGTTGAGAATGGTATAATATAATATCATATATTGGTCTTTGGAGGAAATTATGATAGATGTAGGATCGAAAATTCGAAAACTGAGAAAGTCAAAAAACTTGAGCATAGCTGATCTTTCTGCCATGACAGGATTGAGTACCGGTCTAATAAGTCAGATTGAAAGAAATAAAGTAGTGCCCACAATTGTTGCTATGCTGAAAATAGTCAATGCGCTTGAAGTAACTATGGGGTATTTTTTTGATGAGGAAAAAGATATGCCAACAATAATTAGGAAAGATGAAAGACGAGTTTTTGCCACTAATGATGATTCCAGAATATACGAATTTTTAACTCCGACCCATAACAAAAAAATGGAATTCATATTGATAAGGCTGAATAACTGTACTCATAAATCTGAAGAAGCATTTTCACACGTAGGTGAAGAATGTGGATATGTTATTAAAGGAAGCATGGCTGTAATAATTGGAGGGAAGAGATATGTGCTAAATGAAGGAGACAGTATATATTTTGACAGCTCAATACCCCATGTCTATGAGAGCAACGATGATAACGAGTGTATTTCAATATGGGCTATGACACCGCCTAGCTGGTAATACGATAGAAAAAAGAGAGGCGATGCCTCTCTTAATCCCCATAAGCTCTTGCAGTTCGTATCACCCGGCAAGGCGTAAAAGGAATATCATAATCCCAGGGACGATCCAAAAGAAATTCCTTAACTTATTGTTCATTATGCATAGTTCATAGCTCATCACTCAACTTTATATATCGCCTTTAGTCTATTTATCTTAACCCCCTGTTCCATGAACTTTGTTTCATATTCAGTGGGTATGTTTTCCGGATCATTTTCTGCAGCCAGATCGTAAGTAATATCAATTATATCGAAATTCGCTTCTTTAAACTCCTCTATGCTGAAATCAAAGAGAGGTCTGTTGTCGGTTTTGAAAATTATCTGGGCTCCGTCTTTTAAAAATAGCTTATATTTTTCTAAAAATCTTCTATTGGTAAGGCGCCTTTTTGCGTGCTTAGCCTTAGGCCAAGGGTCGCAAAAATTTATAAAAAGCCGATCCACTTCATCCTTATCGAATATATCGTTGATATTTTCGATGTTAAAAGGAAGCAATGCCAGATTTTTCACTTCTTTTTCAAGGGCCTTTTTCAAAGCCATATAAACTACCTCATACTTTGAATCAATACCGATATAGTTAATGTCGGGATTTCTATAGGAATTTTCTACAATGAATTTACCTTTTCCTGTGCCTAGTTCTACATATAAAGGATTACCGTTATTAAAATAACTCTTCCACTTTCCTTTATTTTCTTCCGGTTTAAATATTATCAAATGCGGGTTTTCTTTTAATGTACTTAGAGCTTTAGGCTTCTTCCTTAATCGCATTATATCTCCTCCAATTGATTAGCAATGATTATGAATATAGTATCATTAAGTATTTTAACATAGATGAGTTCATTTTATATAGTATTACATAATACAATAATATATTTATGGATGTTCTTAGTATGGGAGATGAGAATACAGAGTAAAGATTGTCAGAATGTTAACAATTATATAAATGATTTCATATGGACAAACCTAGTTCTGTATATCATAATATTAACTAAAGATTTATATACTATTATAAAAATGTTAATGGAGGTGTTTTGATGAAAAAGCTTAACTTATCTACAAAGATACTAATAGCATTGATTGTAGGTATTGTAGTAGGCTTACTAATGCAAGGCGCACAGGATGCCGCTAATAATTATATTAAGCCTTTCGGTACACTATTCTTGAACCTCATTAAGCTTATTGTTGTACCATTGGTGTTTGCTTCATTGGTTGTAGGAACAACAGGTTTGGGAGATGTTAAAAAAATCGGTAAAATAGGTGGAAAAACCTTGGCTTATTATCTTTTAACTACTGCTTTTGCAGTAATCATAGGACTTATATTAGCTAATGTATTAAATGTAGGAGCCAATTATTCCATACCTGTTGATGCAACGGCTCAAGCGCAAGAAATACCCAAATTTGTGGATACATTGTTGAATATCATACCAACGAATCCTTTTAAAGCCCTCGTAGATGGTAACATGCTTCAGATTATTGTTTTTGCAATAATGTTGGGTGCAAGCATAATGGCCATAGGTGAAAAAGGAGAACCTTTAAAGAAAGGCATTGA
The DNA here is from genome assembly GCF_900142105.1 of Lutispora thermophila DSM 19022. Classification (GTDB taxonomy): domain Bacteria; phylum Bacillota; class Clostridia; order Lutisporales; family Lutisporaceae; genus Lutispora; species Lutispora thermophila. The sequence continues at coordinate 61,170 of NZ_FQZS01000004.1, forward strand.
TTCTCTAGCTGAGGCCATGTATAAGATGACAGCAGCTATAATGAATTACGCACCTTATGGTGTATTTGCTCTTATAGTTCCTGTAGTTGCGACGAATGGTCCCAGTGTCCTTTTACCTCTTCTAAAGGTTATAGGGGTCGTATATTTAGGTTGTGTACTTCATGCTGTGTTAGTATATTCAAGCACAATAAAGGCATTTGGAAAATTCAGTCCCGTAGAATTTTTCAAGAAGGTATCTCCTGCTTCAATGTTTGCTTTTACAACAGCCAGCAGCAGTGCTACTTTACCGATAAACATGAAATGTGCAGAATCCATGGGAGTACCAAATCATATCAGCAGCTTTGTTCTTCCTTTGGGAGCAACTATAAACATGGACGGTACCGCATTATATCAAGGTGTTTGCGCATTCTTCATAGCACAAGTTTACGGTCTTGATTTAACAGTTTCTCAGCAGATTACAATAGTTCTTACAGCTACTTTAGCTTCCATAGGAACTGCAGGTGTTCCGGGAGCAGGATTGATAATGCTCACAATGGTGCTTCAGGCAGTTGGATTGCCGCTTGAAGGTTTGGCACTCATAGCTGGTATAGACAGAGTTTTGGATATGGCAAGAACAGCTTTAAATGTTACAGGTGATACTGCCTGTGCAGTAGTAATAGCAGCATCGGAAAATGAACTTCAGAGAAGTACTGCATCTCAGAAAAATGCATCTATGTAAAGCTACCGCAGGTTCAATCCTGCGGTTACTTTTTTAAAGCTACTTGCCTATAAACATCTGAGTGTACATCTTGCTGCCGTCTGCGGAAGCTATACCTACACCCAATTCAGTGAAATTGGGATTCAGGATGTTTTTTCTATGACCTTCAGAATTCATCCATGCTTGAAATGCTTTTTCCGCAGTGGTGTTTTGAGCCAGATTTTCACCGGCATACATATAAGATATTCCATAATTTTTCATCATGTCAAAGGGTGATCCGTAAGTCGGCGATTGATGAGAGAAATATCCTTTATCCACCATATCCTTTGATTTCATACGAGCCAGTTTTGTCAAGTCGTTGTTGGCTTTAAGGGCAGGAGCTCCAACTTTTGCTCTCTCTGCATTGCACAATTCAAGTATCTTTTTCTCCTCGGCTGTCATAACGCCTGTTCCTGATGCATCCTCAGCAGTTGTGCCAGCACCGGTGTTTTTTCCACCTCCGGTTGTTGTGCCTGTGCCGGTAGTTGTACCGCCACCAGCTTCGGTTCCAGTATTGCCGGTGTTGTTATTTACTACAGGTGGTGTTACATTTGGTATTTGCTTTTTCTCGGTTCCTGAAGGATAAGGTTCAACATATTTGCTTTCTACACATCCTATATTCTTAGTTCCGGGAACCTGAACAATATACCAGTTGCCAGCCTTTCCATAAACATTTAGTTTCTGATTTGATGTTACTGTACCAACTTTAGAAAAATTGCTGCCAGGACCAGATCTTATAACGATATTTGGCACCTTGACTTTTCCATAAGATACATCAGCTTTTTCTGAGCTTGCTGATATTCTGTTGTTATAATCTACATTGCCCCATATATTGCTTCTTCTGTTATTTGGTCCTGTAATATTATTTAGCCCCAACCCGTCTTCATTCAAGTTGTTGTTGGTCATATTTCTGTTGCTGTTTTGTCTATTGTTGATCAGGTTGTTATTTTCTTGATTTGGTGTCGAAATTCTCCTTGTATATTGATTATTGGCACATCCTAGAAGAGACAAGGAAATGACCAATATGCACAACATAAAGGCAAATAATCTTTTATATCTACTCCTACTCATAAACAACCTCCTTTGGATTTGCTGTCGAAAACATGCAGAATTAAATGCAGTTTTCATATTTATTTTGCATATATAAAAGAAAAATATAAAAAGTAAACAAGCCTCAAATTAAGGCTTGCATGGATTAAAATTCTTGTTTCCTTTAATGAAAATTTTGTATAAAATAGAAAGGGAAAATAATATCAATGATAGAAAATTTTTATGTCAATTTTTTTGCGAAAGTGGGAGAAGTAAATGCCGGTATTTGTACAAGCTCTGTTTATTTTTTTTGCCAGGATAACCGATGTGTCAATAGGTACATTGAGAACAATTTTGCTAGTAAAAGGAAACAGGAGGATAGCAGCATTTTTAGGTTTTTTTGAAGTTATGATTTATCTCATTGTTCTTGGAAATGTGGTCGGCAATCTTAACAAACCTATACTTATAATTGCCTATTGCTTAGGTTATGCATCAGGAAACATCATCGGCGGAAAGATAGAAGAAAGGCTGTCCTTGGGAAGGGTTTCAGCGGAAATAATAGTAAAAGACAATTATCAGGATGTTGTAAAAGTTCTCAGAGATGAAGGGTTTGGTGTCACAATATTTGAAGGAATGGGTCTGGAAGGTAAAAGCTACTTATTGAACATAGCGTTGGAGAGAAAGCAAATAGCAAAATTAAATAAAGTGGTAAGCAAAATAAATCCCAATGCATTTATAACATTTACTGATGTTAGATCTTCAATAGGAGGACATTTTGTACCAAAGAAAAGATTTTAATACTTAAAAAATTATGGGTTTCTCTCATAAAAATTTACGAAGCAACTTTTCCCTATTGACAGGAAATTATATCAAATATATAATAAAATTCATATAAAGGCGATGACAGGGAGAAGTAACAGAAAGATGCCTCAAAGAGATCCGGCGGTTGGTGCGAGCCGGAAGGCAAAATCTGCGAAATACACCCTTAAGCTGCAGGCTGAAATATCAGTAGGCCGAGACGGAAGCTTCCACCGTTATCTAAGGAAGGGGATATTATCTGTATCCTTTAAGAGTGGGCATTTTTGCCAATTAGGGTGGTACCGCGAGCCATTCGTCCCTATGTGGGATGAATGGCTTTATTTTTTTACACAATATCTATAGATAGGAGGAATTTTAGATGGAAAAGAAAAATGTTTATGACATTTTGAAAGAAAGAGGCTTTATTCAGCAAGTAACTCATGAAGAAGAAGTGAGGGAGCTGTTGGGCAGGGAGCCGGTTACTTTTTATATAGGTTTTGACCCAACTGCAGATAGCCTTCACGTAGGACATTTCCTGCAAATGATGGTAATGGCTCACATGCAGAGAGCCGGACATAAGCCAATAGCTCTTCTTGGCGGAGGCACAACCATGGTGGGAGATCCCAGCGGAAGGACAGATATGAGAAAGATGCTTACTTTGGAAGAAATTCAAAGCAACGCTGAGAAATTTAAGGTACAGTTTGAAAAGTTCATAGATTTTAACGATGGCAAAGCTATCATGGATAACAATGCCAACTGGCTGTTAAAGCTTAATTATGTGGATTTTCTAAGAGAAATAGGTGTTCATTTTTCCGTAAACAGAATGCTCACCGCCGAATGCTACAAGAATAGGATGGAAAAGGGTCTTACATTCATCGAGTTCAATTACATGCTGATGCAGGCCTATGACTTCCTTGAACTATACAGAAGATATGGCTGTAGGCTCCAATTGGGAGGAGATGACCAATGGTCCAATATAATCGCCGGTGCAGATTTAATCAGAAGAGTGGAAAGTGAACCTGCTTACGGCATGACTTTCACACTTCTTACCACCAGTGATGGAAAGAAAATGGGAAAGAGCCAGGCAGGTGCAGTATGGCTTGACCCCAATAAAACCAGCCCGTACGATTTCTATCAATATTGGAGAAACGTTGATGATGCGGATGTAGAAAAATGTTTGGCACTTTTGACATTCCTGCCTATGGAGGAAGTAAGAAGATTAGGTTCTCTGCCCGGCAATGAAATAAACGAAGCCAAGAAGGTTCTTGCCTTTGAGGTAACAAAGCTGGTGCATGGCGAGGAAGAAGCCGTAAAAGCAAGGGAAGCGGCAGAAGCATTATTTGGTGGAGGCGGTAATCTGGACATGGTGCCTTCAACCGAAATTGACAAGCAGCAGTTGGGAGATGGAATGAATGTCATAGATTTGGCAGTCTTAACAGGATTAGTGCCCTCTAAAGGTGAAGGGAGAAGGCTCATCACTCAGGGAGGACTTACTATAAACGATGCAAAGGTGGATTCTATAGACCGCATCATCACTTTGGATGATTTCAAGGATGGAGCATTGATGATGAAAAAAGGGAAGAAGACATACCATAGGGTAGTGATTAAATAATAAAACCATTGAATGCCAAATATATAAGTTATTAAATAAGAATAGATACAAAATAAAAATAAGGCGCTTGTATAGCACCTTATTTTTATGCATATTTTTGTATAATTATTTTGCTTGACTCAATGCTTTTTCTACAAGAGTTTTAAAGTTTTCTCCAGAATGTGTAGCTCCACCTGTTACATCCACTTTAGTTATGTCCTGTGAAGCAATCAAGTCGTTAGCGAACTTTTCATATGTTGCAGCCACATCTACGTTCTTAATCTGCTTAAAGCTTGATTTGTAAGCTTCATCTTGAGATTTGTAAACAACTGCGCTGGATGAAGCTTCATCATAAGTTGCAGCAGTTATTTTGCCTTCTGCAACAGTAATTGTAACATAAGGAGTCCAACCTCTTTCATCTGTCTTGCCTGTAGCTTTGTATGTGCCGTCTTTCAGGTTGTCACCGTCTTTTGCCTGAGCCATGGCTTCAGCTGCTAATGTTTTGAAGTTTGTGGAGGAAGTTGTAGCACCTGATACTGCAGCAACCTTTTCTGCATCCTGAGCAGCTACCAAAGATTCACCAAGCTGTTTGTAAACAGAAACGATGTCCACATTTTTAGCATCCTTAAAGGTCTTAATGTATTCGGCATCCTCTGATTTGTTCATGGCTCTTGCTTCGTCATATTTTACTTCAGAAATCTTGCCATCTTTTACTACTACTGTAACTTCAGGTGTCCAACCTCTTTCGTCAGCTTCACCTTTTGCTGTGTAAGTACCGTCTTTATAACCAGATTCTCCTGTTGCAGGCTCATTTGCCGGTGGAGCCGTAGCGGGTTCACTTTTTTGAGCGCATCCAGCAGCCATAGCTACTACTAATACTACTACTAGTGCCAATGATAATATTTTTTTCATTTATAAAACCTTCCCCTTTCGAGACTTTGTTAATAAATTTACATTAACATTATAACATACTGAAGAAAAAAATAAATACTTTTATTACAAAATTTATAGATGTGTAATAAATAATATTGGTATGTAAACAATTTTATGCCAAATAAATATAAGAATATTTCATTTTATCCCAAAACTATAATGATATAATTTTGTTGCAGACTTATGGAATAAAGCCGCTTTAAGGTCTTAAACATCATGTTTTGCAAATGAAAGGGAGGTACTATGCGTGTATGTTCCAGTACTAGAAATAAATTTTGAAAAAGAAACATAATGCACATAATATAAAGAAGTATTGTGAAAAATATGACATCAGGATATGGTGACGTAACTAAGTGATTTTGTGGCGATTTGAACATGTTGATAAGAATTCCTAAGACAAGTGAAGCAGAAGAAATAACTGCATGTGCAGATATAAGCTTTCAATCACAGTCGGAAGTTATAAAGTCCTATTCGCAAAAGACTTCAACCAGGGGAAGCGTATGACGCGGTACTAATGGTTGATGTAGGAGACAATGATTCTTTTACATGTGCATACTCGGCCATGCTGACTCTAATCATATATCTTTATATGGATAAGGTTTATGCAATATTGTGTTTGCCTGAACCTTTGAAAACTATATAAACCATGAGGAACATTGACAATGCTCCAAACAAAGGATAGAAGAATGCCACAAGGGATTTGAAATCAAATAGAGATAAAGGTATGGAAAGAAATACGATTAATGTACATATAGCTTTATAGCTGTACTTTTTTTTGCCGGCGATGCGATTTCCAAGGCTGAACACATCTGATACGGCGGTGGAAAATATCTCTCCCCAGATGCATAGGGCCAATGCATATTTAAAATAAGGATGGAAATATTTTGTAATATATAACATGGGCATGGATTCATCTAATATTTGAGGCATATGCATGAAGATAAGGGAATTCAATAAAAAAGCGAGGACCATCAGACCGAAGCCTCCTATAAAAGCTCCAAGCCGCAACACATTTTTATTTTTTATATCCTTTGGGAAGGCAGAAAGGACTCCCAAAGATAGGATCAAATTATAGGAACAATAAAATAACATGAAGAAAAAGGGCTTAAAGGCAGAAATATTGCTGTTTGCATCCATATTATCCAATGCCAGCGATATGTTGCCATCTTTGAAAATCATGAAAGAAGTAAATATTACCACAGAGGATATTACAGGAACAATTATGGAGTTTACATTTAATAAGCCTTCAAGGGACTTAAAAACTGCCAGAAGGGTAAGAAGGCATATGATGAGTATTCCTGCAATTTTGGGTATTTTGAAAAAAGCTTTAAAAACTTCACAGCTGCCCGAAAACATGATAGAGGTACCCAAGAATAAGAAAAGAGTAATCATAGAATCATAAAGAAAACCGATTTTTTTGCCGCAGAGCTTGCTTACAAAGTCCTTGTAATCGTAAGCCTTCAGTTGATCCGATATGTTTAATATGGAATTGGCTGCTATAAAAAACATCAATCCTGAAAGTATGACCGTTATAAAGCCATAAGGGCCAAATACTGTGAAAAACTGCATTATTTCTTGACCTGATGCATAGCCTGCTCCTATGACTGTTCCGATAAATGCAGCACCTATTCTAAAAGACAATAAAATTTCTTTTCTCATAAAACCATCCTTCCAAAGAAGCCTCAATAAAAACCTGGTTCAATCCATTATATTTTTAAAATCTGAATAATATGCATTGACATACATGAAAAAAAGGAATAAAATAGAATTGAATATATGAACAGATATTCATATATTCACACATTCATACATAGAAGGAGGTTGGATGTTCATGGCAGACGATAAAGCAAAGGTGGATTGTTGTGGCGTAATCAATGAAGATCTAGTAAAAAGAATAAGTGAAAACATGCCTGATGATGATTTGCTATATGATATGGCGGATCTATTTAGGGTATTTGGCGATAGCACCAGAGTGAAGATAATTTATGTCCTTTTTGAATCTGAAATGTGCGTATGTGACATAGCAACCATTCTCAATATGAACCAATCTGCCATATCCCATCAGCTTAGAGTCCTTAAGGATGCAAGGCTGGTAAAGTACAGGAGAGATGGCAAGACCATATACTACTCACTGGATGACGAACATGTAAAACAATTATTCGACCAAGCTATGGCTCACTTGATGCATGGATAGGCGAGACCGAAACCTAGTGAATATTTTGACATTGCGAAGCGCGTGCTGCATATTAGCCTTCAGAGGAATATTGTAAAAATACACGAGTCACGAGACAGGACGGAAAAGGAATACTCTAGGCCATGCAGCGTGCAACAAGACCATGAGTGATACCCTAGGCTATGTTATTGTAAGGAGAGAAATATTATGGAAGGAATAATAAAAAGAGAATTCATCATCAAAGGCCTCCATTGCGCCAATTGTGCAGCTAAGATGGAAGGCCGCATTAAAGAAATTGATGGTATTCACAATGCTTCTATAGATTTTGTCGGCAAAAGGTTGGTATTGGAATATCAAAATGTTTCAGATGGAGAACGAATCATTGGTGAAGTAAAAGACACAATAGATAAGATAGAAGAAGGCGTTGAAATTGTTGAAAGAAAAATAGCGCCAATAGTAGAAGAGGAAGAAGACAATGAAATAAATATAGAGATACTGAAGCTTTTAGGTGCTTTAGCCATCTATGTGGCAGCCATAATCTTCAAATCAAATGGCCTCATAAGATTATGCATGTTTGTTGCAGCATATATATTGTCCGGATGGGAAGTCATTTTGGGAGCATTGAAAAATATATCCAAAGGACAGTTGTTTGATGAGAACTTTCTCATGACCATTGCCACCATAGGAGCCTTTGCTATGGGAGAATATCCTGAAGCTGTAGCAGTTATGATATTTTTCAATATAGGAGAGATATTTCAGGATATTGCTGTTGACCGCTCCAGAAGATCCATTAAGTCTCTTATGAATATAAGACCTGACCACGCAAATTTAGTTGTTGGAAAAACGGTGGAGCAAGTTTCTCCCGAAGAAGTAAGGATAGGAGATATTATTCTTGTAAAACCGGGGGAAAGAGTACCTTTGGATGGTACCGTGGTGAAGGGAGAAGCTTCAATGGATACTGTTGCTTTGACAGGAGAATCTGTTCCCAGGATGGTGAAGCCGGGAGATCATGTCTTGAGCGGCTTCATAGCCAAAGATAAGATGATAACCGTAAGGGTTGATAAAGAATATTCCCAGTCTACCGTTGCAAAAATACTTGATCTTGTGGAAAATGCGGCCTTGAAGAAGGCTCCCACAGAAAACTTCATAACCAAATTTGCCAAAGTATATACACCTATAGTAGTTTTCACTGCCTTGGGTATTGCTTTAGTGCCTACTATGGTTTATGGGTTTAATACGTTTTCCCAGTGGATTTATAGGGCCCTAATATTCCTGGTTGTATCCTGTCCATGTGCCTTGGTTGTATCCATACCTTTAAGTTTTTTCGGAGGTATAGGAGGGGCTTCCAAAAAAGGCATTCTGGTAAAAGGCAGTAATTATCTTGAGGCTTTGAACAACATTCATACAGTGGTATTTGACAAGACCGGAACCCTTACTGAAGGAGTGTTTAAGGTAAATGAAATAATCAATGAAGGCGAATTTGATGCGGAAGCAGTGTTGAAATATGCTGCAACAGCAGAGAGCTTTTCCGATCACCCTATAGCTCTCTCCATAAGAGAAGCCTATGGAAAAGATATAGACTCTTCGGTTATTAAATATCATGAAGATATAACAGGAAAAGGAATCAGGGTAAAAACCGAATCAGGTGAAATACTGGTTGGAAATGAAAAACTAATGGAAGCAGAAGGCGTATCCTATAGGAAAGTTGAAGCAAATGATACAATAGTCCATATAGCTGTTGAAGGCAAATATGCGGGATATATCCTTATATCCGACAAGATAAAGAAAGACTCGGCGGATACAGTGAAAGCGCTGAAGGAAGCAGGTATAAAGAACGTTGTCATGTTAACAGGCGACAATAAGACGACAGCAATAAAGGTAAAAGAAGAGCTGAATCTGGACGAAGTTCACTATGAACTGCTGCCTCACGAAAAGGTAGAAATGCTGGAAAAGATAAAGAGAGAAAAGAAGGAAAAAGGAAATATAGTATTTGTCGGTGATGGAATAAACGATGCCCCTGTTCTCACCATGGCAGACATAGGAGTCGCCATGGGTGGCCTGGGATCTGATGCAGCCATAGAAGCTTCTGATATAGTGATCATGACAGATGAACCTTCTAAGCTTATTGAGGGTATAAAGATCGCAGCATTTACAAGAAAGATAGTATGGCAGAATATTATATTGGCATTGGGAGTCAAGTTGGCCGTATTGATTATGGGAGCATTAGGATTTGCTAACATGTGGGAAGCTGTATTTGCAGATGTTGGAGTTGCTCTTTTGGCTGTGCTCAATGCGACAAGAATAATTAAGAATCAATAACCCAGAATGAAGATGTAAATTCTCTTATAAAAAAGGTCATTACAGGAAATGCAATGACCTTTTGATACATTGGGGACGGTTCTCTGTGCCTCACTTTTTGTTAATTCATATTCAATTTGGATATAGGCTTGTACAATGCGGCTGCCAGAGGTAATGCAACAACTGCGCCAACGGTGGAAGTGATTAGCGAGCTTGGAATATTGAGCAAAGCTGCCTCAAACTTCCCTATGACAACTGTCCATGCTGCCAAATATCCCACAAGGGTCCAAGCAGCACCCGCTATAACAGCCATTACATTTCTAATGAAGCTTTTGCCTTGGGCACCACCGGAATGGGCAATGCTGCCTACTATATATCCGGCTATACCTTTTATGAAAAATGACCATATTGTGTAAGGAGAGAAGCCCATTAAAAGATCAAAGAAGGCTGAACCTATTGCTCCTCCAAAACCGGCATACACTCCACCGAAGAGCAGCGCTGTGGTGTATATGGCCGCAGAGCCAAGATGCACCATTGCTCCATTTCCATAGGGTATCTTTATGGTAGTGCCTATAGTGCAAAAAGCAGCCAACATGCCTATGATAACAATATCTCTTATACTGAAATTTCTACTCATTTATCATTTCACCTCTCCCAATATTATTTTCATTATTGAGTTCAAACAGCATATCTTCCAATAGAATTCCTTCTCTTACAGGTGTTCCGGCAATGTAGGTTTTCTCAACAGCCAATGATACAAATCTGCTGGCTTTAGCCACTGCGCTGGGCAAATCTAATCCTTTCACAATATAGCCTGTAAGTGCGCTGGCGAATATGTCACCTGTTCCAGGATACTGAGCCGGTATATGTTTGTAATCTACTTTCCAGTAAGAATCATCTTTTCTGCTATATCCAAAATTTCCACAACTTCCATTTGAAGTTTCTACTCCAGTTATGACCACATTGGCAGGACCTAAAGCAGAAAGCTTCTGAAGCAAATGCTTCACTTCCTGAAAATCTAAAGCTTTGTCATCATAATCCTCACCTGCAAGCAAACATGCTTCTGTCATATTTGGAGTTATAACGTAGGATTTTTCTATCAGGGAAAACATCCCATTTATCATATCTTCGTCGGTTATTTTATAGAGTTTTCCATGGTCTCCCATAACAGGATCAATTACTATAAGATTGCTGTCATTGTATTCTATGAGTCTCTTTACCAATTCAATTTGCTTGGCAGAACCCAGAAAGCCGCTGTATATGCAGTCGAATTTAATATTTTCCTTTTTCCAGCATTCAATAGCCTGCTCCATCTCATTGGTAAGCTCATAAAAGGTATAATTGGCAAAGCCACCGGGATGGCTGCTCAATACTGCTGAAGGCAAAGGACAAACCTGAATGCCCATGGATGAAAGCACAGGTATTACCACAGATATGGAGCTTCTGCCGTAACCGGTGATGCCATGGATGGCAGCTGTCTTTGGTATTATGTTCTTCATCGGGTCCTCCTCTTTTGCATAAAAAAATAAAATCAGTACATACTATCTGATTTTATTTTAAAAGATTATATAGCAATAATGAATATATCAAAGAGATTATAAAAATGGTTTTAGAATAATTATTAAAAGTGTATCGATACACCCATTAGCCCTCCAATGGTATGCTCTGTTTATCATACCATTGCAAGTGCCTTAAATCCTTCACCTGAATGGAACTCACCAGTTACCTGGTTTTCTTAAATCTATTGCCTGTATTGGCATAGATGACTCCTACAATAATCACCACCACATAGAGAGTCCATCCCACTCCCAATATTATTCCAAGATGGGAAGTAATAAGAAGTGACAGGATGCCCATGACAAGAACTATTCCTCCAAGGACAAACATAAGATTGCCTACAAAATTACATAGGGCTGCTTCATCATACTTTGCTTTTTCTTCTTTGGAGGAAGTATTATAGCCGGCGATAAGCCAGCTGGCTTTACCGAATCTGACTATTGCACCTATAGCTATAAAGAACAAACCAGTGATAAGATTTATCAGAAACATTATTTTGCCTTCCATGACTTTAATACACCTCAACATTTCTAAAGTTGTATCTTCCTGGAGAATGATCTAACCCGCCGTTTTCTTCTACAATCCATCCTTCCATATGGCATTTATAGTTTAAACCCATATCATCTTTGGCTGTGATATATATGATTATTTCATCACCTGTATTGCACTGAAGCTCATAATCCTTTAGCAATAAGTAAAATCTTTCGCGTTTTGATGTATTTTCTAATTTCATAGGAAAAGTATCAATGACCTTTCCATTTAGCTCTATATCTAGATTTGCCTCTTTTATTCTAGTGCCATCACCATCAGGCTTGGGGTTAATCAGCTCATACTCATGGTTTATAATAAGCTTTGAGCTGCCAGCATTTCGCTTTATAGAGCCACCAAGAGACCTGGCGTTTATTCTAGCTGCGTACTTGTCGGCAATGGGATAGATGGTATCCAGCTTTTCTGTCTTCTTATTGCTTTCACCTTCGATTACCAAATCAACATTTGCTTCATCAAATATAGAAATAGTAGCATTGGCTGTAAAGCTGACATTATCCTCCGTCTCTGCAGGTATAAGCTGTGGACTGTTATTGCCTGCCTTTATGAGGAAATAGAGCTTCTCACCCTCATTATAAACCTTTGGCTTTACACTTAGGATAAAATCCACTTTCTTATCTTTAATTCCAAGATTCTCATACTTAAACTCACTTACAATACTTCCTTCTTTTTCTATAGTTCTTTCAATTCTGTCTATACCGCTTGATATAGTGTTATCTAAAGAACTGTTTATGGAGCTTATATTAATTTGAAGATTTCTGATTTCACTTTTCATGGAGCTAATATCTAAGGTGGCTTTGATATTAAGGAGCAAAGATGCAATTAGCACTATTGCTACCCATTTGGGTAGTTTCATAGAGAGACCTCCTTTAAATTATATTAACATCGCAATTCCTAGTTGAAAAATGAGTTGCATTTTTTATTAATATGATTATACCATTAAAAATTACATCAGTTTATGTATTATGAAATCTAAAAAATAATTATGGCAAAAGGGCATAATAATTGAGGAACTTTTTTATATGGTCTTATGTCTAATTATATGAAAATGGAAATTAAGATTAGGAGGAATTCATATGAAATTAAGAAAATTTATCATAATTACAGCATCGGTGGCTGCATTGAGCTTTGCGTCTATGACTTTTGCAGACCCGGTTATAAAGCTGGTATTAAACGGAAAAGAATTGAAAACTGATGTAGCGCCTATACCTGCGGATAACAGGGTTATGGTGCCCATAAGAGTTATATCCGAAGCTTTAGGAGCCAAGATTGATTGGGATGCTGAGACCAACTCTGTCATAATCGACTCAACTGAATTGGAAGCCAGGAAAATGCAGATATCAAGGCTGGAAGAGGCCATAAAAATACTTGCTCCTCAAGACCAATTGGGCGTTGTCAAAACCTGGGCAGAAGGGGTTAAGATAAGAAACGGAGTTCTACAGTATACTCTTATGTCACCAGAACTTCAAAAACAAATGTATGATTATTTTGTCTCAATGGGCTGGGTAACAGGCACATCAAGCCCTTGGGTTGAAAACTATGAGATAACAGAGAAGTACAAATCCGAAAAAGCATACACATATGAAGTCGATTTTATCTATACAGATTCAACAGGAGCCAAATTTACAGAAAAGCAATATATAACCCTGAGGAATTTTGATGGCAGATGGCTGATTTCTAATATAGAAAATGCAGATGTGGTGGGTAAAATAACAGAATTGACCTTTAGCAAGGATAATAAGCTGGAAAAAATATTTGTAGAAAGCGACGAAGCTCCAATAGGCACCTATGATAAAGCCAATGTCTTAATAGGAGAAAACACCAAAATATATAAAGGTTACTCCGATGAAGAGCTGAAACCCAGCGATCTTAAAAAGGGTATGAAGGTTCAGGTGGACTTTGTAGACGGTCCCATGATAATGATATATCCACCTCAGGCTGAAGCAAATGTAATCAGGGTAATTGAATAAAGGATCAATAAAAAAATTGGATCATAGCAGTCAATAGAGATGCTATGGTCCAATTTTTTTATAAATCTCAATAGGTCCATTTGAAAAACAGAACTTTTGACTCACTTTACTTTTTAGTAAGTAAATGTAATAATATGAAATAAAATATCTAATTTACAAAAAGAATAAAGCATGCCAGCTATTGCTATAGGTGCGAAATAAATCTCTATATGAAAAGAGTGATAAAAATGAAAAAGAAAAATGGTTGCAAATTTCTGTCCTTATTTTTAGTTTTTGTACTTATTTTCAGTATCATAACCACAGGCTTTATACCTGCATATGCAGCGGAAGAGAATTTAGAAAGCTATCAAGCTGAAGCTGTTGGAAATCCAGAGATTATTGCCTTTGGAGAATTGACACCAGAAATCGCAGTGCAGGATGAAGGAATCTCGGTAACAGATGCTGTATATGCTTCTGATGTGGAATCATCAGTAGATGAGACACCGCCGGTTCCAGGAGGCTCAGGAATCATTTCCATCCAGTCATACTACGCAACTAATCAAAAGATTATCCTGACCTGGACAAAGGCTACAGATGATGTAAGCGACCAAAATCAACTAAAGTACTATGTTTATCGGTCAGCTGAGGACAATATTCGTACCGTTGAGGAATGCGAAGCTAATGGGGAACTGCAAAACGCTGGGGGCTCTATGGATATTGGAACCTTTTCGTGGGCGTGGCAGGATTATACCAATACCTATTACTATAATGTTATCGCAGAAGATGGGGCGGGAAATAAAGCTGCCTATCAACCGGTGGTGCGAAATGGCATTCAAATTACCCAGTCCCAGTCTGTTACATTATTAAAGGGATATACCAGTTATACTCTGTCTGTGTCGGCATTTTCTGACCCAGAGGAGCCCATCAGCTATCAGTGGTATTATAATACTATGGATACTTATGGGAGCAATGCTATAGAGTTACACGGATATACTGAGAAAAATTTCACCCTTCCTGATGACCTTGCGGCGGGATACCATTACTACTTCTGTAAAATCAGCATTAAGGGGGGCAGCATATGGGCTTATTCCAATTCAATTGCAGTGAAGGTTTTATATAATCCCGAAGCACCATCCATCAATGGACCGACGGAGATGACATTGGCAGAAGGGTATCATGATACCTATACAAATGCTTATAGCATAAGTGGAACCTTACCTATAACTGTGGTAAAAAAATCAGGACATGAAAAGATTACCTGGGATGAAACATCAAAACGATTAAAAATTACCTCCGGATTACCAAAGGGAACCTATCCAGTATTACTGGAAGCCAGCCATCCTTCTGGCTTGAAGAAAACATTTACTTTTACCCTCACTGTAATCAATGATGCTGTACTTTCAGGAGAAGTAACAATTGAGGGAACTCCAAAGTTTGGTGAAACCCTGTCAGTAGACACAAGCAAGCTGACTATCATACCTGCAATTACAGTGACAGGGGATTTGATTTATGAGTGGAGGCGAAGCGGCAGCGAAACCATAATAGGTTCTGAAAGCACATATATTATATCAAAGGAGGATATTGGGAAAACCATTACTGTAACCGTCAAAGCCACTGATTGTGATGGTTTTGTAGCTACATCTCCTGTCAATGTAGAGAAAGCCGATGGCTCGGTTATTGCAGCTATTACAGGCGGTTATACCGGTAATGGTGTTACTTTTACATATAGGGTAAACTCCATTGACAATGCAGAATATTCCATGGATGGAATACAATGGCAGGAAAGTAATGAGTTTGACGGCTTTACCATTGATTCTTCTCCCACAACTTTTTATGCTCGCATCAAAGAGACACAAACCCATAAGGCAGGGCCTTATGCGAGTATAGGACCTGTTACTTTTATAAAACTAGACAATCCGCAAGTACCGATACTGGATTATACAGTAAGTCAAGAGGGCGATGGTCGGAGTATAAACATTATGCCCGTTGACAATGCCGAATACAAGTTTGGCGATGAACCTTGGAGCGGTGTGTTCAGTAAAGGTGGATATATTGGTGGAGAAACAGTGACGATTCATATTCGATACAAAGAAACAGGCACTCACAATGCGTCTATGCCCAACAGTATCACTGTTAATCTGGAAAAGGCAAATCAGGAAGCTCCGCCGGTCTTTAAGCTGAACTACACCTATAACAAGAAAATCGGCGTGTTTAGAGTATGGATTCCTGAGATACCAGGTGCGGAATACAGTTTTGACGGTATTGTGTATGACCAGACAAGGACCAAGATAGCAGCACCGGGAACCACTGTAACTGCTTATATGCGCATGAAGGCTACACAGAGCCATAATGAAAGCCCGGCAGTATCAGACACTGTTACATTACCGATATTTGCCACTTCTATTATAGTTAGCGGTATGAATGGTAAAAGCAGCATCACAACCAAAGATGGCGCTTTACAAATGCTGGCAAAGGTACTTCCAGAAGGAGCAAGCCAGGATGTTATATGGTCTATAGTCTCAGGAACAGGAGCGTCTATAAATACTTCAGGATTACTACAAGCTACAGGTAATGGTACTGTGATAGTGCGCGCAACTGCTACAGATGGTACGGATGTTTATGGTGAGATGCAAGTGAGTATATCAGGACAAAGCAGCAGAGGCGGTTCATCCGGTGGAAGAGATAGTTCATATTACGAAAGAAGAAGCTCTTCTGAGGGAATATCGCAGATAGAAATAAAAGTTTTTGAAAATAACGTAACTGCTATCATAACAGTCAAAGAAACAAATGACAGAGATGGCAATTGGGTTGCTCCATTCAGCCTGGAACAGATAAGCGATGCCGTTGATAAAGCTATGAAAGAAGCTGAAAAGATTGGAGAAGGCGCCATAGTAAATGTTGTACTAAAGGTGGAAGCAACTGCAAATGCTACAACAATAGAGAACATTACTCCTAAAGAGGCTGTAACTAAGGCTTCAAAGGCAGGAATTAACTCATTGACCATATCAACTCCTGTTGGTTCCATAACCTTTGATTCAAATACCATATCCGATCTTTCGGAGAAAGCAGCAGGGGATTTGAAAATAAAGATAAACAGAGTAGATGCATCTTCACTATTACCTGAAGCACAGCAGATTGTAGGAGACAGACCGGTATACGATATCATTGTCACCGGCGGTGACAAAAGCATATCCCAGTTTGGAGGAAATGTGACAGTATCAGTGTCCTATACTCCTAAAGAAGGTGAGGATACAAATGCTATAGTCATTTATTATATAAATGCTTCAGGACAACTTGAAGTGGTAACTAACGGCAAATATGACCCTGTAACAGGAATGGTCACCTTTACCACAAGGCATTTCTCCAAATATGCTGTAGGCTATCACAAAATAGACTTCAAGGATGTGGATGAAAATGCATGGTACAGCAAGGCTGTAAGCTTTATAGCCGCAAGGGAAATCACTACAGGAACGGGAGATGGAAATTTCAATCCTGAAGCAAAGCTGACCCGAGGACAATTTATAGTAATGTTCATGAAGGCATATGGAATAGCCCCTGACACAGAGTCTAAGGATAATTTTGCAGATGCAGTAGACACATATTACAGCGGATATCTGGCAGCAGCAAAAGGGTTGAGTATTTCAAATGGTGTTGGATATAACATGTTTGAACCGGAAAAAGAAATTACCCGTCAAGAAATGTTCACACTGTTATACAATGGGCTGAAGGCTATAGCAAGGCTGCCAGTAGGGATGACAGACAAATCCTTGGCCTCCTTTGTTGATGCAGACAGTATTGAACCATGGGCTAAGGAAGCCATGAAGTATCTGGTGGTAACTGGAATCATCGGAGGAAGTGGAGATAAGCTGAATCCCACCAAGACTACTACCAGAGGAGAAATGGTCCAGGTATTATATAACCTGCTGACAAGAGCAAACTAGGACGGCAAAATAGGCTTTTAAAAGACTATCTGGATTAACGCCCAGTACAGCATTTTGAGACAATAATATTCTATGCATGAGATTCCTCCAGAATGGAAACTAATCCATTTAGGAGGTAACAAAGCACCACCTTTTTTCATATTATGGTTAATATGAAGAAAGGCAGGTGCTTTTATGAACTATGCATTGATAATGTGCGGTGGTTCGGGAAGCCGCTTTTGGCCAAAGAGCAGAAAAGCTTATCCCAAGCAATTTTTGAAGCCCTTGGGACCCCACACCATGATACAATCAACATTTTCGAGAATCAGCAATCTTATACCCGTTGAGAATATATATGTAGTGACCAATAATAATTATGTGGACATAATAAGACAACAGCTTCCGGATTTGATAGAAGATAATATTATATTGGAGCCTATGCAGAAGGAAACTGCCACGTGCATAGGATATTCTGCCGTGAAGCTTCTGAAAAAAGATCCAGAAGCAGTTATGATAGTTCTGCCTTCAGATCATCATATAGAAGATGAAAAAGAATTCATAAGCACTCTTCAGCAGGCACTTCTTATTGCTGAAAACAATAAGGCTCTCATAACCATAGGTGTAAAACCCACAAGACCCGAGACAGCCTATGGATATATTCAAGTAGGCAAAAAGATAGATGGGCATTGGCCTATAGATACCCACAAGGTGAAGAGGTTTACAGAAAAACCTAACAAGGAAAAAGCCATAGAATTCATTAAAGACGGAAGATATCTATGGAACAGCGGCATATTCATTTGGAAGGCTTCTTATCTCCTGAAGCAGTATAAAAAGCACTTACCTGATATGTATGAATCAATGAAAAGAATCAGAGATGGATTAGGCACCGATGAGGAAGAATCCATAATAGAAGGAGAATATAGGAAAATAGAAGGCATATCTATAGATTATGGCGTTTTGGAAAAATCTAAAGATGTTTATGTTATTAAATGCAACTTCAAATGGGACGATATAGGTAACTGGACTGCAATGGAGAGGTATATGGAAAAAGATGAATGGGGAAACCAGGTAAAAGGCAAGTTCATCCACATGGATTCCAGAGATTGTATAATATGTGGAGAGAATAGGCTTATAGCAGCAATAGGAGTTAATGATTTGATAGTGGTGGATACTGAGGATGTTCTGCTTTTATGCAGGAGGGAAAGAGACCAGGATATAAAAGAACTTCTTAATAGACTGAGCGAACATGTGGAATTTAAGGAATTTATATAATTGAACTATGAGCTATAGAGCTATGAACCAAGAGTTTAGGGTTCAAAAGTTAGGGTTTTTTTGAAAAATCCTTGTATATGGTCTTAGGTATTCCTCTTTAATTTTGGTTCGTGGCACGCGGCACGAGGGATGCGGTGTACGATCCATATATTAAGATTTGACTTGAAGCAAAACTGAATTTATAGGATTTATATAAAGACAATGGAGGAATACCTTTGATTTCCAATTAAGTTAATGATAAAACCCGCCGTGTTAACCCGCGGACTCTCCGTGAAAATACGTGTTCTAATTCAAAAACTCCGGTTTGCTGCCTATGCCCAGCCTGCCATTGTATGCATATTTTTCATTAAAGCAAAGGTATATTGTGGAATCAGGTAATCTGCTCAAAGAGTTGTATTTGCAATCAACATATTTGTATCCATAATCATCTTTTATCACTAAATAGGAAGAACCATCTCCTATGGCAATCCATGCTTCCTCAGCTTTATTAAACAAATTTGCATAAAGTCCATAAGCCAGCAATGCCTTATCTATGACTTTACCGCATTTTGTTTCAAGGCATATATCAGGATGGAGTAAAGAATCCTCTTCCTTATTTCTTTCCTTTATGGTTGACAATAGGCTCAATATGCCCCGAATTTTATCATCAGCTTCCTTAGAAGCAGAGCCTATTTCAGAGGATTTTTTCTTCACGGGTGCAGATTCTCTGGCTGCTTCTGCATATGCCTCCGGATGTTTTACATTTATCAAACCTGCCGAATACAGGCTGTAATCATATTGGCTGCCGGGGTATTTAGAGGCAAGGCTAATTACATGTTTTCTCAATTTTATCCATAGCAATTGACCCATGGCTTCTTTCAGTGATTCCCTGGCTTCCTTAAGAGAATTGAAAGCATTTCCTGTTTGGTAATATGGAGCATTTGCTTGCAGCATTACATAAATGTCATGAATATTGTAAGGCAAAGAAATATGATGAAGGTTTTCATCAGAAGAAAATTTCCCTCTTGTCATTTTGCTTTTTAGGATATCTTTTTCCGGATTGAAGGCATTATGCAGTTTATTTATGCTGTCCATAATATCTTCACTATCCATGTTGGTTAAATTCTTTTTAAAGTCTATGTAGTATCCTTCGTTTTCCATATGTTCTGCCTCTTCTAAATGACAGTGTTGAAAAACCCCAGGGAACACAATGGAATCAAAATCCAATGCATATCCTTCACCAATGTTGGCAAATACAATAGAACCATCTCCTTTTCTTAGGCTGAACACCTGATTTTCCCCAAGTCCTGCCAATCTCAATAGGGCTGTCATGGATGATACATTCAAGCCTTCCCCATTCATGGCAGCAGAATTCAATATATCCGCATTTCCTTTGGGCGGCAGTTGAAATGCTTTTGTACATAAATCTTTATTGATAAGATAGGAACATATCAATCCCATGGAGATAGGATGTGGTTTTTGACTGCTTTGGCAAGAGTTATATGAAAAAGTTTCTTTGTAATCCTTCCTGTGTTCATCAGATGTGTTTTTCATCAGAGAAATTATATTATCTTTTTCCAAAGCTATCTCATCACATATGAGTTTTATATTGTATTCTATAATGCCTTTAGCTCTCTCCAGTGTTTCGGTTGCCTTATTATAATCGAAAGACGTAAGGCTTGTGAGTTCCAGAAGCTCTGCCTTTCTTATCTTTTTGTCCTTGATAATATAGACTCCCGGCTCCATGTATTTTTCAGCTATAAGATAATCTGTCATAAAACCTATTGAATCCTTGGCATCCTGAAGTGTACTTCCTTGTATTATGATGACATGCCTATATTGCTCCACGTTGGGTATGACCTGAACTATGCCTAAACCTCTTCCGGGATAATCTTCCGTGACTCTTATGTAGGTTAAATTATTTATCTCCATTTCAAGTATTGAGGCATTATCATAGGCAGTTCCCAAGAGTATTATATCTCCGGTATTTTGGAGATGTTGAGTGTCAAGCAAAAGTTGAGATTCCAAGGCGTTGGCCATTTGCTCTCCATTGGACAACAAAAGGCTGCTTCTGCCTACCACAACTGTGGGATTGCTATAGATATGGAAATTGTAATCTTTGATTTTCCATATATCATTGTCCCTGGATAAATATATTTTTCTCACTAAAGATCCGCACTTTTTGCTGTCCTTTACAGTGGCATCCCATTTAATTTTTACAGAAGCCTCTATCCCATCACCAAGGGGTGTGAGATTCTCAATGTCCATTGAAAAATCATTGAAGTTGATATCATTTAACTTCAGTGAAGACATATATTGGTTTATTTTGTGAAAAAAGGGACAATCTGATGAAAAGCAGTTTATAAAGCCTTTTGCATCACCGGACAATATGGCGTCGGAAAGCATGCCGAGGGTTTTTTTGATTTCTGGTTCCTCTGCCAGTCTATATTGGGAGAAGGTAACAGATTTATTTTCGCATCCGGATAGAAAAAAGGATGCCAGAATGAGTATAAGTATCAGCTTTTTCTTCATATGCTCACCTATAAATATTTGTCTATGTTCTTTAACATTAAAATATATTAATATTATAGCCAGATATAAAAAATTAATTTTGATGATAAGGGAAAATGTGTAGAAAAGTTCAGTATTAAAAGTGCATCCAGGAGTGTGATAGGGTGGAAGTTATAAAGGAGTTTAAACTATTTTATGAGAATTATCTGGGACTGAAGGATAAAAAATATACAAACGGAATAGCCGTAAGCTTGTGCCCGCAAAGAGATGTACCGTTGAACAAGCGTTTTTTCTACAAGTTGATTGCGTCTGGTTACGATGGTGAAATTGCAATGTCATGTTCTCAAGATTTCAGTGAAGAGGAGATAATAGGTATATGCCGATACTTGGCATCGGGTGGAATAGATGAAAGCCTGATGCAAAGCGGTATCAAAGTAAGAAATTATGATCAATCTTTTATGTACAGAATGATCCAACATGTGCCAAGCACCTTTGATGTTAATGATGTTATCTGTTTGCCAGGAGGACAAGTTATAAAAGTTTTATATGTGGAGAATAGCAAGAAGTTTTTAGCTATCATGGATGATTCACTGGTTGGATACAGTAAAGTTTCAGATGTTATCTATGGTTATGGAAATATTGTTGTATGGATAGAAGAAGCCTTTAGACGTATGGGTATAGCTGAGAGGCTGGTAAAGCTATTGATAAACCGATGCTATGAAGATGATATTGTACCAATGTACATAGCCAGGGAGGATAATGTTGCTTCCATCGAATTAGCAAAAAAGCTGCACTTTGAAATAGTGCAGAAGGAATTTGTCGCGTCTTATGTGGCACCAATGAACCCTTCTTATGCTAAATAAAAGGGGTTCATTGGCATTCATATTTACATGCTCATAACCTCCTTATAAACTTCAATGGTTTCAAGAGCTGTCTTCTTCCATGAGAATTGATAGGCTCTTTTCATTCCCTTTAATGATAACTCCTGACTCAATTTAGTATCTATAAGTACATCATACATTGACTGTGCCAGTTGATCCAAGTTGTTAGGATCCACAAGAATGGCTCCGCCATCCACTATTTCCGGAATGGAGGTCACGTTGGAAGTTATAACAGGTGTGCCGCAGGTCATAGCCTCAAGGGGAGGGAGTCCAAAACCTTCGTAAAAAGATGGATAGACGAAAAGGCTTGCACAATTATAAAACAAAGGCAGATGCTCGTAGGGGATGTAACCGGTGAAGACGACTCTCTCTTCTATGCCCAATGCCTTTACTTTTTTTTTCATTTCATAGTGATTATCCTTTGACGATCCAAGTATCATAAGGTCATAGCGACCGGGCAGCTCTTTATATATGGCCTTATATGCTTTCAGGAGTCCGTCGACATTTTTTCTTGGGCTGAAGCCTCCTATATATAGAATATAGTCTGTAGAGTAGCTGTATTTGTGCTTGAGCAAATCCCAGGCAACATCCTTGTCCATATGCTTGAACATGCTGTCTGCCGCCAAATATATGACTTTTATCTTTTCTTCAGGCACATCAAAATACTTTATTATATCATCCTTGGAATATTGGGATACGGTAATAATTAAGTCGGACTTATCCAATATGAAGGGCATTTCTGTAGTGAATTTATCCAGATAGCTTTTGCCGCAGGTTTCAGGCATGGTATAGGGTATCAAGTCATGTACAGTAACCACATATTTGGAATATTTATGAAAGGGAAGGCCAAGACCGTTTTGGGGAAGATGAAAAACATCCGGCCTCAGCCTCTTCAATCTTTTAGGCAGATAGCACTCGTCCCAGAATTTTTTGTTTCTTTCACCGAATAATATTACTTTGGTGTTTTCTCTGTTGGCAAAATGCTCATAGCCTCCATTGGGCCAAAAAAAGGTATAGAAATTTTCTTTGTCGATGGATTGAATGTTCTGCATCAACCTCATGGTATATGTTCCTATGCCGGTTCCGGCATATAGCTTTGCACCTCTTACATCTATGCATATATGCATGAGCTCACCTCGTTTTTAAAACTTAAGCTAATTTAAATATACGCGCAACATAATATATTATAATCATTATATTTAAATTTTGTGACAGAGAAGTGAGTCATGGCAATGGCACAAGAACACCTAGCATAAGTCCATATAAGATTTCGCTACATTTCTAAAACCGTTTTCCATCAATACATGATATACAATGCCTCTTATTTCATATGAAGACGTATGGTTGTTATCCTTTGTAACCTGTAAAAACACCTTGTGAAACTGACTGGCAAGGGCTTGGATATCACCTTGGTTCATGTAGCAGTCAACTTTGCACCTGCAATTGTCGATGCTTTTCTTGACCTTTTCAATGTCAAACTCCTGAAAGGTACCGTTCTTTTTCATAACCAACATTCAAAGAACCCCCTTTGTATTTATAAAACTATACTACCAAATTTTTCACAAATTCACAATATATACTTAAAACGCTGGTGGCCGGAGACTAACCCAAAAGGAATTTTCCGACAATGGCAATCCGATCCAAGGGCAATTTACAATCCTGAGCTCTAATCTCTGAGTTCCATGTTTGTAACCGCCTTTAGGCTTTATACATATAATGATATAAATATTATCATAAAAACCATAATAGGAGATATTGCGATGGATTGGCAATATGTTGAGGAGAGATATGGTTTCAAAATCCTGGGTAAAGAAATGGTAAGGAAAATATATAAGTTGCATACAGACAAGGGTATGAAATGCTTTAAAAGGGCTCATGCCCGAAAAAGTTATTTTCTTTTTGTATTCTCAGCGGTAAATCATCTAACCCTAAAAGGTTTTACTGCACCAATCTCCTATGATATGACCTTGGATAATGACATATGTATAGAAGATGGAGAATATATATATTATGCCCTGCCTTGGATTGAGAGCAGGCAGTGCAAGTTCAAGAAGAGAGATGATTTGCTGAAGGCCATTAAGCTTTCGGCGGATCTTCATAAAGCTGCGAAGGATTTCAAGCCTCCTGAAGATTCAAAGCCAAGGATATATTACGGTAAATGGCCTCAGAATTTCAGAAAAAGACTGGATGAAATGAAACTATTCAAAGAAACCATTGAAAGCAAGGATGTAAGGGATGAATTTGATGAAGCCTATTATCCCCTTATAGATTTTTTCATGGAA
This sequence comes from Lutispora thermophila DSM 19022, assembly GCF_900142105.1. Taxonomy (GTDB): domain Bacteria; phylum Bacillota; class Clostridia; order Lutisporales; family Lutisporaceae; genus Lutispora; species Lutispora thermophila. Next base: position 85,625 of record NZ_FQZS01000004.1, read on the forward strand.
CAAGGCTATGAGGCAATAGAGCTATTGGAAAAAAGCAGCTATTATGATATTTCGCAAAAAGCCATGGAGAGAGGGGAATTTTGCCATCACGACATGGCAGAGCATAACTTTCTGATCACTCCTTATGGAGAAATGAGGATCATTGATTTTGACTACTGCATAATGGACACAAGGCTTCACGATGTTGCAAGCCTTGTGATAAGGAACATGAGACACGGGATATGGGATATTGCCAAGGCGGATTTCATACTAAATGAATATTGCAAGTACTATCCCATAAATCAGCGGGAATTGGAAGTGATAAAATGTTTTGCCCTTTTCCCACAGGATTTCTGGCAGGTAGGACTTCAATATTATGTGGAGAAGCAGCCATGGACTATGGAAAACTTCATGTCAAGATTGAATGATGTGAGAGATGATTTCAAGCTGAGGTAGAGTTTTCTTAATGAGTTTATCAGGCTTTAATAAGATAGAGGTGATATTTATGGGAAAAGGCCATAATCGTAGAGATATCAGAATGTTGGATGAAGAGATGATTTATTCTTCTTCACCTGCAGAAGACGTGGAATTTTACAAGAAGAGGATAGATGAATTGGAAGATGAAATAAAGATATTGAAGAAGCTTGTAAAGAAAAGAGAGAAGTATGAAGAGCTTCTGAAGGAGAAAGAAAAAATAGTAAATAGACGGCTTAAGAGCAGAAAGAGGTGATAGGGTGTCCGGGAAGCATGGAAAGTTCAAACGGCGCGAGATCAGAGATTTGATACAGAATGAATATGGACTTAAGGTTTACAACATGCACGAAGGAGACAAGGGGATTTTAACATATACCAACCAGGGAGATAAAATTTTTAAAAAAATGAAAAAGGATGAAGCACAGTTGCTTTTTGTTGCTTCAGCATATAATCATATAAAAAGCAAAGGATTTAAAAACATATCTGCATTATGTAAGACTCTGGAAGGGAAATACTACACAAAATACGACGGCAGCTTGTATGTCTTGGAGGATAGTATGAAAGGTAAGAGTTTTTCCATAACCTCCGAGGAAGACGGAAGAAAAATAGGAGAGGTGTTGGCTAAATTCCATACGGCAGCCAATAACTTCATACCGGCGACAGGAAGCAGAGCAAAGGTAGACTGGGGAAGATGGATTGACAAGGTAAAAGTGCAATCGGTTCGACTGAAGAAGTTTAAGGAAATAGCAGAATCCGGAACTTATAGCACAAAATTCGATAGAATATTTCTCAAATATGTAGATGAATACATTAAGCAGGCGGAAGAGGCATATATATTACTGAAAAACAGCGGTTACATGGAAAGGGTTTATATGGCCATGCAGACAAATCAACTATGCCACAAAACCTTTAAAAAACATTCCTTAACTCTCCTTGATGATGGAGACATATTCATATCAAGTTTGGAAAACTGCAGCTATGACATAATTGAAACAGATTTGGTATCCCTTTTGGAAAGCTGCGTGGGAACCAAATCCCTGGCTTATTTGGAAAGCGTCCTTCAGGGATATTCCTCACTAAAACCTCTTGATGCCAACTCGATAAACATAATAAGGGCACTGCTCATACAACCCGGAAGATTCTATAAAATAGTGAACAGATATTATGGCAAGAAGAAAAATTATAATGAATATGAACTGTTAAAAAAGATGGAGAGAGGCATAAGAAAGGAAGAAAGAAGAAAAGAGATTGCAAAGAAGCTTGAGGAAGTGATGCAATGACAATTGATACATTTGTGACAGAGAACAAACAGAAAGATAGGGAAATACTTTCGGAATACAATTTGGATTTGGAACTCTTCAACATGATGGGATTAGAGATAATAGACATTGTCCCTGTCAGGAATATTTTCCGAATAACTACCCAAAAAGGCATGTTTTCACTTAAAAGGGTAATATACGATGAGGAAGAAATGAACTTCATAATGTCTGTAATAGAACATCTGAAAAGAAACGGTTTTGAAAATGTGATGGATTACATGGCCAAAGATGACGGAAGCCTATTTTATGAATATGATGGAGAGAAATATTATCTTACAAGATGGGTAGATGGAAGGGAATTGGATTACCAAAATCCCATAGATCTGAAATCTGCAACCCATTTGCTCAGCAAATTTCATAAGGCTTCTCAAGGCTTTGACATGTCTATGGTGCCAGACTCCAGAAACCTGCTGGGGAAATGGCCCCAAAACTTTAAGGACAGAATATTAGAGATGAATGAAATGAAGTTCAGAGCCTTGTTAAAAAAGGGCAGAGCCGATTTTGACAGAATATATCTTGAATATGTGGATATGTGCCTGGGGGACGCCCATGAAGCCTTGGAGATTCTTATTAACTCACCCTATGAAGAATTAGTAAGCAAAGCTAAAGAAGACAATGGATTTATCCACCATGACTATGCACATCATAACCTCATTCAATCCTTTGATGGCAAACTTTATGTTTTGGATTTCGATTATTGCGCTGTGGATATAAGGATTCATGATGTGGGAAGCCTTATAATTAGAAACATGAAAAAGACGGGATGGGACATAGATAAGGCCCTATATATAATAGAATGTTACGATAGAGAAAGTCCCATAAGCAATGATGAACTGAAGGTGCTGATACCCTTTTTCCTCTTTCCTCAGGACTTCTGGCAGATATCAAGACAATACTATATAGAGAAGAAGGACTGGGGAGACAGAGATTACTTGGACAAGATGAATACCAAATCCCAATACACAATATCAAGGAGGGAATTCATTGAAGAATTCCAGAAGCGGATTTAGGGGCACCAGGGACGGTTCTTTTTGTCCCAAGGCTAGGATATAGCTATTAGTACAAATGAATCGTTCCTTTTTTATTGTCTTCTTTTGATTCAGATCCGTAATTAACATACTAGATTATGCAAAACATGGCACGAAGCGCGCAGCCCGCAACTTGCAACCCGACCTCAGAGAAACACAGGAAGCAAAACCTCATGTCTCGTGCAAGGACGGGGAGGGAATACTTAAAGCTTCGCACCCGTGCCCGGCCCTAAAGGAATCCTTATGCAGATAGACCAGCTATTAGCGACTAGAGACTGATTCATATACTTCTATGGTATCCTTAACCGTCTTATCCCAGGAATACAGCGCAGCCCTTTCCAATGCTTTTTTTCTCATGTCTGCATAAAGTTTCTCGTCTTCTACAAGACGAAGCATGTTATCACCTATAGCCTCATAATCATCAGGGGATACGGTTATGGCTCCGTCTCCCACAACCTCCGGCAAGGAAGTTACATTGGAGGTTATGACGGGAGTCCCGCAGGCCATGGACTCAACTACAGGCAAGCCGAAGCCTTCATATAGAGAAGGATATACAAAGACAGACGCAGCGTTATAGAATAATGGCATATCATCTACAGGTATGAAACCGGTGAATATGCAATCATTGCTGATTTTAAGAAGATGACTGAGAGTTACAAGGTCATCATAAGATCGGCCTTGCTTTCCTAAAATCACTACTTTGTAATCCTTTTTCAACTTATCTTTCATATAGGCATAGGCTAAAAGCAGTGATTTAATGTTCTTTCTTGGATTAAAACCGCCTACATAAAGAAAAAAATCATTTTCTATGCCATATTTCTCTCTTATGTAAGCCTTTGCCAACTGTTTATCCACAGGAGAATAAATATCTTCTGCCGCCAATTTGCTTACAAATACTTTATCTTCAGGTATGCCCAGCTCTCGGCAGATATCGGACTTGGAAAATTCAGAAACCGTAAGGAAGGCATCGCTTTTATCCAATATTTCAGGTATGCTGTCTAAAAACTTTTGACGATAATATGGTCCTACCGTTTCCGGCATGGTAATGGGTATTACATCATGAAGGGTCACTACAAAGGGACAAACCTTCTCTCTAGGCATTCCAATGCCGTTTTGTGGTATATGATACAAGTCCACTTTTCTATCGAGAAGTACTTCTTTTATCTCAAGCTCTTCCCAAAACCTATCCTTTCTCACATTGCCCACAGGAGTTTCGTGAAAATTTTGTCCCCAGATAAAACTGTAATCTGAATCCTTAGGAACCAAAACATAATAGTTATTTTTACGATCCAACTGGCATTGCTTGTGAATAAGTTGGTACACATATGTGCCGATGCCTGTTCCTCGGTACCAATATGCAGCCCTGGCGTCTATACCGATGATCATCAAGCCACCTCCGCAATATTCTATGCTCACTACTTTATAATATGTTTCTTTCAATTTTAATTGACAGTGACTAATAAATATTTAAGAAAGTTATCCACAAATTGTGGATATATACAAGCTGTTGAGATTCAACCGATACATATTTGGCTTTGTTATCCACTAGATTATTGGCTTATTCACAGAATGTGTATATGTTGTGGATAACTTGTTAAGAAATTATAGATAATTTGTTAATAATGAAAACCTTCATTTCATATTATTAAAAGATATGAATTATCGTAGGAGGATTCATTATGAATATAGAAGCTATTGCATCAAGGTTTGAAACCAGGGTTATGGAAATCAAACCTTTGAGAGGCGTCTATCTGGCATATACAGATAAGGGGCCTAAGATAATAAAGCAATCCAAAAAAGAACCCGAGAAACTTCTATATATTCATGGTTTAAAAGAATATATATACAAGAGAGGATTTCCGAATCTGGATAGGTTTTTAATTTCAAACCAAGGACTGCCTTTTGTAATAGAAAAAGGCAAAATATTTGTTATGGAAGATTTCATAGCCGGAAGAGAATGCAGCTTTTTGAATCCTTATGACAGGTCGGCGGCCATGAGGACTTTGGCTCAACTTCATATTTATGGACAAGGGTACATACCTCCCACGGGAGCAGCAGAAAGAAATGATATAGGCAAATGGGAAAAGAATTACCTTAGAAAGATAAACGATTTAGCTGAGATGAAAGAAAACACAAAGAAAAAGAAACATAAGGATGATTTTGACAAAATGTTTTTGGAAGATGTGGACTTTTTTATGGAAATGGCCTGGAGAGCCTATGACACCCTGAGAAACTCACGATACAAGTTGTTGTGCAAAGCTGCCGAAAGTTTAAAGCCCATATGCCATCATGACTATACATATCACAATATAATTATCAGCGAGAGAGGCTTGATAAACGTAATAGATTTTGACTACAGCTGCCATGAGTTGCCATGTTATGATATAGCCGCCGTAATTCAGAGGGTCATGAGGAGATTTTCTTTCAATATTGACATAGCTATTGATATGTTGATGGATTATGACAGGATAAAGCCCATTACTGACGATGAACTTATTCTCATACTTTCACTGTCCGAGTTTCCCCAGAGATTCTGGAGGATCACAGATAGATATTACAACGGAAAAACCCAATGGTCCAAGAAAAAATTTATAAAGAAATACCATGAAGCAGTAGATGATAAAATATTCATGTTGGATTTTGCAAATAAGTTGAGGAATATAATAACCTAAGTCGAAAAAAACTCATGTCACCCCGATTATGGAGATTTCATACTATGTAGTATAACATCCAAAAGGATAGGGGTGAGACTAAGTGGCAATTAAACTTGGCGATTATGTGGGGAGAAAATCCTATGGTTGCGATGTAATCTTCAAGGTATGCGATATAGAAGAAAACAGAGATGAAGGAAGGAGATTCCTGCTTAGGGGTGTAAATGTAAGGCTTCTGGCAGACTCCCCGGAAACAGACCTGATAGTCTTGTCAGAGAAAGAAGTAGCCCAGGATAGAGAAGTATTTGCAAGGAAACTGGAAACATCAAGCAAAAGCAGAAAAACCAAAAAAAGGGGAGGGCTAAGTAGACAAGGTAGTAACAAATTTGTGCGACCTGGCAGGGTTCTTCATTTGGATGGTGACGGTGAGTATCTCAAGCTATGTTTGAAGGAATATGAAAATATGGGCATTGAAGCCTTTGGATATGATTTAAGGGAACAGGAGCAGCCGAAATATATAAAGACGCTGCTTCAGAAAATTAAACCTGATATTCTGGTGATCACAGGGCATGACGGCTTATTAAAGGATAGCAAGGATTTGGCTGATATCAAAAGCTACAGAAACTCCGGCAGCTTTATCCAGTCTGTGAAAGAGGCAAGAGAAGTGCAACCCTCGTTGGATGAACTTGTAATCATCGCAGGAGCATGTCAGTCTCATTATGAGGCAATATTGAAGGCTGGAGCGAACTTTGCCAGTTCCCCCGACAGGATATTGATACATGCTCTGGACCCTGTAAAAGCTTGTGGCAAAGTGGCACTAACACCTATAGATAAAATCGTATCCCCTGAGGAAATATCAAAGCTGACCGTATCAGGAATTGATGGAATAGGAGGACTTCAGACCAGAGGTAAGCTTAGAGACGGCGCTCCTAAACCCCGCTATAATTACAAGCAGGGAGGAGACGCAAATGCAGTGTAATATATTCGATTGGGAAAACTCCAAAGGCTTCTCCCTCGACTTAGATGAGTTGATAGGCAGAATGGCTGCCATTAACATTAAGGATACTTTTCATATAGAAACTGTCAAATGTTTTGCCATAATTGCCAGGACGGAATTGGCAAGGAAGCTTAATATATATGGCGGACATGGCTGTGAGAAGCACAACGGATATACTCTCTGCACCGAACCCGGTCACTGTCTTGAGTTTGGCCTGCCGAAAATAAATGTAAGTGAGCGGATAGCACAGGCTGTAAAGGACACAAAAAATTTGATAATAACTTTTGATGGGAAACCTATAAAACCATATTATCATTACAGATGCGGCGGTTCCACTGAAAACTCTGAGAATGTTATAGGAAGCCGCATCACCTATTTAAGGAAGATTTTTTGCGAATACTGTGAAGGATTCGATGATGAAGAAAAGGATAAGTTCTTTACTCTGGAAGATTTGGAAAGACTATTGAATGTAAGAATAGAGAAACCCAAGGATATTTACTATAATATAAAAGGTATTTTTGAAAATCTTGATATAGATGATCAAGGAAGGATAAAATCCCTTGAAATAGGAGGAAAATTTTTTAAAGGGACAGAGATAGTGGAGAAGCTGGGGTTGAACTCTACCAGGTTTAATTATATGCCTGTGAGATTCCTCATCAGCTGCATAGGCACAGGCCATGGCTTAGGACTTTGCATAACCGGAGCAGAAGAAATGGCTAGAAGAGGGATGGATTATGGGAAAATACTCCATTATTATTATACAGGTATCAAAATTGAAGAAATGGAACTTCCGGAGGGAAATAAGCCCCTCAAGGGCAAAATAATAGTTCTTGACCCTGCATCGGGAGAAGGAGACATTTATGAAGCTAAAGGCCCGAAGGGTACGAGAGAAGGGGAAGTAAACCTGGCTATAGCTCAGGAGATAGAAAAACTTCTGAAAGAAACGGGAGCCAAGATCTATCTCACAAGAAGAGACAAAGAACATGTACACCTGTGCGACAGAGCAGAAATATCAAATAGAGTAAAGCCTGATTTTTTTATATCCATTTGCCAAAGAACATTTCCTAACCAAAGCGCTTCAGGTACTGAAGCATACTGCTACAGAGATGATAAAGAAGCTACAAATCTGGGAAATATTATACTTCAGAATGTTTCCAAAGAGCTGGAAAGCAGAAACAGGGGACTCAGAATTGCAGATTTCTACATGCTTAAGGAAGTAAAATGCAGCACTCTTCAAATAAATCTGTTATATATAACAAATCCCGAGGATGAAAGCAAGCTGACAGACCCGGATATGAGAAAGAAAGCAGCTAAGGCCATAGCACAGAGCATCATCGACTATTTTGATTCCAATTGAGAAACTAAAGCAAATTGATAAGGAGAAATTTGCAGCCTCATGGGGTTGAAGACAAACAGCTTCAATTCCATGAGTATTAGTTTTTGCTTAAGAAAAAATTGAAGCAATGAAGAGATGAAGATAGTCTAAATCTATGAACATGGCTGTTGGATTGGAAATGAAGAATAATAAATAAAAGTTTTTATAAGAATATTTGAGGGATATATTGTAGACCTGTCGTAACATGCCGATTTTTGTTTATGCCTCTTAATTTTCCTTAAAAAATATATTTGACTTAATCATACAGCATCTGATATAATATTTGACCCAAATTTGACATATTCCATAATATATGATAAAATATTAGATGTTGGGAAGGAAGGTGATTTTTTATGGCCTCAAAAAACAGCCTATCCCTCATCAAAAGGAATGTTGACATACATGTCGGGGAAAGAGTAGTGCTTAAAGCCAATAAAGGTCGAAAGAGAATATCAGTAAGGGAAGGAATAATTGAAAAAACTTACCCTAACATATTCGTTGTACGAATAGACAGTGATGTTGCTGAAGACGCGGGCAGAGCAGTTTCCTATAGTTATTGTGACATATTAACGAATTCAATAGAAGTTTATCTTCATAAAGACAATATGAGAATAGGATCCATGTAAATAAATGACTCCAAAAGGAGTCTTTATTTTTTTGAAATTTATGCAAGACACTATATAATATAATTAATTGATATATTTCTTATTTCTTAATTGAAAGAAGGGTTAGAATGCAAGAAGAAATACTAAAGGATATAGAAAAGGAAATAGAGGATATTTTCTATTCCATGGTTAAGGTAAAAAGTGATACTAATACTGTATACGAAAAGAATATGGAAGGTTTTTATAGACAATTATTTGACAGCATTGAATATTTTAAGCAAAGACCTGATGACTATGGCTTTTATCCCGTAGATAAAGATCCTTTAGGAAGAAATGTATTCTGGGCTTTAGTTAAAGGAACCGGAAAAGATACCATCATACTTATAAACCACTATGATGTTGTGGATGTCGAAGATTTTAAAACATTGAAATCCTGTGCTTTTTCACCTAAGGAACTGGAGAGGGAGCTTCTTTTGATTAAAAAGGATTTGCCGCAGGATGCCAGAGAAGATTTAGATAGCGGTGATTACATATTCGGAAGAGGTACTGCGGATATGAAAGGAGGGGCAGCGATCCAACTTGCTTTGCTAAAAAGATATGCAAAAATGAAAAATCTGAAGGGAAATATGCTGTACTTATCCGTACCTGATGAAGAAAATCTGTCTGCAGGAATGAGAAGTGCCGTTGGGCTTATAGATGAACTCAGGCAAAAATTTGATTTGGAATATATGCTTATGATAAATTCGGAACCCCATCAAAGAGTAAAAAAGGATACAGGCATCATATCAGAAGGTTCCGTAGGAAAGATTATGCCCTTTATTTATGTCCGTGGATATCTGTCCCATGCAGGCAAGGTTTTTGAAGGACTTAATCCTGTGAGTCTGCTCACCAGGATTGTAAGCAAAACAGAATTGAACCTGGAATTGTCAGATTTTATTGAAGGCGAAGCTTCTCCTCCACCCACATGGCTGCATATTAAAGACGGCAAGACTCATTATGACGTTTCCATGCCTCTGAGTGCCTATGGTTATATGAGCCTGTTGACTTTGGATAAGGATCCTGTAGTAGTTATCAATGCTATAAGGAAAATATGCATGGAGGCTTTTTCAGAACTGATAGACCACATGAATATGAAGTACGAAAAATTCTGCCATAATATCAACAGAACATATGAACCTCTGCCTTGGAAGCCCAAGGTTCTAACCTATAAGGAACTTTATGATGAAGCTAATGAAAATTACCCGGATGTTTTCATCCGGAAATATGATGAGGCATTGGCAGAAGCAGGAAGAAAAGTCGTGACAGGTCAGAAATCTATGGCAGATGTAAATTTTGACCTGGTTGAAAGAATTTTTGATTTCATAGATGATCTGTCTCCACGGGTAGTTATAGGACTAGCCCCACCATATTATCCCAATGTGTCCAATTTTAACATTGAGAATCTTGATATCAGGATTAAAAATATATCTTGTGATATAGCAAAATATGCCATGGAAGAATTCCAGCAGCCCTATGAAAGGGAATGCTTTTTTACAGGCATTTCCGATCTAAGCTATACTTATATAAAAAATGGACAGGAAATTGCTGAGAATTTGAAGGGGAATATGCCTTTGTATGGTTCCATTTACTCAATACCTTTTGATAAAATTGAAAAAAGCTCAATGCCCTGTATCAACATTGGGCCTTGGGGAAAAGACTTACATAAGTTGACAGAAAGAGTCCTGAAGGAGGATTTGTTTTATAGAACTCCAAAAATACTCAATCATGTCATATCTTCTTTGATCCTATGATTGCTGAAAGGCTTCTGTTGGGAATCTCCCACAGAAGCCTTTTTGTAACCTGTAGGAAGCATTTTTATGTAATTATTAAAAAATTTTAATGAAAAAAATAAAAATTTTTTATTCTTGGTTTTAAATTTTTATACATATATTGCATACAACTTGAAATTACTATAATGAGAATGTATAAAAGACAAGGTATACATTGATTGAAAATTTTTAAATTAAATGCTTGCAAAAATTATTAGATAAATAAATATGCATTAGAATACACATAATAACTATTAATGAAAATTATGTAAATTAGCCCTGCTTGTTATAATCTAAAATAAAGTATATACTTAAGGTAAATTAAGTAAATTATCAACAGAAAATAGAAAGGAGCAATATAAATGGGTGATGAGACGCAGAGAGGTTTATTGAACATCACTTCGGAGATAGGCAAACTAAAAGCTGTTTTTCTTCATAAGCCCGGAAAGGAATTAGAAAGGCTTACTCCTGATTATTTACGCCAGTTGTTGTTTGACGATATACCATGGCTGAAACAGATGAGGATTGAGCATGATGAATTTGCTAATGTGCTCAGAGAAAGAGGAGCTCAGGTTCTTTATGTAGAAGACCTGCTGGCGGAAGTGCTGCAAGATAAAGAAGTAAGAAAAAACTTTATTTATGACTTGCTTAAGCAGTCCAAAATAGACAGCTTGGAACTTCATCAGGCCTTGTATGATTACATGTATAACAGAACTCCAGAAGAATTGGTGGAGATTTCAATAGCAGGCTTGCAGAAAAAGGACGTTAATTTAGAAGACAGAGAATATAGCTTGACAGATTATATTGATGCAGATTATCCTTTATATATAAATCCTATTCCAAATTTATACTTTATGAGAGATCCTGCCGCTGTTATGGGCAATGGCATAAGCATAAACTCTATGCACACAGATGCAAGGCGCAGAGAACCAATGCTTATAAAGTATATATACGAAAATCATCCTTTGTTTAACAAAGATCAATCACCTCTCTGGTATGACTATACCATACCCCACAGTTTGGAAGGTGGGGATATGCTTGTGCTCAGCAAAGAAGTTGTAGCCATTGGATGTAGCGAAAGGACATCGCCTCAGGCTATAGAAATACTGGCACGAAATCTCTTCTCAGGCATGAAGGAATTAAGAGAGATAATTGCGGTTAGAATACCGCCTATCAGAGCCTTTATGCATCTGGATACAGTATTTACAATGGTGGACTACGATAAATTCACCATATATCCGGGAATTCAGGACAAAGTAGAAGTTTATAGGCTTACAAGAGGCAAAAACAATGGAATAACTGTTACACCTGAAACAGATTTAGTAGATACTCTGAAAAAATCACTTAGAATTCCTTCAGTTAAACTCATAGAAAGCGGTGGAGGTGATGCCATTACTGCTGCAAGAGAACAATGGAATGACAGCACCAATACGTTGGCAATAGCTCCTGGTGTAGTTGTGACATACAGCAGAAACGAGGCTTCCAATGAGGTTTTAAGGAAAAACGGCATAGAAGTTGTGGAAATTGACGGTTCTGAATTGGTAAGAGGAAGAGGCGGCCCAAGATGCATGAGCATGCCGCTATGCAGAGAAGAACTATGATTTTTCAACTAAGAGCTAAGAGCCAGAACTCAGAGCTTAGTGGATTGACTTAAAAGAAATACTTAAACCGCGCGCCAATACCATAAGGGAATACCACAAAGAAAAAGTAAGGAGGAATATACAAATGGCAGTTAATTTGAAAGGAAGAAGCTTTTTAACATTGATGGATTTCACACCAACGGAAATTAGATACTTGTTGGATTTGTCCCATGACCTGAAAGCAAAGAAGAGAGCAGGAATATACAATTATCTTCTTAAAGGCAAGAACATAGTTCTTCTATTTGAGAAGACATCAACAAGAACCAGATGCGCATTTGAAGTGGCTGCTTTGGAAGAAGGAGCCCATGTAACATATCTTGACCAGAACAGCTCACAGATGGGCAAGAAAGAATCTTTGGAAGATACTGCAAAGGTATTGGGAAGATTCTATGATGGTATAGAATACAGAGGATTCAAGCAATCTGTAGTAGAAGATTTGGCTAAATACTCAGGAGTTCCAGTTTGGAACGGACTTACAGATGTAGATCATCCAACTCAGATACTTGCTGATTTACTCACCATAGAAGAGCATGTGGCAAAGCCACTTAACAAGGTGAAAGTTGTATTTGTTGGAGACACAAGAAACAATATGTCCTATGCTTGGATGTATGGATGTGCAAAAATGGGAATGCATTATGTAGCTTTGGGACCAAAGGAATTGTGGCCAAGCGAAGAGATTATAAACCAAGTAAAGGCTATTGCTGAAGAAACCGGTGCTATAATCGAAGTATCCGATGATGTAGATGTAGCTGTTAAGGATGCTGACGTAATATACACAGATGTTTGGGCTTCTATGGGCGAAGAAGACAAGATACCTGAAAGAGTTAAATTGCTCTCACCATACCAGGTTACAATGGATATGCTGAAAAAGACCAATAACCCTGATGTAATCTTCATGCATTGCTTGCCTTCCTTCCATGATTTCGAAACAAAGATGGCAAAAGAAATGATGGATAAAGGCTACGATATCAGAGAAGTTACCGATGAAGTATTCCGCAGCAGACACTCTGTGGTATTTGATGAAGCAGAAAACAGAATGCACACAATAAAGGCAGTACTTGTAGCTACACTATAATATCCGTATCATGGCAAAATCGTGATATATACCTGTAACATAAGGAGATTTTGCAAATGCAATGCAAAAGGAAAAAGCTTCTTTCATAGAACATAAATCTTCTATACTCTAAGGATATATTTACTATAAAAATTACAAGGAGAGAAAAACATGAGCGCAACAAAAGTTGTTATAGCATTAGGCGGAAATGCCCTCCAAGAGGCTGGCACACCTGCGACTGCGGAAGCCCAATTGGAGGTTGTAAAAAAGACAGCGAAATATATAGCAGAGATAAGCGAAAAAGGTTATGAAATAGCAATAGCACACGGAAATGGTCCTCAGGTAGGAAGAATAGTGCTTGCTTCCGAGACCGCATCCAATGTAACACCTGCAATGCCTTTTGATGTATGCGGAGCCATGAGCCAGGGATATATAGGATATCATATACAATAGGCATTGAGACAGGAACTTGCTAAGAGGGGAAAGAATATTCCTGTAGTTACCTTGGTTACTCAAGTAGTGGTAGACAAAAACGATCCAGGATTCAAGAATCCGACAAAGCCTATCGGACCCTTCTATACAGAAGAAGAAGCTAAAAAGATCGCTGCTGAAAAGGGCTATGTAATGAAAGAAGATGCAGGCAGAGGTTGGAGAAGAGTAGTTGCTTCACCTGCTCCTGTGAAGATTGTGGAACTTGACTCTGTGAAGAGACTTTGGGATTCAACTATAGTAATCACCGTTGGCGGTGGTGGCATACCTGTTATAGAAAAAGAAGACGGAACCTTGGAAGGCGTTGCAGCAGTAATAGATAAGGACTTGGCTGCAGAAAGACTGGCTGAAGACGTGGATGCAGATATCCTTATGATCCTCACAGAAGTAGAGAAGGTTTCACTAAACTTCAAGAAACCCAATCAGCAGGATTTAGCTACCATGACAGTTGCTGAGGCTGAAAAATATATCGAAGAGGGACATTTTGCGCCAGGCAGCATGCTACCTAAGGTTTTGGCAGCTGTTAACTTTGCAAAATCCAAACCTGGCAAAAAGGCAATAATCACTTCTCTCTATAAAGCTGTGGATGCATTAGAGGGAAGAGCTGGTACAGTAGTAACAATGTAAATTCTAAGAATGAAATAGGTCCTACCTCGCATATTCAGAGGTAAGGCCTATTTTTAAATCATGGATTCTTTCAAATTCCGGAATCAACATTGGCAGGTAAGCATTCAGACCATGATGAGGGAAAGAGACTGAAGCTGTATCCATAGTTTTGGAATTTTAGCAGAATATATGAAAATGCATAATAAAATATGTAAATTATGTTTGCATGCCATATTATTATAATTTACACTATAAATAAGAAATCTCTATTATGGTAGAAATGGGATGAAGTAAAAATGAATTATGAGATAAAACTTATAACCAAGGAACAACAGAAAACCAGCACATGGTCAGGGGGTACTACAACCCAATTGGCCATCTATCCTGAGAATGCAGACTACGGAATGAGAAATTTCATATGGCGTTTAAGCTCTGCCACCGTTGAGGCAGATGAGTCTGTCTTTACTTCACTGCCGGGCATAGAAAGGATAATTATGATTCTTGAAGGGGAAATTATACTGGAACACGAGGGGCATTATAAGAAAGTTCTGGGAAAATTCCAGCAGGATTCATTCAGTGGAAGCTGGACTACAAGAAGCATAGGACAAGCTACAGATTTTAATCTGATGATGAGAGATGGTTGCCAAGGTCAACTGGAAGCTTTGGTACTTGAAAAACATGAATGGCGAACCATAACCTTTGAAGGAAAAGAGACATTTGAGAATCATGTACAAGCAATATACTCTGTGAAAGGTTCCATAATTTTGAGGTTCCCAGGACAGCAATCTATCCAGCTGGCACAGGGAGATATGCTGTTAATTAGAAATGACCATGATTGGCATGGCATAAACTACGAAATAAGAAACATGGCAGAAAATAATGCTGAAGTTGTTATAGCAAACATATATCACAAATAATAAATGCCTTTCTCCGAAAATTATAAAGTGCGGTGGGGAATATGGGAAAAAGAAGAATAATCATATATATTTTGGCAACCATTGTAGCTGTCTTTATGGTAGTATTGTGTATTTCCGAATATAGATTATCAACTAAAGAATATAGCAATACTGTAGTTAAGGTTGCTGGTGATAACAATTTTCCTCCCTATGAATGGTTAGATCATAATAATAATTATACAGGATTTAATGTGGATATTATGAGGGCCGTAGCTCTTGCCACCGGAATAGAGATAGAATTCTATCCCATGTCATGGGACGAAGCATGTGAAAAATTAAAAAATGGAGAAGTAGACATTATTCAGGGCATGAAATATAGCAGAGAACGAGATATGTATTATGATTTCTCCGATGAATACTTGGAAAACTCCCAGTCAATTTTTGTGTTGGCTGCAAATGATGATATCAGGAATTTCAAAGACCTAAACGGCAAAAGAATCGCTCTCCAAAGGGGAGATGCGGCTATATCCACACTATACGGATTAAGGCATTATACATCCGTATATGCTGAAAATCAAGAAGAAGCAATACACAGTTTAATGCAAGGAAAAGCTGATGCCTTCATAGGAAATACACTTACAGGCGTCTTCCTGATAGATAAAATGGGAATCAGGGATGAGATTAAAATAGTAGGAAAGACTCTTAATCCTACAATATATTCCATGGCAGTGAAGGAAGGGAATACGAAACTTCTTGATATAGTTAATAAAGGTATTAAAGAGATAAAAAGAAATGGAACCTACGACATTATATATAGAAAATGGTTTGGAAGGACCGTTAGTTATCCTACATGGCAAATTCGAAAATATGTTATGCTTACAATTGCAGTTACATTGGTGTTTGCTGTAGTTATGATATTATTTCTCCGCTGGAATAGTATGTTGAAAAAAGAAGTAGATAAGAGAACTGAACAGATAAAGCTTGAAAAAGATTTCAGGGAAAAGCTTTTAAACAGAATTTTCAGCGGAGTCGTAACTATTAATGAGGATAATATAATCACCTTTGCCAACGAACCTGCGGTAAAAATACTGGATATGGAACATGATAAACTCATTGGTTCAGATTATAGGCAAACCTATATAAAAGACCTATTTTCAAGGGATGAACTTTCCGGAAAAAGCGTAGATAAAGAAATTCAAATAAATGACAGAAAGGTGTTCATAAATTATAAGGCACAATTGATCCATAATATAGATGGCAACGAGGAGATAATATTAATTTTCAGAGATATAACAGAAGAAAAGCTTATACAAGAAAACATTATAACAAAGGACAAGATGCAATCCCTTGGAAATTTGATAACAGGCATAGCGCATGAAATAAGAAATCCATTGACTGCTATTAAAGCCTATGCCGAGCTCATACCGAAAAAAATAGATGATGCAAAGTTCAGGGATATGATATCTAAGGACATACCTCAGGAGATAGAGAGACTGGACAAGCTTGTAAGAGATTTATTGGAGTATTCTAAGCCAAGAAAACCTTTTATGGAAGAGATAAATCTCTATGAAGCTGTTGATAATGCTTTGCTATTGCTAAAAAAGCATATAGAAGAAAAGGCAATTAAAATGGAAATAGATATTGAAAGGAATATTACAGTAGTATTCGACAGAAATCATATTCAGCAGATACTTATCAATATATTGCTGAATGCTGTTGAAAGCATGAATAAGAATGAAAAAAGAATAGCCATTCAGGCTGAAGAAAGACGAAATTATGTTAATCTTTGTATAAAAGATAATGGTTGCGGTATTGATAAAAGTATTTTAAATCGAATATTCAATCCGTTTTTCACTACAAAGGCAAGCGGTACAGGACTTGGCTTATATGTAAGCTATCAGCTTTTATTACAAAACAATGGAAATATAACCGTAGATACTGAAGAAGGAGAAGGGACAACATTTACCATCACATTTAACAAGGCCGGAGATGATATATATGCAGAAGCTGCTTATTGTAGATGATGAGATATCAATATGCAATTCGCTGAGTTTTGCTCTTGAAGATGAATATGAGATATATACTGCAGAAGATGAAGAATCTGCAATGAAAACGGTATCCAGTATGGATATTTCAATAGTTCTGTTGGACCTTAGACTTGGCAGCGCTGACGGTATAAGCCTTTTAAAGAGAATTAAGTCCCTAAGTCCGAGGACTGCGGTTATCATAATGACAGCCTATGGAAGTATAGAATCCTCTGTTGAAGCCATCAAGTCAGGGGCTTTCTACTATATAACGAAACCCATAAACATCGATGAGTTGCTGTTATTACTTGAAAAGGCGCTGGAAAACATTGCGCTGAACGACAAGATACAAGATCTGAGCAGTCAGATATATGAGAGAAGCGCATATTATAATTTAATAGGAAGCTCAAAAAAGATGAAAGAAGTTTATGACCTCATAGACAGAGTCAAAGATATAGATAGCAATGTGCTGATAACAGGAGAAAGTGGTACTGGTAAAGAACTTGTGGCAAGAGCCATACATTTTCAGGGCAAAAGGAAGGATAAACCCTTTAATGTAATTAATTGCTCCGCTATTCCTGCCAATTTGTTGGAAAGTGAACTATTTGGTTATAAAAAAGGAGCCTTTACCGGTGCTTATGAAGATCGTAAAGGTATAATCGAATTATCCGAAGGAGGTACACTTTTTCTTGATGAAATAGGGGACTTGGATATAAGCTTACAGACAAAGCTCCTTAGAGTCCTGCAGAATAAGGAGATAAGACCGGTGGGTTCCATTAACGACATAAAAGCCGATGTGAGATTTATATGCGCAACCAACAGGGATTTAAAGGAAATGGTGAAAGCTAATCTTTTCAGGAAAGATTTATACTACAGGCTTAATGTCATAAATATTGACATGCCTCCTCTTAGACAAAGGAGAGAAGATATACCCAAGTTGGTAGACTATTTCATAAAAAAATACAATATGATGCTCAATAAGAACATAAAAGGTATTACTTCTGAAGCTTTGGAAGCCATCGAAAGATATGAGTTCGAAGGAAATGTAAGAGAGCTTGAAAATACAATAGAAAGGGCTATTGCTCTAACAAGAGAAGATTTTATAACTATAAAAGACTTGCCAAAGGATTTTTTTGATAAAAACATCAATATTCAACAAGAAGATGATGTGATAAGAATAAATATCGGAGAGAATATGAAATCAGTAGAGAAGAAGCTTATCATGCATACATTGAAGAAATATGGCGACAACAGAAAGAAAACCTCTGAAGTATTAGGAATAAGCGAAAGAGCATTAAGATACAAGATTAAGGAGTATAACCTGTAATAGCATGGCCTGCAAATATTGCCGCTCTGCAATTTTTGCAGGGGTCCTATGAATATGTATCTATTGGAAGCTGCTTAATTCAAAGATTGGACAAGGGTTTCCATTGGCATGAAATTTGCACTTCAATGATGCCATAAAATATTTAATATTTATAAAGGGAGGTAATTTTATGGCATTTGAAGTAGTGGATGGAGTTATGAACCTAAAACTGGATATGATTGCAACTTTGGCATTGGCTTTACTATTGTTGCTGCTTGGATATCAGATTAGAAAGAAAGTATTTTTCTTTGAAAAATTCTGTATTCCAGCTCCTGTTATCGGTGGTCTATTATTTTCTATTTTGGCTTTTATTTTTAGGCAGACCAATATAATTGCATTTAATATGGACACAACCTTCCAATCACCTTTTATGATTGCTTTCTTTACAACTGTAGGGTTGGGAGGAAGCTTTAAATTGTTGAAAAAAGGCGGAATACTACTTGTAATATATTGGGCTCTTAGTGCATTATTATCCATATCTCAGAATATTATAGGAGTACTATTGGCAAAACTTACAGGCATACATCCCATCTTGGGTGTTATGGCCGGTGCAACCTCTCTGGTAGGAGGTCATGGCGCAGCAGCATCTTTCGGAGCCACTGCTGAGCAGTTGGGTGTTACAGGTGCATCTGCTGTAGCTGTTGTTGCTGCTACATTTGGACTTATTTCTGGAGGACTTATAGGAGGTCCTATAGCTAAATACTTAATTGAAAAGAATAATTTGAAGCCTGTTACGGAGAAATTCCAGGTACAGTCCTTTGAAGAAGCAGCAGAAAGAGATGTTGTTTCGGAAATAACAGCTAAATCTTTTTTGAGTCACCTTGCGGTTATAACTGTATGTATGACATTAGGAACAATAGTTGGAACATGGTTTACAAACGTCACAGATTTTGCTCTTCCTGGATATGTAAGCGCTATGTTCATAGCAGTTATATTTAGAAATATAAATGATAACGTTAAATTATATAACTTTGACTATCATGTTGTGGATTTGATAGGAGATGTATCTTTAGGAATATTCCTTTCAATGGCCTTGATGACATTGAAGATATGGGAATTGGCGGGTCTAGCCATACCGCTGCTCATTATATTAATCTGCCAGGTGATATTTATTATCATATATACGATATTTATTTGCTTCAGACTTCTTGGAAGGGATTTCGATGCTGCAGCCATGTGTGCAGGGATGGCAGGCCATGGTCTAGGAGCTACCCCCAATGCAATGGCTAATATGGGTGCAGTAACAGAAAAGTTTGGTCCTGCGCCGAGGGCTATGCTCATAGTACCTCTCGTCGGTGCATTCCTGGTAGACCTTATACACATTCCAAACATCATTTGGTTTATAAACTTTTTCAAATAAATATAAAAATTGGCACACTTTGCTGATGGTTGAATTTGAGCATCAGTAATGTTACCATAACATTTGGAGGGATAAAAATGGCAAAACTTGTAGAGTGTGTACCTAATTTCAGTGAAGGTATTAACAAAGAAGTCATTGAGAAAATAGTTGATGAGGTAAGAAAGGTAGAAGGGGTGAAGCTCCTTGACTACTCATCGGACACAGATCATAACAGAACCGTTGTAACATTTATAGGAAACCCTGAAGCAGTAAAGGTTGCTGCATTCAATCTAACAAAGAAGGCTTCAGAGTTAATTGATATGGCAGTCCATAAAGGAGGTCATCCTAGAATGGGTGCCACCGATGTGGTTCCTTTTATACCCATATCCGATGTTACTATGGACGAATGTGTTGAAATAGCTAGAGAAGTGGGCAAGAGAATAGGCGAGGAGTTGAACATTCCTGTATATCTATATGAAAATGCTGCAACAAGGCCAGAAAGAACCAACCTTGCAGATGTAAGAAAAGGACAATATGAAGGTTTCTTTGAAAAGATAAAAGATGAAAATTGGAAACCTGACTTCGGCCCATGCGAAATGAATGTAAAATCCGGTGCAACGGCGGTAGGGGCAAGAGCTCCATTGGTAGCATTCAATGTAAACCTTGGTACCAGTAATATAGAAATAGCTGATAAAATTGCCAAAACCGTAAGGCACATAGGCGGGGGATTGAGATTCGTCAAAGCCATGGGCGTGAAACTGGAAGAAAGAAACATTGTTCAAGTATCCATGAACCTCACCAACTATGAAAAGACAGCTGTATACAGAGCCTTTGAAATGGTAAAAATGGAGGCACAGAGATACGGTGTGCCGGTGGTTGGAAGCGAAGTTATAGGTCTGCTGCCTATGAAAGCGCTGATAGATTGTGCAGAATACTATCTCCAGATTGAAAACTTCAGCATGGATCAGATATTGGAAAAGAGAATTATGGAATAGGTTAAAATCTCCGCAACAGCATGCTGCTGCGGAGATTTTTGGCCACTGGGAATTTGTAATCCATAGCTCGAAACTTAAATTTATATGACTGTATAAGCATAAAGGCTTATACAGTCATATTTCTTATGCCAAGGAATACCCTGTTATGGAGACTGGAGGCTAATGCAGGCTGACCAGTTATTTATTTTTTTGTCATAAAACCTTTCCCTCCTCATATACATATATATAGAACTTAGCTGTCCCAAAAGGTGGGAAAAGCCAAATTATTGATAGGAGGAGGAAAAGGATGCCTGTTGAATTAATAAAGAATCCGTTAAAGCTATGCAGGATAATTGGGCAAGAAATATCCAGCACTGTGGTGGAAGAGGACATAAATGTACCAGATGTCAGTCCGGATGTATATAAGATACTATATCCCTCTGCCCGAGTAATAATCAAAAACTCTGAAACTGCAGGAGATAAAGTAATGATAGACGGCCAAGTGCTTATGAACGTTTTATATGCTGCAGATATGGAAGGAAGACCCCTTAATTGCATCAATATATCTGCGGATTTCAGCCACTCCATTGAAGTGCCCGGTGCAAAACCTCGCATGAAGGAATGGGTGGATGTAGTAATACAACATGTAGAATCTGAAATAATCAACTCAAGGAAAATAAGAATCAGAGTAATAATGGACATAAACTGCATGGTTGAAGATATATTTGATATGGAGCTGCCTGTAGATGCCAGAGGAGCGGCAGACATACAGGTATTGAGGGAAAGCTTCGGAGTAAAGGAATTAGCAGGACTCATGAAAGATAAATACACCATAAAGGAGGAAATGGAACTAAGTCCGGAAAAACCGGCTGTAGACGAAGTGCTAAAAACTGATTTTAAGGCAGCGATAAAAGACCTGGTCACAATGGATGGCAAGCTCCAGATAAGCGGTAGCCTATGCTTTACATTGCTATACAAGTCTTCCAATGATGGATCCATTGAGAACTTCGAGGGAGAAATTCCTTTTACCGAGTACATAGAAATGCCTGAAGCAGAAAGCAATATGGAAAGCATAGCAGATCTTCAACTAAAGGATTGCTATTTGGATGTATATGAAAACGACGAAGGACAGAACAAAAAAATATCCGTCAATGCCAATATGGACTTAATAGGCAAGACATACAAGGATTTGGCTCCTGATATTCTCAATGATCTCTATAGCCCTACTTCAGAGCTGGAGATGGAAAAGGAAGATTATGTATTTGACGAATTCATGGGCAGAGCCATAAACAGCACAGTCATAAAGGAAAGCCTGAGTATTAACCCAAAAAGCCCGGAAATTGAAAAAGTATGCTCAATGGATGCCAGGGTAATTGTAAATGAAGTCAAAGTCATGGATGACAAGGTAGCGGTGGAGGGTACCTTGGATGTAGACTGTATTTATGCATCATCCTTCAGCGGTGAACCCATGAATGCTCTCAAGGATCAGTATCCCTTCAGAACAGTGCTGGATTTGTATGGAGTCAATACAGAAATGAATGCCAGAGTGGCATGCAATATTGACAGCATAACCTTCTCTGCCATAAGCAATACTATAGTAGATTTCAGAATAATAATAATCACCATAGTAGATGCTTATAACAAGAGAACCAAAAAACTTATAGACAAGGTAGAGGAAAAGGAAGGAATAGTGTTGGATTATAATACTCTACCGGCAGTAACCGTATATGTGGTAGGGAAGAACGATACCCTCTGGAAAGTTGCGAAGAAATATAACACCACAGTAGACGCCATAGCTAAAGTCAATAACATAGAAAATCCGGATAAAATCAATGAGGGGGATAAGATACTCATAATGAAAAATATGAGACTATCAAAAAAATAGGCAGATAGTCAACAGGCAGTTAATTCATAAATTGGCTAGGGAACAGCACTCTCTAGCTTTTATTTTTATGCTCTGAGCTTAGAGCTACGTGCTACGTGCCGCGAGCCAAGTATCAGGACGGGAAAGGAATACCTTATTTACCCTAATCGATGCAGTATACATACTTCTTTAAGATTATCATGTTATAAAAATATCCACTCTAGTGTATTTTGGTGAAATTTTAGTGTCTTTTAGTGTTCTAAAAAATCCACCACCGTGTCAATCCGTGATACCCTCCGTTTACATCCGTGTTCCCTAAAAGACCCTGGAGAAAAACCCTTGCAACTAGAGACTAGGGACAGAATAAGGAATACCCAAAAGCAAATCCGTGTATTATAATGTTATTGTAGAATACAATCGGAGCGTGATAACATGAAATACATACAAAAAGCACCTGCAAAGATAAACCTTGCTATAGATGTGCTGAGCAAAAGGCCCGACGGTTTTCATGATGTTAAGATGATAATGCAATCTGTAGCCTTATATGACGTAATATCGCTAAAGCCTGTTCACGGAGGCAGGATTACCGTCACCTCCAACTCAAAGAACATACCTACAGATGGCAAGAATATTGTATATAAAACCGCTGAATATATCCGGCACAAATACAATGTAAAATCAGGCGTAGAGATTCATATAGAGAAAAACATTCCCATATCTGCAGGTCTGGCAGGAGGAAGTACAGATGCGGCAGCAGTGCTGAAGCTTCTGGACAAAGCTTGGAATCTGAAGCTTACCAAGACAGAGATGCTGGAAGCTGCAAAGAAGCTGGGTTCTGATGTGCCCTTCTGTATAACGGGAGGCACTGCGCTTGCTGAAGGGCTAGGTGAAAAACTTACCAATCTCAAATCTATGCCGGAATGTTACATACTTCTGGCCAAGCCTGATATGGACATATCCACCAAAGAAGTATACGAGGGAATAGATCTGGAGGAAATCACCAGAAGACCGGACATAGATGCCATTATAGAAGCAATAAACGAAGGCAATCTTAACAAAATAGGTGATAACTTATGGAATGTCCTTGAATATGTAACCATTAAAAAATGCCCTCTGATTAAAGACATTAAAGAAAAGCTTATGGAATATGGAGCTTTGGGCAGTGTCATGAGCGGAAGCGGACCTACGGTATTTGGCCTATTTAAGGATCAATCCCAAGCCTATATGGCTTATGAACATATAAAACAAATGGTAAATGAAATATTTGTTGTCAAGCCCTTGCCCAGTGATTGTAACATGTGATATCAAGAGGTGAGGAACATGAATGCTATCATACTGGCAGGAGAGAAGAAGAATGAAAACTTCAAAGCATTGGAAAACAAGGCTCTGCTGAAGATTAACGACAGATATATGATAGATTATGTTTTGGATAGTGTAAGAAAGGTATCCTACATAGATAAAATAGCAGTGGTAGGAGACAAGGAGCAATTGTCAAAGGCCCTTCAGGGCAAGGCAGACTATATTATCCAGGGCACAGAATCCATAGTGGATAATATAATTTTGGCATTGGAGGAATTCTCCCAAGATGAGGAAATACTGCTGCTAACCTGTGATATTCCAATGATAACTCCTGAGGCCATAGAACACTTTATAGAAAATGCAAAGCAAAAAAATGTGGACCTGTGTTATTCTATAGTAGAAAAAAGTACAAATGATGAAAAGTATCCGGAAGCCAAAAGAACCTATGCAAAACTAAAGGAAGGCCAATTTACCGGAGGAAACGTGTTCTATTTCAAACCGGAGATAAGGGACAGATGCAGAGAATTTGTTGATGAAATGCTCAAACACAGAAAAAATCCAGCCAAGATGGCAAGAACTTTAGGCATAATGTTTTTACTGAAGCTGTCGTTGGGAATGCTGACTATAGATGCGATAAAGAAAAAATGCGATAGCCTTCTGAATATAAATGCGGGAGTAGTCATATCCCCCTATCCCGAAATAGGTAACGATGTTGATAAAACATCGGACATAGAACTGGTAGAAAAATATTTATCAGCTTTATAATTACCGATTAATGAGTTTGTATCAATCATCTCCTATTGTAATAATAACGCCGGGGACATACCTAAGCAAGGAATGATCCCTATGTATAATAAATCCACAGCCTGCAAAATATAACTAAAGAATGTTTGCAGAAAGGCTGTGGTTTTTTGTTACAAAAATTCTTATTAAGCATAAAAGATTTTATGGATGCTCCGGTATTCGTACTTATTGTCCTTATATCAATATTTGAGTTATTTGTTGACAGGCCTGCTCTCAAAAGTGAAGGTCTTATGAGGGATGCAAAAATAACATCCTTTGTAAGCATAATTTGGATAATATTAGCTGTGGCAATGGCTATCATAAATAATACTGCGAGGTGGTAATGTGTCACTTTTTAATGGAAACAAAAAAAGCTCTGACAACGATAAAGAAATAAAAAACAGGACCACTGACTCTTTAGATATAAACATTGGAAAAGTAAAGGAAACGCTCAAAGACTGTGACGATATAGTCTACAAAGAATTTGTTGTAGGGGAAGAGCAAAAACTCCGATTCACCCTTGTGTATATAGACGGAATGAGTGATACAACTTTACTTAACATGACGGTATTGGAGTCATTGATGATCAGCGCCAGAGAAGTAGCGCCCGATGCTTCTAAATTTGCTGATAAGCTCTATGAATTGGTGCGTTATGGCAATTTGCCTGCTTCAGAACTGAAAGGGACTGAAGATTTGGATGAAGCCATATTGGATATATTGATCGGAGATGCAGTATTATTTATAGACGGCACTGCCACATTGATAACCATAGGAGCAAAAGGTTGGCCTACAAGAGGAGTCAATGAGCCTAATACAGAATCTGTTATCAGAGGTCCCAGAGATGGTTTTGTAGAAACCTTCAGAAAGAATACGGCTTTGGTGAGGAGAAGGATAAGAGACCCTAGGTTGAAGTTGAAGCAGATGAAGATAGGAGTAAGAAGCAAAACAGATGTGGGCATATTTTACATAGAGGACATAGTCACAAAGGAATTAGTGGATGAAGTTTTGAGAAGACTTGAGTCCATAGAAATCGATGCAATATTGGACAGCGGTTATATAGAGCAGTTTATAGAAGATGATCCCTATTCTCCTTTTCCCCAGATATCTATAACAGAACGACCGGATCATGTAGCTGCAGAGCTGTATGAGGGCAGAGTAGTCATATTGGTGGATAATACCCCCTTTGCCCTGATTGTTCCTGCCACTTTAAACAGTATGTTCCAATCTCCTGAAGATTATTACGATCGATGGTTTATTGCCTCAGTCCTTAGATTCATAAGAATCATAGCCAGTTTCATAGCCATGCTTTTGCCAGGGTTGTATATAGCCTTTACATCCTATAATCCAGGAATAATACCAACTAGGCTGGTGCTATCCATAGCAGCCTCAAGACAAGGTGTGCCCTTTCCGGCAGTGGTGGAAGCTTTCGTAATGGAAATGACTTTAGAGCTTTTGAGAGAAGCAGGAATAAGACTGCCAGCTCCTATAGGCAACACCATAGGCATTGTCGGAGGTCTTGTAATCGGTCAGGCAGCGGTTCAGGCAGGCATAGTAAGCCCCATAATGGTCATTGTAGTGGCCTTGACTGCAATAGCCTCCTTTGCCAACCCAAGCTATAACTTATCAATTGGGTTTCGCATAATGCGGTTTGGACTGATGATTATTGCAGGGCTGCTGGGATTATATGGCTTGACTTTGGGGTTTATATTGATAATAACCCACTTGACAAGACTGAAGAGCTTTAATGTACCATACCTTGCGCCTTTTGTAGCCATGAGAACTACAGATTTAAAGGATACAGTGTATAGGGCTCCTATATACAAGATGGTAAGACGGCCTTCTTTAACCTCTAGAAACAAAATTAGGTTGAGAAACAACAGGGGTATAATAAACCAGAAGGCAAAAGGAGGTCCCAAGAATGATAAAAAACAATGATACCATAAGCCCTTACCAAATAACCATGATAGTCATCATGACAATAGTAGGTGTAGGCATCTTTTCTCTGCCGGCCCAACTGGCTGATACAGCAGGATCCGATAGCTGGTTTGTAATACTCATTGGAGGTTTATTGAACCTTATGCCTTTGAACATCATACTGATGATAAACAACAGGTTTCCAAATAAAACTCTGCCTGAGTATGCTCAAGATATAGTGGGAAAGGTGCCAGGTAAAATCATTACTGCGATCTATGCCATTTACTTCATCATATTTGTAGCCTATGAAGTAAGAATCATCAATGAGGTTATAAAGTCTTCTTTGCTTTTGAGAACTCCTTCCGAGGTTATAATGCTGACCATGATCCTGACAGCAACATATGCGGTAAGAGGAGGAGTTGAGTGTGTAGCCAGGGTTATGGAAATGTTTTTTCCTTTGCTGTTTATACCTTTGTTTCTCATCATGATCCCAGGCATTGCAGACTTGGATTTAACTAATATTATGCCTGTTTTTTACAATCTATCATCAAAGATTTTAGTATCTTTGCCTAACATGGCTCTTAGTTTTGCAGGTTATGAAGTTTTGATGTTTTATGTTGGTTTTATGGAAAACCCTAAGAAAGCATACAAGAGCGCCAACATAGGGATAATTTTTGTCACTGTTCTTTATATGGTTATCATCATCCTATGTCTCACCATGTTTGGAGTAACCATGCTTAAAGATTCTATATGGCCTCTTCTGGGATATGTAAGGGACATAGATCTTCCCGACTTGTTCTTAGAAAGGCTGGATGCGGTTATGCTGGCCATATGGCTTTTTACCGTATATACCACCATAGTGTCCTTGTACTTTGTAGTAACCTATTCAATTTCAAAGATATTGGGAACCAAAGAGCAAAAACAATTTGTTCTTCCTTTGGTACCTATTATATATTATATGGCTCTGTTGCCTCAAAACATAGTTTACCTAAAGGAAATGGAAAACTTTTTATTCCAGTATTTGGGTATAATATTGATCTTTCTCATTCCAATTGTGCTGCTTGTTATTGCATGGATAAGAAAGGTAAGGGGTGAGGTATCATGAAAAAGATTAGAATCCTTTCTATGCTCATGGCTTGCATGCTGTTGTTGACAGGATGCTGGGACAAAGTAGAATTGGAAGATAGAGCCTTTGTACTTGCAATAGGAGTGGATAAGGCAGATGGAAAAAGCGAGGATAATGAAACAGGAATTCTGGACAAATATAGCTTCAGCTTTGTTAATCCAGATACCGCAAAGGCTGAGGAAGGCAAGGTAAATGATTATGTAACCTTTGAAGTTCAAGCTCCTTCATATCACATTGCTATAACCAGGCTCCTCCAGAGATTTGCCCAATACCATACCTATGAACATACAAAGGCATTGATATTCGGCAAAGAATTGTTGGAGGACGAGGTATTGTTCAAAGCCATACTGGACGCCTTCAGAAGAGGAACCCAATTTAATACCAGTATGTATGTGTTCATGACTCTTGGTGAGGCTGCGGATATATTGAAGGCAAAACCGAAGATGAAAAGTTTGTTGGCCTACTATATAACAGGGATTGCAGAAAATGAGAAATATGCTACTCGTGTTGGAAATGTTAGTTTTTTGGATTTTGCCAGACAGCTTCTGGACAATGAAGGGGATGGGGTTATTCCTGATATTGAGCTTCATGAAGACGGATTAATATCAAAAAATTTGGGGATTATAAAGGATTACAAACATATAGGGCATCTTAATACAACAGAGGCAATAGCATGGAAATGGCTCAACGGTAAAGCCAGGGGAGGGGTAATAGAAATTGAGGATGGAAGTATTTCTATACCTTTCAATTTCTCTCATTTCTCAAGGAAAATATACTTGGATAAGATTGAAGATGGGAAAATTTATCTCATATATAACATGAAGACAGAAGGCTCTATAGAAGAGTATACTTTGGAAAAGGACCTGATGGAAAAGGAGAAGCTGGCTTCACTTGAATCAAAAATAGAACAAAAGATAAGGAAAGACTCGTTGGAATTGGTGAAGAAAATGCAGGAGGAATACAAAGTGGATCTTTTGGGTGTTCGAGAATATCTATTTAAATATCATCCCAGGGTATATGAAGAAATAAAGGACAATTTTGATGAAAACTTTGAAAAAAATATAATCATTGATGTGAAAGTGGATGTTTCCATTAGAAGAATAGGCAAGATTAAATAATGAGACATTATCTGTATAATAGGTCAAATATATGGTAACAATCTAAGTGTAGGGAATACAAACATATACCTGCTTCTATAAGGAGGATTCACATGAAATATAAAATAATATCCTTTATACTTATTACATTCTTCATATTTGGATTGCTTATGAACTTACATATTAATAATGATTCTACTCTTGGAAACATAAAGGACAAAATAATAAGACTTCATGTGGTAGCCAATAGTGATTCGCCAGAGGACCAGTCCATTAAGCTTCATATAAGGGATGCCATAATAAAGGAATTGGAACCAAAACTCCAGGATCTTAAAACTCAAGAAGAAGTGAAGAGTATCATATTAGCTAATATGGATAATCTTATGGCAGCGGCAAAAGAAGAAATGGCGACATTAGGAAAGAATTTTCCTATTCAAATAGAGTTTGGAACCTTTGAGTTTCCAACAAAGGTCTACGGTGATTTAAGCTTCCCCGCTGGAACTTACCAGGCTCTTAATGTAAAGATAGGTGAAGCCCAGGGCAAGAACTGGTGGTGTGTAATGTTTCCTCCCCTTTGCTTTGTGGACATAGCCCAAGGCGTAGTATCTGAAAAGACTCTGGAAGAATTTAAGGAAATATTGGATGAAAATGAACTGGAACTATTAAAAAGCAAAAAAGATGATGAAAAAGAAACGGTTAAAATTAAGTTTAAGCTGGTGGAAATGGCCAAGGATTTTAACAAAAACCTTGCCAAGATAATAGGAAAAGAGTAGTTGGGCAAATGGATCTAGTACCCTTTGGAAGAAACATATATAAATATAAACAGAATAAATAACCTTCTGTTGCAAAAAATAAAATCAAACAACAGGAGGTGTTTTTATGTTGTTAAAATTCCTAAAGAAATATAAGTTCCTCATAGCTGGCATGACATGTGCAGCTATTTTAACAGTGCTTATCAATTCAGGATATATTGTAAATCCCCTTAGATATGGAGCAGAAACCATTCTTCTCAAATGGGGTTCAAGGGGGGATTATGTATATGTGGTTCAGGACAAACTGAAAAGATGGGGATATTATAAAGGAAATATAGACGGCATATACGGCAATGAAACCCGTTTAGCGGTGATGGAGTTTCAAAGGAAAAATGGGTTGAAGGCTGATGGCATAGTGGGAGATCAGACGGCAAAAGCATTAGGCATTAACATACCAGGAGGAGGCGGAGGAAGCAAACAAGCTTCAAAAGGAAGCGGTGGAGCCAGGGGAAATGAACTATATACGTTGGCCCAATGCATCCATGGTGAAGCAAGAGGGGAGCCCTACATAGGCCAGGTGGCAGTAGGAGCAGTAATAATGAACAGAGTCAGAAGCCCTCTGTTTCCAAATACCATAGCCGGTGTAATATTCCAACCCGGAGCATTTACGGCTGTATCAGACGGTCAGATGTTTCAACCGCCAGGAGAAACTGCTTTAAAGGCTGCTCAGGATGCTCTAAATGGTTGGGATCCATCCGGCGGAGCCCTATACTATTACAATCCTGCCAAGACCACCAGCAGCTGGATTTGGAGCAGACCCGTCATAAAAGTCATTGGCAAGCACTATTTTGCTAAGTAGGAGGTGGAGTTGGTGGAAGATAATAATGTGAAAAAAAGACATGAAGACAATACACTGGACGAAATTACCAGAGACTATAATCGAAGCCTTAAAATATGGAAGAGCATAACAGCTGTTTTGGCCATAGCTTTAATTGGAACAGGTACCTTCGGATACATGGTTAACAATGAAAAAAATTATTACAAGACCTACCTTCAGAACCAATACCAAAGAGCCTTCAGAGATATGGTATCCGACGTGGAAAATCTGAAGATACTGCTGGACAAGGCAGAAGTTACAGGCAGCCATATTCAAAGCAATTCATTGATGAATCAAATATGGAAAAACGGCTATTCTGCGGCAGAAAGCCTAAGTGAGATACCCATATCCCAAGGGGTGCTGGAAAAAACCCATAAATTTCTCAACCAAGTATCGGACTTTAGTTTGTCCATATCACGGCAAAATGCATCTGATAAGATGATGACTGAAGAGCAGCTAAATCTCCTTTCGCAACTAAACAAGCTGGCTGATGGACTGGTAAATGAATTGAGAGCCATGCAGACCAGTATAAATGAAGGGAAGATAAAATTTGGGGAGATAACCCAGAAGGGCAACTTTTTCTTGAAAAAAGCTGCCGGAAATGCATTGGATTCAGAATTCGGAAAGCTTGAAAAGGGATTTTCCGAATATCCGTCAATGATATATGACGGTCCCTTCTCTGATAATGTGATAGAAGGCAAACCTAAAGGGTTGGAGAAGGAAGAAGATGTTAACATGGAAACTGCCAAGGAAAGAGCCAAAAAGTTTGTTGGTAGTCAGAGGGTGGGAAGAATTGTAGAAGCAAGCTCCGGCAAGGGAAGGATAAACACCTTTGGACTTGAGGTTATTCCCAAGGATGGAGACAGGAGCAAATCCATATTTATAGATGTAACCAAAAAAGGTGGTCATGTCCTTTGGATGCTTGACCAGAGGGCTGTAGGGCAAAAGAAGCTGACAGACGATGAGGCCATAGAAAAGGCAAAAAACTTCCTCAAGGAACAAGGCTTTGGCAATCTCACCAGCACCTATCATTATAAGAATGATAACACCATTACCGTAACCTTTGTAGGAATAGAAGGCGATGGTGTGCTGGTATACCCGGACCAGATGAAAGTAAAGATAGCCTTGGACAATGGAGATATAGTAGGTTTTGATGCTTACCCGTATCTGATGGCTCATCATGATAGAAATATGCTGAAGCCATCCATAACAGAAGCTGAAGCCAGAGAAAAAGTGAATAAGAAAATAGAGATAAACAGAGTGAAGCTGGCCATCATACCCCTGCCCGGCGATAAAGAACAGCTCTGCTATGAATTCAAGGGAACCTACAACGGAAATGACTACTTTGTCTATATAAATGCAGAAAACGGCAATGAAGAAAACATACTGCGAGTTATCAAAGAAGAAAACGGTATCCTCACTCAGTGAGACATGGGGGACGGTTCTCTGTGTCTTACTTTGATGGAGGCTAGTGTCCAAAGGCTATATGTTTGGCAAAATTTATATGTGTAAAAGCGAAAAAATTACGCACAATATTATTACAGCCTAAATAAACAGGAGGTGCGGCCATGAGCAGAAGAGGCCTTATGTCCGAGGAACTAAAATACGAAATTGCTAAGGAACTTGGCGTAGACCATATCGTGAGCACGCAGGGCTGGGGTGGAGTCTCTTCCAGAGACTGTGGTAACATCGTAGCAAAGGCTATAGAAATTGCCAATAGAAAAGTTGGCGGACAATAACATCTAAAAGTAAGATAGGCGGTGAGCTTTTCACCGTCTATTTTATAACCTATAGAAAGTATAATTCTACCTTAATATTAACTTTCCGTAATGGGTTTCAAGAAAGGCTTCCTTGATTGCTAAAAAGCTTCCAACGGAAGCTTTTCTCATAATGTTTAGAAAATATAATTCCACCTTGATATAAACTTCCGCAATGGCGTTCTTATTGATTCCAGAACAAAAATATTCATTATCAAACAATCCTATGATATAATATCTACAAATTAAGGGAGAAGGGAGTTCAAATCATATCAAGCGTTGATACAGAAAATAATAATTTATAGAAACCACCGGTGTAGAATTTGAGCAGTTTGGCATGGCTAGACTGCCTTTTTAAAATCCATGGAGAAGTACAATTCTGCCTAGATATTAACTTGAATTAATGGGTTTAAAGAAAGGATGATGCAAATGCCCCAAAGCATTATAAAGCTAAAAGGAAGTACATATTATATAAATAGCGCCGTAAACATAGGCTTGATTAGCGATAGTGAAGGTAAAACCATAATAGTTGATACTGGTTTAGACGATGATATGGGAAGAAAGATACTTAAGCTTATGGGGGAGCAAAATCTTATGCCATCTGCTATAATTAATACCCACTCTCATGCAGATCATTGCGGAGGCAATAACTTTATAGCAAAAAGGACAGGTATACCCGTATTTGCCTCTAAATTTGAGAGACAGTTAATTGAATGTCCAATCATTGAACCTTTTTATCTATTCTCAGCAAACCCTCTAAAAGATATGAAAAATAAGTTTCTAATGGCAAAGGAAAGCACTGTAAATCATACTATAGAAGAAGGAGAAAATGAAATCCAAGGAGTGAAGCTTAATATAGTGTCCTTATCCGGTCATTCACCGGGGATGATAGGCATAGCTTCAGAAGATGGTGTACTATTTGCTGGGGATGCTTTCTTTTCGGAATACATATTAGACAAACATGGTTTACCATATTATACTGATATAAAAAATACCCTCAATACCCTTGAATATTTAAAGAGCTTACAGTATGATTATTTTGTCCCCAGTCATGGAGATGTGCTGGAGGACCCCATGCCTACCATAGAAGCTAACATGAAGAAGATATATGAAATAACAGATAATATTTTGAACTATTGCAGTGAACCCAGATCCAGGGAAGAAATCACCGCATATTTAGTAGAGCGCTATAAAGTTAAACTAAATATAAGCCAATATTATTTAACCTTGTCTACAGTGTCTGCTTACTTATCATATATGACGGATGAACAGATGATTAAGGCAGATATTTTACACAATAATGTAAAATGGATAAGAGGTTAAAAAACGAAAGGATTTGATATAAATGGCAAGAGCATTAGCATTGATGTCCGGAGGACTGGACAGCGGATTGGCAGCAAAGCTTATTTTGGATCAAGGCATCGAAGTTACGGGGCTTACCTTCAAGTCTGCCTTCTTTGGAACCAAAAACGCAGAGAAAATGGCGGCTCAAATAGGCATACCTCTTAAAATAGTGGATTTTACTGACGAACATTTGGCTATGACAAAAAATCCAAAGCATGGCTATGGCAAAAATATGAACCCTTGCATAGACTGTCATGCAATGATGCTGAATTATGCAGGAAAGATAATGGAAGAAGAAGGCTATGATTTTCTTATAACAGGAGAAGTTTTGAATCAAAGACCCATGTCCCAGAACTACAAATCACTGGAAATTGTAAAAACTGAATCAGGCTATGAGGATAAAATCCTTAGGCCTCTAAGCGCCTTGAACCTCCCTCCAACACAAATGGAACTCAGCGGAATGGTAGACAGAAGCAAGCTTATGGGATTCAGCGGCAAGACAAGAAAGCCTCAAATGGCCTTGGCAGAGAAGCTGGGGTTGGTAGAATATCCAAGCCCTGCAGGAGGATGCAGCCTGACAGATCCTAATTTTGCCGCCAGATTGAAAGATCTGTATGAACATGACAAAGAAAATACAGATGCCCATGATGTAAAACTTCTAAAGGTAGGGAGACATTTCCGCCTGTCTGATAAAGCAAAAGCTATAAGCACGAGAAACGAAGAAGAGTACAAAGCCTTAAGGGAACTCATCACAGATGACATGCTTGTATTCAACACTGCAGAATACAGCGGTTCTACAGTGGTATTAAAGGCTTCCAAGGGTTATGAACCAACCAAGGATGAGATAGAATTTGCTGCTTCCATAGCAGCCCGTTACAGCAAAGCAAAGGATGAAAAATCAGTACTGGTGAAATACAAGAAGCCAAAAGATAGCGAATATGAACTTGTAAGAGTAAAACCAGCAGATGAAGGAGAATTGAAAAAATTGATGCTGTAATGTGGAGGTAATTATGGATAAGCGACCTATTGGTGTATTTGACTCAGGAATAGGCGGATTGACGGTAGTGAAGGAAATTATGGAAGTTTTGCCTGATGAAGATATAATATATTTTGGAGATACTGCAAGAGTACCATACGGAAGCAAATCAAAGGAAACAGTCATAAAGTATACGTTTCAATGTATCAGGTTTCTTTTGGAAAAGGGAGTAAAAGCTATAGTCATAGCCTGCAATACTGCCAGTGCGGCAAGCCTGGACGTGGTTCAACAGAGCTTCGATCTGCCAATAGTGGGGGTTGTGGAGCCGGGAGCTGTTACCGCCTGCAAGATGACCAAAAGCAAGAAAATAGGCATAATAGGCACAGAGGCCACCGTCTCCAGTGGAGCCTATGAAAGGGCCATATACAATATAGACAACAATGTAAAAATGATACTCAAGGCCTGTCCCCTATTTGTACCTATTGTGGAAGAAGGTTGGCAGGATACGGATATAGCCAGGCTCACAGCTGAAAAATACCTGGGAGATTTCAAAAACAGCGATATAGATGCACTAGTGATGGCCTGTACCCACTATCCTCTACTGGAAAAAACAATTGAAGAAGTGGTGGGAAAAGATATACGGCTGGTGAACCCGGCTTATGAAACAGCGAAGGTGCTGGAGAAGATGATAAACTCCAACGGGCTGAAAAATGAGAGACCTCACAAGGCTGAATACAAATATTACGCCAGCGACAATCCGGTAAAATTCAAAAAAGTGGGAGAAAATTTCCTAAGCAAACCCATAGGCTGGGTAGAGAAGGTGGATATAGAAAAATATTAGGGTATTCCTTTAGGGTCTTGCTGCGTGCCAGGGATCACGCATCCCCATATCCAGCATCTTTTTAGTTTTTTCTGAATTTTAGAGTTAATAGTGGTTTCAATTTCATATTAATGTTATAATAAATTGGCAGGTAGTGATACCTGCTAATTAAAAGCAACATGTGCCGAATAATTGGCAAAATAGTTTTCAATGAAGTTGGAGGTGGGTGACGATGATAGACTCTCTCTTCAAGGAGAACATCGAGGAAATACTAGACCACATTGATGATGGCATACACATTGTAGACAGCTCAGGAAGAATCATATACTACAATAAGTTTGCTGCAGAGTTGGATGCTATAAATCCGGAAGAGGCCATTGGCCGACACATACTTGAAATATACCCATCCCTTACTGCCGAAACAAGCACAATATTGCAAGTCATAAAAACCGGCACTCCAATATTGAATCATCAACAATCATTCAGAAATTATAGAGGGCAGGTTATAACTACTTTAAACTCAACTATTCCAATAAAATCAGGAAGAAAGATAATAGGCGCCGTAGAGATATCCAAAGACATAACTGAAGTCAAAAAATTGTCGGAAAAGGTTGTGGACCTGCAAGCAGAACTTCTTAAAGAGGTTCATACAAGGAAGAAAAAGGAAAGCGGAGGAGCTGTTTATAACTTTGCTGATATAATAGGGACTTCAGAAGTCATGCTTAAGCTGAAAAAAGATGCGCTATCTGTTTCCAACTCCCCATCTCCAGTAATGGTATATGGAGAAACAGGCACAGGCAAGGAATTATTGGTTCATGCCATACACAATGCGAGTCCAAGAAGAAACAAACCCTTCATAGCTCAAAACTGCGCAGCCATACCTGATACGCTGTTGGAAAGCATACTTTTCGGCACCGTAAAAGGAAGCTTTACAGGGGCCGAAAACAGACCGGGCTTATTTGAACTGGCAAATGGAGGAACTCTCTTTCTCGATGAGGTGAACTCCATGTCACCAAACCTTCAGGCTAAGCTTCTGAGGGTGCTGCAGGACAGCAATGTAAGAAGGGTAGGAGATACAAAGGTTACCCATGTGGATGTAAGAATCATGACAGCTATAGGTACAGATCCTAGAGAAGCTTTGGAAAGCAAAAGCATGAGAGCTGACTTGTTTTATCGGCTCAGTGTAATATCTCTCAGGATGCCTCCTCTAAGGGAGCGCTATGAAGATATACCCGTTCTGGTCCAGTTCTTTATAGAAAAATACAATAAGATACTGGGGAAAAATATTAAAGGAATAACCCAAAGCGCCATGGATTTCTTTATGTCATACCCATGGCACGGAAATGTAAGGGAATTGGAACATGCTATAGAAGGAGCCATGAATATGGCGGAGGGAAATGAGATAACTCCAAAGGCTTTGCCACATTATCTCCAGGACATATATGTTAAAAATAAATCAAAAATGAGAAGGTCTGACATAAAGCCTCTCACAGAAACCCTGAACAAAGTTGAGAGTATTATGATTCAAAGAGCCATGCAGAAGACAGGGGGCAATATAACCAGAGCTGCGGAGATTCTGGAAATACCTAGACAAACTCTTCAATATAAGATAAGCAAATATGGAATAAAAATTTAGAGCCTAAAATTCGGCGATACAAAAGGAGCATATAAGCTAAATCAAGCTATTTGCTTCTTTTTTTAATATGGCATGCTTCTTGCAATATTATTTTTTTGTCATTTTAAAAATGATTATAAAAGTTAAAAAATTAACGATGTTAGGAGGAATATTATGCTAAAAGGATGCAAATATGGTACACACAGAGTAATTGAACCAAAAGGAGTATTACCACAGCCTGCAAAAAAAATAGACAACAACATGGATGTGCTTTACGACAATGAAATTCTTATAAATGTTCAGACTCTAAACATAGACTCAGCTAGTTTCACTCAGATAGAAGAGCAGGCTGGCGGCGATGAGGCAAAAATCGCTGAAATCATGATGGGCATTGTAGCAGAAAGAGGAAAACACCAGAACCCTGTTACAGGTTCCGGCGGAATGCTTATCGGTACAGTAGAAAAGATAGGCGAAGCTTTGGTAGGCAAAACTGACCTCAAGGTTGGAGACAAAATCGCTACATTAGTTTCTCTTTCATTGACACCTCTTCGTATAGACAAGATCAAAGAAATCAGAAAAGATATAGACCAGGTAGACATAGAAGGAAAGGCAATATTGTTCGAAAGCGGAATATATGCTAAGATTCCATCAGATATGCCTGAAAAGCTGGTATTATCAGCTCTGGATGTTGCAGGTGCACCAGCTCAGGTTGCAAAACTAGTTAAACCAGGTGACACTGTACTTATAATAGGTGCTGGCGGTAAATCCGGTATGCTTTGCTGCTACGAAGCTAAAAAGAGAGCAGGAGTTACAGGTAAGGTTCTTGGACTCTGCCACAGCGAAAAGAGTGCAGAAAGACTTAGAAAACTTGGTTTCTGCGATGTAGTATTCACAGCTAATGCTCAAATGCCTACAGAAGTAATGCAGAAAGTTTCAGAATTAACTAACGGAGAAATGGCTGACATAACAATCAACAACGTAAATGTACCTGATACAGAAATGACAAGCATACTCTGCACTAAGAACACAGGTTTGGTGTACTTCTTCAGCATGGCTACAAGCTTTACAAAAGCAGCTTTAGGAGCAGAAGGTGTTGGCAGCGACGTAACAATGATAATAGGAAACGGCTATACAAGAGGCCATGCAGACATAACCCTCCAAATCTTGAGAGAATCCAAAGAATTAAGAGACATATTCACTGAACTTTATGCATAATTGAACTAAGAGCTAAGAATTATGAACTAAAAGATATGATTCAGGGTGACTAATATGATGTAGGGAGCGGTTCATAACCGCTCCGCAACCCGAATTACGAGTAAGGGCAAATAGAAATACTCCAGGCAATGTTGATGATTAAAAATTAGGAGGTTTGATTAATGAGACATTATACTGAAATAGAATTATGGAAAGATGTTACTCCTGAGCAATGGAATGATTGGAAATGGCAAGTTTCAAACAGAATCACAACCGTTGAACAACTTAAGAAGGTTATAAACATCACTCCTGAAGAAGAAGAGGGAATCAAAGAATGCCTCAAAACATTGAGAATGGCTATTACACCATATTATGCTTCCCTCATGGATCCGGACGATCCTAACTGCCCAATCAGAAAACAAGCTGTTCCAACCAGTTTGGAACTTAATAAGGCAGATGCAGACCAATTGGATCCTCTCCACGAAGATGAAGACTCACCAACACCAGGACTTACTCATAGATATCCAGACAGAGTGCTTCTCCTCATCACAGATCAGTGCTCCATGTACTGCAGACACTGCACAAGAAGAAGATTTGCGGGACAACATGATGATGCACTTCCAATGGAGAGAATAGACAAAGCTATAGAATACATCAGAAACACACCAGAAGTAAGAGACGTATTGCTCTCCGGCGGTGACGCTCTATTAGTAAAAGATGAGACATTGGAATACATCATCAAAAAGCTTAGAGAAATTCCTCATGTTGAAATAGTAAGAATTGGTTCAAGAACACCAGTAGTTATGCCTCAGAGAATCACTCCTGAATTGGTAAACATGTTGAAAAAATATCATCCTATTTGGTTGAATATTCATTTCAATCATCCAAAGGAAGTTACTCCAGAAACTATAAAAGCATGCAACATGTTGGCTGATGCAGGTATACCTCTAGGAAACCAGTCAGTTCTTCTAAGAGGCGTAAATGATTGTGTTCATATCCAGAGAGAACTTGTTCACAAACTAGTAAAGATGAGAGTAAGACCATACTACATCTACCAGTGCGACTTGTCCTTGGGAATAGAACATTTCAGAACTACTGTATCAAAAGGCATAGAAATCATTGAAGGCTTGAGAGGACATACATCTGGTTTCTGCGTACCAACATTCGTTGTTGACGCTCCTGGTGGCGGCGGAAAGACACCTGTAATGCCTCAGTATGTAATATCTCAAAGCAAGAAGAAAGTAATACTCAGAAACTTCGAAGGTGTAATCACTACTTACACAGAACCTGAGTATATAGAAGAACCATGCAACTGTCCTGTATGCCAGAAGGAAAGAGAAGATAGACTCAGCGGTGTAGCAGGATTGCTTCAAGGCAATGCAATGAACCTTGAACCAACAGAAATGTTAAGAAAAGAAAGAGCAAAAAATAGAAAGAAATAGGAACAAATCAAGTGAGCCACTGGGGACGGTTCTCCGTGGCTCACTAATAAAGAATAGAAATAGTTTCTCGTATTAAGTTAGACAACAACGGCCTATACTTATGCTAGTAGCTAGCAGCCAGTGAACGGTGGTTAAATATAGACCCCAACGGCATACCCTGATGCTAGTGACCAGCGACTAATTAATATAAGGAGATCATCATGAAACTTATAGATCTTATCTATCCAAAAAATAGAATAGTTTCCATAGTGGGCACATGCAAAAACGCAGGCAAAACCGTAACCTTAAACGAAATAATTCTTCAGGCAGGAGAAAAAGGCATACCCATTGGCCTTATATCTACCGGAAGAGACGGCGAAAGGCGTGATGTGCTTACAGAGACTGAGAAGCCGCCGGTTTTCGTAAGAAAGGGAACCATAATAACCACTGTAGAAAACGCTATAAAACCTGAGCATGCCGGCATAGAGATATACTCTGTAACAGACTACAATACGCCCATGGGACGAGTTGTCATAGGTCGGGTTGTTGAAGATGGATATGTGGAAATATCCGGACCCTATTCATCCCGAACTATAAAGGCCATGTGTGAAGAAATGATGAGCTTTGGAGCAGAATTAGTCCTCATTGATGGTTCCTTGGACAGACGAGCCTCAGCTGCACCTTTTGTATCTGACGGCACCATATTGGCTACGGGAGCGGCTTTAGCCAGATCTCAGGAATTGGTCATAGATAAGACATTGCATATAATAAACACATACTCCATACCTCAGGCAGAAAGAGGCGAGATCCGTGATCTGGCAGAAGGCATAATCGAAGAGGGCAAGACTGGACTTATAAATGAGGATCTATCAATAACTTATGTGGATACCCTTACATCCTTGAGAAGCGGCAGCTTAATTGCCCAAGCCCTCACAGAAGATACTCGATATGTGGTTCTTTCCGGATCTGCCACTGCTGATACCCTGAAGGATATAATGCAAAATGCCAAAAGTGAAATCACTATACTGGTGAAGGATGGAACACGTATTTTCATCCCTCAAAGAGAGCTTCATCTGCTGCAGAAAATGGGTCTCAAGCTCAATGTGGTAGATGCCATAAATATTATTGCAGTTACAATTAATCCCTATTCCCCCGAAGGCTATTATTTTGACTCAGCGGCCTTCTTGGAAAACATGAGAAGAGCAATACCTGATATTCCGGTGTATGATGTAATGCAAGGGGGAAATGGTTATGAATATTAACAATAGGACATACAAAATTCTTGATATAGATAGGGTGCTGAGCGATCTGCACCCTATAACCCCCTTTGGTATCAAGCTCAAAAGCCTTATGAAGCCTTATACCAGGGCAGAAGAAGTGGAACTTAAGGAAGAATTGGACAGAGTGGAGAAAATAAGAGAGCTTGTAGATACTCAAAGAGCGGTTTTTGTAGAAATCAGAACCCACATGAGGGGTATAAAAGATATAAGAAAATCCGTAGAGAGATGCATGGAAGGCGGGGTTTTGAATTCTGTAGAGTTTTTCGAATTAAAAAACCTCATATCCATCATGCGCTCCATATCTCAAAGCCAATCGGCTCTTCACTGGAAGATTCCTGAAAAATATAAAGTACATGTGCTGGAGGAAGTAGAAAAGCTTCTTGATCCGGAAAGTTGCGGATTAAAAACTTTTTATATCTATGATTGCTACTCGGAAGCCTTGAGAAACTTGAGAGCCGAAAGGACTAAGGCAGAACACCTTTTGGAAGAAATGAGGCAGAAAAAAGCCAGAGATGTGGAATCAGAGACAGGTTTGAAGCTGAGATCCACTGGAGACATAACAATAAGCAGAAATCAGGCGGATTTGATTAAAAAGCTTATAGATTGTCCAAAACTTCAGGTTTTCTCAGAAACCTACATCAATGTTACTTTCAAAGTGAGACCTGATGAATCGATGGCTCAACTGATGCAGGAAATAGAGAATCTGAAGGAAAAGGAAGCTCTGGAAGAAATGAAGGTATTGGAAGAATTGTCCCAAAAAGTTGCTTCACAGGGACAGGCCATACTGAGAAACATTGACGCCATAGCACATTTTGACTTGCTCGTTGCCAAGGCTTATTTGGCTATTGCCATGAATGCAGTAAAGCCTATAATATCTAAGGGAATATGCTGTACCATAAAAAACGGCAGACATCCTGTGGTGGAAGCGGGCCTCAAGAAAAAAGGCAAAGATTTTACGCCTATCAGCGTGAATCTTCAAAGAGGTGTTGCAGTAATCACGGGAGCAAACATGGGGGGGAAAACCGTTTCATTAAAGCTCATAGGGCTTTTGGCAGCCATGGTGCAATACGGTCTCTTCGTCCCTGCCGGATATATGGAAGCAAGCCTTTGGGATTTCATATTCATATCAGCCGGTGATGAGCAATCCCTTGACTCCGGACTATCCACCTTCGGAGCCGAGATGCAGGGAATAAAAGAAATGCTGGACATGTGCAACCAACGGGGTTTAATTCTCATAGATGAACTGGCACGAGGCACAAACCCAAGGGAAGGCTATGCTATATCCTATGGAATCATAAGTTATCTTATGGAAAAACCCTGCATAACCATAATCACCACCCACTTTGACGGACTGGTGAGGGAAGGCGTGAAGCACCTTCAGGTTAAAGGCTTGAGAAATGTGGACTATGAAAAACTTGGCGATCCGGATGTCATATCTCAATATATGGACTATACACTCATTGAAATAGTGGGCAACACAGGAGTGCCCAAAGATGCCATAAATATTTCCCGACTTATTGGCGTACCAGAGGAAATACTAAAAGAAGCGGAAAGCATCTTAGAAAACTAAGACATCAGGGACGGCTATTTTTGCTCACGTGCCAAGACCCAATAGGAATACCCAATAGCATAATATAAGGAGGTAAAACATGAGAAGTAAGTTGAACCTTGACCAGAATCTGATCAATAGGGCCAGAAACTCTGCAAGGAAAATAGCAGATGATGTCCAAAAATTTGTGGATCAACATACAACTGTTGCAGTGGAGAGAACCATACTCAGACTCTATGGAGTTGACGGTGTAGACGAAATAGGTACTCCACTTCCCAATATAGTAGTGGACAATCTGAAAAAAGCCGGCGGATTATCTACCGGTATTGCATATTATATGGCAAATGCAGTTCTCAACACAGGACTGACTCCTCAGGAAATAGCTGAAAAAATAGCAGCAGGTGAGTTAGACATTACAAAACTTCCTGTTAAGCCTGAAGCGGAAATAAAAGCAAAAGCAGAAGAAATGGCTTTGGCAGCAATAGAAAAAATAAGAAAGAACAGAGAAAAAAGAGACGAATATCTATCTAAATTGGGAGAAGGACCAAAACCATATCTTTATGTAATCGTTGCTACAGGTAATATTTACGAAGATGTGGTACAGGCACAGGCAGCAGCAAGACAGGGCGCAGATGTTATAGCTGTTATAAGAACCACAGGACAAAGTCTTTTGGACTATGTACCTTATGGAGCCACAACAGAAGGCTTCGGTGGAACCTATGCAACTCAGGAAAACTTCAGAATCATGAGAAAAGCATTGGATGAAGTAGGAGAAGAAGTAGGCAGATACATCAGACTCTGCAACTACTGCTCCGGACTCTGCATGCCTGAAATAGCAGCCATGGGTGCATTGGAAAGACTTGATGTAATGCTAAACGATGCCCTATACGGCATACTATTCAGAGATATAAACATGCAAAGAACATTTGTTGACCAATTCTTCTCAAGAACCATAAACGGTTTTGCAGGAGTTATCATAAACACAGGGGAGGACAATTACCTCACTACTGCTGATGCTGTAGAAGAAGCTCATACTGTATTGGCTTCCCAGTTCTTGAATGAGCAGTTGGCACTGAAAGCCGGAATACCTGAAGAACAAATGGGCTTAGGCCATGCTTTTGAAATGGATCCATCATTAGAAAACGGCTTCCTAATGGAGTTGGCTCAAGCTCAGATGGCTAGGGAAATATTCCCCAATGCTCCTTTGAAATACATGCCTCCTACAAAGTTTATGACAGGCAATATTTTCAGGGGCCATTTACAGGACGCACTCTTCAACATGATATCCATTTGGACTCACCAGGGAATCCAGCTTTTAGGCATGATGACAGAAGCAATACACACACCTTTCATGTCTGACAGAGCCCTGTCCATAGAAAATGCAAAATATATCTTCAATAACATGAAAAATATTGGAGATGAAGTAGAATTCAAAGAAGGCGGAATAATCCAGACAAGAGCAGCAGAAGTTCTTCAGAAAGCTGCCGATATGCTGTTAGAAATAGAAGAAGAAGGGCTTTTCGCAACTATAGAACAAGGTAAATTTGGCGGAGTAAAGAGAAGCAGAACCGGAGGAAAGGGTCTGGACGGTGTTGTTGTAAAAGACGACAAATACATGAACCCCTTTATTCCAATGATGCTAAGCCGGTAGCCGAGAGGAGGTAGTGAAATGAGTTCAGGTTTATATTCCACAAGCAAAAAAGATTTTGATACCACCTTTGACCCCACAAGGGTTAAACCTTATGGTGACACCATGAATGATGGCAAGGTGCAGCTCAGCTTTACACTGCCCATCAAGGCTGATGAAGTAGGAAAAGAAGCTGCAAGACTATATGCCATGAAGATGGGACTTGAAGAACCCAATGTGGTTTTGGCCCAGGACATGGGAGTAGGCTATACATTTTTCGTAGTATATGGTAGCTGCATTCATACTATAGATGTAACCAGCATAAAAGTTACAAAGGTTGAATCCACAACCATGTCTATGGA
Organism: Lutispora thermophila DSM 19022; assembly: GCF_900142105.1. Classification (GTDB taxonomy): domain Bacteria; phylum Bacillota; class Clostridia; order Lutisporales; family Lutisporaceae; genus Lutispora; species Lutispora thermophila. Next base: position 129,906 of record NZ_FQZS01000004.1, read on the forward strand.
GGAAACAGATCAATACATCAAAGACAACATCGGAAGAAAACTGGTTGTAATAGGAGCATCAACAGGTACTGATGCCCACACAGTAGGTATAGATGCCATAATGAACATGAAAGGCTATGCTGGACACTATGGTCTCGAAAGATATGAAATGATAGATGCATATAACCTTGGAAGCCAAGTAGCCAATGAAGAATTCATCCAGAAAGCTGTTGAACTGAATGCAGATGCATTGTTGGTATCTCAGACAGTAACGCAGAAAAATGTACACATACAAAACCTTACTAACCTTATCGAACTTCTGGAAGCGGAAGGATTAAGAGACAGATTCATCGTGTGCTGCGGTGGACCTAGAATATCTCATGAACTTGCAATAGAATTGGGTTATGATGCAGGCTTTGGAGCCGGTACCTATGCAGATGATGTAGCATCTTTCATAGCACAAGAAATAGTTAGAAGAAAGAAATAATATAATGCCACCGGGAGCAATTCTCCCGGTGGCTCAACTTTTCTGCAGGAATCTATAAGTGCTTTGCTGCTGGTTTTCTGTGATGAATTGCAGGAAAGGTTTAATGAATTCTCAAATGGTCCCATATGAGGTATTTCTTATGGCAATCTTCTATGTATTTTTATATATGGTATAATAAAACCATCACATATAAAAGGTGGAATTGGCATGAACATCACCATCACTCCGCAAGCTGCAGAATATATAAGACAAAATACCATGGATAACTCGATCATACTTCATATGGCAAGGGTCGGTTGTGGCTGAAGAGCAGTAAAACAACCCGCTGTTAAGATGGGTAAGCCCCAATTGGAAGAAAGCTTTATACTACATGACATTGATGGCATAAATGTGTATGTGGCGCAAACTATCAAGCCTCACAGCAGCGGCATTAGGGTATATCTTAAGAAAATACTCTGGATCAAGGATCTGGCAGTGGACGGGGTCTATATTGGATTATAGCTGGACAACAGGAGGATACATAAATGATAAAAAGATACTTGCATAATTTTATAGTACACGAAAGAAACTTCAAGATGAAGCTGGTGGGCGAGGGTATTCTTGTAGGTATTTTTGCAGGGCTGGTAGTAGTTTTTTTCAGAATCGCATTGGAAAGAGCCGAAGAATTTAGAGCCATGATTATGGAAATGATAAAACAAAAACCAAATCTCATATGGCTTTGGTTTTTGTTTTTGATAATGGCAGCCTTCTTGGTGGGTTACTTATTGAAAAAGGAACCTTTGATTAGCGGAAGCGGAATACCTCAGGTAGAAGGTGTACTGCAAGGAAAACTTAGCATGAATTGGCTGAGAATAATCATCAATAAAGTGCTGGGAGGAATAATATCCATAGGAGCAGGTCTTTCCCTGGGAAGAGAAGGGCCTTCCATACAACTTGGAGCCGCGGCTGGACAAGGTGTCAGCAGGATATTAAAATGTCCTAAGATAGAAGAAAAATACTTGATAACCAGCGGAGCCAGTGCAGGCTTGGCCGCAGCCTTCAATGCACCATTGGCAGGAGTTATGTTTTCTTTGGAGGAGGTACATAGACACTTTTCTCCACTAATATTATTATCTGCCATGTCGGCTTCATTAACTGCTGACTTCATATCAAAACAATTTTTTGGATTGAGGCCGGTCTTTAATTTTCATAAAATATCACCCATGCCCCTAAGATACTATGGATATATAATAATGCTTGGAATAATAACAGGTATTTGCGGTGTAATATATAACAAAACACTGCTGAAAACTCAAGATATGTATGCTAAAATCAAATGGCTTCCGGCTCACTATCGCCCCATAATCCCATTTATTTTGGCGGGCATACTGCTGATGACTTTGCGCCAGGTTTTGGGAGGAGGCCATGGTATCATTGATTCCCTGATTCAGGACAGCTATGGGATGAAAATGATGATGCTCATACTTATCATGAAATTCGCCTATTCCATGATAAGCTTCGGTTCCGGAGCACCGGGAGGTATCTTCTTTCCCTTGTTGGTATTGGGAGCCTTGACAGGGGCAATTTACAGCTCTGCCTTGGAAAGCATATTTGGTTTTCAAAAAGGATACATGGAGAACTTCATAATATTAGCTATGACAGGATATTTCACAGCCATAGTGAGAGCACCTATAACCGGAAGCATACTTATTACGGAAATGACAGGCTCTTTATCCAATTTGCTGTCTTTGAGCTTAGTGAGCATGGTGGCTTATGTAACCGCAGATTTTCTCAGATCTGAGCCTATCTATGAATCCTTGCTGGAAAGGATTCTTAGAAACAACAAAAAAGCTGAAATGAAAAGCGACAGCAATGAGAAAATAATAATAGAAGTGCCTGTATCAATGGATTCTCAAATGGATAATAAAATGATAAGAGATATTCAACTGCCAGAGAATTGCCTGATTGTAGGCATAAAAAGAGGCAATAGGGAAATTATCCCAAGGGGAAATACACTGATAAGATCGGGAGATGATCTGCTTCTCCTTGTAAATGAGAAAGAAGAAGCAGTAATGAAAGAAAGACTTTTAGATATGGCAGGGAAGCCTTTCATATAGATGAGACACCGGGGACGATTCTTTCTGTCTAACTTTTTGAGACAGAGAGAACCGTCCCCGATGTCTTACTAAAAAAGTCATGGAGGACTATCCCCCATAGTTCTCTTGATTGTTATAAAGGCTTAGAACAGCTAATTAAAGTCAAGTATATTTTTCAAAAATTTTATTAGTTTTTTAAGGTAAAAATGGTATAACAAAATAAGCCATCTATTGTAAGTAGACATAAGATGGCTGGTGTTGAAGAGTGTTTTGAACAATGTGATTGAACTGAATTCAAATGGGAGCAACATCGGCCCATGGGCAAAAGATGCCGTCAAAGGCATTGCACAGGGGGCATTATGATTGGCAAGGAAGATGGAAAATTCGATCCAAAGGGCAACGTCACAAAAGCAGAAGCAGCTACAATTCTAAGGCGCTTTGTGGAAATAGTCGTTGATTAGCCTTTTTATATATGACTGGAATATTGAATATATCTGAATAGCGAAGCAGTTAAGACTGCTTCGCTATTTTAGTGCGCCCAGCATAAAAGTAAGCTAGTCGCTTAAAGTCCCAAGGAACCCTTTTTTATTTTAGAGAAAACTTTGTATATTATAGGATTCATATTTCTTTTCAAGCCAAGTGTCGTAAGCCTCTGGCAACTTCTCCTCTACTAAAGCATCAATTATTTCCGCTTTGCTTTCTTCATAGGTAGCTTCTTTTCCGGCTTTCTTTTCTTCAACTTTAATGATATGATATCCATAATCTGTCTTTACAGGATCGCTTATCTTGCCTATTTCCAAAGAAAAAGCTGCATCCTCAAATTCCTGAAGCATGCGGCCTCTTGGGAAGAATCCAAGATCTCCGCCATTATTCTTATTGCTATCATCCTTTGAATACTCTTTAGCCAATTCTGCAAAATCTCCGCCGGATTCCAACTTGGACTTAACCTCCAAAGCCTTTTCTTCAGTGTCTACTAAAATATGTCTTGCCCTAACTTTCTCTTCCTCACCTAAGTAAGCTTTGTTCTCTTCAAAATATGCTTTCATTTCCTCTTCGGTAATTTCAATGGAGGGTCTTAAAAGCTTTTCTATCAATAAGCTCTTCTTCACATCGTTTCTTATGGAATCCATTGAATAGCCATAGGCTGTTACAACCTGCTCAAAAGCTTCAACACTACCATACTGTTCAGCAGCTTTTTCTATTTCTGCTTCTACTTCTGCATCCTGAACTACAATATTCTGAGCCTTGGCTTCCATCTCCACGATTTTTTCGGAAATCATGTAATCAAGAGCCTGTTGTCCGTTTTGAGAAACCAGGAAATTGTATAATTCATTTTTTGTGATTTTCTCATTACCTACCTTAGCGACAATCTCATTATCTCCCGTTTTGGAATTGTAGTAAATAGTCTCTGCTAATACCAATAGGATCAATAGACCTATTATAATAGCATAAATGTTCTTTCCTTTTATTGGGTTTGACACAATCCTCCACACCTTTCTAAATATCTCTTTTGCCTCATACTGTGTGTAGCCTTATAGTTGAAGCAAACTATTATTATTTTACTATATTATTATCAACTAAACATTTAAATTTCTGTGAATTATTTTGAGACATGGGAGACGGTTCTCCATGTCTCTCTTTTGCAGTTTTGATTGGGTAAAAGTAAGACGAAATACTTCTGTGTTTTTAATGCTTCATTAGATACATTTTCTCCAATCAAAGCTTAAATCTATCTAATTTTAAGAATTTTCCAAGATTAAGCATACTTAGATGGGGGCATCATGAGCGGCATAGATGTATTCAAAATGCTGGCATTGGGTGCCGACGGAGTTCTTATCGGCAGGCCATATACTGTGGCTGCCTACGGCGGAGGGGAAGAAGGAGTTGCTTTTTATACAGAAAAGATAGGAGAAGAGTTGAAACAGACCATGGTTATGACGGGATGCAATAGCATATCATTTTTGTGGAGATTTTTAGCTATAAATCATAAAAATAAATGAATAACATTATAATTCAAAAATTGACAGAAAATTAACATATTACGACAAATATTTGCATTTTTTAGTTTTTGAGACTATACTTATTATAAAACCACGATTAAATATGACGTGGACTCCAAATTTTAAGAGAAAGGAGTAATTGTTATGGGGAAAAAGGTTCGTTATGGTATTATGCTAAAGATGTTCATATTTACTTCTTTATCAGTTCTTCTAATTATGTCAATTATGTCAGTTCAAATATATTTTAGAACGAAAAACATTATTGTTGATGCTATAGAGAATGATATGGTAACAGCCAAAGAATCTACAATTAATGACATTGAACAAATTCTAAATATTGCAGTTGAGGCTGTGGAAGAAATAAATCATAATGACTATATCAAGGAATACATAAAGAGAGTTCCTTCGAAAGAGGAAGCAAAGACAACGGAAGGATATCAAAGCCTGTTAAAGACTCTCAATCATATAAAGGATAAAGATAGTAACTTTTTAAATGTATTTATTGGTTTGGATAATGTAAACCACATAATCTCAGACAGTGAATTTCAACCTCCGGAAGGATATGATACCAAAAGCCGTTCATGGTATGTGGGAGCAAGGCAAAATAATGGAATAGCAATAACAGAACCCTACATAGATTCAGGAACGGACCTACTCGTTATTACCGTGGCAACGCCTATCAATGACAGCGATGGCAATCTTATAGGTGTCGCTGCTGTTGATATTTCAATTGACGATATATCAAAAATAATGGGTAGCTATAAATATAAAGATTCAGGTTATGCAATATTAATAGACAATACTGGTAGATTTTTATATCATCCCAACGAAGAGTTGATTATGAGAGATTCGATAGAAGAAATCCAGGGAGACTTATCAGCTGTAGGCAGAAAAATGCTCTCAAAGGAGTCAGGAACAGAAGCAATCACAGTTGATGGATCAGAATATTATATAAGTTATAGTCCAATACCGTTGAGTGACTGGGCAGTAGCCTTGCTGGTGCCAGTGACAGAAGCCCATAGTGAACTTTACTCCTTCAGAACAATTTTCATTACAATCATAATAATTGCATTGGCATTCCAATCTCTGGTTATTTTTATACTGGTTAAGGGCATATTAAAGCATATACCGGTTCTCTTGGATGCCTTTAGAATGGCTGAAGAAGGAGACTTGACCGTCAGGGCAAACACAAAAGTCCGAGATGAAATTGGATTATTATCCGATGGATTTAACAAGATGGTTGAATCACAAAAGAACATAATAAACAATGTGGTTGATTCGATAGAAAACATTGTTAATGTTTTTGATAACATAAAGAACAATATGGATGATTTGAATAAAAACATTGAAGACGTTTCAGCCACTACGGAAGAAATTGCAGCCGGTATGGAAGAGACCTCAGCATCAATGGAAGAAATGAATGCAACATCTAACGAAATTACAGAAATTCTTGATGATATAGCCCAAAAAGCAGAAGAAGGAGTAATATCGGCAAAAGACATATATAATAGGGCTTTGGAAGTAAAAAAAGAAGCTATAGAATCAAAGAAGAATGTCAATGACATATATGATGTATCCCAAAATAAGCTTAAGGAAGCCATAGAAGAATCTAAGACCATAGAACAAATAAACGTGCTGTCAGAATCAATATTGGCTATAACGGAACAAACCAACCTTCTGGCCCTCAATGCTGCCATAGAAGCAGCCAGAGCAGGAGAAGCAGGAAAAGGATTTGCAGTTGTGGCAGATGAGATCAGGAAACTTGCGGAAGAATCAAAAAATGCAGTGGCAAAAATACAGAAGATAACGGAGAATGTTCTGCAATCCGTAAACAAGCTGGTAATGAGTTCAAATGAGGTCCTGGATCTTGTAGATAAAAAGGTAATTAAGGATTATGAAATACTGGTTGACACATCCGGGCAATACAGTAATGACGCTACGTATTTCGAACATTTGGTCAGTGATTTTTCAAGCTCATTCTCCACGCTGAAAGACATGGTCATGAACATGATAAAAGCCATAGAAGAAGTAAGCATGTCAACAAATCAAGAAACTGAAGCTATATCAAACATAGCAGAAAGATCAACGAATATTATTGAGAAAACCAACGATGTGATTAATGAAATGAAGGATGCACAAGAAAAAATTGATGATTTGATGAATGTAATCAGTAAATTTAAGCTCAAATAATATGTGTCAGTACAGATATTCATGAAAAACAGCATGATAAAAAGGATCAGAAGCAGATATATCTGCTTCTGATCCTTTTGTCTTTGCAATAATATAAGCCTTTATCCTACTTAATGTTCGGTGAATCATCACCGGGTTTATCATCAGGTATATCCGGCTTTTCAAGAACCTTAAGATTATGTATGAAAGGTTGGCTGTGAGCCCCTTTTGAATCCTGCACCACAAGGGATATTTTATAATTTCCCGGTACGTCAAAGGTATAATTCAGAGTTTCTCTATCAGAGTTGTAAATTACGGTACCGTCTTTTTCTATGGTCCAAAGCCTTGCTGCAATCGAATCTTCCGGATCTGAATCTGAAGATTTATCAACAAAAACCACATCATCTCCCGAATAGACCTTATTTATGCTTATGGAAAACTCTGCTACCGGAGGATTGTTGCTGACCTTTTTATGTACAATTTCTGTATCTTTTCCTCTGGATATAAATGACGGAATAGCTTTTCCAAATAACCAGAATGCTCCTCCTATAAGTGCTGCCAAGATCATCATAGAAGCTATGAATCTGGGCCAGGACACTACGTATCTCTTCTTTGCTTTTATCAGGTTTTTTCTTATCTGATCATCCAAGGAAGCATCTTCGATAAAGGTTGTATAAAGAAGAGTATTCTTAAAGTCATCATAAATCTCCTTTGTAGAATTGTAAGAGCCTGCCATGGCTTTGGAAATTATGGGGAATATGGCAGGAGGGATGGCATCCTTGTCTTTTTCCATGTCTCCTTGAGGAGTGTTGGCGAATATGCAGCAAATGATCTGTCCCATCCTTTTGCTTACCTGACTGAAATCTATATTAAGATTATCCTTATCAAAGCAAAACAGATTGGAAAAGTTCAAATACTTTCCGTTGATCACTGATAAGTTATTCAAGTCACATAAGATGTATTGGATTAAAGGAATAGACTTATCAATTTCCATAAATCTTTTCAAAAGCTGCTCTGTAATAAACATCTTATCTGCAATGGTGAGGTTGTGCTTGGAGAGATACTCCTCCATGGGGGTTCCGTTAGGAAAAGGAAATAAGGCATAAAATACTCCATCAATTTCAAAGGAATCCATGAGAATTTTTGATAAACCGTCATTACTATAGTAAAAGTTGTTCTTTACAATATCAATGATATCTTTGTCGATGAATTCATTTAAAATAAATTTATCTTTTATGTCGCTATATGCCAGTTGACATGCATAGAGAGATTGATACTTGTCAGAAAAAAGAGTATCTAGTATAACGTATCTATCATTAATAATCCTTTGCTCCAAGTAATCCACCCCCAATCTATACTATTCTACACAAAGTAAATTTTTCCTCCAATATATACCAAGGTTTGCGTAAAAAAAGCCATAATAAAGGATTATTTGTGCAAATATTCAAATAATATGGCAAACCTTTCATTTCTGTTCTATTTAATTCAAATCCCATATCTTAAGAAAGGTTTCCGTTTAGAAATATTATTATAAAAAAGGCACCCTTTACAGGGTGCAATACTGAGTGGGGTTAACGATTGTGTCTCTATAATATGAGACTTCAGGGGTTAAATACAATTTAATTATATTACATCAGGAATTAATATGCAATAGGGTTAGAAAAAAACATAAAAAATTTGTAGAATTATAGATGATAGGTTAGACATATATCAAATGTTATAAGCATAAAAGTGCTGCAATCGCTAACCTAATCATAAAATGACAAATAACGACAATATACGCCATGAATGGATAAATATACTAAGTGATGCATAATAATGCAAAGTAATCATATATCAATCAGCTATATGATTACTTTAAACAATAATGACATAAAATATAGTAAGTATAAATAAACAATACTTATTTTTATTACCATATGCTTCAGGTAATCTTTAGTGCTAGTGACCAGCAGCCAGAGGTCAGCGATTCACCCCATAGGAATGCCCTATGCTTGCTATAATATCCTCCTTATAATCTTTCCTGTCTCCGTCTTTGGCAGTTCATCCATAAATTCAATTTCCTGAGGAGATGCAAAAGGAGATACCCTGTTTCGTACCAATGATCTATACTCGATCTCCAATTGGGGACCAGGTTCATAACCGCTTTTCAACACCACAAAAGCTTTTACAGCCTCTCCCATCAATTTATCCGGCATGCCTTTCACCGCCACCTCAGCTACTGAAGGATGGCTCATGAGGACGCTCTCAACCTCGAATGGCGTTACCAAATGCCCTGCCGTATTTATTACATCATCCTCACGGCTCAAATAATAGAAGTAGCCTTCTTCATCCTTGTAAGCCAAATCGCCGGTTATGTACCAGCCGTTCTTAAATTTCTCAGCATACTTTTCTGGGTTCCCCCAATAATTCAGAAACATGGAAGGCCAAGACGGCTTTAAAGCTAAATGACCCTTGCCTCCGGGAGGCATAGGATTAAAATTATCGTCCAATATCTCTGCTTCCACGTCTACCAACACCTTTCCCATGGTATCATAACCCTTCTTGGGAAAAGTGCCATCATATCCAATTATTATTGAACCGGTTTCTGTTTGAAACCAATGATTGTACACCGTCAGGCCGAGATTATCCTCTGCCCAGCGGCATACCTCAGGATTTAATGCCTCTCCGGCACTGAATATCTTCTTCAGATGGCTAAGATCATATTCCTTCGCCTTGGCCGGATCTTCTCGCATGAGCATCCTCAGCAAAGTAGGAGCAGTGTACCATATTTCTATTTTGTATTTATCCAGAAGTCCCAATACCTGATTCATCCTGTAGCCAGGCTCTGCCACCAATATATCGGCTCCTGTACTTAATGACCCCAATATGCCATAGGAGGTTCCTGTTACCCAGGCCGGATCAGCAGTAAACCAGCACTTCAAGCCAGGTCTCAATCCTACTATGTCCTTGGAGGTCTTCCAGTGGCTCATTATAGCACCGTGGCAATGGACAGCTCCTTTAGGCTTGCCTGTGGTACCGGAAGTATAATGAATTATCGCATAATCCTCCTTGGACATTTTTACTGATTCAAAATCTTCACTCATGGATAGAAGCCTTCTCCTGAACTCTCCTTCCCTGTCAACCAATATGCTCGGCAAGCCCTCTACATTCTCTGAAAGCTTAGCTTCAGCAACTATTAAAGAGCCTTGGCAGTCGGAAAATCTTTCCCTCACAGCATCAGGACCGAAGGAAGGAAAGAGAGGACAATAAATTGCACCGATCTTGAAGATGCCCAGTATGAAAAAATAGGTTTCAGGAGACCTATCCAGATAGACGAACACCCTGTCCCCTTTCTTTATACCGTGTGACTTAAGCAAATTAGCCACCCTGTTGGACATGTAATCCAGATCTTTGTAGCTCCAGCTTTCCTCTCTGCCTAGTCTGTCTACATACAGCAAAGCCCTCTCATCCATGTTGTCCTTGTTTTTATCAAATATGAAATCAGCAATATTGATAAAAATCACTCCCTGCTATCAATTGGACTTTTCTTCTAGCAATGCCACCATCTTATTTATTGTATCAGCCTCAGCATCCAATATTTCATAATCTTCAACTTTAATGCCGAAAGTCCTGTTTATGAAAAAAGTCAACTCCAAGATGCCGAAAGAATCGATCAAACCACTGTTTATCAGTGACTCATCATAACTTAAATCCTTTTTGCCTTTAATAATATTCTTCAATAAAAAATCCTTAATAGCTTCTCTTTTATCCATTTTACTACCTCCAATTTTTCAGATAAGCTTAAAAGCCCAACACTTACTCATGGATCATTGCTCTAAAAACCAACATATTGAAATCCGGTGCCAAAATTTCCAAAGGCCAGCACCGCATATAGCATTATAAACAATATTATAGCCCTTATCCACTCATTTTTCATCACAATATTACCTCCATGCTTCTTGTGCTTCGTGCTACGGGTCTTATGTGCCATGGCAAGATCCTAGAGGAATACCCTAATGCCAAAGAGTAGCCACCAGCGACAAATTTAATCAGGAATTCTTAGAATAATTTAACAATAATCTTTATTGCCGTTTCCCATCTATATATAAAGAACGTCCATCCAACACTCATAAACACGAAAGTCACAAAAGCTCCTGACCAGTATACCAATTTGGAGCCATTCATCCACTCTAGCAATCTTTCGGAACCATACTTCTTCAGTAAATCCGAATATATCCTGTACAGGGATAAACCTGCCCCCTGATACAATCCCCAAATGAGAAAACTCATGGTGGAGCCATGCCATATGCCTACGGCAGCCATGGTCACCAATTGACAGATGCTGTTTATGAGCCAAGGGTGATTGGTGCCTACAGTTTTCATCAATAGCTTCCCTAGGGGCATAAATAAATATTCTCTCAGCCAGGAAGTCAATGTCATATGCCAATTCTGCCAAAAAAGCACCAGGTTAGGTTTAAGATATGGCTTATTGAAATTCTCTGGCACCTTAAATCCAAAAAGCCTTCCCAAACCTATGGCAATATCAGAGTAGCCGGAAAAATCATAATAAACCTTGATGGAATAAAGAAACATTACCAGCCAAAGCACAGGTTTTGAAGCAGCAAGTATATCCGGAGCCAATGCACTGATGAGGCTTCCTGTCTTATCTGCGATGATAAACTTCTTAAAAAGACCGGTTATGACCCGTGTAACTCCCTCATCCACATATTCCTTGCCAAGGCTCTGATTGCTTTTCAATTCCCTGCTAAACCTGCCATATCTGTCAATGGGTCCGGCAGAAAAGGTTGGGAAGAAAAATATAAAGGCACCGAAGGTCAATGGATCCAGGTCCTTTAACCTTCCCCTATATGTATCTATAACCACATGGAGAAACTTAAAGGTGAAATAAGAAATACCCAAGGCCTTCACCTGCAACATCGAAGGCAATTGGTTTTTCAAAACAGGGTATTTAAATAAAGCCAAAGTTCCAAGCGATAGGGCCACTCCTAAATACAAAAGCAGCTTTTTAAGCCTATTATCCTGTACTTTTATAAGTGTTTTGCATATACCATAAATGATCACAGTTAAGGCTATTGTAGCAAGAGCAAAGATGGGATGACCGTACAAAGAGGCAAAGGCCAGGCCCCATATAATCAGTATTATAGCTTTGGTGGGACAAAAAGAACCGTCACCCTTGTCTCTTTTGCAGGCTATATGATAAAACAACAGGCCTGTCAATGTAAATAGAACTATTGAATGTATAGGTAAAAATCGGATTATGAGTTTAATGCTTTCCTTCACGGTGTCCTCCTGACTATTCCCTGAGTTCCGGGAATTCTTTAACTATAAATTCATATAATCTATCTGCCACTATGCGGTCTCCTTCTTCCTTCAGATGTCCCCCATCTATGAAAAGTTCATCTGGCACCGCATCATTTAAGTTTAAAAGAGGCACCCCATAGGGATCTGCCTGTGCCTTGATAGCGGCAACCATTTTCTCGTAATAGCCTCCCTCATACTTTTTAGCCAAAATGCTCTGGTTTATTGGAGCCAGATATATCATCATAGGAATACCCTTTTGGGATACATACTTGCAAATCTCACCAACTGCCTCAAAATATCTTGTGGAAGCATCAAAGGGTATGCCATAAAACTGCTCAGTAATCTTCACATCCCCAATCTGCACCTTCATATGCCTGTCATTGGGATATGGGAGAGGAGTTCCTGTGGCTTTAGCCTTGATGCCCTTTGCCAGTTCTTCATAAAACTCCTTGTATCTATGGAGAGGAACAAGATTGCTCCTCAGCTCCCTTGATATGAAATAAGCATTCTCGTTGTTCATTTTCAGTATATTCCTATAAGCACCGGCCAATCCTCCGCCCAAGCTTAGGTCATAGCTTTCAGGGGTGGGAGGTAAAATCCAATGCAGTTCGGTGAAACTGCCGGCACCCATTTGCCATATTATAAGATCCGGATTATATTCTGCCGCTTTTTTTATCCTTTCCATCACATAGACTGTTTTGGTACCACTGCTGCCGAAGTTGAATACATTGGGCCTGTCATCTTCTCCAAAAAGCTTTTTGTCCAGAAGGAATCCTATGGAATCTTCATACTTTACATAAAAGTCCTCCACTGTGGAGTCCCCTACCATGATTATGTTTCTATGGTTATCCTTGTAATATTTATTTATCCAATGGCCCTTCATGGACAAGTCAGGCATCCTGTCATACTTGAACAATCTCTGATTATCTCGAAAGATGGTATAGAACTTGCCTACATTATTGTATATGTACTTATTTACAGGCGCAAAAATCAACAAATTGGCAGCAATATATATAAATATTATCTTATACACCAGACTAAAACGCTTCATCCTTTACCTCCATTTCAACATCAACCATAACTTGCTTCTTATATCCTATCACAGCATAAAAGTCAACTCAAGTAAAGTTGTACCTTTAGCCTATTTAAATACTCCAAGACTGTGATATAATGAAATTATTACCACTAAGAATTATGGATAAATATGCCGAAATATATATAAAAGTCAGCTCTGATCTATGTGTTATGAACGAGGGATACCTAAGCTCTTACAACTTATAACAAGCAGCAGGACGGAAAAGGAATGCCCCAATGCTAGATACTGTAGACTAAAAGCAAAAAAGGAGTGAACATAATGTCAAAAATGAAAAGAAAAGCTGCTATATTATTGGCCTTTATAATGATATTCAATATGCTGCCTATAAGTGTTTTGCAAGTACATGCCTATGACCCTAGCAATTTTAGGATAGAAACTGTAACAATATATAAGATATATGATTCCAATAGAAATATAGAGCAGCGAAAGCTCCTTATAACCGGTTCTTATCTTAAAGATGCAGCAGTAGGAATATTAACCTATGCCAATGCATATAGTCCTCTTACCAAGAGAACTGTAAACACTGAAGGCATACTCCAATTTGATCTGGAAAACGATCAATTGGGAAACGAAGTGGTAGTTGAAGGAGTTCACATACAGTTGAATGAAAATCAAATGCCTACATTGACTGGTGTAAACCGCAGAGTCAAAGAAGGAAAAGAGGAATTAATAATACAAGGTACAAATCTTAACAATATAGGTGGATCTACTAACATAACAGCAGGATATGAACACGATGGAGCTTATACACCTATATCGGCAACTACAACTGATCCTAATAGGCTTACGATTACAAATCCTACTGGTCCTTTAGGACTTCAAAACATAATATTTGAAAAAACAGAAAAAATAACAAAAACTTTTAATCCAAATAACAAGGATGTTGAAGTAACTGTTAAAATCATATATACATACAAAGACCAATTCAGGTTATATCAAGATATAGAGGTCCAAGACCTGAAAATGTATCCCAATAGAGGTCAGAAAGGGGACAAGGTGTACTTTGAAGCGCCTGCAGGTAAATTGGATTCCTATGATGTATATTTCCTGAGACAAACCGATGGTACTGATCCATATAAAGAAGCAAACAAAGGAAAGAATAAAACCTTCCAGCAGAATGTCAATGGAAAGGATATATTGACGGTAGAAGTTCCTGACATAGATGTAGGCGAATATTATGTTGTATTCACCAATGCTGTATCAGCCGGTGAAGACCCTATGAATGCTGTTACTAAGGAAAAAATATTGACGGAAAAGTTTACTGTAATAAGCGCTTTTATCAAATCAAAGGTAATAAGCATCAATCCCAAAACCGGACCTGATACCGGTTCAAAAGCTACCATATCAGCTCAGTTTGTCGGCACATTGAATATACCTGAATTTACACCGGATTCTGATGATAAAAAATACACATTTAGAGACGGCAATAGAGAATTGGTAATTGATTATGCAACTGGGTCTTACAACAATTCTTCTGGATACAAGGCCAGAAGGACCATTAGAATAATTATTGGAGACAAGGCTACTTTTCTTAAAGACTCTAATGATAATCCTGATGTCGAGTTCAAAAACAATCTGGATATCATAAACATCAGGACAGCTCAGGTTACTGATGCAGATGTGAATCCCACAAAAGATGTGGTAATAGAAATGGAAACAGTCATCATGGATTCATTGGACCAAGTAATCCAGACTATTACAGATAGGGCTGTTCTGCCCAATGGCTATACCTATATACCCAGCAAGACAGAACCTCTAGTTGAAAGCATAGTACCGGAAAAAATACAAGTCAAAGAGTTAGATGTAAATAGATACAGTACAGCCGATAAAAGAATAATGATAGCCATATACGGCAAAAACTTCATGGTTCATAAATACACAGATGCTTCCGGCAAGGATGTGGTTAGATATCCTATAGTTGAACTGGGACCTGATTTGACACTGAATCCAAATGCAGGAGATGCTGATTATACTAAAGATTTGGAAATGAAAGTATTAAGCTCAACAGGTGTTGAACTGGATGGTTCCTCAGGCAACGAAATAGGTACCAAGATACTGTTTTATCTTCCTGCCAATAGTATAGTAAGAAATATTGGAAAGACTTATGTAACTGTTATAAATCCTATCAGGAATTCCAACGAAAGAGGCTTGTACAACATGAAAGTTGATGCGGTGGAATTTGTTACAGTGGAAGAAAATAAAGAACCTATCATTGCAGGTGTAAATCCTGACACTGTATCTGTTGACGGTGGAGTGGAAGTAAAAATCACCGGTAACAACTTCATGGAAGGTGTAAGGCTTTTCTTGGACGGAAAGGAAATAACCAATATAAAAAGAGATGAAGACGGAAAAGGCATTAGCTTTATTGCTCCGGCAGGCAGAGAGGGAACAACCCAGATACTTGTTATGAACCCAACTGGAGGCTCTGCCACATGGCATTTTAATTATGTGACAACCTATACCAATCCTAAGATAACAGATTTTGAACCAAAATCCGGTAATACGGGAACATTGGTTGTAATTAAAGGTGAAAACTTTATACCACCGGATCCGACAGACAGGACGGATTTAAGGTATAGGCTTATAGGTACAAGAGTACTTCTGGGAAATACTGATATAAACGATTATAATCTTGACAACCAAAAGAAGATTGTATTAGAACCCTATGAAGATCCAGAAGGCAAAAAGATTGTTAGTCTGAAAAAGGATGGAGACCTGACCAGCATTGAAGTAAGGGATTACTATTATTCCGTCATATTTGTTGATGAAAACAGAAACTACTATACATTAACCATCGACGGCTCAGGTGATGTAATCCTGAGCGATGGAGTTTACAATACCTATAAATTGATTATTGATGGTGGAGATATAAAGGCAGACAAACAAGATGGGTTCATATATGATTTTGAATCCAATGCAACAGGCATCACCATAACGGATAAAGGAACCAAAATACTCAAGCTGACCATGGAGACTCCGTACAAGGTTGATGCAAATAAGAAAATAATAGGCAACAGGGTAAAGGTAGTGGACAAAAATACCATATACATTAAAGTGCCGGCTCTTCCTGCTGACGGATATTATGATGTGACAGTAGTGAACCCGGACACCAAGAGAGACAGCAAAACAGGCACCAATGGATTCTACTACTTCTCTCATCCCCAAAGCAAACCCAAAATAGAAAAAATAGTGCCAAATGAAGGCACTACTGACGGAGGATATTCTATAGACATTGAAGGAAATGACTTCATGGACATAGGCATAGATAAGGCCAAGGTATATATAAACGGCATTGAAGTTCCATCTAATGATATAGAAGTGAGCCCAAACGGCAAAAAAATAACTGTAAGAAAAGTACCTGCTTATCCCGGAGATTTGTTTAAAGAAAAGGGAACAAGCCGATATGCCGTGCCGGTGGTAGTAGTAAATCCTGACGGTGGAAGCGACAGCATGGAAAAAGGATTTACCTATATAGTACCTACCAGCCATCCTCAATTGATAAAGATAGTACCTGCAAAAGGAACCGCTGCCGGCGGTGAGGTGGTGGAGATCACCGGTACTGACTTCAGATTCTTCGAACCCTATGAAGATAAAAACAGGGATGGAGTAAGAAATGATGATGAACCATTCCGAGACATAAACGGCAACAAAGTATGGGATAGTGAAGCGAACTTAAATGAGTGGTTGAAGGAACAAGACTTAAATCACCCTGTATTTGACAAATACTTAGAGTCGCCTATACTGCCCAAGGTATTCTTTGGAGATAAATTGGCAAAGATAGTGGAATTCTCCAGAGGATATCTGAAGGTTATAACTCCTGAAGGAACTGCCGGAAAAGTGGATGTATATTTGGTAAACAATGATGCAGGAACATCCAACAAACTCTCCTATACCTATGAAGGTTCTAACCCCAAGATAACAAGGGTGTTCCCGAAGACAGGCAAAATGCAGGGGGGAGACACCGTAGAACTTAGAGGAAGCGGCTTCGCTACATCTGCCATGGATGTATATAATGGCAAGGTGGATAATGGAATAAACCAATTTGATTCTAAGCAAATGGTGGCTGTGAGATTCGGAAGCCTTACAAACAGAAATATAGATAGGCAATTGGAGAACTCTGGAAGAATAGACAACAAAAGAACTACGGTGAGATTTTCAGAAAACAATATGACCTTTGAATATGATGCATCAGGCACCAACACAAAGCTTACCATGACAAAAGTGGTAGATGACAAAATATACAAGGCAGTCATAAATGGATATGACAACACAGTAAAATATATTCCACTAAAACTTATGAAAGATGCCCAAGGAAATTCCTTCGAGGGAATAGGCCTTGTGAGGGTAGAATTAGAAGACGGAAGGTTGTTGATTGACACCGGATATTCTGAAAATGTACGATATGTGGACTCAAACCAGATTTTCGTCACTACACCTACCTATCATACCATAGGTACCAATATACCTATAGAACTTATAAACCCTGATAAGGGAAAGGCCACTGCTACCTTTGAGTACATGAACCCCTATGACTATCCTGTCATAAGTTCAATAGAACCTATAAATAAGGTTCTCAAGAGCTCCAGCGGCCTTGTAGAAGACTATGAAGGAACTCCTAAAAACGATGACCAGGAGTACTATACCTATGTAGGAGTAAACGGGGGAATTCTCCTTACCATAAAAGGAAGCAATTTTAAGAGGACTGCTAAAGTTTACTTGGATGATAAGGAGCTTCAGATATTGGACAGAAGCACCAACGGAGACAGTCTCTTAGTTGTAATACCTCCTGCTGACGAAAGCGAAATCGGGCTGAAAAAGCCAATCACCGTGGACAATAAGGACGGAGGCGTAACCAGCACCAGAGAACCAAATGAATACTATAAGATGGGCAAGCCATACTTTGTAGTATATCAAAAGGGACTCAGCGGTCCTGTTATTGAAAGTGTAATACCCGACAAAACTTCCAGCAGAGGACAAAACACAGTTACAATAATAGGAAGCGACTTCAGACCTGGACTGAAGGTATTTATAGGCGGCATACAAGCAGAGGTATTAGAAATAGAAGGCACTGAGAAAATCAAGGTCAAAGTGCCACTAGGACTGACAGCAGGCAAAGTATCCGTCATGGTTCAAAATTCGGACTATGGCTCCGACGAAAAGAAAGATGCGCTAACCATCATAAGCTCTCCTGAAATACAAGAATTATTGGCTGAAGATGGAAGCTTGTACAGCAGTGATACCTTCAGAATGACAGGAGGAGAAAACATAATAATAAAAGGTATTGAATTCCAGCAAGGCGCAAGAGTCATATTTGGTGGAACCATAAAGGATAAGCTGGATTCCGGGGAAACAGGCATTCAAGTATTTAAGATAAATGATGAAGAAGCCTATGTGGTTGGTGGCACACAAACCACTGCAACAAAGGTAGAAGATGGCATAATGATATATGTGACGACTCCAAGCATGTCGGAAGGATCAAGCACAATAATAGTCATAAACCCTGACGGTGGAGTATCCGAAGAATATAAAATAACAGTAATACGCCCTCTGCCTGATAGGCCTTCCAATGCAAAAGCAACACCTGTGGATGGAGATACGGTAAAACTGGAATGGACAGGCAGTGCAGAAATATATCAGATATATGCTTCCTTTGGAGAAAAGAGAGAGGCCAAGGAACTTAACAACTTTAACTATATCATGACTGTGGAACCGGAGTTCACAGAAAAAGGAAAACATATATACTATTTGAGGGGCCTCATACCAGATACCTGGTACGCATTTAGAATATATTCGGTAAATGACTTCGGAGTATCTCAGCAATATGCTCAGACTCAAAGAGTAAAAACCTTGGATAAAGTACATTCTGAAGCAAAATACAATAATGAATATATTAATCCAAATTCCAGAATGGACTGGACAGAAAGCACCAAGGACAAGTTTGTATACAATGTAGGTGAAAAAAGCCTGCAAGAGGCGTCCCAATACTATCAGATAGAATTGAGAAACAAAAACATAGAGTCAGGAGTTTCAAGACAGGTAAAAATACCGGTTAAACTTATTCAGAACTACAGCAAGAACTATACAATATGGGATAAAGATGTATCCATTAAGTTCCACACAAATGCGCTGGCCACAACAGAAATAATGAGCATAAATACAGACTATGACAATGCAGCAGCCATAATAGAACTATCTTCGCCTACGGGAAAAAGATACGATGAAATACTTATGCTCCTGAATAGAAGAACCAAACCGGTGAAACTCATAGGCATAGACTTCAAGCTCCAAGTTAAGGACAAGACCACCGATATAAGACAATTTAAAGAACCTATCGAAGCTACAATAGTCCTTGACTCAAAATACGCTAATGCACAAAACTTGGAACTTTACTACTATGACGTACCGTCTAATAAACTGGAGATGGTAGACTTCACCAAAGAAACCGGCGAAAAGCTCATAGAAACGATCCTCACCCGACCAGGACAATATGTGATAGTAAGTTATTAGTTATTGGTCCCTGGCTTCTAGCCTTAAGCCTCTAGAGCCTTGGGCAGAGCACGCATGAGAAGGAAGATTTCATATGTTGATTTATGAAGACATTACAAATGTTATAATAAAATCAGTATATGAAGTCCATAAGATACTTGGTCCAGGGTTTCTGGAAAAGGTATATGAAAATGCCCTTATGAGAGAGATGGAAAGCAGAGGTTTAAGATGTGAGCAGCAGGTTTCTCTGGAAGTGTACTATAAAGATTATGTTGCAGGTCAATATATAGCAGATATTATAGTTGAAGATAAAGTTATACTAGAAATAAAAGCAATGCCTGACTTAGAAAAAAGACATTTTTCTCAAATGTTAAATTATCTAAAGCGACGAGAAAAAAATTAGGGCTTGTGATTAATTTTGGGGCTACCAATGCCCAGATAAAAATGATAATAAATTAATCCTGTGAATCCGCGGATTGCTATATGAAAATCCGTGGATTCCACAGTGTAAATCAGTGTTCTCTAAAACCTGAAAGGACTGATCACTATGAAACAAAAACTACATATATCCATAATACTTATACTATCACTGCTATTTACAACCATATTTGCCCAAGGCCCTACATATACAGTACCTGCCTACGGCAGGACAACTGTGGAACAAGGAGTCTTTAGCGACATAAGCAGCAGTCCCTATGCTGCGGACATCCTAAGACTGCGTCTCCTTAACATAATTCAAGGCGGTGCAGGAACAAAATACAGGCCCAATGACAACATCACCTATCAGGAAGCAGCTGCCTATCTGATAAGACTCCTGGGGTTTGAAGAAGAAGCACTGCAAAAAGCGGCTGATCTGGCGGAAAAGGGGACAAAGCCGGTATATGATGCAGATAGTTGGGCTCTGGGCTATATAGAACAAGCTATAGAATTAGGAATCCTTACAACGGCAGACATTAGGGAAATGGAAACCCTCACCAAGGCACAACAGGATGCCATAGAAAAAGAAGTTACAGAAGCGTACAAGAAACAATGGATGCCATTAGATAAAAGAAATAAGCTAAGAGAAGAAAAGACACAAGCCATACTGAAACAAAACAGGAATATGAAAAAAGCCATAAGCCGTCAGGACCTTGCCCAATGGATTGCGAGAGCCCTGAAGCTTGAGGAAATCCCATCAAATAACGTAAGCTATGTATACAAATATAAAGACTATAACAGTATCAAAGCCGACAGATTGATGGCGGTAGAAACTCTTCTCCAAAAGGAAATACTACCCTCAGCTTCGAAGGATAAATACTCGCCTACATTAGGAGTTGCCAGGGGGCAAGCTGCAAAAGTAATGACCAACATAATTGACAAATACCCTGACAAGATAGGCATAGAAACTGGTGTAGCCAGACTTATGGAAACCAAAAGAAACTATGTGGATGGACCTGGAGCCACTAATACTGAATTGACTCTCATCATGGAAAACTTCGACGGCACGGGCTTTGAAATAAAGATACAAGGAAACCAGGCACTGCCTGTCATAAAGAACAACAGAATATATGATCATCAAATTCTCAGACAGGGAGACGCCTTGGAATATACAAAGAAAGACGACCAAGTAATCTTTGGGTCCCTGGATGAATACCAGTTCCTTCAAGGAACACTCAGCTATGTGGATAAGGAAGGCAATCTAAGGATAGAAGATAGCCAGAAGAAAATTACAGAATTAAAAGTTGGCAACAACACAGTCATAACTGCCCTTGGAAAGCCTGCTAAGGACACAAGCCTAATCCCGGGCCAAAGTGTAAAAGCCCTTTACAAAGGCAGCCTTATAACCCGACTGGATATACAAGAAAGCGTAGACTACTATGCAGATACAGAATATATAGATGGAATAATCAAGTATATCGATAAGGCAGGAAGAATCCTGAAGCTGGAGGACTATGACGGAAACCTCCGCACCTATGGCTTGGATGACAGGGTAATAGTCACCGTAAACGAATATTATGAGGACCTGGACAGCCTTCATAATGAGCAGGATGCCACATTTGAAATATCAGGAAGAACCATTAAAGCAATAAAAGCCTTCACCGCGCCGGGAGAAGAAGCCAGCAAGGAGTACCAGGCTATACTGCGGGTAAGAGATGTGGGCGACAACACCATAAAAGTAAGTCAGATAAACGACAGGCAAAATCCCATGACCTTCAAAACCGACAGCTTTACATCTATAACTTACCTTGGCTATCCCATAAAGCTATATAACATAAAGACGGGAGACATGGTGAAGATAAAAATCGACGGAACAAGCCCCGACAGGGCTGACGAAATCCAGCTCATGACCAAAAGACAAAGAGTGGAGAAAATATACAAGGCAAGGATACTCAATACCCTGCCTACTCAAAACAGAGTCGCATTGTCAGACGTGCAAAGCTATAAATATCCGGATTGGTCAAAATTGGATGACGAAAGAACCTTCCCCGTAAAGAGGGATGCGGAAATATACAAGGATGGCAGGAAACTGACCCTTGAAGATTTGGACAAACAAAGAAATGTAGAAGCTTATATTGTTACCGTCAAGGACTTCGGTGAAGAAACCATAGCTAAAATGACACTGAAAAGCGTAAGCGAAGACTCAGTCTTCAGCGGCAGCTTCGATACCCAATGGACAGACAATGCCATAAAGCTTGCAGACGGACAGAAACTGAAATTTGATGAGGGAACCATAATAATCAAGGATAGAAGACTTCTTGATACAACAGACCTCACCTACAATGACGAAGCCTTCATAGTGAAAAACAGATTACCGGGAGGAACAAACTATGCAGCTTTGGTATCCATGGAAAACGGCAACGGCTTTGACTATAGGAATGTGGTGAGAGGATATATCCACGACATGGGAGAAGACAACTTCTCACTTGAAAGCTATGCCGATCTCATCAACAATGAATGGGATTACCATTATGGCGGAGAAAAATACTTCTACGTCAGCAAGGATAGCAAAATCCTGGACAATGTAGTCAAAAACAACTATATAACCAGAGATACTTTCTTGGAAAGCAGGTTCTGGAAGAGAGACAGCAATGGAAAACCTCTAAAATCAACTGACAAGAATAAATACACCATCCACGATCCACTGCTGTATGTGGACGAGGGAGGGCCTCACTATGAAAAATGTAAGAGTCAACACATGCTGGCCTATGCTGTGATAAATGAAGACGGAGAAGCAACAGCCATCAATATTTACAAGAGAGATGGAAACCTGGGAAAAGAAAATGTAACCTTTACGGAAAACCTAATAACCGGAGAAGTGGTAAAATACAACGAAACATATACACAGCTGACCCTCACCGATGTAAAGGAATACAGCAAATTCTATAACCAATGGCAACCGACAAAATCCAATACTGTCATCAATACCAAGAAAGCTGTAATAATCAAGAATGAACAAGTAGTAACCCTTAGCCAATTGGATGTTGGAGACAAAATCTATGCCATCACAGACCAAAACAACGGTATAATAATATTTGTGGAGTAATCCCCATAAGCACAACAAGTAGGGAACGGTTCTCAACCGTTCCCTACCCTAAAAGAATCCCCAATATACTTACCTATAATTTATAGCAAGATTCCGAGGTATATAAAAAAAGATAAAGGTATGTTAAACAATGAATGAAATTAGTTGCTTAGTCACAATATTAACCTTTAGTGTATTTTAGTGAAACCTTTAGTGTCTTTTAGTGGTTATAAAATAGACCCTAAAGGAATACCTGAAAGGAGACTTTCTATGAAAAAATTAATCACAACCTTAATAGTCCTGTTGCTCATCTCTACGGCCTCCTATGCAGACATAATAGAACCGGGGGTCAGCAATGAATCACAATACAAAGAAATAGTATTCCTGTCAGGTGCTCCTGTGGAATTTACCGGTAAGCTGCAAATCAAGCAATCGGGCAAAGGAGACCAGATTAAATACACCTACGACTATAACCTTACGGGTCCCAACGGAGCTACCCTTACAAGAAAAGTGATATATGTAGTCAATGAAAATACAGACTCTGAACTGAAGCAAATCAGTACAGGTCTCACTCTGGACCCCAAAGCAAAAGTATCCGAAAAAATCACCATAGGCGATAAAACCTATGTGCTGGAAGAGCAAATACTCAACAAGGCTTCCATAACCCAGGACAAAAGCATCATTAAATACACTAGCGGAACCTGGAACGGCAGGAAGACCTATTCCCAAGGACAAAACAAAGTAATAGTTGACATATACGGCGAGAATTATAAATATGATAATACATGGAGTACAGTTGAGACAGCCATGATAAGGCATATCATCACATACCAGAATAAAGTGGGAACATCAAGCACTGTGCAAGAAAGCACCGGAACAGTGGAATACGGTGTGACAAACATAAGGGAGAAGGAAATACTATCTCAACAAAGCCTGCCTAATCAGATAAGCTTTAAAGAAAGCTACATGATTAGCGAAAAGGAAGAAAATACAGTAGTATATAAATACGATATGCCTGTTATAACCAATGGGAAAACAACCAGCAGAAAAACAGGAGAAGGAAGCTTCAAGCTCACCACCATGCCTAAACTTACTTCCCTGCCCATACCCCAATATCAGGACATCCGAGGATACTGGGCAGAAGAGGATATAAACAGGCTTTTCAGTCTTGGAGTAATTGATGGCAATGGTAAATACTTTAATCCCAGAATTCCAATCAACAGGGCAGAATTTGCAAAAGCCATAATAAAAGCCTGCGGGTTGGAAATAGATACGGAAAAGCAAAAACCCAGATCCAGAAAAGAAGTTCAGGAGGACATAATATTCTCAGATGTAGATGCCAATCACCCATACTACCCTTACATAAAGAAAGTTACTGAACTGAAACTGATGAACGGTACAGGGTACAACACCTTTGGACCTGATGAAAACCTCACGAAAGCCCAGGCGGTAACCATACTGATACGAGCCCTGGGGCTGGAGAATATGAGCACCTTCAATCTGGGAAAAACCTTTGCCGATGAAGACCAGATACCTGACTGGGCAAGAAAGGCCATCTATGTGGCAGAAGAATTGGATATAATAGACCCCAATGAATACAACATGATTCAGCCCAATAACGGTCTCACCCGCGGCGAAGCTGCAAACATGTTAAACCGCTTTATAACATATCTTCAAAAAGAAATCAAAACAGATTACCGTGAAAGAGTTGTAAACTTTAATTAACGGGAATCTAGCGGCAAAAGGAATCCGATAACTACTGGAAACCAGACCCAAGAGGCCATACTCAAAAGAACAGGAGTTGGTAAAATGAAAAAAAGATTTCTGGCAATAATATTGATAATAGTTTTGGCAATATCAGGAGCAGTGTCAGCAGATACCTATGACTATAAAGAAACTATAAGTACTGTGGAATCCCTCATGGAAATCATCAAATCCGACTACTATAAAGATGTAGATGAAACGACACTCATTCGCGGAGCCATAGACGGCATGTTCAAAACCTTGGACCCGCACAGTACTTACATGGATGCCGAAGAATTCAAGGAACTAATGAACTTTGCCAGCGGCGAATACGGCAGCATAGGTGTTTTAATAGAAAAAAGAGACGGCAATATTACAGTAGTTGCACCCATAGCTGATACCCCTGCAGAGGAAGCCGGTCTGGATACAGGAGATATAATTGTATCCGTAGATGGTACCAACATCAAAGACTATACTCTGGGAAAGGCCGCGAGCCTGATAAAAGGAGATCCCGGCACTAGGGTAAAACTGGGGATAATAAAGGCCGGTACATCAGATGTTGTATATATAGAACTCACAAGAGCTCTTATAAAAGTTGAATCTGTAAAAAGAGAAACTCCCTTTGACAGAAAAAGCGAAGATGAAATAAAAGATTCGCGCATAGGATACATAAGGCTTACAGAATTCAGTGAAAACACCTACGACGACTTCAAAGATGCCATAGAAGAATTCAAAGCTCAAGGGAAGAAAGGATTGATAATAGACCTGAGAAACAATCCTGGAGGCCTGTTGAGTAGCGTTGTTGAAATATGTGAGGAAATCATACCTGAAGGACCTATAGTTCACATAGATGCCAAAGGGGAAGAAAATGATGAAACCTATAGCTCAACCCTGAAAAACCCGCCCTTTAAAATAGCAGTGATAGTTAACGGAGGCTCTGCCTCTGCAGCAGAAATACTTACAGGAGCAGTAAAAGACTCAAAAGTAGGCGTGGTGGTAGGCACCAAAACCTATGGCAAAGGTACTGTTCAAAACGTAATGTACCTCACCAACGGCGGCGGTATCAAGATGACCATAGCCGAATATCTCACCAGAAACAGAATAAATATAGACGGTAAAGGTATAGAACCGGATGTGAAGGTAGAACTGCCTGATTCGGAAGATTTGGCTCCTGTGAAGATGGACAGGGACATCACATTGGGTACTGTAGGACTGGATGTATACGGCATCCAGCAAAGGCTTAAAAACATGGGCTATCAGATGAGCACAGACGGCGTCATGAACCAAGCTACTTTGAACGCTATAAATAAATTCCTGAAAGACAACAAACTTCCGGAAGTCAAAGTCCTAACCAAGGATGCCCAGAAGAAAATCCTTGAAATCTATAGCAAAGACATCACCAAATACATCAAGGATACTCAACTTGAAGCTGCCGTCACCGAGCTCCAAAAACTATTAAAAAACTAACAACCAAAAATCAATATGAAACTCACCATTTCATATTGATTTTTCTTTTTTATAAATGTAAAATATAAAAGTTATAATATGAATGAGACAAAGGATGGTTAAAGTGAGCGGAGTTGATTTTACAAGACTTAATGTTTGGAACGAAGCTAAAACTTTAGCTGTTGATGTTTACAAATCTACAAATAAAGAACCTGTTTCAAAAGATTTTGGCTTTAAGGAATAAGTCAGGCATGCAGCAATAAGTGTAGCATCTAATATCGCAGAAGGAAATGATAGAGAAACAACTAAAGAATTTATAAGGTTTTTGTATGTTGCAAAAGGATCTTTAGCTGAACTTATGACGCAAATAGAAATAGGTAAAGAAATAGGATATTCTAGTGATGACTATGAAGCTTTAAAATCATCTTGCGTTAAGGTTGGAAATATGCTGGGAGCGTTTATCAAGACTCTCAAAGCACAAGAAATTAAAAAGAGTCAAAGTAAAAACTAAATTAAGCAGCGCAGATTTATGAGTCAAAACCCAAAATAAACCGAATCACAACAAGACCTTAGAGCAATACCAAGGAGAAATATTACGTATCACGAATCTCGGATCACGAATCAAAACCCTAAAGGAATACAGGAGGTAAAAAAATGACTAAATACATCTTCGTTACCGGCGGCGTAGTCTCATCCCTCGGCAAAGGCATCACAGCAGCATCCTTGGGAAGACTGCTTAAGAACCGCGGACTAAAAGTAACCATGCAAAAAATAGATCCATACTTGAACATTGACCCAGGAACCATGTCACCCTATCAACATGGAGAAGTCTTCGTCACCGATGATGGAGCGGAAACAGACCTGGATCTAGGTCACTACGAAAGATTCACCGACAACAACCTTTCCAAAAACAGCAGTGTAACAACAGGCAAAATATACTGGTCTGTTATTAATAAGGAAAGAAAAGGCGACTACTTAGGTGGAACTGTACAAGTCATCCCTCACATAACCAATGAAATCAAGTCTAGGATATACAGGGTAGGCAAAGAAAGCAGCCCTGATGTAGTCATCACCGAAATCGGCGGCACCGTCGGCGATATTGAAAGTCTCCCCTTCTTGGAAGCCATAAGACAGATAAAATATGAAGTAGGCAGTGAAAATGTACTCTTTATCCATGTCACATTAGTACCATATCTCAGCAAAGCTGGAGAACTTAAGACTAAGCCAACCCAGCACAGCGTCAAAGAACTCAGAAGCATAGGTATCCAGCCTGATATCATCGTCTGCAGAACAGAAAAACCTCTATCCAAAGAACTGAAGGACAAAATCGGACTATTCTGCAATCTGGATGGGGAATCCGTAGTTCAAAACACAGATGCAGACACCCTATATGAAGTACCCCTCCTATTAAATAAGGAAGGTTTGGATTCATTGGTGGTAAAGAAGCTTGGACTTCAATGCAGTGAACCAGATTTGGAAGAATGGAAGTCCATGGTCAATAAAATACTTAACCCAAGGAATAAAGTGACAATAGCCTTGGTAGGCAAATACGTGGAACTCCATGATGCATACATGTCTGTGGCAGAAGCCTTAAGCCATGGTGGAATAGCCAATGATACGGAAGTGGAAATAAAATGGATTAATTCATGTGATCTTAATAATGAAAACTATGAAGAAATGCTTAAGGATGTAGACGGCATACTTGTTCCAGGCGGCTTTGGAAAAAGAGGAGTAGAAGGAAAAATATTGGCTGCTAAGTTTGCAAGGGAAAACAAGGTACCCTACTTCGGTATCTGCCTTGGCATGCAGATTGCAGTAATAGAATATGCAAGAAATGTTCTGGGTCTGAAAGAAGCCCACAGCACCGAACTGGATCCGGCAACCCCTTATGGCGTAATAAGCCTTATGCCTGAACAAGCTGATATAGACGAATTAGGAGGTACCATGAGGCTAGGATTATACCCCTGCAAGCTCATGGAAAACACCAAGGCTTACGAAGCATACAAGGATGAATTGATATTCGAAAGACACAGACATAGATATGAGTTCAACAATGAATATAGGGAAAAGATGATGGAAAAGGGCCTTGTACTCAGCGGTCTTTCACCGGATGAAAGACTGGTTGAAATAGTGGAAATCCCCGACCACCCATGGTTTGTAGGATGCCAGTTCCATCCCGAATTCAAATCCAGACCCAACAGACCTCACCCACTATTCAAGGATTTCATAAAAGCTACAATAAAATACAAAGAGGGACGCTAATAAGTCCCTCTTACCGCTTTAAAAACTTTCATGGAAAGCGTCATGAAAGTTTTTTTATGACCAAAATTTAAGCAAAAGGTATTTCCTCAATTATGTCGAATATGTAAACCCATCCACAAATTTTGCTGTCAATCTTGCCATTAAATGCTTAAACTAAGTATTTATCAGGCAGAATTTATGGAAAATGATTAAAAGGCGGGAGGTTTAAGGATGAAAAAACTTATATCGTTTGTAATGATTATAGCCATAACGTTAAGCTTCACTGGATTGGTAAATGCTCAAACTTATTACTATACCCTTATGCCTGGAAAAAACTATGAAATAATAAATAAATCACGCAAAGAAATAAGAATATATAAAGAGTCCAAGGAAATCGATCATTTTGACGAAGCTGCATATTATAAGGAAAATTCTTATGATTCTTTTTGGAAAGTTGAATATTACAGAAACAAAGGCTATACACATATACAATTATATCCGGAAGGCCGTACTGTGGTCACTGTGTGGGAGAATTCAAAACCTATAGTTATAAAAAATGATATAAATTACGAAATTAGAGAAATAGAATATCCTGCACTTCATTATGGAATTTTAAAATCGGGAAAAACCTATGAATTCAAAAATCTTACCTATTCAAAAATAGATATAGGAACCAGTCCCGGTGCAGATAAATTTTTTGATGAAGCAGGTTATATTAAATCTGATATAAAAACTTATCAAAGAAAATCTGCCTATACACCCATATCAATTCTTGGAGGCGGAAGCACTTTAGTCACCGTACCATCCTCCTCTCCGGATATAGAATACTACTATTGTTATGATGAATTTGACAAAAGGATAGAAGTAAGGGAAGTAGAAGGCCCTTCATTATATGTTGGAGTGCTGGAGCCGGGGAAAAGCTATGAGTTCACAAATAAATCCGGCAAAAATATAGAAATGAAAGCCAAGTATAGTAAACAAAGATATTTTGATCAAACTCTTTATTATAACGATGGAAATCTTTCAGTTTCCAGAAAGAAGGACAAATCCAGCATACTTTTGATGCCGAAAGGTCGCACTGTAGTCACTGTACCATCTACCTCATTGGATATAGAATACTACTATGGATATAATGAATTTATTCAAAATATAGAAATAAAAGAGGTAAAAGATCCGGCACTATATGTAAGCGTACTAAAATCAGGAAAGACCTATGAGTTTATAAATAAATCAGAATTAGATATATATTTGGAGAATGATTTTGGTCCCGATAAACTATATGATGCTGATATATACTATGAAGATGGAAAAGTCGTATCTAACAAGGAAATTGCCTATACACGCATATATATACCTCCCAAAGGCCGTACTGTAGTAACCGTGCCCCAATCATCAACGGACATAGAATTTTTTTACGCCTATGATGAATACATGAGATACGTTATAGATAATACAGGCATGCAACCTAAAAAATAGGGGAAAGAATATAAGACGTATTTTAAATAAGAAGAGAAAGTATCAAATTTATGGTCCAATCCTAGCCCAAAATTCATACTGTATTGATGTTATACATAAAAAAATTAATATTAATATGGAAGAAAAAACTTTCACATAAAAATTCTGTGAAAGTTTTTTCTATCCACAACCTATCCACAAGGAATTTCCCCAATTATGTCGAATATATCATTTCGTCCATTTTATGGCTAACTGGCCATATACATAGCATGGAGGATATTAATGAGCAAAAGCTTTAAAGATCTTAAAGTCTGGCAAGATGCAAAGCAATTAGCAGTCGAAATATATAATGTAACAAATGATGATACATTTAATAAGAACTATAGTCTTAGAGACCAGATTCAGAGATCAGTTGTAAGCGTTGCCAGCAATATAGCCGAAGGCTGTGAAAGGGATAGTGATAAGGAGTTTGTAAGATTCCTGAATATAGCAAAGAAGCCGGGTGCTTTAGTGAGATCAATAAAAAGAACATTTTGATCTTAAATATGTCACAAAAGCTAGCAGCTATTTATAAGAAACCTTTGGATAGTGGCAAGTGATCAGCTACTAAATACTAGAGACTAGCGGCTGTAAATATTACATTAATGTTACACTTACTTACCACTAATTGACTCAACATCTTTAACTTGCTATAATGTGTAACAGAGTACAAAGTTGCTCTATAATACCTTGTTTACCATGGAAGATTTCTCAAGGGTCTAAAAGAAAAGACTCGAGAGGGATAACTGAAGACTAGAAGCTAGTGACCAGAGACTAGCGACTAAATTAAGGTAGCCCTCCCCATCTTGGGGATGCATATACATACGGGGGTTGACGCTACAATATACTCCCAAGAAATTATAATCATAAGGAGGAGAAAAAATGAAGAAAGTTCTAGCACTCGTATTAGCATTTGCTTTGGTTTTCACATCAATTCCAGTAGCATTTGCTGATACAGAAGTTAGCGCTGAAGCTAAAGCACTTGCCACAATCGGCATGCTTCAAGGCGACGGCAATGGTGTGACTGTGGAATACACAGCCAAAGACCTTAACAAACTCACAGCTGCTATAATGATCCTTAAGCTTAAAGGACTTTATGAAGACGCTGTGAAATATGAAGGAACAAACAATTTCGTTGACGCTGACAAAGTAGCATGGGCAGAAGGCAAAAACATTCTTGCTTATGTAAAAGACAATCCAATCGGATTCGGCGGCAATGAAAAAGGTGAATTTGGTCCATATGATACTCTAAGCGAGCAAATGTACTACAAGGTATTGCTTGAGAACTTAGGATACAAGCAGACTACAGCTGATGTAGCTGGAGATTTCGCTTGGGAAGAAGTTCTTACATTTGCTGAAAGCATAGGTTTAACACCTGCTAAAGCTGACAAGTTCACAATTGATGGACTTGCAAAAGCTACAGTTTCAGCTTTGAAAGCTAAGACTAAAGACGGTAAAGTTTGGGCACAGGTTTTAGTTGAAGCTGGCAAGATAGACAAGGATTTGGCAATCGCAGCTGGCATATTGGAAGAAGCTAAAGCTGTTGAAGTTGCTGTTAAATCAGTTAAAGCTATCGGTAACACAGTAGTTGAAGTTGAATTTGAAGCTGAAGTAGAAAAAGCAGCAGCTGAAAATCTTGCTAACTACTCAATCGAAGGACTTGAAGTTAAATCAGCTTTACTTGATGGAACTAAGAAAGTTCTTCTTGAAACATCAGCTCAAACAAGTGGTAAGACTTACACATTAGTAATTGGCGAATCTAAATTCAATTTCGGTGGTAAGGCAAAAATAGCCGGAGCTCCTGAACTTAAGAAAGTTACAGGCACAGACACTGAAAGAGTAGAATTAGAATTTGACAAAGTTCTTGACTTTGAAACAGCTACAAATGTAGAAAACTACAGCATAGCTAATGTTAAAGTTGTAAAAGCTACATTAAACTCTGACAGAACAAAAGTTACTCTTGTTACTGAAGGCCTTGGCGCAAACAAGACTCATACAATAAAAGTTACAAATGTTAAATCAGTTGACGGTGTAGCCCTTAAGTCAGCTTCAAAGACTTTCTATTCAAAGAGCGACAAAGTAGCTCCAAAGGTAGAAAAGGCTGAAGCATTAACTTATACAAGAGTATTGGTTAAATTCAATGAAGAATTAGACAAAGAAACAGCTGAAAATGTTGAAAACTACACAATCGACAAGCTCACAGTTGAAAAAGCTGTATTGGTTGCAGATGATTCTGCAGACGAAGTAGAAAGATGGGTAGAACTTACTACTTCACCACAAAAAGCTGGAACTTCCTACACTGTAAAGGTTAAAGGTGTAAAGGATACTTCAGTATTAGGCAATGAAATGGTTAAAGAGGCTTCTGCTAAATTCACAGGCAAGGTTCAGGATAAGACTGGTCCTACTGTAAAGAAAGTAGAAGTATTGAACAGAAACAAAGTATTGGTTGAGTTCAGCGATGCTTCAAGACTTGACTTTGCAACAGTTCAAGATGTTAACAACTATTCATTCAACAAAGACATTGCTGTTGAGAATGCAGAGTTAACACCTGGCTATACTGCTGATACTAAGAAAGTTATACTGACTGTATCAGACATGGCAGATAAGACTACTTATAAGCTTACTATTACAGGTGTTGCTGATGAATACGGCAATGAAATAAAGAAAGTTGAAAAGTCATTCAACTATAACAATAGTCAATTAGATGCATCAAAGATTAAGAGTGTAGTTGCTAAGTCTGCTACAAAGATTGAAATTAACTTCAGCAAATATCTTGATCCTGTTACAGCTAAAGATGTAGCTAACTATACTATAAACAACGATATCGGTACTCCTGTATCAGCTAAGATAAATGATGAACTTAATAAGGTTACTCTTACTGTAAATGAACTTACAGAAGGTAAGACTTATAAAGTAACTATCAATGGTGTTCAGGACTTAGCTGGAAATACATTAAAGACAACTGCTAGCTTCGTTGCTTTGACTACTGAGAACGATATCGAAGCTCCTCAAGTAGAAGATATCACATCAGTTAACAGAATAGTTTTGAGAGTAACATTCTCAGAACCTATAGCAGTTAAAGGCAATGATAAGATC
This sequence comes from Lutispora thermophila DSM 19022, assembly GCF_900142105.1. Classification (GTDB taxonomy): domain Bacteria; phylum Bacillota; class Clostridia; order Lutisporales; family Lutisporaceae; genus Lutispora; species Lutispora thermophila. Next base: position 163,024 of record NZ_FQZS01000004.1, read on the forward strand.
ATCAAAGCGGTTATTAAAGAAGTAAGAAAAAATACAGAGATAGAATTGCCTCTTGGAGCAGTTTATGAAGGCGATAAAGTTCTTGAGTTCACAAATGCTGACAAATTTGAAGATGTAGAATATCAATTGGTAGGATTCAAATATGTAGCTGATAAAGCAGGTAACAAAGTTGCAATAGATGAAGAACTTACTTTCTGGGGTGATGTCAGCGTTGAAGAAAATGTTGACTTCTCTTGGGAACAAGTAAACGTTGCAAAATACAGACTTACATTCTCAGAGAAAGTAAAACTTATAGGAACAGATGCTAACTTCGTAGCTGATGATGCTGATGCTTTAGGCATGGATACTGTATGGTATCTGAAGAAGAAAGTAGCTGTAGATAAGAAAGCTTTCGATCAGAATATTAATGATAAGTTCCAGACTAAACATGGTATAAAGATAAACAACACTGATGACGAAAAAGAAGGACGTACAACAATCGTTGCAAGTATGGAAGATACAGATGCTCCATATATTGAAAACGTAGAAGCAGAATACAGAAACAAAGTAAGAGTATACTTTAATGAAGATATTCAGACTTATGGTAAGTATGAAATATCTTACTATGATGCAAATGGAAAGTTAAAGAAAGTTACTGTAAATGGTTCAAAAGACCCAGATAATGACAATGGCGTTATATTGAATCTGACCAATTTGTCATTAAAGTCAAGATTCACTTACACATTAAAGGTTGTTACACCTGTTCAGGACTTAGCAAACAATAAGTCTGAAAAAGATGAAGAATATGACTTCCCAGGAACAGACTTAGTTGCACCTGATAACTACATCCTTGGTGTAGAAATAACTAACGGTAGAAACATAAAGGTTAAGACTTTTGATAAGGTAGATGGTGCTACAGTTACCTTGTATGAAGGTAAGAAGGAAACTCCTAATGAAATCAAGGATATAATAGTAAATGTATCCGGAAAAGAAGTAACAATTTCATTGTTGAAGACAGCTCTAAGATTAGATGTAGACTATATAGTAGTTGTTGACGGAATGGAATATAAATTTGAAGGAACAGTTTCTGACAATGTTACTTTCTATGATGACGGTAACTATACAGTAATCACATATAGTGATATGAAAGAAACTGACGAAGTATATGTAAATGGAGCAAAGGCTACTGTAAACAAAGATGGAAATGGAAAATTTGTAGACTTTAGAGTTTCAAAAGTAGAAGTAAAAACAATTTTAGTTCTAAGAGATGGAGTTGCTCTATACTTCTTCGTAGAAGATGGAGTTGACAACCCAACTGTAGATACTGATGAAGCACTAGCTGATTTGTTAGAAGCATTGACTAACAAGAACTTAAGAAAGATTAAGCTCTCTAATCCTGGTGCTGTTATTGACCTAAAAGCAAATAATGATCTTGAAGGCAAACTAAAGATCGGAAGATTAGTAGATATAGACTTCAATGGTGCTGAAGTAAAAGGCGACATTACATTTGATACTACAGAAGTAGGCCAAATGACTATTAGCAAAGGCAAAATAAACGGTGACTTAGTTGTTAACGTACCAAAGGCTGACTTTGTAGTTGGAACTGGCATGACAGTTACTGGAAATGTAACTATTAAAGACGTAAAGAGTAACTCATTCTATAACGAAGGAGTTCTTGGAACAGTAGTTGTAGAAGCAGCTAAAGCTATTAGATTGGTTAACAAAAATAATATAGATAAAGTAGCAATTAATACAACATCAACAGTAACATTAGAAAGTGCTAGAGATATAACTGTTGAAAACGTATTAGAAGATGGAAAAGCAAAAGTAGTTATTAATGGAACAACTTACGAGCTCAACAAAGGAGGAACTATAAAAACAAAGGATGAATCAGTTGTAAAAGAAGTATATGACGCTTTAGACATTAAAGTTGCTGAAGGTGATACAGTAGAGGCTGTTACTAAGGGCTTTAGCGTACAAGTTAAAGACGAAAATAAGGGTGTAAGCATTTCTTGGGAAAGCGATGACGAAGATGTAGTTACTATTGACGAAAATGGTAATGTTAAAGTTACTAGACCTGAAGATGAAGATGCAGTTGTTACACTAACTGCAAAAGTACAAAAAGGTCTTGTAGAAATGGTTAGAGAGTTTATTATCACTGTAATAAAGGCAGATAAGAAAAACTAAAATAAAAAGAACCGGGAAACCGGTTCTTTTTATGGTTAATTTCAATGGTTAGAGTGGGTATTAAGTGTGAATGCCCGCTCTTCCTTTTTACCAAAAATTACATAAGATAATATGGTACTTTTCATTCATATATTCCTAATAATATTTGAAAAACTCCTATCTTTGGTATATTATAGATATGTAAATCAAATATGATCAAGGAGTGCAGTATATGGTTAAAGCAATATCAGCATCAAATAGAAAATCAAGTAAAAAAGAAAATTGGTACATAAAGAATAGCAAATATATTGAATATACTTTCTTAGCAATATTATCAATATTTATGATAATAATCCCCTTTTACAGAGGATTATTTTTTAGAGAAAATTATATGCCTGCTATAAGCTTTGTAAGCCTTCTTTACTTAGCCTATTTGGTGTACAAGCTTTTAAGTAAAGAAAATAAAGTGGTTAATACATATCTCGATATAGCTGTATTAGCCATTCCAGTTTGTTATTTTATATCTTTCTTATTTGGAGTTAATGCGAAGGATGCTTTTGATGCTGTACTTATATATTCTAGTTATTTTATGATATACAGAATTGCTTCTGGGTTATCAAGTAAAAATGAGAAGATAAGAAGCACATTAATAAATGTTATAATACTAAGTACTTTTGTCACAGCCTTTACTTCCATACTCGTGTTGGCGAAAGTCATATACTTAAATGGAGTAGTTGTTTATGACAGATTATATGGTTTATATCAATACGCTAACACTACTGCTTCAGTATTGGGAATTGGAATTGTACTTGCAATAAATACATTGATGAGAGCTGAAGACATAAAAGTTAAACTTATATATCAGATAGTCCTCACCACGCTATTGTCAACGTTTATATTTACATTATCTAGAGGAGCTTTTTTGGCCATAGCTGTTGTATTGCTCCTTTATTTTCTAGTGGTTGATGGACAAGGGAAATTGAAGTTGGTTCTGAATTTAATGATATCATTTTTATCAAACCTAATGTTTATATTTAAATACTATACGGAAGGTCAAGCAGAGTACAACAATATAATGACAGAATATATATTAAGCATTGTTATAGCTCTAGTATTGACCAGTATTTTACATTTATTGTACAAAAAATTTTTAAAGAACATATCAAACAAGGCTGTAAATATAGCCTTTACATTTGTAGTGTTAATTTTTGCTGGCTTTATGGTGTTTATATTATCAGCAAAAGAGTCAATAGAGTATAAAATTGAACATTTAACCGGAGAAGAAAAGTCATGGAAGAATACGACCATATATATGGAAAATATAAATAAATCAAAAGACTATTCTCTTGAATTTGATGTAAAGTCTTCTTTGGAGAATCCTAATAGCTATGGAGTAATAATAAGAAGCTATAATGAAAAAGAAGAATTTGAAGAGATATATAAAGAGTTTAATTCTGTTGGGAATGATTTTGAACATAAGAAAATAGAGTTTACAACTTTAAATGATACGTATCGTTTGGCTCTTTTATTTTACAATTATGAAACCGATAGTTATACTATTTATACTAACATTGTTCTTAAAGATGATATGGGAAATATCATTAAAAAGCAGGATCGCTTTAAATATTTGCCTGATACAATAGCCAACAGATTTACAAATATAAAATTGGATGATAATAATGCTTCAAGCAGAATACAGTTTATAAAAGATGGTATAAAAGTATTTAAAGATAATATAATCATAGGTGCCGGAGGAGGCGGCTGGAAAAATCTATATAGGCAGTATCAGTCAAGACCATACAACACAACAGAAGTTCACAATTTTTATGTCCAGTATGCCATAGAAGTGGGCTTGTTAGGACTAATTCCTTTGGTTGTTATTTTAGTTCAGCTTCTAATAGGATGTATAAAGGCTATTAATAATAGATCAAATTATTTATCCATATATTTGGCAGTACTGTTAATGTTTATGCATTCATCAATAGACTTTAACTTGTCATTAGTAGCTGTAGCATATATATTATGGCTTCTTATAGGAATATTAAACACAGATAGTAGTTTAAAGCAAATCATCCCTAAGTGTGAAAAGTGGAACCATATTGCTCTAGCAGTTTTATCATTGCTTATATTTACTTTCTCTTCCACTAGAGTTTATGCTATAAACATTGGAAAAGAAGCTTCAAAGATTATAAATAAAGATATAAACAGATCGATTGAGTTATATGAAAAAGCGATTAAATATGATAAGTATAATGGGGCCTATAGGATTGACTATGCACAAATAATGAGCAAAAAATTAGATGAAGAAAAAGATAAAAAATATTATAATGAGGTAATGAACCAAATTGGTAAAGTAACTGAATATGAGCCTTATAATGCTGTTTACACTCCGAAAATAATTAATCTAATGTTATCTTGTGGGCACATTGATGAAGCAGTAAGCATGGCAAATATTAAAGTTAGTAAAGAACCTATGTTATCGGAATGGTATAATCAAAAGATAGAAGTAAATTATCAGATAGCCAAATATCTTATAGAAAATGATCAGGTTGATAATTCAATAACTTACCTTAAGAATGTTCTTGAAACAAAACAGCAACTGGAGGAAACAAACAGCAAATTAGCGAAACCGATAAAACTGTCTCAAGAATATGAGACCAAAATAGAAACAGCTATAAGTTGGATGGAACAAGCTGACAGGATTGAGAACAGAGAGTAAAATTATATAGGAGAGGTGTATATAAATGCAGGAAGAAATAACTTTACGGGAATTAATAGAAATACTGCTAAAAGGTAAAAAACTCATAGCGATAATAACGGTTGTAGCAATTGTAGCATCAGGAATATTAAGCTTTCTGATCTTAGATCCTGTATATGAAGCAAAAACCATACTTATTGCTTCAGGAGTAAATGCAAAAGTACAAACTCAATCTCAATCGCAGGGAATCGAAGAATTATTGGATACTATGTCCAGATATCCTCAGATGTCCATAGAAACATATAAAGAGCAGATAAGTAATCCTCATATATTAAATCAAGTAATCCAAGAACTTAACTTGGAAGAGAAGGGTATTAACAGAGTACAGTTGAGAGACATGCTGAGTCTAAGTACTATAAAAGATACTAATTTGATTACAATAGCAGTTAAACATAGTGATCCCGTATTGGCTGCAGATATTGCCAATACTGTGGCGAAAAAATTTACTGCCCATATATCAGATATAGCCAAGGCTCAGGCAGATAAATCATCTAATTATATAAAAACCCAGATGGATATAGAGAAGGAAAATCTTGATGCAGCATTGCTGGAATACAAGAATTATCTGGCACAACCTAAAGGGCTATTAGAACTGCAAAAAGAAGTAAATTCAAAGACAGATCTCATAACTCAATATAAAAATGATTTGCTGAATGCAGAGATAGAAGAGAAAAAGATAACAGCATCTTTGGAAGCTGCGAAAAAGGAATTGGCAAATACTCCGGAAAGAATAACACTAAAAAAATCGATAGCAGATGACCCATTGCTTACACAATATGCTGAAAATAAAAATGATAACACTATAAAAGATGTTCTTAATATAGATTTAGAATCTGAAGAGTTGAATAATTTATATATAAATTTGAAAAATCAAGTGAATAACTATGAAATACAGCTTTCTCAGATAAGAGCGCAGAAAGAAGCCTTATCTAAAGCTATTGAAGAAACTGCAAACGAATTGGAAACATTGCAGGTAGAGCTGGCAGAGAAACAGCATCAAGATAATATAATGAAGCAGAAAGTTGAGTTTGCCCAATCTACCTATGAAGCATTTCTCAATAAATATGAAGAAACCAGAATATTAAAATCCTCGGACATAGGAGAAGCAAGTATAATTATAGTTTCACCAGCAGCAAGACCACTTACTCCTGTTGGGCCCAGAAAAATGTCGAACATTGCTATAGCAGCAGTATTAGGTTTTATGGTTGGAGTATTTGTAGTATTTTTCAAAGAATATTGGACTAGCACAAGCTCTACTGATAACAATTCCATAAAGGCATGAGGTAATCAAACATGTCTCTTAAAGTTATGCAGCTATCTTCTTTAGATATAACTATATATAAATTTATACTTCCTATGATGAAATCATTGAAATCACAAAATTATGAAGTATTATTTGCTTGTAAGGACATGGGTTTTCATGATGAGATAAAGAAACAAGGGTTTGATGGATATAAAATAAATATTGATAGAAAAATTGATATTATAAGCAACATTAGAAGTGTCATAGAGATATATAGAGTATTAAAAAAAGAAAAGGTTGATATTCTTCATGTTCATACTCCAATTGCCGCAGCGTTGGGTAGAGTAGCTGCAAAATTGGCAGGAGTGAAGGTTGTATTTTATACAGTACATGGTTTTTATGTGGATAATCCTATTTTTTATAATGTTGAGAAGATATTGACAAGATACTTTACATACCATGTATTTACAGTAAACCAAGAAGACTATGATTTTGCCTTAAATAACGGTTTTGCAAGGAAGGATGAAATAACAAACATCAATAGCGTAGGTATAGATATAAAGAGATTTAATCCAGTTAATTTTAATACCGAAGATAGGATTCAGATGCGAAACTCATTAAATGTTGATGAATCAGATATCACAATAGGCTTTATAGGGAGATTAGTAAGAGAAAAAGGTATTCTTGATTTGGCAAAAGCATTCAGGGATATCGCCGATGAGTACCGTAACTTAAAGCTCATAATAACAGGGCCTTCAGATCTTGATGAAAGAGATAAATTTGCAAATGATGAGTTAAGAAGTATCATCATTGAAAATAAATTAGAGGATAAAGTTATTTTTACAGGCTATAGAGAGGATATACCTGAGCTTTTGTCAATAATCGATATTTTTGTGCTTCCTTCATACAGGGAAGGTATGCCTGTCTCCCTTCTTGAGGCCATGGCAATGGAAATACCTGTTGTTGCTACAAATATTAGAGGGTGTAAAGAAGAAGTAAATGATGAATGCGGTATATTGTATGATAAGGGAGATATTGAGGGCTTGAAATATGCATTATCATGCCTTATAGAAGATAAAATGCTTAGACAAAAAATGGGAAAGAAAGGTAGATGTAGAGTCGTCCAAATGTTTAATGAAGAAGAATCTATCAGGAAGCAGTTAGAAGTATATAAGATGGTTATGGATGAGGTTACAAAATGAGGTTTCAGATTATTGTCAAAAACATATTGGATTTTATTTTTTCACTGCTGTTTCTAATTATATTGCTGCCTATATTTGTTATCATTGCTATAGTAATTAAATTAGATTCAAAGGGCAGTGCCTTTTTTATACAAGAGCGAGTAGGAAAAGATGGCAAGTTATTTAAAGTATATAAGTTCAGGACGATGTATCAAAACAATAAGCAAATGAAAATAGATGAATATTATACGGAAGAGAATGATCCCAGGATTACTAGAATAGGCAGGTTTCTCAGGAAAACCAGCCTTGATGAATTACCACAACTAATAAATATTATTAAAGGTGAAATGAGCTTTATAGGACCTAGGCCAACATTGAAATATCAGGTAGACCAATATAATGAATTTCAAATGCAAAGGCTTAAGATGAGACCGGGTGTAACAGGCTGGGCGCAGGTAAATGGCCGTAATAGCATACCTTGGTCTGAGAGAATAAAATATGATGTCTATTATGTAAATAATTACTCACTATTTTTTGATTTGAAGATATTATTGAAGACCGTCAAGGTTGTATTGTCCCATGATGGTATATACGGAGAAAAAGAGAACTTTGTAATTAAGGATTGATGGAAGTAAATATGAAGGATATAGTTATACTTGGAGCAGGAGGCTTTGGAAGAGAAGTAGCCTGGCTGATAGAGGAAATTAATAAAATAGAATCTCAATGGAATCTGCTGGGGTTTATTGATGAAGATTTAAGCAAGCATGGCAGTATCCTAAACGGATACAAAGTCCTTGGAGACCTGAATTGGTTGGAAGGGAAAGATGAAATTTATTGTGTTTGTGCCCTAGGTAGTACTACTTCTAAAAAAGCTATGGTACATAAGGCAAAGGAAAAAGGTGCCAAATTTGCTACACTGATAGATCCTTGTGTAAGAATTTCCCAAACTGTAGAAATTGGTGAAGGTACAATTATATGTGCAGGCAATGTTTTGACTGTTAATATAAAAATTGGGGAACATGTAGGTCTTCATGTAAATTGCAACACTGGGCATGACACTGTAATTGATGATTTTGCTACCATACTCCCAGGGTCTAACATAGCAGGCCATGTGTATTTAGGAGAAGGATGTTTCATAGGAACTGGAGCATCAATAATAAACGATATAAACATAGGAAAATGGACAACTATAGGAGCTGGAGCGGCAGTTATAAGGGATATCCCATCATACTGTACAGCTGTTGGAGTTCCTGCGAGGGTGATTAAGTATCATGAGAAAATATAGCATATTTAAGAAACTTATTTGGGTTATAACTGTATTATGGATGTGTATGATCTTTTACTTCTCTCACCAGCCGGGAGAGGTATCGAGAATGGAATCTGGTAAGATTCTCCATAAGATGGACCTAATTCAAGAAAACGACATAAATACAGTGGACAATTATGAGGTCCTGAGTTTACAGCGAGTTATTAGAAAGTGGGCGCACAAGATAATATATTTTACATTAGGAATACTTTTTGTATTGTCCATCATTAACACAAGATTTACAAACATAGTAACTTATTTAATATCTTTTATAGCTGCTACAGTATACGGTGCTACAGACGAGCTTCATCAAATGTTCGTACCTGGCAGAGGACCTCTTTTAAGCGATGTGTTTCTTGACTCTGTCAGTGCATTGACAGGAGTAGTTTTTATTGCAGTGATTATTGAACTGTTGAAGAAAACAAAATTTGATTTAAAAAAATTTATATAGATGGTGAAAAAAATGAAACAGATACCTTTAGCAAAACCGGATATAACAAATAGAGAAATTGAATATGTGGCAGATGTTCTGAAATCAGGAATACTCAGTATCGGTCCAAAAGTGGCCAAGTTTGAAGAAATGATTGCCCAATATGTCGGGGTAAAGCATGCAATTGCAGTGAATAGTGGGACAAGCGGACTACATCTCATTGTAAGAGCAATGGGAATAGGAGAAGGAGATGAGGTCATAACCACCCCATTTTCCTTTGTGGCATCATCCAATTGTATCTTGATGGAAGGCGCTAGACCTGTATTTGTAGATATAGACAAGAATACTTTAAACATTGATATAGATAAAATAGAAGAGAAGATAACAGATAAGACAAAGGCAATACTGGCTGTAGATGTATTTGGTCATCCTGTTGATATGGAAAGAATAAATGCTATAGCAGAAAAGCATAATCTTAAAGTTATAGAAGACTCTTGTGAGGCATTAGGTAGTGAGTTTAAAGGAATAAAATGTGGTAAAAATTGTGATGCCGGAGTGTTTGCTTTTTATCCAAACAAGCAGATAACAACTGCTGAAGGTGGAATAATTGTAACAGATGATGATACCCTGGCAGACTTATGCAGGAGCATGAGGAGTCAAGGCAGGGCTATAACAGGTACATGGCTTTATCATGAGAGACTTGGATATAATTATAGGCTTAGCGAACTTCATGCAGCCTTAGGTATTGCTCAAATGGAGCGTATAGATGAAATATTAAAGAAAAGAAGCAAAGTGGCAGAGTTATATAATGATTTGTTGAGAGATGTTCCAGGTGTGTCTATACCGTATATAAGCCCTCATGTAACCATGATGAGTTGGTTTGTGTATGTGATAAGGCTAGATAAGGGCATAGATAGAAATAAAGTGATGGAAGAATTACAAAGTAGGGGGATAGGGTGTAAGCCATATTTCACACCTATAAATCATCAACCATTTTATAAGGAGTATTTATCATCTGATACTGATCTTAGTGTCAATGACGATGTATCTGAAAGAACTATAGCTATCCCATTTTATACTACTATGACAGAAGAAGAAGTAAAATATGTGGTAGATAATTTAAAGTATATTTTATGTAAAATGGAGTATTAGGAAAATATATAAAGGATTGTGGCATATGGATAATTTATTGCAAAAATCAAAAAAAATACTTATATATATTATAATAGCAATGCTGCCTGTAATGACATATATCAACCTGTTTGGGAAAATCAAAGTCAATGTATCTGTTGCGGATATTTTTATTGGATTGTTAGCAATAGTAACACTATTGGACTTTAAGAATTTTTCACTCAGAAGAAACTTTCCTCATTGGTGGTACTTTGCAGGGCTTATTTTATGGTCTATCATCTCAAATACTATCGCATATTACAACCAGAATATAGTAAGCGGCAGTATATTGCATACCATAAATGAACTGATAAAGTTTGCTATATCAGGACTATACTTTTATGTTGGATACAACAGTTTCAAAGATAGAGAAGATTATAAGAAAGTATTGAGAGTGTGGATCTATACTGCTGCAGTAGTATCAGTAATAGGCATATTTGTGACCATAAACTTATATCTAGGCAATATGATACAAGACGGACTTTTCATCCATAGCGATACAGGAGCGAAGAGGTTAGTAGGTACATTGACTGATCCTAATCTTGCAGCTGCCTATTTGAATTTGTCATTTTGGATTTCTGCAATGTTTTATAATGTTTCTGAAAGCAAAGTTTATAAGTATTTTGCTATAGTAGCTTGTGTTTTGATTTTTATAAGTATGCTTTTGACACAATCAAGAAGTGGAATTATATCATTTATCATTGGTTTATTAGTATTTATTGCATTTAAGTTTCACAAAATCTATAAATATTTACCTATTATCATTCCCTTCCTATTCATACTATATTTTGGTATACTAAATATTGATGCAAGTTACTTTGATAATAGTTTTTATAACAGCACAGTAAGAAGATTTGAACAGGTTGCAGAAGGTACCGGTGAGTGGGAGATTAGATCGAATCTTTCGAAGGCTGCTTTTATGATGGGCAAGGAAAATTTCATTTTTGGTGTTGGAAGAGGAAATTATGTTAATAATTCCAAAATCTATTATGAAAAAATAGGTATAGATACAACTTCAAGCAGCTATGAATGGAATTATGGAATTAAAATACCCCATAATACATATGCAACCTTTTTCGCAGAGCTTGGCATTATTGGTTTAGCACTGTTTTCAGTGATATTTTTCATGGTTGGTAAAAAAATAATTGGTTCAAAAAATATTTTATTTATAGCAATGCTCATTACATATATGGTACAAGCCTTTGCAGTGAATCTGGAGAATTTCAGAGGTATTTGGTTTGTGTTGCCATTCGCTGTATTGGTAAATGGTGTTGAGGTTGCTACGTATAACAAGTTAAATGAGAATATTGACAAAAGGATATTCAGTAGATATGCAGTTACTTGTATTGTAATGATTTTTATTGCAGTTATTATGTTATTAGATACTGCTCCAAAATATTCAAAACCAATAACACTTGGAGTTAATCCTGTAGTTGATTATGTTGATGATGTGGCATCAGATGAAGAGTACATATTAAGATACTATATAGAGGGACAAGCAGAAGAGGAAGATAAACCATCAAGCTTCATTAAAGTCTATGCGATAGATAAGGATGGACAAAAGGGTCTGATTCATGAAATATCGCACTATAACCCAAAAGGATATGCTTATATACCTTTTATTGTTCCTAATCATACTAGGAGAATAGCTATAGAAGCGGTTGGGACATCTGATGAGCAAAAAGTAATAATAAAGGATGTACTGCTTGTTAATAAAAATACCGGAAAAGCAGATAGACTTTTTGCTGATTCAAAATATTTACCAAACTGTATAGAAGGCTATCTGGCTGATATAGTTTTTTATAAAAAGAAAGTTGAGCAAGATATAGATTCTTATAAATTATTTGCTAATACTTTTGTTACTGATGATGCAGAAATAGAGACTACTACAAAACAAACTATTCTATATTTTAAGGGTGATAAAGCTATTAATATTTCAGATAGAATTCTTTTTCTTGGAGCTATAAAAGAAAAAGTGGATGGTAACAAGATTAAGATAACTTTGAAGTTTAAGTGCATTGATAAAATTAATAAAGAATACTCTCTATGGTTACATGCTGGTGTTATAGATCAAGGTATAGTATCAGAAAGTAGAAAACAATATGGATTTGAAAACTGGGATCATGAGTTTAAAATAAAAACTACAGAATGGCAAATAGGCCAGATATATGACGATACATTTGAAATAGAGGTAAATGAGGGGCAGTATGATATGAAATTTGGATTTTGGAATGCAAAGAGGGGAGAAAAATTATATCCAATGATATATTTAGGTTGGACATTATTCATATGACTTTGTAATAAGAAATATTATTGGAGGTATTTAATGAGTGATTTAGTATCAATTATAACACCATGTTATAATGCTGAAAAATATATAAAAGATACAATTGAATCTGTACTAAATCAGGATTATTATAATTGGGAACTAATAATCATTGATGACTGTAGTAGTGATAATAGCAAACTAATAGTAGAAGAATATATGAAAATTGATAAGAGAATTAAATTGATATCGCTAGATAGAAATAGTGGTGTAGCTGTTGCAAGGAATACAGGTATAAATGCTGCCAATGGAAGGTTTATTGCTTTTTTAGATAGTGATGATTTATGGTATTCAAATAAACTATCAAAGCAAGTATATTTTATGAAAAAAAATAATTATTATTTTACTCATACAGGATATGAATTAATTAATAATGAAGGAGTAAGACTTAATAAAGTAATCAGAATACCAGAAGAATTAAATTATGAAGAAATGTTAAAAGGGAATTCAATTGGATGTTTAACTGTAATGCTTGATAGGAGTGTATTAAAAAAAATTGAAATGCCCAATATTAAGCATGAGGATTATGCAACTTGGTTAGATATAACTAAAAGTGGGATTATAGCCCATGGCTTGGATGAGAATTTAGCTTTATATAGAAAATCAAAAAATTCTCTTAGTTCAAATAAGTTAAAAGCTGCTTTATGGACTTGGAATATTTTTAGAAATAGACAAAAACTTAGTTTCATCAAGTCGATTAAGTGTTTTAGTTTATATATAGTTAGAAGTTTAAAAAAACATTTTAATTACCTAGATTTTGTACAAACAAAATGAAACAATTTGGATTAAATTACCTTGGTAAATCATCCAATAAATACATGGAAAACATTGAAAAGCTTATGTTCATAAAAGGCCTGAAGTTCATTATTAAAGGCTATTCTTTAAAGAAAGCTGCAAATATTACTAAAGTTGTATTCTTTGACTTATATGAGAAAGCTGATGATGGTGTATATGAATTATCAAAGCTTGATAGTGATTTAAGGACTATTCTTGTACAGATACTTGGTACTAGAAGTGAGCTTTCATATACATCACTTCATACAAACATCGAAGAATCTGAACTATCTGCAGTAGAAGCTTTTCATTTTTACAATGGCCATCAAACAATAGAAGCTTTCTTTAAGATTGCTAAAAACACATACGGAATCAAGAATCTTAGAACTGGCAGCTACTATGGGATATATAGCTTTATATGGTTATTATATATGGCTCATAATCTAATATCCTGGTTTAAGGTAAATAAACTTAAAAGATCAGAATTATATAATGTAGGTATAAAAAACTTGGTAGAAAAATGCTCTAAAATCAAAGGATTGGTAAAAAAGACATCAGATGGCATTAGTGTCATTATAGACCCACTATCAAAGTTAGCTAAATTGCTGCTTGAGGCACTATCGGAGACCAATAATGCCCAATTGAGTTTTCTTAATTAAACATTTATTCGTAGCTTGTTTGTACAAAATTTAGGTGGATAATACATATTTTGGTATAGATTTTGTTTATTCTGATTTTTAACACATTAAAAAGATGAAGAGAAGTAAGTTAAATAAAAGTTATTACTATAAAATTACGTTTATAGCAGAACATGGATATAACAAAAATATATCATTAAAGAGAACTTATAGTCATTATATAATGGTTAGAAACTTGAGAAAATATCTTAATGCTAGGAAAAAGCCAGATGCTATTTATTGTGCTGTATCATCTCTAAGTTGCTAAGGTTGCTGCAGAATACGCATTAAAAAATAATGTTAGATTTGTAATTGATATTCAAGATCTATGGACAGAGGCCTTTAAGATGGTGTTTAATTTTCTTTTAATTAGTGATAATTTATTTTTACCAATGCAAAAGCAAGCCAATTTTATATATCCAACTGCTGATGAGATTATTGCTGTTTCTGATACTTATAAAAATAGAGCGCTTAAAGTTAATAACAAGACCAAGAAAGCGTATAGTATTTATTTAGGCACAGATTTATCCACATTTGATATGTTAGCAGAAACCAATAGGATTTAAAATAAACCAGAAAATGAAATATGGTTGGCTAACATAGGAACTCTTGGACATAGCTATAATTTAACTTTAGTAATTGATGCTCTTGAAATATTAAAAGATCATAGAATAGATAATATTAAGTTCATTGTTATGGGAGATGAGCCATTAAAAGATAAATTTGAAAGCTATTCCATGAAAAAGAATATAAATGTGATTTTTACTGGCCAACTAACATATGGAAAAATGGTTGGTATGCTTAAAGCATGTGATGTAGCAGTAAATCCAATTACTAGTGGTGCAGCATAGAGTATAATTAATAAACATGCTGATTATGCTGCTGCGGGCTTGCCGATTATAAATACACAGGAATGTTTAAAATACAGAAACTTAGTAGATGAATATCAAATGGGATTAAATTGTAATAATAGTGATGCAAGAGATTTAGCTGATAAATTAATGATTTGGATATCGGATAGTTAATTGAGAGAAAAAAAGGGACAAAATAGTAGAAAATTAGTAGAAGAGAAATTTGATAGGGAAAGAACCTATGCTTGCTTGATTAAATTAATTTTTAGTGGTTATCAAGTTGATAAATAGATGAAATAAGTAAATAAATTCTTTTTATAAAATAGTTTTGTTTGAGTTTGAGAGGGTGAGGAGTAATATTGAATGTTTTATTTTTAGGTGGAGTTTTTTCTAAAGAGATGGAAGAAGAAATACTTGAAAAATCAAAAGGTACAGTTCACTATGCTGCTAACAAGCTTCAATGGAATCTGATGGATGGATTTATTGAGATAGATAAATTGAAGCTTGAAATATTATCAGCGCCTTTTATTGGTGCTTTTCCTAAGGACTATATAGATATTAAATACAAAGGTCATAAGTTGATTTATAGAAATGAAATTGAATGTGAGTATGTTAGTTTTAATAATATATGGGGATATAGAAATCTTTCTAGAAAAAAAAGTCTGGTAAGAGGAATAAAGGAATTTGCTAATCGGAGAGTTAATAATAAAGTGATTATAGTTTATTCTCCTCATACTCCATTTTTACAGGCGGCAGTTTATGCGAAAAAAATTGATCCATCAATTCACATATGTTTGATTGTTCCGGACTTACCTCAGTATATGAATCTAAATGAAAAACATTCTTTTATTTACGATATCTTTAAAAGAATTGACATTAATATTTTTAATAATAATTCAAAATGGATAGATTCATTTGTTTTACTTACAGAGCAAATGAAAGATATGTTAAATGTTGGTAAACGACCGTTTATAGTAATTGAAGGTGTTGTTAACATTCAAAATAGTATATATAATGAGATGATTGATACATATGATGTAATGTCAGTAGTGTATACAGGAACATTGAGTAAAAAGTTTGGTGTTGTAAATTTAGTAAAAGCTTTTCATAAGGTAAAATATGAAAATGTTTGTTTAAAGATTTGTGGCAGAGGTGATTCAGAAGATATCATTAAAGAGTATGCCTCTAAGGATGATAGGATTAAGTTTCTTGGTCAATTGTCTAATGAGGAAGCTGTTAAATTACAAAGAAAAGCTACTGTGTTAGTTAATCCAAGGCAAAATAATGAGGAGTTTACTAAGTACTCTTTTCCTTCAAAAAATATGGAATATTTATTGACAGGAAGACCTGTAATTGCGTATAAATTGGATGGAATACCAAATGAATATGATAATTACTTTTACTATGTAGCTGATGATTCTATTGAATCACTCACAAAGACTATAGAAAAAGTACTTGCTTTACCTGAGGAAGAAAGGCTCAAATTTGGTAATAAAGCGAGAGATTTTGTATTAAGAGAAAAAAATAACTATAAAGCGTGCAAAAAAATAATTGATATGATTCAACAGAGTAGGAGTAGATAAATTATGTTTAAAGGAAAAACTTTATTAATTACTGGTGGGACAGGATCTTTTGGTAATGCAGTAATGAAAAGATTTTTGAATACGGATATAAAAGAGATTCGAATTTTTTCTCGTGATGAGAAAAAGCAAGATGACATGAGAAAACTCTACAAAAATGATAAGCTTAAGTTCTATATTGGTGATGTTAGAGATATTCAATCTGTAAAAAATGCTATGTATGGAGTTGATTATATATTTCATGCTGCAGCACTTAAGCAAGTACCATCATGTGAATTCTTCCCATTAGAAGCTGTTAAAACTAATGTACTAGGTACAGATAATGTTCTAACAGCTGCTATTGAATATGGTGTTAAGAAGGTTATATGTTTATCAACAGATAAAGCGGCTTATCCAATTAATGCAATGGGAATATCTAAAGCAATGATGGAGAAAGTGCTTATAGCTAAATCAAAAACAGTGGATCCTAATAGAACTCTTATATGTGGAACTCGTTATGGTAATGTTATGGCCTCAAGGGGTTCTGTTATACCTTTATTTATAGAACAGATTAAAAGCGGACAACCATTAACAGTTACAAACCCAAATATGACAAGATTTCTCATGACTTTGGAAGAAGCAGTAGAATTAGTTGTTCTTGCATTTCAGAACGCTGAAGCGGGAGATATAATGGTACGGAAAGCACCAGCATGTACTATTGGAGACTTAGCTCAAGCAGTTAAAGAACTATTTAACGTAGATAATGAAATTAAAATAATTGGTACGCGACATGGTGAGAAAAGATATGAAACACTTCTTACGAAAGAGGAATATTTAGTGGCACAGGATATGGGTAATTTCTTTAGGGTACCTGCTGATAAAAGAGATTTGAATTATGATAAGTATTTTGTAGAAGGATGCGAGAAACTTTCAACTGATAAAGAGTATAATTCTGACAATACAGAACGTTTAAATATAGATCAAATTAAAGAAAAACTCTTATCTATTGAATATGTTAGACAAGAATTAGAGAGGTTTACTGCTAAAAGAGAAGTAGCATTTACAAAAGAGTTACCTAAATAAATCTGAAAGGCTGGAAGAAATTATGAAGATACTTGTAACAGGAGCCAAAGGCTTTATAGGTAAAAATCTCGTGGCTGAACTTAAAAACAGAAAATATGACGACATATTGGAGTATGATAAAGAAACAGATCCTTCTTTACTTGGAAATTATTGCAAAGAAGCAGATTTTGTATTTCATCTTGCTGGAGTAAATCGTCCAAAAGAACAATCTGAATTTATGGAAGGTAACTTTGGATTTACTTCAACTTTGCTTAATACACTTAAGAAATATAAAAACAAATGTCCAGTGATGATGTCATCATCAACTCAGGCTAAACTAGATAATCCATATGGAAAAAGTAAAAAGGCTGGAGAAGATCTGCTATTTGATTATAGTAGAGAAACTGGCGTGAAAGTACTTATTTATCGTTTCCCTAATGTATTTGGCAAGTGGTGCAAACCAAATTATAATAGTGCAGTAGCAACATTTTGTTATAATATTGCTCATGATTTACCTATAACTGTGAATGATCCAAGTGTTGTAATGAATCTTGTGTATATAGATGATGTAGTAAATGAATTGGTAAATGCCCTTGAAGGAAAAGAAAATAGAAATGGGGACTTTTGTGAGGTTCCAATAGTTCATACAATTACTCTTGGAGCGATTGTTGATTTGATTTATTCCTTTAAGAAAAGTCGTGAAGAACGATCTATTCCAGATATGTCTGACGCTTTTACAAAGAAATTATATAGTACCTATTTAAGTTATTTGCCAAAAGATAAGTTTAGTTATGAACTTAAAATGAACATAGATAACCGAGGTTCATTTACTGAGTTCATAAAAACTCTAGATAGGGGACAAGTATCGATTAATATCTTAAAACCTAGTATTACTAAAGGAAATCACTGGCATCATACAAAAAATGAGAAATTTCTTGTAGTAAATGGAAAAGGAGTTATCCGTTTCAGGAAAATCGATTGTGATGAAGTTATAGAGTATTTTGTTAGTGGAGACAAATTGGAAGTAGTAGATATACCTCCTGGTTATACTCATAATATTGAAAATCTTGATGATACAGATATGGTTACTATAATGTGGGCCAGTGAGCCATTTGATCCTGAAAAGCCAGATACATATTACTTGGAGGTATAACAAATGAAGAAATTAAAGGTTATGACAGTTGTTGGCACGAGACCAGAGATTATAAGACTATCAGCTGTTATTAATAAATTGGAAAGTTCAGAAGCAATAGAACATACTCTAGTACATACAGGGCAAAATTACGATTACGAGTTAAATGAAGTTTTCTTTAAAGATTTTAAACTTAAAAAACCTGACTATTTTCTTAATGTAGCTACTGGAAACGCGATAGAAACTATAGGAAATGTTCTTATTAGAATAGACCCTGTTTTAGAAAAAGTAAAGCCAGATGCATTTCTGGTATTAGGAGATACAAATAGTTGTTTATGTGCTATTGCAGCAAAAAGAAGACATATTCCTATCTTCCATATGGAAGCAGGTAATAGATGCTTTGATCAAAGAGTACCAGAAGAGATAAATAGAAAAATAGTAGACCATATAGCAGATATTAACTTAACTTATAGTGATATTGCTAGAGAATACTTGATAAGTGAAGGATTCCCAGCAGATAGAATTATTAAAACAGGAAGTCCTATGTTTGAAGTTATTAACTCTAGAAGAAATGATATTGCAAAGTCCGATGTTCTAAAAAGATTAGGACTTGAAGAAGGTAAATATTTCGTAGTATCTGCTCATAGGGAAGAGAATATAAACTCAGAAGTTAATTTCTTAGACTTAGTAGATAGTTTAAATGCTGTAGCAGAAAAGTATGAAATCCCTTTGATTGTAAGCACACATCCTAGAACTAAAAAGATGATAGAGGCTAAAGGTATTAAATTTAATCCATTAATTAAAACAATGAAACCTTTAGGATTTAATGATTATGTAAAACTACAAATAAGTGCAAAAGCAGTATTAAGTGATAGTGGTACTATAAGTGAAGAATCATCAATTTTAGGATTTAAAGCTCTTAATTTGAGACAAGCTCATGAAAGACCAGAGGCAATGGAAGAGGCAGCGGTTATGATGGTAGGGCTTAAAAAAGAAAGAATACTACAAGGGTTAGAAGTATTGGAAACTCAAGAAAATGGCACCTTAAGGTTAGTTAGCGATTATTGTATGCCAAATGTTTCAGATAAGGTATTAAGGATTATCCTTTCCTATACTGATTATATAAATAGAGTTGTATGGGGAATGTAAAATTCATAATTTTGAAAATGGAGAGATTAACGATGAGTAGAAGAAGTGAGGTTATAGAGATTACAATTTTAATATTAGTGAGTTTCTCTCCGCTGCTATCGCAACCATTAAAAGCAGCATTGATACTGTTTATTTTAATTTTAAATAATAAATATTTACTAAAGTTTTCAAAGGGTAAAGCTATTATACTTGGAATATTTATGACAATATTTATTTTTAGTTCAGTTCTTGATTTAAGGAACATATCTTCATTATCGCAATTTAATATACTGAATCTGTATTTTCCTTTGTGTATACTTTTAGGTTATGTTATAAGTGAAAAGTATACATTAAGCAGATTTTTTTATCTTTTAGATAAAGTTATATTTATATTAGCGATATTTTCTCTAATAGGCGTATTTATTTATACATTTATTCCAAATGTAATAAATTATTTACCAGTATATCATTATTATCATACAACTCATAAAACAGCTTATTTTTTTAATATTTTAACTAATGGACCAAATGGTATTTTAAAAAGGAATGCGGGCATAGCCTGGGAACCAGGTGCGTTTCAGTTTATACTAAATTTGGGGTTATACTCATATTTAAATACCAATAAAAAAACAAGCTTGTTTAGAATTGCAATTTATTCAGTTGCAATTATTACCACAAGATCAACAGCTGGTATTTTAATATTTATCGCGATAACATCTAAATTATTTTTAGAAGATAAAAAAGCTAGAGTTATAATATTATCATCTGTTCTGGTTTTTGGAGGTTTAATTATAGAAGAACTGACATATCAATATAAATATAAATTATTTGGAAGTTATGCGTTTCAGATTAGATTAGAGCCTTTATTGAATGCTTTTAATGTTGGTAAAAAACATTTCTTTGGTTTAGGAAATAGTGGTTTTGATATTTTATATAGAAATATTACTACTCCTCCATGGGATTCAATTGGTCAGATATTTATTAGATATGGTTATCCTTTATTTATATGTATAATTGTTTGCTTACTTCAACATATAAAAAGACACAAGATACTTTTTATAATTCTTGTGATTACTTATAGTAGTCAAAACATTTGGTTTTTTCCACTAGTTACAACATTTTATTTCAATTTTATTGAAAAAGAAAAAAAGAACAAAAGAAATAATATTAAGGTGGAGAATTATGAAAATATTATGGTTAGTTAACATACCATTACCAGAGGCAAGCTTATTGATGGGAGAAAAACCATTGCCATATGGAGGATGGTTACTAGAGGTATCTAAATTTATATCAAAAAGAGAAGATGTGGACTTATATATAGCATTTCCACATAAGCGAGTAAATAAATATAGAATACTATATGGAGAAAATATAATCTATTATGCATTTAAACATATAAATGAAAGAAACTATAAATCTATTAGATGTAAAAAAATACTTGAGTGTATTTTTAAAGAAGTAAAACCTGATTTAGTTCATGTGTATGGAACAGAACTTCTACATACATTAGCTTTTATAAATATATGTAGGGAACTTGATATTAAAGTGGTAATTTCAATCCAAGGATTGGTATCAGTAATCTCAAGACATATGTATGCAGGTCTTCCTTTTAGAGCAATTTATGGAGCAACTGTTAGAAATATTTTACTGAAGGATAATGTATCAGGATTAAAAAATTTATTTGCTAAACGTGGAAAATTAGAAATAGAGGCTATAAAGAGAACTAATCATATTATAGGAAGAACAACATGGGACAAAGCATGTATATCACAGATAAATCCTAATGCAAAATATTATTTCTGCAATGAGACATTGCGGAATGAGTTTTATAAACATAGCTGGGAGTTAGATAAATGTGAAAAGCATTCTATCTTTCTTAGCCAGTGTCAATATCCAATAAAAGGGTTACATTATGTTCTTGAGGCATTGGCTATTATTTTAAGACAGTATCCAGATGCAAAACTGTATGTTAGTGGCAAAAATATTATAAAATCTGATACTATAAAAGATAAGATGCTTATGACGTATTATGGAAGATACATAAAAAAAATGATTATGAAATTAGGTTTAGAAAATAGCATTGTATTTACCGGTGTGTTAGATGAAAAAAGCATGTGTGAAGCATATTTAAAATCTCATGTTTTTGTCTGTGCATCATCTATTGAAAATAGCCCTAATTCTTTAGGAGAAGCAATGATATTAGGTGTACCATGTGTTGTATCGGATGTTGGTGGTATATCCGATATGATCAGGCATATGGAAGAAGGTTTTGTGTATCAATCAGATGCACCTTATATGTTAGCTCATTATATATGTGAGATATTTAATAATGAAGATTTAGCTTTAGAATTTTCTAAGAATGCTAGAATACATGCACTGAAGACACACGATAGACAAGAAAATTTAAATAGATTATTACATATATATGAAGAATTTTTAAAATGATTTGATTACTAATACATAGTTGTTTAAGCCTATTTGACTTAAAAAATATAATGTTTTTATATAGGAATGAGTAAATACAGATTAAGTATTATATTAAGAAATTATGTAATACAGATTTATAAATTTTACAAGAAGTTATTTAGAATTTGTGATTAGAGTTTGCAGGTGAACTTTATAATGCACATAATAGTTATTACCATATTCTTAAGAAAATATATGTAAATTATATGAAATTGCATTTTAATAATAAATTTAACTTGTTGTGCTAGCTTTGAATTACCAAAAATCTACGAATGAAAAACTCCAACATATTATGTAATCTATCATTAGTAACCACAAAAATGATAGGGGGTCACATATATGCTGGAGTCTGATAGAAACTATTCTATCAAAGAAATTGGAGATTTAAAAGAATTTATAACTGTCGTTTATGTCATAATTGACGATATTTACTAGGAAGTTACTCCAGCACATATTAAAAATCATTGTAATATCAATACTTCAAAAACGAGTGATAGTGAAATAATTACCTTAAGCATTGTTGCTGAATTATTAACCATTGATTCAGAAAATGCTTAGTTTGGCTTCTGTAAGAAAATATGAGAGACTTGTTTCCAAGGCTATGCAGCAGGTCTAGATTTAATAGAATCAGAAGAAACCTTCATGCAGTGATAGAAGAAATCCGGAAGAAGATTTTTGTTCTTACAGGATATGTAAACCAACCATACAGGATTATTGACAGCATTCCAATTCCAGTATGCAATTTGGTAGAGCATATTTTCATAAGACATCCAAAGGATTTGGTACTACTTATGGTAAATGTGCATCCAAAAAGGAAACATATCTGGGATATAAACTACACATGCTTACAACCATAGATGGTTTCATAACTGATGAAGAGTAACAGCAAAATTAAATTTCCTAAAGAATTGCGATAAACTATCTTTAGATTAAGGCAGAGGATTGAGACAACAGCGTCCCAGTTTACTTGCAAACTCAATATTGAGAGAGTACTAGCACGAAGTTTTTATGGGGGTTGCAAGCAAGGATTAAAGCCAAGCTATTGGCTTATAACTTGTGTTATTACATCAACAAACTTATGGGTCGTGAGTTACAATCAAGAATCAAAGAGTTAGTATTTGGATAATTAATCCACATAAGTATTATTTAGCAGGGATTCTATACCCTTACTAATTGGTATAATATTCCTTTCAGTTAAATCGAATTATATAGCACAAGAGGTTAAGTTAGAGCAAATCGGAAACGAGATTTGTAATGCTGATGTTTATGCTCAATATTTAGCTAAATAAGTGATAAAGTAGTGTGGAGGTAAAATAATTATGGAAGACTCAATATTACGACAATTACAAATAAAAGAGCTCGAAATTCTTTTAGAAATTGATAAGATATGTAAAAAGAATAATTTAACATACTATCTGATAGGTGGATCAGCTTTAGGTGCAATAAGGCATAATGGATTTATACCATGGGATGATGATATTGATATTGGTCTTCCTAGAAAAGATTATGAAGCATTTTTAAATATATGTAAAACTGAATTGGACAGCAACTACTTTTTACAGACATGGAAAACAGATAAAAATTATATAAACGAATACGCAAAAGTAAGGTTGAATAATACAGCTTTTGTTGAAGAAGGAGTAGAAGAGCGTGATATGCATCATGGAATTTTTGTCGATGTTTATCCAATAGATGGAACATATAAAAATAAAATAATGCGATATATGCACAAACTGTTATATAATATATTGTGTCGTATAAGTGGATGTAAAATTAATACATATTCAACAAATAAATTGAAAGGTTTTATTAAAAAGATTGTTTCTTTTATATTTCCTTTTAAGTTTATACATATAACAATTGATTGGGTAATTTCAAGAGTTCCAGTTTCAGAAGCGCAATTAATTGGTAACATCTTAGGCAGAGCAGGTTATGACAAAGAATTAATGCCAAAAGAGTATTTTGGTATACCAATAGAACATGAGTTCGAAGGATATATGTTACCTATTCCAAATAATTGGGATAAATATCTGACTAGATTATATGGAGATTATATGCAAATTCCACCGTTAGAAAAAAGGGAATCTCATAAACCAGTATATATAAGTTTTAATCATGAATATAAACCTAAATAAGCTAGTATTTTTTATAATTTAGTTAATATAAAACTTGATGGATAAAATTGTATTATGGAGTGAAAAAGATGAATGTTGCTGTTATTTTAGCTGGTGGTCATGGAACTAGGATGGGAATTATTGACAAACCAAAGCAATTTATTGATGTATATGGAAAGCCAATATTAATTCATACATTAGAGATTTTTGATGCAAATTTAGATATCGACGCTATAGCTGTTGTATGTTTAGATGACTGGCACGAAGATTTGAGTATATGGCTTAGAAAGTATGAATTAAATAAAGTTAAATGGATAGTTAGAGGAGGAAAAACAAGACAGGAATCTGTAAGGAATGCTATCGAAGTAATAAAAACAAGTTGCAATGGTGATGATATAGTTATTATTCACGATGCAGCTAGACCATTAGTATCAAACAGAATAATTAAGGAAAATATTGAGTTAGCAAAAAAATATGGAGCTGTGGATACTGTTATACCAACTACAGATACTATAATTAGAAGCAAGGATGGGAATAAGATATTTGATGTACCAGTAAGAAGAGAATTATATTTAGGACAAACTCCTCAAAGTTTTAAATACTCAATTATTTTGGAAGCACATGATAAAGCTGTAAAAGATGGCATATTAGATGCAACTGATGACTGTCAATTAGTTTTGAATTGTAACAAAGATGTATACATTGTTGAAGGTGAAAAATTGAACTTTAAGATTACAACTATGGATGATTTACTATTGTTAAAAGCTATAATTAAGCTAGGAAAAATCGGAGAGATATAAATGCTTACAAAAAGTTATAAAATTGTTCAACCAAAAAGATTTGAAATATATATAGACAATATTGAGCCAAAAGAAGATGACGCTATAATAAAAATCGAGTATGCTGCAATTTGTAAAGCAGACATAAGATATTATTTAGGTAAAAGAGACATGAGAGTTTTAGATAAAAAATATCCTATGAGTTTACTGCATGAAGCTGTTGGTATTGTAATAAAAGATTATTCTGGAAAATTTACTGTCGGTGAGAAAGTAGCTTTGGTTCCAAATATAGTTAGCAATTGCATGGAAGATAAATGTACTAATAAAGTGTGCTTGGATAATAAACTAGGACAAAATTATTGTCCTCGTGCATTATTCGCTTCAAGTAACTATAATGGTTTTTCTAGAAGTATAATAGCGTATCCTTCTAGTAATATTGTGAGAATTAACAATAATATTGACCTTTGTATAGCTGTATTTGCTGAACTTATATCGGTAGCAAATGCGGCAATTAGAAGAATAGATATAGATAAAAATGATAGAGTAGCTGTTTGGGGCGATGGGATATTAGGTTATATTCTGTGTTCAGTTTTACATAATATATACGACGTGAATTTTACAGTAATTGGTAAACATGAAGAAAAATTAAAAGAATTCACAGCAGATAAATATATTTTGTTGGATGATGAGTATAAACTGACATCTAATGTAGATATTGTTTTTGAATGTGTCGGCGGAAGCAATTCAGAAAATGCAATTAACCAAATTATTGATACTATTAATCCTGGAGGAAAAATAGTATTGGCAGGAGTTCCTGATAAAAATCCTAATATTGATGTTAGAAAAGTATTGGAGAAGGGGATTTCAATATATGGAGTAACAAGAAGTAATGTTAATGATTTTTATAATGCGATATCACAGCTAGAAAATGATAATTTTTATAAGTGTATTTCAAAACTTTTTTTAGATGAATTGATAATAAACGATATCACAGATTACTATAAAGCTTTTGAAATGGAGATTTTAAACAGGAAATTAGGAAAAAATATTTTGAAGTTTAGATTTTGAATTTTGAGGGTAAAACAATGAATCTTAAACAAGCATTTAAAGTAATAATTATTGATGGGCTATCTTTAATAATTGGAATATTGAATGGATTTTTTCTTCCTAAGATATTTAGTATTGATCAATATGCGTTTTACAAATCTTATGGTCTTTATATTGCATATGCAGGAGCTTTTCATTTTGGTTTTTCTGATGGAATATATATTATGCTTGGTGGGAAAAAAGAAGACGAAGTTGATAAGAAAAAGATCAGGGGTTATTTTAATATCCTTATCAAAATTGAATTAGTAGTAATTATAATTTTACTACTACTTTATTTTACTATTATTAGAGAGAGAGAATTCTTTTTATTTTTAATATATATTTTGCCTTTTCAGATAGTTCACTTTTTTAAACTATATTATAGGGCTATAGGGAAATTTGATTATTATTCTTTAATTCAAGGAATATTAATTTGTTTAAATTTTATTAGTACTGTTATAATAATTTTCTACATAAAAGCTCCTATTCCATATATTATTATGCAGACGATAGCATATATAGTTATAGCAGCATTTTTAAGTAGTAAATTTTGTCGTAGTTATGTAAGCGCTGAAAAAATAAAAAAAGAAGAGATAAGGTATATTATAAAGTTAGGATTATCAGTGATGATAGCAAACCTTATAGGTACTTTATTTTTTTCACTTGATAGATGGTTTATAAAATTACTTTATACTAAAGAAGAATTTGCCTATTATTCTTTTGCTGTTTCTATGATGAACATATTTATGAGTTTGCTAAGTTCATTGGTCATACTGTTTTATCCTTATTTTTCAAGAAATATTGATAATATATTAATAAGAAGAAAAATAAAATTATGGCTTATAATGATTTTATCATATGCTCCGATAGCTTATTATATATTACATCTTATTATTAACACATATATATCTAGTTATAACAGAAGCATTGAAATTATAGGAATGTTATTACTATCAATTCCTTTTATGGGAATCATAAATGTGGTATACTCAAATCTTTACAAGGCTTTAAAAAATGTAAAGACTTATTTAAAAACTGTAGTAAAAATGTTTTTTGTTGCTTCCTTACTTAATACTATAGCATATTTACTGTTAGGAGATATGATAGGTATAGCCATAGCATCATTAATTTCTTTTATAATATGGTATATATATTCATCAAAGGATTTTGCGGGATTAGAAATTGATTTAAAAGAATGTACATATTATATAATTTATATAGTTGTATATTTTGTATTAAAGATGAGTAATTTGAATCCTCTAATTTCATTAGTAATACATTTAGTAATTATAGTATTAACCCAAGCAGTTTTATACGGAGATGAATTATTTGCTCTAATAAAAAAAATGATTTTTGTTTTTAAGCATTGAGAGGAAAAAATATGAAGAGAATATTAAGATATATTATAGCTTTGTTTTCTATAGGAACTTATAAAAGCGTGTATAACTCTATTAAATTGTTTCCTGATGTTTTTTATAAGTTGCCAGTTAGAATTTTTGGTAAAAGTCTATTTAAATATAATAAATCTTCACAAATTATTATAAAAGATAGATTATATATTGGTAGCCATATTACTGAGTTAAGCAACAAAAAGACTAGGGTAATAATTAGAGGAAATTCATATTTAATTATAGATGGTAGAGTAGATATTGGGCCAGGGGTAAATATTATAGTAAATGATAATGCAAAGTTATATATAGGTGATAAAACATATATTGCTGCAGACAGTAAAATATACTCTTCAAAGAGTATACATATAGGGAATAACTGTGCATTATCTTGGGGGCTTAATATAATAGATAGTGATTTTCATATACTGAGTTATTGTGATAGAGAGCATGAAATGACATCTCCTATATATATAGAAGATAATGTATGGATTGGATGTAATGTAACTATATTAAAAGGAGTAAGAATTGGAGATGGTGCTGTCATAGGTGCAGGTTCAGTAGTAACAAGAGATATACCTAGTAACTGTGTAGCAGTTGGAAATCCTGCCAAAGTAGTACATGAAAATATTAAATGGGTTTTATAATAATTTTACTATTCCATTTGTGATATAAAGGAAAATATGAAAAAATTTATAAAATATTATTTAACAATAATTACAGAAGATAAAGTTAATTATCTTTTCGGCATGTGTAGACATGCCTTTTTATTTAATTATATAATATAATAGAATGATTGTGAAAAGAGGAATGCTATGGACAAAAAGCTAAAGAATGTTTTAGCATTCATATTGGATGCCATACTTATAAATATTTCCATTATGGTGGCATATTATCTACGCTTTGGAAGAAATCTTACCTTTAGCTATTTTCTTGTATACTTATATATGAGCCCTTTTGTCACAATAGGCAAAATAATGGTATTATACTATTTTGGCATGTATAAAAACATATGGAAGTATGCCGGGGTAGATGAGATTGTAGATCTTTTCATGGCAGCTGCAGTAAGTAATGGTCTTGTAATTATAGCCATATACATGGGACGGCTTATGGTTCCCAGGAGCATTTATGCCATAGCTTTTTTTATAGATTTATTTCTTTTAGGTTTAAGCCGTTTTGGTACGAAAATATTTAAAAGAGTTAATATTTATGACATTGTATATTTCTTCAAGAAGGATAAAAGAAAAAGGGTTATGATAGTAGGTGCTGGTGAAGCAGGTAGTATACTCTTACAGGAGTATAAAAATAATAAAGATCTAAATATGAAGCCTGTATGTTTCATAGATGATGATCCGAAGAAAATAGGAAACAGAATAAGAGGTATACCTGTTGTAGGGAGCAGCAAAGATATAGCAGGATATGCTATAAGTAACGATATAGATGAAATTGTAATAGCTATACCTTCCGCTAATAACCAAGATATAAAGAGGATTATTGAGGAATGTAACAAGACTCGCTGCACTATAAAGATTGTGCCTGATATAAGAGATATAAGAGAATTTCAAGGGGACATAAAGGAACTTTTGATAAAAAAAATAAGGAATATTGACGTGAATGATCTTCTGGGCCGCGACAAGGTAAAACTGGATCAGAACATTGTATCTAAGTATTTAAATGGCAAAAGAGTTCTTATAACAGGTGGAGGAGGTTCTATAGGTTCAGAACTGGCAAGGCATATAGCTAGATTTAATCCATCATCTTTAATATTGGTGGATATCAGTGAAAACGGTCTTTTCGATATTCAAAATGAGATTTGCTATGATTATCCTAATTTAGATGTAAGTTATATAATTGGTTCTGTCAGAGATCGAGAGCGTATGGGTAGTATATTTGTTGAGTATAAGCCTGAAATTGTGTTTCATGCAGCAGCTCATAAGCATGTAACCTTTATGGAAGATGCACCGGGAGAGGCTGTAAAGAATAATGTACTAGGTACTTTGAATATTGTAAAGTTATGCGATGAGTGTGATGTAAAGAAATTTGTTCTCATATCTACTGATAAGGCAGTAAACCCTGCCAATATTATGGGCGCTAGCAAAAGGATTTGCGAGATGATGGTACAGGCATACAACAGCATATCAAGTACAGAGTATGTAGCTGTGAGATTTGGAAATGTATTGGGGAGCAACGGCAGTGTGATACCCCTTTTCAAAAAGCAGATAGAGAGGGGAGGTCCCGTTACTGTCACCCATCCTGAGGTAATAAGGTATTTTATGACAGTATCAGAAGCGGTGCAATTGGTGCTTGAATCCGCTGCCATGGCAAAAGGCGGTGAGATATTTGTATTGGATATGGGAGAGCCTGTATCTATAGATAAATTGGCTAGAGATTTGATAAAACTTTCAGGATTCGAACCTGATAAGGATATTGAAATCAAGTATATTGGCCTCAGACCGGGTGAAAAGCTATTTGAAGAGCTTCTGATTAATAAAAGTAAAATGAGAAAAACTTGTAATGAAAAGATTTATGTAGAAAAGTCTATGGAGTATGATATAAACGAGTTAATGAAATATATTAAGAAGATGGAACAGGTTGCAGATGTAGACAATGAAAAGGTAATATCATTAATAAAAGAACTTGTCCCTATATCAAATGGACAAGCAGAGAAACAGAAAGCAGGTGTAGTATGAAAAAAGTATTGGTGACAGGAGGCGCTGGTTTTATTGGCTCTCATGTGGTCGACAGAGTAATAGAAGAGGGACATGAAGTAGTAATATTAGATAACTTATCTACGGGCAAGGTGCAAAATATTAATGTTCATGCGAGGTTTTATATTGCAGATATAAGGGATAAGGATATAGGGGATATATTTAAGATTGAGAAACCTGATATAGTGATTCATCATGCTGCTCAGATAGATGTTCAAAGATCTATAAAGGAGCCTGCTTTTGATGGAGATATAAACATAATTGGTACTGTAAATATGCTGGAGAACTGTAGAAAGTTTGGTGTTGATAAATTTATATATGCTTCTTCTGCAGCAATATATGGTACGCCTGTATATTTGCCGGTGGATGAAAAACATAGTATTGAGCCGATATCATATTACGGTGTATCAAAGTATACACCTGAGCTGTACATAAAGGTATACAACTAGTTGTATGGCATAAAGTATACAATACTAAGATATGCAAATGTATATGGCATCAGGCAAGAGCCTAAAGGTGAAGGCGGTGTAATATCAATATTTCTGGATAAGATGCTAAGGGGAGAACAGCCTACCATATTTGGAGACGGATCAAATACTCGTGATTATACATATGTAGAAGATATTGCTGAAGCCAATTTGAAAGCTTTATATCATGGGGATAATGAAATATTCAATATTGGGACAGGCAAGGCTACAGATCTTAATAGACTATTTGATATTATGAAGAAATTGATAGGTTTCAAAGGTGACGCAATTTATGGTCCATTTAGACCGGGAGATATAAAAGATAGCTGTTTATGTAATGATAAAGCAGTTGGGTCTTTAAAATGGGAATGGAAATATTCCATTGAGAAAGGATTAGAAAAAACTATAAAATATTATAAGGAAAAGTATGTTTAAACATGATATAATTAGCATGGTCATATTTTTATTGGAGAAAGGGTATATCAATGGGAAAGAATTATAAGAAAGATAGCAAATTATTTTATGGAATACAAATTATTGTTGACATCCTTCTTGTGAATCTTGGGTTTTATACTGCTTATCTATATAGGTTTGGAGGTCAGATGACAAGTGAGAATATAGATCCTTATTTAAATCTTATACCTTATATTTCACTGGCCGCCTTTATATTTTTTCATACATATGGTGTATTTAGATGGGCTTATAAGCCTTTAATTGACACCATATATTCAGTGTTTTTGTCTCTTGTTTTTATTGAAATAACAACAATGGCTATGACTTTCTTCAATAGAGGTTTTAGCTTCCCCAGAAGCATATTTTTTATATCATTTGTTATTCAGTTGATATATCTTTCTATTTGGAAATTTATTATTCACAAAGTATATTATATGATTTACAAGAAGAAAAGAGTTTTAATATTGGCAGATGAATCTGATTCCAGTGAAATTGCAAAGAAGATAATTTTGGAAGGGAAATACCAATTTGAAATAAAGTACATATGTGAAACAGTAAATGATAATATATATAAACTTATTGAAGATATCGATGTTGTAATTATCGGGCCAAAGATTGACAGCAAAATAAAGGAAAAAATTATATCTAAGTGCATAGGCCTCAACAAAATAATATATATTGTTCCCGAATTATTTGAGATCACATTATCCAATGCTAAATTGACTCAGATAGACGATATACCAGCTTTTTATATAGAGAATATTTATTTGTCACAGGAGCAGAGGATACTAAAGAGAACTTTTGATATTATTGTATCTTTGATTGGTATTGTGATATCATCACCTATAATGCTTGCATGTTATATTTTGATTCGCATTTATGATCATGGACCCGCCATATACTCTCAAGAAAGGGTTACCAGGAACAACAAGAAGTTTAAGCTGTATAAGTTTAGAACCATGGTTGTGAATGCTGAGAGGCTTACAGGACCGGTGCTTGCTAGTGATAAGGATGATAGAATAACTCCTATAGGTGCTGTGTTGAGATCAACTCGATTGGATGAATTACCTCAATTATTCAATGTGCTTAAGGGTGATATGAGTATTGTAGGACCGAGACCAGAGAGACAGTTTTTTATAGATCAGTTTAAGCAGTACATACCAGATTTTGAGTACAGATTGACTGTTAAAGCCGGTATAACAGGATTGGCTCAAGTACTGGGCAAGTATTCAACTACCCCAGAAGACAAGCTTAGATATGATTTACTGTACATAAGAAACTATTCATTTATATTGGATTTGAGGATTATATTGCAGACCATAAAGATTATGTTTATGAAGAGCAGTTCACAAGGTCTGAAAAAGGAAAAGTCCGTAGAAGAAATTTTAAAAAGCATGGATTACAATGTTTATAAAGAAGTTGGCGTTACAAGGTTGGAGAAGGTGTAGGGGATTCACGGCGATTATAGGCAAAATTAGACATTTAATTTGCTTAGATATATGGATAACAGTACAAAAAGAAAAATAAAAATGTAGAATGATTTTATATAAACCTGTGAAAAAGTCTGCCAAAAAAATAATTAGACAGCTTTCTATGATAAAACAAAAATTATAGAAGGTTGTTTTTTTATGGCAAAAAGAAAAAGAGAACCAATTTTTAGTGTAAATTATTATTGACATAAATACGTAACATAAAAATTGATAATACTCATATAATGTAATATAATTATAACAAGGAGGTATTTGTATGAGTTATGCTTTAGGCAGCAGAATTAAAGAACTGCGTACAAATCATAAGATTAGTCAAGAGCAGATGGCAGAAGTTTTAGGAACAACAAGGCAAAGATATTCTCGTATAGAAAATGGTCAGGTTGATATTTCTTTTGTGATGATAAAAAAAATAGCTAATTATCTTGGGATACCGATGTCTCAAATAACCAGTGCAGAGGAAGAAAAAAAGGAGCTTGTTACTTTTTTTAGGGAAAAATCCAGCAGCGAAAATGTATTGAATTGCGTTGCTAAAATAGAAGAAATATTAAGGGCTTTTAAAGCCCATGAAAAGTTGTATTATCAAATGAGGATGCGTGATGGATTTGTGGATTGATAAGACAGAAATAGAAGATAGGGCATTAAAAGTAAGGCAAGAGCACAATATCCAAACTTATGGCATCAAAGATATATTTAGCATGATAGAACAGAGAGGTATTGATCTGATAAGGTATCCATTCGGGAAAAATGAGTTATTAGGATTTTCCACTGTATTTGAAGGAAAAAAGATAATTGTGTCAAACTCATCTGAAATAATAGCAAGAGAAATTTATACTATAGCACACGAGCTAGGTCATATCATATACGATTTTGAAGATAAAAATCATGATGTAAAAATAGATGTTGATATAGATGAAGAAAGTGAAGATATTTCAGAAAGCAGGGCTTATTATTTTGCCAATTGCCTTTTAATGCCGGAACAACAGCTTATGATGTTCATAAAATATGTTTTAAATAAAACATCCAGAGAGCTACGTGCGTTAGATATTGTCAGAATACAATTAGAATTTCAAGTTAGTTATGCAGCAGCAGTAAAAAGATTACACGAAATAGGTTTTATATCTACCAGCCATAAAAGTGAACTTTTTAATGAAAGAAGTCGTATAACTTCTAATTCCCTGTTTAAAATGATTGAAGCCGATGAGAAATTATTGAAATCAACAGATGTAATAAAAGTACCGTCAAAATATTATGAATTTGTAATTAGCAATTATGAAAATGGCTATATTCCTTTTTCCAGTTTGCAGAAGACTCTTGCTCTTATAGGTATCGATGCAGAAATATTCAAGAAAGAAGAACAGAATGAAGAAAAGAATGGAGAGCAGCTAGATATAGATGATGTATTTGAGGAGTTCAAATGATGGATGCATCATTAGATGCTGATGTTGTAATACATTTATATAAGAGCAATAATAGCGATCTATTGTTTTCTTCATTCCATAAACTTTATATGCACGAGTTTTTATTGGAAGACGAAATTAAAAAGAAAGCATATGTCGTGTATGAAGACTTTCTTTCAGATGTGGAAAAAGGAAAAGTTGAAATTGTTAAGAATAAAGATTTAGTTAGCATGGGGATTAAGGGTTTGTTTGACAATTATGTGCGTGATTTTTCTTATCTATTTGATCAAGGTGAATTACATGCAGTTGCTTTAGCGAAAGCGATGGGAATTGCAGCATTTATTTCTGATGATACCAAGGAATTTGGACCACATGAAACTTTAGTAAAAGAACTAATTGAAGATGTGATTCCTTTTGCTTTTTACGAGCTTTTATTTCTAAAATATATATCTTCCGAAATAACTATAGATGAGATGTATGATAAATTTCAAGAAATCAATTTGGCTAGCATGAGTCGACCTATGGAGTTTAGAAGTAGAATGTTGTCTGCTGTAAAAAGGTTCACTAAAAAATATGGAACTGTAAGAGACTTACAATGGATAAGTAATTATTGCACTGAAAAAAGTATAGATTTTAACGATAAAATGAAAGAGTTGAAATCCTTCTTGGAAAAGATATAAGATGCCGCTTCTGATGAGTTTCATCAGTATTTTGTGCCTGGCAGAGGTCCGGGATGGAGTGATGTGATGCTGGATTCCTTTGGTGCAGTATTGGGTATAATTATCTATAGAAGTGTTAAAATCCGGAGTAGTTTATAACTGCTCCGGATTTCAATTCATCTATTAATCTTTGGATTATCAGTTCTGCCTATCAGATAATCAACAGATACATCAAAAAAATCAGCTAATGCAACTAATTTCTCTAAAGTAGTAGTTCTTCTTCCACGTTCAATATCACTGACTGCAGTATATGTAAGACCAATTGCGTCTCCCAGTTCAGATTGCTTAATATTTCTTTCCAAGCGTAACATTTTAATGCGTTCGCCAAATAGTTCTTTAGAAAACATAAAATACCCCTTGACAGTTCGCTAATAGCGATATATCATATATATAGTATTATTCGCTAATAGCGAAATATTCGCTTTATCACAAAGGTGGTGTTGCTATAAACTACAAAAGCATAAAGCAACATAGCTGTTTCAAGTGTCTGAAACAGCAACATAAACCCTATTGTACTTTTTTACAGTTATCATAAAGTTTGTGGCCCCAAACTTTATGATAACATTTTACCAAATTTATTGTTTCAATACAATAAATTTGATGATACGAAGGAGAAAATGCATGGTAATTGACGTTCACAGCCACTATATCCCACTGCTGGAGAGTCATGATTTTAAAAGCTTGTTTTATATAGAAGAGGACTATGACAATACCAGATATATACGGATAAATGACAATGTATTTGCAAAGCTGGATGAAGGTCTTGTAAGCCTTGAGAAGCATATGGAGGATATGGATGGGGCGGGGATTCATCATAGGGTACTTTCGGTGGCTCCCTTTGTATTCTTTTATGAACGTGAATCCAATGAGACCATAAAATGGGCTAAGGCAGTCAATGATCAGATGTATAGGGATATCAGGTCTTATTCCAACAAGTTTTATGCTTTGGCTACATTGCCTATGAACTCTATTAACGAAGCATGCCTGGAGCTTGAGAGAACCATGAGAGAATACAACTTCCTGGGAGCTGCCATAGCTACCAATATCAACGGCATTGAACTGGATGACAGATGCCTTTATCCTTTTTGGCAGAGGGCAGAGAAACTGGGAGCCTTCATACTTATCCATCCCCATTATGCCATGGGAGCAAATAGGTTGGATGATTATTACTTGAGGAATATTATAGGCAATCCTCTTGATACAACCATAGCAGCTATGAGGATCATTTTGGGTGGTTTATTTGAAAGGTTTCCCAAGCTCAGGATTTGCCTGTCGCATTCGGGGGGATATTTGCCGCTGGCCATAAGCCATCTGGACAGGGCATATGAAGTACGGCGAGAGTTATCTCATTTATCGTCTGCCCCATCAACTTATTTGAAAAATTTCTATTATGATTCTTTGGCCTTTGATGCAAAGGCTCTCCAATTTGTTGTGGATAATGTTGGCGCAGACAGGATGCTTCTTGGGACAGATTATCCTTTTGACATGAGATGTGAAGAGCCTGTAAAGATTGTTGATATGCTTTTTCTTGATGAGTGGGATAAAAATCAAATATATATTGACAATGCAAAGAACATATTGAAATCAGGACTTAAATAAGCCATTGGGGACACTTCCCATGGCTTATTTAAGTTAAAACAAATAGGGTAGCATGAAGGATTTCTTAACTGTTAAGTAGAATTTATAGAAATTGAGAATGCATGAAAGCCAGAGTTTATAGATATTGGACTGAAGACTCTGGAAGTTGGAATGAACACAGTATGATATTGTAAGGAGGTTATATATGCAAAAATTAAAAAAATCTGATTTCATTTGGTTATCAGCACTACTATTGTGGATTATAATATTGGTTATGCCAGTTTCCAGAGAAATTTTTATGAGTTTTACTTCATTGCATCCATATATAGGAGGATTCATTAAATTTTCAATATTGGCATCCATGGGGGACTTGCTAGGGACTAGGTTGCAAAAAGGTGATTATATAATTCCTAAAGGATTTATATACAGGGCAGTCATATGGGGCGTAATCGGAATGATGATTTCCCTTGTGTTTACTGTATTTATGGAAGGCGTTGGTGCGGCACAGAGAGCCGGATTGCTTCCATTTGAAGGCATGGCTTTGGCTCAGGCCTTTTTTGGAAGTACCATCATGAATCTGACCTTTGGGCCAATGATGATGGCATTTCACAAATTCACGGATTTATATATTGATGCTTTGTATGAGAAAAGCGGAAAAATCACTTTAGGCAGTCTGGTGGATAAGGTTGACTGGCATTCGCTGGTTGAATTCAGCTGGGCAAAGACGTGCATTTTCTTCTGGATACCTGCTCATACCGTAGTATTTATGCTTCCGTCAGCATATAGAGTTTTGGTATCGGCTTTTCTTTCTATTGCTCTTGGGTTGCTTTTATCAATAGCGAAAAAGAAAGGAAGCAATGTAAGTTCCCCAAAGCAATCGAGCATTCAGAAATAGTGCTGGAGGATAGTTGATAAGTTATAAGAAAAGTTTCATGATGGGCTATTTCAAATAGCCCTTTTTGCTACTGCTTAAAGCCTCTGCAAATTCTCATTTCTCATAACCAAAGAGCTGACTTTATAATGTTATAATGAAGGATTTTCAGCTTATGTAGTAGAATTTACATAAATTATAGGCGATAATATATTTATACATATGCATAAAGGAGATGCTCAACTATGAAAAGATACACAGAGTTTTTATTCGTAGCAGTGCTTTTTGCAGGCTTTTTTTGTTTGCAGCTTCTGGAGGAATATATGCAGATACCAATGGGGAAGAGCAAAACCCAGCACCAGGTTTATCACAAGAAGCGGATTCAGGCGATATGCTGACAGTAAGGGATTTTACTGAAGTGGTAAAAATGATTGCTTCATCACAGGATATACACCAAATCATAGGCTTCAAGGCTACCAAATAGATGAATTAATCAATGGTATCGGACTAAAGAATGGTACATATGATAAATATTTTATTCTCATATATTGTCACGATTATGTTGGAAATATAAAGTATGTACGAATGATTAAGAAAGATACATAGAAAAGGCCAGAAACTATATGAATACTCGGGACAATGTAGATTATAGATATTTGGATGATGAAATACCATATTACGGTTCTCTTGTTTCGAACAAGGAAATGAAAGATGTTGAAGCATTATTCTCCAATAGGGGTTTTTTGAAGGGTGATAGAGAAAAATATAGAGACAGATGGGCATATACTTTATTATTTTATGAGAATTTAATAGATTTAGATTCAATGTATTTATGAATCTGAATGATATATTGGATTTTAAGAATTTTAGACTGCCAGAGGATTTATAATAAGCTATTAGCTACCGGGGACGGTTTTACATGGCTAATTTTTAATCTGACAAATGAGATGTGGAGAACCGTCACCAGTGTCCCAATAATAAAGGAAAAGGAAGCGATTTACATCATGAATTCAAAGAGTGCTAAGAGTCTGGATATGAATGACGGACGTCTATTTAATAAAATTTTGATTTTTGCTTTGCCTATTATGGCGATGAACATACTGCAATTGTTGTTCAATGCTGCTGATATGGTAGTTGTAGGGCGTTATTCGGGCAGCGAGGCATTGGCTGCCGTAGGAGCTACAGGTGCTTTGATAAATCTGATTGTCAACTTGTTTATGGGGTTATCGGTGGGCACCAGCGTTATTGTAGCTCAGGATTATGGTGCGGATATGCAGGATGATGTGAGCCGATCCGTTCATACATCCATAGCCATAAGCATAATTTGTGGTTTCATAGTTGCAGTAGCAGGCTTTGTGCTTTGCAAGCCTTTACTGGCCATGATGGGTACTCCTCAGAATATTATTGATTTATCAGTGCTGTATATGAGGATATATTTCATTGGCATCCCCGGGACTATGGTATATAATTTTGGTGCAGCTATTCTTAGAGCTGTAGGAGATAGCCGTCATCCAATGTACTATCTCGTCATTGGTGGCGTCATAAATGTCATGTTAAATCTTTTCTTTGTCATAGGATTGCATATGAGTGTGGAAGGTGTGGCATGGGCCACGACAATTTCCCAGTATATTTCCATGATTCTCATAATGGTTTGCTTGGCAAGGAGCGAAGGAGCTATACGCTATATGCCTAGGCAGACCAGCATTGATTGGAACAAGCTTAAGATTATTGTGAAGATAGGCCTTCCTGCAGGTTTGCAGAACTTGTTGTTTTCCATTTCCAATATGCTCATCCAATCAGCCATCAACTCCTTCGGGTCCACCATGGTAGCTGCAAGTTCCGCCGCCAGCAATATAGAGAACTTTTTGGGCACTACCATGAATGCCTACTATAATGCCGCTATCACCTTTACGGGCCAAAGCATGGGTGCCAAGAAGTATGACAGGATTGATGCCATTGCAAAGATATGTACGGTGTTGATCTTTGGTACCTGGATCATATTGGGAGGTGCCACATTGATATTTGGGAAGCAGCTGCTAGGCATGTTCACTTCTGATCCGAAGGTTATTGACTTAGGCATGATGCGTTTAAATGTCATGATGATTGCATATTTTACTTGCGGGACCATGAATGTTTTCCCCGGCCTTACCAGAGCCATGGGGTATTCAATACTTCCAATGATATGCACATTAGTGGGAGCCTGCTTCCTGAGAATAGTGTGGTTGGTCACAATTTTCAGTTGGTATCCGACGGTAATCATGTTATTTGCTTGTTATCCGGTTACCTGGGCCATTGCGGGGTTAGGACAGGTAGGCAGCTTCTTCTATGCAAGGCATAGGATTCGTAAAGCGGCAGAAGCTTAGAAGTATAATATTTGGAGATATGTCAAGAGCCACCGGAGAGGCTAATACTGCCGGTGGTTTGTTGATTTGCTTGTGAGACACCGAGAACCGTACTCCATGTCTCAACATGGGTATTCAATTTATGGTAAATATATGATATACTAGGTAATACTATATTATTTAATAGTTTTAGAAATAAATGTTAATTTTCACTTTATAGATGAAACTTAATATATGGTGTAATTGAAAATAGCAAACTTATCGAAAGGTAAGGACGCAAAGCTATGAGTCTAAAGCGTGTATATGTCATGATCGTCAAGCTGCCAATTATTTTTATTCTTGACGGTCATTTTTTCAATGACCGTTTTTTATTCTTATTATGTTAAGAAATATGCTTTATAGCACAATGGGATGGGAAAGAATCAATTATGCCACTTAAGGAGGTGTTTAGGCTGTGAGACGGGCAAAGTTGTGAAGTTAAAATTAAGTATGGGAAATTTTGTTTCGGGGGGATAAAAAATGGTTTTGTATGCTAAAAAGTCGTCGAGCAGGTTTTTTAGAAATAATGATGGGACCATGGAAAAGAGCGAATATGACATAGGTTCAAATGGCGAGGAGCATAGGGCCAGTATGCAAATTGGTTTGAGCAGCCAAAGCTTTAGAGATAACATATTGAGAAACGATTTGCATTATGCTGTTGAGAAAAATCAGATGAGAGTGTTTTACCAGCCTATTGTAAATTTGCAATCCGGCGACATCCTGGCTGTGGAAGCATTGGTCAGGTGGAAGCATCCTGATTGGGGTTTGATTTTGCCTGAAGAATTCATACAGTTGGCAGAGGAAACAAGGTTGATGGGTGATATAGACAAATGGGTATTGCAAGAGGTGTGCAAAAATTATAGGAGATGGTTGGATAAGGGATTGCCGGCCATAAAGGTGGCTGTGAATTTTTCCGGTATTCAATTCTTGGAGGAAGATTTTGCCAATAACATAAAAGATATAATAAATGGACATAAACTTGACCCGAAATTTTTGATTGTAGAGGTAACAGAAAATATATTTTTGGAGAGCACGGACAAGCTGAGTTCAAATATAGAAGCATTAAAGGCATTGGGAATTAAGATAGCCCTTAACAATTTTGGTGCAGGATTTTCTTCATTTCAATATATAAGTTATTTTAAACCGGATATTATTAAGCTCAATGGTTCTTTTATAAAGGATGTTCCAAGCAATAACATAAATTCTGCAATTGTTGAGTCCGTGATACATTTGACAAAGAAGCTTAAGGTGAAGATGGTTGTTGAAGGCATAGAGAAATGGGACCAGCTGTATTATTTGAAATATATGAACTGTTATGCAGGACAAGGTTATATATATAGCAATGTGCTGGATTTGGAGGACATGGAAAGAGTATTGGCAAGGAAGAAATGCAAGCCACTGATAGTGAATTTTAGAGAAGAAGTATTGAAGGAAAACCGATGCAATTTCTTCAGGATCAAGCTGCCTTTTTCTTTGGAGGCCACCATGGAAATATGGGAAGTGAAAGGCAATAAGGTAAATGCAGGCAGTACCAAGGTACTTATCAAAGACATAGGGCCGGGAGGGTTATGCTTTGCATCTGATATAAAATTGCCTGTCAAAAATTATATTATCCTCCAGTTTACTTTCAACTTGCTAGAGAAAGAGATTAAAGTAAAAGGATATATTACGCGAACACGAGAGATCAGAAGCAACTACATTGAATATGGGGTTGAATTTGTAATGGATGAAAATGAAAGGGTGGAGCTGATAAAGATACTGAATCAGGTCCAAATCAAAATGAAGAAAAATGCTTTATGAGGTATGAGACAACGGGGACGGTTTTCATGTCTCACCGTTCCCGTTGTCTCATATTGATTTTTTGAAAGAGTTAAGGATGTAATTTGCTTAAAGATTTAAATGTAACCATATCTTCTATTATATCAAGGTCTTCCTCCGAATGTAATTCATAAAAATATAGATGTTCCATGCTTCTCAATTTCTTAATTTGGCTCAGATCCTTTAGATATCTTGCATTTACCTTACGGGTTTTTAGGTCAGGCAATTGAGATAGGGAAGTGAGATCATAAACTTTAACCATGATGAACGATAAGGTGAGAAGCATTGGTTTCAAATTTTGGTGTGTGTAGAGGAAAAAACACAATGGTATCGAATAATATCATGTGGAGTGTTTTGTTTTACTTGTTTGAATATGAAGGGGGATAATGCAAGTGAAAGTTCATAAGGCCATAATACCCGCAGCAGGCTTGGG
Source organism: Lutispora thermophila DSM 19022 (assembly GCF_900142105.1). Taxonomy (GTDB): domain Bacteria; phylum Bacillota; class Clostridia; order Lutisporales; family Lutisporaceae; genus Lutispora; species Lutispora thermophila. The sequence continues at coordinate 204,914 of NZ_FQZS01000004.1, forward strand.
AACCCGCTTTTTGCCTGCCACAAAGGCTCAGCCTAAGGAGATGTTGCCAATAGTGGATAAACCCACATTGCAATATATTATTGAGGAAGCTGTATCTTCGGGCATAGAGGAGATATTGATTATAACCGGCAGGAATAAGAAGTCCATTGAAGATCATTTCGATAAATCTGTAGAGTTGGAGCTGGAGCTGGAGAGGCACGGCAAATTTGATTTGCTGGAAGAGGTAAGAAAGATATCCGATATGGTTAATATACATTATATAAGACAGAAGGAGCCTAAAGGACTTGGCCACGCGATATACTGTGCAAAGAGCTTTATAGGGGATGAACCCTTTGCGGTGCTGCTTGGTGATGATATAGTGTACTCTCAGAAGCCTTGTTTGAAGCAGATGATAGAAGTATATGACGAGTATAAGACGACTATACTGGGGGTACAGCAGGTGCCAAGGGAAGATGTGTCCAAATACGGCATAGTAGATGGCAGGCATATCGAAGGCAGAGTGTATAAGGTAAAGGGTTTGGTGGAAAAGCCTTCCGTAGAAGAGGCTCCATCAAATGTGGCCATATTGGGCAGATATATAATAAGTCCTGCCATATTTGAGATATTGGAGCATACGGAGCCGGGCAAAGGAGGAGAGATACAGCTTACCGATGCTCTTAAGGTACTGGCCCAGCGAGAGGCCATGTATGCCTACAACTTTGAAGGAAAGAGATATGATGTAGGAGATAAGCAGGGATTTTTGCAGGCTACGGTGGAATATGCCCTCAGGCGTGAGGATCTGAGGGAGGGCTTTTTAAATTACCTTATCAAGGTTGTGGAGAATGAGACCAAGTCCAATATAGGTGAAGAGGCAGCAGTATCATATGATCAATAAAAACTGAACATAAGCAAAAGGGGGACATTTCATATGTCCCCCTTTTGTTACTCGCTTTTGCTGAAATGCTTCATATCTGTACCATCTTCATCATCGGTTTCATACATGAAAAGCTGGCCCTTGCTGCTCATGAATATTATGTTGTTGTCTGTATCTATATAGGCTCTGATGAAGGTTTCATATTGGTCCCCATTTTTATAGGGCAGGCCGGAGTAAAAGGTTTGATATATGGTTCTGTTTTTTATTTCATATGCCTGACCTATGGTTCCATATTCTATTTCATCCTGCCAGAGGAGATTGATTATTTCCCTTATACCATGGATTTCAAGTTCGTTCCATTTGGTTTTTATCTTTCCCTCTTCAAACAGTTTTTCTATGGTAGTATCTAATTTTTCAAGCACCGGCACCTACCTCCTTAAACACGAATACTTTACATTAAATATATTAACATACTTAGTATATCCGATGAAACCATTTGCCATCGATGGTGAGGCTTCGAAGAATTTCTTGATTCAGGGCAGACACAGGCTTATCTAGGAATCATTTTGTCTATGGTTCCATCATTATCAACAATATGGATATATTTTTCTCCCACAATTATATGTTCACAATAACCTTCAAAAACTACCTCAGCTTGCTTTTCAGGACCTATTTTATAAACTTTTCCTAGGGTGGATAGATAAATTTTGTCACCGTCCATATTTAAATTATATATAGCCTCATTAGTTTTGAATATGAGCTCCTTGTTTTTGCAATTTAAGTCGGATTTGCAAATGGAGTATTCATATGTATAAGGATCATACATCACATAGTACAAATACTGTCCATCGCTGATAAGGCTATTGCCAAATATTTGTGACAACAATCCATTTCTGCCTGTTTTCAGGTTATATTTGCAAATTTCATTCTCTGACGATGGAGATGCACATAACTTTATATAATATATGGAGTCTCCTACTATGGTCATATCACCAAAACTATGGAAAGACAAAGGCTCTGTTATCATGGTGTTTCTGTCGATCCTATATATATTATAACCGTCTACGCTTATATAGCATATTTCTTCATCGGTTATGCAGATCAGTGATCTAAGTGAATCCCTAAAGTTCTCTGCTTTTACAAGCAATTCTTTATGGCCGGTTTCTAGGTTTAGCCTGTATAAACCTTCATCATCATATGAGAAATATAAATATTTGCCATGAATCTTAATATTTTTGGCATAATAGTTATTGCTTATGTTTTTATTTTCATGAAGTATAACTTTTTTGCCTGTGCTGATGGACGTTTTTGCCAATCGATAGTTGCCGTTTGAATCCCTTTCATTGGCGTAGCAATAGCCATCTTTTTCCAATACTATTTGACCGTTATTTATATTGCCATTGTGCAATGATACCTTTGCAATTCCTATTATTGCTTCATTTTCTTCTGATTTGTCATCATATACATTGGGAACCAGTCCGTCATAAATCCAGTTTCCGGCATATAGTACATCTTTTCTGCCTGATATGCCCTTTGATATAATGTCCTTTTCATTAAAGTCATTTTTGAATACGATAATTCTGTAGTAAACATCCAGTCCGTTTGTTATTCCATGATGGCCCTTTAATATTTCGCCCTTTTTAATGGTGACTTTCTTTTTTGCGTGATTTGCAACCAAAATATTGCCCATATCCAAACCGCTGTTTTTTACTGCATCCTTTTCCTGGTTCGTTATATTATACAATATAGCGCTGTAAGGAGGAAGAACTATGTCTTTCTCATTGGTTATTAAAAAGGGTAAGTCTTTGCCCATAGGTTTATCTGGGTAGTAGCTTATTTTGTATTCTGAAGGATGGGGGTCATAATGGGAAGGATCGTCAAATGCAGTGGTTCTCGGGTAAGCATTGATATTCCATGTTCTCTTCCCGTATTTCAGCATGTCGCTGTCTGATATATTGAAGAATTTAATAGGTGGCACATAGTATTCGCTGTTTTCCAATATTTTGCCACTGTATCCTCCGTCATCCCATGATACATCTACATGATAATAATGACCATCTATTTTTACCATGTTCCAACAATGATGGTATGTATAATGCTTATTAGAATTATTTAAAGTGCCTTCAACATAAATACAATCCAATCCCGCCAAATGGCATAAAACTTTCATTGCTTTAGCATATCCTTCACTTCCGGCAACTCCGCGATTCAAAGCACCATAAATATCTCCTGAAGTACCATCGGATGTCGGATCCCATATGTTGTGGATCTTAACATTGTTTATAAGATAATTGTATATGGCTTTTTCTTTTTCAATATCCTTCATATTTTTCTTTATAATTTGCTTTACGATGTTATGGGCTTTTTTGCCTGCTTCCTGAGTTTTCAAAAAATCAATGGAACTTCCGTTTCTTAAACTTTTTTCTATAGCCGGAGTTACATCTAATATTGGATTGCTGTCTATATAAATAGTTTCTAATTTCTTCATGTTTCTTATGGCACTAATATCAGATATTAGGTTATCAGATAGCTTTAAATTGGTTATGTTATCTAAATATGCTAGAGGGCTGATATCAGTTATAAAATTGTTATCCAGAGATAGAATTTTTAAATTTATGCAGCTTTTTAATCCTTCAATATTTCTGATGAAGTTATTTTCTGCAAATAAAGTTTCTAGATTTTTTAGATTGCCAATGGGAGTTAGGTCCTGCACCTTGTTAGAGGTTATGTCAAGTTTTGTTAAGTTGGTTAAATGGGATATAGGGGTCAAGTCTTCAATATGATTGTCAGAAAGATTTAATTCTTTTATCTTTGTAAGGTTTTTAACAAATGAAATATCATCTATATTATTGCCGTCTAAAATCAGAGATTCCAAATTAGAAAGTGAACTTAGCGCTGAAAAATCACTGATGCTGGTGTTGGAAATAGTTAAAGTTTTGAGTCCGGTGATATTCTTTATTATATTAAGATCTTCTTCGGAAGCCAGGTTGGAAATGGAGAGATTTTCCAAGTTTTTTAATTTTTCAATTTGCCTGAGATCTTTTAGATATTTTGCGTCCACTGAAAGATTGGTAAGATTGGGCAAGTCAAATAGTGGAGTGAGATCATGGATTTTGTTGCTCCCAATGTTAAGGTAATTTAGGTTGGTTAAATATTCAATGCCCTGAAGAGTTGTTAATTTATCTTCATTGGAAAACCCATAAATTTTATCTATTCCTTCCAAGTCTTTTTTATAAATATCACCTAATTTATTTATCTTTTCTCTTATGAAGTTTTCCAATGGAGGGTTATCAAACTCAATGGGAGCATTGTCTTCTATAGTGTTTTCTTCGTTGGTACCTAGAGGGATGGAAACATCACAATATGTAAAATTCAAGGTCATGATTATGCTGAGAAGCAAAATGAATAACATCAGTTTTAACAGCTTTTTCATAATGATACCTCCTTTGAGAATATGGATAATGGAGTTAAAGGGAGGGATAGAAAGGTCTAGCAATAGATATGTCTAATTATGTCATATTTTAGTAGAAATATCAAGTTGTGCGAGTTGAAAGAAAAATAATATATTTTTGTGGTATTGGATATTTTCCATTTATCCAGTAAAATAGTATATATGATGACTTTAGGAGAATGATCTATGACTAATATATTTGAGGCATTATTCAATTATCTTATAGAAATAACCGGTGAAGTGGGGTATATTGGAGTTATTGTTTTAGTGGGTCTTGAATATGCGTGCTTTCCCATGCCTAGCGAGATAATCCTTCCTTTTGTGGGGTTCCTCGCATCCAGCGGTAAAATGAGCTATTTAGGGGTTCTGGCTGCTTCCACCCTTGCCGGCATACTTGGTTCTCTTATATGCTATTATATCGGATATTTCGGAGGCAAGCCCATATTGGACAAGATAGGGGACAAGGTTCCCAGCTCCAGGAAGTCCATATTTGCTGCCAAGAACACCTTTGATAAATATGATAAGCTTTCTGTTATGATTGCCAGAGTGCTGCCATTGGCAAGGACATATATTTCCATACCTGCAGGCATAGCCAGAATGAGCATGCTTAAGTTTATATCTTTTTCTTCCATAGGGATAGTTGTATGGAATACGGTGCTTATATCCTTGGGATACTATTTGGGCACAAATTGGATGATGGTTGAGCAGATTATGGAAAAGTATACAATTTTTATAGCCGTAATATTGATTATATTTGCTGCAATTTACTTTTTCAATAAAAGAAAAAAATAGATTTGCAAGGGAAGTTCTTCCCTTGTATTTTTGTTGTATTTTTTCACAAGATTTGATATATTATGAATAGTACTACATATTATATCAAATTTCGACTTCTGGCAAATGATGAATTTTTCTGATTAAGAGGAGACTTTATGATGAAAATTGGCATAAGAGGAAAGATCATTTTAGCGATGCTGGCAATTATAATAATATCTGTTGCTACCATCGGGGTCTTATCTTATAACAATGCTAAGACCATCGTAATGAATGAGATTAAGCAGAGCAATTTCAAAACTCTACAAAATGCAAACGACTATTTCCTAAGAAAGTTCATGGCAGATATGGAGTATGTAGTTGACCATTGGGCTCAGGATGAGGAAATAGTAAACTACAAGAATATGCCTGGACAGCCTAAAATGGTCACATCTATACCTGATCATTTCCGGAATATATCAAATCAATGGATGGGTTATGCCAAGTCAAGTCCTTACATAGCATGGATCTATTTTGCGTCAGAGGAAGATGGTTCTATTTTTATTACTCCCATTGATCCTACAATGCCTGAAGATTATGATTGCCGCACTAGGGATTGGTATAAAAAGGCCGTAGAAAGCGGAGGAAGGACAGTATGGACAGATCCCTATCAGGATGCGGGAGAAAGCGAGGAGATAGTAGTTACAGTGGCCAGAGCTGTAAAAAGGGATGGTAATCTTGTAGGAGTAGTGGGGATGGACATAAAGCTCTCCAGATTTTCCGATATTATAAATGATATCATATATGATGATGAAGGATATCTCATGCTGATAAACAGCCAGGGTTACATATTCTCCCATCCGGATAAAGGGATGCTCATGGCCAATATCAATGATGACCAGGAGTTGAAGGCCCAGCTTATTTCTGAAAACGGAACCAATATATTTAGATATAAGGGCAGAGAGAGCATAATCAGCTACATGACTGTACCGGAGACAGGATGGATGCTTATAGGTCTGTTACCTTTAGATTTGGATAAGGAGTTGTCTCCCATCAGGAACAGGGCCATACAGGTGGCTTTAACAAGCATTGTAGTCACATTTTATATTGGTTTTCAAATTTCCAGAGTTATCACTCGACCTTTGAAAAATATCATGGATGTCATAGGCAGCATTTCACAGGGAGAATTGGATAAGCATATTGTGATAGGATCCAAGGATGAGTTTAAGGTTTTGGGAGATCAATTCAATAATATGATGGATACTGTTAAGCAGCTGATAGATGAGAGAAATCTTCATGTGCAGGAATTGACCAAAATGAATAAGGAATTGAGAAACAGCTATCTTTCTACGGTACTGTCTCTTGCAAATGCCATAGAAGCTAATGACAAATATACAAGAGGCCATTGTGAGCGTGTATCCTGCTTGTCCACGGATATAGCAAGGAAGATGGGGCTAGGAGATAATGAGCTTCATGTGCTGGAGTTTGCCAGCATACTTCATGATATCGGAAAGATAGGAGTCCCTTCCGACATATTGAACAAAGAAGGCAAGCTTACATCTGACGAATTCGAAATGATAAGGAAGCACCCAATTATTGGTTATGAAATATTGGCTCATGTAGATTTTCTGTCAGAGAGCAGGAATGTGCTATTGCAGCACCATGAAAGGGTAGACGGGAAAGGATATCCCAAAGGCTTAAAGGGTGAAGAAATAAGCCTTCTGGCAAAGATCATTTCTGTAGCAGACGCCTACGATGCCATGACAAATTCCAGACCCTATAGGAAGACTCCTCTTACCAAGGAGCAGGCTATAGAAGAAATGAAAAAGGGAAAAGGCAGTCAGTTTGATGAAGTAGTAGTGGATATTTTGATAGATTTGTTAACATAAAGAAAAAAAGCAAGTTTCCTTGCTTTTTTCTATTTATATGATAGAATTTGGTTGTAGCTAATATTTAGAATAGGGGGCTTTTAGAATTGAGACCGATAATTGGATTGACCACTTTTACAGAATCAAAGGGAACATCCAGGTATAACTGTTTAAACTGCAATTATGTAAATGCCATAGTCGAAGCAGGCGGTACCCCTGTAATGATTCCTTTGGTAGAAAACAAAGATACTCTCTTGCAGTACATGAACATAATCGATGGAATACTTTTTACTGGTGGAGAAGATGTGCTGCCTTTGTATTATGGTGAAAATCCCATAAAGGATATAGGAGCTATAGAGCAGGAAAGAGATGATTATGAGATTTTTCTATTTAAGGAAGCTTATGATGCAAATTTGCCCATTATGGGAATATGTAGAGGAATACAGCTGATAAATGTTGCTTTGGGAGGCAGTCTTTATCAGGATATAAATTCCCAGATAACAGGTTCGTTGGGTCACAGTCCAAAGGGAAGTCCCATGAACCAAGTCCATCACATGATAAGAATAGAGAAGAACAGCAAGCTTTATGATATATTTGAAAACGAAACCATAGCCGTCAACTCCTTCCATCATCAATCCATAAAGGATCTGGGAAAAGATTTGAAAGTTACTGCCTATTCCTATGACGGCATAATAGAAGCAGTAGAGTCAATAGAAAAAGATTTTGTATTAGGTGTCCAATGGCATCCTGAAGCCTTGGTGCCAAAGCATGAATTATTTAAGAAGCTCTTTGAGGAATTTGTGAAACGTTGCAGCAAATAACTGATGTGAGATATGGGGGCGGTTCTCCGTGTCTCACTTTTTTTTATGCATGGAGGTCGTGAGACATCAGGAACCGTCCCACATATCTCACTTTTTTCCTTGTTCTTTTTTGATAATTGAGGAACAATTTAGCATTGTCCTTCGTCATAATTACGGATGCTTTACAATATAATTACAAAATTGTTTAATCAAGAATTTTGCCTAATATAAGACATAGTATAGATTAGGCAAAAATTATGAGTGGGAAACGAGGAGGTATTAAAGTGAAAAAGTTTATAGCATTCGCATTGGCCTTTGTCATAACCTTTTCTTCCATAGGATTTGTGGATGGTTATGCAGCAGCCAGAATAAGTGCTGAAGTGCAGGCACTTGTAGATATAGGAATGCTGGTTGGAGACGGAGATGGAGTTACAGAAAAGTACACACAAAAGGAAATGGATAGGTTTACAGCGGGCATATCCATATTAAAGCTGAGAGGCTTATATGAAGAAGCCTTGAGGTATAGGGGCTCAGATAATTTTACGGACAAGGATGAAGTGAAGTGGTCTGAAGGCAGGAACATCCTGGCCTATCTTAAAGCCAATCCCCATCTTGGCTTCATAGGAGATGAGAGAGGACGCTTCAGACCATATGAAAAGATTAATGAGCAATCATATTTCAAAGTACTGCTGGAAACTTTGGGATATAAGCAGATAGTATCAGGCAAAGGGGGACTTTACCTGGGATGATACGTTGAAGTTTGCTTCCAGCATAGGGTTGAAGCCATCCAGAGAAAATAAATTTACCATAGATTTGCTGGCAAAGGCTACTGTATCTGCCCTAAGGACCAAGACAAAAGATGGCTTAAGGTATGTCAATGTCCTCATAGGGCAAGGAGTCATCAAAAAGTCCAGAGCCTTATCAGCAGGGCTCATAAGCGATATGATTGATGTTGATGTAAAGAGTGTTAAAGCAGTGGGCAACACTGTGGTGGAAATAGTATTTAAGGAAAATGTGGATAGCTACGATGTGGAAGAACTGGATAATTATGATATAGATGGATTGAGCGTCAAAGACGCCTATCTGGTTAGGAAGGATGCAGTAAGGGTTGAAACGTCGGCTCAAACATCAGGGAAATTGTATTCCATGACTGTAGCTAATCAGAAGGTTAAATTCACAGGTGTGGCCAAAGTATCAGGAGCTCCCAATATAAAGAATGTGAAAAGCGAAGATGTGGAGACGGTTGTCATAGAATTTGACAAGGAACTGGATTTTGATTCTGCTACATCTACGTCCAACTACTCCATATCCGGAGTTTATGTGAAAGAAGCAGTACTGGAAGGCAGAAAGGTAACCTTGTCCACTGATGGATTGCAGGCGAAGAAATCATACACAGTGAAGGTTTCCAATATCAAGTCCATCGATGGTGTAGCATTGAGATCCGCAAGCAAGAATTTTTACGCCAAGATAGATACCAATCCGCCTACATTGAAAAATGTTAAGGCAGAGACAAACAGGAGGGTAGTAATTACCTTCTCCGAGGCTGTTACCAGAAGCTCGGCGGAAGATTTGAGAAATTATTATATAAAGAGCGGCAGCGGCGAGTTGGAGATTCTGGATGCTGTGCTGACCGGTGATGATGAGGATACGGTGGAGCTTACCACAGAGCCTATGAAGACCGGCGTCAAATATGAGCTTACGGTGGAAAACATTGTGGATAAAACCAAGGCTGCTAATATGATGAAAAGACCTGCCAAGAAGACCTTCTATGGAGTGAAGGAAGATAAAAATGCACCTGTTATGTCAAAGAGTGATTTGAAGGTTCTTTCCAGAAATCACATCCAAGTGGTGTTCACCGATAACAGCAGGATTATGGAAGACACGGTGCTGAATCCGGATAATTATGAGATTACAAAGAATGACAGGAACAAGGATAGACTAAATGTAGAGAGTGTGGAGAAGATTTCCTACAAAGACGGCAAGTATAAGGTAATGCTGAAGGTAGAAGATTTGACAATAGGAAGTTCCTATACTGTTAAGGCCTATAATATAGAAGACGAATTCGGCAATGTGCTGGAGAAGAACAACAGTGCTACTGTCACCGTTGCCAGAGATGATTTTGCCGCAGCTACAGTATATAAGTACAATGTGGTCAGCGGCAACAAATTGGAGATATACTTTACTAAGCCTTTGGATGAAAAGAGTGCCGAGGATATATCCAATTATGAGATAAGCAATGATATAGGCAAGCCTATAGAAGCTACCTATGAGAACGAAAAGGTTACATTGGAAATGGCCCAGATGATAGAAGGCAAGAAGTATAAAGTAACCATAGACGGCGTATTGGATATGATGGGCAATAAGTTGAAGCTCAACTTTGAATATAAGGCAACTGCAGGAGGAGAAGAAGATAATGATGGGCCAATGCTGGAGTATATCTATGCAGTAAACAAATATGTAGTGGCTGCAGTGTTTGACGAACCTGTAAGCTATACAGAGAATTCTACTGTTTTGGTGCTGAAATCCGGTGGCAAGACTATGAAGTTATATGCCAAAGCCCTTACAAATGATGATAGAACCATAGAATTCTCAAATATCAAGGAAGGCAAAAAGCTTTCTGATGGTGTGCTCTATACAGTTGATAAAAACGAATCTTTAAAAGGTATAAAGGATAGGACAGTTAACAAGAACCCATTTGATAGAAAGGATCTGAATGATTATGATTTGGAAATTTACGGTATAGATGAAGATCCTGAAAAACCAGAGATACTCAATATCTCCCAGAGAGATGGCAAAACCTTTGAGATTGAGTTCTCAAAAGAAGTAATGGTGGAGAAGAAAGAAGCCAGCACCGTTGGCTCTCCTTCGGCTACCTTTAGCGTGAAGACCGATGACGAGGATCGTAGATTTGTTACATTTACCATAACATCCTCCAAAGCAATAGACGGCACAAAGGATTATAAGGTGGATATTGAAAAGATTGTAACAGACAAACATGGAATTGGGGCAGAAAATACCTATGGTAATTATACCTTGCTCTATGGTGAATATAAGGATGAGGATAAACCTTACATTCTTACCGTTACTGCCGTAGATAGGGTGACGGTGGAGATTGAGTACAACGAAAGCATAGGTTATGAAGGCAAATATACAATAAAGAATACTGATGATACAGCAAAATACAAGACCATAGGAAACACACTGAAGAAGATTGATAAAAATAAGGTAATTTTGTCACTAAGCCAACCACTGGAAGGAAGGTATGAATATGTGCTGATCGTAGATACCCCAGCAAAGGACTTGGTTGGCAATACCAGTGAAAATACAAAGGGAGACGAATTCTACTTCATGGGTACTGATTTGGCTCCTGTGAAGCTGCCTGCCATAGAAGAACAAGAGAACAAAACCGCAGCACAAAAAGTTATGGCAAAGATTTCGGATCTTCCCAAAGATATAAGGCTAAGTGACAAAGAAAAGGTGTACGCTGCTTTGGCAGCGTACAACGACCTTACAGCCAATGGGAAAAAATATGTGGACAATTATGATAAGCTAAAAAAAGCTATTGATGCGATAGATAAACTTGAGCAGGAAGCCAAAGACAAGATAAAGGCTGCAGAGGTAGAAAAACTGATAGAAAATCTGCTCAAGGTAGAAAATATTAAGCTGGAAGATGCTAATAAAATAAAAGCTGTCAGAGAGGCCTATGATGCATTGACCAAGTCTCAGCGAGATTTGGTCTCAAATATTCGAAAGCTGCTTTTGTTAGAGGATAGAATTAAGGAGTTGAAGGAGAAGCATGAGCAAACAGAAGAGGATAAGAAGAAAGCAGCTAATGTAGAAAAAGCTATAAATGATTTGCCAAAGGTTGAGAATATTAAATTAACTGATAAAGAATCCGTGAAGAATGCACGGGAAGCTTATGAAAAATTATCCTCAACACAAAAGAAACTAGTAACGAATCTGGATAAGCTAAAGAAAGCTGAAAACAGGATAAATGAACTGGAGAAAGAAAGAGAACAAACGGAAGAGGACAAGAGAAAGGCAGCCCGCGTAGAAGAGCTTATAAATGATTTGCCGAAGGTTCAGGATATAAGATTAATTGATAAAGACGAAGTAGAAGATGCAAGGAAGGCTTATGAGAAATTATCTTCAACTCAAAAGCAGTTAGTAACGAATCTTGATAAGCTGGTAAAAGCCGAGAATAGGATAAATGAGCTAGAGAAAGAAAAGGCGCAGACGGACGAGGATAAGAAAAAGGCAGCCAGAGTGGAGGATATGATCAATGAACTGCCTGATGCAGAGAGAATTAAGTTAAGCCATAAAGATGAAGTTGAGGCAGCCAGAAGTGCTTATAACAATTTATCTTCAGACCAGCAGGCTTTAATAACCAATATCAATAAGCTGGTTTCAGCGGAAAAAAAGCTAGTTGAATTGGAAGCAAAGAGAGATGAGGAAGAGAAAGCCGATAAAGTAGCCAGGGAAGCTGCGGAAAAGGCAGTAGCAGCCTTTGAGCTTGTATCAAGCCGTGAAGAGTGGAATAACAAGATCTCAGCTTTATCAAAGGCAATTGACACATTAAAGGCTTCTATAGAAGGATACCTCAATGATACTGAAACAACTCCTTCAAAGGGAGCAATAGAGATATTCGGCAGATGGTTCGGGCAGAAAAGCTCGGATGCCAAAGAAACTGACAACAGCGCAAAACTGGAGGAAGCTTATGCGGCATTCAATAAAGCATTAGAGGAAGCAGAAGCTTTTATGCAGAAAGTCAAAGAAGCGGAAACGAAAGCTGTTGAAGCATATGAGAATCTCAAGGACGGAGATTTCAAGACCGGTATGGCAGGAATAATAAGAGACGCCAAGGCAAAAGCTGACGATGCGGGGGAAAAGATAAAAGATTTGAAGGCAAACATACCAAAGCTTCAAGATGTGCTGGATGTTAAAACAGCTAAGACTTGGTTGACAGCTGATAAATTCACCTTCGATCCAAATAATCCCCAATCATCGGAAAGCCCTATTATATATGCTGCTGCAAACCATCATAACCAAACTGTCTATGATTATTCTGTAGTGGAAAACAAAGCTGGTGGAAGATCAATAAGAAGCTTTGGCGGCGGCAACATGACACCCGGATCTGTAATTATTCAAGATAGAAAAGCTGCCTTCGGTTTAGGTGGAGAATCAAAAAATTCTGATAACAGGTTGATTCTGAAGATTGTAAGGGGAACTGAAGACACTACAGTTACGCTGAAAGTTGAAATCAGCAAGGGAAGTGTAGTAACGTATAAGTTATTTAAAATCAACATACCAAAACTAAGTGATGAAATGCTTCCTATAACAGTAGAATAATATAAATGAGACATGGAGGACGGTTCTCCATGTCTCACTTTTTGAGACATGATAAATAAGGGACGGTTGAGATAAATGGATAGGATTCTCATGTTCTTATTACCTTAAAGTACAGGCAATGAAACACAGAGAACCGTACCCCATGTCTCAACCGTCTCTGTTTGCTTCTTCTAGTCTTCCAACATTTTTATAACATAATTAGGCAGGGCAAAGGCACCCTTGTGTAGTTCGGTGTTGTAGTATTTAGTTTCCAGTCCCAGGCTGTTCCAATACTTATCATCTAAATCCTTTACCGGATCATATTTTTTTGATGCAAATCCGAAAAGCCAATGGCCTGAAGCATAGGTAGGTATATGAGCTTGATATACCTTGGCTATGGGGAAAAATTGCTTGATTCTCTTATGGGTTCTTTTCATGAGTCTGGCGGTATTATTGTAGTAAGGGCTTTCATGCTGATTTACCAATATGCCGTCATCCTTAAGAGCCTTATAGCAGTTTCTATAAAACTCTTCGGTGAATAATCCCTCTCCAGGTCCTATGGGATCTGTGGAGTCGACTATTATTAGATCATACTCATTTTCCTTATTGCTGATAAATTTTATGCCATCTTCAAATAGAAGCTTTACTCTGGCGTCATCTAATTTTGAAGATGTCTGAGGCATATATTCCCTGCAGCATTCAACGACCCTTTGGTCAATTTCCACCATCTCGATGGATTCAATGGTGTTATATCTTGTAAGTTCTCTTACAGTGCCTCCGTCTCCGCCACCTATGACAAGGACCTTTTTAATGTTTGGATTGACAGCCATAGGCACGTGGACAATCATATCATGGTAGATGAATTCATCTTTTTCCGTAAGCATTATTATTCCATCCAAAGTGAAAATACGACCGAATTCATGGGTATCAAAGAAGTCAATTCTTTGAAAGGGGCTTTGCTCACTGTGTATTTGCTTATCTATTTTAATAGTGAATCGAACATTATTAGTATGTTCTTCTGTATACCAAAGTTCCATATCCAACCTCCTGACTATTTTTCTATGCGGTCATAAACATTTAAGCCGTGATATATTTCTATCATTTCTTTAGAAAGCTTATTTCTAATTTCACGTCTTACTTCAGGTTTAAGATCATAAGGATCTTCATTGAAAAGATAGTTATTGAGATCGATTTCTTTTATCATCATTTTGGTATGAAATATATTGGAGTTATATACATTTACATCTATGCAATCATATTTATCCAGTGTTTTCTGATCTATATAATCTTGTATAGAGCTCATGGCGTGATCTATAAAGTACTTGTGACCGTTTACATCCCTAGTAAAGCCTCTCACCCTGTAGTCTATGGTTATAATGTCCGAGTCAAAGCTTCCTATGAGATAATTAAGAGCATTCAATGGAGATATTTGTCCACAGGTTGACACATCAATATCCACCCTGAAAGTAGAAACTTCATTATCCGGGTGGCTTTCTGGATATGTGTGAACCGTAACATGACTTTTATCTAAATGGGCCATAACGCAATCCTTCATCAGTGGTATTTCTCCCTTGTTGCAGGATGGGTCTACCTGGTCGGAGGGCATGCCCTGTTCTGTTATGAGTATGGCAACACTTGCTCCCTGGGGATCGTAATCCTGCTTGGAGATGTTCAAAATGTTAGCGCCGATTATTTTTGTAACACCACGGAGAATATTGGTTAGACGCTCAGAATTATACTGTTCATCGATATAGGTGATATAATCCTTCTTGTCTCTTTCGGTTTTAGCATAACAGATATCATAAATGTTAAAGCTAAGTGTTTTTGTGAGATTGTTAAACCCATAAAGTTTTATCTTTTCATTCAACCCTAACATCACGACCCTTCCAGTATGTTTATTATTATAATATTATATTAATGTTATCATAGGGATAGATGCTTATTCAAGTATAGTTTTACGGAAGGGTTTTCATTGTCTCATTCTTTTACTACCTTGCTTAAGTCGCTGTAGGCCAGTAGTTTTGCATATTTCAGATTTAGTTGCAGTTCTGCAGCTCTCAGGTCATTTTTCAGCAAGGTTATGCGATTTAAACTGGAATTGTATTGAGATCTGGTGATCATTCTTGCTTCGTATTTAAGTTTGCTTATTTCTGCATTTCGCTCCTCTTCTGAAATATCTTGCTTTATTTCGTTTATTTGCTCCATAGTATCCTTAATATCTTCTAACATATCGTCAAACTCTTTATCAAAGTTTTCCAGAGCTTTTTCGTAGTTCATATCCGCAGTTTCAAAGTCTTTTTTGGCTTCTTCATACATTTCCCAAATATCATCCAGCATAGAGTCTGTAAGACTGTCTTGGGTATATTTGGAGTATCTTAAGTCTATCAGGTCAAAATAGTATTTCTTTACGAATCGTTCATTCTTTTTCTGGGCAATAGAGAGGTCTCGGTTTATCATGTCTTTTTTTATTTGGTCCAGATCCAGTTTTTCCAAGGGAACTACAGTATCATCAAGGGTTATGGCGATATCCTTTTGGTTTTGTCTGCCTAATAGAGCATTAAGTTTGTAGTAGGCTTCATCCAGGTTGTCCTGATATTTATCCAAGTCCTTTAATTTGTTTTCTAAGTCAGTTTTTTTGTTTTCATATTCTGGTTTAGTTATAAGATTTTTATCAAATTTAAGTTCTAATTGTTTCAATTCCTCTTCCCATATTTTTTTGTTGAGATTTGCTTCCTCCAGATCCATCTCTGCATTTTCTACAGCTATTACAGCAGATCTGAGGTTTAATGCAATGGTGACTTTTGTATTGTTTCTATCCAATAGGGCCTGCTGGTAGTTGTTATAAGTTTCTTCCACCTTGATGGCAGGATCAACTTGGCTTGATATGAACTTTTTCATGCTGCCTGTGAATTTTACTTCTTTGGGGGCTGAACTTTGTGCAGCATCAAAGGCATCATAGGCTTTTTTTATGGTATTGGCTTTGGATTCATATTCCAAAGAGTTTTCCAAAGCCATTTCCAAGGCTTCCTCAAAGCTGTACCGGAATTTTGGTTCTGCTGAAACTGTGGTGCTGAGGAGCAAAGATAAAATTAATATATAGTTAAGTATTTTAAGTTTCATCATATCATCCTTTCTAGGCTATTAGGGTTGCAAGTGTCTTTATGAATTGCTATTCTGTTCTGAGGGCTTCAATCGGTTTCAAGCTGGCGGCTTTATAAGCCGGGAACAGTCCGAAGATTATTCCTACCAACAGTGATATTCCAAAGGCTATCAAAGCCCATGGTATGGAGTAAACAGGCGGCACCAGATCTAATCCTCCTATGACAAATTTGATTATCGAGAAGCCTAACAGAATTCCAATTATTCCTCCCATGCCTGTTACAACAGTTGCTTCTATTATGAATTGGGTCAGAATGTTTTTCCTCTTTGCACCTATAGCTTTTCTGATGCCGATTTCCTTTGTTCTCTCAGTTACGGATACCAGCATAATGTTCATTATGCCTATTCCACCTACTATGAGGGAAATGGCGGCTATGCCTCCCAGTACAATCATCATGCTGCTGGTTACATCATTGAGAGTTTCCAGCATTTGAGATTGGTCAAACACTCTGAAAGCATTTTCGTTTTTGTATATATCCAATAAGAAGGCTTTCAAGCTTTCCATAGCTGCGTCAACTTTGTCAGCACTGGTGGCTTCTACTGCAAAATTTCTTATGGATGAAGTTTTCATTACCATTCGGGAAGAGGTGACAGGTATGATTATTTGATCATCGTCGGAACGCGTTGCTCCATCAGCCCTTTCTTCAAGAATGCCTACTACTTTAAATATCTGTCCGTTTATCTTGATTTTCTCCCCTATGGGATTTCTATTTTCAAACAGCTCATTGACAACGGCTGTTCCCACTAAGGCTACATTTTGTCTATACTCCAAATCAAAGTCCAGTAAAAATCTTCCTTGAGTTACATGAACATTTTTGATATTTTCGTATTCAGGTGATGTAGCAATGATGGTGGTGTCCATATTGGTGGAGCCATATTTGACTTTGGCACTGGTACTGGATTGAGGTGCTGTGGCTGCAATTACATCTGAATTTTCTTCCGCGAATTTTTTCAGATCATCATAAGACATATCCCTGTTGCTGTTTCTGCCTGTTATGGTTATTTGTATCAGATTGGTGCCCAGCTTCTGTATGGAGTCAGTGATGCTTTTGGTGCTGCCTTGGGCAAATGCTACTGCTGATATTACAGATGCAACTCCTATGATGACTCCCAGCATGGTGAGAAAGGACCTTCCTTTGTTGGCCTTAATGCTTTTTATCGCCATCTTATATGCTTGAAAAAAACTCATCTATATCACCTGCCTGTCTTCCACAATTGTGCCGTCACTTATCCTGATGACTCTTTCGGCTTGGTTTGCTATATCATTGTCATGGGTGATAAGCACAATGGTGTTTCCTTTTTTATGCAGTTCCTTCAGGAGATTCATTATTTCTACACCTGATTTGGAGTCCAAGTTTCCTGTAGGTTCATCGGCAAATATAATAGGTGGATTGTTTATGAGAGCCCTGGCTATGGCAACCCTTTGCTGTTGACCGCCGGAGAGCTCATTGGGCTTATGATATAGCCTTTGGCCCAATCCTACATCCTCCAGGGCTAATTTTGCTCTTCTAATCCTTTCTGAAGCTTTTACTCCTGTATAAATCAATGGAAGTTCCACATTTTCCAGAGCTGTGAGTTTCTGAATAAGATTGAAGCTCTGAAAAATAAAGCCGATTTTTTTGCTTCTTATTTCTGCCAGCTTATCATCACTAAGATTGCTTACTTCTTCATTATCCAGTATATAAGTGCCAGATGTAGGAGTATCCAGGCAGCCCAGCATGTTCATAAGAGTGGATTTGCCTGAGCCGGATGGGCCTACAATGGCAACAAATTCATTCTTTTTGATGCTGAGGTTTATGTTTTTCAAGGCCTGGACTTGTAATTGGTTTATTTGATAGATTTTCCACATTTCCCGTATTTCTATCAATGTCTCTGTCAATGTTGCTCCCCTACCTTCCTGTACCGCTTTGTGTTCTAAAAGGCATTCCTCCCGGTGTTCCTCCACCAGGCATTCCGCCTGTCATTCCGCCACCAAAGCCACCTCTGGTTTGATTGTTGCTTGTATTGGAAGTAGAAGATAGTTGAGGAAGAATTATTATATCTCCTTCATTTAAGCCGTTTACGATTTCAATATATTGATCATTGTTTATGCCTATTTCTACAGTCTTTGGCACTGTTCCCGCGTAATAGTTGTTGACTTGAGCCCTGTTTCTTCGCTCTCTGTTTGAGTTATTGCCTGACGGCTGCTTCATATTGGTATTTTGATCAGCATTGGGCTTCTGTCCTTCAGGGGATGTTCGTCTTTCAGGAGCTTTCTGTTCATCCGGATTTGTTGTATCTTTTTTACCTTCCTGTGTTTTGCCAACAATTTCAGAGGTTTTTACATATACTATATTTTTACCTCCCTGTTTTTGCACAGCTTCAATGGGCACATAAAGCACATCTTTCTTTTCATTGACTATGATTTCTCCATTGACATTCATGCCTACCTTTAATTGGTTGTTGGCTTCTGTAAGCAGTATAGTTACTGGGTATGTGGTTACACCATTGCCGGTAATATTGCCTTCCTGAGCTATTTCGGTTACAACGCCTGTCAATGGTTTTTCTTCTGTTTCTTCCAGAGCATCTACTGTGACATAAACATTTTGACCTGTTTGTATTTTTGATATGTCCAATTCATCAATGGCTATCTGGAATTCCATCAAATCGTAGTTGGATACTTTGAAAACAGTTGTGCCGGCTTTAACCGCATCACCTACCTTCAGATCTTCCAAAGATAGTGTGCCATCGATATCCGAATAGATTTTGTAGTGGGACAGTTTCTCATACAAGTATTCCAGTTGGTTTTCCATTTCTTCAATGTTTAAGTTGCTGGTTTCCAGTTCGATGGATAGATCATCGTTGATGATGGTGGCCAGCACATCCCCCTTTTTGACATATTGACCCAATAGCACATCCAATCCTTCTATAGTGCCTGCTATTTCAGCTTTTGCAGTAGCGCTTTCTATATAGGATAGATTGCTGTTTCCTATGCTCTTTATGGTTTTGCCTGATACGGTTATTTCTGCACTGGCAATCATGGTATTATCCAAATATCCAGGGTTGTCGATTATGAATTCTATGTTGTATGATTGGGCTTCTCCCGCAGATTCAGGAGCAGAGCTTATAAAGGATATGGTGCCCTCAAGGTTGTGGACTTCATCCATTGCGGAATCAAAAACATATATGGTAGCCTTTTGGCCTTGTTCCAACTCATTTCTATATGAATTTCTGAATGGAAGCAATAGCTTCAGCTGACTCTTATCAGTTATTGTAAGAAGTGAGGTGCCTTTGGTTATATCATCACTGGATTTATATCTGATTTCAGTTATCTCGCCGGATATGGGAGCTATGACTTGATTGTTCTCCATGGATTTGAGCAATTGATCTCTGGATATTTTTGCCTTGGATATATTGTTTTCCAGTTTCTTTATATCCAACAGTGCTTCTCCGCTGTCCAGTTCCATGACCAGGCTGCCTGCTTGTATTTTGTCACCGTCTTTGCAATAAATTTTGCTGATGGTGCCTTCCACACTGGATAAAGCGGTGAAGGTGCTTGCAGATGACAATGTGCCTGAGCCGCTTATGGATACTGTGATATCTCCTCTTCTTACAACACCGGTTCTCTGTTGTACTTGGTTTTGTGCCTTATTTTTAGTATTTATGTAGCGATAGCCTATATAGCAGCCTATAGCTAGGATAAGGAACAGTATTATGACTTTGAGGTTTATTTTCCTTTTTCTCTTTGGATTTACAGTAGTTGTAGTACTTGGTGCATTCACTTTCTTACCTCCTATAAAAAATTTTATTTATAGTTTATAGAATGATTCTTAAAGAAACCTTAAAATGGCATATGTTTCATTTCAAGGTTTCTTTAAGGAACGTTGTGCTATAATAGTAAAAGAGAAAATACGGAGGGGTTTCCATGAGGATACTGATAGTTGAAGATGAGGTCCATTTAGCGGAAGCATTGGTTCAGATACTTAGAAAAAATAATTATACTGCTGATGCTGTATATGATGGAGAAACGGGATTGGATAATGTCTTAAGCGGCATATATGATTTGGTCATCTTGGACATAATGCTTCCCAAAATAGATGGAATAAGCATATTAAAGAAGATGAGAGAGGAGAAGATCTCTACACCTGTCATATTCCTCACGGCAAAAAGCGATGTTTCTGACAAGGTCATGGGTTTGGACAGCGGAGCTGATGATTATCTGGCAAAGCCCTTTGCTACAGAGGAGCTGCTGGCCAGGATAAGAGCCCTGTCAAGGCGAAAGGGTGAATTTATACAGAACAATACCCTTGAGTTTGGAGATATTGAGCTTAATACTTCATCATTGATGCTTGCCAAGGCTCTCAGGAATGTAAAGCTGACTTTGAAGGAAAGCGAATTGATGGAGCTTCTTATGATGAGAAAAAATACGGTGATTCCAAAGGAACTTATAATAGAAAAGCTTTGGGGTTATGATTCTGAAGTAGAATACAATCATGTGGAAGTTTACATATCTTTTTTGAGAAAAAAGCTTCAATATTTGGATTCTAAAGTATGCATAAATACCATACGAGGAGTAGGATATGCATTGGAGGTAAAGGATTAATGTTTGCCAAGCTTAGGAATAAATTTCTGATTCTCAATCTGGTTTCCATATCTATCATGATGCTCATGGCCTTTTCCTCCATATATATTATTACCTATAAAAATGTGAGCAGGGATATCAACAAAGAGTTGAACAGGTTATCTGCCATAGAACGATGGCCCATAATGGTTTCCAGACAGCCAAAATTTGAAATGAATATGGGGCCTGCCCGGGAGAGAACAGCCTCATTTACCATAATCACTGATGACAAATACAAAATAGTGAAAGTTTCATCTGCTTTGGATATGGATGACGAGTTTTATGAAGCTGCCAAATCCGCATCCATTTCAAAAAGTGCTGCCACAGGAAGATTCAAATATGACAACAGCCATTGGGCATTTATGATGAAAAAAAATCCCCATGGTTGCAAGATAGTATTTTTGGACATTACACCTCAACATCGGATTCTCACAAACCTCATATATACCTTTTTGCTTGTAGCTGCGGTAATGCTTATTTTCATATTTCTCATAAGCAAAACCTTTGCCAATAAAGCTATTCAGCCTGTTGAGGAGGCATTCTACAAGCAGAAGCAGTTTATTGCCGATGCTTCTCATGAACTGAAGACACCGCTTACGGTTATCAACACAAATGTGGATGTCTTGCTTTCCAACAAGGATGAAGACATGGAGAATCAATGGAAATGGTTATATTATATAAAATCAGAAGTTGATAGGATGTCAAAGCTGATAAACGATCTTTTGTATCTTGCCAGATTGGATGATAGTAGAGATGTTATTTATTCAGCTGTTGACTTGAGCAATGCTGTGGAGAATGTGATTATGACAATGGAAGCCCTTATATTTGAAAACCATATTGGATTTCATTATGATGTGGAGTCCGGGATTACGGTATATGGCAATAAAGAGCAGATGGAACAAGTGGTAATGATACTTCTGGATAATGCGGTGAAGTATTCCGGCGCCAATGGAAAAGTTGACTTATCTTTAAGAAAAAGCAATAACTATGCTGTTTTGTCTGTATCCAATACGGGAGAAGGCATACCTCCTGAATCTTTGGAAAGAATATTCGACAGGTTTTATCGGGGAGATAAATCCAGAGCAAGGAAAAGCGGAGGTTATGGTTTAGGCTTGTCCATAGCAAAAGCTATAGTTGATCTGCATGGGGGAAGGATATATGCCAGAAGCGGAACAAATGAATATACCACTTTTTTTGTTGAATTGCCTTTGATAAAATGAAAAGTTAGACAAAAAGAACAGTCCCCGGTGTCTCAACGGGGACTGTTCTTTTTGCCTCTATTCCTTTATTACCTTATCCAAATCGCTGTATATCAGGAGTTCTGCATATTTCATATTTAAATCCAGCTCCAACTCCTTCAGGTCGTTTTCCATTAAAGTTATTTTGTCTCCTAGGGCATCGTACTCTAGTTTGGTCATTCTGCCTGATTCGTAAAGCAGTTTGTTTAATTCCATCTTTTCCTTTTCTTCGGCTATGTCTTTTTTAAGCTCTTCTATGTCGTCATATATATCCTTTATTTTTTCAATCATATCATCGAAGCTCTTGTTGAAACGATCCAAGGCATTTTCATAAGCTTGGTTGGCAAGTTCGTATTCTTCTTTTGCATCATCATACATGTCTTCCATATCTAGCAGCATGTCATCTGTAAACTTATCAATTTCATATTTGTCGTAACGCTGTTTTATCAAACCAAACTTGTAGTCTGCAATTCTTCTTTGCTCATACAGGTTGTTAAGGTTCTCGTTTTTCTTTATCATGTCTTTCTTTATTTGCTCCAAATCAAGCTTTTCAAGAGGGATCACTGTATCATTAAGCTTTACTTCGATGTCCTTTTCATCTTCCCTGCCCAGCATGGTGTTGAGTTGTCTATATGCAAGGTCAACAGCATCTTGTGCCTGGGTCAAGGCATCCTTTATTTCGTTATTTATCTTCTTCTTTTGTTCATTGTAGTCTTTTTTGCTGATAAGGCCGTTTTCATATCTTATCTCCAGAAGATCCAACTCTTTTTGCTTGTTTTTCTTAGCTAGTTCTGCTTCCTTATAGGCCATTTCAGCCTTTGATATGCCTATGACAGTGCTCCTTAGATTTAGTGCTACATTCCTCTTGATGTTTTCCTTTTGCAATCTAGCAGAGCTATATTGAGAGTATGTGTTTTCCAGTTGAATTTGAGGATCCACTTGTTTTGAGATAAAGGATTTCATGCTACCCAAATAGATAACTCTGTTGGGAGTAGCTTTATACAGGTTGTCGTAAGCATCGCTATATTTTTCTATGACTTTATCCTGCAATCCGTACTCAGGAGTATTCTTCATAGCTATCTCAAGAGCCTCTTCGAAGCTGTAGCGAAATTTGGGTTCTGCATAAGCTACTCCGTTTCCTAATATCAATATGGTGCATAGCAAGGTGCATATAAGTCTCTTCATTTTCTTTCCTCCCTTATTCGTATCTTAAAGCTTCTATGGGGTCAAGCTTAGCTGCTTTATTAGCCGGGTACAGCCCGAAAAATATTCCCACTGCCGATGAAAAAGCAACAGCTATTATAACTATTGACGGTGAAACTGATGCTTTCACTTTGATGAGAGGACCTACCAGGTTTCCCATAGCCATACCAAGCACTAATCCTATTGTACCGCCAATGAGGCAAAGTATCAAGGACTCTGTAAGAAATTGGAGGAGTATATCCCTTCTTTTTGCACCTAAGGCTTTTCTGATGCCTATTTCTCTGGTTCTTTCCGTTACAGATACCAGCATGATGTTCATTACCCCTATACCGCCAACCAGCAGGGATATGCCGGCTATGGCGCCTATTACCGCTGTGAAGGTGCCCAATACACTGTCTACCATGTCGAGCTCTTTGAAACCTTCTTCTGCAACATATACACCTTCGGCCTTGTGATAGTTCTCCAGAAGTCTTACTATTTTCTTGGCTGTTTCCGTCAAGTCTGCTGATTTATCAACTTTTACAATCATGTAGTCTAAAGTAAAATCTATCATTTTGCTCAGTACGGTTATGGGCATTATTGCCCTGGAATTTGTACCGCCGAACATTTCCGACATTCCTGAATCGGCTTTTTTTGTCACGCCTATTATAGTCAAATTTAGGGTAGTATCGCCAAACTTGCTAGATATCTTTTCTCCAACCACATTTGTTCTTCCGAAAAGCTCCATGGCTGTCTTGTCATCGATTAATACTACGTTTCTGGCGCTTTCTATGTCGCCTTCATTTAAGGGGCGACCATGAAGAATATCTAAGTTATTAATTTCAAAATAGTCTTCAGTGGTGGTTTCCATGATTACATATTTGCTGTTTTTGCCAACCTTTATTTTCTCATAATAATAGAAGTTAGGTATTGCTGCGGTGATTTCCGGAAGCTTGGATTTAAGCATATCAATATCTTTCAAGGAAAAGTAGTGGCTTTCTTTAACATCATCCGATCTGGGGTTGACCATTACATAAATGCTGGTTCTACCAATATCTTCGAATTCTCCAAGTATTGCGTTTTTTCCTCCCTCACCTATGGATACGATGGTTATTACTGATGATATGCCTATTATTATTCCAAGCATGGTGAGCAAGGATCTCATTTTATTGGATCTGACGCTGTATATAGCAGATTTAACACTTTCCATTATATTCATATTCTTGTCTCCCTTGTGACTCGGTTTTTAACCGGGTTATCTGATATGATTTCTCCGTCTTTGAAAACGACATTTCTCTTGGTATGGGCCGCTATGTCAGGCTCATGGGTTACCATCACAATGGTTACACCTTCATCATTGAGGCTCTCAAATATGTCCATTATTTCTATGCTGGATTTGGTATCCAGATTTCCTGTAGGTTCATCCGCCAGCAGTATGGCAGGATTGTTCACCAGTGCACGGGCAATGGCCACTCTTTGCTTCTGACCGCCGGAGAGTTCATTGGGCTTATGATGGATTCTCTCGGCTAAGCCTACCTTTTCCAAGGCTTCGATAGCTTTTTTGCGTCTTTGAGAGGCGGGTACACCTGCATATATCATAGGCAGCTCCACATTAGCCAAAGCCGTAAGGCGGGGAAGGAGGTTGAAGGCCTGGAATACGAATCCAATCTTTTTATTCCTTATTTCTGCCAGTTCTGTATCGTTGAGTTTTGATACATCTTCCCCATCCAATATATATTTGCCTGATGTCATTCTATCCAAGCAGCCCAATATATTCATAAAGGTTGATTTTCCTGAGCCGGAGGCTCCCATGATTGCCACATATTCATTTCTATCAACTTTGAGATTTATGGATTTTAAAGCTTCCACCTGTATGGAACCAGTGTCATATACCTTTTTTAGATTTTCTATTTCTATTATCAAGCTATATCCCTCCAGTTGTCATTACTGTTTCGCCATCCATGAGTCCTGCGGGAGGATTTAAGATGTATTTTTCTCCTTCTTTCAATCCAGAGATTATTTCTATTTCTAAGTCTGTTTGAAGACCTGTTTCAACTATTCTCTTTTTTGCAATATTATCTTCCACTACGAAAATGTATTTATTGCCCTGTTCATCGGTCTTAACTGCATCGAAACTAACTGCTAGGGAGTTTTCTTTCTCAACAAGAATTATTTCTGCATCTGCTTCGTAGCCTGCCCTGATTTGCTCATCTGCATTGTCCATAGTTACTTCTACTAGAAGCTTTGTTTCCTTGCTGCTGCTGTTGGTGGAGGTTTCTACGATGGCTGTTTCCGCTATTTTGGTTACATGGCCTTCGTATATCTTATCCAATCCGCTTAGTTTGATATTGGCCTTCATGCCCAGCTTCATGCTTACGCTGTCGTATTGGCTTACTTTCAGTTCCAGTATATATTTGGATTGATCATGGATTATTATGTTGCTTCCTTCAGCGGGATATTGACCTTCCTTGGCATCCAGCTTTATGATTTTGCCATTTATGTTAGCCTTGATATTGCTTTCTGCAATTTTTTTCTCTATGCTTGCCAATTCAGTTGAAGACATTTCTATTTGCTTTTCTTGTTCATATATTCTGTTGTCAAAATCGGCTAAGGCGTTTTTGGCATTATCTAAAGCTATTTCAGCAGTGAGGAAGTTGGTTTCCAAATCCTTTAATGAGGATTGTGAATTGTCATAGTCAGATTTGGAGACAAATCCAGCTTCATATAGTTTTTTGGTCTGCTCATGTTTAACCTTTGCATCCTCATATTTTGAGGCAGCACTTTTCAAAGCAAGTTCAGCCTGTGTTACGGCATTTTCCAGGGATTTTCTTTCTGCGCTGTTTTCAGCTTTAAGCTTTTCGAGGTTTCTTTTTGACATTTCCAGACTTATTTTGCCCTTTTTCAACTGGGTTTCTAAGTCATATGTATCCAGTTTTACCAGAAGTTGACCTTTTTTTACTTCTTGGCCTTCTTCCACCAGAACCTTGGTTATCTTTTGGCCTGAAGGCAGCGATATTTCTTCAGATTCTAGGGCTTTTATGTTGCCTGATACTGATACGGATTGAATAAGAGTGGTTTTTACCACTTCAGCCGTATCTACGGTTTTAAATGTATTTTTTGAGGATAGATAGGTTTTACCTCCCCAAAGGGCAGTTAAGGCAAGAACAATAATTGTGGTTATTATAATTTTTTTCTTTTTCTTCATTACTTCGCTCTCCTTTGATAAAAATGTTCTGTCTTTGACTCTATATTTTTATACGATAGTAGATGCAATTTGTTTCACTGTTTTTTCATTATTTTTCATATATGACAAAATTGTAATATAAACTTAAAATTGCTGACATGGTGTTCGATTGAATGTTTATATTGGGTGAGATAGAATAGAATTAGACAGGTGTGGAGGTGAGAAACTATTGAAATTGACCTTTGAAAAGGCTGTATTGTTTACATTGGTATTGATTTTATTCATATCCACTGCAAATATCTACAGCCAGTTTTTATATATGAGGTTGCCCCAAAAGGATACAGAAGCAGTTGATTTTAATCCGTGGGATTTGAGACAATCCATAACTGCTTTGCTCAATGCAGACAAGCTATACAGCCAGGGGAAATATAGTGACGCTATATTTGAATACAACAGGCAATTGGCCATGGATACATTGGATCAGAAGCAGAAGGCCTATGCCTATTTTATGAGGGGAATGTGCCAGTATAAGTTGAAGGAGTATAGCTTAGCCCAGGATAGTTTCTCATCTTCTATGTTATATGATCCGGATGATGCAACGGCTTATAATAATGCTGCCGTAAGCGCCTTCTATGCAGGTAATTATAAAGATGCTCTGGAATATGAGAAGAAGGCGGTTGAGCTATTGCCTGCAGTAGAATATTTCTACAATAAAGGCAGAATATATGAATCATTGAGGGAATATAAGCTGGCAGCAGAGAATTTTTTATCTGTGGTAAAAGGTGGAGAAAATGTAACTTTGGTGGATCCTGTCAGGGTTTATAACAGAGTGGCCAATTTGATCCCTGAAATAGACAAGAGGGAGGAAATAGCCAAGGGAGTCATTGTGTCCTTAAAGTTAAGAAATTATGGCGAAGTTTTGATAATAGAGGATACTGACATGGAAGTGCTGGATACGGCCTTTAGTGTTTCCGTCTTTGACAGTGAGTATGGTAAGAAGCTGAAAGTCAGCTATGACAGGGAAATCAATGATCCTTATCATCTCATCAACAGCTTGTCCTGGAAGGTGGAGAGTGGCAGCACTGTGCTTTACAGAGGCAGCAAAAACAGCTTTACCATGGATGTATTTGAGAATAATAATTATAAAATTACATTGACCATTAAGTATAAAGGAAGTAAAGAAAAAGAAAGACAGGCATATATATTGGTAACAAAAGACGGATACAGGGAGTACAAAGGGGTAGAGACCCTGAAGCCTAATCAGCAGTCCAGCAAAATATATGACAATGCAGTTTATGAGCAGCTGTTTGATAAGAATTTCAAGCTTTCATACAGCGGTTATTATGATAGATTTAATGTCATGTGGTCTATGGATAATCTGAAAAGCAGAATCATGACTGTGGATTTCATAGATTCAGGCAGTTCACTGCATCTCCTAAATGACTTGGATAAGGATGCGGGCATTAGAGCCAATCTGAGTACCTTACTTACCGATAAGGATTTGAGAGGTAAGAAAGTAAGCATAAGATTCTGGGCAAGGAAGATAACCGCTAAGGAAAACATGACTGTCAATGTGAGAGTAGGCAATATCAATTACCCATTCAGCGGTTTTGATCTCCAGTACAAGTGGAAGCAGGTAAGCATGGATTTTGATATACCTAAGGATGCAAAGAACTTTACATTTAGCTTGAAAATAAAACCCGGTGAGGAAATAAAACTGGACGGCTTTATCATAGTATTGGTAGAGTGATATGCTAAAGGGGGTTTATGATTTTGAAGGAGAGCATTGAGGCGGTCATCAGAGATTTCTTCCGGGCCTATGAGATGGGAGACTTGATTGGTATGTATGCATGTCTTACCACTGATTTTCAGAGGAGGGTTCCTCTTAATTACTTCCGGATAAATGATAGATATAAGCAGGATATTGGCTTATTGGACAGCATCGGGAACATAGTCATATCGCCGGATTGGAGAAGTGCCTGTGCGGATGTGGAGATTATATCAAACGACAAGAGAGAAAAAATAGGTATAGTTTTGGAAAAGGATTTTGGACATTGGCGTATTTTGCCTGATTCAATATTTCAGTAACGGCTTTTAAAGCCGTTATTTTTTTGACGAAAGTTTACGGCCGGTATTGATACATTTTATGCATAAATGTGGACTAACGGGCATTTAATTTATTAAACAAGCATAGGTTTGTTTAATAAATTAGAGGGGGTATTTTATGTTGAAAAAGCCATTGTCTTTGATATTGGTAGTGGTGATGATACTGTCTATGGTATTTTCTCCTGTGTTTGCCGCACCGGATATTAAAGGCTATTTGCCGGAGAACGGAAGGGGAGGCCATGGATATGGTGGTTCCACAGAGGTCATAAGAGATAGGGAAGGAGATTTGACGCCTGAGGATATGATAGGGGTTAGGGAAATAGAAGAAAACCCCTATGGGGCTGTTAAAAGTGAAAAAGCAATAACAGAAGACGAAGATGATGAACAGCAAATGATGACATTGAAGGCTGCTACAGGAGCTTTCAAGTCTCGTGAGTATGGTGAAAGGGCCTACGAGCATGTAGAATACCTGTCAAAGGTAATAGGTGCAAGACCTACAGGCACTGAGAAGGAATATGAAGCAAGAGATTACATAAAGAAAGTATTTGAAGATATTGGATATTCTGTAGAGATACAGGAGTTTCAGAGGAGTATTGGTCCATCGACGGTGGAAGCGGTTGCTACGGAAGAAGATGCAGTTGATGCTGAAGAATCAGCAGTGGATGGGGCATTGGAAGAAGGTACAGTGGAAGAGGCAGGCAAAAATGAGGAAGAAAAGATGGTAGGTGTTGTAGAGGAACATGGGAATGAAGATTTAACGGCAGAAGAGGGGTCAAAGATTGAAGAAACAGCTGAAGAGGTAACTGTAGAAAAGGATGAAGCAAAAACCACCAAAGAAGCTGAAAATGAGAAAACCGTAGCGGAAGCAGTCTATAAAGATGCTCCTATGGTAATCAACCATTACAATGTTATAGCAACAAAGCCCGGTTCTTCCGACAAAGTGGTAATAGTAGGAGCACATTATGATTCTGTGACTGCAGGAACAGGCGCCGATGACAATGCTTCCGGTGTAGGCATCATGTTGGAAGCTGCAGAGATATTGGCCAATATGGATACACCTTACACAATAAAGTTCATAGCTTTTGCTGCAGAAGAAATACGGTTTAGAGGTTCCAAGCATTATGTTGAGAATATGACCGAAGAAGAAATTGAAAATACTATAGCTATGATTAATATAGATTCCTGTATAGGCGGAGATTTTGCCTATGTATATGGAGGATATGCAGATGACCCGGACGGTGGCTGGGTGAGGGATAAGGCTCTTGCCCTGGCTAAGAATCTGGGGTTGGATCTTAAAACCAATCCAGGTCTTAATTCTGATTATCCTGAAGGGACCACTGGGGATTGGAGCGATCATGTATATTTCAGGTTGGCAGGTATACCCTATGCATATTTTGAAGCCACCAATTGGGAAATAGGTGAAAAGGACGGGTATACTCAGACTGTAAAGCATGGAGCCATAATGCATTCAAGAAAAGATAATCTTGACTTCATAGAAAAGGAATTTCATGGAAGGGTAATGGATAGGCTTCATACCTTTGTCACTGTGCTTACAAATCTTCTGCTATATATAGATGAACCTTTGTATCAGGGTATGAAATTAAGCGGCAATCTGGCTTCCATGACAGAAGAAAGGGTATTTGATGTGGCAGTGGACTTTGGATATCTGCCGGATTTGGATGAACTTCAATGGACCTTTGGAGGAATAGACTTTGAAGAGTGGAAGAAGATAGATTATTTATATGGTTCCTTGACAGATGAATCTTTTATAAAATTTGAGGCAGAACCATATCTCGATGGTTCAACGGTAAAGGCGACAATCAAATTCGAGTTGCCTTTTGGCACATTTGATGGTGATAATTGGATTCCTGTAGATACCCTGGATAGAAGGCCTTACCCTAGAACCTATTATCCGAGGCTGCTGGGCACTTATGATCTGACAGTAACAGATGGTGATAAAGATGTTTCCATATCATCACCTATAAAGTTAAATGCCTATGACAGCTATCACACATGGGATGAATTAAAACCTGCCATAGATAAAATCATAAGCAAGGCAGTAGGTGAAAGATATATAGAGTATAAATCTTTAGGAAAAAGCATAGAGGGACGGGATTGTCATTTTGTGATTTTGGCTGAGAGTAAAGCCGCAGTAGAAAAGTATTTGAATGAAATATTGCCTATGGCCTTAGAAGATCCGGCAGAGCTTCAGAGAAGGATAAGTGAAAAAGAGTTGTCGGATTATAAAATCCCTATATGGTTCAATAATATTCACCCCGATGAGGCGCCGGGAACTGATGCTGTGTTGGGATTATTGGAAATGTTGGCTACCAGAAAAGAGGTAGAGTATGAAGACATCGAGATCAATGAAGGCAAGGAGGAAATTCCAAGCACAAAGAATACTGTAACATTAAAAGTTTCAGAGTTATTGGACAATTTCATATTCCTGTTTAATTTTACAGTAAATCCTGACGGTAGATACTACAATACTCGTACCAATGTTAACGGTTTTGACCTCAACAGAGATTGCTCCTTCCAAACTCAACCTGAAGCTGTGAATACAATCAAGGCAATAGTAGAATGGAAGCCCTTGACTTTCCTGGATTTCCACGGTCATGTGAAGGAGTTTCTCATTGAGCCTACTACTCCACCGCATGATCCTAACTACGAATATGATTTGCTGGTGCACAGCATGTTGGAACAGGCTTATGTCATGGGTAGAGCAGGCATAGGAAGCACCAGGTACGGGAGCTTCATAGTACCTAGAGAGGATTATTCCAGCGGTTGGGATGATGGCTCTCCTGTATATACTCCAATGTATGCAATGCATCATGGATCATTAGGTCATACTATTGAAATTCCGGATATAAATGAACATTCCTATGATGCTCTTATAGCTTGTGGTTTAGCAGCTGCAAAATTTGCATTGGATAATAAGGATGAACTATACAATAATCAATTGGAGATATTCAGGAGAGGAGTAGAAAACATCGATGCAAAAGACCTGGTGGATAAGGAGTTTGTAGATGGTAATGGAAATATAGTAGGAAGGCCTAGGGGAGACTATGATAATTTCTTCCCAGAATACTATGTGATTCCTGTTGATGTTTCAACGCAGAAGAATGTGTTGGAAGCCCATTTGGTTGCAGATTATCTACTGAGGAACGGTATACTGGTGGATGTTTCGACAGAGGATGTAACCATAGGTGATAGGACATATCCAAAAGGTAGTTATGTAGTCGATATGCATCAAGCCATAAGAGGATATGCCAATGCCATACTCTCCGATGGTTTTGATATATCAACCTTTGACGACATGTATGCAGAGACGGTTATGAATTTCCATGATGTATGGGGATTTGACAGATATGTCATTAGAGAAGAAGGAGTATTCAAAGGAAAAACCAAGAGGATATCAGGGGTATCAATACCAGAAACAGTGATTCCAACTGATTCCGATTACTATATCATAAAGAACAATACCAATGATGCCATAAGAGGAATAAATGAGCTTTTGAGAAAAAAACAGAAGGTCAGCATGATCTTATCCTCCGGAGAAGGTTATGAGGCTGGAGATTTTGTAATAAGCAAAAAAGCACTGTCTATGATAAAGGGGAAGTATTATCTTGAAGTGCTGCCCTATGATGGGGGAAGCCTTGTTAAGGATATTTCAAAGCCCCAGATAGGTCTTGTAGGCAGCGGAAACGTAGAGTTTGTGTTAAGAGAGCTGGGCTTTGATTATTCTACATCACTTTCAAACAGCAATGTAATACTGGCTACAGGCTCCACTAATGTTAAGAGTTATATTGATAAAGGTATACCATATGTAGGTATAGGAATCAGTCCCATAAGGTTTGTTAGAGCCAACGGCATTTTGGCAGTTGACGGCAGAAGTACCGGTTACGAAGGGCTTCTGAAGTCAGAAGTTGCAAAGGATAGTATAATTAACTCTAATTATGAGGAAGAAGAGTATATATTGAATCCTTATGGCAGTGGGTTATATTTCACTGTTGTACCTGATGATGTAAAGGTTCTTGCAAGAGTTACCACCGATGACGATTATTTCAAGGCAGGTTGGTGGCCAAAAAATGAGGAAGTAAAAGGTGCACCTCTGGTTGTCCAGGGTGAATACAATAATACGCCCATAACACTCTTTGCCTTTAACATGGCAAACAAGGGGCAGCCTAAACATTTCTTCAGAATGTTGGCAAATGCAATATTCATGTCATTGCCTTCGGAGACACCTGGAAGCTTTGATATAGTTCTTGAAAATGTTCCTCCAAGCTTCAAGTTGGGTGGAGATGCAAATGTGACAGTGGCTATCACCAACAACACTGATACTCAGAAGAGAGCTTTGTTGATAATTGCATTGTATGATTTAAATGCCAAGACAATGGTAAGTTATGCAGCCAGCTCAGAAACTGTAGCAGCAGGTGTACAGAAAATGTTATCTGCTTCTCTAAGCATACCAAAGACAGGCAAATATATTGTCAAAGCCTTTGTATGGGATAGCTGGGATAATCCTCAGCCCTTGTCAGATGCTTTGGTAGTGCCTGTTGAATAATTGGAAGGGGTTGAAAATTATGAAGAACAACTTTTATAAGCTGTTGTCTATCATCCTCATAACCCTCATGTTGTTTTCAGATGTCATGGTTGTATTTGCTGAAAATAGAGATAATATAGGTATTATTATAAAAAAACATTTAGTAACCGTCCAAGGTGCGACTAATGATGATTTTGCTGATATAACCATACAAGTAATCAGGAATGATGATGGGAAAAGAGTATATATAGATCAGCTGAAAACCAATGAGTCAGGCCAATTCTCTGTCACCATAAACCTTGAGAAAGGCAGTTATAAACTGATAGTTGGATTTACTCATGGAAAAGTACAAAGAGATTTTTCCGTAAGTTATGAAGACAATGAAGGAGGCGGCAGTGGAGGAGGCTCAGGAGGCAATGGAGGAAACAACGGTGGCAGTGGCGGCGGTTCCAGAGGAGGAAGTTATTCAAGAGGAAAGGTTGACGATGTTGCAAAACTTATAGAGAAGACAGAACCACATAAGAAGGCCTTTAGCGATATTGAAAAATTCTATTGGGCAAAGGAAGCCATAGAGGCAGTAGCTGCTAAGGGAATATTATTAGAAACCGCTGATGAGACTTTTTCTCCGGAAGCCAACATTACCCGTGGGGATTTCATAGGTGCTTTGATAAGAGCTTTAGGACTCACTGCAGAAGCCCATGGAAGCTTTATTGATGTTAGTGTAACAGATCCATATTATGAAGATATAAAAATTGCCAGGGCTTTAGGCATTGCAAAAGGAGTAGGAGATGACAGGCTTGATCCTTATTCCTTCATCACTCGTCAGGACATGATGGTTCTAATAGAGAGAGCCTTAAGAATCTCAGGGAAGCTGGAGGACAAAATGGCTGATTTGACATATTTGGATCAGTTTGAAGATAAGGACCAGATATCTGGTTATGCTCGAGAAGCGGTAGCTCTAATGGTGGAGTTGGGATTCATACAAGGTGATGGTAAAAACGTCAATCCCAAGGGATATGTGACGAGGGCTGAAGCGGCAGTAGTTCTTTACAGGATATGTACTTTATTGAATGGGTTGTCAGAAACGATTAAAAATAATTAAATAAAAAAAACCGATGGGTTTATCCCATCGGTTTTTAATGCTTACATTATTCAGCAGGATCGAAAGTTACGAAGTACAATACTACATTGTCTCTTACAATGTATATATTTGCTTTTGCAGATGGTTTTGTGAATTGTGCATAGCCATTTTCAACATCAGTAGCTTTTACTTCATAGTCAGTGCTTACTCCAACTACTGTAATCAAGTCTTTGGCTTTCATTCCATTGTAAGATACTTCTATATTATCTCCATTAACAGTTACTGTGATATCATCTTCAACTATACCGTTGAATTTGCATGTGTAATCACCGAATGTTAATGTGTAAGTTGTATCAGCCAATAAAGCTTCGTCATCCGCTAAGGTTATTACAACTTTTGACTTGTTGTTGTTAGTATCGTTTACTGTAACTGAGCCTTTGTATAATTCAACATTGTCACCGTAAACTATTGTTATATCGTAGCTGCCATCTTCTAAGGCTTTGTAAGGAATAACTTCTATCTTTGTACCATTTACTATATTTACTGTTACATAGTTGCCTACTCTAACAGCATTTGTACCGTCGAAGGAGTATTCAACATCCTTTTCGCCTTCATTTCCAGCAAGGTCTTTTACGCCTGCAACAACTTTGAGAGTGTATACTACTCCATTTTCAAGAATTCTTGAAGGAGTAATTGTTACAATATTATCCTCAAATACTACTTTGCTTGTTGTTATCTTTTGCTCCTTACCATTGTTGTCATAGTAAGTTATCTCATATTTTCCGGCGTAAGCCAGGTCTTCGTTGTAAGTTACTTTAATTTCATCTCTGTATGTTGCTTCAACTTTTTCGATATATGGTACTTCTTCATCTTCAAGATCTGCAACTAATACAAGATCCTTATCATCACCATATTCAACGCCTATGCCGTGTATGCTTTCTACTTTTGATAAATCAACTTTGAATTCTTTGCCAAGTTTCAATGCAGATGCGCTTGTAAGAATCACTTCATTCTTAACTTCCTTGCCGTCTACTTTAGCATAGCTAGCTGTTAAGCCAGTAGCGCTTACTGTACTTAATTTAACTCTGTCGCTGAATATTAGCTTGAAGGATTTTACGGAAGTCTGCTCAAATGAGTCAAGAGTTATCTTGTCTGGAGCATAGCTGTCTCCGTAGAATTCCATTAAGCTGTTTTCACTTGTTGTGTCTAATACATTGCCTGCAACGTCTTTGTATGTTCCGACGAATGCCAGCGTATCTTTGTATTCCTTGTCTTCTAATACCTTTGAATCATCAAAGGAGAATTCGAATGTTGTGTTGTCGTTGTAAGCAACCTTTGCACTCATTGTTTTGCCGGTTTCAACTGTTAATTTTAAATCAGTTATGTTGGCAGGAACTTGCATTGGTTCGCTGAATACTACTTTAACAACTTTGTTGTTCAAAGCTTCGATGCTTTCAACTACTGGAGCTTCTATATCGTTAGCTTTTGATACTCCAACAAATGTTGGCTTTGCATTTACTTCAAATCCAGCTAAGTCTTTCAAACCAGTTATAGTAATCTTATATGTCTTGCCGGCTGTTAAGTCAGAGCCAGTTTTTAAAGTCAATGTCTTAGCGCTGATGGAGTATTTGGCTTCAACTGGTGCGCCTATGTTTCCATCGATGCTGTATTTAGTAATGTCTTGAAGAACTTCCTTGTTCATATCCTTTGTGAATAGAACTTTAATTTCGTTTACATCGCTAGCCCAAACTTTTTCAACCTGAGCTGCTACAACATTCTTAGGACTGAATGTTTTTGCTTTTCCAGTTTCCTTTATTTCATTGCCGTATTCATCTTTGATACCGGAAACTGTTAACTTGTAAGTCTTGGCGTCAAGGTCAGAAACTGTAATTAAAACAGATCTGAAATCTTCTTTGTCTCCAGGTAATTTTTCAACTTTTTCGATTGTTACATCGTTGTTGAAGGAGTAATTGTTTGCATCTAATGCAGTTGATTCGTCAAGTCTGCTGTAGCCTTGTTCTGTAAAGTCAACTTTTACAAGATTCTTTGAGATGAATTCGAAACCTGCAAATGTTGGAGCAGTTTTGTCTTCAGCTTTACCTGAGAATGTAGCTTTGCCTTCTTTAACCATTACGTTAGGTACTACTGCTCTGTCAGCTACATTTTTTACAATTAATTCATATCTTACACCGGTTTTCTGAGCTGCAGTTGTGATTTCAACTGTAGTCTTTGTAGCATCGCTTTCTGTGATGTCTCTTATTGAAAGTATTCCTAATTCTCCGTTTGAACCTGCTTTGATTGTGTAGTTAGCTAAATCAATAGCAGATTCTTTTGATAGCAATTCGCTGAATGTAGCTTCAAGTCTTGTGAATGTTTTTGCGGCAACACCTTCAAGCTTTGGAGCTACTTTGTCAATTTTTGAGAAGAATGATTTGCTAGCTGATTTCAAAACAGCACCGTCAACTGATGCAATGTTTGAAACTTTAATTGTGTATGTTTTCTGAGCTGCAAGACCCTCTGTAACAAGAGTTACTATGTCTTTATCAACTTCAGCTTTAACAATTTTAACACCAGCTATTTCGTAGTTTGCAACATTTGTAGCTGTTACAAAATCAAGAACTTTGTCAAATGTTAATTCAACTCTTTCAGTATCTGTTCCTTCAACTTTTGTTAAGGAAGGAGTTCCAGTTACTTTTGCCAATCCGGCGAAGTTAACTTTTACTTCACCAACTGTTAATGTGTAAACCTTACCAGCTGTCATAGCATCTGTTGTAAGTCTTACTACATTTTCACCGGCAACTATTGCTTCTTTAACAGTTAAGCCTTCGATAGTGTAGAGAGATTTATCTTCAGCTGCTGCATTTACAGCACCGTCAAATGTTACTTCAACTACACTGTTACCAAGAGCTTTTGCAGATTTTACTGCAACTTCTAACTCTGAAACAAGACCATGTGCAGCTGCTACTTCTCTGTCAACTCTACCAGCTTCGATAAGAGCTTCGATAAGCAACTTGCCATCTTTCATTTCAGCCTTGAAAGCTGATACAGTTAATTTTGAAAGAGCATCAATTGTGAAAGGATTTGCTTTTGTTGCATTTAATCCAATTGTTGCTGCAAATTCAATTGTTTCTTCCCAAGCGAAATCTCCTGCTATTTCAGCAGTAGTCTGCTTGTAACCTAATGTTTCAAGCAATACTTTGATGTAGGATTGCTCGTCGATGTTTGCATAAGGATTGAATTTTCCTGTTGTTGGGTCACCTGCGAATCCTATTTGAGGATTTGCTTTGATGTAGGCAAGAACATTCTTACCAGCTTCCCATTTAACATCTTTTGCATCTGCGAAGTTTGCTTCGCCATTGAATGCTAATGCATCCTCATAAAGACCTTTTAACTTTAAGATTGATATAGCGGCTGTGAACCTGTCCATTTGCTTTTGTGTGTATTCAACAGTCACGCCATTGCCGTCACCTTCAAGCATGCCAACTGCGGCAAGAGCTTGAACTTCCGCACTTACTGCCTGATCTGCAAATGCTACTGTTAGCGTAGAGAATGCCATAGCAATTGCAAGAACAAGGGCGATGATTTTCTTACTCATGTTAATTTTTCCTCCTCATGTGGTTTTTTATTTTGTCTTTTAGGACAGTTAACATAATTCTACACGGAAAGCAGATTTCCTTCCTGTGTAATTGAACTGTAATAGATTGTAACACGGCTGTAATGGGGTAATAGTGAAAACGAGGCAAGATTATGTAAATAATATTATGTAAACAAACTTTTGTGTATAAGGTGTTCCAAAGGCTGAAATAGATTTTTTGCTTTAACTAAAAGATGAACTTTTTAATGAGCATTTTTTCAAAAAATAGTTTATGAAAATAGGAGGAAAACAAAAAGGAACAGTTTTTTATTGCTTTATAAATAGTGTTTTGCTATATTATGGTCAAGAGGTGAGCTTCGTGGAGGAGAAATTATTAAAGTTATTTCAGGATTTTTACAATGAGTTTAAAGATTTCAAGGCTGATATGCTAAGCTTCAAGGAAGATATGTTGGGTTTCAAGGATGATATGACAGATTTCA
>NZ_FQZS01000004.1:243230-274493 GCF_900142105.1 Lutispora thermophila DSM 19022
GATATGTTGGGTTTCAAGGATGATATGACAGATTTCAGGGCTGATATGATGAGCTTCAAAGATGATATGACAGATTTCAAAACTGATATGATGAGCTTCAAGAAAGGTACCGAGGGAAGATTGGATAGAATAGAGATGAAGCTTGAGGTTATGGATGATAAGCTGTCAGAAGCTTTTGAAGCCATTGAGGCTCATGCAGAAATAAATGAAAGGCAACATAAGGAAATAATGGATGAGCTTAAAGGAGAATTGAATATCGTTCAGCTTGCTGTTAAAAGAACTGCTAAATAACTTATGAGATAGAAATAAAAGCGCAGGTGACTGCGCTTTTATTTTCATAATGTCGGAAATATAAATTTCTTTTTATTTTTCATAAAAGTCTTTCTTACTTATTGGTAACCAGTTCGATTTCATCCATGTCCAAGCTTTGATTGTTCATATCCTTTATAGATGATTTGCCTGCACTGGTCAGTTTGATTTTGACTACATCATCTTTTCTTAAAGCATTTCTTAAGTTAATCTTGATGGTTCTGTCGTATACTTCAATGGAGTCAGAAGAACTCTTTGTGTAATAGGCTCCGGATATTTCGAAACAGTTCATGTTGATATTGGTATTCTTAAATGGCTTGTTAGCTATCAATGTTATTACCTTGTTGTCATAGCTTATGGATTGAGCCATTATTTCAAAAGGTGACAGTTCTACATCGCTTCCGGTGAATTCGATTTTACGGCTGTCTGAGTCAAGGGCCAAGCCTTGCAGGTCCGTAATATTTGAACTTAGAGTCATAGTATAGTCATAATCTGAGGTCAAGGCTCCATTGGCTGAGTTCAGATAAACTGTAGCAGTTTTCTTGTCATCAGAAAGCACAACTCCTGATACAACTATTGATGGTCCTCCACTGGTTGTTCTTTTAATGGTGAATCCGGATGATGCTGATGGAAGTTTAACTGGTTCAGTAAAGGTCACCATTACTGTGTACTTATCTATTGCTATAACATCTTCAAGCTGCGGAGCCTGATTCTTTGTAGAGGTACCTTCAAATTCTACATATGAATAACTTCCTGAAGTCACTATGGAGTTGTAACCTGCCGCATCTTTGATGCCACTTTTTACGGATATCTTATAATCGGTATCATCCTTTAAAGGAGTACTGGAGTTTAAGTATAAGGTAGCGGATGTAGTTATTTCATCAGTTTTTACAGATGTATCTGTTATTCTTATTCCGTTGATGTTGAACTGGGACGGACTTATACCTCTTACCGGCTCAGAGAAAGTTACTTCTACAGCTGTGCTGTTTACAGCGTAGGCATTTGTTATATATGGAGCTTCATTTTTCTGGTTTGTTCCGGCAAAAGCCTTAATATTAGCTTCACCGTTTTCATTAAGCCTGTCTAAGTTTGATACTCTTACTTCATATATTCTGCCGGCTTTAAATAATTCAGGATTGTTAGAATCATCAGTCTTGAATTGGACTCTTACTGTAGATTTATCTGCAGAGAAATACTTCTGATATTCTAATCCTTTTGGTCTATCGTAGTTTTTGCCGTCTTCAGTCAATATTGATATTTCAAGATTTTTCAGTTCTTCATCAGTCAGTTCATTATCGAAGAATATGTCTATGGTGCTCATGTCCAAGGCGTTCATGGCTTGGAGATTCAGGTTTCCTGGGTCTGATCCGCCATAGCCGATGAAGTATTTTTTGGCAACCTTATCTTCTGTTCCTATGGCTTGACCTGATAGGTCAGTAACATTATTTACCTTTATGCTGTATACTTTGCCACTTTCCTGAGGTTTGGTCAAAAGTGTTACTGTCTTTCCTGTGTTATCCATATCCAAGGTGGCTTTAGCTGCATATCCAAGACTGCTATCGAGTTCATAATTGAATACATCTTCAGCGGTTTCTTTATTAACTCTTTTATTGAAGGTTATAATTATAGAATTTTTACCGCTTTTTACTTTGTAGGTCAATGGAGTCGTATCCTTTGCTTTTCCACTGAAATAGGTTGTGAAATAATCCATGTTGTTGCCATATGCATCTTGGATATTGTTGATTTCTAATCTGTATTTTTTACCAACGGTTTGATCTTCTGTAATAAGAGTTACTATTTTTCCACTTCCATCTAATATAGCACGTGTCACTTTTATATCATTATCTATCAAATAGTTTTCGACGTTTTCTGCGGAGGTCTTATCAAGTTTCCTGTCAAATTTAACTTCTAATTCGTTGCTTGATATTGTTACCACTGATATTGTTGAGCGTGATGAGCCAGAGCCGGCTCCCGTAAAGCTTGTTGTCACATCATACATAGCATTGCCTGCCAAGTCTGCTATATTCCTAATTGTCATTCTGTATGCTGCACCTGGAGTCTGCTCTGATGTAATCAATGTAACTGTATTACTTTCTTCATCCAGTATGGCTTGTATGATGCTTATGGCATTTCCTTCAACTATATAGTTTTCTACTCTTTCGGCAGTTATTTTGTTCAAAGGTTCACTGAATTTTACCAGAACACTGCTGATGCTTTCAGATTTTGCCTGGAGAACATATGGTTTTGTCATGTCTTTAGGCATACCTCTGAAATCTTTTCCAGTTATTGGTTCCATGGTGTTTCCTGATATGTCTTTTATATTGCTGACAGAAAGCCAATATCTATAACCCTCTTTTTGAGGTGCAGTGGTTAGAGTAACAATTTTGCCCGAAGAGTCTAGTTCTGCACTATATACAGGAAGATCATTTTCTATTAAATAGTTGCTTACATCTTCTGCATAAGATTTTTGAACTTCTTCATTAAATATTATTTTTATAATATTGTTGCTTACGATTTCTACTGTAGCTTTAGGTCTTTCTGTATCTTTAGGAAGAGATACATATTTCACATTGTAATTTTTGATTGCCATGCCGTTTACAGGAGTATTCATGTTTATAGACAGCTCATAGGCAGCAAAGGGAGTTACATCGGCAGTGGTTATATAAGCCTTGTTGTTGATCATAGCTACATCTGTCACATTTACTTCTTTATTTCCATTTTCAGAATGTATGCTTATGTCATCGGTAGTGATAGGAATTTCCTGATCCAGCTCAAGTACAAGCCTATTGTTGGATATTCTATCAAAGGATACTACCTTAACAGGTGTTATGTCGATTTCAAAACCTGCGGCTACAACCTTCTTTTCGTCTAATATGCCCTTTTCTACCATAAGAGTAATAAGCCTTTTTGTTTCGCCCTTTGGTTTTGTGTTAAGGGTGCTGTATATGGCTTTCGCCACATCATCTACTGTAAAGCTTGTCATTTTGCTCATGCTGGAAGCGCTTGATATTAATTTTATGCTTTCAGCAAATTTCAATGTATCATCATATGTAAAATCCAAATCCTGCTTATAGCCTAGGGTTTCCAGCATGACTTTATAAAAGGCTTTGGCATCGATTTCTTTATTGGGCAAAAATTTTCCTTCAGAGTTGCCAATCCAGCCAAGATCAGGGTTGTCCTTTGCATAGGCAAGGTAGTTTCTTCCTACTACCCACTTTAGATCATTAGCATCTGCGAAGTTATTTTCGCTATTGTAGGTTAGAGCTTCTCCTTCTAAACCTTTGATCCTCAAAAATATTATGAGGGATGTAAGCCTAGAGGGAGTTGTGGACAGATATTCAGAGGTAACACCTGAATCAGCATCAGAGCCAATTAATATG
Organism: Lutispora thermophila DSM 19022; assembly: GCF_900142105.1. Taxonomy (GTDB): domain Bacteria; phylum Bacillota; class Clostridia; order Lutisporales; family Lutisporaceae; genus Lutispora; species Lutispora thermophila. The sequence continues at coordinate 246,920 of NZ_FQZS01000004.1, forward strand.
CCTAACGCTTCACAGGCTTTTGCTTCTTTGCTTATGGTGTCTGCGTAGCTATTGATGGATAGTATGCTTCCTGAAAAAAGTACTATTGCCATCAATAGCGCTGTCAATTTTAATTTTTTCATCTTTTTCCTCCTCCATTGTCGAATTTAAGAACTTTTCTCCTGGAAACATCGTCAAAAACTATATAACTTTCTATCATTTAGTATATATGTAAACCAGCCTTGGGGCAACTCTTTAATTTTGACGAAACAAAAATGTAAAAGTTGTAGTTATTGGAAAAGAAAGAAGGAAAAGTGGAAGGTGAGGGAGAATAAATATATAGTTGAGCTATGAACTATGAGTTATGATGCTATAGGGTATTCCTATGGGGGTGGTCACTGGCTACTGGTCGTTAGTCTTTGGTCTCTATTTTTGAACTGGGTATGGGGCCTATGCTAAGTCATTGAAGGGTACCTGGAATAACTGAGGCCAGTGGACAGAAGCCAGAATCAAGGCTAAACATTTGTCTTTGTGGAAGGACGGTATAGGAATATCAAAAAAAGCAACGCAGTAGGAGGAAGAATTAGTTATACACGAAATTTGTAACTTGAAACTCGAAAACCGCAACCAAAAAAACATAGGAGGGATTATTTTCATGTACAAGAAGATGGCAGCAGTATTAACAGCAGCAACGATTTTTTTAAGCACTGTATCAATGGCATATGCGGATACTCCTTTTAAAGATATCGAAAATAACTGGGCAAAAACCCATATTATAAGTGTTTATGATAAAGGATTGATGACAGGACTTGCAAAGGACAGCTTCAGTCCTGATGTGGTAGTTACCAAGTATTCCGCTATAAAGTCTGTTGCCAAAATGATGGGCACAGATATCATGGATTTAGATAGTATCGTAGCAAAGCATAAGAGCGTATTAGATAAATATAATGTACCATCGGATTATAGAAAAGAAGTGGCTTATGCCCTTGAAAAGCAGTTGCTTCAGAGTGAGTTTGACTTAAGTCAAATGAGCGCCACGCCTAATGCGACTAAACTGGATATATGCATATATTTAGGAAGAGCTTTGGGAGTTAATGACGAAAACTCAAAAAATTTGCCGGTTCTTATTTACAAGGATGCTCTTCAAATTCCATCTTTGTATCATAAATATGTTGCATACATGATCAAGATAGGTGCCATAGATAGCAAAGGTGATCAAGAGGGAAAATTTAATCCTAGCAATCCGGCAACCCGTGCCATGTTTGCAAAAATGATTGATATTGCAAGCAATGAATATGTGAAAACAAATGTAAGCACAGATACTTCCGGTTCATCTGAAGAGAATATTGATAATCAGAATACAGGCACAGCCATAAATGAAACCCCTTCAGTGACTGGCAACAACGGACAGGCTGGCGTCGCACCTACTGACAACACCATATCTGATGACAATAATACAGGAGTTGAGAAGACTGACAGGGGGATTATAGATACCATTACATATAAGAGAGGTTCTCAACCTAAAATACTGCTTGAAAATGAAAACAAGGAAATGGTGGAATATACCATACCTGAAGATTTGATGAGGGAAAATATTATCATCGATGGTCAGCTTTCTGATGTGTATTCATTGAGGCCTGGACAATATGTCGAAATAAGGGCTCTATCGGGAGTCATAGATAGAATTTCTACCATAGATGTATCAATGCCTGTGAATACGACAGCAATCATTAAGGAAATAGATGGGCTAAACGGCATTATGTATGTGTATGTGAATGATAAGGAAGGAATAAGCAAAGAGAAAAAGGTATACATCCATAATGTAAAAGTAACAGATTTGTCTTTAAACACCCTTACAGCAAATGCATTGTCTCCGGGGCAAATAATCAACCTTATAGGAACAGAGGATTTGGAAGCTATAACAGCCCAGATAGTGATAATCAATCAGTAAAATCCATATAAAATTGAAACCTCTGTAGTTAATACTGCAGAGGTTTTATTTTCCTTTAAAAAAGTATACTATATATATTAAGAAACGGTTCACATTGGCTATTCAGAAAACGTGATATTAAGACGATAGAAATTCAGGAGGGATATCTATGGATTATAGGAGGAGATATGAGGAATGGCTGAATGGAGAATATTTTGATGAAGCTACCAAAAAAGAGTTAAGGGATATCATAAATGATGAAAAGGAAATAGAAGATCGTTTTTATAAAGATTTGCACTTCGGTACAGGAGGTCTTAGAGGAATAATAGGAGCAGGTACCAACAGGATGAACAAGTATACTGTTGCAAAAGCTACCAAGGGTCTTGCCAATTATATATTGAAACAGGAGGAAAATGAGCCATCGGTGGTAATAGCTCATGATTCCAGACATTTTTCAAGGGAGTTTGCCAGAGAAGCCGCAGCAGTACTGTTGTCCAGCGGGATAAAGGTATATCTTTTCGAAGATTTAAGGCCAACGCCGGAGCTGTCCTTTGCGGTTAGAGAGACAAAATCCACGGCAGGCATAGTAATAACTGCCAGCCATAATCCTCCCGAATACAATGGATACAAGGTTTATTGGAAAGATGGAGGGCAGATTGTATCACCGGTAGCAGAGGAGCTTATGGATGAAATCAACAGCATATCTGATTTTTCAGGGATACAATGCCTTGATGGTTGTTCATTGGAGGATTTTCATAATTTTCATATGATAGGGGAAGAGCTAGACAGGAAGTATTTTGACAAAGTGAAATCATTGAGCCTGAATCCAGAAGTAATAAAAGAAGTCAAGGATATTGCAATAGTGTATACTCCTCTCCATGGTTCAGGAAATATGCCTGTAAGAAGAGTATTGAAAGAGATGGGATTTGAGAATGTACATGTGGTACCGGAGCAGGAGAAGCCTGATGGATCCTTCCCTACAGTGGAATATCCCAACCCTGAGGAGGAAGAAAGCTTCAACCTTGCATTGAAGTTGGCAAAAAAGGTAGATGCTGATTTGATTTTGGCAACGGATCCGGATTGTGACAGGGTAGGTGTAATGGTAAAAAAAGCAGAAGATGAATACTATAAACTTTCCGGCAACCAGACAGGGGTTTTATTGGCCCATTATATTTTCAGTTCTCTTAAGAAAAAAGGTATGTTGAAGAAGGACAGCTTTTTCGTAGATACCATAGTAACGGGAAGAATGACGGAGAAGATTGCTTCCAGTTATGGCATAGAAACCATATCCACCTTGACAGGATTCAAGTATATAGCCCAGCAGATAAAGGAACTAGGGGACAAGGGCGGAAGAAGTTTTGTGTTTGGTTATGAGGAAAGCTATGGATATCTTACTGGGAACTTTGTAAGAGATAAGGATGCAGTTATAGCTTCCATGCTCATATCTGAAATGGCAGCCTTCTATAAAAAGCAGGGCATGACCCTTTATGATGCTTTGATGAAGCTTTATGAAGAATATGGCTATCATAGAGAGGAGCTTTTGTCAATTGTGTTAAAAGGTAAGGAAGGAGCCATGGCCATAACCAATATGATGGATGTCATGAGGAATAACCCTCCAAAATCCATAGCAGGTATGAAGGTTTGTGAAATGAGAGATTACCTGACTTATGAAGGACCTGTAAAACTCCCCAAAGATAATGTACTGTATTTTGTACTTGAAGGCAATGATTGGTTTGCCATGAGACCTTCAGGTACAGAGCCTAAACTTAAGATTTATATTGGAGTTTCAGATCTTTCGCTGAAAGCAGCGGAGGATAAGGCAAAGATGTTGATGGCTGGGATAAAGAGTATGCTGGGATATTAATCAGAATACTGTAAAGTATTTTTATTATGGAAAATACCATAAAAATAAAGGATAAATGAAAAATTTATTGAATATATATATGGCTCATATAGATGTAAAATCTATTGAGATATATGTTTAAATACAGACTTATGTATAATATATACTTTTAGGAGGTAATCAAATGGAAAAAGCTATTATCAGATTAAGGATGAGCGCCCATGATGCCCATTACGGCGGAAATCTTGTAGATGGTGCAAGAATGCTGGGACTTTTTGGAGACGTGGCTACAGAGCTATTGATTAGAAATGATGGAGATGAAGGTCTTTTCTGTGCCTATGACAGTGTAGAGTTCTTAGCTCCTGTATATGCCGGTGATTACATAGAAGCAGAGGGATATATTGAAAAAGTAGGCAATACTTCAAGGAAAATGAAGTTTGAAGCCAGAAAGGTTATTCAGTCAAGACCAGATATAAATGATTCAGCTGCAGAAGTTTTAGAGACCCCTATAGTTGTCTGCAGGGCCAGCGGAACTTGTGTTGTGCCAAAGGACAAACAAAGGAAATAACATTATCTAATGTTCAGATGGATATATTTTTTCTGGACTGAGAATATGTAATTATTATAGGAGGTACAAAAAATGGATAAACTTATAATAACAGCTGCCTTAACCGGGGCAGAGGTTACCAGAGAACAACAGCCAAATCTGCCCATCACGCCGGATGAAATAGCAGAAGCTGCTTATGAGGCATATAAAGCAGGAGCAGCTATGGTTCATGTTCATGCGAGAAAATCAGACGGTACACCTACCCAGGATAAGGAAGTATATAGAGAAATCAAGGAAAAGATTGCAGCAAAGTGCAATATAATTTTCCAGCCATCTACCGGTGGTGCTGTATGGCATACTGCAGAGGAAAGAATACAACCTGTGCTTTTGAAGCCGGAAATGGCATCCTTGACTGCAGGTACTTGCAACTTCGGATCTGATGTATTCATGAATACAGAGGAATACATGGAAAAATTTGCAAAGACCATGCTGGAGAATGGTGTAAAGCCCGAGATAGAGATATTCGAAAGAGGAATGATCGACAACGCATTAAGATTGGTTAAGAAGGGACTTTTGAAGACTCCACTACATTTTGACTTTGTAATGGGTGTTCCAGGAGCCATCATGGGAGAGCCTAGAGATTTAATGTATTTAGTGAACAGCATACCTCAAGGCAGCACATGGACTGTAGCAGGAATAGGAAGGTATGAACTTCCATTGGCAGTTATGGCCATTGTAATGGGTGGACATGTGAGAGTAGGTTTTGAAGACAACATATATTACAGCAAGGGAGTATTAGCAGAATCCAATGCCCAGCTGGTAGCAAGAATCGCAAGGATAGCAAAAGAATGCGGAAGAGAAGTTGCTACACCAGATGAAGCAAGGGAAATTTTGGGATTAACCAAAAAGTAGAAGGATGTAAAGAAAAATTGTAGAAATAATAAGGAAGGGGGGATATGGAATGGTATTTGATTCAAATATCAGCATCTCGGTGAGATGCAATAAGTGCGGCAAATCTATTATTGAAGACATGAGTTTTTTTCAAATGAAAAATGGGAAGCAAGTTTGCATAAAGTGTGAATGCGGAGAGGTGGCAGCGAAGGTTAAAAGCCGCGATTTCAAAACCTTCCATGTGCTTATCCCTTGCCTTATTTGCGGTAAGGATCATAAATTCATTTATACATGGAAATCACTACCTTCGGAAAAAGTTAAAATTTTAAGCTGCCCCTCAAGTTTCTGTGACATAGCCTTCATAGGTGGTCAAGAACCCATAAGAAACTTAACTGCAAAGAGGGAAAAAGACATGCAGGAACTAATAGAAGCATTGAGTAATATGTAAACGTGTTGTGAGTTATGGGATTTGGATTGCCAGTGATAGAGTGTTACCGTTAGGTCAGGCTCTGGTCTGCCAGCTACTAGCGACCGAAGCCTGATCAAACGGGAAAGTATTATGATATCATAGCTCATAGTTCATAGTTCATAACTCATGGCTCAAATATATGGAGGTAATTATTATATGAAGCTTTTCATTGATACCGCAAATGTGGAGGAGATCAGAAGAGCTAATGAAATGGGCATAATTTCTGGTGTAACTACGAACCCTTCACTGATTGCAAAGGAAGGAAGGGATTTTAAACAAGTTGTGGCTGAAATAGCCGAAATTGTAGATGGTCCCATCAGTGCTGAAGTCATAAGCATGAAAGCCGAGGAGATGGTGCCGGAGGCTATTGAACTATCAAAGATACACGAAAACATTGTAATAAAGATACCCATGTGTGAAGAAGGCTTAAAAGCCGTAAAGATACTTAAGAATGAGGGAATAAAAACCAATGTAACTCTGATATTTTCGGTTAACCAGGCGCTGTTGGCTGCCAGAGCAGGAGCTTCCTATGTAAGCCCATTTGCCGGAAGGGTTGATGATGTAGGACAAAATGGCATGGATATTATCAGGGATATTGCAAAGGTTTTTCATATATATCAGATGAATTGTGAAATAATAGCCGCCAGCATAAGACACCCAATGCATGTTACCGAAGCTGCACTGGCAGGAGCTCATATCAGCACAGTACCTTTCGATGTAATCAAAAAGATGATTTCACATCCTCTCACAGATATAGGTATAAATAAATTCTTAGCAGATTGGGAAAAGTTGAACGAGAGTTTAAAAAGAGGGAGATAAAAAAACTCCCTCAATATGTCATTTTTGATTATAATAGTTAAAGGAGGTTTCAATCTTGATAGATAGAGATTTGGCTTTAGGTCTTGTTAGAGTTACAGAAGTAGCAGCCATAGCAAGTGCACGATGGATGGGAAGAGGCGATAAAAATGCCGCTGATCAGGCAGCAGTAGATGGCATGAGAAAGATGTTCGATACGCTGAACATCGATGGCGTAGTGGTAATCGGAGAAGGAGAAATGGATGAGGCCCCAATGCTGTACATAGGAGAAGAATTGGGAAGAAGAGGTCCCGATGATGTAAAGGTGGATATTGCGGTTGATCCTTTAGATGGAACAAACTCAGTGGCTAAAGGTTTGCCAAATGCTATTTCTGTCATAGCCGTTGCAGAAAGAGGCTGTTTGCTTCATGCTCCGGATATGTACATGGATAAGATAGCCGTAGGACCAAAAGCCAAAGGAGTAATCGACATCAATGCACCGGTGGAGCAGAACCTGAGAAATATAGCAAAAGCCTTAAATAAGGATATTAAAGAGGTCACTGTCACCATGCTGGATAGAGAAAGACATGAGGACTTGGTGAAGGAAATAAGAAGGATAGGTTGCCGTATAAAGTTATTCAGAGATGGTGACGTAGCAGCAGCCATTGCCACCTGCTTTGAAAAAACTGGTGTAGATGTGCTCATGGGTATAGGCGGAGCACCGGAAGGAGTAATAGCAGCCGCAGCATTAAAATGCATGGGCGGTGAATTCCAAGGCAGATTATATCCTATGACTGATGAGGAAAGAGAAAGATGCAAAACCATGGGTATATGCGATATAAACAAAGTTCTTTATCTTGACGATTTAGTAAAAGGGGACGATGTATTCTTCGCTGCAACAGGCATATCCGACGGAGAATTGTTGAAGGGAGTTCTTTTCTTAGAAAACAATGTTGCAGTTACCGATTCTGTAGTAATGAGATCAAAGACAGGTACCATAAGATTTGTAGAGGCTACTCATAATCTTTCTAAGAAACCTCAATATATCAAGTATGCATAAGTGTGAGAAATAATTGTCATATCATTTAAAGGAGGTGATTTATTGGAGGAATTAATGAAAAAGAATCTTACTGAGCTTAGGGAAATGGCTAAGGCAATGGGCATTAAGAGCTACTATAAGCTGAAGAAGGAAGAACTTGTAAAAGAAATACTGAACATGATAGAAGCTGCAAGAGTAGCCCAAGGAATCCCTAAGGCAGAAGATAAGACATTAGAAGAAGTAAAAGAAGCAAAAGAGGTATACGAGGCAAAAGAAACGAAAGAAAAACAAACTGAGATTCCCCAAGAAATTAAAGAGACAAAGCCTGCAGCAGAAGAAAAGCAAACCGCTGAGGAGGAAGAAAAGGCTCAAGAAGAGGATAAGGCTTTAAGCGAAGAAGAAAGGAAGTTTCTGGAATTTAAGGATGTGGAAAAGGGCGGAAGAGCTGACGGCATACTGGAAGTACATCCAGAAGGCTTTGGCTTCCTGAGGTCTGATAACTATCAATCTGGAGACAGAGATATATACATCTCTCCTTCGCAGATCAGAAGGTTTAATCTGAGAACAGGGGATAGAATTACAGGTATAACGAGAGCTGCTAAGGAAGGCGAGAAATTCCAAGCATTGCTTTATGTACAGGGCGTAAACGGAGATGATCCGGAAACGGTTATTAAGAGGCCAGATTTTGAAGATTTGACCCCCATATATCCTAAGGAAAAGTTGGTTATGGAATGTGACCCAAAGGACCTTTCTACAAGACTGATCGATTTATTGGCACCGATTGGAAAGGGTCAAAGAGGAATGATTGTTTCCCCACCTAAAGCAGGAAAGACAATTCTTTTGAAAAAAATCGCCAATAGCATAACAACAAATTATCCCGATATAGAATTGATTGTGCTTTTGATAGACGAGAGACCGGAAGAAGTTACAGATATGAAGAGATCTATCAAGGGAGATGTTATATACTCTACCTTTGATGAGATGCCTGAGCACCATTGCAAAGTGGCTGAGATTGTTCTGGAAAGAGCCAAGAGGCTTGTTGAGCAGAAAAAGGATGTAGTTGTGCTTTTAGATAGCATAACAAGGCTTGCAAGAGCGTATAATCTCACTATTGCACCTACAGGCAGAACCCTATCCGGAGGTTTGGACCCAGGAGCATTATATAAGCCTAAGAAGTTCTTCGGTGCAGCTAGAAACATTGAAGAAGGCGGCAGTCTCACCATATTGGCAACAGCTTTGGTAGATACGGGAAGTAGAATGGATGATGTGATATATGAAGAATTCAAGGGTACGGGCAATATGGAAATTCACTTGGATAGAAGACTATCGGAGAAGAGAATATTCCCAGCTATAGATATGAATAAGTCGGGAACAAGAAGAGAAGAGGATCTTCTGACTCCAAAGGAATACGAAAGTGTACTCAGCATGAGAAAGTCCTTAAGCAGCGGTAACACAGCAGAAGTAGCAGATTCGATAATCAACTTCATGCAAAGAACAAAGACCAATGAAGAATTTGTAGAGTTTATCAGAAAGCAACTTATGAGATAACCAAGCATTGGGTATTCCTATGGGTCATAGTATGAGTCACGAACCCCGGATTCCGTGTCAAAATATGTAATCAATACAAAAGGCTTGCAAATTGGCTAAAAATATATTTGCCATAGTATATATATTATGCTATAATGTAAAAGTTGAAATTCGTAAATAATACAATTGATATAGTTCATCAGAAAGAGGTGAGTAATGTGAAAGAGGGCATTCATCCTAATTACGGTGAAGCAGTTGTAAGATGTGCTTGTGGTGAGACTTTTACAACAGGTTCTGTTAAAAAAGAAATAAAGGTTGAAATTTGTTCAAAATGTCACCCATTCTTTACTGGAAAACAGAAGTTTGTTGATACCGGTGGTAGAGTTGATAGATTTAAGAAGAAATATAATCTTAATGAGGAACAGACAGAAGAATAAGAATATGAGGTTAGAGTATCAGCTTTAACCTCAATTTTTTTTAAACTGAGACATCGGTGACGGTTCTTAGTGTCTCACTTTTTAGTGAGACATCAGGGACGGTTCTTAGTGTCTCACTTTGGAGGGAAACAAATGAGCAAACTATACTTCCGGTATGGAGCAATGAACAGCGGCAAATCCACCAATTTGCTTCAGGTTGCCCACAACTATGAAGAAAGGGGCATGAGAGTTCTTATACTAAAGCCCATGACGGATACAAAGGGAGGAGATTTGCTGGTATCAAGGCTGGGCGTGACACGAAAGGCAGACTATCTAATACATAAGGATGATAATATTTATGATCTCATTGATGAATGGATAAAAAACAATGGACAGCTTCACTGTCTGTTGGTAGATGAGGTGCAGTTTCTGAAGGCCTATCAAATAGATCAGCTTTTCATGATCGCTTGCCAATTGGACATACCTGTCATATGTTACGGTCTCAGGACAGATTTTCGAATGGAAGGCTTTGAAGGCAGCGCCAGACTTCTGCTTCTGGCTCATAGCATAGAAGAATTGAAAACCATATGCAAATGCGGCAAAAAGGCTATGTTAAACGGAAGAAAGATAAACGGCAAATTTGTTTTCGAAGGTGAGCAGGTAGCCATAGAAAGCGTAGGAAACATAGACTATGAATCCCTTTGTCCCAAATGTTATTTTAAATATAAAAAAGAAGCCATGGAATCACAGGATTAATTATCAAGGGTAAGGCAATCGCCTTACTTTTTTTCTTACTTTTTAAAATCCTGCTATAGATGAGGAGGGGATTTACTTCTATATGATATAATGATAAGTAATATATTTTGGATTTAATGGCTTATTTTGATAAAGGGGAATAATGTATGGCAAAAATTCTAATTGTGGAAGATGACAAGTCTATAAATGATTTAATAGCAATGAACCTTTCCATCATTGGATATGAGTGCGAAAAGGCATTTGATGGTAATGCGGCTGCAGAAATGATTAAGAATAGCAGATATGACTTGATATTACTTGATATTATGCTTCCGGGAATTAGCGGTATTGATTTATTGAAACAAAACACATGTGAAAATACCAAAGTAATCTTAATCACCGCAAAGGGAGGATTAAATGATAAGTTGGAGGCTTTTAACCTTGGAGCTTTTGATTATATAGTGAAACCTTTTGAGATGTTAGAGCTAATCGCAAGAGTTAAGGTTGCACTAAAAAATTTTGATGTTAATGAAAATATAATAATTAAGGATGTAGAAATCAGGCTTAGGGAGCATAAAGTATTGAAATCAGGACAAGAGGTTGATTTAACTATTTTAGAATATAATTTATTAGAAACACTTGTAATAAATAGGAATATAGCTTTATCCAGAGAAAAGCTGTTAGAAGTTGTCTGGGGATATGATTTTGAAGGAGATACCAGAACAGTTGATGTACATATTATGAAACTTCGAAAGAAGTTAGGTTTTGACGATGTTATTAAAACTGTTTATAAAATGGGATATAGACTTGAGGTAAGCCAATGAAGATAAAGTATAAGTTAATTTTAATAACAGTATTATTTTTTATAGTTACTATAAATATCGTAGCTGGTATTGCTATAAATCAATATAATTCGTTATTTATCCAGAGAGAAATAAAAACAGCTAAAAATGAAATGAATTTTATTATGAACAGCATTGAAAACTATGCAAAAGATTTACAGGCAAGAGGTGGAATATATAACAAGGATACTTTGATTTCAATTATTGAGATATACAAAAAATATTATATAAGCCAAGATATTAGCTTAGACTATAGTGATGATAATATGGAGAATAATGTTTTCATTGATACTGAAGAAGGAAACATTATAATTCAAAGTATATTTAGTGAGCCTTTTGAAAGTATTTCCCTTGTTTTCAAGAAAAGCTTTCAAGATATATATGATCTGCAAAAAAATTGGAACAGCTTCTTTATAAAGATATATCTTCTTCTTTCAATAATATTGGCAATTGTTCTAATGCTAATAATCAGCAGGCTATTTAAACCCTTAGATAACTTAATCCACAAGACAGATGAGATAATAATTGAAAATTCTAATGAAAGGATACCCATTATAGACAATGATGAAGTAGGAGAACTTAGTACGAAGTTTAATATAATGCTGGATTTACTAAATGAAAATATGGAAACCATAAAAGAGAGCTCCATTCAAAAACAATGGTTATTGGATAATTTAACACACGAAATGAGAACACCTCTTACAAGCATTCAAGGATTTAGTGAATATCTCATGCGAGCAAATGCCAGTGAAGAAGATAAACTTGTTGCACTTACTCATATTAATGAAGAAGCAAACCGTTTGAAACAGCTAGGCGATAAAATGTTCGCTTTAATGACTTTAAAGAAGGAAAGTTTAAACATAGTAAAATTAAATTCATATGAAGTATTTAATACAATAAGGAGAATAGAGTTTCAAAGATTAAAAGAGATGAATATTGATCTTAAAGTAAATATTCAAGCAGATTATTTTTATGGCGATGAACAGTTAATCCTGGTTTTGTTGACTAATTTAGTCGATAATTCAATAAATGCTTCCAAATATAATAGCAGGATTGAAGTTGATATTTATTCCAAGGATGACAAAAACATTATTAAAGTATCCGATGAAGGTCAAGGAATTGATAGCAAGGATCTGTCTAACATTTTCCAACCTTTTTATAAAGCAGATAAAAATAGATCTGCAATTTATCGAGGGGCTGGTTTGGGTTTAAGTTTATGCAAAAAGATTGTTGAGCTGCATGATGGAAGCATAGAAGTGGAAAGTCAAAAAGATATAGGTACTACAATATATGTTTCATTAAAATCCATTTAAATTTACAACTCTATTACAACTTTATAACATCTTAATAAAATAACAGTATTATTGTTATAGAAAAAAAGAGGTGTTATAGAAATGAAGAACATTAAGAATCATAAATCAATACCAATAATTACTGTAGTAATGCTATTACTAATATCAGCAATTGCTTTTCCTGTGTTAGCAGAGAAATTTCAAATTAATGGTATGGTGAAGGGTGCTAACAATGTAGAAGTTAGATCATCTATAATTCAAGATTTAGTATTGGATAAAAAACAGAATGAGGTTAAAGAAGATATTATAACTATGACAGAGGAAGAAGAAAAGGCTTTTGATGAGATAGTTTTGTTATTAGAAAAGTCTACATTATTGACATCACAGCAAAATCGAGAGCTTAGTGAATCTGAATCAAACAGAATGATAGAGTTGAGAAAGAAGTTCAGAGCAGGGACTATTAAGAGTAAAAAGACATTGCCAATAGGAGAAAACTTTGAAAAACCATATTTTAATCCCCATAATGAAACATATTATTACCCTGAAGAAGAAATGACAGATGAACAACTGCTACAAATCATAGATTTTCAGGAAAAACTTGATAAAGCCTTGGCTAAATTCTGGGAAGCATATATACATAATGAAATGGGCAATACAGACATTAGAATTACAGAAGAAGAAGCTATAAAGTCGGCTAAAAGCACTATTGAAAGAATATTTGATGTAGAACTTGACAATATGGATGTTAAGTCTCAATTTATTAAGGATGAATATAAGAAGGAAAAATATTGGGGCATTGTATTTCAACCGAAAAATATAGATATTCTAATGGAACAGGGAAAGATTTTTTGGATGTACTTTTCTAAAGTTAATGTATATACTGGCAAGGTAGAATTTGTAGATACATTTTACAGTGGTCAAATAGAAGAGGTGGGAGTTTCACCAGAAACTGACTTGAAAAACATAGATGATCATAAAAGAATCGCTGAGGAGATCATAAAGAATAAACTCAATGGGAAAAACATAGAATTTCTAAAAGCTTATATAGTAAAGGGTGACAGTAGACCATTACTTAGAAGAAAGGTATACCTTGTATATAAGGCTGAGAATAAATATGTTGAGTTTGAATTTATATACGGAAGCAAAAGAATGATGGCATTATTTTTCTATGATAATCCAATAAGGTTAAAGGAGAAAATTGACGGTATTGACCATGAAGCCATAGGAAGCCTTTCTTATAATAATTAATTAAATCACATTGAGTAATGAATAGTTTTTGTTATTTGATAATGAATTGTTGAGTGATATAATACTAACAATGAGTTTTATGAAAGTAAAAATATTCCAAGTGCGGTAAAAGACAGATTAAAAGGAGGGCAAAGAATACAGATGGAACTTATAAAATTTACTGAAAAGAATTCCAATTATGATGCATTGATAATTCCTTTTGGAAGGGAATTGAATCTTACAACATCAGTACCAGAAGAAGCTAAAGAAATAGTTAATGCTGCAGTGGAAGGCGGGTTTTTTAAAGGAGAAGAGGCAGAAATATACAAACTCTCAATGCTGACAAAGGGAAGAATTCAAAACATAGTACTTGTTGGTCTTGGAAATAAGGATGAAATCAACAACAGATCCTCATTTATAGCCTTTTCAAAGGCTTATTCTGCATGCAAGAAAATGAAGGCAAGAATCATCAGAGTGGTCCTTGATAATGCCAAAGAGTACATAGAGGATTATGATGTGGTGGAAAAGATATGTGAAGGAACTTTGTTGGCGGATTATGAATTCAATGAGTACAAATCGGAAGTAAAGCCCAGCACTATTGAAAGAGTTGAATTCGACACTACCTATGACAGGTTCGACGAAGCTCTTGCAGAGGCCAAGGTTTGTGCAGAAAGCACCATACTGGCCAGGGATTTGATAAACCAGCCGCCTGCTTTTATGACTCCTGCTCAGCTGGCAGAGGAGGCAAAGAATGTGGGAGAAGAATGCAATATTGAGGTCATGATTATACATAAGCCTGAAGCAGAGGAATTAGGTATGAATGCTTTCCTGGCAGTGGGAAAAGGCTCTGTAAACAGCCCTAAGGTAATTGTTATGAAATATTTTGGTGACAAAGACAATGAGGATATAATAGGGCTTATTGGCAAAGGCGTTATGTATGACAGCGGCGGATATTGCCTCAAACCATCTGCTTCTTTGCATACCATGCACGGAGATATGAGCGGAGCTGCAGCAGTTATAGGAGCCATAAGAGCCATAGCAAAAATGGGATTGAAGGCAAATGTGGTAGGTGTCATCGCTGCCTGTGAAAACAGAATATCTGGAGAGGCCTATTTGCCTGGAGATATACTTAAGTCCATGTCAGGCAAGTATATAGAGATGAACAACTCGGATGCAGAGGGCAGGCTTACCCTGGCAGATGCCATAACTTACGCCATTAGAGAGCAGAAGGTGACTAAGGTTATCGATATAGCCACATTGACAGGAGCAGTAAAGATGGCTTTGGGGAACAAAACGGCAGGAATAATCTCCAATGATGAGGAATTGGTGAGATTTGCTCAAGAGGCTTCCGAGATTGCCTGTGAGAAGGTTTGGAGGCTTCCGGCAGACAAGGAGCTTAGGCATGTATTGAACTCCAGCATAGCAGATCTGAAAAACAGTGCTATAGGGACCACTGTTGGTGGAGGCACTATCTTAGGAGGCCTATTTATACAGGAATTTGTAGAGGATAAACCCTGGCTTCATATAGATATAGCTGGTACCAACTGGACCCATGAGGATCTTCCTTACTGCCCCAAAGGCGGTATAGGCTTCGGCACCAGTCTGCTTTATAATATAGTAAAGCTAATGAGTAAATAGGGGAAGAGAACCACGGATTAACACTGTGGTTCTTTTTTAAACCACTCAAGGATACTAAAGTGCACATATCTAATATGCACATACTTAAGCTTACCTAGATACAATAATTGTCATCCAGCTCCCTACCCTAGCAACTAGTAACCCGTAACTCGCAACCCGTAACAAGACATATAAGGAATACCCTAACACTAGAGACTGGCGACCAGAGACTGAATAAGAAATACCCTAAGCTACGCAACACTTGTTGTATTTGCTGCATCACTACAGTACAATTATATTAGCAAACAATTCCATACATCAGTGATAGGGGGGATTGTCTATGGAAAGAACTCCGCAGATAAAGGTGGAAAACCTCAGCAAGGTTTATCAAATGGGTGAGGTTCAAGTCAAAGCATTGGATGATGTGAGCTTTGAAATATACGAAGGTGAGTTTGTGGTCATATTGGGACCCAGCGGCTCAGGCAAAAGCACCCTTTTAAACATTATGGGAGGCATGGACCTGCCTACCAGTGGCAGAGTCCTGATTGCTGAAGAAGAAATAACCAAATACAATGACACAAAGCTTACTGCATATCGGAGAGACAAGGTAGGCTTTGTTTTTCAATTCTATAATCTAATGGCCAATCTCACAGCCAGGGAAAATGTGGAGCTGGCTGCAGAGATCTGCAAAGATACTATGGACATAGATGAAGTAATGGCAGAAGTAGACCTTTCAGAAAGGAAGAATCATTTCCCGTCCCAGATGAGCGGTGGTGAACAGCAGAGAGTAGCTATTGCAAGGGCTGTAGCAAAGAATCCTTTGCTGATACTATGCGACGAACCCACAGGAGCCTTGGACTTTAAGACAGGCATACTCATACTGGCTCTTCTGAGAAAGATTAATAAAAAGTTGAATAAAACCGTTGTAGTCATAACCCATAATATGGCTGTAGGAGACATGGCCGATAGGGTCATAAAGATGAGAAGCGGTAAAATAACTGAGATTAAGGTAAACCCGGAGCCCATACCCCCTGAAAGGATTGAATGGTGATGAAAAAGCTTGATTTAAGACTGTTGCGAATGATAAAGGCTTCAAAGGGACAGTTTATATCTGTAGTTATAATAATAATGGTCGGGCTTAGTATTTTCATATCCTTCAGCACCACTGCTGTAAACATGAGAAATGCCATCGATTATTATTATGAAGAATCAAAGCTGAGTCATATCCATGTTCAACTTATGAGGATACCCCAGAACGCATTGAATGAGATTGAATCCATGGAAGGAGTAACAGATGTTCAAGGAAGAATATCCTTTGATGTTCCTTTAAAAATTGATGATAAAGGTGAAAAAGTTACAATAAGAATTATCTCTATGCCGGAAGGGGGAGGTAAAGTCAACAGATTATATCCAGGTGAAACCATGGACGGATTAAACCAAGGAAAAACCATACTCATCAGACAGTTTGCCCAAGCCAGAAATATAAAGCCGGGGGATATTATCCAACCGTATATCAATGGAAGGGAACACAGTTTGAAAGTTGCTGACGTAGCATCCAGCTCTGAATTTGTTTATCTTATGGAAAACGAGCAGACTATGATGCCTGCAAATGAGAGATTTGGAGTAGCTTATGTTGCCGAAGAGTTTGCCCAGTCTGTTTATGGATTTGGAGGCAGCTATAATGAACTCCTTATCAGAGTCAAGGATGAGGATATGATTGATGATATAGCAAGGAAGCTGGAGGAAAGGCTTGATAAATATGGTGTGAAAAGAATAGTAAAGAGAGAGGATCAGTTAAGCAATAAAATTCTGAGTCAGGAGCTTTTGGGGCTGGATATTATGGCAGCAGCTATACCTGTACTTTTCCTTATAGTAGCAGGGATTATAATAGTCATAGTACTATCAAGGATAGTGAGCAACGACAGAATGTCTATAGGAGTGCTGAAGGCCTTGGGATACAGTAATGGACAGGTTTTACTCCATTATCTCAAATATGCATTGATCATAGGAATAACCGGTTCAGTCTTAGGCATAATAGTAGGACTTGTTATTGCAGGTGCCATGTCGGAAATATATGCCATGTTTTTTGAAATACCTCTTTTAAAAGTAGAAATTCATTATATATACATAATATATTCCATAGTTCTCACAAGTCTATTCTGCATGGTTTCAGGATTTATGGGAGCAAGGCGTGTATTGGGCATCATGCCTGCAGATTCAATGAGACCGGAACCGCCAAAGTCAGGAAAGCATATTTTCATAGAGAACATATCTTTTATTTGGTCCAGGTTGTCATTTAGTTGGAAAATGGTAATAAGAAATATAATGAGGACTAAGAGAAGATTTGTATTTCTTGTTATGGGTTTGGCCATGGCATTCGCCATAAATACAATTCCAATATTCATGTGGGATAATGCCACAGGTATGTTTTACATACAGTACGGTAAGTTTCAGAAGATGGATTATATAATTGGCCTAGCTAAGCCTATGAATGAAAATGTCATATATGATGTTAAGGGACTGCTCAAGGTTGGCAAATTGGAGCCAAGGGTTGAGTATCCTTTCGAAATAAGTAACGGATTGAAGAAGTTGAATGCCAATATAGTAGGTGTACCTAGAAATACCATGTTTTATGAGTTTAGAAATGAGTATGATGAAGAAGTAATTTTGCCCTATAAGGGTATATTTATCACAGAATATATGGCAAAAGCGTTGAATGTAAAGAAGGGCGATTATGTAAGGGTGAGAAATTTCATACCCGGCAAGGATGATATGTATTTTGAAGTAAAAGAAGTCATCAAACAATATCTTGGAGTAAATGCCTATATGGATATTGAACATATGAGAGAGAAGTTGACAGAAAAAAACATGATAACCGCCATATCAGTGGCTTCAAAGGATGATGTGAAGACCAAGCTGGAAGATATAAGAAACATATCTTTCGTAAACTCAAGAGAAGATATGACAAAAGCCTTTGAAGAATATATGGATGTAATGCTTCTCAGCATAAATATAATGATATTGTTTGGCGGAATCTTGGGATTTGCTCTTATATATAACTCTACAATAATAAGCATCTCTGAGAGACGTATGGAGCTGGCAGCCCTTAGGGTAATGGGCTTTGATAAAAGGGAAATATTCTGGATGCTGGCTAAGGAGAACTTTGTGATTACAGTTATTTCAATATTACTTGGAATACCAATGGGAACAGGTATGATATATAGTATTGCAGATGCTTTCAATACGGAGATTTATTCCCTGCCCATGATTATCACTACAAGAATATTTATATTGGCTGGTTTATCCACTGTTTTGTTTGTATCAATAGCTCAATTGGCAGCATTGAAGAAGATTCATAATATTAATTTCATTGATGCGCTGAAGAGTCGCATTTCATAGGGGGGAGCATATGAGAGGTAAGAAAAAGTTCATCTGGATAGGAGTAATATTAGTAATTGCAGTTGTAATGGTATATATGTATATGACAAAAAACAGCGTTGTTGATGTTGAAATGGCAGAAGTAAAAAGAGGTAATATAGATGAATACATTGAAGAAAAGGCAACAGTGGAATTGAAAAATAAAGCAGATATATATGCATGGCAAAGCGGAGTTGTAACTTTTTCATCTGTAGATGTAGGAGATGAGGTAAAAGCAGGAGATGTACTGTTGAAAATACAGGATGAGGATCTCAAGCTTCAGATCAGATCCATGGAACTTCAAAAGCAATCCATCGAAGCACAGTTGGAAGAGGCAAGAAAGGGGTTAAACCAATGGGATTTACAAGTATTAGAAGCTAAGGTAAGAACAGCTCAGATAGCCTATGATGAGGCTTATAGGATCATGGAGAACAACAAAAAACTTTATGATGCAGGAGGTATAAGTAAAGATACATATGAAAGCTCTGTAGCTGCCTTGGCCTCTGCGGAAGCAAATCTGGAAGCGGCAAAGGCTGCTATGGCAGCAGCGCAGGAAGGATTCTCCCCTAATATTGAGAAGCAGTTTGTGGCTAAAATGGATGAGCTTAAGATTCAGATAAACCATCTAAGAAGCAAACAAAAGGATTATATAATAAAATCTCCTATAGATGGAATTGTGCTTGTGGCGGAAGCACCGGAAGGCAGCATAGTCTCCATGGGAGCCATGGTTTTTCAAATAGGCAGATATGATGAGATGTATCTTGTCAGCGATATTCTGGTAGATGATATGGCCGATGTGAGGGAAGGCTCACAGGTATTCATCAGCAATGAAGACTTAGATATTAGAGATGTAAGAGGAACGGTAATAAAGATTCATCCTCAAGCTTTCAGTAAAATCTCAGATTTAGGTATAGAGCAAAAAAGAATCAGGATAGAAATAAGTATAGATGAAGAAATAGATGAGTTAAGACCAGGCTATGATATGGATATAAAAATTATTACTGCAAGTTCTCAGAATACCTTGCTGATAGAAGAAAAAGCTGTCTTTGAGCAGGGAGGAAACAACTATATCTTTATAAATGATGATGGAACAGCAAGGCTTAGGCAGATAGAAAAAGGTTTGGAAAGTGATGATATGATTGAAGTAACTAAAGGACTTCAAGAAGGTGAAAAGGTTATACTTTCGCCCAATGCTAATATTAAGGAAGGGACAAAGATAAAATAGTATATAGGACACGGTAATATCCCGTGTCCTATTATTATGCTTTTATAATATTAATTATGATGACAAAAATGCAATATCAAAATATAACATAGAGAAAATAACCCTTTTTTTGGCGAAAATAGTTTGCATTTTATAAAATTTAATGCTATATAATATTAATATGTATGAAAATGTACCCTTATATCACAAATTTTGCTATAAGTAGCATTTATTAAAATTGCGAATCAGTATTGAATAATTCATTTTTTACCTTAACATGGTATAATAGGTTATAATAGTTATGGTAATTGCCTTTTTATGCCAAGTAGTAATGGAGGGAAGGTTTCCATGAATCTAAATATAAAAACACTGGGTGATTTTGATATATTTTTTGGAGAAGAATCTTTACTAAAAGAGACTAAAAGGTCCTATAAGTTATATAAATTGCTTCAGTACTTTATAACTTTCAGAAATAGGAAGCTTCTGCCTGAGGTAATAATAGACAATTTATGGAAAGATCAGGAATCTAATGATCCTAAAAATATGTTGCGTACCCAGATTTTTAGACTTAGACAATTGATCAAAAAATTTCTTCCCAAAGGCGCTGATGATTCTAAATATTTTAATATAACCTTTATAAATGGTTACTATTGCTTTGAAGTTGGAGAATGTGCAGTTTTAGATATTGTCGAGTTTGAAGAATTAATCGATAGGGCAGGGCAAAAAGAAGATGATGATATTGATGAGGCAATAGATCTATATGGACAAGCTCTAGAAATTTACAAGGGTCCATACCTTTCGGAAAATTCCTATGAAGTATGGTTGGTTCCAGTAAGAAATCACTATAGGCGGTTATACATAAAAACATTGCTTAAACTGATTGAATTATATAAGAAAAAGGATGAGCATAATAAAATAATAGAATTATGTGAAAAAGCAATAATAATTGAACCTTATGAAGAAAGCATTCACATATGTTTGATGGAAACAATGCTTAGGATAGGACAAATAAAAAGTGCCATGAGCCATTATGAGTATATATCCTCACTGTTGAGCAAGGAGACAGGTGTTAAATCTTCCCCTGGTCTTAGGGAAATACACAGAAAAATACAGAGATACTATGATGAGCAAGGAGAAACTGATATAAATAATATAAAAATCAAACTCGAAGAAGGTCCAGCAGAAGGAGCGCTATTTTGTGACTTAGATTATTTCAAATTCTTGTATAATGTTGAGAAGAGAAGGAGTACAAGAGATGAAAATATAGGGTATATGAGTCTTATAACTTTAAAGTCAGATAAAGATGTAAGCAAAACCGATGAATTAAGTAGAAATACTAAGTCCATGTTAGAAGTTTTGGAAAAAACATTAAGAAAAGGTGATGTTTTTACTTCTTGGAACGATACACAGATAATTGTCATGTTAGCAAATGCTAAGAAGGATGGGTTGTCTAAAATTGAAAAAAGAATAAGAGATTATTACCAGAAAGTCACAAAAACATATTCCAATGATGTAAGTATTAAATTTTTACCCATGTCTTCTGATAATCTAATGCCCTAGAAATAGGGCTTTTTTCATGCATATGAAAGAGAGAATTAAATAGCACAACTTTAGGTTATGAACATAAACAAAGGCTTTCTTTTTTTGATTGAAAGCTTTTTTAGTTTTTGTAATTGAAATGTAATTGAAGTGCAACAGAAAAATAATTGTAAAAAAATCCTAATGTAATTCAAATAAACACGAAATGAAATTCATGAATGGTATATTAGACAATAGCAGCCAAAACTATTTCTGGGAGTGAGAATATTATGGAGTATCCTTCAAAATATGATTTTTTCCTGAGATATAAACCAATATTCGATAAAAATGACCGATTCATTGATTACTTGTTAATCAATGTAAGTGATAACTTTCAAAGCATAACAAATATAAAGACCGAGCAAGTCCTTGGAAGAAGAATATCGGAAATAGTTTTGGAGTATGGCGGAGATGTTTTTAATGATAAAGATATCTACTACAATATGATACCAAACACGAGAAGAAAATTTGAGAAATACATAAATCAGCTTCATAGGTTATATTCAATCAATATATTCAGCGATGACAGAGATTATTTGCTCATATTTTACAACGACATTTCAAGGCTCAAGAAATCAGTGAGATCAGATAATTTATACACAATAAACAGCATAATACATGATTTTCATAGCAAACAAGGCTGTTACGGCTACAAGGATAAACTTACAGGCCTTTACAACAGGGACTTTTTTGAAGCAGAACTCTCAAGGCTGGATAGCCCAAGGCAGTTGCCCATAAGCGTAATAATGGGGGACATGAACGGGCTTAAGCTCATAAATGATGCCTTTGGACATGAAATGGGAGATAAGGCACTAAAAAGGGTAGCAGAGATGATGAAGAAAATCTTCAGGAAAGAAGACATAATAAGCAGAATAGGGGGAGACGAATTTGTAGTGCTGTTGCCTTGTACCCCTGAGAAGACAGCGCTAAACATAATAAAAAGAATAAAAGACCAATGCAACTTGAATCCTGTGGACTTCATAAAAATCAGCATCAGCTTTGGAGTAGCCACAAAAACACGGGAAGAAGAAAACATAAACGAAATTTTAAGAAGAGCTGAGAACCGTATGTATTTCAGCAAGCTGAATGAAAGCAAGGATGCGAAATCATCCATGATTAAATATCTAAAGGACAAGCTGGAAGAAATATCATTGGAAACCAAGGCTCATTATGAAAGGCTAAAATCCCTATGCCTCATGCTGGCAGATGAAATAGGCTTAGGAGAGAAGGAGAAAGAGGAATTAAAACTCCTATGCGAGTTTCATGATATAGGTAAAATAGGTGTTCCATCACACATACTTCAGAAAAGAGGAGCCTTAAGCGATGATGAATGGGAGAAGGTAAGGCGTCACAGTGAGATAGGATACCACATTATAGGAGCATCAAAAGATACGATGGCGATAGATGAACTGATACTGGTACATCATGAAAGATGGGATGGGAAAGGATATCCCGGACTTCTAAGAAATGATGAAATACCATTGGTAGTGAGAATATTCGCCATTGCAGATGCATATGATGCCATGGTAAATGAAAGGCCATACAAAAAAAGGCTGACACATGAAGAAGCGCTAAAGGAAATAGAGAATAAAGCAGGAAGTCAATTTGACCCTAATTTAGCAAAAATCTTTGTTGAAATGATGAAAAAGGCAGAAGCCATATAAGAAAAATATTACTCAGATGACTAAAATTTAATGAATAGGATATATATAGAATGAAATATCATTAATGTGTGAAGGAATCAAATTACTAAGCTATAAATGTCAAGCTACAATGCTAATTAACCAAAGCTAACTTAAATTGGTTAATTAATATTGACGCCTGACTTTTTATAGAAAAATTAAGTTATGAATTCAGCTCAAAGACTCTGTAAAGTTAATATGAAAAACTAGCACAATGTTTCGTAGAATAGCTCAAAATTCCGCAATCAAGTTTGTAACTGCTGCACTATGAATAGTCAAGGGTAAAATGAACAGGCTGACGCCTGCCCTATGACAATTCATAGTGCAGCAGTTGAGAAGTAAATAGGCGGAATTTAGGCTACAAGTAAATACTTCCGTTTTTCTTTAGCAGACAGTTGCAAACCAGCTACTTGTGCAGGTGTAAGACCGTTAAGAGATGAATGTGGCCTTACGAAATTGAAAAAGAACACAATCATACTGATTAGATTATTGGCTGAATCAAAGGAGTTAAACCCCTGCTTAGTCTTATACCAAGCCTTAAACTGATGATGGAAGGATTCAATGAGGTTATTTGATATATCATCCTTAAATGATTGAACCCTTATGTGCTTAACATTATCAAATATAGATTTTACAGGTACCTTGTAGGCACTGTAACGGTCTGAAACGATTGAACCTGGCTTACCAAGTGTCTTAACTGACTCTAACAGAGAAAAGGCTTGAGGAGAATCACGATGAGGTGACAAGTGATAACCAAGTATGAATCTTGTTTCAGAATCAATGATAAACCAGATATAATGCTTAACACCATTGATTTTCACTACAGTCTCATCGGTGTGCCATTCATCAGAGTCAAAGTTAAGAGTAGGTATAAGCTGCAGACTGAAGTTATGAAACATAGGGGCGAACTTCTTACACCAATCGCTAATAGTAGTATGAGAGACCTTGACATTGAAAGCAATCTGAAAAATCAAAGCAATGTTTCTAAAAGAGTTCTTACCAAGGTAGAACATAGAAAGAGCAGTAATGATCAGATGCACCGGATATCTCATACGTTTGAAGTCAGTTTTGCCAAACAGGTTTGACATGGAAGCTGAATCAACGGAAGTATGTTTAGCGACAAAGAACGAATGATTGCAAGACTTATCACAGCAACGATAGTTAGTGTAGTGTTCATAGTCATGATGGATGAAGGATGCCTTGCCGCAAACCGGGCATCGAGGATAGTCCTGAACCTTTCTGACAATTGGACGGTCAGGTGCGAACTGATGATTGCAGTTACGGCAGAGATACTTCTGATACCCATCTTTATCTTTGCCGAAACGATAAAACGATATAGAGTTGTTGCACTTAGGACACTTTAATGATACAATTTTCTGCATGAGGACTTGCTCCTTTCTGGGAGGTAAAGTGTTTTGTTGGCAGAAACATTGTACCAGAAAGTGTGGCAGGTCCTCAATTTTCATTTAACTTTACAGAACGAGCTCAAAGAAAAGGAGGTGAAAAGATGAAAGGAAAAGTGAAAAGATCCATTGCGTTTCTTATGGTCTTGCTAATGGTTTTCAACATAGGTATTACTGCATATGCAGAAGGGAATCCGAGTAATCTTGATGAGGTGATGGAGGATATAGTATTAACTCCAGAGGAGTCAGAAGGGAATAGTGCAAATCCTCTGGAGATAGAAGAAAGCACTGAAGAAGTAGCAGAAGAACCTGCGCAGGAGACAGGAGAAATAGAGGAACAACCTGCAGAACCGGTGCAGGAGGAAGGCGAAGCAGAACAACCTGCAGAGCAGACACCGGATGCAGGTGAAACAGAAAATCCAGTTACAGAACCTGTATCTGAAGAAGGAGAAGTAGAAGAACAACCTGCAGAACCGGTACAGGAGGAAGGCGAAGCAGAACAACCTGCAGAGCAAACACCTGAGCCAGGTACTACAGAAGGACTACCAGAAGAAGTGACACCACAACCTGTTGATCAGACACCGATAGCTATTGTTGAAAAGGCTTATGAAATCCAATATCTGCTTCAGGGAACAGAAGAAGCCATTGAAGGTTTAGAGCCTATCAGAGGCACTGCTGAAGTGGGAACAACAATAGAGATACCACATCCGGAAATAGAAGGATATAAGGTAGTGGATGGCCAAGCAACAAGTCTAGTAATAAACGAAGATGAAGAATTGAACAAGGTAATAGTCTATTATGAGAAGGTTGAGGTAGCCGGAGAAATCACATTGACAGTGAACCATATCCTGATTCACGATGGCAAGAAATTGACTCATACCGAAATAATTGAAGGTTTTAAAGTTGGGGATGCCATAAAAGGAAGTGACTATGCAGTCAATGAAGAGGGATTACTTTTCATAGAAAGCAAACCTGTTGAATTGACACTTGGATATGGAAACAATGTGATAGAGCTAATATATGAATTGAAAGATAGAATAGAAGAAGAAACCTCTCATGAAGATGCTGGAAAGGATAACATTGTCAGCGGAGATACAACACTGATTGAAGAGCCAATAATTGTAAATCCTCTGGTTACAAAGCTTCAGAAGATGCCATTGCTCAAGGCTTTTACAGGGTTTAGCATATTGGCAGAAGTAACTGGAAACACCAAGATAGGTTATCCGGAAAATGAAAATCCAGTGGAGTATCCTCAATTTCCAAACCCTGGCTATGTACGTATGGAAAAATCTGCGCAATGGGTTGACAAAAGCAAGGGAACAGCTAAAGTAGTTTTCAACATAAAAGGTCAACCTGTTCAACAGGGCGTTGATGCTGTCCTGATTATAGACAGATCAGGAAGCATGGCAGATAAAGTAACAAGACAAGAAGTTTGTGGTGGTAAGGTAGAACTTAAATATGGAAGTTCTTCGGCAAACTTCTGGGGAACAGTAGAGACTAGAGTAGCCAGAAATGTATGCAATAAATGTGGAAAGGTCTATGAAAGCGTAACTCAGACAAGATATAGAGATTATCCTTGGGATTCTTGGGGGCCTTGGTCACCTGCACCACCTGCACCACATACAGATCCTTGTGATAATATAATTACTGTCTCAAGTAATGAGACCAGAATGGATATTGCAAAGGAAGCTGCCATAAGCTTTGTAAGAAGTATGTTCACACCATCATCCGGAATGGACACTTCTCCAAACAGGGTTGGATTAGTATCTTTTTCCGGTGATTCAGGATGGCCGCAGTATAATCTTGACTATACTGAAGAAGTTCAGATCAGTGGTAGTGATGCGGAATCTACTTTAATTCAAAAAATAAATTCATTGCGTGGAAATGGACAAAATGGTACAAGTTATGATGCTGCATTCACAGGAGCTAAAAATTTATTGGATAAAAGAGAGGATAAGAGTCGTCCCGCATATATTATTTTCTTAACTGATGGAGATCCGAATAGAGGAAGTGAAAATCCTAAAATAGCAGCTCAACTAAAAAATGATGGTGTAACTATTTATGCCATAGGCTTCCAAGCAGGTCAAACAGCCTATAATAAATTAAAGAATATTGCAACACAACCTGGAGAAAATTATGCGTTTTCAGTAGATGATGCCAGCACATTGGTACCTTTATTTAATACAATTGCAAACAACATCAAAATAGCAGGCACAAATGCGG
This sequence comes from Lutispora thermophila DSM 19022, assembly GCF_900142105.1. Lineage (GTDB taxonomy): Bacteria > Bacillota > Clostridia > Lutisporales > Lutisporaceae > Lutispora > Lutispora thermophila. The sequence goes on from NZ_FQZS01000004.1 coordinate 273,576, forward strand.
TATTGACAGATACTATAGACAGCAGATATTTCCACATTGATTCTGGTGTAGCAAATAGCGTAGTTGCAAGTGCAGGTACAAATGCTACAGTAAAAGGAAATACAGTAACATGGATCATTGGTGATATTACTGCGAATGGTGCTTCCTTAACCATTTATATCAAGCTAAATGATGATATTCTGGATGCAATAAATGAAGTTGAAAGCTATCCTACAAATGAAAGTGCTAGATTAACTTACAAGAACTTCAATGAAGTAAACTGTGCCCAGATTGTAGATTCACCGGAATTAACAATCGGAGCAGGAAAAATCACCAAGGAGTATTATCTGGTAGATGGAGAAGGCTATCCTGTAAATGAAGCAGGAACTAGGATACCCTTTGGTGACAGAGTAGTGTTAGGCAGTGAATTATTTGAAACAATAATAGATAGCAAAAAGACATCATTATTGCCATCAGGCATTTACAATCCAGAAGCGTCAGCAACTATAACATACAATGGAAATCGCTATGTATATGAACCAAATTCAGCAAGTCATGGCGGTAATACATCAGGTGGAGATGTTGTAATTGATATTGACAGTGATAACCAGGATGACTTTATCAAGACAGTATATTTCGGTTACAAAATTAAAGGCCAAGGAGAAAAACTTAACATTACTAACTACAAAGGAGTATATGATGGTCAACCACACAGCATAGAAGTAACTAACCTCATCGCAGGAGACAAAGTATACTACAGCGAAGATGGAACTAACTGGAGCGAGAAAAAACCATCATACACCAATGTAGGAACATATCCAGTTCATGTTAAGGTAGAAAATCCGAACTACGAAGACAGAACCGGAGAAGGTACAGTAGAGATAACACCAAAGGCAGTGACAATAAAAGTAAATGATGCAAGGAAGATATATGGAGAAG
>NZ_FQZS01000036.1 GCF_900142105.1 Lutispora thermophila DSM 19022
AAAGAATAGACTATACTTCATGACTCTTGTAATATCTATTGCTTCAAATGTCGCTGCACTTTTAGTTATCTGGATTATTAAAAACAATGCTGCAAAAGTTGCAGCAGTAGGTCTCAATATATTAAATATTTTCTTTACAATACTATGGTTAAGATTCAAATTTGAGTCTGTCAGCAAATTCTGCAGAGATGAGAAAAACATAATCACCATGTTATTTATTCCTTGCAGAAATTCCTTTGCTGTAGTCTCCATCAATACTGATATTGCAGTACCAACCATTTGAGCTATGGTCCTTGGCAATTCAGCAATATCATTAATGATTCTTGTCAGCATTTCAAAAAAGCTTTCGTCTTCGTCTTCATCATAATCACTGCTTCTATAACCCGGAGCTGCCACAACACACAAGCAAATAGTAGCAGCAACTATTGTTGCCACTACTATTATTTTTAAAAGCTTTTTCATATCAATCAGCTCCTTATGATATGAACTTATCTGCTCCTGCGGATACTGCAGCAACAATCAATCCTGCTATTGCAGTTCTTGCACCCTGGACCTTGCCATCAGGATTGTCGTTTTTAAAGGCAAGGCCAATTTGTATTGCACCGTAAAATATAATCAGCAGGCCAAACTTAAAGCCGTAGCCCGCAATTGTGTTAACAATAAGATTAAACTTGGTGTCTGCTTCTGAAGTCAATCCTCCTGTTGGTGCCGCATAAATCATTTCAGTCATCCTGCTGCTTAATATTATCATGCTTGCTGCTATCTTTGATATCCTTTTGGAAATTATGCTTTTATATTTTTTCATAATATTAACCCCCTATTTCTATGATCTTATATTTTACATTTTCATTATTGAGCTTTTCCTTTATATCTGAAGGAGAGTTATTAACAAATCTATATTGAGGATGCCTTGTTATGTCATACTTGCGTCCGTAAAAGGGCGGATATCCCTTTATGAACACTATACTATCTTCCTTTGGCATTTTGAATAACTCGTCTGGATTCATAAGACTCCTTTGTATTGACCGCTCGGAATCACTGGTGGATCTGCTGTTTCTCGCTCCCCTGCTTCTGCTTCTTTCATATTGCTTTATAGTCGCTTTGCCCAATTTATCCGAAATATACTTCAAGGTTTCCTGATCAGTGGTTCCCAGAAAATGAAGAGTATCACAGCAGCCCAATATGGTCTCCCATGTTTCCTTATATAAATTTTTCAGTTGCGCCATGGCCTGAATGACCGGTACGGCAGAAATATTTCTGCTTCTCATTGTTGCAATGTATTTTTCAAAGTCCGGTATCTGTCCTATGTTGGCAAACTCATCAAGGAGGCATTGCACTAATATAGGCAGCGAACCTCCGCACTTGAAGTCTGCTTCATAATACAGTGTAGAAAATACTTGGCTGTAGAACATGGAAGCTATGACATTGAATGTGCTGAAACTGTCAGGAATAATTACGAAAATTGCAGTCTTCTCATATCCGGCCATTGAAATGTTCATCTCATCAGTAGCCATTAGCTTTGTTATATCACTCACTGACCATATGCTCAACCTTACAGCCAATGAAACTAGAATGCTCTTTGCTGTCTTACCAGCAGCAAGCTTGAATACATCATAATTCATCACTGCAAGATTCTTGAAGTTGTTAACTTCATTGCCGGCTGCCATATCTTTTCTGATGTCGTCTCGTAATCCTTCAAACAACTCAGATAAAGGATCCCTTGTATCAGCTTCAAACTCATAATCCTCATCTATGACCTGTGCTGATGATACAATCCGTAGAACATTGTGCATATGCCTGTATTCCTTCCTCAATGTCATAAGATAGAATATTATGGCCTGAAGCAATGCTCTTTGTGACTGAATCCAGAACTCATCACCCTTATGGGCGCCTTTGTCGGAAGTATTCTTAATTATGGTGTCGCATAGTATCAGAACATCTTTCTCATCATGGATATATGCAAATGGATTGTAGCAATTTGAGTGCTTCGGCTCCACCAGGTTAAGCACTCTGACTTTGTAACCGTTCTGCTCGAGCATTGAAGCCGTATCCCTGTATATTTCACCCTTAGGATCCGTAATTATATAACTGGAATTCATTTGCATTACATTAGGTTTAATCTCAAACCTAGACTTGCCTGAACCCGGTCCGCCTACTATAAGCCTGTTCAGATTAAGCCTTCTGTCCATAGGGTCAATATACAAGTCTTTCTGTACGATAATTGAGCCATCAAAGCTTCTGAAATTCCTTCTGTCTTTTTCCGTTGCCCATTTTGCAGAGCCTTGCTCCATGCCTTGATAAGATATATCTTTTTTTCTATCCAAGAAAATTAAAATGTATAGGACATAGCACAATGGCATGACAACCAGCTGGCTCATTAAAAAGAATCTGAGCATATTTGCATTCCTGGCAAGTTCCAATATTATGTGTGGTCCTTTCATGTCTGACATCATAACAAGGATCTGAAAAAAGCTCAAATCTGTATTTGAAGCGTAATAATATGAGTATAAAGAAACCAGGTAAATATCTGCGGCAATAAAAAAAAGCATTATTAAAATGCTCGGAGTTTTGCTTTTCTTTCTACCTCTGGTTTTCATCACGTTTTGATTATCACTAATAACCATCACCTTCTTTCTTAATTATTGAATTATAAGAATCTTGGCATTAAGCCTTGCCTTCAAAGCGCAATACTGTTTTCCTTGTCTTTCTTAAGTTTAAGTTTTGCTGCAGCTCTCTTCCCTTTATCTGTAATCACATAATTTCCTTCAGAGTTCTTAGCTAAATACCCATTCTCCAAATTGCTCTTTATTCTCTTTTGCAGATATTTATACTGCTTGTCTATCTCCTCCTTTGTCTTATAATCTTTCTCCAACTCCTCTTTCAGCATTTCTAAACTTAACTGTCCATTATTTCTATTGATGTAATCAAAAACCACATTTACATCATATGAAGTAAATTCAAACTCTTTATTAACTTCTCTAGCAGCCTCTTTTCCTTTATCAGTTATTCTATACCTGCCATCTACCTTTTCGATATATCCCTTTTCTAATAGCTTATCAATTCTCTTGTTCTGCATTTCGTACTCAGTATCGGCTTTATCAGTATCAGAATACTTGCTATAAAGGTTTTCTTTGAATTCATCATCTGTACGATCCTCAATAGCAGGAAGCAAAACATTTGCATCAAACTTTCCGAATTTGAACCTTTCACGCTTAGCTTTGTATATCCTCGGCTCATCACCTTCATACCCGATATCCATTTCCTCAGCTCTTTCACTTGCTTGATTTTCTATCTTATGAGCTACTTCTGCAAACTGTGGATCCTTCTTGAACAAGCCCTTAAAGCCATCTATTACCTTTCCTATCATGGATTTCTTTATCCTGGAGCTGTTCTTGAAGCTTATTCCCGGCAATTCCTTTTCAATTTTCCTTTCAATCTTGTCCAACTTCTTTTCAAGAATATCAAATCGTTTCGATAAATCTTCATACATCTCGCAAATAAAGGCATAAGCCTTATCAATATCATTTATAGGTTCCGCTTTGCTTTCTGCTATAGGCTTCTTCGTTTTTTCCTTTCCAGCCGTTTTTTCGTATAAGTTTATACCGTCATTTATAACATCAATTCTCTTCTCTAAGTTTTCTACCTTCTGCAAGAACTCATCCTTAATCTTGGCTACAAGCTCCGCTATCTTTTGTCCTTCATCCTCGGTTATTGCATCCTTAGATTTAGCTGCTTTCTTTATACGATCAAGCAAACCCGCTGCTTCTAACTTTATATCCCCAACAGCTTCTTCCTGGGAAGCCAAGAGTTCGACATCAACAGCACTTTTTGCCACAGCAGCCATGGCTCCCTTTGTAATCTTCTTGGCTTTTCCAAAACCTTTTCCTTTGCCTCTATCGCCTCGCTGTGCTTCTGATAGCATCTCCTCAATTGAATTTAGTCTCTTCTGTATCTTTTCCAATCTGCCACTCAAATGCTTTTGGACATCTTCCACCAATTCATCAAATTCATCAATGCCTTTATGGGCATCTTCCATTGTAATAGGTTCACTCATATCTATACCTGCCTTTCTTTTTCTCTTCTCTTTTTCTTATCAATAGTCTTACTCATAGTCCATGTCCCTTTTATAGTTTTAGCCTTGAGCCTTTTTCTTCTGATGGCACGTCCTATAACCCTGCCTATTTCCTCCATTTCCTTCTCAATTTCACGTTCATCCTTAGTTTTGCCATATTTATTCCAATTTGATGATTTAATACCTCCAAAGAGATTTATCCACCTGCGCGAGCATCTCTTACTTATTACTGTTTCACTATCTTCATGCTCTTTTCTATCAGATTCATAAGACAGTCTTGGCAACTTATCATAACTGTATTGATATTGCCCTTCAAGCCTCCTTTCTATGTTTTCTTTTGTATATTGCTTTCCATGGGTTTTAGCCAGATTATCTACACGTATGGCTTTCCTTCCGGGTATTTGAATTGATATATTCTTGTTCTGATATTTGACTATATAGCCTTTAGCTCTTAGATAGCTTATGAAGCCCTCTCTTCCGGATGAATTGGCAACTGCAATCTTTATAGCATCATCTATGTCCCAGGCCAGCTTATCCTTCCAACTCCTTATTTTCCTGCTTTCACCGCCTTTTTTTCTCTCTTCTTTGCTCTCTTTCATTACTTCTTTGGTCTCATATCTCATGTTACAAGCTTTGCTGCTGTCTTTGCCCTCTTTAGATAGCTGTTTCTGTTCCTTATTCCTTGGTCTATATATTTCCAGATCTGGCGGGCTTCGTTTTCTTACCTCCATAACAGCTTCCTTGCCCTTTTTCATACACCAGTTCAAGTACCTGTCATACTCATTGAAACGTTCTGTATCGCCATACTTCATATGCAAGGGCAGCTCAGCGACAGCTTTACCATCCACATCATCCGGAATTAACTCTTCTCCTTTTAACCTCCTTTCAATGTTTTCCTTTGTGTAACGGCTTCCATATGTTTTAGCTAACCTATCTACTCTTATCGCCTTATTCCCCGGAAGCTTGATTGATATGTTCTTGTTCTGCCAATTAACTTCATAGCCTTTGTACCTGAGATAGTCTATAAATCCCTCCTTGCCTGTTGAGTTATCTGTTGCACTTTTTACAGCATCATCTATGTCCCATGCAAGTTTATCCTTCCAACTGCCACCCCTTTCAACTGCTCTGTATTCTCCTGTAGAAAGGTTTCTTTTCTTTGGATTTTCAATAACACTTATTCCACGTTCTATACATATTGCATCAGATTGTTCCTGAATGAACTTGTATTGATCCCAAACATGCCGGTATTTGTATCCTGTCTCAGGATGCACTGCGAATATTATTATATGGTTATGAATATGATGTCTATCCGTATGAGTTGCTACATGGCACATATACCCCGGAGCAATAATTTTGGCAAGCTCTACGCCTATATCATGTGCTTCCTTTGCTGAAACCGTTCCTGGTTCAAAAGACTGCTCATAATGATGAGCTATTTTTTCCTTATCTTTTATTGCATCCGGACGAAAATCCTTAAACATTCTAAACAAGCTAATAGAAGCATCTATATCGTCCGGGCAATTTATAGCAGTTGTATAAGGTGCCTTTAAAGGATTTGTGATATATACCAGAGATTTTTTTAAATGCTTACCTTGGCCGATTGGAATAGGTTTAATATGTGGCATAGCAATCAAGCCTTTCTTTAATTTTGTCTTCTGCTTCTTTAATGCTTTTCGTCAGCTTCCTGAATTCTTCCGTTATACTATCAATATCGGACTTTTCTATGACGCCAATCTGATTGGCTACCCTAGCTATCTGATTTATGTTGTTTCCGATTTTAGATATCTGATATTTCACTTCCTTCAGTTCATCCAGGTTTATGATCTTCTTGTTCAATACTGCATATCTGCAAAACTCCTGCAGTGTCATATCCCCTTTAAGCTTATCTATCAAATCCCTTTCCTTTGGTGATAGCTTAAAATGTACATGAAAATAAAAGTCCGGCTCTTCATCATTCAAAGCTATATTGCTTTCAAAATCAGGTTCATCTATTGGCTCACAAAGGATCTTCTTCTTACAATATGTTTGCTTAGGTATGCCATTTCGATATTTCTCAAATAAATCAAACTCTTCATCAGTAAGCCTTATTTGAATATGCCTCATAAAAACCACCCCGGTATATATTTTTCAAACATGATCAGTATAGCTGCAGCAGACAATGCTCCAAAAAGGTAAATAAAAAAAGCCTTTTTCCATTTGGAAACAGACTTCTGACCAATTTTAATTTTTAAATCGTTTCTTAAATATGCCATATTTCTTACCATGTCTCCATATAGCCCGTCAAACCTGTCCAGCAATTCATCCATCCTTTTGCCGCATCCGTCAACTTCAATAACAGAGGAACTGCTTTTGCTATTATTAAAATTACTGTCTTTGATTTCATTAATAATTCTATAGTATTCAGATACATATTCCGTTAATGCCTCCAGCCTTTCATTTATTGTTCTTATTTCTTCATTCAATCCTTTTCCTGAATCATCTATTGACAGAGCTTCATATATACATTTAAGCTTCTCGTCCACTCTATCCAGTCTATCTGCAACCATATTAAAATCGTTATACTTGTCAGAATTGCTTACTATAGCGTCGAATACCTCAAGATCATCTGAATTAAAATATGCAGTGATATTGCCATCATCATTCTCAAACCCACATATATTAATTCTCTGCATCAGCTTTGCAAATATATCTTTGTTTATACCCTCTCTCCTTACAACTTTATCCCTGTTTTTCACAATATCACTATAAGAAATGTTTCCTAATGTCTTTGCCATTTACTACCTCCTTCCATTTTTTCTTTCCAGTATGCAGGGGTCTTAGGGGTTTACCCCTAAGATGGGTTTTAGGGTTTACCCTAACAAGCTGACGGTATCTCAAAATGAATGCATTCTCATCAGAATGCATTCATTTTGATGATACTGTCTCTGCTTGCAAAGAAAGTTCCAGCGGGCCTGCGTTGTCAACATAATAACGAGCTGAGAGAAAAATCCAACATTCTAAGAAGCCAAAGAAAAAGAGCCTCCATATCCGGATGCTCCTATAAGTTCAACAATGAGAGATTCAACTCGTCACCATAACTTACTTTTCGTTAAATCTCAAGGCTGTTTTCTCTATTCCTATTTGACCTAAATGCCTGTCCTTGGCTTTCAGCCTTGTCATAGATAACGCCTATACGCTCCAAGTAGCCTTCTAATGTTTTCTCTACACAAGTACAAATAAATTCAATAAAAGGTTCTACATCTCCTGTTGTTTGACCATGCTCAAGGGTTTTATAATATGCAGCCTTGTCTTTTTCATCAGCTTTAACCACAGCAGGAGGGTATCCGTTCTGCATCAAAATAAAGTTCATAATTAGCCTTGCTGTCCTTCCGTTTCCATCAATAAAAGGATGTATTGAAACAAGCTTAAAATGGAATAACGCTGCGAGTTCCACAGGATGCAATCTATTCTTATTATCGCCATACCATTGAAATAACTCTTCCATTTGTGGCTGTACTAAATATGGTTGAGGAGGCTTAAAATCGCTGCCGGATATCTCCACAGGCAAATTTCTATATGTTCCAGCGTACTGACTATTGTATTTGACTGTCTCTTTTAATACTATATAATGAATCTGCTTCAAAACCGTTTCTGTCAATGGCTCTTTATTACTTACCAACTCTTCAATAAAATCCATTGCTTCAGACAAATTAACAGCTTCCAGATAGTTTTTCAATCCTTTTTCCCCTATGGTTAACCCTTGTTCAATTACCATCTTTGTTTCAAATCTGGTCAGGGTATTGCCCTCGATAGCATTTGAATTATATACTATTTCCACTTTATAATATTCTTTCAACTTGTCTACAACGACTTTATCCAGAGGCCTCCTGTCATCCAGCAGTCCTTTAAGATAATCAATTCTTTCAAATGATCTCTTTTTCACACCTTTACCTCCCTTATTGAATGCAATTATATTATATCTTTTTCACCCTTACTTTTCACCCTATTTGAAATATTTTTAGATATCATTCCAGTCCTCTCCTGATGCCGGAAAATTTCATGAGATAATAATTGCCGACTCAAAAGCAAAAAAAGCATCCTTTCTTCCTTCTTTTATCATGATTTACAACCAATCACAACTCGCTGTTCTCCTCTGCATTACTTCATCATTTTTCAATAAGATAATCCTTGCACCGACTGTTATCGGTCTGCAAAGGTAGTTTCTCAACCTTACTAGCTTATTGATTAGTCTGGAAATACTCATTATTTCACATCTTTTATTTAGTTCGCTTGTACACTCACCTGTAATTTCACATAGGGGTAACTTCATAGATAATCTTGTTATATTATACCTAATATTGAAGTATTTTTCATTCTATCTGATAACTTTTTTAGATATTCATTCCAATCCTTCCCTGATGGCGGGAAATCCTCTGATACCTCATAACCTTTTTCCAATAACTCTTTTGCTATTCTTATCTTGGCTTTTTCACCGGCTTCATCATTATCAAGGCATAGCACAACATTTTTTATGCCAGGATTATCTTCAAGATATTGAAACAATGCAACACTTGATACTCCTCCGCTTGATAATCTATGATCTTCCCTATAATCTCTCTTCTTCATCTTTGTAATTGTCGCATGAGATAATAAGTCAATTGCTGACTCAAAAACAAAAAGAGTATCGCTTCTTCCTTTAATATTGAAGCAATACTTTTTATCCGATCCCAGGCAATCTCCTTTAAATGACTTATCCGACAATGTTCCTCTCATTGATGCATGTTTTATATTACCATCCTTATCTTTTCCCAGGAAAACAACATTATGAGTATCCTTTGATTCGTATATCAGTTTTTCTTTCACCATATCATTAACAATCTCCTTATCAAGGCATCTGGTCTTGATCAAATATGCATAAACTCTGCGGCAATCCTTGTTTTTCTCAGGAAGTTTCAACTCAGTCACTACCTTTTTCTTCTCAGGAATGTAAGTCTTAATATTTACAATCCTGTCCTCCCTTCCGTAAATCCCTATAAGCGTTCCAACAGCTTCCGTAAGCCTTTTGCCCTCATATTTAATTAGAAAATCCAAGGTATTACCTCCTATGCCCCGAGAGAACCAATACCACTTGTTATTTGATATTACAAGACTATCATGCTCTTCAAGCCTATATTCATTTCTTGCGGATTTTATAAGTCTATAGCCGCTTTGCTGAAGATAAGTTAAAAGATCTGCATTTCTGGCTTTTTCAATTTGCTCTTTACTGTAGAACATAAAAAAACCTCCTTTTTAATGCAATAAAAAAGACTGAGCCATTTGGCTCAGACATACATATACTATCTAATATTCATGAAAAACGTTTAATCTACTATTTAAATATCCTACTATAACCTCTTCAATTTTTGCATAAGCTTATACTATCTAAGTATTAAAACGATTAATGTTTCTCTCCTAATTTAGGTAAGCTATCCATAGTTATAAATACCAAATCATTAGGGTTTTTCTCATACTCGCCTAATCGTCTTATTATCATTTTAATACAAGCTTCAATCCATTGTATTTCATCATTTTGTAATGGTATAAATTTAAGTTTTTTACCTTTTCTAGCTGTGTAATAATCGCCTCTTTCTGATATTAACACAGCTAGCTTATCAATTACTTTTTTACTTATCTTATATTTTTCTCTTATATAATGTGTTCCACCTGAAAGACCTTGTAATAAACTATATATAAAATATGCCATACTTAATAATGGCTCTTTCCCTTCCAAATACTTCACATATCTCATCCAAGCAATTTCAACATATGGATTGGTTTGAAAACTAACAGGAACATCAGGATATTTACCTTTAATTACGCGAATACTAACACTTGCATTCAATGTGACAGATGCATTAACTGTTATGCTACGTTTATTTATCACTTTTTTGTCAAGAATGTCTCCATCAAGAATATTTTCTTCATTTATATCTCTATCCGTTATATCTCTATCAATTATATCTGCATCTAAAAACTTAAACTTCAAAGCACCAACACCATGGTTTAAACCAGCATCAATTTCCCATGATCTTAGTAATTTTTCAATCTCTTCCCTTGCATCTTCTATTGAAGAATAATATACTTTAAAATCACATACTAATATTTTATTCTCTAAACTAACTTTATAGATTTCTGTTTCATAATAAATAGGATCACAGTTATCTTTATAAGCAATATTATTATAACTCTCCATTTTATACCTTAATCTTTTCACAAATGGATATGTCATGCTTTCTCACCTCAATTTTTAAGCAAAACTCTATTAATCATACCTATATTTTACCTAAAAGTTTTTTATATGTAAATTATGTAGAATAACACCATTTACATAAATGTTAAGAATAAAAACTATTATCTGAACAAATCCCCGGCAGTGTTTCAAAGTTAAAACTCTGCCGGGGTTCACTTATCTCGCTACTGGCTGAATAAAGATTAAATCATCAACATTACCGGTAATATCTATCTTTTTCTCCTGGATTACTTCATATGTCCCTTTAATCGCTGTTATCCTTATTGTATATGGCTGCTTCACCCTTATGTTGTTCCATGTAACTGTCGAATCCACCAATGGCAGTATATAACTCCAACTTATTTCCGGATCTTTCAGTGTAGGATCTATCTCTATCTCGTAGGGGAAACTTACCATATATCCTACATCTTCTCTATAACTATAGGTATATCCCAGCTTGTCCGTATATGTCATCCTGTCCAATCCATCTGGAAAGTCTATTATTACTTTATCTACATATCCTTCCAGCTTGATTGATATATCTATCTTTTCATAGCTTAGGAATCTGTATGGATAGCAGGTTTTCCCCCTTTCATCAACATATGTTACATCTTTCATCACACCTTTATATACTCCGAACTTGTCTGTCCATCCTCTGAAATGGTTCCATCTGCCTGATATAGATATATCCCTTATATCTAATGCCTGATTTACAGTTAAATCCCTGTAGAACATTTTGCTTATATTCGGCGCGGCATCTGTTCCTCCGTCACTCCATAGCCCGTTATCCGCCTTAACCCTCAGATAGATTCTATATCTACCAACTCCCGGATTGGTTCTTGTGAGGTCTAATGTTGTATCACAACCTCCCGGCCCTGTATTGCTCTTTGTTACTTTTACATCCTGTAATATCGCTCCTATTGTACCATTGTCATTAATCTTTTTGACTATCCAATGCCAATATGTGAGATTGCTCATTATGGCATAGGATGAGTCGATTATCTGTGGCAATTCAAGATTAGTTATAGGGTTTTTCATAATATCAAACTTTGCTACAGGCGGTTGCTTATTGTCTACTGTTTCTATCGTCCAGTCTGACCATACCCCTTCAAGGTCTTTAACCCTTAAAGCAACTTGGTATGTTGAATCTTTTGAACAATCCGACTTGTTAAGTCTTTCGTTCTTCCAGGTGTCGTCATATAACTCTTTCCACTTCCATTCCCTAGCAACAATTCCCTTATCAGGACGGCTTTCATGATCAAGATCGTAAGAACCTCCGTCTATTGCTTCAATCCTGAAATACCTGCCATTGGGTGTAATATTCAATTTTATTAAGGCTATAGGCTTTCTGTGAACGTATATGTTTGCTTTTTTCTCAGCAGACCACATCCAGTAGTTCTTAAACAGTGCATTATCCTTTGGCCTATCTTGAGTCTTTAGGGTGGCTTCAAACTTTCCAACTTTGGAGAAGCTTGTAATCGGCTCTGTTATTTCCTTACCGCTTTTTGGATCTAAGCCCATGCTGTTTTCAAAATAATATGGATCATGATTATATTTCCATATTCTAATGTTTTCTGGGTCCGATTCATAATCGCTGTATTGTATTTCGTATTTAATCTTTTCATTGAGCAATAAATATGTTGCAGAAGCTCCCCTTAATCCTGATATATCATTAAGAATATCATCTAACGCTTTTTGATATTCTTTTGCTCCATAGGTATTTCCTTTCAAGCTGCCGCTTATCAACTTTGCAAGAGAAATAAAGTCTCTGTCTGAGTTCATATCAATATCCAGGTCGGTTGGAATTTTCTTTCTTAATTCTGATGAGGTAATATATTCTATCTTTATCTCATTATACGTATATTCTTTTCTGTTATAATATTTATCAATGTATGAGCCTGTGAAAGACTCTTTAACCGGCTTAAAGTCTATGAAACCGCCTGATTTTATCTTGGTGAAACCACCATTGCCGGAAGTGGAGTTGCATATATAGTAATAAGCATCGTTTTCATGATAGAACATTGACGTAAATGAACCTCTGCTCGTTGCTTCAAACAGGTTGTTTCTACTGTCAACTAAATATGAATTAACAGCCGGTATTGTAGGACAGTAAATTTTGTAATAATGATCATATTCCTTTGTATAAGAAATGGTGTAAGTAGCTTTAACCCCTTTTGCTCCTTCCAGCTTTTGCACATCAGACAAACCCATAGATTGATACAAAATCATGTCATTAAAGCTAACTGCAACATAACGATAGAAATAATATATATCGCCGTTTGTTCTTTCGATTATATAATAATCTCCTATTTTATAAAGTGCTTTTACATTATCTATAGTTGTTTTGCGTGTATTGCCTTCAACAGTTACTTTGCCATTTATAATTTCAACAGTCACATTATATTTATTTTCATATAGCTTTTCACTTTTAATAGCTTCATCACTTCTGCTGTACCAATATCTTTCTCCAAAGTCATGCATACTAATGGTTATGCTATCATTTGCTATAGGTTCGTTTCTCCCCACTAATGGAATCTCTTTCAATAATTTACCTTCGTATTGATATAACTTGTTGCCTTGTAGATATGCCTTTTTTCCATTGACATAATAAATATCGTCCCAGGGTCCCGTCAATACTGTTTCTTTTAATACCTTGTCGGAAGCAACAATATATATTCCAAAATTATTTAAATTTAAGTAGTCTTTCAACGCTGTATCAATTTCAACAACGTTATAGTAATTATCTACACAGAATAGAATATATTTGTTGCTATCGCCATCAATGTTAAGGCTTTTTATTCTGTCAACATCTATGGTATTAAAAGGTCTCCTTTGTGAACTAAAAGGTTCTTCAGCCTTTACAAATGTTTTTGTCTGTGAGGTATCAAATGTAACTTTCAGATCGTTGTAATTTTCAAAGAAAGTACCTAATCCATTAAAGTATTGCCCATGAGCAAAATTTATTTCTTTGCTTTCATATTTCTGGAATTGCCCATTGTAGTAAACGCTATAATCAACGTGAATATAATGATACGTTATTGAGCCGCTTTTATTGTCATAACTGCTTATATACCAGTTATCAATTTTATAAGTGTATTTTGATCTGTCAGGAAATTCTTCCTCACCATCAAACAACTCAATGCTTTCCAATCCAAGCTTTATGTTTGTATTGAAGTGGAAATTATAATATGAGTTATATGCAGGTCCATTTATATTGATATTTATGTACCTGCTCCATATATATTTGTCCACTTTCCTTGTACCAACATTCTCTTTCTTCTCCGTAACAATGTGAATTTTAGGCTCAACATCAAAGGGCAATGCCTTTGATCTAAAAACTTCTATAGCAGATAGAAGATTATCATAGTCTTGAATGTAATCCGTAACAACCACCAAGTCAACGGGAATAATCTTCTTAACCTCAAAATCAATAGTTGGGGCGATGTTTCTTACGTCACATATTTTTTCGCTTTCAGGTTTGCTTGAAAAAGTATCAGCTCTCAAATAATCAGAAGGCGAAAGAAACTCTTTTATAGTTTCTTCTTCCGGAATATCTTCCATAGTCATTGCTTCAAATTTATATTTACCTACACTGTTTCTGTCAACAACAAGCTCAAATTTTTCCGGATTGCTTGCCCCTCTTGTATATATATCAAAGTCAGTCTTTATCTTGTCATATGGCATACCTACAGGTTGCCATGTCTTGCCGTCTGTACAATAGTACCAGGTTTCATTGTCAAATTTGCCGTCATTGTTGCTGTCATAAGCATAGAACATTACAGTCTTGCCTATAACATCTCCATCCAAAGATTTACTCATATTTTTCAAAATTAAAGTAGCCTTGTTCTCATTTTTCGGGTCACGCAATACTACAGATGGTACAGAAAAATCTGCAACGGGTGCTAAATCAGGCTGTATGTTGAAATCATCCGTAATTTCTCCGCTAAACCCATTCAGAACGGTTGGATCTGAATAGGTATTCCATACTTTTAGATAAAATTCTTTTGATCCTGGTTGCTTAAAAAGCACATCTTTACTCTCACCTGAAAATATACCTTTATACTTCATATCAGGAATACTAAATTTCCATTCATTCCTATTATGGTCTATTGGATAATGCCTGGGCGACCAGCTGTTGGCTGCACTTATAGTTACCTTCCTGTTTACTTTCAGCTTTCCAGAAGGCGTAATTCTCGCAACAGGTATTGGCGGAAGTATATCCACATAATGTCTTGCCGTGTCCGTTGCTCCTTTGTTGTCCCTAACCGTCAGTTCAATACGACCGTTATTCATATAGTCGAACCATATGTAGCCCTCTTTTTTGTCGGATAAGGTACAACCTGTATATTCATTGTCATACTCCCACTGATAACCTGCAATGAAGCCATCTCTGTCATAGCTTCTCTTTCCGCTTACATGAAATTCTTCTCCTGCATAAACCCAATCAGGAGCATCTATTACAGCTGTAGGCGGTAAATTATATAGGCTTGAATCGCCTTTATAGTAGAAAATAACTTCCTTAAAAGGTTTTTCTTGAGTAATCTCAACCATTTGAGGGCTTGGTGTTTCCAAAGTGTACTTCTCCGGTGCTGGTGCTGCATCAATCTGATGTATTCCAAATTCCAAACCGCTATAAACATTTGTCGGCATTATATCAAGATTTGTTTGCTTATCCTTATAGTATGCTACAATGGTTCCTGCCTTTCCTTCCTCAGATTGTTTTTTGTAAAAAAAATAAACCCTTTCACTTGGGTTTGTTGCACTTATTTTTACTTGTACGGGACTTTTGGTTATAAGTTTGTAATCTTGCGGTTCTGGTTTCGCATTTATTGTATATGTCCCATATCTGAGATTTTTCATGTATGTCGGGTCATACAAGTCTTCATCATTCGAGACATCTTTATAATATACTGTTATATCTCCATCAACCTGCTTGAAATATGCTTCTGCCGTTGCATAGGCTTCTAAACCGCTTGCAGTAACAACTTCTAGCTTAAAGCCTTTTCTCAATGGTAAACTACCAGGCAAGTCACCGTCCATATCATCTATAGCAACCTTATCTTCACTAATCTGGACACCGCTCATTCCGTCCAAACTTATCCATCCGTTATACCAATAATACCATCTCCATTCAATTATAGGATCAGATCTATCTTTTACAATGCTTGAATCTTGCAACACAAGTTTTAAATTATCCGGATCTTTTAATGCGGGTTTATTTGAATTATTGGTTACATCATTTCCTTTGTAGAAAATTTTAAAACTAGCCTGTACTTCATTGTTTTTTACAGGTTGTGGTTGTACATAAGCATTTCTGTCATAATATTCTTCTGCTAATTCCCTTCTTGTATTTGAACCCCAATCAGCTAGTGCAAGTGCTTCTTCTAAAGTATTTGCTCTTGGTCCAGTTATTTTCCCATAATCTAACCTGTGTATAGAAGCATCAAAGGTTATAGTACCACCTGTTTCCATTAATTCCATCCAGGCTTTATATATTGCCGAATTTTCACCATACTTTGCTCTTATCCTGGATTGAATGGAAGGTCTTGATAAACCTGAGCCATCCACCAAAGGTATTTGATAATCAATGCTTATGTTTGGGTTATAATCTATTTCATAAAGAAACTTATATCCATTAAAGCTTATATTCCAGCCAAAAGTACCAAAACGTATTGGTGTGGTACCTGGTGTAACTGTAGTGTTGAAAGAAGCGTAGGCATAATCCTCACCGTTTATATTTCTATAAGCAATATCAATCACTTTACCAGTTGCATAAACAGGTAAAATAGGTAAAATCAAACTGATAATAAGAAGTATAGCTATTATTCTCTTCATCAAATCACCTGCTTTATATTGGTTTTGGATTATTTAAATTCTTAACCTTATACACAACAATATATGATGATCTAGCAGGATCCCTTCCTATCTGGACATCTACATCTTGTTCATACCATTGGTCTGCCTTTAAAGAATTACCATTTATATCTTTAATACTTTCTAAATAACTTTTCAATGTTGGCTCTGAATATTTAAATTTTAAAGTTCCTCTTAAATAGAAATGCCCATCACTGTAAAAAAGTAAATTTTCTGCTGTATAAAATACTGACTTCAACATAATTTTTCTTTCTTTAAAATCACGTATGTCATAAGCAATGTATTTTCCCCAATTGTTTTTAGATATTACATCCTTGATATTTTCTTCATAGGTTTCATCTATGTTTCGGTAGTCAATGTTATATTCAATACCCATATATGTTTTTGCTGTTTTATACATATATTTAGCTAATTCTTCTGATGACATATTAAAATACTTATAGCTATAATTTTTCCATGGCGGTGATGGATAATTAAGTTGGGTAAATAAATCTTCTCTTCTTTCTTCAATGGTTTTACCGTCTATCTCCATGAGATACAACCTCATGGGGACTCCGTCTTCCGTTACTTCATTCCATTGCATCTTTTTCTTATATTCCTTTGGATTTTCCTTGTATTCTAACATCCTGGATATTATAGCAGCTGCTTCAGCTCTTGTTGTTAGTCCATCAGGCTTGAATATTGTTGATTTGCTAGACGGTATTCCCATAATGAGATATTCTTCATGCAACTTTGTAATAAATCCTTCGTCTACATCTGGAAATGGTGACTCATTTATAGATGATTCAAGGTTTAAGGCTCTGAACATCATCAATGCCATATCTTTTCGCTTTATAGGTATGTTTGGCCAATAATTTTCTCCTTCTTCTTCTCGATTAATGATACCTTCAAAGACTGCTGTTTCTATGTATTTTTTTGCCCAATGCTTTTCATAGCCAATATCATTAAATGTATTACCATCAACGATGTTATATTTCATAGCAGCGACAAGCATCTTAGTAAATTCTGATTTTGAGACTAATGCCGTTGGATCAAATATATAAGTTCCATCTTTTTGCGGCTTGCCGTTAATAATCCCTAGCTTGTACAGCATGGACACATTTTCAGCAAACCAGTCGTTTTCTTCCACATCATTGAATACCTTTATTACTTCCTTAATTATGTTTTTTATATTCGTCATTATGTTTTTGAGGCTTTCAGCTATTGAGTCAGAGTCAGCATAAACACTTGCTGAGAAAGAAAACATGAGAGTTATAATTAAAATCATCGATATTATTCTCTTGGTTCTCATACAATAGACCTCCTGATCTGGTATTCTAAAATAGATTATACTATAGGAGTATGTCATAATCAGTAAAAATTAAAGTTATTTTGGAAATATTTATATACTTTTTTATTAACTTCCTCAATCAGGGTTTTTCAACTAAAAAAGAGACAACATAGTATTGCCTATGCTATCTCTTCAAATATGTTTTCAGTCTTTCAGCTATTGAACTAGAATCAACATATACATTTGCTGAGAAGAAAATTTGATTAATAATAAAAAATATAAACATGCCGAACATAAGTATAGAACTTATGGACTCATACTATGTTATCTCCTAATATTATCTTTAAGCATTTACCTAGTACGCTTATTGTCTTTGAGAAAGTCATACATGTCTTCTAAATCTTTAAAACCCATTTGCTCTGCTTGTCTTTTTGCTGTTCCAGTTTTAACCTGTACGCCATCGCCATGGTCATGTATATAGGTTTGAAGAAACTGGCCGTTAATGTCTATGCCGCTCCATACCTTATCCCTTATTTTTTGAAGTCCTAATCTTCTTGCTATTTTTTTAATATCGCCTGTTGTAAATCTGTACGGCATTCCAGTATAACCTCCAATACTTCATCCCTATTAGTGCATTTTGCAACTCTTCTAAGATAGGGATAATGGCCTTTTCTATTATCTACCTGTCTATAGAAGTCAACTTTTTCAAGGTACAACATGGCATATTCTATTAAGTTTTCAACTAAATCATAAAAGGCTTCTTCTAAAGTGTCTCCATCTCCGAAAACCATTACTTCATCTAGTGCAACCGTATATCCTAATCCATCTTCATCAGGTTCTATCACAGGATTAAATTTGTATGCAGTATCAATAATATCTTCCAACAGTTTGGTTGATATTATGGACACCGTTTCCTCATTATTGCTTTTTTGATTGCCGGTAATTATTTCAAAACCCTTTAATGCTTGTCTGAAAATGCTAGGAAACTCCTGTTTAGTAGAACTGATAGATTTTTCTTTAAATATTGCATCCATATATTTCACCCTCTTATAGTTACACATACCCTTACATTCACTCTCCCTATTATTTCTCTAGTTATAAGGATATGCTTTTTACTTATATAATATACCATTATGACCCATATGTCCATATAAACCTTATAGAATATATTTTTTCACTTAATCCTCCTTGATTTACAAATAATAGTTATGTAGAATTATGTTATAATGTGTAAACTACAATCAATTTCAAACAGTTGTAAGCCATTTTATTAAGAACATACATAGTTTTCCTATAACTAAAAAAATACCTGTTGTTATAGGAGCTATTATAAATATTGCAACTATATAATGACCTAAACCCATATATCCATCTTTCATTTTTTGAGCCATAATGGACGCAGGAATTGAGATTATTAGATAAAGTAATATTATAATTATAATATCTAGTGATATATTCATATATTACCTCCTAAAAAGTGGTGATAAACTTGATAGATAAAATTTTTTCAGATAGCGCTATTATAGCTTCAACAATAACAAGTATTGTGGCTTTAATAGGTATTATAGTTGGTGCCATTAACTACATATATCAAAACAGTCAAAAAAATAAAACTGATTATCATAAAATGATAAAAGATAAGTTGGAATACTTCTATGCTCCTCTATATCTTAAATACTCTGTTGATCCAAATTATATGATTACTTATGATGAGGATATGATGTCTAAGATAATTAATTATAGCTATCTTATTGATATAAATACAAGAAAATTATTAATAATAATTATTGAAATCGAAAGCAAAATTGAACATATTGAGGAGTCTGATAATTATAAATCACAAATAGATAAGCTAAAAAAATATAAAGAAACACTGGTAAAATATCTTGCAAGAGAATATGCAATTCTTTCGTCTTGTTACGAAAAGGTTTTTCAAGATGTAGATTTAAAGTATAGGAAAAATAGTAATAAAAGTACAAGAAATATAATCAAAAAAATATTTAAGGTGTTGACGATTGTTTTTATTTCTCTATTTTTAATTATTCTTACATATAAACATTTTTTACAATTTGGTTATCTATTGATATTTCAAGAATTTATTTTACCAGTTATATTATTTATATTCAGTTATGGTACTGCATTTTATATAGCAGATTT
>NZ_FQZS01000009.1 GCF_900142105.1 Lutispora thermophila DSM 19022
TTTAGAAATATTTATAACAATCAAGGAAGCCTTTCTTAAAACCCATTACGGAAAGTAATCTTAAGGTAAAATTATATTTCCTATGGGTTATAAAAAATTAAAAATTTTTTATAACAAGTGTCCCAAAACACCTCCCTCATTTCGTTATATTAGTGAAGGCAAAGTGAAGAAAATATTTAAAGTTATTTATCAGCAATATTGTACTATCCAGGTCATGAGCATATGAACGTAAAGAGAAGATGTAACTATAGCATATTAATTTTAGGAGGATTAAAAAAGAAAATAACGATACCATTGATTACAATTGTATCTATTCTCATTTTCTGTCTGTCGTTTACCCCTTCCTCACAGGGTATTCTTCTGGCAGACAACGATATTCACTCTGCATATCTAAGCATTATAAAAGGACCCATGTGTCCTAATCGCAAGAATAATGCGATCCTTATCAAACTACATAACTGCCCCTGGATATTATATAGATGCTTATCTATGTAAAAACTTCTATACCTGTGCAATAAAAAAATATGAAATATCTGTTATTGAATACTTCCAATGCTATAACTGCAAGCACATAGAAAATATCTAAACAAAAGAAGAGCATTCCAGATCTCATGCAACAGATGGCTGGCTCCCCTAATTACAGGAGCCTATATTAAAACCTAGGAGGGATACATATGTACAAAAAAAACATGAAATTCACCGCCGTATTAATAATGTTGTCAATCCTATTATCAGGCTGCAATGCAGGGATTAAACAAGCTGCGGCAAGCAAGGTCAGCAGCAGTTCTCCCATAGAAGCCACAATCCATTACCTCACTTCTGATGAGTGTGACGGCCGGCTCATTGGTACCGCCGGCAACAAAAAGGCTCAGGAATATGTAGTTAAAAAGTTTGAGGAGTATTTAATCAAGCCTTTCAATGGAAGCTATTACCACCCTTACTCCCAGGAAGTTATAAACCTCAAGGAAAATATCCTTGAACTGAAGTTGGATGATTCTAAAAAAGACTCAAAGAATCTGGAATACGGAAAGGATTACATAGAGAGGTCATTGAGCCGTTG
This sequence comes from Lutispora thermophila DSM 19022, assembly GCF_900142105.1. Lineage (GTDB taxonomy): Bacteria > Bacillota > Clostridia > Lutisporales > Lutisporaceae > Lutispora > Lutispora thermophila. Next base: position 1,061 of record NZ_FQZS01000009.1, read on the forward strand.
CAAATTAGAACTTCCTTTGCACATCGGAAATGATATTAATGAGGATTGCATACTGGTAACTGAGGATATTATTGATCCAAACATCAAAAATGACAAAGTAAAAGCTGCATTGGTGGTATCAGAAAAGCTTCTCAGAGGTTCAATATCGCCAAACAGGTTGGGCAGTAAATGCGTTTTTTCTATAACACCGAAGGTTTATGAACAGTTAAAGAAGGCAGATAAAGCATATCTTTCCCTTGACTACAGCATAGACGAAATAACAGAAAACAATGTAGCAGGGGTGTTGGAAGGTCACAATTCCAACAAGGCTGTTGTTATCATGGCTCATATTGACCATGTGGGCAGCATCGGAAACACCATATGGCGTGGTGCTGTAGACAACGGCTCCGGCGTGGCCCTAATGATGGATATGGTCAACAAGTTGGCTCAATATGCAAAATCAAATAAATTGGGCTGTGACATTGTTTTTTGCGCCGTAAACGGAGAAGAAACTTTTTTAAACGGAAGCAGGGCCTTTGCAGAGGAAATCTATAATAGATATGGTGAAGTAACAAATATTAACATAGACTGCGTGGGAGAAAAAGGAAAAGACGCTGTATATGTTGATGCCGATATTCAATCATCGGAATCGGAAAATCTCGCCAAATATTTATCGGAACATTTTAAACAAAGCGGCTTCAAGTCTGAGGTGGCATCAGGCAAATATACAAGCGATCATTACTCATTTTCTGTAGGTATAAATGTTACTACAGGTTACAACTTTGATCTAATCCATACTGTTGATGACACGGCAGACAAGCTTGACACAGGCTTTATGGAAAAAATCAGCGACGCCTTGACTAAATTTGTTACAGAGTATATAGACAAGGAGCTGGAAAACGAACCGGATCAAATAAGCAGGATAATCAAAGAGGAAAAGGAAAGACTGGATTTCGGACAGTATAAATTCGTTGAAGCTGACGGAGAGCTCTTATATATACACAATGGAAACTTCAAAGGCTCATTGGAGGAAGCAAACAAATTGTTGGGAAGTGATGATTTAAGCTTTATACCTGCGGAATTAAACGGATTGCCTCTGAAAGAAATCAGCATAAATGCATTCAAAAGCAAATTTGTTGATACTCCTCCAGCTAACCAGCATGAACCGGGAAAAGTCTATAACCACAAAAATATACTTTCCCAATTTAATAATATGTCCATATGCTACTATGGTGAATCTAAATTAAGTGAAATATCAGTAGATAAGTATTTAACCGGAATCATGCCGGACATGGATTGGTACAAAAATCAAGTAGAAAACAAGATAAGTAATGCACAGACCATTGGCATCAATAATAAAAGGTATTATATAATAAAGCCCGAAATGAAAGGAGAATTCCATATATTAGCTTATATAGACAAGCATCCGCAACGGATTTATTTTTATAGAATTGCAGGAACAGATCTGGAAAAGGTTATTAATGACAAAAGCCTCTTAAGTGCATATATAAATGACAATCACATGGAAGATCTTATAGATAATATCTCCAAATGGCTAAACCAGCAATAAATTTTTATACCTCCATGCCGAAAAAGAATAACTTCTGCCTCCTTTATTGAAATACGAGTTTTCACGATGGATACTGAAGCAGGAGGAAGTAAGCAACTGAATGTATATATTAAATTTGCATGTGGCTGCAATAATCGCATGAGTAAGGTTTCCTTTGGATGTGATCCTCCAAATAGGAAACCTTTCTTAAATTACATTTTGTTTAGATTAATTTTCAGGATAAGACTTCAACAACTTCTCAACAAACACAATATCTGCAGGCATGAATTCATAGTCCGCCAGTTCTCCCAATGTTACCCACTTTGCATCATTATGCTCATTAAGCTTCATGGTACCTCCTGTTATCTCTGCATTAAAAACTGTGAAGAGCACCTCTTTGTTGTCAAAATGATATACATTTGTGGTAAATACATCCAGTACTCTTATATCCAAATCAAGCTCTTCTTTTATTTCACGTATTATACACTCCTCCAGTGTTTCCCCTTCTTCCAACTTGCCACCGGGAAACTCCCACAGAAGTCCGCATTCGTCATCAGCTCCCCGCTGGCATATGAGATATTTTCCATCCTTTTTTATTATTGCAGCTGTTACCTGTTTCACTATATACACCTTCATCCTAAATATTAATATGATTTTGACTTTCGATTCTTATTATTTCTATCTTACATAGATTTTTCCCTTCCAGGTTCGTAATATTATATTTCCTAAAATATTTTTTCGTCTTAATAAGACATTTTTCACTTAAAGCTTTACATTGACAATGATTTCTTCCATTTGTAGTATAAAGTAAAAGCATAAGGGAAAGTCTCATAGATTTTAATGAAGCCATATTAATATTCAGAAAGGAGTATGACAAATGAAGCTGGTTGTACTGGATGGATACACGTTGAATCCTGGAGATTTGTCCTGGAAGCAACTTGAAGCTTTTGGACAATTGGTGGTCTATGACAGAACTGCTTTTGACAGAAATAACGATGATTTAATACTTGAAAGAATCAGAGATGCGGATATAGTTTTTACCAATAAAACTCCGTTGCCTGGCAATGTTTTGGAAAAAACGGAAAAGCTTAAATTCATATGTGTCCTCGCAACAGGCTATGACGTGGTGGATATAAAAACAGCAGCCCAAAAAGGCATAATCGTAACCAACATACCCAGTTATGGCACTGCTACTGTTGCCCAGATGGCAATGGCCTTGCTGATGGAAATATGTCATCATGTGGGAGCTCACAATGAGTCAGTGCATAAGGGTGATTGGGCAAACTGTCCTGACTGGTGTTATTGGCATTATCCCATAATAGAGCTGGCAGGGAAGACCATGGGGATAATAGGATATGGAAGAATAGGTCAGGCTACAGGAAAGATCGCACAGGCCATAGGCATGAATGTACTGGCATACGATACCTATAAAAATAAAGATTTGGAATGTGAAACCATGAGATATGCGGAACTGGAAGAATTACTGGCTAATTCAGATGTTATAGCCTTGCACTGTCCTTCCACAGAGGATACTAGAGGAATAATAAACAAGAATACCATAGCTAAAATGAAGGATGGTGTAATCATAATAAACAACTCCAGAGGAACCTTAATAATGGAAGATGATCTGGCAGAAGCATTAAACAGCGGAAAAGTAGCAGGCGCAGCCCTTGATGTAGTATCTTCAGAACCTATAAAAGAAAGCAATCCCCTGCTTAATGCAAGGAATTGCATTATCACACCTCATATTTCCTGGGCTTCAAAGGAAGCAAGACAGAGGATCATGGATATGGCTGTAGATAACTTGAAACACTATTTATCAGGAAACCCTATTAATGTGGTAAATGTTTGATGCTACGTGCTGTGTTGCCTAGTGTATTTTTCCAGTGTCCGGCACCGTGCTACGGGTATTGGGGTAGATCACTGGCGCCTACATAAAGACACTTTTATTGGTTTCATGGCTGAGAAACATTAGCCATAAAAAGACTCATAACATTCTGGGCGGTGGAGGTCAGAAGCTCAGAGGTTTCCACCATGGATTCCTCAAGAGACATGGGTCGATTGATTATGGAAAATACGCTGTTTAGACCTTCTGAGTAAAGTTCCTCCACTCCATCACCTATGGATCCACAAATGCCCACAACAGGAATCCCCTGCTTTTTAGCAGCCTCTATTATGCCAGAAATGGTCTTGCCGTATTTAGTCTGATGATCCATCCTGCCTTCTCCTGTGATAATCAGGTTTGCACCCTTTATCCTTTCTTCAAAACCAATAGTTTCCATCAATATGTCTATGCCCTTCTCCAGCTTGGCATCAAGGAAAGCCAGCAGTCCTGCTCCTAATCCTCCTGCCGCTCCCGCTCCGGGAACAAGCGCTACACTTTTATTCAGATCTCTTTCTATTATCTCCGACAAGCGCTTCAATGCCATGTCAAGCTTCTCTATCATGGCATCATCTGCACCTTTTTGCCTTCCGTATACATAGGCAGCTCCAGTTGATCCATAGAGTATATTATCCACATCACAAAATACCCTGAAACGGCTCTCTGCCACCCTTGGATCCAATTGGCTCAAATCTATGGCATCCAGTTTCAGCAGTCCTCCTCCGTTCAACTCAATTGCATTGCCATCCCAATCATAGAACTTTGCTCCTAATGCAGCAGCCATTCCGATGCCTCCATCGTTGGTAGCACTGCCTCCGATGCCTATTATAAAGTTTCGGCAACCTCTGTCCAAAGCATCCTTTATGAGCTGTCCCGTTCCATATGTAGTAGTTTTCATCGGATTTCTTTCCATGTCTGACAGCAATGCCAGTCCAGAAGCAGCCGCCATCTCAATTACCGCAGTTTCATCCTTATCTGCCAATCCATACTGGGCTTTAATATCTCTAAATAATGGATCCTTAACTTCAGCAATAACCTTATGTCCTCCCAGAGAATCCATAAGAGCATCCACCGTGCCTTCTCCCCCGTCTGCCATAGGTATTGCAACAATTTCCACAGATGGATCAGCTCTTTTTATACCCTTTCCTATGGCAACACATACTTGACGGGATGAAAGGCTTCCCTTGAATGAATCAGGAGCTATGACTACTTTCATATACCAGTATCCTCAATTTACCATTTATTATAATGAACTCTCTCAGGCCTGAATCTTTCTCTTACTTCTCTTTCCTCACCGGGATATCCTACTGCAATAACTGCCACAGGTACTACATGCTCAGGCAAAGATAACATTTCTGAAACCTTTTCCATAAAAATTTCCCTAGGATATACACCACACCAGCATGTTCCTAATCCCATTGAATGGGCTTCAAGAAGAATGTTTTGTATAGCTGCGGACATGTCCTGTATCCAGAAGACACCGTCATATTTCAAGTTGCTTGTATCACAACATGGCACAATTGCCACAGGCGCTTCATATAGCATCTGAGTATAAGGATGGAATTTAGGTATCTCATCCAGAATGGCTCTATCCCTTATGACTACAAAATGCCAAGGTTGCTCATTACCGGCAGAAGGCGCATACATGGCAGCTCTGAGCAATTCATTGATCTGCTCATCTGTTACTGGTTTGTTTTCATATTTTCTAATACTTCTTCTAGTATATATCTCTTTCATATCATCACTACTCCTTCCATTATTTTTTTATTAGTATATCATAAAATTTGCTTGCAGATGCTATTTCCCACCCAGTTGTTCACGTAAGTACCTGGGAACTTCATATTCTGCCTCTTTGTTTATAGTGACTACCTTTATACCTGCCCTTTGGGCTGCTCCAACCATCATTGTTGCAGTAGAAGTATAGAAGGATGTACCTACTACCAGCAATTCATCGGCAGAGCCTATAAGATCAATTGCATCATAATATCTGGGTATGTTTTCACCGTATAGAACTATGTTGGGTTTCAACAGTCCGCTGCATTCGTCACAGTGCAGGGATTTGTTCACATATGAGAAATCAAAATGCTTATTACATCTGGTGCAAAACACATAGTCAAAATTGCCATGTATCTCAACAACCTGCTTGCTTCCTGCCTTTTTGTGAAGTCCGTCAATATTCATAGTAACCACAGGTATGTCATATTCAGTTAAGGCCATATGAGCTGCATTAGGGGAAGCATTATCGATGTTCCTTTTCATCTCAAGGAGAACTCTATAAAAATCCTCAGTATTGCTCATAAAATAGTCTATGCTCAGCTTTTCCCTTACCCCATCCATATCCTGAAATGTTGGTATGCCGCTAGCCTTGGATATACCTGCACCTGTAAAGGCAGCAATTTTTTTCATAGGCTCCCTCCTTTCTCTTCATTGACCTTCCATATTATTACTATATCACACTTTATTCCTATATAATATGGTTTATTTGTGACTTTAGAATACATAACACCGATATGTTCGTATTAGAAGTACATTTGTAATTTGTAGCTTGACAAATCGATGCAGCCATCATAAAATAGAGAATAATGATTAGGACGAGCTTTATCGGAACCCTCATCCTATATTTGGATAGGGTTTTTATTATTACAGAGTATGAGGGGGAATAGTAATGAATAGCATAATAGTTGCAAAGTTTGGCGGTAGTTCTCTGGCAGATAGCCAACAATTTGCCAAGGTAAAAAAGATTATAGAATCCGATAATAGGAGAAGATACATAATACCTTCTGCCCCGGGTAAAAGGGATAGAAAGGATCATAAAGTAACGGATCTTCTGTACATGTGTCAGCAACTTGCTGCACATAATCTCAGCTTCGATGAGGTTTATAATATTGTAAAAAAAAGATACATGGACATATGTTCAGATCTGAGCCTTTCCTTTGGGATAGAAGATATTTTGGATGAAATAAGGGGAGAAATAATTAAAGGTGCCTCAAAAGATTATGCCGCCAGCAGGGGAGAATATCTTAACGGCCTTATATTGTCTCATTATATAGGTTATGAATTCATTGATGCTTCAGAATTGATCTTGTTTGATGAATCAGGAAAATTTGATGCTGATGCTACTTATAATAGAATTGAATCTAGCCTCTCTCAGGTACAGAAAGCAGTGATACCCGGATTTTACGGCATAATGCCCAATGGGGCTATAAAAACTTTCTCACGAGGAGGTTCTGATATAACAGGTTCCATAATAGCAAGGGGTATAAACGCCGAAGTATATGAAAACTGGACCGACGTTTCCGGTTTTCTCATGACAGACCCGAATATTGTAAAGAACCCTCGACCAATTGAAGAAATTACCTACAAGGAGCTTCGTGAACTTTCCTACATGGGTGCTTCCGTATTGCATGAAGAAGCCATCTTTCCCACAAAGGAAACAGGAATTCCTATCATAATAAAAAATACCAATGCGCCGGAAGAAAAAGGCACCATGATATTAAGTGACATCTCCCCAATAAGCCATCATGGCACCATCACGGGAATCGCCGGTAAAAAGGATTTCACTGTAATATCCATCGAAAAGACACTCATGGGCTCTGACAAAAGCTTCTTCAGAAAACTGATGACAATAATGGAAACAAATGATATTGCCATAGAACATATGCCTTCCAGCATAGACTCCATATCACTGGTTATCTCTAATTCAGAGCTTAACTCGAAACTCCAAAGAGTGATTGAAGAAATAAGAATATACTGCAACCCGGATTCAATAATCTGCTATCCCAATATGGCACTTATTGCAGTAGTAGGAAGAGGCATGATTAAAACCAAGGGCATATCCGCGAAAGTCTTTACTGCTTTAGCCAAGGAAGGTATAAATATTCGAATGATAACTCAAGGCTCCAGCGAATTGAACATAATAGTTGGAGTTGAAAATGCAGATTTTGAAAATGCCATAAGAGCCATATATGAAGCTTTCTAGCTATATAAAATGAGGATGGAAAGGCTTCCTAAGAAGCTGCTTATATACTTAGGAAACCTTTCATCCCCAATGGTGTTGAATCTAAACTCCAAAGGAGCCGAGATCCAGTACGAACATCATTAACAATAGTATATTAAGACAGTGCTTTCATTTCTCTTAGTTAAAAACCATTAATGTTAAATTAGAATTATATTTTACAAGGGCTATAAATCGCAAAAATCCGGCTCTTCATCGATAAATTCTGATTCCAAGCCCATACCCCTGAAAAAGTCCAACATGGCAATGCAGGCAAATTTCTCCGTGGAGCAATGAGTACCTCCTATAAGATTAATACCATTCTCCTTTGCCTTTTCATGGATCTCTGCTATCCATTCTGCCTTTTTAGGATTTGTAACTCCAGTAATAAATGTATTTACACCTTTATCTGCCAAGTATTCATATATATCAAGGTTTGAAGCTCCTCCCGCCATTATGGCTATCCTTCCGTCATTTAAATATGAATCTCCATAACAATATAGTTTTGCCTTATGGTCTATTGCCTGCTCCAGCCTTTCTTTTGCTTCATAAACTGTAGCAAAGTGTGAGTTGCATAATACTCCCATAAACACATTATTTTGAAAATAAAATTCATCATAAGGGATTATACCCATTGCTTTTGCAAGATTATTTCCTGGAGAGTATACTCCGTTTCTATCCAACGGAATATGGTATGAAAAAAGTGATACCTTGTTTTCTTTCATTTCCATGATTAAACGCCTTGAGATTTCACTGGGTCCATAATCAGGTGGTTTTCTCTGAGGTAGTGGATGATGAGTAAAAAGCAGCACATTTTTTTGACCTCTCATTAAAATTTCACTAATAACAGACTCCGATGCAAAAGTAGCAGTGTACACTTTTTCAATCTCTTCAGCATTATGGTATTGTATCCCGTTTTTAACCACATCGGTGCATTGTTCAGGTTTAAAATATTTTTCTAACTTGTTATAAATATCTAATGCTCTCATATATCATCTTCATTATTTTTCAATTTTTACTTTGCTAAACTCATTTACAAACTCAGCAAAATAATTTGCAGTAGTTTCCAACATATCTTTTCCCCATTCCACAGTAGCATTTGCTGGATAATCAGGTCCTATCCAACCGTTTCCTGTAATGTTTCGAACACTTCTTGTAACATTTATGTTTATCCCCTTAAACTCCACTGTCTTATACCCCGTTGCCTTTAAATTCTCGGATAAATCATTCAATGTCATTGGTTCAATGGCATCCATATCCACATAGTCCGGATTGACAGCCAGCATTGCTGCTGTCTCTTCAGCACCTCCATGGCCGCCTTTCCATGCAGGGTTCAGATCCCCGGCTATAAGCCACCAATTAAAAGTGGCAGCCAGTGCTCCCTTTCTATTTAAATCCAGAGACACTGCATCCAAAGCCCCTATATTTCCTCCATGACCGTTTAAAAACACAAATTTCCTGGCACCAAACTTGTAAAGGGATTCAGTGATCTTAGTCATTATCAGATAAAGACCATCATATCCTATAGTTATTGTTCCGGGAAAATCTGCCAGAGAATCTGCATTGCCATATGGCACAGTAGGAGCAATCAATACATCTGTCTTGTCCTCCATTAGTTCCAAGATCTTATCAGGGATTAAGGTATCCGTACCAAGTCCAACATGTGTACCATGGTTTTCGATGCTTCCTACAGCAATTATAACTGTATCGTTAGTCTTAAAATATTCTTCAACCTTTTTCCATGATATATGTGCTAACCTCATAATACAAACCTCCTGTCGTATGTTCTGAAATATCAATTGTTTAAGGGACGGGCAATGCCCGCCCCTTTAAAAATTACTTAGAAACTGTTACATTAAGGTAGCTGTGGTATCCTGCAGGCTGAACTTCGAAGCCTTGAACCTTTTTGGATGTACCCACATTTACTTCACTGTAGTATAATGGAGCAACTGGTGATTCTTCTGTCAATATCTGTTCAAGGGCCTTGTAACTTTGAAGTCTTGCAGCCGGATCTGTAGTTACTCTTCCTTCTTCTATATATTTGTCTATATCAGCATTTGCAATAAATGATCTGTTTCCAGGTGCACCATGCTGGGATGAATGGTAGATAGGATAATATGTATAGTCTGCATCTGCTGTAGATGTTACCCATCCGTAGTAACCCATATCATGTTCACCTTTATTTGTGCTATCGATGAATGTAGCAAATTCAAGAACCTTGACTTCTACATTGATACCTACTTCTTTTAACTGGCTCTGTATTACCTGGCATATCTCTATTCTCTGCTGATTATCGTTTACATAAAGTGTTGCATCGAAGCCATTTGGATATCCTGCTTGTGCCAGCAATTCTTTTGCTTTTTCTTTGTTGTATTTTATAGTATCAACTTCCTGATATCCAAATGCGACCGGTGGTATGATTGATCCTGCAACCTCGCCTGCACCGTATAATAATGTATCAACAATTGTCTGTGAATCTATTGCATATCTTATTGCTTGTCTTACCAACTTGTTATCAAAGGGTTTATGCTTTGTATTAAATTGCAAGAACCATGCACTTAGAGAGGTTCCTTCCAACAATTTCAAATCTGAATTTTCAGCAACCTTTGACAAATCGTTGGCTGATAAATCATATGCTATATCAACTTCACCAGTTTCCAACGCGATTGTCCTCTGAGCTGCCTCTGGTATAACCTTCATTATTACATATTTAGTCTTTGGAGCACCACGGAAATAATCTGGGTTAGCTTCAAGTTTTGCATATTCACCTGGTTTCCACTCAACAAACTTGTATGGTCCAGTACCTATTGGATGTGTTTTTAAAGCCTCAGGATCTTTTTCTACAATTGCTTTTGGTACAATTGCTGCAGATGGATGTGTAAGATTCATCAATGTTGGAGCATATGGCTCTTTTGTATTGACAATTACTGTATAATTGTCTACAACCTCTACATTGTCTATGAAGTTAACAATGTAAGATACATAGGAAGAAGCCATTGCTCTATCTAAAGAGAACTTAACATCTTCAGCTGTCAATTCGCTTCCGTCATGGAATTTAACACCTTTTCTGATATTGAACTTATATGAAGTATCTGATAATATCTCCCAACTTTCTGCCAAGCCAGGAATTATGTTCATATCTTTATCTGTCGCAAGAAGCGTATCAAAAATTTGTCCATGAACAGTTACTGCAGGTGTTTCTTTTCCTATATGAGGATCCAATGATGTTACGTCTGCTCCCTGAGCGAATATAACCGTGTCCTTAAGCTCGCTTTCTTGTGTTTCAGCTGTTTGCCCTTCATTTGCTGACGTACTCTGAGTGGCTGAACCTCCACATCCTGCCAACAAAAGAGTAAATGCAAGAGCAAGCGCTAATACTTTTGTTAACTTTTTCATTTTTATTCCTCCATTCTGCTTAGTAATTTGTCTAATTTTTAATTTCATTGAATCTGCTGCATGCCACAAAATGTCCAGGCTCCACCTCCTTTAGTGAATATTCTTGCTGGCTGCACTCTGGTGTTGCATGTATGCATCTTTTTGCAAATCTGCATCCCGGTGCAGGGTTTATTGGAGATGTGAGTTCTCCTTGCAGCAATATCCTTTTCATTTTATAATCAGGATCTGGAACCGGTATTGCCGACAACAAAGCATGAGTATAGGGATGAAGGGGATTTTTGAAAAGCAATTTGGCAGGTGCTTTCTCCACTATCTGTCCCAAATACATTACTGCTATGTTGTCAGATATATGTCTAACTACGGAAAGGTCATGAGTTATAAACATATATGTCAATCCCAGTTCTTCCTGTAAATCCTGCATCAAGTTTAAAACCTGTGCTTGTATGGAAACATCCAATGCAGAAACAGGCTCATCACATACTATAAACTTAGGATTCAGAGCCAAAGCTCTTCCTATGCCTATTCTCTGCCTTCTTCCACCGTCAAGTTCATGGGGATATGTATTGATAAGCTTCTGTGAAAGCCCCACAAGATCCATAATTTCCCTTACTTTTTTCTGAAGTCCTTCCTTATCGCTCTTCTTGTATTTCCCTTGAATAATTAGAGGATCTATTATGGTTTCACTTACCGTCATGCGTGGATTTAATGATGCATAAGGATCTTGAAATATAATCTGCATTTCCTCGCGAAGCTTTTTCATTCTTTTCTTATCAAACTTCAATATGTTTTCCCCTTTGAATATGACCTCACCGGAGGTAGGTTCATGCAATCGCAATATGGCACGCCCCATGGTAGACTTACCGCATCCTGATTCTCCTACTACTCCCAAAGTTTCTCCTTCATGCAAACTGAAAGACACATCATCAACTGCATGAAGCATACCCTTCGGTGTCTTAAAATACTTTTTTAAGTTTTTGACTTGCAATAATTCAGTCCTTTTTACTTTTTCTTCCATAAAGTTTACCTCCGTCTATACTAGACCCTGCGCCTTAAAGCACTTCACCACATGTATACCTTTTACTTCTGTAGTCTCAGGTGACTGGCATCTGCATATTTCTTCTGCATACTCGCATCTGGGATTAAACTTGCAGCCCTTAGGCAGGTTTGTGGGGTCCGGCATCAATCCTTTTATGGGTTTCAGCCTGTCCACATCCTCAGCTAAGCTTGGGATAGATCCAAATAGACCATTTGTATATGGATGCTGAGGATTCTTGAATACATCTCTTAGTGAACCATATTCTACAATTTCACCTGCATACATGATGGCAACATAATCACAGGTCTGTGTAACTACTCCCAAATCATGAGTGATGAGTATCATGGAAGTATTCAACTTATCTTTCAACTTCTTCATCATATCAAGAACCTGAGCTTGAATTGTAACATCAAGTGCTGTAGTAGGCTCATCTGCTATAAGCAAGCTTGGGTTGCATGCAAGAGCTATAGCTATTATAACCCTTTGTTTCATTCCCCCTGAAAACTGATGAGGATATTCCTCTGCACGTTCTGCTGGAATACCAACCATCTCAAGCATTTCTTTTGCTTTTTCCATAGCTCCTTTGCTGCTTACCTTTTCATGGATGCTTATTACTTCTGCAATTTGCTCTCCAACAGTCATTACAGGATTCAATGATGTCATAGGGTCTTGGAATATCATCGATATTTCCTTGCCCCTTACTTTTCTCATATCTGCCTCAGAAAGCTTCAATATGTCCTTACCGTTAAATATTATCTCTCCCTTGGTAATTTTGCCGGGAGGATTGGGTACCAGCCTCATAATGCCTTTAGCCAGAGTTGTTTTTCCTGCTCCCGTCTCTCCTACTAAACCTAGAGTAGAGCTCTTGTCCAGCTTGAGTGAAATACCGTTTACAGCTTCTACAACTCCATCTACTGTTTCATATCTTATAAATAGGTCACGAACCTCCAACAATTCTGCCATATCTGTCCCTCCAATCACTAGTTCTTCAATCTCGGGTCTAAAGCATCACGAAGCCCATCCCCTACCAGATTCAGAGACAGTATAGTCAACATAATTCCTAAACCCGGTATTACTGTTATGTGCCACGCGTCTCTGATATATGTTCTTGCATTTGACAACATGGCTCCCCATTCGGGCATAGGGGGCTGAATTCCCAAACCCAGGAATGAAAGCCCCGCTATAGATAAAATAGCACCTGCTACGCCGAGGGTTGCTTGTACAATAATTGGCGCTAAGGAATTGGGGATGATATATTTGAAAATAATTCTGGCATCACTTGCACCCACGGCTCGTGCTGCTTCGATAAATTCCTGATCCTTGATGGACATAACCTTTGCGCGAACAACTCTGGCAAAGGTGGGAATATATGATATGGCAATGGCTATCAATATGTTTACCAGGCCTGGTCCCAAAGCTGCTACTATGGCTATGGCCAGTAAAATTGATGGAATAGCCAGAAGTATGTCCATGAACCTCATTACTATATTATCTATTGCATTGCCATAAAAACCCGCTATAGCTCCTAATGTACCGCCAACAATTGTTGACGCCAAAATGCCTATGGCTCCTAAGAACAGGGAATAACGGGTACCCCAGAGCATCCTGAGGAAAATATCTCTCCCAAACTCATCGAGTCCAAAGATATGCTCTGCAGAAGGTCCTTTAAGTCTCATAACCAAGTTTTGGCTGATTACATATGTATCATATACTCTATTATCCGTGACAACATCTATTATGGTTGTTGTTATTGAAATCATTGTTAATAATCCTAGAAATCCTAATCCAACCATAGCCAGTCTATTTTGCTTAAATCTTCTCTATGACTCTTGGAATAGAGTCTTTTCTTTCTTTTGAACCTTCTCCACCTTATTCACCTCTTCTTCTTCCTAAAGCTGATTGCACCTTATATTGTGACTTAATTCTCGGGTCTACATATGCATACAAAATGTCTATCAACAAATTGACAATGGAGAATGCCACTGATAGGAATATTACAGAGCCGAGAACAGAAGGCGTATCCTTTTTCTTTATTGCCTCCACCATGAAACGTCCTAATCCCGGCCAAGAGAATACAGTCTCTGTAAGCACTGCACCACCCAACAATTGACCAAATTGCAGGCCTACTACTGTTATGATGGGTATTAATGCATTCTTCAGCATATGCCTTATTGTAATAGTTGACTCCTTTACACCCTTTGCTCTGGCTGTATCGATATAATCTTGTCTTATTACCTCAAGCATTGAGGATCTGGTCATACGAGCCACCATTGCTGCAGATCCCGCGCCCAGTGAAACCGCCGGAAGTACCAGGCTCTTCAATATTCCCATGAAACCTTGTCCCATCCCTTGAGATGGAAGCCATCTTAAGTTCAATGAAAATACTATAACCAGAACCAGTCCCAGCCAGAACACCGGCATTGATACTCCTACTAATGCTAAAACCATGAAGGTGTTGTCTAACCAAGTATATTGCTTCTTGGCGGAAATGATTCCAACGGGTATACCTATAATTAATGCAACCAGGATGGCAGCTACCGCTAATATGAAAGTGTTAGGGAATCTTTCCAATATCTGATCCGCTACACTTAGCTGATTGCTGTATGATTTCCCCAAATCACCCTTAAGGAGGTTCAGCATATAACGACCATAGCGCACTAGTAGCGGATCATCCAGTCCTAATTCCTCTGTCAGCTTTGCTATATTTTCTGCTGTAGCATTGTCTCCTAATATAATGGTGACAGGATCACCGGGCGTTAGTGCCAAAATGAAAAATACGATAAAGGTTACCCCAATCAAAACCGGAATTAACATAGCAAACCTTTTAAGTACATATTTATGCATAATTGCTCCCTCTTCTCTTACTCACTTCTACAAACTGTTTTTTTGCATACTGTAGTATTTATATAGCTTCTTGCCTGTTTTTACATAATGTTCATCTATTGCCTTGCACGACTCTTCCAGATTGCCTTTAGCAAGTATCTCAAGCATCTTGCTGTGATGCTCATGTTGAATATCAATCTGGAATATATTAGCTCTCTTCCCAGCGAAGAACATCGCAAAGTTCAATCCGCTGAGACTCTCCCACATTTGGAGTAATCTTTTCATTCGGGGGGCCTTTATAATCTCTTTATGAAATAGCTCATCACATTCAACAACTTCAACCCATCTGTTGTTTTGTCCGGCTTCCTTCATCTGTGCGATTGCATCTTCCATGATAAAAATGCTTTTATCATCCAGTTTTCCGTTGCAAGTCTGTAGCGCCAGCTTTTCAAGACTGCCTCTTAAGTAAAATACCTTCCAGGCATCTTCCGATGACAGTACTGTTGCAGAGCAGCCTTTGTTTGGCACATAAGTTGCCAAACCTTCCTTCTCAATCTGTCGCATAGCCTCTCTCACCGGTCCTCTGCTTATTCCAAGCTCTGCTGCGATATCCGCTTCTATGATTCTTTCTCCCGGAGATATTTCTCCGTTTAAAATTTTATTTCTCAGAAATGTCACCACATTTTCACTTAACAAGCTATTTGTTGATGTTTTTGCCATAGTTCTCACCTCCCAATCTTATATACCGCCATATTATTTTTTATAAAATTATCAAAACTTATTATTGTTAATAATATATTATTTTTGTTAACATGTCAATAGGAATATTCGCAATATTTCCCTTATTACTACAACTTTATTTTTATCAATAGGCTTCATTGCGACATAAAAACACCTATTTCCATTTAGAATCCAAAGTATTATAATTGTTGATATTATCATTTAGTTTAGGGGGATTGTTATGGCAAATATCAATATCATAAGAGATCTCTCCAATGCCTTTGGCCCATCAGGCTTTGAAGAAGATGTTGTACAAGTTATTAAAAAATACTGTGTTGGTATGGATGTAACAAACGACAGCATGCATAATGTTTATGCCAGATTAAAGAATAACACCGGTAAAAAACCGGTAATAATGCTGGATGCTCATACCGACGAAGTGGGCTTTATAGTGCAGTCCATAAACAGCAAAGGACTCATAAGCTTTGCAACTTTAGGAGGCTGGGTCACAAGCAACATACCTGCTCATACGGTAAAAATAAAAAACAGCAAAGGAGAATTGATAACAGGCATAATCACTTCAAAGCCTCCACATTTTATGACAGATGCAGAAAGAGCAAGTGATAGACCGGATATTGATTATCTATATATCGATGTAGGTGCTACAAGCAGAAAGGAAGTTGTTGAAGACTTTGGCATAGAAGTGGGAGATCCTGTCATGCCTGATGTGACTTTTGAGTACAATAAGAAAAATGGAATACTCAGAGGCAAAGCCTTTGATAACAGACTTGGTTGTATGTGCATAATTGAAACATTAAACGCATTAAAAGACAAAGCTGATCTAAATGTTGATGTGGTTGGAGCATTTGCTGCTCAAGAAGAAGTTGGAATGAGGGGAGCCACTGTAACAAGCCAAGTGGTTGCGCCTGATCTTGCCATAGTATTTGAAGGCTCACCTGCCGATGATTTGTATTTTGATGAATTTACAGCCCAATGCGCTTTAAGGAAGGGCGTTCAAATCAGACATATGGATCAAAGCTACATAAGCAACACAGAATTTATAAGATTTGCTAAGGAACAAGCCAATGCTTCAGGCATAAAATATCAATCTGCAGTAAGAAAGCGAGGCAGCACCAATGCAGGTAAAATACATCTGGAAGGAAAGGCCGTTCCTGTATTGGTGTTGGGAATACCATCCAGATATGTTCACACTCATTATAATTTCTGTGCCGAAGAAGATATAGATGCTACGATTAATCTGGCTATAGAAGTCATTAAAAACCTGAATGAGGAATCTTTAAACCGTATAATGAGGAAGTAGGTCTATGCCAGAGAGCTGTAGCAGTATTACTTAGCCCGGTTGCTGTTATTGCAGCCTGTACCGACTACAAATCTGCAGTGTATCTGGCATTTCTACCCCAAGCCGAGAAATGCCATGGCTTTCGTAGCACACAGCAGTGGGCAAAATGCCTTAACACTGGAAATTAGCAACTACTAACCTTAATTAGGAAACAAGAGTTAAAAATATTAAGCCGCTGATAACATTGAGGTATAAATACTATTAAAGAAGCGAAGAACATAGTCTCCGCTTCTTTAATTTAAAGCTTCACATTTATCTGCAAGCTTCAGCAAATATTCTACACAACTAGTATCATCTTTTCCTAACATTTGCTTTCTCAGGAGATCTAAATGAGATACATCCAATGTCTTCCTTTCAACAGTCTTTTCTCCTGTGGTTATCTCTTCCCAATGCATGCATGCTTTCCTGATTTCATGAATATCTGTCAACTTAACCTTAAACTTCAGATCATATATTTCCAATATGGGATCAGTCTTCAATTCATTCCTATAATTGTTTTTTATATAAAAGAAGTAATCATTGAGAAGGGTCCTAAATTCACCTATCATCATTGAGCTTAGCAACCCATCCTCATTGTACCCGAATTTGCTTGGTTTCTTTATTTCAAATTCCGGATGAAGCTTTTGCATTGTCTGAATAACATGTTTCATCACTTTCCTGTTGATTATGGCTTCAAATGCAGTGCAATAAGGGTTACAGGAAGGCGACTGATCAAAACCTGTATCTCTGTAAACATGACTCAGAAGCTCTGCCTGTATTATCTGCCTTTTAATATCCAAGTCCAACCTATCCCATACATTTTGAATAGACATGCCGTTCAACAACTCACAATGGTCTATATCCATACCATATTTCTCAAATTGGTCTTTAAAATAATTGCTAATATACTGATTGTAATCTTCCCTCTTGGCAAAGTCCATAGCACTGATTTTACTATCTGTCTTAAGGCTCTCTATCATAACTCTTTTAGCAACATCATAGGCACCCCACAATTCTTCTAGAGAAGCCTTTATGATATCATTAGATTTTTTAAGAATACCGATGGCATCCTGCATATACTCCTCAGCATCCTTATCCCTTTCTTTTTCTACATCCATTTTATCGTCTTTCTTTACTTCTGCCTTTTTCACATAGTTCATAAAGACCTCCGATACAAAGGTATCATCTTCATTGAGGAGTTTCATATCCCGGCATGAAAGCTTTGCCACTCCAAGTATGGATTCTTTTATGTCTGATATATCCTCTCCACAGCATAAATGTTTCAACAACCTTTGCTCTTCATAGCTTATGCATTTCCAATAGGACTGGAATATGTGATTGCAGCCCTCTTCCACCTTGCGTAAGTATTCCAATTCATTGCTGCTGTCTATTTCTCCCACTGACCGCTTATAATCCATTAAAACATCAACTGCAACCTTAAGTATTCCTGGAACCTTTCCTCCAACTCTCATTATGAGTTCATCTTCATAATTGCTTATTTTATATTGATATCGTGAAAAGCTCCTCAATATGTATTTCTTTACATCGACATCCTCCAAAAGTTCCAGCTTTATTGGATTATTGAATATGCCCGGAAGCCCTGATACCATGCATTCCTCAGAAATGGCCTCAATGCTCCTTTTGCTGGTGACGATATATCTCACTTTTATTGTATTCTTATTTGCCAAATGTACTCAGACAAGATAATTGACAAAAACGGGATACCCAAAGAATACCCGGGAAAAGACGGGAAACCCTGATATTATAAGGGATTCAACGGGATAAGGTCGGGAAAGATTGACAATTATTTTGAGAATTGCAATACAACTGTATTAAATAAAGATAAATTGTGCTTAAACCCTTTAAAATCAACGGTTTAAGCGTTTTTTTTAATCATTTTTGGGATGATAGATTTTCAATTAAACGATTGTTTTTTTAAAACGTGCTAACGGCGCGTTAGTGAGCGTTAAATGAGGTAACGGTCTCAAGAAGAAAGCCCGAAAATACAGGCTTTTTCAGGCGTTAGAGCGTTAGTTTTCGCGTGCGCGACCGTGCGAAAAACCATAAAAAAGGGGTAAAAAAGGGGCGTGAGCAAAGTGACAAAACTATAAAATCATTAAAAACCTGTCACATTGCCCTATTATCAAGGGTTTGCGGCTCTTCGGTCTACGCAAAAACAGCACTTAGCAATGTGACAAAAAGATGTATAAATATGCACAATATACACTATTTATACATATGCGTTGAGTGTTCTAAATTTGCTTATGAGGCTTTTTAAGAAGTAATTCATATATAAAATTCATAGAAATACTACTACTATATAATTATAAAAATACAAGAAATGGAGGTGTAAGTTATGTTAGACACATGGATGCAAGAAGTAACAATAGATATGATACCAGATGGAATGTGCAAGGAGATTGCTGAAAAAATCGGAATAAAAAACTTATTTGAAGTTTTGGAGTTAGTAGGAGGCGCAACCTTTTATTTTCCTAAACCTGAAACGATGTTAAAAGGCTGGCGCGATGAAAAAATCCGTAAAGAATATAACGGCTTCAATTCTTTTGAGTTATCAAAAAAATACAAGGTTAGCGAACGCTGGGTTCGGTTGATTGTAGAGAACGCGAACACTGACTACACTTCCGGAAAACGAGGTGACAGTGTCAGAAAGCAGAAATAATAAAAAGTTAAGTACATTTACCAAATTATTAAAAAATGAGGAGGATAAGTAAATGATAGTAAATCAACAGTTAATCAGGGACATGTATACCAATTTTAACGTTCTTTTCAACAAGACATTTGATGAAACAAAGCCAAATTATCCACTGGTGGCAATGGAAGTTCCTTCATCAAGCAGTGATGAGAATTATGCATGGTTCGGGCAGCTTCCAAGTATGAGGGAATGGATTGGAGACAGGCAAATTCAAAACCTGAGTGCCTATACATACGCCATCAAAAACAAGGATTTTGAGCTTACCATTGCAGTAAAGAAAAACGATATAGCGGATGATAAAATCGGCATCTATAAGCCTTTAATTCAGGATATGGCACAGACAGCAAAACGACACCCGGACGAGCTTGTTTTTTCCTTGCTGGGGCAGGGATTTGAAAATAAATGCTACGATAGTAAACCATTCTTTGCGGACGACCATCCATACATGAAAGGTAAAACGCAGAGTAATAAAGGCACAAAAAAACTAACTCCCGCATCTTACGCCGAAGCAAGGGCGCAAATGATGATTATTAAAGGCGAGAATGGGAAGTCATTAAAAATAGTTCCCGACTTGCTTGTTGTCGCTCCACAAAATGAAGCAGTTGCAAGGCAAATACTATTTGCAGATTTGATTGCAGGCAATACCAATGTAAATAAAAATACCTGTGAGCTTTTAGTTGCTCCTGAATTAGCTGATTACCCTGAACAATGGTATTTGTTATGTACCAAAAGGGCAATAAAGCCTTTAGTTTTCCAGATTAGAGAAAAACCGAGTTTTGTATCCTTAGACAGTGAAAATGACGAAAATGTATTTTATCGCAAGGAGTATATATATGGCGTTGATGCCCGTTACAATGCAGGATATGGATTATGGCAGTTAGCCTATGGTTCCACTGGTGAAGAAGCAGAGACAACTGGAGCATAAGCAAGGACATAAAGAGTATCCGATTTATGGGTACTCTTTATAAATACTATCTGGAAGGATGATAAGGTTTGAGTAACAAGGTTTTAATGATATCAAACAGCATAGATTTAAAAGGCGTTCCCAATGAAATAAAGATACTTCCTTTAGGTCTTGTGAAGTCTCAAAAGGGCGATTTTTATGTTGATAAAAGCTCATACAACTTGATAAGTCAGAATTTTATCAGCAGGAAAATTGATTTAGTCATAGATTATGAGCACCAAACATTAAAGGATGTCCAAGCACCCGCAGGAGGCTGGATAAAAAGCCTGATATTAAAAAATGATGGTATCTATGCAAAGGTGGAATGGACTCCAAAAGCTATTGAATATCTTAGAAACAAGGAATATAGGTATCTTTCCCCTGTTGTACTTGTCAACAAGGGGAATAAAAAGGCTGTAGCGCTCCATTCAGTAGCATTGACGAACACACCAGCCATTGACGGTATGGAAGCAATTATAAACAGCCTTGACAACAATATCAAAGGGGCTGAAAATATGGACATTTCCGGAAAGGAAGAAAATAAAAAGACGGTTGAGCAGTCTGCCAACATCCAGGATGAATTACAGGCAATTATAAAAGAATTAGGTCTTAAACCTGATTCAGAGCTACAGGAAATATTAGAAGCTATTCAGGCACTAAAGAATAGCAAGACCGAAAGCGAAATTATTGTAAACAAGCTCAAAGCCGAAAAGATAAGGAATGAAAGCGATGAGCTTGTTCAGATAGCTTTATCAATCGGGCAGATATCAGAGGAGCAAAAGGAATGGGCTGTTAGCAGATGTATGGAGGATATTGACGGCTTTAGAATGTTTGTCAATGGGGCTTATCAAAAGGAACGTGATAACCTTATTTCATTGGCATTAAAGACAGGAAAAATACTGCCTTTTCAAAAGACTTGGGCGG
Organism: Lutispora thermophila DSM 19022; assembly: GCF_900142105.1. Taxonomy (GTDB): domain Bacteria; phylum Bacillota; class Clostridia; order Lutisporales; family Lutisporaceae; genus Lutispora; species Lutispora thermophila. Next base: position 22,359 of record NZ_FQZS01000009.1, read on the forward strand.
AGCAACTTGCCGACAAAGATATATCTATTCTCAAAACTTTTGTCAATCAGGCGAAGCCCGTTATACAGTATGGAGAGCTTGAATACTTCAAGGATGAAATTCCAAGAGGTAAAGAGGCTAACGCTTCAAGTCCCATCAGTGAAATTTTAGGACTTTCAGATGAGGACATAAGGAAATATAGCAGATAAGGTCTTAAAAGCCTCTCTAATCAATTTTTAGGGCAGTATAATATAAACCTACCTAAGAAATAAGTAACGCCCGTTATCGCGCGTGCTAACGCGGTTTACGGCGATATTAATTGCCATATTATTATATTTAACAAAAGAAGGTGGAATGTTTGTACAGCATACGGCTTGAAGGCGATACAAGACAGCTCATGAAGAAATTACAGAAGCTACAAAATATTGATACCACGGGCATAAATAAGGATATTGCCGAGAGCTTACGAACGGGCACAGTTGAACGCTTCAAGGAACAGAAAGACCCAAGCGGGAAGAAGTGGAAAAACTCTATAAGAGCTTCTGAGAATGGCGGTGTAACATTGACCGATAGCGCAAGGCTAAAAAATTCAATTAAATCATCAGCAAATAGGTCGGGGGTGGCAGTTGGTACAAATACAATTTATGCGGGGACACATCAATTCGGAGCACGCCGAACTATAAGAGCAGAAAACAGGAAAGGCTTACGCTTCAAAATCGGTGATAAATGGGTTACTAAGAAAAAAGTCAAAGTAAATATTCCTGCTCGTCCGTTCCTAGGTATCAGTGAGGACGACCAAAAAGAAATAAAGAGCATTTTGGAGGATGCCTTTAAGGATTAATGAATCTCTTGTCGTATTAAATGTTATAATATATATTGACTTGTGATGACTTGTGATATAATATGATTACAAGGAGGTGGTCAATATAGAAAAATATATTACAACCAAGGAATTATGTGAGTGGCTTAAAATCAGTCACAATACAGCTAACAATTGGAGGCGTAAAGGCTTGCCCTACATTAGAGTTGGAAATACCGTTAGATATGACAAGGAGCAAGTCCAAAAATGGCTCAATGAGCAAAGTAAATAAAAACGAAAGGGAACTCGCTCCCCGACCAAAGTTTGCGAATTCCCTACACAAACAACACCCCTGAAAGGGTATTGCTACGTTTATTTTAGCATACTCCGAAGGGTTAAACAAGGAGGATGTGGAAATGACGGATTCAGAACGTCAAAAAATGATGCTGGACATAGAATATGATTTGAAAGCCATTGCAGAAAATGAGAAATACCTGTTGTACAAGTTTAGGAAACTCTCAGTACGAGGAAAAGAAAACGTTATAATGCAATTAAATATAGCCCTAAAATCTGATTTAGAATACCCTGAAAGACCGGAAGATGATAAAACAAAGGTTCTATTCAATGAGTATGGAGTTACAACTGATGCATATTTTAGGCTTCCATTTCATATACAAGCAGAGATTAATGATTGTATATATGAACTCTTTAAGCTGGAGCCAAGTTATAAAGGAAAGCGATGTAAAATAGGGAATATGTATAAAAGACTTTCCCCGCTATCAAAGAGAATTGCTTCAGAACGCATAAATAAGCTCTTAAATTCGGATATAGAAGATCTAAAGAAGCAGGAAACATCTATGCAAAGTGATTCTAAAACTGCTGTAGTTATAGACTTTCAAAGTAAAAAGGCGGTAAACAAGGGGGCTTCATTATGAGAGCTAACACGATTGAGCAGTACAAGGTTTTAGAGTTCATTAAGAAGAATTTTGAGACTGATAATATTTTAATTGAATTGATAGATAAGTCTACTGTAAAGGTGACTGATAACAAAGGAGATTCGCTCCATTTAGTTTATATAAATGGTGAGGTTTGCTGGGACTAAGGTTACAATATTGTGCGTAATAACAGAGGCTTAAAAAAATAAACAAAACACAAAGGCTTATTCAAAGAATATGCATAATTATACTTGGATAAGCCTTTTATTTTTGTCAAAAATCTTGTCCATTTTTGCCAAAAATCTTGTCCGGCTACACCAAATTTCTCAGGTATTTAAAATTCTCTACTGCATCTTCCTTATTGCCTTCATTGATGCATTTGGTCATACGATCAAAATCATCAATTACAAGAATGGTATTAACATTCCATCGCCTCAGTATGGAAAAAGCGTTGTTCAAGGTTTTTCTCAAGGCTGCTGCCAGATGAAAATCATCGCATTTGGAAAATTCTCCTTTTAACCTGTATTTCAACTCTATATCAATCTCTTCATTCCCTTCAATCTCCCTCTCAAGACTTTCGAAAAGAGTTTGATAGAATTCCAAAGTATTAGAAGGCTCTGAATCAAATATTTCAACTATGAGTGTGTTTGGCTTATGAAAGTTTGCAATTATGGCACTGAGCAAAGAAGACTTACCCATGCCATCATAACCTACTATGGACACGCTATCTTGAGATTCCACTCTGTCAATAATCCTGTTGATCACTTCATCTCTTCCTATCAATTGAATATTACTGCTCATAAGATTCAATGCCTCCTTGTATTTCGTATAAAACCTGGTCTGTATTTTTCCACCTTCTGGTCCACTTGTTCAATTGCTCAACAGATATGCGAACTGAAGGCTCAACTTTGTTTTCCATAAACAAAATCTTTCCTGCCACAAGCTCATTGATGATTGCCCTCACCTTATCCTTATACAAACCCTCTGACAGAGGACCTTCAGCGCAAACTTCTTTAAGCCTGTCATAAACTCTGTCTATTTCCACAAAATCATTCCAGCTATCAGTCTCCTCACCAATTATTGCAATTATCAATTTCTTGTAATTTGAGTCCAAAGAATTCCAAAAATGCTCATACATGCTCTTTTGAGTCATATCAATAAGCTTGTCCGAAATATAATCCACATCATCAGGATAAATCACATATCTTTCCTTCTCCCTGTTAAGAAGCTCCACAAGGCTATTACCCATGGCCGTAAGGAAATATGGATGACCTGATGTTATCATGATAATTCTATCCACCGCCTCCGGCACACATTGTATTCCCTTTTGTCCCAATGGCTTCAATATCATTTCTCTGGCCTCGTCCAACTCCAGAAATCCTATTTCTAGAGGTTTTGCCGTATCAGAAATCTTCAATGCCTTATTCTTCATCATGTTTAAAATATAGGAACCTCCTGCCAGAATAAATCGAGTCTTATTAGAATGCTGCATCTTTGTCCTTATGAAGTTGAACAACTCATCGGAATAGACACCGTCTTCTACCTTCTTCACAACTTCGTCAAACTCATCCACCATAAGAAGCAAAGATTTATCTCCTATAGATTTTTCCACATCCATAAAGAATCTTTTCAACTGGCGTAGAGGACTTTTTTTAAACTCCTCTTCCAAAGGCATATCTATCTCAATGCCATATTCAAAAGTCAACCTATCCACTATATTTTCTACAAAAAGCTGATAAATCAATTCACTTGTATCATCAGCATCAAAGATGTTCTCGCAGTCACATATAATTGGATAGAACTTGTCCCCAAAGATTTTTTCCATATGATAAAGCAAGGAAGTCTTGCCTACCCTTCGCGACCCATATATGAGGAAAGTAGTCCTGTCGCTTTCGTCATATAACCGATCCTTTATTCTCTGTATTATGGCTTTACGACCGAAAAATTTGCTTTCATCATCTATCGGGCCTGTAGGATATGTATTCTCCTTTATCCTTTCAAAATCAAAACTCTTGTTTCTCACATCTATTCCATAATTAAAAGTTTTAAAAGGACCATGGGCATATTTGCTTTCAATCCGTATCTCATACTGCCCCTCTTCTTCAAAATTATGCTTAAAGCCTACAGGTAGCTTTTCTCCTTCCCTCAATGTTCTGTTTTCAATGTTTAAAGGAATTGACAACAGTCTATTATCCTTTGTCACTTTGAAGCTGCAACTCAAGTCCCAAGCCTTTTCCTGTCCTTCATTGGTTATGAGAAAATGAAAGCTGCACTGAAACTTATTATCTACGGTAATGGTATGAAGATCTTCATGATTTAAAAAAGCAGCCTTTATTAACGGTCTATTTTCCAGCTTTTTCAATTCTTCATTACAAACATACAATAGGTTATTTATAAAATCTTTTATGGCTTCATACTTATACCTCTTGAGGAATTGCTTATCCGCTATTTCATTCATTTTCTTAATCTGCTTAACAGCATTGTTTATCCATATTCTCTTTTCCTCTATGTCTTCAACAGATGCATACCTCTCCAAAGCAACAGCAAATGAGTGAAAATAACTTAATATGCCTTCATTTTTATCTCTATATTCTATATCATAGGCTGTTATGAATCTATAACCCAATCTGCCAAAAAGCAGATTCATTCTTTTTGCATATGTCATATTCTCCATAAGAGCATAAAAATCTTCAATGAGAGTATATGTCTTAAAAAAACATACGTGATAATAACCTAACTCTTTTTCTATCTTATTTAAGGTCAAATCATGTTTCCTATAGTACCTATAGCTGGCATACCAAATGAGATGAGCCTCATATGCAAAAGCCACTTGTTGATTGGATCTTTGCTTCACTTTTATCTGCCGTTGCAACTCTGCCTCGCAATACTCAATTATATATTTGAAAAACTCATTATATCTGCCCATAATGATTGCTGCTACCGCTGCCTTCAAACTAGCATGGCATCTATTGCTCAAATCCAGTATGGATAGGGCTTCTATAGAGCCAACATACCTGTCAACAATACCGGTCCATACTTTATATTGCTCCTCCAGTCCTTCCTCCGGAAGCTGACATCCATATATACCATCAGCCAACACAGGTACATGCTGTATAAGCTTTTCAATAAAGACACTAGAATCCTCAATGTCATCAAATATTCTCAAGAAATCCTCTATCATACCCGCCTCATTCTCGCGGAACTTCTCTGTTGCTACGACGTCAACCTCATCCATTGGGAAATTTCCCTCGGTTTCATAGCCATTATTCTTTACCGAAAGGCTGTTTATTTGTATCTTACCGTCTTCGAATAATTGCTGATCATATTCAATTTTCTTCAATTCTTCCATAGCTTTTGAATAATCTTGCTCTAATGCTGCTCTGAAGGCCTCTATCATTATTCTGGTTCTGTCTTCTTTTCCTTGACTGAAGGATATGTACTTAGAAACATAATCTTTGTACTTTTCTTTTTCTACTATTGATAATAGGGCCTTTGCAAAGTAACTTTTCCTTTCGTAGTCATCAGGATTTATATCCAACCCTCGATCCATTTTCATTAAAAGATCACAAACACAATACATGAGCAATGAAACGGATGAACCATTTTCTTCTTCCGGTATGTTATTCATAGCATAATAAAAATATCCTTTTGCTTCTTCTATATAGGAGCACTCCATAAGATCAAAGCCAAGCCTCATATGAAAATGTGAATTCTTGTTCAGATCATGGATATATAAATTGCATAGCTCCATTATCAATTGTTTGTTGAATTCTTTATCGTAACTGCTTTTATATATGCTTGTTATAAGTCTGGTACTGTTATATAATGCTGCAAGCAAAAGCAGCAAAAACTTTCTTATGCCATCATCCTGAGTTTTATATAGAATATCCATTGAAGTTTTTAGCGTAATGTTAACTCCATTTTGAGATCCTAATATTCTCGTTATCTCTTTTATCTTTTCAATGTTAATGTGCTGATTTTCATAGATAAACTTAAGAGCACAAAATATATCATTATTGATGATTTCTATGATGTCCAATATATGCTTGCCCTGTAAGGAATTATGAATTATTGAATCCATAAATTTGTTTACAATGTGAAATTTCAGAGGAAATATTTTTTTAGAATGAACAGCCGTAATACTTATAAGCCCTTTTACTTCCTCATACATAATAAAATCTAAGGATTCTAAGCATATCAGATCATCCACAATGCCTATGCAATCATAATCTTGTGCTTTGAAGCATAGAGATGTAAAAGTTTGCTGAAATTCCATTGCTTTGTCACTTTCTTTTATCTTTTCATACAAGCTTCTAAACATCTCAAGTTCTCTCTTCACTCGTCTGTATAATTTATGGATTTCTTCCATACTTTTTTTATTGCCTGATTCAAGAAACTCTTCTATTTCTCTTTTCAAATCCTCCATCTCATCCAATTTGGACATGACTTTATCTCCATACTCAATCCTTCCTTGAGCCAAAGCTGATATAAAAATCATCCTAATATCAATAATAGTTCTCTTATTATCAGAACCAGACATGAGCATTAAGTCATAGTTTTTAAAAGCTTCTTCAATCTGACCGTCAGCTTCAAGGATCCTCCCGTAATATTTGTTGACCTCATGATCCAGAGGAAATAATTGCTTAAGCAAGGCAAAAAACTTCACCCCGTCCTTTGTTAAGCCATATCTCTTAAAGGCTTTGTACAATGCATCTAGTCTTTCCCCAGAAGGCACCTGAGGTCCTTTGAGTGCTATATCTTCTATCATCGCCACCAATTCTTCACTTTCAATTGTTGCGGCTAACTTTAACATATCAGCCCTTTTTAAGCTTTTGCCTATTTCGCTGTTTTCTGGATTCAACTCCAATTCATCATGGAGAAATTGCTCCAATCGATCAAATTCCTTTATGGAATAGAGTTTTCTTACTATAGCCATAGGATTATTATGTCTCCTATAATCCTGCAATCTCCAACTCATGGAGCTATCCAAATCTCCATGCATTTCAGATAATATAGCTTGTATCCAGTTGCTGAACTTTTTGTTGGATAATTTACTGTTTAAAAATCCTTTAATTTTTTCAATAAGATTGGTCATATGAGGCTGTTGTTCAGCGTTAAAGCTTATAAGATTGCTCAAATTGTAATCAAGAAAAGTTAAAAAGCTTATAAGGTAATCATCTGAAATGCTAGCCTGCTTTAATGCGGCACCAAAGGCTTCAATCCATAGATTGTTTTTCTTGCAAAGACTCTTTTGAGTTTCCCACTTCCTGAAAAGGTCTGCCTTTACTTCCCCTGCTTCTTGTGGCAACAGCCCCCTTTCTCGTAAGTCATGATAAATTGAAAGGCACTTATAGGAATAGAGAGGCGAATCCTGTGCAAAAACTTCAAAAAGCTCTATCCATGGTTGGTAGCAATATTCATCGCGATTCAACATAATTATATTGAATAACACATAATGATCCTGGCTTTTTATGTACTCATCCTTATATTGGGATATTATTTTCCTCACTTTCTTGCTTCTATCAAAATGAGCATCAAAAATATTTCTTAATTCTTTTTGTGTTTTTACATATTCAATGCATCTATTGTAATCTTCTTCAAGAAGAATTTTTTTGAAACCTTCTATTATGGGACTAGCCACAATCATTTCATCAGAACTAAACATCCTATCCCTCCAATTTCTCATCGAAAACCATATCAATGGTTATGATATTTAGTATTCGACAGTATTCTTTCATTTCCTCCAAATTTAGACTTTTACGTATAATTAAGTGGATACAAGATGCCTACGGCATTATCTTGTATCCACTTATATTAACATGCATATGCATCACGTACAGCTTACTGGATCTGATGGACTAGTCCGTGCCTAATATTCAATTGGTCCCTAGAAATAGAATCTGCTAAATGGCCTTAATAGAAGCAATAGCAATATGGCTCCAAGCAATCCGCTATATCCGCTATTGCCATACCCCAAATAGTTTCCATTCATATCATACAATCTGTAATTTCTGCTATTATAGTATCCTAAAGGTGTCCCATTGCTTGAATATACATAACCCCTGTTTATATAAGCCAAAGGTCTTCGACAGGAATCATATATATTGCAGCCGTCTGTATAACCCATTACTCTGCCACAGCAGTCATAGATTACATTGTTGTCTACATAACCGTAAAGGGTTCCTACGGAATCATAAAATCTTTCCAAAATATCACCACCTTTTGAATAGAAATTTATTCCCCTGCTACTATATATGTGGCATGTACTAATTTGGTTAATGATATTTTGGATAATCTTATGTTTCATCTACGGCAAAAACATAAACTTCCAAAAAATGCAACCCACTTAATTTCCAATATCCAATACTATCTTCCAACTTCCGTCTCTTTGTTTTTGCCATACGGTAGTATATTTGCCTGTGGCAAGAACCTCATCCCCTTTATCATCAAGGTATCTTCTTACATACTTGCCATATGTATATCCAAGGCTTCCATCTTCAGAAACCTTGGCATCAATTGGTTCCCATCTAAGAGAGAATTCAGGAAGTGAAAAGGCTCTTTCCATGGACTTATATATTTCTTGCCGACCTTTTAAATCATCGCCTTGAGACAGCACCATTACACCGTCATCAGCAAAATAAGAAACCCATGCATCTATTCCGCCTGTAGACGTATCTTTATCAAATTGTCTGTCTAAATCCATTAGAAATCTTCTGAGATTTTTGCTATTATCCATATACATCCCCCTAACTTTATATCTGATTCTGACATTATTCACTATCGCACGTACTTTTTACTAAATCTAATATACCATATTTTTATATACAACTTCTTTATTTGCAATATATTTCTTGAAAGCATACAATCCCCACCAATACCTAGCGATTTATAATTTGACTCTGCTAAATATGCTCTCCAACATGTCGTTGAAGAGCATTCCAACCTGGCTTTATTTAATAACCTTTTCTCTTGATATATTCTTTTAAAAATTCACCCATTTCTTCTGGCAAAAGGGGTTTACTGAAATAGTATCCTTGAACCTTATGGCATCTTTTCTTTTTTAGATAGTCATATTGTTCTTTCGTCTCTACTCCTTCTCCTATAATTTCAATATTTATATCATGCCCAAGCTTTATAATAGCATCGATAATGGCTTTATTAACTTTATCCCCAATATTATAAATAAATGTTCTATCTATTTTAAAACTGCTTACATCAAGTTCCTGAATATACTTAAGTGAATTGTATCCGGTGCCAAAATCATCAATTGTTATTCTAACCCCTTGTTTATTTAAATAACTTAAATTATTTGCTGCAATAAGTGAAGACTCTAAAAGCAGACTTTCAGTAATTTCTAGTTCAAGATATTCAGGAAACATTCCTGTTTCATAAAGAATCTTGATTACAGCTTCACCAAAATCGGGTTGCTGCAGCTGAATTGCTGATACATTTACTGATAGACTAATATCAGCAAAACCATTTTCATGCCATTCCTTTAACTTACTTGAAGCAGTTCTTAGCACCCATAAACCTATGGGTATTATAAGCCTTGTCTCCTCTGCAACGGGAATAAATTGAAGAGGACTAATTATGCCTTGGTTCGGATGCTTCCATCTGATCAATGCTTCCACTCCGGCGATTCTTTTTGTCATGGTATTTATAATAGGCTGATAGCACAAAAATAGCTCTTCCTTTTCCATAGCAGCAACTAGATCAATTTTCACATTGCTCTGCAAACTTTTTGTTACAAGCCCACACATTCCACGAAAGTTTCTCCTTTATATGGTTTATTACAGTATTGATTCTTTACATGTAAATTATTATAAAACTAGTGTCTATAACGTTTACAATTTTATGTACAATATAAAATTTTCCCAAAGCCAAATATCCCTTGTAAATAACTATGTTGTTGAGACCATGTATTTTATTACTTCGTATTCATGCTTGATATAAAAGCTTCATTGATTATCTTCCAAGTTCTTCATATGAATTTAATCATATCCTGCATATCTCGCTTTCCTATATCTTGAACTTGGATACAACTCCTATCAGTAATTCCGATTTACCTTTTGCCAATCCTGCTGCATTGATAACTTCATTTGCCATTTGTGCTATTTCAGTTGCATCCTGTGCAATATTCGAAGCCCCCTGTGCTTCTTCGCTCGATGACGCTGAAATTTCATTTATTGCTTTAACCATATTGTGCATTGATGCTAAAAGCTCTTCAGAGGTAGCACTAAATTCATTTATCATGTCATTTATGGTAACCGAGCTCTCGCTATATTTCTCACTGGAACTAACGAGGTAGTTATAGTCATTTATTACTTTCTCGTCAATAAAATTCATGATTTCGCCCGAACTTGAGGAAAGATCATTAACTGCTTCAAATATTAGCATGGTCATTTCCTGTATACTTGAAACCGTATTTTTAGATCCTTCTGCAAGCTTTCTGATCTCTTCGGCTACAACTGCAAAGCCTTTCCCGGCTTCACCTGCTCTGGCAGCCTCAATTGCAGCGTTTAACGCAAGGAGATTGGTTTGGGATGTTATTTCAAGTATTGCTTCGGATAATTCATTGATTTTAGCTACTGCCTTTGATTTTTCAATGGCTTTCTGCAAATCATTCTTTGCCTTTTCATATATTTCCAAAGCCGTTTCCTTAGAAATTATTGCTTTTTGCTTCATTTCTTCGCTCATGCCGGTTACATTGCTTACTGCTATTGCAGCTTCTTGTGCTTTTGATGCTATGCCCTCAATTGCTGACTCAATTTCTTCCGAGGTTGCATTCATCTCCTGAGTCGATGCGGAAGTCTCTTCAATACCCGCCGAAAGTTCTTCAGTTGTTGCGGATATTTCCTCAATATTTTTATTAAGCTGTTCCATCTTAGCATTGATATTGATAAGCATCTCACTTACATTTGTTGATTCATCTACAACCTCTTTAATAATATTGCTTATCGATTGTTGCATGGCACTTATTGCATTGGCCAATATACCGCTCTCATCCTTCATCTTGAGGAGTTTCTTAGGTATCTCTCCGGTAAAGTCTCCAGTTGAAACAATATTCAGATAATTTGAGGCCAATTTTATTGGTTTTGAAATGCTTTCGGCAATGAGTATCGTAATAACAATGCTAATTATCAAAAAAGCAATTGATATGCATATCATAACCACTGTAAGTTCGCTTATTTTCTCCATAACCTCTGACTTTGGAGCAGTTATCGCTATTGACCATCTCGTTCCAGGTACCGGTGCAAAACTCATATATTTTGTCATACCTTTAAATGTGTATTGCCCCACGCCTTCTTTTCCTTCAATCATTTGCTTTTCCAGTTGGATTAAGGATTCCAGCTCCGGGTTTTCTTTGAAATCTTCAATAGCATTGTACATTTCCATAACAAGATTCCTGTCACTATGAGCAATAACTGTTCCCGTATTGTTTATCATATAAGCCTGGCCGCTTTTGCCAAATTTTATGTTATTAGTGATATCACTCAGCGCATTCCCGTCACGGGTAGCCATAAGTACTCCTTTAATCTTATTGTCAATCTTGATTGGTACTGCATAGACCAAAATAACGCTATTGGTAACCTTGCTCACTATTGGATCAGAAACTTCCTTTTGACCTGATATGGCCATTTTAAAGTAGTCCCTGTCTGAAACATTAGCAGTAGTTCCGTCAGTTAATACAACATTGCCCTCTAGATCTGCAATGCCCATGCTTAAGTGCCCGCTTCTGCTTACTTCGCATTTTAATAACTCAAGCTTCTCATCCATAGTAAATACATCACTCTTTATAATTTCTGTTTCTGCCAAAGCTTCCATGGTATCAAGCCGGGCTTTTGTCTCGCTCTCCACCACCTTGACAGCCTCTCTTGCCAATTGCTGCAAGGATTCATTTATGCTGTCAGATAGTGCAGCTGTAGACTTTCTATTAGCTATAACTCCAAAGCCAATACAAGTAAACAATAACAACACCCCAAAAAATAACAGCAACTTTGTTTTAATACTTTTAAACTGCAATGTTTCTCTCCTCCATTTCTTTAGTAATTTAACATACTTCTTCCATTGATACAGCTTTTAGATTATCACTTATACCAAGTCGAGTTTCAATTGATAGTAATTATTTAAGGATATGAAATTTCTAAATCTTCTAAATTAGTGATATTATATAATAAAATTTGATTTTGGTGTGTTGGACCTATCCATTTGTCATTGTCACGGTTATGACAAGTGCCAATCAAGCACAATCCATGATATACTTATATATTGTAATTGCTAATCTATTAGCTACGGGGAGGAGCACTTCTTATGGTCAATATGAAATTCGGAGAATGCTTAAAGCTTTTACTTTCTACTCTTGGCGTAAGCATGAATCAATTATCTAAAGCAATAAATGTAGATAATTCGCTGGTGAATCGATGGATACATGATAAACGGGTACCCATGTACAATACTCCTTATATTGAACGTATTTCTGGATATTTATCAAAAAATGTGAATAATACATTTCAAATGCAGCACCTGAATAAAATATTCATGGATATTTGTGAAAACATCAGCTCAGAAGACAGCATAGAGGAAAAAATAAGGAAAGTATTATCGGAAACTCAGGGATATTCTATTGAATGTAAAAAGAAAGAAAAAATCTCCAATGGTCCTAATAAGGATAATCTCTCGAACAAGCTCTCTGATGATCTTCCATATAATCCCTCAAATTGCATTGGGTTATCAAATGAAGATAAGATAATTATAGGAAAAAGCAATGTATTAAGTGCAGGTATGCATTTGCTCAAAACTGCAAGTCAGAATTGCGGAAGCGGTAATGCGATTTACATTTCATTAATTAATGATATTAACATAAGCTTCCAATATCCTGACTTAGTTTATTTTAGAGAAATAATAAGCAAAGCTATTAACTGTGGATGGAATATAATCCTATTTATCAGGATAAGTAATAATATTAATAGGATAATAGAACTTATCAACTTTGCAAAACCACTTATAAAAACGGGAAAATTCCATCCTTATTACCTGAAAAGATATGATGTTTCCTCTACAGGAAAAGAAAATTTATGCATTCCTGGAATAGGGGCATTATCTTGCTTTTTAACCAATCCTCTTTCCGGAATGGATTGTGCTTTTTACTTTAAGACTGAAGTTGCTATAGATATTATAAAAAACTACTTCAATGTACTTCTCTCAACATGTGCTCAGCCTATTTTCAATTATTATCCGGAAAATGATTATTTCAAATATAATCATTATGTAATTGAAAATGAAGAGAGTATTGGTAACCGGACTTTATACAAATACTGTTTTAGTTTACTGACCATACCCAAGAATTTATATATAAAAATACTTAATAAGATGGGACTTTCACGCAATGAAATCTTTGCTTCACAAGAATACTATGATAGACGCCTAAAGGCATTTCTTTCTAATGTTGAAAATTATGAGTATAAAGATATCTATTGCTATGATTCTGTTGTGCAGCTTATTAAACATCAGCAATTTTTCATTTATTATCATATGGGAGTTAGACCAGTTAACCTGGAGGTTAAAGATGTCATTGAAATTTTAAATAATGTGATAAGCCTGCTTAAAAGATATAAAAACTATAATATCGCCTTTAATAATAAATATCCAAATTACATTTCAAAAGATTATATTTCAGAAGGCAACGAGTTTTACTGTATGGTCAAAGAGAGACAAGCTGTATTGCTTGAAGCATATGAGCCTTCAAAAAACATGCCATTAATGCGGTTATCTATAGAAGAACCTATGGTGGTTAAAGCTTGCCAAGAATACTTTAATGAAAAATGGGAGCATATTGCTCCTATCAATAAAGATAAAAATGAGGTTATCAATTGGATACAAGAGCAGATAAAATTGCTTGAGAAAAAAATGAAGATATCTTAAAAAGAATCTCCGAAATAACCAATAAAAAAGCTAAAAAACAAGGGTTGTAAATGCACATCTGTAACCCTTGTTTTTTTATTTATCAAAAAAATGAAAGCTGCTCTGTTTGTGCCTTATAAACTTTTACTTGGCGATTGGTGATTTTATCATCCTCTCTGATTACTCTAAATAAAAACGGTGAATTGACATCGTAATTTAAATAATTATCTCTGGCAACGCTTTCGTCATAATTGGCATAACAATACTTGCAGTTATTTATACATGTATTATATGTTCCTATATCAATGCTCTCCGCACATCCACAGATTGATCTTTGATTTTTATCCTTTGGAATATTTATCTCCTTACCTATAAGCTTTGATATGAGCCGATCATCTATGCACTTGCCTGACATTATACCATATGGCCTCAAATCAATGATTTCAGCACAACTTGAAATCTTTAAATTATACTTATCTGCAATATTCTTAAAGGAGGTAGCAATTAACTCTATCTCCGTTGATGATATGTCTCTTACCCCAATGGACTGTAGCCTTCTTTTTATCTTTCGGTAATTATCCAAAATACTAATAACCACTGTGTTTGTATAATCTTTCAATATTTGTGCCATTTCATGAAACTTTGTTATATGAAACTGTGCATCGATCTCCTTTGTTACAATTATAGGGTCATATCTCCATACAACTCGCTCCTTACCAATTTTTTAAATCCCCGAGACCTCCTATTGTTCAGTCCTTCCCAAGATATTCATGACTACCCTGATACTATGACCTCTGTTGACTTCTCATGGTAAATCTTGTTTCAAACGTGATTCAAATTTCATTTCTTCACGTCCATGAGACCTCCCCAGGTAAGAGCACAAACTTTCCCTCCATATATCTGATACATTTACTTTGCCTGTTTCGGATAGCTATCGGGCTTTGTTTTGTCATGCAAACTCACCCACAGACTTAAGCCTTATATGTAGTTCGTGTTCCTCAGACCGGAGTTTTGCCGCCGACTTCCTTCAGATTCCACCTCGCGATGGATACCCTTGTCTTAAGCTAACGGTTGGCGCTATCAACCCCCGTATCGGACTTTCACCGACTAGCTTGCGCCCATGCTGGTCGCACATGAAAAAAGACATCTTTTCAGATGTCTTATTAGTCCTATTTTGAAATATTTAATCTTTGCAATAACACTTCATGCAACACTTTTGAAAAGTTTATCCCTGCTTTTTCCGCCTCTTCGTTTCAAATACCATCCATTCTTTTCAAGAAGTTCTATCATGTCTTTCCTCTTCATCTGTTGTTCCCTCCCTACAATTACATCATACGTATTCCATACGTATTTGACAGTACTTTTTACACATTTAGTACATATTTCTAATTTATAGGGATTAAATAATGTAAAGGTCACACATTTTGCTGCCACACTTAGGCTTATTATCACATTAGCATATCAATTTCGAATTATTCTGATTCTGGCAAAATTATTTTTTCTGGACATTCTTTGATTGTTTAATCTATTATTTTTAATTCAATGGCTGTCACATGTTCCAATTTAAGTATTTCTCCCAATTGATAGGGTACAGAAGTTCTAAATAGGGGCCCATCCACAACTATTGTATGATATTCTCCATTTTCTCCGCAGAGGTCTATGCCATACTGTTTCATATCATCCAAGAGCTTCTCATCAATTATTTTGCCAAGAAAATCTGCCGGCAGCTTTTCTGGATGAACACATTTAATCAGGCATTTATATCCTGCACCAATTACCTCCCGTACAAGTTCTTCACGATTCTCATTCCATAAAGGTAGTATTGGAATTAAATCTGCCTTTCTGCACCTTTCCTCATCCCACATTTTATGTTCTGGTATGTCAATATCCCCAAATACACATGCTTCCGCACCAAGCTTCTTCCATTCCAAAAGAGCCTTTTCCATAATAACATCATAATCCATGCCATCGGTATCATAACACTCCAGTGGAATCCCAAGGGACTCTGAGATGCTTTTAAGCAGCTTCTTATCAGCACCATGAAACCATGAACGCTTTGCCATTGTGTTATACATAACAATGAGTCCGATAGGCTTATGCCCTTGCTGAACCATGCGGTGTAATGCCAATATACTATCTTTTCCTGTACTAAAAGCAGCAACAAATTTCATTTTTATTTCCTCCACTTTCCACTTCTCTTAAATAAAATCCAGTCATTTATTATTTCGACATTATCATGAATAAAGTATATCACAGTAAAGCCTGACTTTGTAAAAAATCAGGCTTTACTAACTTCTCTTACTTAGTATTATTTAAAAATATACCAGCAGCCTATCCCCACTATTTTCAGTTATCCATAACTGAAAATTGGATACAGTATTCTTAACTACAACAACATTCATATTCACCAGTTGAATAACTTTCTACACTTTTAAAGTAATCACCACAGTTGACACATGCCTTTACCACAGTATGTATAGTAAATATTTTCATATTACGCCATCTTTTAAACTGTCTAAATACTTATCATGTATCATCTTTCTTGGATAGCTTTCATCTCTAAAATCTGTATATTTTCATGATCTACGCCATACCGCTGCTAGTTTAATGCTACATGAAGGTGTAGAACTTAAAACTGTATCTGAAATTCTTTTCCATATCAGCATTTCCATCACAGCAGATATATATAGTCACGTTATAGAAGAAAAGAAAAAACAAGCCGCTAAAAAATTAGATAAATATATAAAGTTATTTCATTTATTCTCTTGTGACATATTTGTGACATGAAAAGCTATATAAAAGGATTGTGGCATAAAAATAGGCTACAGATAAAACTCTGTAACCCTTCATTTCACTATGTATGGCGGAGAGAGAGGGATTCGAACCCTCGGTAGCCGTTTTGTAGCTACACACGATTTCCAGTCGTGCGCCTTCGACCAACTCAGCCATCTCTCCGTTTTGTTGCTCGCACTATGTTATTATACTAAAAAAATCACTAAATAGCAACATGAAATTTTATCAAAGAATCATAAACATTTCATATTGAGCTACTTTTTCTTTTTCAAACCCTAGTTTTTTATAAAAACCATATAAAACATGATTATTTGGAAAGCTTGTTCCAAGTTTTATTAGGTTCAGCTTATCTATTGCGTTTCTTAGAAGACCAGTTGCAATTCCTTGTCCTCTGTGTTTTTTATTTACCCAAATCAAGTTTATTCTACCATACTCATTTATGCTCAATACTCCCACAATTTTATTTTCTATAAAAGCTCCATAATTATGCTGTCCTTCTGACTTTTCTATATATGGCAAATCATTCTGCCAGTTTATATACACATCTCCCATCTCATCTCTTATCTCTTTTAATTGGCTGAATTCAATAGGTTTTATGTCATATGGATTATTGAACTTCTCAAATTTACTTAAATCCGATAATTGAAAATATTGAAGTTCGTACACTTTTTCATAACCATGTTTCTTGTAAAAATTCAATGCCCTGTCGTTTCCTATTATAGTTTCCAACATCATCATTTTGCAGCCTTCACTAATGGCTCTTTCCTTATGAAGATAAAAAAGTTCATCTGCTATTCCTTTTCCTCTGTAATCGGGAATAATGCAAAGAGCGCCACATCTCATAGTTTTTATCCCATTATAATCTTTTATGCCACCTAAAATTAGTCCCACAGGCCTTTCCTCTTCTATGGCAATAAAAGAATTTTTGAGTTCATTGCCTTCCGGACCAAAAAATCTTTTTTTAAATTCTTCCAAAGGCAAATGAAGATTAACAATATAATCTGAAAACCCCTGATTAAAACATTGATAGATAAGTTCAAAACCTACGTCTTTGCAATTTTTAAAAGCCATAATCATCACCCACCACTCTTCTTGAATGGGGTTATATAGTGCCCCCACATCTTTTTTTAGATTATATCATAACTTAGTATTAACAAAAAGGAAAAAGAAAAAGAGCAAGTATGCCAACCTGCTCTTGTATTAGCTATCGCTTTCTGTAAGTTTTACTTCGACGGTCTTATATCTGTTCAACTCGCCATAGGCTTCTACTTTTACCACATCTCCTACTTTATGCTTCTGAATTATTTGCTGTAATTGCTCTATTGTAGTTATCCTTTCACCATCCACCTTTGTAATGATATCACCTCTAACCAGACCTGCCTTATCTGCTCCGCTTCCTTCTATAACCTGTCTAATCAAGACTCCCTGTGGAACATCATATTGTTTCGCTGTCTTCTCATCTATAGTCTGTCCTGTGATCCCCAAGTAAGGTCTGGATACCTTCCTGTTCTGTATAAGCTGCTCTATGATTGGCTTGGCTTCATTTATAGGTATTGCAAAGCCCATACCCTCTACCTTGTTCTCTACTAGCTTCAAAGTGTTTATCCCTATTACCTTGCCTTCAGAGTTTACCAGAGCGCCACCGCTATTTCCTGGGTTTATTGCCGCATCTGTCTGTATAAGTTTCATTGTTCTGTTCCCTACATATAACTCTCTATTCAATCCACTGATTATTCCTGCTGTCACAGAACCTGCATAATCAGTGCCCATTGGGCTTCCTATTGCCACTGCAAGCTCTCCAACTTCCAGAGTTGATGAATCTCCCAGCTCAGCAGGTTGTAAATTCTTTCCTTCGACCTTTATAACAGCCAAATCCGTTTGAGAATCTTTCCCTACCACTTTTGCTGGCAATTCGGTTCCATCATGTAGTATTACCGTTATATTATCGGAGCCGTCTATTACATGGTTGTTGGTTACAATATGTCCATTGCTGTCAATTATTATGCCCGAACCATTTCCTTCGCTTTCATAGGTATACCCGAAAAAGTCTCTCATGCTCTTTTTAATTCTTATAGCCACGATGGAAGGAGATACTTTTTTAGCTATGGGAACAACCGGTGATACAGTCTTGTCTATAGTATAGTTATATTGCTTGTCTTGGCTTGCATAGACCACATTTTTTCCTTTCATGTTATCCATTATGTTATCCGCTATGAAACCAAAAGCAGATCCGAAAGCCAATCCTATGGCTAACGCTATAGCTATAGCTGACTTACCCCATTTCTTTGGCTTCTTTTCGATCACTTCCCTATAGAATGTGGATGTGGGCATAGGCATATTCTCATCAACTCTTCCTGTAGCTTCATTTTCTATAGGTGTCTCTTTTATAGCTACATCTTCTACAGGTATGTCTTCTTTAGTCGCATTTTCTATAACTGTATCTCCCGTAGGTACGCTTTCTATAGCTTCATCTTCAATTATATCCCTTCTGATATCATCATCCATTTTGTATCCCTCCTTAGTTTTACTATTTTAATTGTAAGACATATATTTTAATAAAATATGAATAAAATGTTAATTATTTAGCTTTGCCAATGGTAAATGAGAATCTTATGGCCCCATCCAGCTTATCTGCCCAAATTTTTTCACCTTGAAGTATGATCATTTCCTTTACTATGGATAATCCAAGACCAAAACCAGATTTGTATATTCCTCTGGTTTGATCCCCTTTATGGAATCTCTCCCACATATTTTTTATTTCAATTTCATCTACGTTTTCACATGTGTTTATAATCTCCACCACTACCTTACTCTTTTCTTCTCTGGTTCTTAGACTTATATACCCATTCTCCTCTGTAAACTTCACCGCATTGTCCAGCAGGTTGGTAATTATCCTTTCCATCATTGCTTTATCTGCATTTACCAAGGTGGAATCATCATGGAGCTTCAACATCACATCTATGTTCTTTTTTGTTATTTCATTTTCGAAATTTATGAGCTTTCTTCTCAGCATTTCGTTTAGCTCAAAATTGGTTTTGTTTACTTCTACCTTGCCTTGCTGAATATTGTTAAGTTCCAGAAGCTCATTGGTCATCTTTATAAGCCTCTGACATTCATCCATGACTATGTTGAGATAATGTCCTTGCATCTCAGGAGGTATTGTTCCGTCCATTATTCCTCCCACAAATCCCTTTATGGAAGTCATGGGAGACCTAAGATCATGAGAAATATTTGCTATGAAGTTACGCCTGTTTTCTTCGATCTTTTCCAAGGATTCCGCCATATCATTAAAGCTCTTTGCCAATTCTTCTATTTCATCACCTGTCTTTATTTCCAGCCTCTTCTGAAACTCTCCTCCCGATATGACCTTAGCAGCCTTGCTTATCTCCATCAGAGGCATGGAAATACGCTTTATTTGAAAATATAGGATCACATATGCAAAAAGACCTGAAAATATAATTGCAAGTATGGTTATATTGTATATATCCCTGAAGGATTTCTGAATCCCCGGCATGGAGGCATGTACTAAAACGGCACCTTCAAATTCATCATTGTAGAATATTGGGTAACCTACCGTCAGCACCGGCTCACGGAACTTGCCTCCAAAATTGCCTGTCTCAATAATATTCCTGCCTCTATATAAAATTCCCAATCTTGTGTTGTCCACTTGTTGTCCTAAATATTGCTCCTCATTGGTTCCGGATACTCCAAAAATCATACCATTCCTATCTATTATCCATATTCTGGCATCCAAAAACTTATCGAGAATCTTCAAGTCCTCAATTAATGTTTCCCTGTCAAGCCTTCCAGAATAGAGCCCGATTGCAATGTCTTGGGTTATCTTCTGGCCATATTCCAGCAGCAGATCCTTTTTGCTATCTATGAAATATTGGGAAAAGAGCTTCATAAGCACCAAAGCCAATATGCCAAATCCCAATATTATGGTTATTCCATATGTTATAAAAAGCTTTTGAAATATGCTTTTCTTCATCTTTTCACCTCAAATTTGTATCCAACACCCCATACAGTCTTTATTTCCCATCTCCCCATATCATCATGAAGCTTCTCCCTCAACCTCTTTATGTGGACATCTACAGTTCTTGAATCTCCTATGTAATCATAGTCCCATACCTTCTCCAATAGCTGCTCCCTGGTAAAAACCTGGTTGGGTCTTGAAGCAAGAAAGTATAAAAGCTCCATCTCCTTAGGAGGCAGCTCCAACCTATTGCCTTTAAAGGTTACTGTATAATCGTTTTTATCTATAGTTAATCCTGGAAATACCAGTTTCTCTTCCTTTACCATATCATTGTTCTGAACTCTTCTCAGCACAGCCTTAATGCGGGCCAAAAGCTCCTTTGGATCAAAAGGTTTCACAATATAATCATCAGCTCCCAGTTCCAGTCCCAATACCTTATCTATTACCTCTCCTCGAGCTGTAAGCATAATAATAGGTATATTGCCTGCCTTCCTAATCTGCTTACATACTTCATAACCATCCATATGAGGTATCATTATATCCAGAATCACCAGATCAGGAGTCCATTGATAAAAATCCTCCAACGCTTTTTTGCCGTCATATGCTATCTTTACATCATACATTTCCTTCTCAAGATAGATTCTGATAAGTTCCGCTATATTCTGATCGTCATCCACCACAAGTATCTTATACTTCATTTCTCCACACCCTCTCAGTTTAATCCTTATCCAGTCTTTGAGTATTACAGCTCTGGGAACTTCTATGCAGCTTATGAATTGTATATTCCGATCCCTATATAAGCAAACAACAGATTTATCTTAAAAGAATCATACAGCAAAATATTTAAATAATCAATAAAACCTAAGGAAGAAAAATAATAAGCTGTAAAAAGATTGAAAAACCAGGCTTGTCTATATCGCCCATTGCAAATTTATATGGTTCAAAATGGACTATAGGAAAATTTGATTTAATATTTTATGTCAAATTATAATAAAAAGTACTTCCATTAAAAGTATTTTAATAGCATTTTTTTACATATGCATGAGAAGGTTTAACTTAAGAAATTTTACTTTCCTATGCATCATATAAAGCAAACTCTAATATAGAATTGAGGTTAAAATATGATTAAAATTTATGTTGAATTGGATCACAATATTCCCAGATATGCCTGCACAAGTTGCAGCTCCTGTGATAGTTTATTTGGAAAAAGCCTTTGCAAAGTAAAAAACAGAGGATGTTGCTGGTACTTTCCCAAATTCACCCTGATAGATATTCAAAGAATGTCCAAAACGCCAGATGGCCTTAAAGCCCTCAACAAGATATTAAGCAATCCCGGTACTCAAATATATAATTACTATATCCATGCCAAAGGTTTCTTTGATGAAGCTGAATATAAAAAGTATATGGAAAACGGCATACTGCCGGAGACAGATCATTTGGAAGATCACACCATATTTTTCAGAGGCTGTCCTTTCGTAAAATCAGGCAAAGGATGCACCTTACCTCCAAGATTCAGAACCTTCGTGTGCAATTTTTTCATATGCAAGGAAGTGTCTGAAGCAGCAGAATCTCATGAGTTGTTTCATAAATATGAAGAAGAGAGGCTTAGGTATTCAAGATGGCTTGATTGGGAAAATGAAAATCTAAGGCACATTCTTTCCCAGGACAACCTCACACTCCAAAGTAGCTTTACAGAAGTAATAAAAAAGCTTCAGGAATTGGAGTTATCCCAATATGAATTTCCTTACCTTGAGCCCATAGTCCTTGACGATTCATGGTATAGAGGTGCATAAAAACCAAAAAGTTGGCTGGGTCTTATTTCTTAAAATCCAGCCAACTTATAAAACAGACTCTAATTCAACACAGATACCTGAATCAACCAAATCTAGTTACCTCATTCCTTTTCCAAACCAATCAATGTTCTAGCTCACCTGACAAACTCTAAGCCAATTTGATCTTACTACCCAACTTGTTTTAACCGAAAAAGATTAACTTCGTTATCCAATAAACTAACCTAAACATTGGAAACCTGACAAACTTATCGTTGGTTGAATTAGAGTCTGCAGGAAAGATGTTCGCCATCTTTCTTACTTATAGTATATCACATAATCAATAAAAAATATACATAAATTTTCAGAAAATTTAATTTTTCTTCACTCCATTTATAACCATTTCCGCAACCTTCACTGAATCTCTGGCATCCTTTACATAAAAGTCCGCCCCAATCATGTTTGCATAGTTTTCATTTAGTACGGCTCCTCCTGCCATTACAACACAATCTGGACAATGAAGCTTGAGAGCTTTTATGGTTTCTTCCATGCTTTGTACAGTTGTTGTCATCAAGGCGCTTAACCCTACTAAAGGAGCTTTTACTTCCTTAACCTTACCAACAATTTTCTCCGTGGGCACATCTTTGCCCAGGTCATACACTTGAAAACCGTAGTTCTCCAAAAGTATCTTTGCGATGTTCTTGCCTATATCATGAATATCTCCCTTAACAGTTGCTATTACAATATTTCCTTTATTTATAGCTCTATCATGTGAGGAGTTCTTCATAATATCTTCTTTTATAACTTCAAATGCGTTTTTCACCGTTTCTGCAGACAATATAAGCTGAGGAAGAAATATTTCTCCCTTTTCATATTTTTCCCCTACTATATCTAAAGCAGGTATAAGGTAATTATCAACTATCTCCAAGGCTTTAAATTCTTTAAGAAACTCCCTGACTGTCTCTTTTACCTCTTCTTTCAATCCATCGATTATAATTTTCTTTAAATCTTTGTTGGTTTTATTATCATTATTTTCAGGTTTAGCTTTTGAATCTGCATATGCATTTATATACTCCTTGCTATCCTTGTCATGATTCCACAGAACATTAAATGCTCTAACTGTATCCCTCATATCAGCATCCATGGGATTCATAATAGGTGCATCCAGACCAGCTGAGAGGGCTGCTGCCAGAAATGTCCTATTTAATAGGCTTCGTGCAGGCAGCCCGAAAGATACATTGCTGACTCCAAGAGTGGTCATCACTCCCAATTTCTCCTTAACCAGTCTCACTGCTCTTATAGTTTCCTTTACTTCCTTTTGTTGAGCTGAAGCTGTAAGAACAAGACAATCCACTATTATATCTTCTTTTGGTATACCATACTCGCCGGCTCTTTTTATTATCTTTTCTGCTATCTTCAACCTTTCTTCCGCTGTTTTAGGTATTCCCCCATCATCTAATGTAAGAGCCACCACCAAGCAGCCATATTTTTTTACAATGGGGAAAATAGTTTCCATAACTTTATCTTCCCCATTGACTGAGTTAATTATGGGTCTTCCGTTGCAAACCCTTACTCCTGCCTCAATAACCTTCGGTTTTACACTGTCTATCTGCAATGGAAGGTTTACTATTCCTTGTATTTCCTTTATAGCTCTTACCATCACAGTTTCTTCATCCATCTCCGGAATCCCTACATTCACATCAAGAATATGAGCCCCATTGTCTTTTTGGTCCACCGCTTCTCTCAAAATATAGTCCATATCGTCCTTCATTAAGGCTTCCTTCAGCTTTTTCTTGCCTGTAGGATTTATTCGTTCTCCTATTATCTTTACTTCCCCACCTAAGGTTACTGTGCAAGTGGAAGAGCTGGCTGCCGTAATCCTTTCGATATGAGTTTTAACAGGTTTCAAGCCTATCAAGGCATTCTTAAGTTCCCTTATATGTTCCGGAGTAGTACCACAGCAGCCCCCTAGTATTCTTACTCCTGCTTCAGCCATTTGTCTACCATAGGCTGCAAACATCTCAGGAGTTATTTCGAATATGGTTTCACTGCCCGCCATCTTGGGCAATCCTGCATTGGGCTGTACTATCACAGGTATCCTTGAATATTTGAGAACTTCATGAACTAAAGGCATCATCTCTTTCGGTCCTAGCGAACAATTGATGCCTAAAGCTGCTATTCCAAGATTTTGCAGTATATTAACCATGGTCAGCGGATCTGTACCTGTGAGAGTTCTTCCATCCTCTTGAAATGTCATGGTACATATTATGGGCAGGTTGGAGTTCTCTCTTGCCGCAAGTATGGCAGCTTTGGCTTCATATATGTCTGACATAGTTTCTATTATTATAATATCTGCACCTGCTAAAGCTCCCGCCAAAACTTGCTCCTTGAAAGCTTCATAGGCTTCTTCAAAGCTCAAGCTGCCATAGGGTTCCATAAGCTGGCCCAAAGGGCCCACATCCAGAGCCACCAATTTATCTTTTGCTGCTTTTGTGGCTACTTCTACTGCCCTTGTTATAACATCATTCAAGTTAAGACCTGTATCATTTAATTTATACCTGTTGGCACCAAATGTATTGGTTGTTATCACATCAGCCCCTGCATCTATATAAGCCCTATGTATCTTTTCAATGACTTCCGGCTTCTCAATATTGTATCTTTCAGAAAGCTCTCCCGCTTTCATTCCACAGGCCTGAAGCATAGTCCCCATGGCCCCGTCGAATACTAAAAATTTATTAAAATCAACATTCCGACTCATTTGCAACTCCACACTTTCTGTACATACAATTTTTTTCTTCGCATCTGCTGCATTTGCATTTTACAATATTTTCTTCTCCTCTCTGAAACCCTATTAAGGCAGTCACGGACTTCCTTGGAATCATTACGTAATTATTATTCACTGAAAGCCCAATTCTTGTATAAGCTCTGAGCACTTCAATGATAACCTTTTGATTGGTTATTGACAGATCCCCATATCCCGGGCTGTATCTACTTGTTATATTATATCCTTCCCTTTGTGCCATCTCCCTCATGTTTTCCTGTACCTTATCACATAAAGCTTCTATTGCAGCAGTGGCACATGCATCCATAACTATTGCTTTGGTAAGGTTTATCCTGGAATAGTATTGGATCCTCTTGTCCACCTCAATGCCCAATGTGGCTGCCATAAGAGCACATCTATCCGAGTTGTGCAAATGTTCTCCCAGAGATTTGCTTTGGAAAATGATGTTTGTATTCTTAAGAATAACTTTTTCGCTTTGATTTTCTATATCATATATATTATAAACATAGTTTCTCCTCATGATTTCTTTTATTTCAATCATAGCTTCGTCTATTAGTTTTTCCATGACTTCATCAATGCTCTGATTCTTATAGCCTAAGTACCTTAAAACTTCTTTCCTGTCAATATTCACCTGAATCCCTCCGATTTAGAATATATTACACATAAATATACAGAAAATCAAGTGATTATATATAATTGTCTTGACAAATGTTACTCCTTAGCTTAAAATTTCTCATAAATATAATAAAGGCTTCCTATTGAATCATTTAACAACTAAGGAAGCCTTTCTTGGAACCCTTTGCGAAAAAGTAGAATCATAACTTTCCTATGGTCATAAAATTTAATAATTACTTATCCAGAGAGGTGGAGGGACTGGCCCTATGAAACCCGACAACCGGCATTCTCATTCCAATGCATCGGTGTCAATTCCTGCAGGATTATACACGGGTCCTGAGAGATAAGAGTAACATGTGCACAAAGCATATGATGCTTTATAGGTTTGTAAGGTTGCTTTCTTATCTGAAGGCAACCTTTTTTAGTTAGGTCGCTTCATTATTATGAAAATGCAAAAATATTCAGAAATAATGGGATTATGATGACAATAGGAAATGAGATGCTCCCTTCCCATTACATAAGCAGACAAGTTCATGAGAGGAGGATAAAATTGAAAATAAAATATCTTTTTAGAAAAAAACCAGTAATATCCTTGGAGATATTTCCCCCAAAGCCCGAATCACCAATTGACACTGTTTTGGAAACAGTAGACGCTTTATCTGCCTTAAGACCGGACTTTATGAGCGTTACTTATGGAGCCGCAGGGAGTACCAAAGGCCCTACCGTGCAAATTGCAGATATTATAAAAAACAAATACGGCATAGAAGCACTAGCCCATGTTACCTGCATAAATTCCACAAAATATGAGATAGATGGTATTTTACATCAACTCAAAAAATCAAATATTGAAAATATACTAGCCCTTAGAGGCGACAAACCAAAGGATGAAATCTATGCTGCTCGAAAACATAAGGAATATGAATATGCATCGGATCTCATTGCTCATATAAAAAGCCTAGGGAATTTCTGCATAGGTGCTGCATGTTACCCGGAAATTCATCTTGAAGCAGAGAGTCGTGAAGCTGATCTGCTCAATTTGAAAAGAAAGGTTGACCTAGGCGCTGATTTTCTCATAACTCAGCTTTTTTTAGACAACAATTTTTATTATGATTTCATGGAAAAAATAAGCGTAATGGATATATCCGTTCCTATATCAGTAGGAATAATGCCAGTCATTAATAAAAAGCAAATAGAACGTATAACCAGTCTCTGTGGAGCAAGTATTCCTGCAAAATTCAGGCGCATTCTGGATAGATATGAAAATAACCCGGAAGCTTTAAAAGAAGCCGGTATTGCCTATGCAACCGAGCAAATTATAGATCTTCTTTCATCTGGTGTGGACGGAATCCATTTATATACCATGAATAAGCCTGAAATAGCTATAAAGATCCTAGGACAGATATCTAACATCAGAAGACATCTTAAGAACCTCAACTATGCTTAAAACCCATTTCATTAATATGGCCGGATTATTATTTGAAATAATCCGGCCATTATTTAGGAAAGGGTTAATGAAACTAGCTTGCTTTATTTGAATTAATATATTTATATATTAGGTATAACTTTGCTTTTAAAGAACTCTCTTGCCTCTTCGGGTAAAACATTATACTTTTCACCATCAATTGAAACAGTTACACCTTTATTCTGGCATTGCTTGGCACAAAATGTAGCTTTAAAATCAACTTTATCATGCAAAGAATTTTCTTCAATAAGCTGTTGGAATGCTTGAATTACATTGTATGAGCCTTTTAGATGGCAAGAACTGCCGATGCATACATTCACTTTCATAATTTAGCCCTCCTGGTTTTTCGAAGCATATTCCACATGAAGCAATTCATGGACTCTTCCTTTTAAGATACCATTGTATAATGACATCATAAGTGGATTTTCCTCGGAGCGCTTTATGTTGCATAGCTTGTCAGCTGAATACAATCCTTTTCCTCTCATTACTCTCGCTTCATAAGGTACAAAAGGTTGTCCTCCGCCGTTTATGCATCCGCCTGGGCAAGCCATGACTTCAACAAAATCATAATGTTCTCCTTCTTTGATCCTTTCAATAAGATCGCTGGCATTTTTCAAGCCGCTGACAATGGCAATCCTTACTTCTCTGTCTCCATACATTATGGTTGTCTCTTTTACGCCTTCCATTCCACGGACGCCTTTATAAGCAATGGACATAAGTCCTGTATTTGATTTATCTGAAGCAATTCTTCTCAATACAGCTTCTGTAACACCACCGGTGACTCCGAATATGACACCTGCTCCAGTCATTGTTCCGAAAGGCATATCAATGGATTCAGGTTCTAACTCACTGAATACAATGCCTGATTCCTTAATCATCTGTATAAGTTCCTGAGTTGTGATAACATAATCAACATTAGGTATTCCATTAACCTTGAACTCATCGCGGGTAGCCTCGAACTTCTTTGCTGTGCAAGGCATTACAGCAACATGAACAGCTTTTCTTGATGAATTTTTGCTTTCTTCTTTTATTATTGCTGCAAACATCTGCATAGGTGAGCGGCAAGTAGAAACATGGGGTAGTAGTTCAGGATAATTCTTTTCGCAATATCTAACCCATGCAGGGCAGCAAGATGTAAACAATGGCATATCCTGTTTGCCTTCTTCTAATCTCTTAAGAAGTTCATTGGACTCTTCCAAAACAGTCAAATCTGCACCGGTGGAAGTATCGTATATTTCATCAAATCCCATACGACGAAGGGCCGCAACTATTTTTCCCATGGCATTTTCTCCATCGGATAATCCCAATTCTTTGCCCAATCCCACTCGTACAGCAGGTGCAATTTGAACTGTAACCTTCGTATTTTTATCATCTAGAGCCTTCCAAACTTCAGCTGTATTATCCTTAACTACGATAGCACCTGTAGGACATACAACGGCACATTGACCACAACCAACACATGGAGATTGAGCTATTGGAGCATCAAAGGAAGTGCTAATGGTCATCTTTGATCCTCTGTGAGCAAAATCGATGGCTCCCACATTCTGAATTTCGTTGCACATTCTTACACAGTCACCGCATAGTATACATTTATTTGTATCTCTTGTTATAGATGGAGAAGAATCATCAACTTTTGGTTCAGCTGCTGTATTTGGAAAACGAACGTTCTGAATATTGAATCTCATTGCCAAATCCTGTAGCTTGCATTTGCCGTTATTATTGCAGGTTGTGCAATCACGGCAATGGTTGGCAAGAAGCAGTTCCAATATATTTTTTCTATACTTTCTCAGTCTTTCAGTGTTAGTTTTTATTTCCATGCCTGCTCTGGGAGGAGTTGAGCAGGCAGCTTCCAGGCTTCCTCTCTCAGTCTCTACCATACACATACGGCATGCGCCATAAACTGAAAGCTCTGAATGATAGCAGAATGTAGGCAATTTTATTCCTACCTTGCGAATTAGCTCAAGAAGATTTTTCTCTCCATTTATTTCAACCGGTATACCATCTATTATCATATATTCTTTGTTTCCCATGTTTTAAACCTCCTTGATTGCATGGAACGGACAGGTTGCTATACAAGCTCCGCACTTTATGCATTTTGTTTGATCGATAGTGAAAGGTTCTTTTACTTTTCCGCTTATGGCTGTTACCGGACAAGTTCTGGAACACTTTGAGCAACCTTTGCACAAGTTTTCATCTATTACTATCTTCTTTAGTTTCTGACAACTTCCAGCAGGACATCTTTTTTCGTAAATGTGGGCTTCATATTCATCCCTGAAGCTTCTTATGGTGCTAACTACCGGATTAGGCGCAGTTTTGCCAAGACCGCAGAGTGCGGTAGCTGAAATAGTATCTGCCAGTTCTAATAGCAGCTCAATATCTCCATCTTCACCTTTTCCCTCTACGATTTTCTCCAAAATAGCTAGCATTTTTCTCCAAAATAGCTAGCATTCTCTTTGTACCTTCACGGCAGGGAACGCATTTACCGCAGGATTCATTCTGAGTAAATTTCATAAAGAATCGTGCTACTTCAACCATACAGGTTTTGCTATCCATAACAACCAGTCCGCCGGAGCCTATCATTGCATGTGCTTTGCTCAAGGAATCGAAATCCAATGGCATATCCAAGTGCTCCTTAGTCAAGCATGCACCTGAAGGGCCTCCTATCTGAACTGCTTTAAACTCTCCGTCGCCTCTCATGCCTCCGCCTACATCAAATATTACTTCGCCAAGAGTTGTTCCCATGGGTACTTCTATTAATCCCGTGTTCATTATATTGCCTGTTAAAGCAAAGGCTTTGGTTCCTGGGCTATTTTCCGGTCCAATCTCTTTAAACCATTTAGCTCCTTTTCGGATGATTAAAGGCACATTGGCAAATGTTTCAACGTTATTGAGGACTGTAGGCTTTCCAAACAATCCCTGTTCTACTGTCCTTGGAGGTTTTACTCTAGGCATACCCCTGTTTCCTTCTATGGATGCAGTAAGAGCGCTTCCTTCACCACATACGAAAGCTCCTGCTCCACGATTTATATGCAAATGGAAGCTAAAATCTGTACCTAGGATATTGTCTCCCAATAAGCCATACTCTGTGGCTTGTTGAATAGCCATTTTTAGCCTGTTGACAGCCATAGGATATTCTGCACGAACATATATATATCCTTCAGATGCACCGCAGGCAAGACCCGCAATCATCATGCCTTCCAGCATTCTATGAGGATCCCCTTCCATGATGCTTCTATCCATGAATGCTCCCGGATCTCCTTCGTCACCATTGCAAACGATGTATTTCTGCTCTTCCTTCTGCCTCTTAACCTGTGACCATTTACGACCTGTAGGGAAACCGCCGCCTCCTCTGCCTCGCAAATTGGATTCTACTATTTCATTGATTATTTCATCAGCAGTCATGTCGAATAGGGCCTTTTCAAAAGCAGAATAGCCGCCTATAGCCAAATATTCCTTTATTGAAGTGGCATCAATATGACCGCAGTGTTCCAAAACAACACGGGTCTGTTTATGATAAAAAGGTATTTCATCCTGTTTCTTGCATACAGAACCGCTTTTCTGATAAGCAAGTCTTTCAATATGTTCTCCCTGCATTATGGTTTTTTCTATTATTTCTTCGCAATCGCTAAGTTTTACTTTTGTGTACAGCCATCCCTGAGGTTCTATTCTTACAAGAGGACCCATTTCACAGAAACCATGGCAGCCGCTTTTTTTCATCCCCACAGTATCTCCATGAGATTCTTCCTGAAGCTCAACAGTGCACGGAATGTTTTTTTCCTTCATAATCTCCACAAATCTATCAAATATTTCAAGAGATCCGCTAGAAACACACCCTGTACCTGCACATACCAATATTTTCTTTTTCTGAGCTTCCAGCGATCTGCTGTATATATCACGCAGATTCTTCAAGTCTTCTCTGTTTTTCAGCATGTTACATTTCCTCCCTTAGATTCTTTAGCAGTTCAGACACCTTGTCCACAGTCATAGCCGGATATACCTTGTCATTTACCGTCAACACCGGAGCCAATCCGCAAGCACCGAGACAAGATACTGTTTCAACAGTAAAGCCCAAGTCATCTGTTGTCTTCTTATTTTCTGACAAGCCCAGTTCTTCACGAAGCTTCTCAAGTATAGGAATGGATTTTCTTACATGGCAAGCTGTTCCGTCACATATTTTGATGACGAATTTGCCCTTGGGCTCAAGGGAGAAGTTTTCGTAAAAAGTTGCCACACTGTAAATCCTTGCTTCACTAATTCCAAGCCTCTTTGCCAGATATGGAAAAACTTCTTTTGGCAAATAGCGATAATGCTCTTGTATGCCTTGAAGTATTCCTATAATCGCGCTGGGCTTGCAACCAAGTTCTTCAATAATATTGTCTACCACTTGGAAATCAATTGTTTGATTCATATATATCCTCCATTCTAGAAATAACTAACCTTGATTCTTTTTCCCATTTCTTTTAAGCAGAGTGATAATTCCTCTACCAGTCTCATTTTAATATTAAACCCTATGGGCAGATCTGGATTTTGATAGGCCGGATTGATAGCCTTGCCTACATAAAAGTTTATATCTGTAGCTTCCTCAAAAAGGGTTTTCGCTATAAGAGAGGCACCATCTTCTTTATAAATCCAGTCTGTGTACTTTCTGTTCTCTTTCAAATAATCCTTTGCATACTCCAGAACTCTGTTGATGGTGATGATTCCTTCTGTAACCAAATCAACACCTTCGATTTTTGCTGTTGGAGGTATATCAGGATCTATATACTTAGGTATCCCTACTTCAAGAGGTTTTTTCAGGAACTCTGCTGCAAGAGTTGATGTAGTTCCACCGCAGACTATATGTTTTCCTTCTTTTGAAAAGAACAAGGACATCATCTTTCGCACATCCTTTGGATCTGCAGGCGGACCTATTAAAAGATTTACCGGCTTCCTCTGTCGAATCTTAACAGTACATACAGTAGTATCATCACCGGGTTTTCCTCCATAAAGGGAGTAGCACTCGTTAAGCAACATGCTGCTAAGCGTTTTAGCCGTAAGGCTCGGTTCATATATGTTTTCTAAGTACTTTATTATATCTTCTCTCTGCCATCCAAAATTAAGGGATGTTCCAACTCCAGCGTGAATGGCGCCATCACTCACTGCAACAAAAGTATCTTCTTCATCAAGCTTTATATTGGATTTATATATTGTTTTATTATCAATTATTTCTAATGTCTTAGGGTAATCCATGTTCTTTCCTTTTCTTAAAAGTATTACATGGGGATTATCGTACTGAATGATCTCAGCTTCCATATTATCCGCAATTTGAATAATGGTAAATGTTGAGTAAGCCACTTGCCTTATTTTACAAATAGGAAGAGTCGATGCTATTGTAGTAACGCAATCCCTTACAGATAATCCATTTGCCATCATGGTGGATATGATTTTAGCAGTAAGAGTAGATAGGATACTTGCTTTTACTCCGCTTCCTAGTCCATCTGCTAAAACCACAACTGTGGAATTATCTCCCTGGACAACAACTTCCACATGATCACCGCATAATTGTTCTCCGAATTTGTTTACGCTTACATAGCCTACATCAGTACATAAATCATTCATCCATTAACGACTCCTTCAACTTTGTAAGTGCAATCTTTGTTTCAGCAGTTGTCTCACCCAATAAGGATGCAATCTCTTGCACAGTTCTCATTTGCTTCTCAATAACTTTATCTGTAATTTCTATAGTGCTGCGTTTAATTGCTTCTTTCTTTTCTCTCTGCAGGGTTTCTTCAGTAACATCACGCATTATGCAGACAATGATATTATAGCTTCTATCATAAATAACCGTCTGATCAACATATTTCTTATATTCCGGAAGATAAATGCTTTTATAATGGCATTCTCCACCCTTTTCATAGGCTTCTATGAAAGGTTGAGGATCAAGAATGCATACAACATTTTCCCCCATTACATCTGTCTCGTTCCTTATGTTCAACATTTTACATGCAGCATCATTGATCTGCTGCACTTCAAAAGATTCATTAAGGACAATAATGCCATTGGGAGTATTTTTTATTATATTATCAGAAAATGATTCTGCTTTTTCTTTTAAATAGGGCAGGCACATATGAAGGTTTGCCTTCCCTTGTAATACTGCCTTTGCCTTATCCCTGCATGTGTTATAACCACAGCTGCCGCAATTAAGTTCATCTTCAGGTTTGGTTTTTCCCATTTTCCTTAGGACTTCCTCTATTGCTTTGGAACCTAAATTTACCTGGCGGGGCACAAGGGAGGGAAAGTCTTTCTTCAATTCTTCCTCTTGGTAATTCTCAACAGTAAAATCCTCATTTCCTGCATATTTATTTACAAACATATAATACTTCACTGGCGAAGAGTGCTTCTTATCCATTGCAGGACCACCAATACAGCTTCCTTTGCAAGCAGACATCTCTACGAAGCATTTCTTCAGTTTCCCTTCGATTATATCCTCTATAGCAGGTATACAATTCTCAATTCCGTCAATAGCCATATATATATAATCCTGATTAGCTGCAGTCATTGTTCTCAATATGCCCCCTGAGGTAGGGAATAACCTAGCGCGGCTTTTATCATTATTGTCTTTATCATGTTTCAGTTCAATCTTTTTTTCTTCAAGCCAAGCTGTAAGTTCTTCAAAGGTAATTACGCAGTCAACCATTCCTCTATAGCTTTCTGCCTCTGCCTTTTTAGAAATACAAGGACCTATAAATACAGTTTTTGCCCCCGGGAATCTTCTCTTAATATCCATTGAATGGGCTTGCATGGGAGAAACAACTTGTGCCAAGTAAGGCAATGCTCTGGGGTAGTATTTTTGAATCAGCAAATTGACAGTATGACAGCAGGAAGAAATGATAACCTCTCCATTTCCATTATGTGTCAAGTGTTCATATTGCTTTTTCACAATTGTTGCACCTATAGCTGTTTCTTCAACTCCTGCAAAGCCAAGCTGACTTAAGGCCTCCTCCATGGAACTGATAGTGACCCCTTCATAGTTGGCCACAAAAGATGGGGCCAGACTTGCATAAACTGGTGCACCGCTTTTAATAAGCAATTTCGCTGATGATATATCGTTTCGTATGACCTTTGCATTTTGTGGACATACTACAAAACAATTACCGCAGAGTATGCATTCTTCAGTAATGATATGAGCTTGGTTTTCGGAAAAACCAATGGATTTCACGGGGCAATGGCGTATACATTTATAACAATTTTTACAATTTGCCTCTTTGAATTTGATGCACTCAGCCATTTGCTTCCTTCCCTTCTCTTTTTATTCCATTAGCCTTTTTACCACTTCATTCTCAAAGAAGGATAGTGTGTTTTCTGGCCGCACCGAAAACAACTCATCACCTATTTTGACACATACTCCTCCTAAGCAATTGTTCATGCAAAAAGAGCCTTTCAAATCGACTTTAGCCTCCATATTCCTCTCTGCCAAAATTCTCTGAAGCTGCTCTATAACTTCTCGCGACCCTTTAAGGTGACATGCACTGCCGACACATATGGTTATTTCCATAAATACTTCTCCCGATTCACAGTTTGTTATTATTTTAACAATTTCTATAATGAAAAAGAAATATAAAAGCAGCATACGGATATATGAAGGTCCATATGCCGCTATAAATCAATTAATATAATATTCTAATAAGTTCAATCTTTCTAAAAATACTCTTTGAATGAAACTTCAGTTTTTGATTCATATAACTTGTTTATAAATTTCTTATCCAATTTTGTGAATTTATACCCTTTTGGATAAATGAGCAGATCTTTGCTCTTGTTATTGGCTCCCTTGCATTTTCGCTGTACCAGATTATATCTGTTTAGGAAAATATCCGGCACCGGGGACACCCACATGAAAGTTGCAGGTATGTTAGACAATAGCTCAAATTGATTGCCACGCTCATATAGGTATATTTTCTTTTCAATACGCTGCGGTTCAGACTGTTTCTTTATGTCACCGGAAGACAGATAGGGTATGGTATTGTCTCCATGAATAATTTCAACATATTGAATCAAATCATCGTAAAGGACTTCCTGAACCGTAGCAAGAGGATGGTCTTTTGACATCAATGCCAGATATTCAAATTCCCAGATAAGATTATGGGCCAGCCCTTTATCCTCTAAGTAATCCAGAAAATAGCTTTCATAAGCATTATCATATCTAATAATTCCAAGGTTAAATTTTCCTTCAACTATATTGTTTATTGTCTGCATAGAATTTGTTTCCTGTACATTTATTTCAATTCCCTTATCCGGATCCAATCCAGCAACAAACTTAGTAAAGCCATGGGCTATATAGCTTACCCGAGGAATAGAAATGCTAAACCTTTGAGTGTCTGGATCATCATGTTTAGATAATGCCATCATTTTGTCAATCTGCTCCAGTATGTTCCGTGCATACACCAAGAATTCAGCGCCTTTTTGCGTAGGCACTACTCCCTTGGAAGTCCTTTCAAAAATCATAAATCCCAGATGATCTTCAAGTTCTTTGATAGCCTTACTAAGATTAGGCTGCGCCATAAAAAGATTATCCGCTGCTTGTGTAATGGAGCCTGCCTTTTCCACTTCTATGGCATACTCTAAGTATTGTGTATTCATATGTTCTACCCCTTTAAACAATATACTATTGAGTAGTTTCATTTACATTTTAAAACACCTATCCATAATAAATAGGTGTTTCTTCTTCATAAATGCAGTTTTTATATTCAAAATCGCTATAGCAATTAATATCTTTTATTATGGCGGAGAGGGCGGGATTCGAACCCGCGTGGGATTGCTCCCAAACTGATTTCGAGTCAGCCCCGTTATGACCACTTCGATACCTCTCCATATATAACCTATTTAGCTCTCTTTTTCCTAAAGAACTCTTTTAATATGTTGCTGCATTCTTCCTGAAGGATTCCTGCATATACCTCGCATTTATGATGAAACCAGTAATCTTCGAATGCATTTAAAACAGATCCAGCAGCTCCGGTTTTTGGATCCATAGCTCCAATATATAGCTTCTCGATTCTGGATTGAAGTATAGCACCGCTGCACATAAGACATGGTTCCAAGGTTACATACATGCTGCAGCCTATAAGCCTCCAACCGCCTAATATTTCACAGGCTTTCTTTATGGCAGTCATCTCTGCATGGCATGTAGCGTCCTTATCTGTTTCCCTGGTATTAAAAGCTTTAGATATGATGATTCCATCCTTTACAATAACAGCCCCTACAGGAACCTCGTCCATAGCTTCAGCTTTTTTTGCTTCATCCAATGCCATTTTCATAAAATATTCATGGGTGTCCATATTTAAAATCCTTTATTTGCTTTATTGGCACACTATATTATTATATAAAAAATAATCTTCTTTAGCAATACCAATTAACTGAGTCTAAAAATCTGGAATCGCAAAGCCCTCCATAAAAGGTATTGGATTTGTCGATTGCCTTCCTATAGAAAAAGTCCAATGAAGATGTGGTCCGGTAGAATATCCTGTAGAACCTACATTGCCCACAATATCCCCCTTTTGCACCATATCTCCAACTTCCACACTTATGGTATCCAAATGACAGTATGATGTATATATATTGAGCCCATGATCTAAAATCACCGTATTGCCTGATGCATTAAGCTCCATTGCAAGCACCACTTTCCCATTGTTAGATGCCATTACCGGAGTCCCCTTTTTAGCTTTAAAATCCAGACCCGAATGAACGCTGCTTCTTACTCCGTTTACATAACGCATTGCGCCAAATTCCGTGTTTATTTCTGCGTCTACCGGAGCTATGAACACTCCTTCATATAGTGGCTGTGGGATAGGATTTGCTTTTGCCTTTGCAATATTCTCCGTATCCGAATTCAAATTTTCCTGGCTTTTCTTTTCTTGAACTTCTTTTGATACGGTTATGTAATCTTTTTTAAAATTCTTTTCTTTGATTATTATTGTATTTTCCACTTCTCTTAGAATTTTGCCTTCCCTAGATATGAGTATATCATATCTGTATTCCCCCGGCTCTGCAGTGCAACTAACACCAACTATGGCCAATTGGCCCTTTTTATATGGGAAAAATTTTTCTGATCTTGCTTTCAAATTCGATGTAACCTTAACCGTGTCATCAGGATTTATACCTGATATATACACCATGAATGTATCTCCCTGGTAAAGAATTTTGTTAAAATAAGCTATATAAATAAGATCATCACAATAAACCGAGGAAATGGATATTATAAATGTCATAGTAATTAATATTAGGGAAAATCTTTTTAAATATCTCATATATAGTCTCCTGTGTCATATAACTTTATATATATATATTATATAATATTTTAACCTTCCCATGGAAGATCCTTTTCAATCAGGCAGAACTTTATTGAAATTTATTATTCCAAAAATTTTCCACAATAGATACCCTATGGTAATCACATGGTTCTTCATAAGAAATCCATTGAGAAACGTATAAAAATGAAATAGAAGAAATTTAACATTAAAACTGACCATTTGGTCAGTTTTAGTTTATCCTACTATTTAGATATTAAGTAACAACCATTTAGCTTTAGATAATTGCCCTCTTTTACCGTAATATACTTTTCTCCTTCAAAATTATCATTTGTAATTATGCTATTTAAATCTCCTTTACTATCCTTTGTGACTTCATAGTAAGCCAAACCTCCTTCAGAAACTACCTTATATTCACCAGCAGGTATTTCCTTTCCTATCTTATACATGCCTTCAGGATACTTACCGTCTTTTGCTTCCTGATTGGGGGCTTTGTCCGCCGATATCATCTTTGCAGCTCTTATCTCCAAGTATTGTCCTTCTGATACAGTCACATATCTGGTACCGCTAAAGTTATCATTAGCAATTATGCTTTCTAAGCTTCCAGTGCTGTCCTTAGATACTTGGAAATAAGCTAACCCCTCCGGTATGATGAAATACTCCCCTGCAGGAATATCCTGACCTACCTTATACATACCTGCTTTTATATATTCATCCTGTGGTTTTTCTTCTTGCTTTGCACCTGTATTATCTCCAGTTGGTGACGGTGTTTCATTTCCTCCTGCACATCCTGTTAATGTGCTCATAATAAATATAGCAATTACCAGAATAATCAAGTATGACTTTGCGAACTTCTTACTCATCAGCTTTCCTCCTGATTTATGATATACATATACATATGTTCTGCAATTTTTTTGATAAATATAACCATAAGCTTTAAAAAGAAAAAACGATGCAGTCATAGACTTCATCGTTTCCCAACAATATCCTTCATGAGTAACATTTATGTCAATTTCCCTCTGCATAATATCGGAATCTCTTTGATAACTTTGTCATGAGATACCAGATAGGCTTTGTCGTATAGGTTGCATACGGGACATATGTGATTTGGAATAATCTCCAGCTTGTCTCCTATTTTTATTTTGTCTCTTAGTTCTTTATTGTAAATGATAGCATGTTCATCAAATACTGAGTGGATATATGCATCTTTATATCCTTTTATGACACCCAATCCCTTGGTGGCACAAATACCCTTATTTCTGGTCTGCATTGTTATACCCTTTGCTCCTACATCAGTAATAACCCGCTCCTCAGTAGGACGGCTAATTACAGTAGTAAGCACCGTTGCTGCGCATCGGTCATATGTCCCTATGGCATTTCCCTGGGAAGCATCCATTAGAATATATGTTCCTACCCTAAGTTCTGTAATGCCTTTCATAATATCAAAATCAAACATTGAGGAAGGAGTGGAACCTATACTGACGGTTTCTAACTTGCAGCCTAGTTCTTCTGCTAACTTTGCGAAGAACAAAGTTCTCTTCTGACTTTCATCAAACAACTCTTTGCAATGTTCTACATTGTCTGCACCATAGGAATGCCCGTCATGAGAGAATATGCCCTTGAGATGCACATTTCTACATTTCTTTATATGGTTCACCAGATTAATAAAATCCTCTTCTTTTATTACACCTGACCGATTTTCTCCCACTTCTATTTCTATTAAAACCTGAGCCTTTTTATCCGCTCCTTCGAAAACCTCCTCCACCATACTCACTTGAGGTATGCTGTCAACTCCAAAGGATATATCCACTGCCTTTGCCAACTCCCTGATCCTCTTTAACTTGGCCCCGCCCACTATTTCGTTGGCAATGAATATGTCCTTCAATCCATTATCTGCCATAACCTCTGCCTCTCCAACTTTAGCTACGGCAATACCTTTTGCTCCGTATTCCTCCTGAAGCTTTGCCAAATAGGGCATCTTGTGAGTCTTGGTGTGAGGCCTTAGGTTTACATGATTTTTATCAGCATAGGATTGCATGAAGCAAATATTTTCTAAAAGCTTTTCCTCATCTATTATCAAGGCAGGAGTATCCAATTCTCTATAATCCATTTACATCCCTCCGACAAACTTGCTTATGATTATATAATATTATTTCATCATGTGAATTAACATCAATTGCTCTTTATACCTGCACCGGTTAAAGGCAGCACGACTGTCTTGTCCTTTAGCTCCGTATATTTGCTTATGTAATTCAAATAAGCCGCATAATTTACCGCAGACGTAACTTCAACATATATGCCTTTATGGGCCAATACTTCTCTTGCACTGGCTATATTCTCTTCCGTAACACCTATTATATCCCCATCTGTTTCTCTCACAGCCTTCAATATTTCACTCCCTCTTGCAGGAGCTGCAATGGCTATTCCCTCCGCCAAAGTTCCTTTATTTTCACAGGGTTCTACCTTGGTCTTATTGCTTATAAAAGCACTTTTTATAGGGGCACAATTCTCCGCTTGCACTGCCAATATTCTTGGCATTTTATTTATAATCCCCCATGATATCATTTCTCTAAAAGCAATATAAGCACCCATAAGCAATGTACCATTCCCTACAGGTATTATAAAGGCATCAGGCATCTTACCATTAAGTTGCTCAAAAACCTCATAAAAATAAGTCTTTGTCCCTTCCCAGAACAATGGATTATAAATATGGCTGGCATAGAACATATTTGTCCTTTCCACCATTTCTATAGCTGCCTTTGCAGTATCCTCCCTGTTTCCAGGAATCTTGTGAATCTCTGCTCCATGAGCTTCTATTTGCTTTATCTTCTTATGAGATGTTGAAGCAGGAACAAACACATGACACCTTATCCCTGCTCTTGCTCCATAGGCAGCAATGGCTGTCCCAGCATTTCCGCTGCTATCTGCAACAACCTCTTCCACTCCCAGTTTTTTTGCCATGGCAACGAGTATTGCAGCACCTCTGTCTTTAAAAGATAACGTAGGCATATGGTAATCTGCCTTTGCATATAGGTTTCGTGCCAGCGAAATCAAAGGAGTACCGCCCTCTCCCATGGTAATACTTCTCCAACAATCATCATTTTCAAAAGGAAGCGCATATATATATTTCCATAGTGAATGATCCTTTGAAATGGCTGTAGCTTCAAAATCTATGGGCTTTTTTTCATATTCAATACTTAACAATCCACCACAGTGACATTTCCAAGGATTCACATCCAAAGAGAACCTATGGCCACATTCTACACATACATACTCCATAGACCATCACCTCATATAAAATTCTCATAACCCATAGTTAAGTATAATTCTACCTTAACATAATCTCGACCTAATGGCTTTCAAGAAAGTCTTCCTTGATTGTCAAAATGCTTCCAAAGGAAGCCTTTCTTATATAAAGCTTATCACAAATTTACCTTATACTCTATACATAGCAAATAAGAAGGTTTCCTTTGGAATCCTTCTTATTTGCCAATCCATATCTATCTTATTTTTACATGTTTCCATTTGCCTGTCCTGAATCTTATATATACAAAAACCCATCTTACAAACTGATCGATGAATACCGCTATCCACGCTCCTGTCAATCCCCATCCCATGATGATGATAAAAATATAGGCAAGAACTACTCTAACTATAAGTACTCCCACAAAGGTAGCCACCAGAGGCCAGAATGTATCTCCTGCACCTCTCAAGGCTCCTGCCAATATTAATTGAGACGATTGAAAAGGCTGAACAAATGCAATTATCTTCAATGCTCCCGATGCACTTTCGATGATTAAAGGATCCGTGGAGTAAAGCCCTACTAATTGACGTCCGAAAAAGAAGAATATAACAGCCATAAATGTAGAAATCAAAGATCCAATTCTTCTGGTTTTCTTTGCATAGGCTTCCGCCTTTTCATGGTCCTTAGCTCCCAATGATCTGCCCACCAAGGACGAAGCCGCTATTCCAAAAGCCTGTCCCGGCTGGAAAGAAAGGCTCAATATGTTAAGCGCTATCTGATGAGCCGCATAAATAACTGTTCCCAGACCAGCAACTATTCTAACAAATATTAGTATTCCTACTCTTAAAAACATTTGCTCTATAGATGCAGGCAGACCTATTTTTACCAAATTGTACATTATATTTTTATCAAACGTAAATCTGCTTCTTAAATCAAGCTTGATGATGCTTTCCCCTTTTATAACATATATGAATAACAGTACGCAAGCTATAACCTGGGACAATGCAGTTGATATTCCCGCACCTGTAACACCAAGAGACGGGAATCCCAGCAATCCATATATGAGCAGAGCATTGCCTATAACGTTTAAGAAGTTGCACATTAAATTTACTCTCATAGGTGTTCTTGTGTCACCTACTCCTCTTAATGCAGCAGATATGGACATGTTAAAGGATTGAAAAACAAAACCAATCATAACTATTTTGAAATAATATCTGCCAGCTTCTAAAGCATCTGGCTCTGCTCCCATAAGATTTAGGATATTATCCGTATAAATTATTCCCAATATTGTCAAAGGTATGACCAGAAGTGTCATGCTTAATAATATTACATGCTTAAGAACCGTTTCCATTCTATCATTCTGCTTGGCACCGAAATATCTGGCAATCATGGCCGTTCCTCCCACATTCAATGCCTGAACAAGGGATAAGCCAATAAATAACGGCTGATTTGTCATTCCCACTGCAGCTACAGATGCTGCTGCTAATGACTGATCCGGAATTCTCCCAAGCATCATCATATCTATCATTCCGAATAAGGACCCTAAAAGGAGTTCTATCAGCACCGGCCAAGCTATTTTTATGACATCATTTCTTACGGTAGAATTTTTTGAATCAGATATTGACTTTTCCTCAATATCGTTATTATTTACCTCTTCCATCTTTCGTTGCCTCTTCTCATTTAATAATTTTATATTATCTATA
The DNA here is from genome assembly GCF_900142105.1 of Lutispora thermophila DSM 19022. Lineage (GTDB taxonomy): Bacteria > Bacillota > Clostridia > Lutisporales > Lutisporaceae > Lutispora > Lutispora thermophila. The sequence continues at coordinate 64,597 of NZ_FQZS01000009.1, forward strand.
ACAGTATATCTAAAACATATTTTAGCACATTTGGATTTATTCTTAAACTTTCTAATAGGGCTTATTATCAAACTCCTAATTTCTTATATTCAGTCACAGATCAACTCATCCTTGAACTGCTTATAACATATCCTCGCTATAAAACACCTACGTTTAAAGTATTCTAACAAATCTCCGATAACTTTTAGAAATCAAATATTTTTTATCTGGCCCCTCCGATTGTAAAAAAGCTTCTCAAAATACCTTTTCCATAAAAATTGGTGCATCCTTTGGAATTCCCCGACCACAATCAAAGCATTCCTCTACCATGTACGTTGTTTAAAGTATATGTGCAATAGCAAATAAAACAACAATCCCTTTCACCAGATATTAATAAGCAACATTCATTGTCGGTTTGCTTTCAATGCCATAATGTAAAATTGTAAGAATATAAACCAATGCTTTTAAATCATCCTGAGCTTGAGAGGAATAGGCTAAATTACTTTTTATTAAATAGACTTATATATAACTTGCCAATTTTTCGCTAAAAGAATATGCTTATTAATTTCCCTCTTATGTAGAAAAGTTGACATTTATAATATATAATTATTAATAAAGCAGCCTTACTGGAGATGATCACGTTGCTGTCATTAGTCTTAGATATATTTATGTTGTAACGATTTTAATATGTGTTGGAGTAACTTCTTGGCAAATATGATTTTTCAGCACACAAGCCACAGTAAAAGTCTTTTTAATTTTCAAATTCTACAATAGAATAGTTTATATCAACCTCCAACAGATATATGCCTCTATCATTTTGTAATTATAAATTATAGATTATATGATATGTTGGAGCTTTTCATTCATAAATTTCAATAAATCAAGGCTATCACAAGAAGTTAAATTATTATAAATATGGAGGAATATTATGAAGATTAAAGTCTGTGCAGGTTCAAATTGTACATTGTTAGGCTCAATGAATATATTAGACCAGATTGATGATTTAAAAGATATTATAAGCGAAGACGCTGACAATTACAGCGATGAAATTTTAGAAGTAGAAGTTATAAAGTGCTTAGGATACTGTAAAAATACTAACAAGAAGGTTGCACCGGTAGTAGTCATTGATGAGGAACCTATGTTTAATGCTACAAGTCAAGCTGTTATGGAGAAAATAGTCAATAAGATTAGAAAACAGAATTAGAAATGACGCTAAAAATACGGAGGAATAATTTCAATGAAAGAAAGTTATGTTGATCTAATTAACATAAGGAGACAGATATTTGCGAAAATCGCTAAGATAGCCTATGATGGTACTGACTTAAGTGAATTAGAGAAAGCATCTTTTGAGATTTTACCCGGTGAAGTGGCTACTTATAGGGAGAGTATATTTAGAGAGAGAGCAATAGTTGAAGAAAGACTAAGGCTTACAATGGGATTAAATGCCCGAAAGCCAACTGAATATAATCGGGTTACAGACGGAATAGCAGAAGTAGATGTGGCAGAAACACAATTTATCGAACCATTGATAAATGTAATCCCCCATGCATGTGAAGCTTGCCCCACAAAAGCTTTTTATGTCACAGACAATTGCAGAAAATGTTTAGCTCATCCTTGTACAAATGTATGCCCTGTAAATGCAGTTTCCATAGGAAAGAACAGGGCCGTTATTGATCATGGGAAATGTATTAAATGCGGCAGGTGTAAAGAAACATGCCCATATAGCGCAATTGTGCAATATGATAGACCATGTGCTGCTGCATGCGGCGTTAATGCCATAGAAAGCGACCATTTGGGAAGAGCTAAAATAAACAGTGATAAATGCGTATCTTGTGGAAATTGCATCATACAGTGTCCTTTTGGAGCGATATCGGACAAGTCTCAGATATATCAGCTTATAAAAGCAATTAAAGCTAATGACCATATGTATGCCATAATAGCTCCATCTTTTATTGGACAATTTGGTCCATTAGCATCCCCTGCACAAATATTTGAGGGTATAAAGCAACTTGGATTTAAAGATGTTGTGGAAGTAAGTTTAGGGGCTGATATTACAACTATTCACGAAGCTAAAGAATTTCTGGAAAAAGTACCAAACAAGATTCCTTATATGGGTACAAGCTGCTGCAACTCCTGGACTTTAATGGTAAAGAAGCTGTTTCCGGATCAATTTGAATATATATCAGACTCTGCATCTCCGATGGTTGAGACTGCTAAGTATATTAAAGCTAAAGATCCACAGGCAAAGGTTACTTTCATCGGTCCTTGTATCTCTAAGAAATTAGAAGCATTAAGAGAAGATGTTAAGGATTATATTCATTTTGTAATAACATTTGAAGAGCTTATGGGTATGTTTGTTGCCAAAGGAATAGAATTATCGGAAATTGAAGTATCTAAAGAAATCGAAGATGCATCGGCACTAGGACGAGGTTACGCTATAGCCACCGGAGTTGCTGAAGCAGTAAAAAAGACAGCATTGGCAATAGATCCATCAAAAGATATAAATGTTGAATGTGCATCATCTTTACATGAGTGTGTAAAGCTTATGAGAGCAGCTAAGGCAGGAAAGAAAAATGGTTATTTGCTTGAAGGTATGGCTTGTCAAGGAGGATGTATCGCTGGACCTGGTACATTGGCTTCATTTAATAGAGTAAGAAAGGCAGTAACAGAATTCAAAAATCAAGCTAAAGTTGAATCTCCACTTGATAATAGTATTATTGATGAAAATTTAAGAAACGTATAACGTTTCTTAATGAATAGTTGTCGGCAAAGAAGACATAATTTTAGATGAACAACTTAATAAACCTTGCTAAAATTCAATCATAGGCCTAGAATCATACGGAATGTATGAATTCTAGGCTTTTAGTGTTTCTAGATTTAATGCAGCAATAATTCTTAAATAATCTACAACAAGGATATATTTTCTAAATATCATATGTTCCATTTAATCAATTTAGATGCAGATTGTTATTATGACTACAAGTTGTCATTCACTAATTCGTATGACGGGTGATACAGACCGGTGGGGTTGTAATAGTTTTCTCCAATGTACCGGAAGCCTAACTTGGTCAATAGTTTTTTTGAATCTTCATTTTGCGGATGATGCCCCGCATACAATTTATCTGCTTTTAAATTATTAAAACTGTAATCAATAACGGCTTTTGCCGCTTCTAAAGCATATCCCATTCCCCAGTATTTTTTGCGCAGATGAAATCCAATTTCATATGAATGTATTTCAGAATTAAAAGGACGGATACCACAGCAACCAATCAGGTCTTCCGTGGAAAGGTCAAAAATAGGCCAGTACTGTATGTTAAACATTTTGTCATTATGTATTTCTACATACAAACGATCAATGATATCTTGTCTTGTAAAAACACCTGTAGCACAGATGAATCTTGTTACTTCCTTATCTCCCCATAACTGAGTAGCCAAATCCAAATCCGCACTGTTCCATCTTGAAAAACCAATCCGTTTTGTTTTCATAAAAAATTCTCGCATCTTAAATACCTCTCATTTGATAAATAGTCTGAAATAAGTATAACATAAAAATAACCATAAGAAAGGCTTCCTTTGGAAGCCTTTATAACAATCAATGAAGCCTTTCTTGAAATGCCAGGAAAGCATAAATTAAAAATTTGCACTTTCCTAGCAATATAAGAAAATCCATGTGCAGGTTTGAATCCTTACACATGGATTTCGCTATGGTGCACCTAGAGGGAGTCGAACCCCCGGCACACGGTTTAGGAAACCGTTGCTCTATCCTACTGAGCTATAGGTGCATTTTTATCGTACTTTGTTATTATAATAAATTTTTGAAAATTTATCAATGTTAATATGATGAAAATTTCATCTTTTCATCATATATATCTTCATAAATCAAGGAAATGCTATGATATCTATTTTATTAAAAATTTTATTAATTGGTTTGCTCAAGTAATGATCTATAGCACTCATAGGCTTTTTCATTAAAACATGCAAATACAACCTTTTCTATGGAAGTATCACTTGATAAAAATTTTTGAACCTCTTCTACGGCTATTCTTGTAGCTCTCTCAATAGGAAATGAATAGACACCTGTGCTTATGGCAGGAAAAGCTATGGTTTTTATATTATTTTCTACTGCTAGCTTCAAAGAATTCCTATAAGCATTTCTCAATAACTCGTCTTCTCCATTGCTTCCCCCTCTCCATACCGGTCCTACGGTGTGTATTACATGCTTTGCTGGCAAATTATAACCCTTTGTAATCTTGGCTTCTCCTGTTTCACAACCTCCTAGGGTCCTGCATTCCTCCAACAGTTTTGGCCCTGCTGCCCTATGTATAGCACCGTCTACACCTCCACCACCTAGAAGGCTGTTGTTGGCTGCATTGACTATGGCATCAACCTGGAGCTTAGTAATGTCACCGAGATAAATTTCAATTTTACCTTTCATCCCAATCAACTCCTTATCATTATTTGATTTTATATATTTATTGCATCATAATTCATTTAGATATTTCCTAAAAAATTCTAATATGCTAATATTATCTCAATACCATATAAAGGAGTAATGAATATGTGCGGCAGATTTTTGCTGGAAAGCGAAGTGGAAGATTTAGTAGCGAGATATAATGCAGAATACTCCATGGAAAATTATAAATCCGGGGAAGTTTTTCCTTCTGAAAATCCTCTTACTGTTATAAAAGCAGAAGATGAAATAAAGCTAATGCCTATGAGGTGGGGCTTGCCCATTGACAACAGCAAAAGGCTTATCATAAATGCACGAGTTGAGACAGTGGATAAAAAGCCTATGTTCAAATCATCCTTTTTAAGGAGAAGGTGCATTGTTCCAGCCAATGCTTTCTTCGAGTGGAAATCACAAGGCAGCAAAAAATTAAAGCATCAAATAAATAAAAACGGAGAACAAATCTTTTCCATAGCTGCAATATATGATGATAATGGCTTTGTTATATTGACAATGGATTCTACAGAGAAAATGAAAAACATCCACAACAGGATGCCCTTGATTCTTAGTAGAGAAGAAGAAAGTATATGGTTGGATACCACCACTGACCTTTATATGCTTAAATCTCTCATAAACAGTCCTCGATTCATAGATTTTCATATAAAGCCCACAACCCAGGAAAAAGAACATACCCTTTTTGATTATTTATAGACCACCTTCTGAGTTTGGAATAAGTAGAACAGGGATGAAAGGCTTCCAAAGGAAGCCCTTCTTTTATTTCCATCAAATCTCCACTTGGTCTCCTGGATTGAGAACTATTGCCCTCGTAAAGGTTTCTTCTTTTACTGCTTTTGCAAAGACCTCCGGGTCCTGCTTAATCACAGGGAAAGTATTGTAATGCATAGGTATCACATACTTAGGCTTTATCATCTTTACGGCTTCCAAAGCATCTTCGGGACCCATGGTGTAGAAATCTCCTATGGGCAATAATGCTACATGGATATTATAACTTTTCAAAAGCTCCATATCTTTGGTCAGGCTTGTATCTCCTGCGTGATATATCTTTTTCCCCATGAAATCAACTACGAAACCGCAAGCATGGCCTCCTTCAATACCACTTCCATGAAAAGCCTGAAAGAACTTGACGCTTCCGAACTCTGTTTTTGCCTTACCTCCAATATGTCCTGCCATCACATTATTATGGCTTTTCCTGAATTCAGCCCCAATTTCATTGGTTGAAAAAATAGTAGCGTTGGTTCTTTTGGCGATATCCAATGCATCTCCCTTATGGTCTCCATGATAATGGCTTACAAATATATGGGTAGGATTAACCTCTGATTCCTTTACTGCTGCCAAAGGATTATCGCTTATAAAAGGATCAAATAAAAGTGAGTACTCCCCTTCCTCTATCAAAAAGCATGCATGACCAATAAATTTAATTTTCACATCCATCATCCTCCATCTTCAAATAATTACTGGTATTATTATACCATTTCCTTCTATGCTTATGAACGGTTTAATCTTTGCTTCCTGTATTTGTGGAAATATTTTGAAACAATTGATATAATTCATAAAAAATAAATTGAAATATGATGACCCAACCCTCAATGTAAAATTCTACAGGCACCATGTTTTCCGTGAAGAAGTGAAATATCCTTACATCCTTGATTTGAGTGAATATAACAAAGAATGGTTTTAGTTAAACCAAAACCATTCTTTGTCATTTCAATCTTAGGTTCATAATTGATTTACTTCAAATATTCCTTGATCAATGTAAGCAAATCGCTGTATATACCATAAGCTGTTTGCTGTATCTCTGGATTTCTCTCAACAATGGAGATTTCACCCATAAGATCTGTGGTAATGGATAGTATAGATGTGGTGGAATCTACATTGCTAAATATATCCCTGTTGTTTACAAAGGCAGGATAAACTCTGCCTTTCACAGTCCCATTTTCTCTGTAGCCTTCACAAAGGAGTTTTATCTTTCCCCCTTTTCTTCTTGCATCTTCAATATCCTTCAAAGCAATATGCGAGATGCCCTTCCTTTCTATGGTCATGGGAGTGGTCTCTCCATCCATTAGAACATTAATCAAAGCAGCCGTCTTTGCTGAAGCATCCCAACCATCTATATCCATAGAAGGATCTGCCTCGGCAAAGCCTCTCCTTTGGGCCTCTTTCAACGCAACTTCATAATCTGATCCTGCTTCCATCTCTTCCATGATGAAATTAGTAGTGGAATTTAAAATGCCCTTAAATCCCAACACTGTACATCCTGGCAAAGTTTTTTTCACCAAATTGAATATGGGCGTTCCGTCCATAACTGTGGTCTCATGCAGCAAAGCCAAGCCCTTTTCATCCGCCATCTTCTTTAGCCTTTTATAATCCCAGGCTATGGGACCTTTGTTGGCGGTTATTACATGCATATTATTCCTTAAGGCTTCTTCTATATGACTTATTGCCGGCTGCCCATCCTTAATGGAAAGTGTGCTAAGTTCTATGAGTACATCTGCTCCTGATTTTCGTATAATATCCAAAACACTGCCATCTATTATTTGAGGATTATCCCGAGAAAATCTCCCTTCTGTCTCTGCTTCATGCAAAGCTCTATCAAGATCCACTCCTGATGGATCAAGAAGTGAACCTTTTGACCTTGTGGATATGGCAGTGACAACTACATTTACATCATATTTACTTCGGATTTCTTCCCCTTTCTCCACAAGCATTCTGGAAAATTCCTTACCCGCATTTCCAAAACCAATCATGCATATAGATAATTTTTTGCTGATCACTATGGCACACCTTCCTCTATAACTAATATTTAAAAACTCTATTCTTACTCATTAAATAGCGGTTATTCTTTAATCTTTCCACCCTTTTCATCCTATGAAGGGTATCATCATCCTTATCCTGATTATTAGTACAAAGCCTCACAGTTATGGTATGCGTTTCTGCATCCCAATATATCCGAATACCCTTTCCGTAGAACTAAAGTATCTTGTCAATGAGTAAATTATACTCTAACAAAATCAAGGCTTCAAGCTTTGGATCAGCACAAGGCACAATGAAAAATATTTTTCTTTTTGCAACACATGTAGATATTGCAGGCTCCAGTAAAAATCCATCACGGTAACATCCTTTGCAGCGGCTTGCTTCCCTTGTATGATAGTAAGCCGCATTTTCATTAATCAATAAAAATGCGGCTTATAGGTTGAGTCATTGATATTGATTAGTATATATACCCATGGGACTCCTATGGCTCACATAATCCCGCCTGATCTTATTCATCTCGCAGACCATACTTATAAAGCTCATAGAAGTGGTGTGTAGGACCATTCCCTTTACCGATATCAAGGGAATGCTCAATGGCTTTTGTCACATAATCCTTTGCCTTTTCAACTGCGTCTTTAACGGATAATCCCTTGGCAAGCTGGGAAGCAATTGCAGAGGAAAAGGTACAACCGGTGCCATGTGTATTTTTTGTAGCAATACGGGATGTTTCAAAGCGGTAGAAATCCTTTCCATCATAGAGAATGTCTATTGCATTGCCAGAGGCATGACCTCCCTTTATTACTATGGCTTTACAGCCCATTGAATAGATTTTTTTTGCAGCAGCTTCCATATCTGCTACCGATGTAATCCGCATATCCGCAATTTTTTCAGCTTCTGGAATATTGGGAGTCAATACATCAGCAAAAGGAATGATTGTTTTTATCAACGTATCCACTGCAGTAGGTTCCATAAGGGGGCAACCGTTTTTTGCATACATTACCGGATCCACCACCACATTGGCTGGATGATATTCCTTCAATTTTTCAGCTACAGCATGCATACATGCCGGGGTGGAAAGCATACCAATCTTTACGGCATCTACCTCGATATCCTCAAAGACTGCATCGATCTGTTTTTTAATCATGTCCGGCGTTATATCCTGTATATCGATGACTCGGCTTGTATTTTCCGCAACAACAGAGACAATGACACTCATGCCAAAAACACCATGAGCAGAGAAGGTTTTCAGATCTGCCTGTATTCCTGCCCCTCCACTGCAATCTGATCCGGCAATGGTCAAAACTTTTTTCATCGTAGAATCCCCTCCTCTATTTTCTTTGGAAGAACACTCTTTTATGATGACAACACTATGGCATATGCCTTACTCCTTATAGGACATATTCCAGAAATCAAGCTCCAACAAGCTTGCCTTCTCAAAAATAGCTGCAAGTTTCTTTTTTCTATCATCAGACAAAGCAGCACATTTTTCATCGGCAAAGTCGCTCCACAGTCTACAACTTGCAACATAACGTTCATTAGCATAATCTTCAATAAAGTCCCGATATATTGACCCTTTTGATTCAGGTTCAGCGGCTATTTTTCTGAATATGTAATTGTAGCTTAACATACAAGGCAAAACTGCCATCAGCATCTCACATATATCGCCATTGTCAGCAATATCCATCATGAAATCTATATAGTTTTTATTTTCCGGAAATGGCTCTATATCTTCAATATCACTGTCTGTTAATCCAAATCGGTTTAAATAGCTTAAACGAACAGCTGATTCTGTATCAGTTACAAAGCATAGAGCAGAATAAAACATTTGAATATCCTTTAATGTTGAGGAATGATATATAGCTTTTCCGTATACTCGTGCATAGTATTTTAAATAAATACTGTCCTGAATCATATAATGCTTGAATTTTTCCATGGGCAGGGTTCCCTTTTTTACCTCTTGCACAAATGGGGCTTCTACACAACGATCCCAAATAGGCAAAACTTGAGCCAAAGTTTCTTCCATGAATGTCATTTCATTCACCTCCTAAAATAAAATAAGAGCATCCAAATAAGTTGGGAAGCTCTTTTAAATGCAAGGGCGCTTAGAATATTGGCTACTTATATTGTTATTAACCTGCATGTCCAAAAAAGGTACTAACCTTTCAACCTTGTTCAGTTCCCTCGCCATCATATCAATTGTATATAATTTCATGGAAAAAGGACGCCATCCTTTTGGGAAGCGTCCTAATTAAATACAATGTAATATTCACTGCTTCCCTACGTAGGTATTAACCAACAGGTTCAAAGGGTCAGGTTTTACCTTCTCAACTGCCAAGCAGTTCCCCCGCATGATGAAAGTTTACCATTATAGCTCAGATTTGTCAACATCCATCATAAGTACCGCTCTCATCCTCCAAAAGCGCATAAAAACACTGCCTGCTTATTTCACACAGGCAGTATTCCGATAAGAAAGGCTTTCTTTGGAAGCTTTAAATCAACCAATGAAGCCTTTCTTGAAGCTCATTACGGAAAGTTTATATTAAAGTGGAACTATACTTTCCCATGGCTTATAAAAATGTTATTTCTTTTTTACCGGATAGCATATCTCCGTTACCAGTTCATCTGGATTTTTTGTTTCTGCCGGGCTCACATGGTAAATGCAGAACATTGGTCCATTAAATTCATAACCGTTATCTCGAACCCATTGGGCTACTATTTTGTGAATCGATGTGAGCTAATCATAGCTCCCTTTTAGTATTGCAGAAGCAAATTCCACTGCAGGAACCCTTTTGAATACCACATGATGAGTATTTTCATAGGAACCTTTTACGGACATCTGAATTTCCACATCTACATCGCTTTCTTTATGTCCCTCATCGTGAAATATGGCCATACCATAACTAGGATCTGCAATCTGCATGTTCATTCCCGCAGTTTCCCTCATCATAATATCCCATAGCATTCCTTCGTGATCGTAAGCAGGAATTACCTGGCGAACACTAGCAACATAACGTTCCGGTAAAGCCTTGATGGTAACATTATAGTTCATTGCTGTTTCCTCCTTTCTCAGTCTTTGGATGGCTGTATCAAGGAGCAGCAGACGACGACTGATTTCCTCTGCCTCAGCCTGCACTTCGGCTCGCTTCACTAGCAAATATTCAGCCAATGTTTGGGAATCATCATAACTTTTTAGTATCTCTCTAATAGTTGAAAGACTAAACCCCATATTCTTAAGCTCAGTAATTCGGTTAGCAACAGAAAGCTGTTCCTCACTGTAATAGCGATAGCCCGTAAAACTGTCGATGCTTTTTGGCACCAGCAGGCCTATTTCATCATAATGCCGCAACATCCGTATACTGATCCTTGACAATTCTGAAAAATCACCTATTTTCAGCATGCTTATTTCCTCACATATATGTGTTTTTTTGAGCTCATTTTCATTCTAGAGTATATCACAATGTGAGAGTCAACAAGGATTTTTAAAATTATTTATTTAAACCTTAAAATGTTAACCATTTATGATATTGAAAATCACTATGTTCAAAACATATTGTCCATATTGAAATCATCTCCACCAACAACCATTCCTCCATAAATCAACCAGAAAAGTATTGCTGAGTGCGGTAATCCATAAAGAAAGGCTTCCTTTGGAAGCCTTTTATAACAATCAATGAAACCTTTCTTGAAATGCTTTTATGAAAGTATAAATTAAAAATTTATACTTTCATAGCATTATAAATCAAGCACCCTGATTAGTATTATGCTACTAAATAATCAGAGTGCCTGAATTCTATTTTATATAGTTAGAAAATAGCCTCAATCTATTTAAATTGCTGTATTATGGTGCGCCCGACAGGATTCGAACCTGTGGCCCCTTGATTCGTAGTCAAGTACTCTATCCAACTGAGCTACGAGCGCATTTTTAAGAACACATTATATATTATCACAAATATGCTTGAAAATCAAACAGCAAAATTTGCACATCTTTATTCCTTTCCATCAATCTTTCTGCTTTTTAACAACAAATATGCACCGGATATTATAAGGAATAAGGGAACAATACTTCTTCTTAAAGACCAGTATACATTCTGGAAATCAACACCAAACAAAGATATGATCACACTGCTGGGAAAAGAATTGATAAGTCCAATTATACCTAAAAATAAAAGTGCAAAACCAACGAACTTTTTATTGCTTAAAAAAATATCATAGCTATATACTTCCTCATCCTTTACTGTTTTTCCTGCTGCTATTTGCTTTCTTATGTTGTATCCGTCAAAAAAGCTGAAGAACCATAAAGGAACACATATTACAGGAATTAGTTGTTCTGCATTAAAGCTCAATAAAAGAGTAAAGGATCCAATGGTTGTAACCATTAGCTGAACTCCTCTCTTAAAAAGCCCCATGTACATCTGTGAAGCACCAGGTATTAAAGAAAAGAAAAAGAATATTATATCTCGGATCATCTTGGTTTCCTCCTGAACATAGTCTCCTAATCATCTTCATCCATTGTCATATTTAAGTTAAATATCCTGTCTGAAATATTCATTATGTTATTGTTCATCATTTCAAAAGGCTTTATAATGCTATTTTGAATATTTCCCATATTTTTCCCTATACTATCTATAATACAATGATTCCTATGGGGTGATAAATTGAATAAAGCAATTATCAACCCCGCTGCTATTAAACTTAATCCCAGACTTCTAATATTATTTATGGCATAAACTCCGATTGACTTATATTTATCAAGATCTATTGATCCCATTATATTTGCTATAAGACCAGGCGGAGCTTCAACATTTCTTCCGATTTGGGACAATATTGACTTTATCTCCACTATCCTTTCATACTCTAATTTGCAGGAATCGCAACTATCTAAATGCTCCTTGATAAGTTTATCCTCCAGCTTTGATGTTTCTCCTGCAACATATCGGTGCAGGCTTTTTCTAACTCGGTTGCAAAGCAATTGTCCCACCTCCGAAATCCACCTTTAGTGCCAATCTCTTCTTTATGAACTTTCTCGCCCTAAAAAGTCTGGTATCTATAGTCTTTCTGGGAACTTTCAATATATCTGCAATCTCCTGGGGACTAAAATCTTGAAAGTAATACATTATCATGACAGTCCTATAGATTTCAGGCAATTTGTTTATTTCTGCCCTTATTATATCTGCATTTTCCTGCCTTAATAGTATCTCCTCAGGATTGCTTCCGCAATCAGCTATAAAATCATATACATCAACATCATCTTCATCCTGGCATGAAAGGATTGAAATAGTTTTTGCCCTCTTTTTTCTTGTCCAATCAATGCATCTGTTTACAGCAATTCTAAATAAATATGTAGAAAACTGAGCTTTATTCTGGAAGTTACCAAGATTGTTATATACCTTTATGAATATTTCCTGCGTTAAATCCTTAGCTTCTTCATAATCTCTGGTATAATTGTAAGCTGTAGAAAAAACCTTGTTCTGATATCTGCTTACAAGCTCAGCATATAAATTTGCTTCCCCTTTTATTATAAGCTCTATGAGCTCTTCGTCTCTCAAGTATCGCCACCACCCTCCGACAATTATTTTGACGATTTAATAATTACTTTCCTTCAAAAATATAAGCTGTTAAATATTTCATTTAACAATAATTAATTATATCACAATATAAAGACTTCCATTGAAAGCATTATGACTATCAAGGAAGTCTTCTCCATTACTTCATCTCAATATCCCCATTGTTGGTTTTTAGCCTTATTTCTTTGCTGCCATCACCAATTCTATTTTCCAGGGTTTTTTTCTGCGCAGAATCTTTCGCATTACCTTCAAAACCTTTTATGTTTCCAAAGCTGGTTTCTGCATATATTCTTCCGTTTTCAATGCTTTCTTCATCTATCTTCACATCTCCGAAGGAAGTTTTTGCATCAATGTTTCCCTTTACACCTGCTATTTCCACATCCCCATTGCTGCTTTCAGCTTCTACATTTCCTTTTATTTTTATAAGCCATATATCTCCAAAGGATGTTTGTGCATCTGCATTTCCATCAACTTCTACTATTTTTATATTACCATTGCTATTCGATACGTCAATATTTCCCCCTATCTTTCCTATATCAATTGTTCCAAAGGAACTTTTCACTTTCGCATCCTTCGAGCAATTCGCAAGCTTAATATCTCCATGACTATTTTCTACTGTAACCTTTCCAGCACTTTCTATATAAATATCTCCAAAGCTGTTCATTACATCTACCGTTACACCCTCAGGTATATAGATTATAAAATCAGCCATGGCCTTATCATAGTCTTTGTTTTTATTGGATGATATCTCTTTTATATAAACATGTGTAATCTCTCCCTCGTCAATCTTTATTGCATTCTTTATATAATTTCTTGCCTTTTTTTCATCATTATATTGAACCGTAACATCTGCTTCCAATCTTATTTCGTTGGAATTACCCTTTCTTATTTTAATATCTCCAAAGCTATTTGTCACCTTTAACTCTTTCATGTCGTAATCTTTAGATATCCCCTCTTTTGTGATTCTTTCTTTTATTTTCCCTTTATAACTTAAACTCCCCATAAAGGGTATATCCCCTATGCCCTTTATATTTACATGTTTAAAACCCATAAAGCTGCTGTTTGCAAAAATTGCTGCAAGCAATATGAAAATAATGCATAATCCATCTATGCTAAATTTAACATTTTCGCTATTTCTCCCATAAACAGACATATAAATTAACATTTCCAGGCCCAATCCTATCAAAAGAAGAGGCCAATACTTATATACATCCGTTATAGGAATGTCAGTAAAATTCTGTGCAAACATTACAGAACCTGCTGTAATCAAACCTATGGCCAAGGTTATGGTTCCAACCTTTTTCTTTCTCATATAAATTCCCCCACTTTTAACTAATAGTCATTACACTCTAATATACGAAAATTTATGTAAAAAGTATGAAAAAAAGCTGCGTATTACATCCGCAGCAAATAATTCTATTGAACATTACTGATCCAAGGCTTGAAGAATTCTGTTAAATCCTTTCCGCTTACCTCTTCACATACTTTTACAAAATCACCGGTAGTGGCAATTTTGAACTTATATTTTTCTACATAGGCTCTGACTATTTCCAAGAACATATCTTCACCAAGGGTCTCTCTTAGTTTATTAAGCATTTGGGCTCCTCGTTCATAGACAGTAGGACCATAATCATCCCAATTTTGAAACTCAGATAAAGACTTTACCACCTTCCCATCGATAACCTGAGAAGACATGGCTTCTTCAACGCTGTTTTCAATGGATCTGGTATAATAATCGCGACCTGTCTTCTTACCGTAGGTTCGTTCTATAAATATGGTTTCGGAAAATGCAGCAAAGCTTTCATCCAGCCAAGCCTCATCAACCTGATCGTTTCCCACTATTCCATAAAACCACTGATGAGCTGTTTCATGAACTACGGTTATTATGAGAGGATCGCTGGAATAGGTAGGCTTATAATACTTATCACTTATATAAACCAAGGCAGGATACTCCATTCCACTTGGGAATTCCGTCTCAACCACAGAGTAAACAGGATATGGATACTTGCCATATATCTGGCTGAAAAGCCTTATGGACTTGACACCATACTCTAAAGCTTCCTCTCCTCTTACCTTGTCTTCCTTATAATAATAAGACATTACTTTAACGCCATCAACCTCTTCTTCAATTACTGCAAAATTATTGTTAGCTACAAAGGCAAAATCCCTCAGAGCTTTTCCTTCATAGACCCGTTTTATCTTGCCATTTTCCTCTTTGATTTCCTCCACCAACTTACCGGAAGCTGCAACAATATATTCCTCGGGAGTTTTTATAGCTACCCTGTAATCTGCAGCATCACTGTAAAATGGATCACCGATAGCATAGTATTTATCCAGATTCCATCCATCTTTCTGGTCATATACCGCCGCTACAGGATACCAATTGCCTAAGTTAAAATTATTGTCTCCATAGCCGAATCTTTCACCTGCAGGAGGAATCTTTAATGCAAATTCTATTATCAGTTTCACCCTCTCATAGGGCTTCAATGATGAATCCAATTCAATTTTAAGAATTGTATCTCCTTCCCCTGATAAAAAATATTTAAGAAGTTTTTCTCCATCCGTATTCTTCTTTTTCACAGAAATAATTTCCGCATATCCCGACTCAAAACCTCTCTTGTATGCATTGTCAAAATCATCAAAAAGGAAGGGAGCAGTTTCTTTAGTCTTAAAGGCATTAGGATACACATGAAAATATAATTCCTTCATCTCAATGTTGTCATTGTTATAGTAATTAATCTCTTCCACAGCTGTCAAAGTTTTTTCATCCACATTGAGTTCTGCTTCAATGTTATAATAGCTTCTCGCTTCAATCTCATCCATCTGCAATACCGGTGCTGCTTCCTTTTGACTTAAGCAGCCGGATACTACGAATACCAATACAAGGAATAAAGGCAACAGTTTAAGCTTGGGCTTCATTGAGATCATTCCCCTCTAAAATTTAAATCAATATATATTATTCTTAAACCCCAATTATATACTATCATAATCAGAGATTATTAACTATATCCTGCAGTTACCTTATCTGGGTATAAATACTTTTACGCTTTTTTTATCCACCTTTACATCCAGAGGTAAAAAAGGCCCTCTCTCCCCATCTATATCGCTTTCAACAGTCTCATCAGAAGATATCTTCAGATTATCTGTTTGAAAATGATATATGTTAGGATCGCCTACATGCTCACCTCTTAAAACCTTTACGACAAGATTGATTATGTTGGGTATATTGGCCGCTCTTATTGCTATTACATCCAACAATCCATCATAAACAGAAGCATAGGGTGCCAGCTTGGGAAATCCCCCAGCAGAACTTCCGTTTAACACGAGAAACAGGTATAGTTCATCTTCGATTGCTTTATCATCATACTCCAGTTTCATTGATATTGGTCTAAGCTTTGGTATCTCTTCAAAACCTCTCAAATAATATGCTATCTTACCCAAGCTGTTTTTCATGCCTATATCAGTTTTATATGCTACATCGGCTAAAAGTCCTGCACTGCACACATTTACAAAATGATAGCCGTTAACCACTCCCGTATCAACTTCCAGTAATTCACCATCAGTTATTATCTCGCAACATTTGTTTACATTCCTTGGAATCCTCATATGAGCTGCAAAATCATTGGAAGTACCGAAGGGAAAAATCCCTATAGGCAAATCAATATCATTTCTCTTCATGGCATTAATAAGGTTGTTTATTGAACCATCTCCCCCTGATATGGCAACAGCTGAATATTTTTCGTCTATATCACACAATGCATTATCCATATCATCTGGTCCCATAAGCCTGTAGGGAGATACCATATATCCTGACTTTTGGAAATTCTTTATAACCGTATCCAATCTATTCTTAAATTTTGCATCACCAGCTACCGGATTGTAGATAAACCTTATCCTCTTCATATAAGTCGTTACCTTCCTTTTCTCTTTTCTGACTGATTTCTACTTACTACTTCAATTATATTCCTATTATTTTTATTGGCAATATGATAAGAATAGCTTCCTATTGAAAAATTCATACCTTCTATACACAAAAAAGAAAACCTCCCTGTTAATTATTACAGAGAAGTCTTCATTTTATTCCATAGTATTATAGTTTACCGTTTGTGAAAGCCTGTATGGCATCATACTTAGCCCTGGCAAAAGAAATCAGCCTTTTTGCTGCAATAAGTGACTGTTCCACTGTTATATTACCTTCAGGCAAGAACATGTCGTTTCCAACACCACCCATTACAACCTTACCGCTAACAGGATCAGTCAGTCCGGAAATAAAATTGATGCCTTCCTCTTCCCAGCTTTTGAACTTGTCTCTGTCTGCAAAGTATGCAGGAGAGCTTATAATGGGCTTGGTAATACCATATTGAGTATGGCATTGTGTATATAAACGGTCTAGCATTGCCGCTGCCTGTCCCCTTGTAAGCAATCCATCAGGAGAGAATGTGGTATCTGAAGTACCGTTTATGATATTTTTCATACGGGCTATCTGTATTATCAGGTCATTATCCGTATCAGTAAATTCTGTGCCAAAACCATATGTAACAAAATGTGAAGTCAAATCATCAAAAGTAAAATTGAATGATTGCATTGCACCTACCATGATATACGCAAATTCTTTTCTTGTAATCTGTCGCTGATAATTACCCTCATTATATATGCTTATAGGGACAATAGACATGGCAAAGGCTTCGTTGACCTCATCCTTAGCCCATTGATGGATTATTGCATCTTCAGGTAATACTGTTGCTGAAGTAAAATATGAATCTCTGTTCATATCCATGTCCTCTGGTATTGTGGGTTGGGCAGGCTTAGAAGCAACAGGCACAACCTTTGGAGATTCATCATATGAACCATTACCGATTTCAATGGAAATTCCATCAGCTTCACCATAATCTCCATAGTTTATTGCAAAACTCAGGTCATATTTGCCCTCTGTAAGCATCACTATATTTGTCTGAAGCATGCCATATGAATCAGGAACATAATCAGTGGATATAAAATAGTTTTCTGAGTAATCACATTCGCCATTAACATACTTATATAGAAAGGCAAAATCATATGATCCTACCAACTGAACCTGAACTGGTCCGGTAAAAACAACTGTCTTTAGCCTTTCACCTTCATACTTTAAGTCGAAAGCGCTATTACCCATAAACACCACTTTGTACAAATCATTTTCCCATGTTACTGAGTTTGTAACTGCATCATAAGATCGTTTTACGAAATAGTCGTCGCCATATACCAATAGGCCTGTAGAAAATAACACAATAATTAGGATTAATGGAATAAATAATTTTTTCATAATACCCTCCTAAAAAATGATATAAAATATTATAGCACAATTTTACCAATATCGACATATTTCGATGCATAGTTGTTTAAAATTTCTTAAATAGTTGATATGCAAAAGATTCATATTATAGCAGGAATAATGCTTATAAAATAGAATATATAAACCATATGTTTTTCAACACAGGAGGAAAAACAGTGGCAAAAAAATTATCAGCATACAGGATTTATTTAATATATGCAGGTGTTACAGCATTCTTATTTGATTTTGTTTTTACAGTAAACCAGTTATATCGTATAGAGGTAGCAGGCCTTGATGCCATGCAGCTGGTGCTTGTGGGAACAGCCCTGGAACTGTCATGCTTTTTATTTGAGGTGCCTACAGGCTTATTAGCTGATATCAAGAGTCGAAAGTTATCCGTAATCATAGGTTTAATATTGATTGGTCTTGGATTTCTCGCCGAGAGTCTCGTTACTGATTTCTGGGCTATATTGCTTTGCCAAATTATCTGGGGATTTGGCTACACATTTACCAGCGGTGCTGATGAAGCCTGGATTGCTGATAAATTGGGTGGTAAAAACCTGGAACAATTATTTTTAAAAGGAGCTCAAATTGGACAAATAGGTGCTCTTTTGGCAATAATAGCAAGCACCATTATGGGAACAATAATGATCAGCCTGCCCATGGCTATAGGAGGTATTTCATTTATACTATTGGGATTATTTTTAATCGCATTCATGCCTGAAACCGCTTTTCATAAAACACCTTTAGAAGATAGGAATTCCTTTCAGCAGATGTTTCATACACTAGATGTAGGCTTTCAATATATTAGAAAAAGCCCCTTTTTAATTGTTATGCTGATGATATGTCTTTTTTACGGCTTGTATAGTGAGGGCTTGGACCGTCTATGGATCGCCCATATGCTTGATAATAGGACACTGCCCTCAATTGATATGAAACCTGTAATCTGGGTTGGCGTGATAAAAGGCTTATCCATGATAATAAGTATTTGCGCTGTGGAATACATAAAAAGAGTCTTAAGAAAGACGGGAAAATTGCAAAAGGCATGGCTTCTGATACTCATCAATTTTATGATGGTGGCAACCATCATAGCCTTCGGCCTGGCAAGGAATTTTGTAATGGCCTTTTCTGCATACATGTCTTTCTATATCATAAGAACAATAAACGACCCCATATATAGGGCCTGGCTTAACGAAAACATTGATTCAAAGGCAAGGGCGACGGTTTTATCTGCCTATACACAGATTGATTCCTTTGGGCAAATATTGAGCGGTCCCTTAATCGGCTTTATTGCCTACAAGACTAATACTGCAATGTCAATCATTGCCTCAGGTTTGATACTTTCTCCTGTTGTGGCATTATATTTCTACTTGCTTAGGATCGGCCTTCATACTTAAACCAAAAATTGATTTCCGTTCCGTTATGTCCCATTGCAAATCTTCATTGACATACTCGGCTTCACAATATTCATCGCCTGTGTGTGTAATCATCTTGTCCCAATCGGGATTATATTTCCAATCCTTTGTACTATCAATGGACCAGTCAATTTGAACGCAATACCTGATATAGTCCAAGCCATATTTCTCTCTTATGGTACTTCCCTCGTCAATCATAGCTGACAATTCCGGACTTTTGTTAAATGAAACAATAATATAACTGCCGTGGTCTTACGGAGCCTGATTCACCACGACATTGGTGGGTGCTTCCAGCTTTGTTGTAAATGGCTCTGCTGCCTGCACTGTCATAGGCAACAGTGCCATACATATCATAAATCCCATCAATATATTTTTATCATTGTCCGTAGTTAAAGCCATGAAAGAACCTTCCTTGTCACTGAGTTTATTTTCCATGACCTTTGGAAATTTTTTCTCAGCAAGTTTTATATATTCCTGATAAACCTATTTCGTTAAACCGGTTACAGAATAACTGTAAGCAAAGTCTCTCCCCAGAGTTTTTGTCAAGTCCATCTCCATAAAAACTGTCGTGCCTTCCGGCTGCGGCATACCACCCATTTTTTCAGCATCCCAGACTATGGTGCCTCCTGTTCTGGCAATTGCTTCAGTGCCCTCTTCAACAAAATCTGTATCAGCAATTATCTCCTGTGTTTCCCATTCTGTAAAATCAGAGTTGCCATTATTGACGGTTCCTTTGCTCTGCTCCACTGCTGCTTTGTCATCGTTATTAACTGCTAGGGCAGGACTACCGCAGCCTGCAAGAGATAAAACCAAGCAAATGATTGTTGCTATTGTTAATAAACGCTTCATAATTGCCCTCCCTGTTCATAAAATGCTTTTAATACGGTTCTCTGGTTAATGGTTTTTATAATAATAGTTAATTCTTAAATATTGACTTTCTATGAAATATGAACATAAAAGGTCAAAATCATCGCCAGCTCCATCCAGAAGGAGATCGCCTGAACTCATATATGCACCCCGTTCGGATATCCTCAAATCCTTAAGCTTTGAGAAATAGGCTTCAGCTTCCTCTTTGCTCATATATATTTTTATTTCAATATCTCCATCTTCATCTCTCCAATCATAAACATTGTTTACCAGATGGAATGCCCTGGGTGTATTAGGAACTAATTCATCTGGCCATGGGATTTGATTGCGATTTTCATCGGTACCGTCTCTAAGCCTCCCCCTGATGCTTCATAACTTCCCTGAAGTCCATCGATTCCTTTGATAGTCGGATTGATGATCACACCGCCCTTCATTTCCGGTAATAGCAGTGACATGGAGTCATGTTGCACAAGAGGTGCCAAGGAGGCTTCATCTTTGCTGCCGTAAGCAGAATATCTTTTCATGTCAAAAGGCTCAATTTCGAAGCTCAGATTATTTGCAGAAATATCTATATCAAATCCTCTGCTTAACTTGATTAATACCTTTGCCAAAGGAGAAATATCCAAATGACTGCCAATATAGGCCGCTCCCTCATAGGTTCCATGGATATTATCTCCACCCTTTTTTTGGGCGATAAGCACCAGGGTCTGATTTACTGTTATATCGCCGTCTTTTACAGGGATGGTCTGATCCACTTTAATAGTCCAGTTCCGTTCAAGAGCTTTGCCACTTTCCTCAGAACTTCCAGGGCCTAATCCTTCTGGTGAACAGCCGCTCAACACAGTCTGAAGCATCAGTACAAGCAGCGCAATGGTCACAATTCCTTTTATTTTCATCTCTCCTCTCCCTTTCTTTGTTCTTTTCCACAAAAATATGTGCTAGTCACCAAATTGCACTTGCCAGGCACATATTATGGCAATTTTTTATTATATTAACATAGCCCAAAAGCATTTAATTTTTCAAAAGTGCCATTTACTTTTCTCAAAGTGCTATTTTTTGTGCAAAAAAATACTGCCCACGGAATCAGTGAACAGTGTAGAATCCTAACTTTATTTTTGCCCATCTCTTTGGGGATATATGCACTTCGCCGCCGCTTGGATATAGTAATATTCCATTTCTATTGTAATGCATCATAAGAAAATTCTACTTATAACCATAATATACATGGCTGCCAATGTATGTAAATATATGCAAGCCTTATTGCTATCAGCCATTATTCCAAAAACAGTCCATGTCATCCATTTTGGCTCAATGCAGAAAACCTCTTATATCCTCCAAACAGATGATCTTGCTGAGTTCCAACATCATTACCAGCCTTTTCCCGTTGTCCAAATTAAAAATCCCTTTGACAAACTCCTCATTAGAACTATTTCCCATATGGTTCCTCTCTTTGAATAATTTCTTCTCCATCCTCTTCTCTTTCTAAATCCGTAAAATCCTCTAAAAATGTTGCTTGTTGATTTTGAGCTATATCAACATTTCCTGATTTTATTATTTTCTCAGCATGAAGAACCATGACAAGCCTTTTTCCATCATTAAGTACAAGGATACCATTTATAGCTCCCCCGTCTGGCTTCTTTCCATAAACATCAGCAACAATGATTCTACTGCTGTCCCCAAGCTCCCCATGGGCCATACCAAACAACTTTCTGCTGTCTATGACAGGCAGCTAAATGCAAAACCTCATCATTGTTTTTGCTTCGTTGAGGTTCGCAGTCAACAATCACATAATTATAGCCCAACTGCTCCAGACCGTTGGGCTTATAATTCAAAAACCAGCTTATATCAGTCTCTTCGTATAGCTCACCATTGATACGGTCGATGTGTTTACAGGCAACAAATCCAAATTGTCTCTCGTATTAATTATACATTCAGAAATGCTAACAGAATCTTGACCCATAAGGATATGGTAAAGTCTCTTGCTATAATCCTCTGAAGAAAATCCCAGAAAAAGGCTGGCATCATTTTGTCCATCCATATCTATAAGCAATACTTTTTTCCCTTTGATGGCAAGACCATGGGCAATATAAACAGCTATGATGCTTTTGCCTACCCCTTCCTTTCAAACGGTAATGACTTTATTTTTCCACAAGCTGCAATACATCAACAGGATTTATAATCAAAACCACTTGTCCGTTTCCCAGAAGGGTTGAGCCGGATATCCCAGGAATGGCGGCCAAATGACCTTCCAATGTTTTCACCACAAACTCCTGTTCATTTTTAAGTTTGTCCACAACAATTGCAAAATTTTCAACACCATTGGATAAAATCACAGCATTCAATTCTTCCTTTTCAGTATCTCTATCACCAATCAGAAAAATCTTGCTGAGCCATTCAACTCTGATTACATTTCCTCTTAAATATACAAAACACTTCCCGTTATATTTATGAATGCTGTTTTTATTTATCTTGACTGTTTCGACTATATACTCCAGAGGGATAATATAGGTTTCTCCCGATACTTCCACAATCAAACCCCGGGAAACTGCCAGCGAAAGAGGTAATTGAACAATCATTTTTGTGCCTTCATCTACTTTGCTTTCAATCATTATGTTTCCGCTAATTTTTGCTATATTGCTTTTAACTATATCCATTCCAACTCCGCGGCCGGATATCTCAGTAATCTGTTTTGCAGTGCTGAAACCCGGAAGAAAAATAAGATTTAGCAATTGATCATGGCTCATCCTTTCTGCGTCTACAAGGGTAATGAATCCTTTTTCAATGGCTTTTTCCTTCAATTTCTCAGCATCAATTCCCTTTCCGTCATCTTCTATTTCAATAAATACATGCTTGTTCTTGTTATAGGCTCTCAACACAATTCTTCCTGTCTCCGGTTTTCCCTTTGACAGGCGTTCTTCCGGAGGTTCAATACCATGATCCGCAGCATTGCGTATCAAATGCACCAGGGGATCGCTTATCTGCTCGATAATTGTCTTATCAATCTCTGTATTTTCACCCTCCATATACAGTTCCATTTTCTTTCCAGTGCTCTGGGCAATATCCCGTACAACCCTGGGCATTCTTTGAAATATTGTTTTGATTTCTACCATTCTTATAGACATGATGGCATTCTGGAGTTCATCTGATATCTTATTTACATATGCTCCTACTTGCTTTACTTCCTTTGCCATCTCAGGCAGATCATACTCCACGTTCAATTTTGTTGAGATGTGCATAAATGAATTTTTGGCAATTAGGAGCTCTGAAATCATGTTCATCATTATGTCAATCTTTTCTTGATTTACCCGGATACTCTGGGTCCCGTTGGTTTTGGATTTCACGTCATCAGTTTTGCCCAATTGCTGCTGATTAGTCATTGGAACCTTCTGCATCATATCTCCCGATGATGACTGGATTCTTGATATATGTTCCCTTATTCCATCAAACACGCTATTATTATCAAAATCAATGGATTCTTCAGAAGCAATAGAATTCATCAAGGACTTCAGGTAATCCATTACCGAAAAGCTTAAATCAACAAGTTTACTTTCAAACTTGCATCTTCTGTCTCTTATCAAGGCCAACAGATTTTCAAAAGCATGCACAACTTCTGAAAACTTCTTTAAGCTGGTATGCAGCGGATTTTCAGCAGATATGGTTGCAAGATATATTCCTGTTCCTCCTTTAATGCTATGAACAGCCCTAAATATTTCATCGGCGGCCTCCTTATCTTCACTGTTTGCATCAAGCCGCATTAGCAAATCATTCTCAATCCTATCAATATGCTCTGCATTTTCAAGAAGAAACTGCTCCCTGAGTCCTTCCGCCAGATCCTTCTTAAATTTCTCCGACTGTAAAACGTCCAAATCTGACTCTTCCAAAGCTTTCTTTATAAACTTGCTGTTTTCCCCATCACTGACTTTACAATTCTCATATGCCTGTTTCAAGTTTTCAAGCATCTGTTCTTCCTTTTGTACATTATCAAACTCCAGATACTTGAGATCGTTTTCATCAGAAGAAATCCATTGTATTAATTTTTCATCAAGGTCTTTTATATAGCCATTTATGAAATCCACGAACATAAGAAGACTGTCAATCAGCCCTGTATCTACAGTTGCCCTCCCATTCCCTATGGCATCCAGCATAAATTCTATTTCATTACATAATCTTGTAATACCCCATAACCCTGTAAAGGAAGAACCCATCTTAATTCTATGAACCCTTCTTAAAATATAACTTTGCAATTCACTGTCTTTAGTATTTGCTTCAAGCTTCAGTATTTCCTTCTCAAGCCCTTCAAGGCATTCTTTACATTCATTGACAAACATTTTTACTACATCAATATCTTCTATATAGATCCTGCCGTACATATTGCTCTCTCCTTAGAATTAAAGGAGCAATGCCCTCCTCTCTCATTCTGGCCTTGAGTATACTATAGTATCTCCTATTCTTTGAACCTTGTAGGCAGATGAGATCCTCCCTACGGATTCTGAATGTCCTAGAAAAATAAATCCTCCCGGATTTAAGGTCTCGTAAAAGCTGGATAAAACACTTTTTCTTGATTCATCATCGAAATATATTAAGCAATTCCTGCAAAATATGAAATCATATCCCCTAATATTACTCATTTCCTTTTCATCCATCAGATTGATTCGTTTAAAAGTCACAGATTTTCTTACATTGTGATTGACAAGGTATTTGTTATTGAGCCTTGTAAAGTACTTATCCAAATATTCAAGAGGCACATCTCTTACGGCCCTACTTTCATAGAGTCCGATTCTAGCAGCCTCCAATACTTTTGTATTTATGTCGGAAGCAAGTATTTCAATTTCCCACTCCTGAGGCTTTTCAAGCATTTCCTGAAGAATGATGGACAATGTATAAGGTTCTTCTCCTGTGGAACAAGCTGCGCTCCATATTTTTATTTTTCTACTATCACCTTTTTGTCTAACGAAAATAGGCAGTACATCTTCTGCAAAATTGCGCAACTGAGGAAAATCTCTAAAAAAATATGTCTCGTTCACTGTTAACTCATTTATCAACTTGTCAAACTCAGAAGTATCATTTGAAAATTTCAACATCATGTAATACTGGTTTAAACTTTCCATATCAAGCAACTCTGCACATCTTTCTATCCTTTTTTCCACATAATACTTCTTGCTTGGTTCATAATATATTCCTGTTTTTTTATAAATCAGTCTTGCAAACTTATCGAATAATTCATCAGATAATATCATCTTCCCACCTCTTTATCGCCCATAGCTTCTTAGCAGCTTCTCTCACTTCTTTTTCTCGCTTCTCCAGCACTCTTTGCAGCATATTGGCTGCTTTGCTGTCATTCAAAAAACCCAATGCATGAGCGGCAGCTTTCTTGTGAGGGTATCGCTGCTGCAAGGGCATATTTTGAAATGCTCATGACATTATAACTGCTGAATCTATGTTAATTGTACGCAATGGTACTCACCCTCACATCTGTTGATGGCTTTTCGGTTATCAGCCTTTTTATGTCTGTTCATTCAATAGGCTTAGATTATTTATATTGCACGTCTTTTATCTTATTCATGATTCTATGGAAAGAATCTTGTGAATAAAGCACCCCTAATATGGCATCAAGTTCGGTTTTAAACAGATGAAATTCCTCAAGAGGTTTTATAGAATCAAAAATATTAATGATCTTTCTGGCATCATATCCATCTACAATGACTCCTGTTTCTATGCCATGGAACTCCATCTGTCTTTTCATTTCAATGAGAGCCTTAACTTCAGTTTCACCCAATATATCCAATGAGCTCAAATCAATAAGAATAATTAGGGTTGATGCCTTATCAACCATATCCATAAAATTCCTAAGTCTATTGACAAAATCCGTTTTTTTCGCTTTAAAAACTCTAAATAAATGCTTTCCTTTTGTATAGTTGTAAGCTCTTTCCGTCAGCTCTACCATTTGTGTTCGAATATTGGAACAAAAGTCTTCTTCAGCATTCCATTGGTCGTCACACATTTTTAGGATATGTAAAAATAATTCATTGAAATCTCTTATAAATGTGCTTATTTTATTTTTATCCTTCATTCTGCCACAGGCATTGGCAGCTTCCAGGTATAAAGATTCTATTGTAGAAAGTTCTTCCTTACTTATATTAAGCTCTTTGGATTCATTAAAAAGCATATTATATAGTTTCATAAAGACTCTTAGAATAATGATATAAGAAATATCATCTCCATTGCTGAAGCAATAATCATTTTCCTCCAGTTTGCTTCTGGATAAATCTACAATGTTTATCCTTTCTACATAAGACAGGGCAAAATAGGTATATAACTCAGCTTCCTCAATGTCTGTACATAGTATTATGTCAAAAGTTCTAATTTCATTATCCCTTGATAACTCGGAAAAGTAACTGTCTCCTATGCTGGAATACACAAGATTCCCAATTTCCCCAATGGTCTTTAAGATCATCATGAATACAGGAGATACCATGGGTGCATCCTCTTCTATAAAGAAGGTTATATAAAATCTGTTTTTACCTTTAGGTTTTTTATTCAAAAGGGAAGAAACTATTCCCTTGGCAGACTCTTCAGTAGCATTTTTTTCCCCGCCCTTTTTATTAGCTCTTATAAAAGCTTCGATCATTTCCTTAATTCTTGTAGCATCATTGATAAAATCATCCATCATCTCCTGAGAGCCCTGTTCTTTTTTATGTTGGAGCATCTTTTTAACCATATCCAAGCCTTTGAAGCATAAAGACACTATGCTTTGATCAAACAGTATGGAATTGTTCCTTGCACCATCAAGCATGTCCTCGATTTTGTGCATAATGTCTCCAATATCCTCATATCCCACCATCTGTGAAGAACCTTTGATTGTATGAGCTATTCTGAACAACTCATTGACATCAGTGGAGGAATATTCCATCTCAAGCCGGATAAGGCATTCTTCCGCCTTTTGAAGCATATCTTCTGTTTCTTCCATATAGTACTGGATCATGGCATCCATCAATATCACCGCCTAATATCATGTAATATCAATCCTTTATAGATTGGCTATTTCACTATCTCAATAATGGATTTTCTCCACCGTTCCAGCTTCTGAACAGAATAATCAATCACCCCTATAACATGATCCATGCTTCTAAAAGGCTTCAGGATATAATCATTAGCACCATATTCAAGAGAATTCAATATTTTTTCCATGGTAGAATGCCCTGACATCATGATCACCTGAGTTAAAGCATCGTATCTTTTTATCTCTTTTAAGAGCTCAATACCATTCATCTCATGGAAATCTGTATCCACCAATACAATGTGATATTTGTCTTTTTTAACTTTTTCAAAAGCTTCCATGGCACTTTGAGTAGTTTCAACAACATAGGTTTCCTGTTCCAAAAGTTTTTTAATGTCATATAATATATTTTCATCTTCGTCAACTATCAAAACCTTATATTTATATTTCATTAGAAACCTCCATACGATTTAAAAATACATAGCATTAAACTTGTTGCCCTAAACTCTTCTAACAGCTTTAATTATCTCATCAGCTATCCTGTATGATGGCACCACAATCTCAGCGCCTCCTCTTTCTATGGCTTCCCTAGGCATGCCAAAAACCACTGCTGTGGATTCATCCTCAGCTATTGTGATACCTCCGGCCTTTCTTATCTTTACCATGGCATCTGCTCCATCGTCACCCATTCCGGTCATAAGCACGCCTATCACATTCTTGCCACCAAAAGTATCCAATACAGCTTCCATGGTCACATTGACAGAAGGCATAAAAACTGTTTTAGGAGTGGTTGGCAATCTGATGGTCCCATTTTCTCCTCTCACCACCAACTGGTATCCTCCAGGAGCAACATATCCTATACCGTTACGAAGCACATCACCGGCCTTGGCTTCCCTTATGGGTATCCGACAGGCAGCATCCAACCTTTTTGCAAATGAAGATGTAAAATAAGGAGGCATGTGCTGTATGATAATTATGGCAGCCTGAAGATCCTGAGGCAGCATTGGCAAAACCTCCATTAACGTACTTGGACCGCCGGTAGAAATACCTATTACAACAACCTTTGATAATTCATTGTTCATTGCGAAATCCTGTTTTTTCATAGATTCTGTCTTCTTTTGCCCAGACAAGTTATTGGATCTTTGCATTCGATAGTTGATACTCTTCCTATTTGCACTCTTATAAGCCAGCTTTACTTTTTCTATTAACTCCCTGCCAACTATGTAAATATCGGAAGATACGGTGCCCGACGGCTTTGCAACATAATCAAAAGCCCCTAGCTCCAAAGCCTCAAAAGTAGTCAAGGCCCCTTCCTCAGTCAGCGAGCTGACCATCAAAACAGGCATTTCCGGATAATCACTCAGTATGTATTGCATTGATGTCAATCCGTCCATAACAGGCATATTGATGTCCATAGTAACCACATCTGGCTTCAAATCATGCACTTTTTCAATGGCATCCTGACCGTTCCTCGCTGTTCCTACTACTTCAATACTCGGGTCCGTCATCATTATCTCTTTTAAAGCCTTTCTCATAAGAGCTGAATCATCCACAATCAATACTTTTATTTTGTCTGTCAAAGTCATCACCTGTTAATTTATAATAAATCTGGCATTCTCCTAAGCAGAAATATATTAAGGCTTGGGAATAATACCTATTTAATTATAAAATTCAGCACCTTGCTGATATCCAAAATTAATATCATTCTTTTTCCCTCATTTAGTTTCCCCACGCCTTCCACATAATCGGTATCAACACCGTTGCTCAATGAATCAGGCGGTGCTTCTATAAGAGTTTTTTCAAATGTAAGCACTTCTGAAACCGAATCTACTACAATTCCGGTCCTTTTCCCATTGAAATCAATGATGATAATTCTAGTAGCATCAGTTATCTGTTTCTCCGGGAGATTGAAAAATTTTCTAAGATTCAGCGCGGGGATCACATTTCCTCTTAAGTTTACAATTCCCTCAATATAGTAAGGAGCCCTAGGTATTTTAGTAACCTCCGTCATTCTGTTTATTTCCTGAACATTGGCTATCTTAACTCCATACTCCACCGAATCTATTTTAAAGGTTACCAACTGCTCTTCATCAACCATCTGTCTTCCTGTTCTTTTCTCATCTTCATCCTGTTCATAAATACCATCTGTAGCCTTGATTCCGCTGATTTCATCTAGTGAAATCAATTTAGATGGTTCAAGCATTAGAATCATACGTTTGCCATCATTTAGCTTGGCTACTCCTTTCAGTTGTTCCTCACTTTGTGTTGAGAATTTTGGCGGAGGTTGAATGATGCTTTTTGGCACTCTCAAAACCTCTAAAACCTTGTCCACCATGATTCCAGCAGTAAAATTTCCCATGTCCACTACAAGTATTCTGGTATAATCATTAATATCCATGTGTTCCATCCCAAAATATGTCCTCAAGTTTATAATGGGAAGTAGGTTATTGCGTATGGAAACTACCCCCTCTATGTAGTCTTCACAGTTTGGAACCTTCACGATTTGAGGTGTACGGATAATTTCTTTAACCTGCATGATTCCAATGGCATATTCTTCTTCATCCAATAGGAATGAAACCAATTGCTCTTCATCGATGGACTCGGTACCGGTACTATACAGCATTGCACCAGTATTATGCAGACTTTCATCTTGTCCTCTTATCCTGCCTTCTCCATCATTATCAACTCTCAAGGCTCTTACAACATCCAGCAGCATTACAAGCCTGTTTCCGCTATCCAGCTTCACAACGCCTTTTAAGTAATCTGAATCCACATTTCTTACAATCTGCGGCGTATCCTCTATATCCGCCATACTTACCCTCATTACTTCTGATACCTTATCCACAATCATACCTGTTGCTTTACCGTCAACGTCAATTACAAGGACTCTGCTGTTTTCGTCTTTTGCCTTCCTCTCCATATTAAACCATATTCTCCCATCGATAATGGGAAGGACATTGCCTCTTAGATTGCATGCTCCTTCTACATAGCAGGGTGCATTAGGCACTCTTGTGATGTCAGGAACCCTGATGATCTCCTTCACATTCATGATATCAATCCCGAACTCATCCTCTCCAAGCAGGAAGGTAACTAGCTGGCGTTCGGTAAAGCTGGCATTGTTTATACCAGTAGCCATTACTATCCCCTCCATTCTTTACATATTCTGAAGTTCATCAGCCAATCCTGATATCTCTTCAATAGCTTCAGCAAGTTCCTGCATACCCTTTGCCTGTTGATTTGCAGCAGCTGCTGCCTGTTCAGCTCCACTGCTGGCTTCCTGGGCAGCAGTAGCAATCTGGTCTACACCTTTCTTTGCCTGCTCCAGAGCCACCAGGGATTCTTCTGAACCCTTCAGAATTTCTCTTGCTCCTTCAAGTATCCTTATCATGCTCTCTTCTATAACATTGAGATTGTGGGTGGTCTTCCTTGCCTTTTCTACTTCTGCTAAAGAAGTTTTGCTGGAAAGGTCAATATCCGCTGCAACCCTTTGAATCTGGTTTTGTATGCCTCTTACAAGATCCTTGATCTTGTCTGTGTTTTCTGCAGACTCATTGGCCAAAGCTCTTATATCACCTGCAACTACAGAGAAACCTCTACCGAATTCTCCTGCCCTTGCTGCTTCAATGGAACCGTTTACAGCCAACATATTTGTTTGAATAGATACGTTTACTATTGCATCAACAATTTTATCAATCCTTCTGGTGGTTTCCTCCAGGTTCTTTATATTCTTAGCTGACACCATGCTGGATTCTGCAGAAGCGGAAATACCTGCAATCAAATTATCAACAGCTATCTTGTTTGCTTCCAGAAGATTCTGCAGCTCCTCTATCTTATCCGCTGAGAATTTTGCTCTTTCACTCATTTGCTTCGCAGCAACAGCAAGTCTTTCAGCCAATTTTGCAGCATTGTCGGTAAGCTCAGCCTGAGCCTGGGCACCGGAGGCTATCTGCTGCATGGCTTTCAATATCTCGTTTGCAGTGGAGTTGGCCTCTTCCACATTGGCCGACAATTCCTCAGCGGCAGCTGCAAGAGATTCAGATGATTTTTGTGCATCGGTAGATACTTTTAAATCTTCTGCCATCTGTGCCAAATCCGCAGCACCAGCATTCAATTCATTGAAGGCTCTGTTTTGCATCTGGATTGACTTTTCCACTTCCTCTGCAGCACTGCTTTGTTGATCTGCAGCCACTGCAACCTGTTCAGCCAACACCAGGAACTCACCTGCTCCTTTATTTGCATCCACTGCATTCTGTGATATCTCTGCAACACCATCTCTCACAGTAATAATCTCTTCATTTATTTTTACAAGATCAGCAGTGGTTTTCTTTGCCTTTTCCACTTCTTCATTGGCTGCTTTACCGGCATTTTGGATGTCAGCTACAACAATTTTTACATTGTTTTGTATCTCATTTACTAGTTCTGTAATGTTTCTAGCCGATTTTTCCGAGATCTCCGCAAGGTTTCTCACTTCATCAGCTACCACAGCAAATCCTTTTCCATGCTCACCGGCCCTGGCAGCTTCTATAGCCGCATTGAGAGCAAGCAGGTTGGTCTGATCCGCAATTCTCACCACAGCCTGCACTATTTCTCCTATCTCATTGGATTGGTTTTCCAGTTCTCCCACCAACTTAACAGATTCCAGGTTGGTTTCAGCAGATTCCTTAATTCCCTTAATCATCATTTCAATATCATTTGAAGTATTTTCTATTAACTCCTTTGCAATATTAACCCTCTCCAGGGATTCCTTTGCATTCTTTTCAGCTACAACAGAAGCCTTGTCTATCTGGTTTATGGCAGCCCTTGACTCTTCCGCTGCAGAAGATGCTTCGTTGGCACCTCTGGCAATCTGGGCCATCGTTGCACCAAGTTCTTCTGCTGCACTGCTTGCTTCCTCGATGCCGGAGGCAAGCTGTTCTGTTGCAACGGCTATTCTTTCAGCCAACTGCTGCTGTTTTGCCAATGTTCTGGCTTTCACTTTATCTTGGGCATGTTTTCTGGCAAGTTCCCTTTTTTTCTCCATTTCATCTGTTATTGAAATTGATCCTTGTGATATCCCCTTCTCCATTCCACTGTTTGAAGGTTTTGCAAGTTTCTTCTCCATAACCTTTTATCCTCCTAATCTTAAAATTGTTAATTCCAAGGATTTATTTGATAGAATGTACAACAGTCAGAAGCATTTCTTTTTCCCTGATTCATCGTACATTCTGACTTAATTAAGTTGCATCATTTACTGTCATGTCACCGGGATTAAAAATTATGTAGTACATATTGACACCGTCAACAGTTGGTTCATTTCCTATATAACCGTCACGATACAAAAAAGATATTTTTTGTCGAAGTTCTTCAATATTGCACTTTATGTTTCTTTGAATCAAGGACTTGTGAATTTCTGCCAATGTGTTAACTTCAGATTCACAGGTTTTTATGTATCCCAAAAGCTCTTCATCTGTTAATTGAAGCATGTTTCCGCCACTCCTTTGTTTAATCATGATTATTTGTGCATATTGGCCTTTTTAAATCTATTAAGTAATTTATAACTACTTCCGTTTTGTGAAGTTTAGCAATAAATCCTTTTGTCTCATGTGGAAAACTACAGCCAATTCATTAACAACAAAAGCTATGACAAGTCTGCCATAGCTTTAAATCATAAATCTCAATACATCCTGGCAACCCGACTATCATAGTGATTTCACCTTAGACTCGTAGCTTTGCGTCCTTATTTTTCAATAAGTTTGCCTTTTACATAAGGTTCTATTGAATTTTGTCATAGGACTCAAATCCTATTTTGATACTCTGTTCCTAAATACTATGCAACAATTTACCTAAAATGTTGCTTTATCAAAAGCTTATAAGTCAGATATATCAAGGCTTCATCAATGCACCATATGAATGGCGATTTAAAGTTGACATAAAATGCAATGTATTATATTATCAAGAAAATATATATTTTGTTGCATTAGGGAGTGATATTTTATGACAGTAGAACCAATTAGAGACAAGGCAAAAATCAAACAAATGTATCAACTTCTAAAGGTAAAAGATGAGAAATATGCATTGCTTTTTAAGTTTGGACTTAACACCGGACTGAGAATCAGTGACATTATCCCATTAAAGGTAAAGGATATAATGACCCCAAATATGCAATTCCAGGATTACTTAATATTAAAGGAAAAGAAAACGGGAAAGGTGAAAAAAATAAAGATAAATGATGCTTTGAAGAAGCTAATCAAAGAATATGTCAGAGATACGGGACTATCTTATGAGAGTTACTTGTTTCCAAGCAAAAAGGGAGGTTATATTGGTAGAATTCAAGCCTACAGGGTTTTAAAGGAATGCGCCGATATGTTGGGGATACAGAATTTTGGCACCCACAGTCTGAGAAAAACATGGGGGTATTGGACCTACAAAATGTCTTTGTATAATATCGGCCTGATAATGGACACCTTCAACCATAGTTCTCAAAGTATTACTCTGAGATACATTGGAGTGAACCAGGATCAGAAGGATGAGCTTTATTCCTTGGTACAGCTTTAACTTTTTATATATGCTATAAGAATAAAAATTATTCAAAATTTATAGAGGAGAATGTATATTTATGTCGAATACAGTTCAAAGCAACATTTTAGGTAAATTGTTGCATGCATTAGATTAATTTGGAATAATAAATATTTATCCTATAGATTTAAAAAAGTGAATTATTAGAGTTGTAGAGTTTTAGATTTATCTGCTTTGCAGCTCTTCTACATTTACTTTGTGCCTCTCCTCATCAATAACTCCCAAAGTTACTGTTTTATCTAAAACCTTGCTTTAGCCCCTGAAAACATTCAGACCTAATGTCTACAGCCATGGGGAAAATAGAAAAAGCTATGCTTTAAAAAACATAGCTTCATTAGCTTCTACCCAGTGTCAGCATTATAAAGTTATTTTAATTTTTTCCTTATGACAAATTTGTTATCAAATAAATCATGATTCACCTATTTTTCCTTTAATATGCTTTCAATAATTTTCTTGGAATTTACTATATCTTGATCTGTATTCACAATTTCCAATATTATCTTTCCGTTAAAATCATTAAGAATGTTTTTGAATATATGTTTAAAATCCATCTCTCCTTGTCCAATAGGCAAATGCTCATGTACAACATTAAAATGCTTATCTGCTATATGCAAAATGTTAGGCTTTTTTATATGGACCATATCACTTAAATGCTCCATGCTATCTATATGAGCAATATCCAATATAAACTCCAGCCTTTTATTGTTAGCAAATATTTTTTCAATCTCATTTGTATCTGTAAATATTGGATCTAGCTTGCTGTTGTTTTCCAAATGTAATGTTATGCCTTCCGGATTAAAAACATCTAATGCAAATCTAACCTTTTCATCTAATATATCTAATGTGCCTTCATCTATAGGTTGATTCATGCATATTGGATGAATTATTAACTCTTTATGCCCCAATTCCTTTAATAAAGCAAGCAGTTTAGGTACATGTTCGTCAAATTCATCTATATTAAGCACCGCATGGATAATGGTAGGAAATCCATGCCTTTTTATAGTATCAATAAAATCTCTATCATCTTCATGTAGACACAATCCTCTGCTATCATACCAAAGTTGCATAAAATCAAATCCATTTTCTTTTGCAAACCTTACTTCATTTTCATACCTATTAAAAAACCTGGCACAGCATCCTATCTTAACCATACTTACCTCCATGCAATATGAACCTCATAGTAGATTCATTTTTATTGAAATATTATATGATCATATG
Source organism: Lutispora thermophila DSM 19022 (assembly GCF_900142105.1). GTDB lineage: Bacteria > Bacillota > Clostridia > Lutisporales > Lutisporaceae > Lutispora > Lutispora thermophila. The sequence continues at coordinate 99,719 of NZ_FQZS01000009.1, forward strand.
CTTTTTTACATATTACCACATAAATGCAAAGGAGGCAAACAGCAGCTAATGCTGCTATTTGCCTCCTTTTTTTATCTATCTTAGAAATGCGTGGTAGCTTATAACATATAAATGGTAGACAAGTTGACAGGCTGGCACCTGACTCACTTTATGAAATCCTCTTATTCCTGTTGAGCCTGTGCCTGTATCTCTCTTGCTTTTTGAGAAACATATCTGATAGGCTCCTGGATAGGCTTGTCCTTCAATATTTGCTTCATAACCACCAAAACCCCAATCATGATTGCGACCATTATTGGAAGTACGATAGGACTCTTTACAAATCCTGCAACCAGGTATCCTACCAGTGAAAAACCTGCAGTAAACAAAGCATATGGAAGTTGTGTCATCACATGTGTCATAAAATCTACCTGAGCTGCTGTCGATGACATTATAGCTGTTTCAGAAATCGGCGAGCAGTGATCTCCTGTAACTGCCCCTGCAAGTGTTGCAGAAAGAGTAATGACAGCAAGAGGATTTGCTGCTGAATTTCCGAACATTGCCAGGGAAATTGGAATAAGGATACCGAAGGTTCCCCAAGAAGTTCCTGTGGCAAAAGATACAAATGCTCCCAGGACATAGAAGATAGCCGGAAGGAACATCATCGGGAAAGTGCTGTTTGCAAACGTATTTGCAACGAAAACACTTGCGCCCAGGCTCTCACGGCAGATGCCTTCGATGCCCCAGGAAAATACCAATATCAGCAAGGCTGGAGTCATGGCAACTGCGCCGTTGGGAACAGCTTCTGTAAATTGCTCAAAAGTTATTACTCTTCGAGCGAAGAAATATATTATGGTAAATACCAAAGCGATGAGACCTCCAATGGGCAAGCCTAAGGACGCATCGCATGCACTGAAGGCTTCTATAAATCCTGCTCCTTCAAGTATGCCACCGGTATAAACAAGTCCAAATATGCAGGATGCGATAAGAACTACAACAGGAAGTATCATATCAATAACTTTTCCGTTGGGATTTTCTTCTACTGCCTTGGATGCTGCATAAAGGTCTCCTGTTCCTCCGTATATATCACCCTTTACTTCCGCCAGATACTCATAAGTACGCATAGGTCCAAAATTAAAATTCATGATTGCCAATGTAAACAGCATGCATAATGTTAATATTGCGTAGAAATTATAGGGTATACACTTTAAGAAAAGAACAAATCCGTCCGCATCTACTTCCGGCGGAACATAAGATGCAACAGCTGCAGCCCATGATGATACCGGTGCAATGATACATATTGGCGCCGATGTACAGTCTACATTATATGCAAGTCTGGCTCGGCTCACCTTCTTGCTGTCCGTCATAGGCCTCATGATATTGCCCGTAGTAAGCGCATTAAAGTAGTCATCAATTACAAAAAATAAGCCTAACAATGTTGTACTGATAAGAGCCATTCTCTTGGTTTTCACATGTTCTAATGCCCATCTGCCGAAGGCTGAAGTACATCCGGAAGCCTGAAACAATGCCACAATTATGCCTAAGCATACAATAAATATAATAATACCTCCATTATCACCTAATCGGCTGCTTATAATGGATACGGTTTGATCAAGCATTCCCAATAAATTAAAGTTTGCATACATCAAAGAACCTATGAGGATACCAATGAACAATGATGAGTACACCTCTTTGGTTATGAGAGCCAATACTATAGTTATCATTGGTGGCAATAAAGCCCACCCCGTGCCATAGAACATACTGGAATTATCGACTTCATTGCTGGCAGCATAGACACCTGATGCAGTGGCTAATACCAGAACCATCATAATTCCGATAAGTATAATGAGCTTCTTCCTTGAAATAGGTTTCATGAAATACATCCTTTCTTGTTGTTACTTAAGAACGTCAGCTCCACATCTGAAATATACGAGTTCAACAAATGTTCCCTTCCGGGCAACCTATACATAATTTTGAAATATTCATCCAAGCCATAAAAAAGTTGCCTCTCTCCACTTTTACATGTGAAAACACCAATGAGTTCCGATCCTCTTTGTTTATGTTTTTTATCAGAAGAGGTAATATTGAAAAAGGGAAATCTGTCTTTCGTACGCGTACATTTCATTAATATGTGCTATATTATGATACACTCCTATCAAATTACAAGTCAATAGGAGATTTAGCCTGAAAATTCTCCAAGAGTCAAAACAAGTCATTCAATAGACATATTGCTCCTAATCTTTCAGAAAACAATCATAATTACCCATAAATGTACCCACTTTCCAGAAATCTCAATCTATTTTCTGAAACCATCCTCAAAGTCTGCTTTTGCATTCGAATCCCCATGCGGTTATTTTATTTTTATACAACAAAAAAAGATCATCTTTTAAGATGATCACTTTTCTAATGGGGGAGAAGGAGGGATTCGCTCCGTTCGCTCCGCTCACTATCAAGCCTGGGCGGAAAAATGCTTCCAAAGGTCGCATTTTCTTTTTCCGCCCGTTCGAATCCCAGTTTCCTGTTCGGATTAAATAAAAAAACCACTCTAGTGAGTGATTTGCTTTTTGATGGCGGAGAAGGAGGGATTCGAACCCTCGCGCCAGTTTCCCGACCTACGCCCTTAGCAGGGGCGCCTCTTCGACCTACTTGAGTACTTCTCCAGGTCTAAGTTTTTAAATTTCTATAAAATTAAATGGAGGAGAGAGTGGGATTCGAACCCACGGATGTCGTGAAACATCTCTGGTTTTCAAGACCAGCTCCATCAACCACTCGGACATCTCTCCAAAATTTAAGACATATTAAATTATATCAGGTAAAACTCTAAGTGTCAACAACAGTAATGAAAATTTAAGTGTTAATTTGTGGTCTTTATTCCATAGCTTTTCCTAAGGAGCTTTGAAAATCTTCAAATTTGGTGGAAAATAAGTAAATAATATAAATGTGAAACCAAATATTACAAGCAAAGCAACTCCCAGTCTATTAAGCTTCCCATCATGCTTTTTTATCATAATAGTGTAATTTAGTATTCCAAAGATCACTGCTCCTATTATATATAATAATATATCAAAAAACAATGAGTGTTTTCCTGTCAATGCAACATATAAATAGAAAAACACTACAATAAAAGCATTCATGGCTGTTATACCCACAGCTTTTGCAAAAAAATAGTTTCCTACCATGTCTTTCAAAAATGGATATTCAATAAGGCAAAAGAATATCATGGACCAATATCCTAATTTGAGGTGTTCCCAAACGCTTTCGTTTACTGCACTGAATGCTCCCACTATAGGTGATTTTCCGGACCATTCATAAGTGAAGTGCAATAATGATCCGGCAACAAGTATCCAAAGCACTGAGATGACTTGCCATTTAAAAATCTTTTTTCTCCATAAATCCACTGCTTACACCTCATTAATCCTATTCAGTTTTTACATCTCTAGCTTATCCTTTCCACATCATCAGTATTCTCAATTACATAAAATTTATTTCGATGAAAGAACCATACTTTGAAATCTTGTGTCTTCAATAGCTTTGAAGCCGCAATATAATGAAATATCTCTAAACTAAAAATATTCAACTGGTTGATGATTATTTGCAATATCTTTTAACTCTTTAATTTCCACGTTTGATATATATTTATTATGTGCCAATTCCATTATGGTTTTTTTTTCTCACTTTTCGATTATTCTTATTTTACTTAAAGGCCAGACTTTGAGTACTGCTTTACCCTCTATCTGCTTGTAATCTATGAAGCCTAACTGCCTGCTGTCCAAACTCACCTCTCTATTGTCACCCATAACGAACACCTTACCTTCAGGCACCCTTATCGGAAACTCAATTCCTTCCGCATAAGTCTCTCCCTTTACATAGGCCTCTTGGATCAATTGGCCATTAATATATACCTTGCCGCCATCAATTACTATTTCATCACCAGGTATGCCTATGACTCTTTTAATTAAATGATTTCTGGATACTTCTCCTTTAATAACATTTATTGTATCCTTTATTTCATTGAAATAATCAGATACAAATCCCTCACTTTATCTTTCCCTGTTTAATACTATTACATCCCCTCTTTTAGGCTCAGTAAATCCATATACAAATTTTAGTTCCAATACTCTTTCTCCTTGGATAAGAGTATTTTCCATGGAACTCATTCTTACCTCAGGGATGGCAAATACATTGCTCTTAAGAAACATGGCAATGGCAAAGGCCAATAAAACAGAGCCCGCAAGCTCAAAAATCTTTTTCATAATATCACCTCTAAATCTTCTTCCATTTTTATAATATATGCTATATATTTAGGCTACATTTTTCCTATATTAGTTACAAATACTTCTCTAACCATGCTAAAGTTTCTTCCATCATTCCAAGGGTCTTATAATGATTCAGTTTTGGCTCTATAACAAATTTAAGTCTTTCTGCCTTGTCTTTGTACAATTCCTTTATCTCGTCATAAAAGTATCTCTGTATATCTATAGGTACTGAAGTATCTGCGTCTCCATGAAGCAAAAGTATAGGTCTGGGATATAGTGCATCCTTCCTTGATAAGGGATCATAATTTGCCATTTCCTCCAACTGCTTTTTATCCGCCATGCCTTTTCCTTCATAATCCACAGCTTTAAATATCATTTCTGCCTTCTGCCATGCACCGGCTCCATTCATATTAATGAGACACTTGATTTCATCATTAGATGCAAATATTCCGCTGGCGATAAATCCTCCCATGGAATGGCCCATTACGGCCAATCTATCCCTAGATATTCCCAGTCTATCTACAGCAGCATTTATCAATGTTTCATACTCCTTTACAGTATTCAGGACAACCTCCCAAAAGTATTTGCGAAGCTCTTGTACACCATACTTTTCCAGTTTGCATCTTTCCCCGTGATGGATGGCATCGGGCATAATCACATTATATCCATGAACAGCCAGTATTTTGCCAAGAAACAAATTTTTATCCTTATTTGATTCCCAACCGTGATAATAGATTATGGTTGGTACTTCTTCCATATTGAACACAGGTTTTATGTATATGCATGGAATATTTTTCAATTGAATTCTTGAAACATCTAATAAATTTTTCATATCATAAATCATCTCCTATAGATTAATGGTTTTAACAGGTTTTCTGTAATAGTCAAATGCAGTTTTTATTACAAATCCGGTATTTTTATAAAGATTAAATGCTTTTATATTATTGCTGTCTACTTCAATTGTTATATCATCATGACCAGTTTCCAGCAGATGTTTTACTATGAGAAGAATCAATTCCTTTCCATATCCTTTGCCTTGAAACTCCGGAAGTATACCTACACCATATATTGCAACCTCTTCATGTCCGAAGTATCCGCTGCCAATTCCTATAATTTGGTCTCCCAAAACAGTGGCATAGGTTTTTCTTTCTGCTGAGTTAAGGCAATTTTTTATAAATTCTTCTTCCTCTTCATAATTTCCTTCATATACCTGGGCACTTATATAGGCCAGTCTTCTTATATCCGATTTATCAGGTAAATAAAATTTTGTTTTGAACTCATCACTATTGTCAAGGATTTTGCTGGCTTTATCAAACTTCATATAGTATTCTGTAAAATCATACTCTGCCCCTAAGCTATTGATGCTTTCTTTGCCTGATAAGGATTGGTTTTCACAAACAAACAATATATCCTTTATATCATATATTTTTAATTCTTCAACTGCCTCTGACAATAGCTTTTTGAAGTAACCTCTTCTTCTATAATCAGGCAGTGTATAGGCTGATATTTCAGCTTCCTCCCGAGTAGGTATAAACATAAATAGAAAGCTGACCAATTTATTTTCTTCATAAAGCAAAAAAAGGTATTTCATTTCTTGATTAAAATTTACTGTTCCATCCAGATATAAATTACCTTTAAGATTATCATGCTCCTTGCAGCTCCAGTAAACTTCCTCAATTTCCTTTTCCGTTATTGGATCCAATCTATTCAGTGATTTAATATGCATGTAAGCCTCCTATTTCATTTGTCTTTTAATAAAATCAATGTTTTCATTTATCAAATTATCATCAACTATACCTGAATGACCGCATATAATGACATCAGCTTTTTTGCTTTTTATGTATTCCAGTGTGTTTATATATTCTTGTAAGTTTTCATACTGTAAATATGGCTCCGGATATTCAATCAAATCCCCGACAAATAAAACAGAATCTTCCTTATCATAGCAAATTGCAGAATCAACGGTATGGCCCGGGGCATATATAAACTCAATGCCGTAGTCCTCAAAGCTCAATCTGCTGTCAAAGGTCAGGTTTGGCAGCTTCAATCCAAAGGAGCCATCATGGTACTTATCTTTGAACCTCTCAAGGTCCTTTTCTCCATATTCAATAATTCTCCTTCTGCAGCTTTCATGAGCTATGATGGTTGAATCAGGAAAAGCACAGTTGCCCCAAATGTGATCCCAATCCCCATGGGAGTTGAACACTATAATTTCTTTATTTTCTAATCCTTCAGCATTTATATGGTCTTTAACAATAGCCATGGATTTTGGTCCCACATGGGTGTCACATAAAAAAAGCTTATCTCCTACATCTATTAGATACACAGAGGTATCCTGAGAAAAGAGGGAATCTCCCTCTTGAAATGTGAACAATGTACCCCTCTTTGCTATCCTTTCAATTTTCACTTAACCTTGTCCCTTTTTTCTACTTATTGGCTTTCTTCCAATCCTCAAAAAATATAGCCATAGCATATTCATCATAGTATTGGCCATCTCTGAAAAGTTCTTGTTTTAATATACCTTCCACCTGAAAACCGCACTTTTCATAGCATCTTATGGCTCTTTTATTGAATGAAAAAACATTGAGCTTTATCTTATTCATATTCATCTGCTCAAATATGAATTTCACCAAAACCTTAACAGCATCTGTTCCGTATCCTTTTCCCCAATAATTCTTATCTCCTATAAATATGCCTATAATTACATGTCTATTGAGCCAATTAATCTTATTTATTCCGCATCCTCCGATATACTTTCCTGTTTCCAGGTCTTCTATGGCAAAGTTATAGGAATCCTTTAGATCCACAAGACTTTCAAACCACTTTTCTTCCTGATCCAGAATCGTGGGATAAGGGATTTTATTTACCAGCAATCTTTTAAGTTCATTATCATTCATGTATTCACAGGCTAACTTTATATCTTCCCTTTTATAAGCTCTCAGTTTTACCTTATCTCCATAATACATAACATGACCTCCTTATTCATAATAAAGTAAATCATCCAGGTCTTATTTCATATCATAGGCTCTGCCAATAAGCCCCTCATATCTGAAACAGTCCACCACATGGTCATTGACTAGGCCTGTTGCCTGCATATGAGCATACATGATAACAGGTCCCAGAAATTGAAAGCCTCTTTTCTTCATATCCTTGCTTATTATCTCTGATAACTCCGTCTTTGCAGGAAGCTCTGATAGGCTTTTCCAACTGTTTATAACAGGCTTGTGCCCTATGAATCCCCATATATAATCGCAGAAGCTGCCGAACTCCTTTTGTATCTCAAGAAACCTTTTGGCATTGTTTATTGAAGCTCTGATTTTTCTTTCATTTCTTATGATGCCTTCATTTCTCATCAGCTCCTGTACTTTTTCTTCTCTGTAATTTGCCACTAATACAGGATCAAAATCATCATAGGCTTTTCTGTAGTTCTCCCTTCTTCTCAGTATGGTTATCCAACTGAGTCCAGCCTGGGCAGACTCCAGCACAAGTAATTCGAATTGCTTCCTATCGTCGTAGACAGGCACTCCCCATTCCTCATCATGATACTTTATGTATAATTCATCGTTACCGCACCAACTACACCGTTTCATTGCATCCCCTCCATTAGTGTTTATTGTCATGCATACCAATTATTACAATTGTCATTTAGGAAATTATATCACTAATATTTATATTCGTCCAATAGTTCATAAGTAAGAAAGGCTTCCTTTGTAAGCGTTTATAACAATCAATGAAGCCTTTCTTGAAACCCATTACGGAAAGTCAATATTAAGGTAGAATTATACTTTCCTATGGGTTATAAGAAAGGTGCTTCACAACTTTTTCACTAAAACCCCTATGGTTTCCTTGGGACTTTCCACGACTAGCTTGCATTCATGCTGGGCGCACTAAAAATAGCGAGGCAGTTAAGACTGCTTCGCTATTTAGATATATTCAATATTCCAGTCATATATAAAAGGGCTAATCAACGACTATTTCCACAAAGCGCCTTAGAATTGTAGCTGCTTCTGCTTTTGTGACACTGCCCTTTGGATCGAATTTTCCATCTTCCTTGCCAATCATAATGCCGGCCTGTGCAATGCCTTTGACGGCATCTTTGGCCCATTTACTGATGTTGCTCTCATCAGTAAATGGGGTGTGCTGATTGGTAACTGGCAGCGTGTAGCCTAAAGCCTTTGCGTAATTTTGCATCATCACCGCCATTTCTTCCCTTGTAATGGCAGTGCTGCCGTTGGCCACGTCGGTGAAGCTTGAAGTCTTGAAATTTGCCACATCCGCACCGGATAACTTGCCCAGTGCCGTTAGGAAATATGCTCTTGTGATCTCTTTATTGGGTTCAAATGTGGTGGATGATACTCCTGAAAGTAGCCCCCGATTTACCACAAAGTCGATGTTATCCTTTGCCCATTGGTTTTTAGTATCCGCGAATAAAGCAGGTATTTTATAACCCACACCATAGACCGAATTGCTGCTTCCGCTCCACATCATCCAGCCTTCTTCATATACTGAATTTCCCATCCATTCTATACCATGGTCTGTGACTTTGACTATAAACAGATTGCCTTTGTTTTCACCTGATGCAGGGTTATACCTGATACCTCTGGTAATGGTGCCGCTGCCGAATGCCACAATTTCCTTACCATTGCCATCCCTAAAAATGATTTCGAAAACCGGGCGGTTTCCAATGACGGTTGCCGCCATGCCAGACACTTTGTATGGAGTCACTGTGATGGTCACATTGCCGGTAGATTGACTATCTAGCATCTTGATGGCCTTTTCGTCCAGTGTAATTCTGTATATTACGCATTGTATGGTCAAGTTACTAATGCCTTGTGAAACCAGATTGTCTATGGCTGAAGCCTCAATGGTGACAGTCATGGTCTTGATACCCTCAGATATATTGTCAAAGGCTAGAGCAATGCCATAGCTTTCTCGCCCAGACCACTTTTTCTTGACTTCACTGATTCCTTCTTTCACCATCTCATTGGTGATGTTTATGGTGAGATTACCTTTTTCATCAGGCTTATCTCTTAAGATTTTTCTTGCCAAGGTAGGCTTGTTGCCAATGGTATCAACAGTCCAGTCTCCTGACAAAGTGATGTTGGAGGATGAGTTTCCATAAGAGGATGATCGACCACCGGATGAACTATATCCGCTGTCATAACGCCATTGAGCCGTAACCGTAAGATCCTCCGTCACATTGCTAAAGTCCTTGTCCCATCCAATGAAGGTGTATCCATTGCGGACAACGGTAGGAGCCATGGCCCCATTTCCCTTGGCAATGAGCTGGGTCAATTCACCGCCGCCTGTACGGGTGCCTCCATTTAGATTAAAGGTTACTTTATAGATTTCTTCCACTACTTTCACCTTTCGGCTGACCTCCGTACTGCTGGGCAAAGTCAGCCATTGAGGCGGATTAACATATATGACGGTTCCTTTAAAGGTCTGTTCGTTGCCTGCCCGGGTTCTGTCCAGCGTTATATCCTTGTCCCAACCAATGGCATAGTCAACCGATACATCATCTATACCCTTAATGGTTATGCTGCCCTTTATGGGCAAAACGCTTTCTCCCAAATCATCGGCTGTAGCAGCCGGATTCTCGTTTCTTGCCACCTGTACTTCATCGAAGACAGGGTTTTCCGCTGTAATGGGAGTAACAACGACCCTTATCCCTTCTATGGTCTTGCCATTGGCATCTATATTTTCATTGCCCTGGAGAGTGCCAATTACTTCATACTCTGCACCTTTGGCATTGTATGGCGTAATTGTTGCCCATGTGATAGGCAGTGTAGTCTTTATCGTATCAGTTGTGACAGAAACCTCATCAGGAAATTTTGCCAGTTGGATTACTTCTTCCCCGTTTGTTGCATTTTTGGCCTCATACGCCGTCATCTCATCATTGTCTACAACTGTGTCAATGCTTTGTACCCTTGCCTTCTTAATAATATATTTAACATCTTTTCTTATTCCCTTATATTGGCGTCTGAATATCAGGTCTAATGTCACCTCTCCGGCTTTTGTGCCTTTACTGGTTCCTGCTCCGTCTTTGCTGGTAATATTAACAATATAATCCTTGCCTTTCTCCAGTGCCATACCACCAATGACAAATTCCGGCTCGATTTTTTCGCCATTATAAGTAAAATCCCCTGTAACTTCCACTGTAGCATTTGAAAGATCTTGTTTGAGATAATCCTTTTCTATACTTGGTTGATCAAGCAGATCCTTGAAAATGGAAAGCACAGGGAGCATATAATACTCAAAAACCCAATCTTCGCTCCAGCCTAAGCCCATCCAGAAACTTTCATCATAAATCCGGTCTAAACTTATGCTTTCTCCGTTCTTGTCATTTCTATTACCGTCATATACATATCCCTCATTAACCTCCATCTCTTCGAAAGCAACATTATCTAAAAGGGTGCCTTCAATTATTTTTCCTACAACACGTCCAGTATCACTATAGCCTTTAACCATAGAATTCAATGCTGCGCAGTTTTGCACTGTTCCACTCTTAACACGTCCCACCACAGCACCTGCGCCAAGCGCACTGTTAATATCTACATCAATTAACCTAACATTTTCTACTACACCACCATCAATGCATCCAAACAAACCAATGGAATCCATTAGATAATTGAAATCTGAAATTCCTCTATAATTAATTGTCAAGCCACTAATGCTATGGTCTTTGCCATCAAAATGACCTCTAAAGGATGCATCGTTAAAGGAAAAAGGTGCCTTCTCAATATATCTTCCGATGGGCTTCCAGCCCGCACCTTCGTTATAGGCCGAAAGGTCGATATCATTCATCAATTCATAATATGCACTGCTATAATGTTCATCTTTTGAACTCACCAACTCCGCAAGCTTGGCAAGTTCCTCAGCAGTGTAAATTTTGTAGCGATTCTCCCATGTTCCCTCTCCATCAAAATAACTGCCGCTGCTTTGCAAAGATATCCTGTCTTCTGTTTTGGAGATGACCACAGTGATGCATGGAAGTACTACACCCTCTGCCACTATATATCCTTCCCCCACAGCAGCCGTAAATACATAAGTCCCTTCTTGAGGTTCATCGGGATTATATGGCTCATTAATCTCCCAACTCACCGGGATTTGGACTGTTTCTCCATATACAGTGCCCGCCACCGTATCCGGAAATATGGGTGTCATGGTATTCTGAATACGAATATCCTCAGGCAGCTCGGCAAAAGCTGTGATCTCTTTTACCTGACTGGCAATGGCCTGTTCAGCAAGCCCTTCACCCTCTGACTAAGGTTCCTCGCCACCTTCCGCCAGCACTGCCATGGACAATTGATTAAATGAAAGAATCAGGATTAGTGCAATTGCTAAAAGCCTTTTGACATTTTTCGTATTTCCCCCTCCCTTAGTCTTCTCAGTTTAAGAAAGCAATGAAAACAAGCTCCGTTGCTTGCAGATTTCGTTGAAAAATTATGGTTTACTATGCTGCACATATGCGATGAAATATACCAACACCCTTTAATTATAATTATATAAAAAAAAACTGTTAAAATCTCAAATGGCGAAATTAACCTCTTTTTTGACGAAAATGGAATAATTAAACACGGTCCTTTGAATTCAGTTCAATCACAATTGCTCCTGTCAATCCCTCTGGGCTTTTTCACAGTATGAAAGCCCCACTTCTTTCATACATAGCCGGGCACAATCCGGTAGCATATATGTAATTGCTTCATACACTAGCTTGTACTCATGGTAGTATACTAAAAAATGACGCCAATCATATATAAAACGATTAGCGCCATTTGATTCTTAGTTCTTTATTCTATTTGCTTGACAGCCAACACATGGTCTTTATTTGCTTATCTTTTCCAATCCGGCCATGTAAGGTCTCAATACTTCCGGTATAATTACACTTCCGTCTTCCTGCTGGTAATTTTCCAGTATGGCTGCCACGGTTCTGCCTACTGCCACACCTGAACCATTGAGGGTATGGACAAACCTAGCCTTATCCTTTGGATTTTCCTTAAATTTAATATCTGCTCTTCTGGCCTGGAAGTCCTCAAAGTTGCTGCAGCTTGAGATTTCCACATATCTGTTGTAACTGGGCATCCAAACTTCCAAATCGTAGGTCTTGGCTGATGAGAATCCTAAATCTCCTGCACACAAGCATACAACTCTATAGGGTAAACCTAATAGTTGGAGAATTCTCTCTGCATCATTGGTTAACGATTCAAGCTCTTCATAGGAATGATCCGGATGAGCGAATTTAACCAATTCAACCTTGTTAAACTGATGCTGTCTGATAAGCCCTCTTGTATCTCTTCCTGCAGATCCGGCTTCTGCTCTGAAGCAGGCACTATATGCCGTATATTTTATTGGAAGTTTAGTTCCATCCAATATTTCTTCTCTGTGTATGTTGGTAACAGGAACTTCTGCTGTTGGTATCAGGTAATAATCAGTGTTGTTTACCTTAAACATATCCTCTTCAAATTTAGGCAGTTGCCCTGTGCCCTGCATGCTTCTGGTGTTGGCCATATAAGGTGGCAATATTTCAGTGTATCCATTGGCTATATGAGTATCCAGCATGAAGTTTATCAAGGCTCTTTCAAGTCTTGCTCCTAAACCTCTATAGAATGTGAATCTTGCACCCGTAACCTTTCCGGCTGTAGCAAAATCCAATATACCCAGATTCTCTCCAATATCCCAGTGAGCTTTTGGTTCATAAGGGAATTTAGTAGGTTCTCCCCATCTTCTCATTTCTTTGTTGTCTGCATCTGATTTGCCGTCCGGTATGCTGTCATTAGGTGTATTTGGTATGGTCATTAGTACTTGTGTTATCTTCTCTTCTATCTCTCTTACTTTGTCATCATCTTCCTTAATTTTATCGGATACAACTTTCATCTCGGCAATTAAATCATCTGCATGGCCCTTTGCCTTCTTGATTTTCGCAATTTCTTCTGATACTTTGTTTCTCTTAGCCTTCAGCTCTTCAACAGCTGCTAATATATCTCTTCTTTGCTCATCCAATTCCAAAACTTCAGCAATCCTGTATTCTCCGCCTCTTCTTTTGAGCTTTCTTATGACTTCTTCAGGATTGGCCCTGATTTCCTTAATATCCAGCATAATCTCTTCCTCCTTATAAATTTATAAATATAAAAAATAAAACCTTTCGCACCCATAAAGGGACGAAAGGTTTTCCGCGTTGCCACCCTAATTAGCAGCATATACTGCTCTCTCAAGTATTTAACGGTATTTACCGTTCCTGTTCATCACAGGCTGCTCCGGGATGGAATTCAATGCCTTGCCCATCGGCTTCCACCAGCCGCCGACTCTCTTTAGGACAGTCGCATCTACTTTTTCCCATCAATGCATTTCCAATATATGATTGTTATATATATTACTACTTATTATGAAAAATTTCAAGCTGTTTATTCAAAAATTTTGCCTAGTAGGCCTTTGCTATATAAATCATGTGCTCTGCCTTCTTGCCGCAGAATGGACATGTATCTCCCAAGTGCTCCTGTTCAAAAGGCATGCATCTTATGGTAGCTCCTGTTTCTTCCTTTAACTTATCTTCACATTCCCTGCTGCCACACCACATGGTCTTTACAAATCCGGGGTTTTCTTTCATTATCTTCTTTATTTCTTCATAATCTGTGGTTGTGTAAGTCTTTTGCTCTCTATTCTTCAGTGCAGTATTGAACATGGTCTGATGGATGTCGTCCAATATCTCTCCTACTTTTTCTGTCAAGCCTTCCATAGGTAATGTGAATTTCTCCAATGTGTCTCTTCTGACTGCTGTAACCTGACCCAATTCAATATCCTTCGGTCCTATTTCAAGTCTTAGAGGTACACCCTTCATCTCCCAATAGTTGAACTTCCAACCGGAGCTGTAGGTATCCCTATCATCTAATTCCACTCTAAAGTTCTTTGCTAATTCATTCTTGATTTCCATCGCCTTATCCAATACTCCTTCTTTATGGAAAGCTATTGGAAGAACCACAACTTGTATTGGCGCAACTCTTGGCGGCATCTTCAATCCTCTGTTATCTCCATGAACCATTATTATACCGCCTATGAGCCTTGTTGAAATACCCCAGGATGTGCTCCAGGCGTACTTTCTTACTCCGTCTTTGTCAAGGAATTGTATATCAAACATCTTGGCAAAATTCTGGCCTAGATTGTGAGATGTACCTGCCTGTAAGGCCTTACCGTCATGCATCATGGCTTCCATTGTATAGGTCTTATTGGCACCTGCAAATTTTTCCTTTTCGCTCTTTTGGCCAAGGATTACAGGCATAGCCAGTTCATCTTCTGCCACCTGTCTGTATACTTCCAACATCTTTAAGGTTTCTTCCTGAGCTTCTTCCTCAGTAGCATGGACTGTATGACCTTCCTGCCATAAGAATTCAGCAGTTCTTAGGAAAGGTCTTATTGTCTTTTCCCATCTGACTACATTGGCCCATTGATTTATCAATACAGGCAAATCCCTGTAGGATTGAACCCATTTGGAATACATGGTGCAGATTATGGTCTCTGAAGTAGGTCTGATAAACAACTTCTCAGCAAGCTCCTCGTTGCCTCCATGAGTAACCCATAAAACTTCAGGAGCAAAACCTTCGAAGTGATCTGCTTCCTTCTTCAAAAAGCTTTCGGGAATCAACAGAGGAAAATAAGCGTTCTTATGGCCTGTTTCCTTAAATCTTTTATCAGCCACCCTTTGAATGCCTTCCCATACTCCATAGCCGTAAGGCTTAATAACCATGCAACCTTTTACAGGCGCATAGTCTACCATGTCAGTTTTAAGTATTACATCCGTATACCATTGGGAAAAATCTTCTTCCATTGGGGTAATCTCTTTTACAAATTCCTGTTCTTTTTTATTACCCATGTCTGTCACTCCTCCATTAAATGTTTTATATTAAAAAAATAAACCTTCGTCTCCATAATGGGACGAAGGTTGTGTTCGTGGTACCACCCAATTTAGCATGAAAAATCATGATCATGCCATCTCTAAGCCTTTAACGACGGCTAACCGGTTGATTCATCATCAACGACTCTGAGGCGGGTCGGAGTAGCTCTCACCTAAAAAACCTTTCAGCCCATGGGTTTTTCTCTCTGTCGGCTTGCTTGCTCCTCTTTCCTCTTCATTGCCGAATATGTTTTACGCTTATTATATATTATTGCATCAATATCGTCAATAATATTTATTTTTTTATATAGCAATACATATTTCCATCAGAAGTTGCATAAAACAGTCCGTAGCAGTATCTCGCTCATTGGCTTCTATACTTGTCAAGCTCAAATCCCATATCTGATAATCGTTTCAAAACATATCTGTCTCCCCCATATGGACAGGTTGCTGCAAAGTTCATTGAGCCATGTCTCTGTTGTTCCTGATAAGCTTTTTTCAGTTCTATGCTATTTTATGAAAAAACGACCTTTTTACAATAGATTATTCCAGTTCATGAATAAACAACCCGCTTCTCAACTTAGGTTCAAACCAGGTTGATTTTGGAGGCATTACTTTTCCCTGATCCGCTATTGTCATCAAATCCTCAACCCTTGTAGGGTAAAGTGCAAAGGCTACAGCCATTCTTTCTTCCACTCTTTTCTCCAGCTCTCCTAAACCTCTTATCCCTCCTACAAAATCTATTCTGTCATCAATCCTTGGGTCTTTTATGCCTAATACAGGATTTAATAGATTATCCTGCAATATGGATACATCCAGGCTTCCCACTGCATCCTCGTCATCATAGGTTCCTTCTTTGGCGGTAAGCTTATACCACTTGCGGTTGAGGTACATGCCGAAGTCATGTTTTTTTCGTGGCTTGTACTGTCTCTTATCTCCATGTTCCTCCACAATAAAGTTTTCTTTTATTTTTTCAAGGAATTCTTCTACAGTATAGTTATTTAGATCCTTAACTACCCTGTTATAGTCCATTATTTTAAGCTGATTATGAGGAAACAACACTCCAAGGAAATAATTGAATTCTTCCTCGCCGGTATAGCTTTGGTTTTCCTCCCTCTTCATCATGGCAACCTTTACTGCAGAGGCAGCTCTGTGATGTCCATCGGCAATGTATAAGTCATCTATGTTGTAAAACAAATATATAAGCTTATCTATGACCTGTTGGTCTTCAATGGCCCAAACCATGTGTTCTATGCCATCTTCTGCGGTAAAATCATATACTGGTGAATTTTTCCTCATCCAATTAGCTATTATTTCATCTATCTCTTTCTCCCCCTTGTACATTAGAAAAATAGGCCCTGTGTTTGCATTGCAATATTTTATATGATTTATTCTGTCCTTCTCCTTGTCTTCTCGAGTGTATTCATGTTTCTTAATTTTGTTATTTATATAGTCATCTACAGAAACACAACCAACCAGTCCCACTTGTTCATTGCCGTCCATAACCAGCTTGTATATATAAAGCATATCCTGCTTATCCTTCATGAGCCAACCTTTTTCCTCCATCATGCGAAGATTGTCTTTGGCTTTTTCATATACCCTCTTATCATAAATATCTATGGATTCATCAAGATCAATTTCGGCCTTGTCTACATGGAGGAAGGAATAGGGGTTGTCTTCCACCATCATCATGGCCTCCTGGCTGTTCATCACATCATAGGGCAATGCTGCTATCTTTGAAGCAAGCCCGGCTTTAGGTCTTATTGCCTTAAAAGCTTTCAATACAGCCATTTAACTTCCTCCCATCATAGTAATCAAGGATGATTTCTACTATTTCCTCCCCTATTCTTTCCTGGGCTTCCATTGTAGAAGCTCCTATATGAGGTGTGCAGGATACCTTTTCATGGTTACAGAGAGGACAGTCTTTTGCAGGTTCTTTAACATATACATCCAGCGCAGCCCCTGCCAGCTTATCAGCATCCAGAGCTTCAAGCAAAGCTTCCTCGTCCACCACTCCTCCCCTTGCACAGTTTATTAGATAAGCTCCGTCCTTCATTTTGGCAATTTCTTCTCTTCCTATTACAGCCTTTCCACCAGTATAAGGAACATGAAGTGTAACAAAATCAGCACAAGCCAGCAATTCATCCATATCCATGTATCTATAGCCATGATACTCCTTCAATTCTCCTGCTATGTCAGTATATATGACATTCATTCCTAATGCCTTTGCCCTTTTGGCAGTTTCCCTGCCAATTCTTCCAAATCCTATGATTCCTAGGGTCTTACCACAAATCTCGACTCCTTCATAGGCCTTTTTATTCCATTGTCCCTGTCTCATGGTAATGTTGGAATTATGAATATATCTTGCCAAGTTAATCATATGTCCTATAACCAGCTCGGCCACAGAGGCACTGCTGGCGTTGGGAGTATTTCTCACCATTATTCCTCTTGCCCTTGCATAGTCCACATCTATATTATCCAATCCAACACCGCCACGTATAATAAGCTTCAGCCTGCCTGTCTCACAGGCAGCATCTATTATGGACTTTTTCACCTTAGTAGCTGAACGAACTACCAATATGTCAAATTCCTTTATCTCCTTCATCAGCTCCTCAGGTTCATAGTGCTTTTCAACAATTTCAAATTCCATTTCCTTAAGCTTTTCTACTGCTGCTTTTTCCATTCCATCTGCAACCAATATTTTTAACATAATTTCATCTCCTTTTATCAATTAACCTTTATAATCTTTATAATCGCTGCTCCTGTACCATCATTCTATAATCCTAGAATATCATCTATATTATCCAACAATCCTTTAACATCGTCCAAATTATAGTCTCCCATGTGAGCTATTCTGAATGTTTTCTCCTTCAAATCTCCATAGCCGTTGGATATTGCATATCCTCTCTTGGCCAATTCCTTATTTAATTGGGATACATTTATATCCCTTGTATTCTTGATAGTAGTTACAGTGTTTGACATATACTTTTCATTTGGAAAAATATCAAATTTTTCTTTTGCCCATGCTCTTACATGTTGGGCCATTTCCAAGTGCCTTTCAAATCTGCTGTTCAAACCTTCCTCCAGAATCTTATCCAACTGATAATCCATGGCATACATTATGGATATTGCCGGTGTTGACGGGTATTGATATTCCTTCTTCTGTATATACTGATACAGCTCCAACAAATCAAAGTATACACCTCTATGTTCCACCTGCTTTGCTGCCTCCACCGCTTTTTGCGACATTGAGGCTATGGCCATTCCCGGAGGCATGCCAAGGCATTTCTGAGTTGATGTGATGCATATGTCCACTCCCAGCTTATCTACCTCAACCATTACTCCTCCCATGGAACTTACCGTATCCAGACACCATACTACTTTCGGATATTTTTTCATAACCTCCGATATTTCATAAATTGGATTCATAACTCCCGTTGAGGTTTCATTATGAGTTAATGTGATCAAGTCGTATTTACCCGTTGCAAGAGCTTCATCCACCATTTCCGGTGTTATGGCTTCTCCCGGCTCTACTGCGAACTTATCTGCAGCTATATTGTTTGATACCGCCATCTTATACCATCTATCTCCAAAGGCTCCTACAGAAAAAACTGCTGCTCTTTTTCTTGTACAGGATCTTATGGCTCCTTCCATAAGGCCTGTGCCTGAAGATGTAGAAAGAAGAATTTGTTCCTTTGTATAGAAAACTTTTTGAAGTTTTTCACTTACTCTCATTTGAAGGTCAGATGCATCCTTAGACCTGTGTCCAATCATAGGTTTTGTCATTTGCTCCAAGACATCTAATTCCACATCAATTGGTCCTGGAATGAACAATTTTTTGTGCATTTCTAATTCCTCCTTTAAAAATTTTTTAAAAAAAAGACTTTCGCCCCCAAGGGACGAAAGTCTGGCTTCCGTGTTGCCACCCAAGTTAATCATACATGCCAATGAAGGATAGTAACCTAAATCAGCTATAAGAAGTCCATTCTATCCTTTAGACTGGATCTTAACATCCAGAGGATAAAAAATAATGTATAATTAAAAAGCCTTTCATCCCCCAAAGGGACGAAAGGCTGACTTCCGCGTTACCACCCAAATTGATCTTTATGATCCTCTCTATGCAGTATAACGGCTGCTACCGTTTTGCTCATCGCAAACCCTCCAGGATGGATAGGATAAAACCTCAGACCGACTCGCACCAACCGCCGGCTCTCTTTACTAAGTCTTTTATCATTTTCCCTGTCATTAGTTTTACCTATTGTGCATTATTATACATTGGCTTTTTTAATAACGCAATACTTTTTTTATATTTTTACAAACTTAATGTATAGAGCTTTTAATTTATGGAAAAAATCTATTTAGAACAAAAGATAACCAACCTAATGTACAAAAGATGAAGCAAAAAATAGCCCTGCCCCCGGGGCTATTTTTTATGTTTATCTCAATATATAGAAATTCTCTTTATCTGAGCCAAAAATCATGCCTTGATGGATTTTTAATACTGTGTCCTTAGTCCTGTCATATATAAAAGTATTATAGTAGTCTTCATACAGCTCATAGGCTATTATGCTGTTATCTTTCAAACCATATACAGAATAAGAAAGATTTCCAGTTATGACATTCTCTATATTTTTATTATTCATGTTTATTATATGTCCATCTCCATATGCCATATAGCCGTTTTCTTCATCATACTCTGTCTTCCTGATTACCATAATATTCCCTAAAATACTTGGATTAGATGCATCCTCAATAATTATATCAGCCTTTCTATTCTTTAAATCTATGCTATATACATTTGCTTTATCACTTTTCTGGCTGTAGCCTTCAGATATGATGGTATTGTTGTCCTTCCAACTGTATTTTAAAGGAATGACAAAACCGTCACTGCTAGTATGGTAGAATACATCTTCTACGGTTTGTATATTTTTCCCATTAAAATCTATACAGTAAATGTCCACGAGACCGCTGCCTTCGTTAGAATCCTTATATTCAGATTTAAACACGGCTATCTGGCTTCCATCTGGAGATATCTCAGCGCCTAATATATAATCCATTTGAGTTGGAGCATATTCAAAAATAACCTCTCCCGGCTTACCTTCCAATGCCTCATTCAAAGAATAATAGAGTATTTTCTTGCTGGTATAGACTATAAAGCTTTTTCCATCAGGCATCCATCTTGCTCCAAATATGATGCTTTGTATATAGTCGATACCTTTCAGGAAATGTTTCTTAACACCTGCATTATCTAACTCCAATAGTATAGGTTTTACAGGGTAAAAATCCCCTCCATTATCTAAAAGCCTATAACCAAAAGCATATTTTCCATCAGGTGATATATCATCCAGCTCCAGTATTTCATCCTTTATAGGCATATCTGAGACAATATTTCCATTTGCATCTACCTTAGAAACCTTCCTGGCTTTCTGAACAAGAAATCCAAATACCTTATTCATTTCAAACTCTTTATATTCTTCCCCTGTTGTGGTTTTAGCTCCATTGAAGCTTATAGGATAGGCCTGTCCCTCATAGAGATTTTTAAAAGCTATGGTCAGATTGGCATCATCCTTCCACTCTAATTCCAATTTTGCCATATATTCTTCAGGTACATATTTAAAACCATCTATAAAAGCTGACTCAACACTTTCCCTGTTCATGGGATAATTAAAGGTTACCTCAAAATATTTATCCTTTTCATCCAATATATATGTATTAAAATCATAGCCAGTATCCGAATTGATAGTAGGATCATCTTTCAGCTTTATATATGCTTCAACCTGCTTCTGCCTACTTAGCAAAATGCTTATATCTTCACTTAGCTTAGCCCCATTATCATCAACAATGCCTGCCTTCAATACAATATTGATTTCATCAGAAAGACCTTTTGTATCCTTAAATTCTACACATATTCTGGTAGTATGGATTTCATCATTGGATATGATGCTTATATCCGGTTCAGCCATATCTGGTGATATAGTCAGATACTTCTTCACACTATCTTCATTTAAATCCAGTTTCCCATTAAACCAGAAATTCAATTGAAAAGGTTTGTCAAAAGTTCCTTTCCGATCTTTCATCAAGGATATTTCCCTATCGTCAACATCCATTGTAATTGCCAGAGGTTTTAAAGCCTTATCAGTCTGGCTGCTGGAAGTTGTTCCTCCTTCCTTTCCGCAACCTACCAAGAATATCATAGAAAAAACAAGAATAATTGCTATAATACCTTTTTTCATAATTTATTCCTCCTTTCAAAGAAAGGGACCTTATATGGTCCCTTTCTTTTGCCCAGCTCTATTTTGACGAAATACTATGATTTTTGTTTCTCACCTATTGAACATTTGGAGTTGAACTATTCAAACTTTCAAGTATCGCCTTGAGTTCATTAATCTTTTCTCCATACAAAGCCCAGTTTCCTGCTCTCTGAGCCTCCTGAGCCTGATTAAATACATCATTTGCCCTCCTTATCAGTTCAGCAATGGTACCTGTTGCCACTTCTCCTCCAGTTGCCGGTGGCTGCTGGGTTCCAGGTTTTTCAGGAGTTTCCGGAACTTCTGCTTTTTCTGCCGGGAATATTCTAGCCAAAGATTTTTCCAGACTATCTTCCATAACCACTTGGTTCTTATAAAATACGATTACCTTCTTTAATTCCGGCAAAGCGCTGGCATTGCTTGCTCTCAAGTATATTGGCTCCACGTAGAGTATGGAATCCTCTACAGGTATTATGAGCATATTTCCTCTTATAACCTGAGAATTGCCTCCTGACTGGAGCAAATTGATGGCATTTCCTATAGCCACGTCCTGACTTATTATACCCTCAATCTGCATTGGTCCTTCCACAATCTTTCCTGGCGGGAAAGTGTACAGCTTAAGCTGACCATAGTTTTCACCGTCATTTTTAACTGCAAACCATGCAATCATGTTGTTTTTCCCTTGAGGTGTATAGGGTACCATCAATATGAATTCTTCCTTGTCAGAGTCCGGCAGCTTCATTATGAGATATGAAGACTCTACCTCCATAGTTTCTGTAGTAGTGCCGCTGACACCATAAATTTGAGTTGCTATATCCCATACATCGCTCTTATTGTAGAATTCCTTTGCATCTTTTATATGGTACTTGGTATAAATTTCCGCCTGTATATCAAACAGAGTCTGAGGATACCTCAGATGGGCTCGCAAATCCTCCGGCATACTGCTCAATGGCTTAAACAATGTTTTGAACACATTTGCATAGGTTTTAATTATTGGATCGCTTTCGTCAGCTATGTAAAAGTCAGTGTTTCCGTTATAGGCATCTATAACTACCTTTACAGAGTTTCTAATATAATTGGTGGTTGAATTCTTGCTAATGGATTGAGAATAGGGATATTTGCTGCTTAATGTATATGAGTCAATTATCCAATATAGCTTGCCCTCGCTTACCACTATATAAGGGTCTTCATCATAGGCCAAAAAAGGCGCTATCTTATTTACTCTTTCGAGTATATTTCTATTTAGCAATATTCTGCTGTCAGAACTTATATCCTGAGAAAGAAGGAAGTTCATCTTACCCTTGACCAGGGCCAACATCAAGCGATTAGGCAGCGTAAGCCTGATACCTCCTGTACCTTCATAAGTGTTCTCCACATCTCCGCTGCTTGAAGGATAATCAAATTCCATTTCTCTGGTGTTTACAATTACATAATCCTTTGTCAATTCTCCAAAATATATCTGTGGTCTTTCTAACTTCACATCTACATCAGAAACAACAGGCATATCTCTGATAAAAAGCTTTGGCTGTCCCGAAGAAGTAACTTCATTTACGGGAGACATTGCTATACCGTATCCATGAGTATAGTTCAGGTATCTATTAATCCATGATACAGAATTTCCTGCCTCTTGCTTAGGCAAGTTTTCGCTGTGGAGCTCTCTTGCAGATATGAATACCTGCCTGTAAGTTCCGTTTATCATATATCTGTCTATATCTATATCATTAAATTGATAATAGCTTTTTAATCCTTGAATCTGATTATATATGTCCTTGGCAGGTTTGTAATCATTTACAGGAATATTCTCTATGGTTACAAAGTTATCATCTATATCTTTCCTTGTAAGGTTCTGAGCCAGACTAAACTCTTTTACCTCTACCTTGTCAAGTCCATAGGCATAGTTGGTATAATCTATATTGTGCTGTATATACTTTTCTTCTTTTGCAGACTCATTAGGCGTAACAATAAGATTCTGCACCGATGTATATACAATGCCTGACAAAACAATGGCCGCCACAAGAAGCAAAGGACCAAATATGGCCAACTTCGGCTTCTTTCCTTTATAGGAAATCATGAAGGAAACAGCAGTTATAATGGAAATTCCTATATAAACATAATAAAAAGGCAAGCTCACATGTATGTCTGCATATCCAGCGCCAAAAGCCGCTCCCCTGGTGGAATACAATAATTCAAAGCTTCTGAGATAAAAACCTAAAGCGAGGAGAAGAAAGAATATTCCACCCAATACGGATAGCTGCTTCCATGCTGCTTTCAATACTTCCTTATAGGACATTGCTTTAATTCTGCGAATATTATGTCCTTCTTCCATTCCTGCATCCTGCTGTTTAGGCGTAACTAACATTATAGCATTGAATACAACAGTTATAATGGCAAACAAAACAACAATGCCTATCAAAAAGCCATATAGCTTATTTAAGAAGGGCAATGTAAATATATAAAATCCAATATCATGTCCAAAAATAGGATCCTTTAAATTAAATGGAGTCCTGTTCATAAATATCAAAAAGTCATACCATACCTCTGATACAAAGGCAATGGACAAAATAAGAGAAATTAAGGCAGATACAATCACAAATATCTTGTTTCTTGTTCTTGCTTCCTGACTTGACAATATTGCTCCGGTTTTCTTAATTGAATGTGCATTTATTGATTTAAGAAATACATAGAATATTACGAAGCTCACAACCAAAGATGGTATAAAGAATTTTATCTGAGTAAAGAGTTTCTTAAAAAATACCTCTCTGTATCCTAATTCTCCAAACCATTGATAATCAATGAAATACTCTGAAAATGTCGCAAAAACAGCAACAACTATAACCAATAAGACTAAAAAAATTGTAAGGCCCTTGATTTTCCAAGTTCCTTTACCTTTCATTTCTATCCCTCCAAAAAAAGAATATGGCCCATGATAAATAAATTATACAATCATGGACCAAAATATTCAAATCCTTTTGCATTTTATAAGTCCAGCTTCATATCTCCAGGTCTAATATATCCTTTTTTTCTCATAAACTCAGATATGACCAGCGTGAGTATTGCAGGAAGAGCAATATGGAGTATGAAAATTTTTACCAATATCATCCCAGCACTCTCTGTACCCGACATGGCTGCAAAAGTTCCAAATTGTCCCACAAGGCCGCTGGTTCCCATACCTGCTCCTTCCGGCACGTTTTCCATCTTAAATATTGTAGTTGATAATGGCCCCAGTATGGCGCTGGCCAATGTTGGTGGAATCCATATGAGAGGATTTTTTATTATATTTGGCACTTGAAGCATGGATGTTCCGATGCCTTGAGCAATAAGACCGCCTATCTTGTTTTCTCTGTAGCTTGCCACCGCAAAACCTACCATCTGAGTACAACATCCTACAGTTGCCGCTCCACCAGCCAATCCGTTTAACCCCAAGGCTATAGCCAAAGCGGCACTGCTTATGGGCAAAGTCAATACCATACCCATTATGACAGAAACAAGTATGCCCATCGGTATGGGGTTCAGAACAGTAGCAGTATTTATAATAGCCCCTAGGGCTGACATCACTGCAGCTACCACAGGTGAAACATATTTTCCTACGATTCCTCCTACAATTATTACAGTTGACGGTACCACCACTATATCCGCCTTGGTCTTACCGGCTACCAACCTTCCTACCTCAACACCCGCAAGGGCAGCAATAAAGGCTCCCATAGGCTCTCCCACTGTGATGCCATATTGGTTTGAGGAATTCAAAAACACCGTACCTGCTCCAATGGCACCTGTAACTGCTGAAGAGAATACTGCTAAAGCAGGGGCTTTTCTGCCATAAGCTACAGCAATTCCTATAGCCGGTCCCATAAGGAACTTTGCCACTCTTCCTAAATCAACAAGCAGCCCTATTCCAAGTATTTTTCCAATCTGGTCAAGTATGAGGCCAACAATCAAAGATGAAAAAAGACCCAATGCCATAGAACCTAAGGTGTCTATGAGATATTCTTTGAACCATTTTTTCTTCATATCTTTTCCTCCCTAACGTATTTACACCTGTCTTGTCACCTGTCAATTAAGAATATAACAGATTATCATCCAATATACAAGTACATAAATTCATACAAATTTCGATAATCTTCATGTTAAAGTTTTCTTGTTGTAAAATATATTATCTTCAAAATACGCAAGTGCATAAACTTATGCAAATTCCGATAATCTGCATAATAAAAGTTTTCTTTTTGTGATAACATATTATCTTCTGATCATCTAAACGTGTAAATTTGCTCAACTTCCGATATTCTGTCTATATAATTTTTCCTTTCATGAATCAATTATTCCTAATATTCAAGAGCTTAAACTTTCCCAACTTCATATATTTCGTGTAAAAAGGCTTTTACGAAAAGTATAAACTAAAATTTATACTTTCCTAGCATTATAAAAAATTATGCTCATGGAGGTTTTCCATGAGCATTTATCTGTTATTTATCAAATATCCATGTTTTTCTAAATCACTGACAATATGATAATAGGATGTTTCATCGGGCACTTCAATGGTATGCAGGTGCACTCCGCCGGTAAGCATTGAAAGGGGCTTAGTATCAGAATTCTCATAATGCCTCATAAAATTGTCTATATCCAATCTTGATTCCAGCATGAGCATGGCTTTTATTTCTCCATAAAGAGAATGTTCAACTATGACATCTATAACCTTTCCGCCATTGTCAACTATTATTTCCAATTCCTTTCTCATACCCATTTTATCATGACAGCAGGCAATGATCTTTCTCATTCTATTTTTTAAATCCTTCATAAGCAAATAACCCTGAGGAGTTGCAATTATGTTCAAACCCCTGGCTCTCAATATAGCAATATCCTGAACTATAACCTGCCTGCTTACTCCGGTTAATTTTGATAGATCTGTCCCTGTCAGGGGAACAGATCTATCTTTCAATATGCTAAGTATTTTTTCTCTTCTTTCATCAGCTATCATAAAATCACCTATCTTCTATCCATGCAAAATACAGGAGTAATTATTTCACAAAGTCTGGTAATGAAGTTAAATATGTTAGCATCAAATTCCTTATATCTCAATTCTACGGAAAGATAGAGCACAGCATATATCTTTTCTCCATAGACAAATGGTATCACCATTTTTGATTGCCAATTAGGTAAGCCTGTATATGGGTCCAAAGGAGCATTTCCCGTCCAATCAATTAAATATTCTCCACTCATTGATTCAATTACCTTTTGGAGAATTTGGTCGTTATATGGAATACTATCCATATTCTTTTTATTAATATTTTTTCTCAATATCTCATTCACAGTCTTTTTATTGTCATCCAATATGAATATATACCCTATGTCCGCTTCTGATATTTCTATTACTTTTCCGAGAAATTCATTCAATTTTTCATCCAAAGATGCATCTTTGCTTCTCTGCAATTCCAAAACCTCTAACATGGTCTCAACATTTCTCTGGTCTTCTACCATGTTTCCCGATATGATACCAGCCAGCTTATCAACCCTTTTTACTGTTCTTATCATGTTGATATCAAAAACTGTTGTCCTGTTTCTTCCATTTTCTTTGGAGTGATAGAGAGCTTGATCCGCTTTGTCTATTAAATCCCTCATCCATGAGCTATGATCAGGATAGGTGGCAATACCTAAACTGATGGTAACAGGAGTATGGTATCCTAAGAGTTTAGCATTCTCCACCTTATTTCTTATTTTTTCAGCCAGGCTATATGCACCTTCAATACCAGTCCTGGGAAGAAGTATTATGAATTCCTCCCCTCCATATCTGGCACAAATATCGGTTTTCCTGACACTGTCCATAACAATGGCTGCTACTTTTTGAAGTATCTCATCTCCTCTTTGATGTCCAAAACGGTCGTTTACCTGTTTAAACTTGTCAATATCAATCATTATTAAAGACAATTGTCCTTCCGTTGTAGAACTTATATATATTTCATTTTGCAGAGCCAGTTCAAAATATTTGCGAGTGTAAAGATTAGTCAACTTATCTATACCGGATATCTTCTTCAAGTTATAATTTTCTATAAGTACATGTAAAATCTTGGATAAAACCTCACACAATTTGCATGTCTCTTGTGTAAAGTTATTTATTATCGTATCTGTATCTAAATATATATATCCGCTAATTTTGTTTGTTTCTTTGTATTTTCTTCTGTCATTATATAAACCATCATCATTTCCTGACCAAGCAACGGGTATACAAAATACGGCGCATATATCCTTAGGTATTATACTATCTTTAGTCTTGTTTCTGTAATCAAAAGCATCGGTAATTACTATGCTCTCATTTTTCTGTCTTGCCTGATCCATAATATATTTATAAAAAGCGTTGTTTTCATTTTTTATTTGAGTCGACAGCATTTTTATGTTATTCTCTTCATCCAGAATAGCTAAAAATCCGTTTTTAGCCTGAGTCAATTCCATAAGCATTTTCATCATTACATCTAAATTATCTTCTACATTTTGACCCAGACTGTTAACGGTGGCAAAAAGATCAAGCAAGAACCTGCTCATGACACCTTTATCCAAATCTATGTTCTTTTTTAGAAATCCTATATTATCTTTCTGCACTATATCCTTAAATTTTGCATAATCAAAATACTCTCCCATTGTTTTTTTCATATCTTTAATCTCTCCACCTAATAGGGAAGTACCATAAAGTATACTTTTGCCGGTTATTTTTTGAGCAACATCCAGCAGGTTTTCCTTAACAGTATACCTTTTATGTGAAAGCAAAAATTTAACCTTATATTCATCAGGTACTCCCTCTACAAGGATTTTTAATGAATTTATAGAAGTAATAAAACACTTGAGGGCTTCGTGTTGTTCACCTTGATTATATAACTCTCGGCCTAAGGTTTTATATAATTTCCATTTAATCTCATTGCTCTCTATGGTTTTATCAGAACTTGCAATTATCATAAGTTTATCTTTTCTTTCATTTTCTTTTGATGCAATTGCTGAGAGATATTTAAGCTGGATTTCTAAATGTTTTGTGTTTATTTTTGATGAGTATTCCTCAGATAAATTCAGAAATCTAATAGCTTCATCCAGCCTGTGTTGATCTATGAACAACTCAGCAAAGCTATGGCAAGCTCTTCTACCGAGTTTATATTTTCTGTTTGCATAAAGCTCCATTGTAAAATCCATTAGATTATCAAAATCCATATCTCTATAAAGCTGAGCTTTACACAACTTGATTATATATAATGCTTCAAAATTTGCTTCTACGCCCCAACTTATGCACATGTCAACAGATTTTTGTGCATAAGTCATGGCTTTTTGAAAGTATCCTATATTGTAATAGAATACTGCTTTGCAAATATAATAGTATTGAATTGCTTCGCCTAAATTCTTAGACTCATTTAATATGACTTCAGCTTTTTCCATGCATTTCAAAGATCTTTTATAATCTTCCAGTTCTATATTGACTAGAGATTGGTTTATATAAGTCATAATTTCAGAATACTTGATATGAGTCTTTTCTATGATTTCAAGAGCTTTATTGTAATATTCCAAGCTTTCTTTGAACTTATCCTTTTCTCTATACATTTCTGCCAGGTTATTATAACTATAGGACATGAATGAATAATTATTAGCTCTTTGACATATGTACAGACTTTTCTGAAAATAATTTGTGGCTTTTTCTATATCATAATAATCCTCATAATAAATAGTACCTAAGCTATTCAAGGCAGGTATTAGTCCGTCATATTCCTTTAAATTTTCCAGGACTTCCACGCTTTCTTCTAAATGCTTTAATGCTTCATCAAAACAGCCTATTTTTGCAAGAATCCTTCCATATACGCTTTTGAGCATAGCCCAGTAATATTTTTCATCTTCATCTATTGATTTAAGAGCCTTTTCAATAATTCTTGTATGGGAATTGTATTTCCGTCTATATATCATTAGTTCGCTTAGAGCCAGAATAAGATCAAGCATCCCTTTTTTATAACCAATACTCCTTATAATTCTCTTTGCAGCAGCAGAATGCTGAAGGCAAGACTTTACGTCATTTAATTTATAGAATAACTTTACCATCTTAATATGAGCATCGGCTAAAGATTTGGTATCCTCATTCTTCTCAGAATTGTATTTGGCTTCATTATAATATTCTAAAGCTTTATCCAATTCATCTATTTTGCAATATAAATCTCCTAATCTATGGCATATAGCTGTCTTTTTAAAGGAAATGTTATTTTCAGAAAAATAACTATAACCCTGTTCTAAAAATTGAATAGCCTGTTTAATCAAACCTTTCTTTGAAGCTTCTTCAGCAGATATGACAAGATAATCTATTGCTTCATCACATCTGCCGCTTTTAGTCATATGATATATGAGCTCGTCTTTGTTCTCTCTCTTCTCCTTGGTAAACTTATCCTCTAATATTCTGGAAGCTTTATCGTGATATCTATATTTCGTCAATTCATCCAAGGAAAGATAAATGTTTTTCTTAATTGTCATTGAATTAAAATCTAATGAAATACCCCAGTCATCCACTTTTCTGGAAAGAATGTTAGCCGAAACTAACCCTTCAACAAGCAAAGAAACTTCTTCAAAGCTCATGTCTATCATGTTTTCCAGCACATCAACAGACACAGCTGAGTTAAATATGGATATTACATCCAACATCTTTCTTTTATTAGGTTCCAGCTTGCTAATTTTATTTTGCAATATTTCATCAGGACTTATGTCCAGATTTATCCTTGTTAAGTCTGCCTTATCAAAAACCCAATGTCCCATATCATTCACATATATATACCTGTCCACATAAAGTGAATATATGGTTTCATGAACTAAATATGGGTTTCCGTCAGTTTCTTTATATACTTGAGCAATGAAATCAACAGGTACATCTTCTATACCTAGCAGGATTCTGATTAAATCGGCAGTCTCATGAATATTTAAATTAGACAGATGTATTTCATTGACGCTATCATCTCCAGACAGTTGCTTTATATGGCTTATTGCTTCTTCTTTAAATATATCATTGTCAAAGGATATTACATAAAATAATTTGCTTCTGCCTTGATTTCTAACAATGTAATAAAAAACATCCTTAGAAGCTTCATCCATATATTCAAAACCCTTTATCATGAGTATAAAAGGCTGCTTTATAGAAGCTTCCAATATAAAATTTCCTAACCTATATACAAGTTTATGCTTTTCCTTTTCTTCATCATCAGAAAAAAAAGGCATAAAATCATCATTTTTTATGATCTCCGGTAGTATGTACCCTAATCCATCTTGATATTTATCTATGAGGTCTTTACTTACATATTTTATTAAATTTTTTATGATCTCAGTAACAACATAGAACTTTTGATAGGATATTTGCTTAAGGTCTATATATACACCATCTTCCCCTTCCTGAAATATCCTTTTTTCCAGTGCATATAAAAAAGCCCCTTTGCCTGTCCCTGGGCTACCTGTTATAACTACCATCTTTAGTTCGTCATCTTCTATAAAGCTCTTATGTATATGTTCCACTATATATCTCATAAAGTTCTCTCTTGCAACAAGACTTGTAGGATATATAGGGAAGGTTTCGATATACTTTTTATCCGTAATATTCAATGATAAATTAAGGCTTTCATTTATATCTTCTATAATTTCATCTACAGATTTATATCGCTCCATAACATCAGCAGATGTGCATTTTTTAACCACATTGAGAATACTATATAACTTTGATTGCGGATTATATAGTGCTTTCTCAACTCGGTCTTTAAAACTAGAGCCATCAAGGGACATACCTGTAAGAATATGAAACATGATGACTCCTAACATGTATATATCGCTTTGTTTTGTATATTCAGAGTATTGTATTACTTCCGGCGCCTTAAAATACATGTTTTCGCCATCGATTAACATATTTTCTCTCACAGGTGTTTTGTAAGGAATTGATGATATTTTTACTTGTATATTATCTTTATTTTCAATAACATGTATTTTACTGATATCAATATTGCAGAATAACATTCCTCTAAGATGAATATATTTAAAAGCAGCACAAAGCTGTCTTGTTATTTCCAGAAGCTGATCAAAATTTTTATTTTTAGCATAGCTAAGTAAATCTATGCCCTCATAATGTTCATAGGTATAATAAAATTTATTTGACACAACAGGCCTGGCGTTGATTACTCTTATTCTATTAAAATAATGAAATTCGGCAATGTTTGGATGAATTATGTTCAGATAATCATAATAGTTGGATTTCATATACTCAATAAAATATTTAGTCTCAGAAACATAATCAATAATTCTAAGCCTTTTGAGCATATTATCCTTATAGATGTCTCTCACCACATATTCGCAGCCATACTTATCCTCTCTTAATAATTCAACAGTCTTATACTGACCATTAAAAAAATCCATCAAAATTCCCCCAGAGCCACTACAATAAAATAAAAAACAATTACTTGAGTTTATTAAATATTTTAGCATAAGTATGTTGCTATTTCCATATTGTAAAATTTTAAAATATTCCAAAATTACCTAAATATACATCAACCGTCGTATTGCCTATAATATGATTTTACACTAAAAGACACTAAGGATTTACTGAAATACACTAAAGGGAGCTACTTAGACACTATATGGAACTAGAAAAAGCATATGTGCACTTGCACATATGCTTTTTCTTTAGTTACTGTAGCTTTCTTCATAACATTGCTTACCTAACCCATATATTTGCTTTCTGCCCTGCTACAGGCAACATAATACCTTTTAGTGTATTTTAGTGGTCTTTGGTGTCTTTTCGTATTCTAAAATAAAAAACCCGGCAACGACCTACTCTCCCAGGACCCTTCGGTCCAAGTACCATCGGCACTGGAGAGCTTAACTTCTGTGTTCGGTATGGGAACAGGTGTGGCCTCTCCGTCATTGTCACCGGATTATTCGCTATATATATATTTTTTTTTCGAAGGTCTGCACCTTCAAAACTACACAATACTAAGACTTAGTTTAGATCAAGCCCTCGACCTATTAGTATCGGTCAGCTAAATACATCACTGTACTTACACCTCCGACCTATCTACCACGTAGTC
>NZ_FQZS01000025.1 GCF_900142105.1 Lutispora thermophila DSM 19022
AGGCTTCCTTTGGAAGATTTTATATCGATAAGGTAGCCTTTCTTGAAACCCATTACGGAAAGCTAATATTATGGTAGATTTATACTTCCCTATGGCGTATAAAAAAACCCGGATAATACCGGGTTAAAAGATTCTTATTAATATTGCTTATTCTGCTGTAAATGGCAACAAAGCAATATTTCTTGCCCTCTTTATGGCAACAGTTAACTGTCTTTGATGTTTTGCACAGTTGCCTGAAATTCTTCTTGGTATAATCTTACCTCTTTCGGTAATGTATCTGCGCAATCTATTTACATCTTTATAATCTATGCATTCAACTTTATCTACACAAAAGTTACAAACACGCTTCTTAGGTTTACGCATTTTACCACCACCTGAACTTCCCTGTTTATTCAAAGCTATTCCCTCCTATCCACGTTAAAATGGAAGATCATCTTCTTCATCTATAGGATGGAAGTCTTCTGTCTCAGTGCCAAAACTCATTTGTCCCATTTGGCTCTTAGAATCAGAGGCTCTATCCAAAAATCCAACCTCATCGGCGACTACCTCATATGAATAATGACGCTTGCCTTCCTGGTCATCCCAAGTTCTTGATTGAAGTCTTCCAGATACGGACACCAATCTGCCTTTTCCAATATACTTATGAACATTTTCTGCAACTTTACCAAACACCACTATGGGTAAGAAATCAGCACTTGGTTGTCCTTCTCTCTTATATACTCTATCAACTGCAATTGTAAACCTTGTAATTGCCATTTGACTGTCAGGAGTATATCTTATTTCGGGATCTCTAGTCAATCTACCAACGAGGGCAACTCTATTCATATTTATTACACCGCCTTCATTATTTCTCTAATTTTACAATCAGATGTCTGATTATGTCTTCAGTTATTCCAAAAACTCTATCCAACTCTTTTGGAACATGGCTTTCTGCTTTAAACTTCATATATACATAATAGCCCTCTGCATAATCGTCTATTTCATAAGCAAGCTTTCTCTTGCCCCATTCATCAATGGTATCAATCTCTCCAGCCCCTTCAACAAGAGCCTTGAATTTTTCAACCAAAGATTTTATAGCTTCTTCCTCTACATCAGGCTTTATGATATAAATAGTCTCATATAAGTTCATCTGTGTTCACCTCCTCCCCTCGGACTAACGGCCCTACTATCGCAGAGCGAGGAATTTACGCCATAATATTATAACACTTTAACCTTTTAACATCAACTATCTATTAAATATTTTCTTCTGATTCAACAGATTTTATTACTTTTTTTACAGATTTCTCAAATTTTACCCTGGGAAGCATTACTACTCTTCCACATCCCAGACATTTCATCTTAAAGTCAGCACCTACTCTGGTAACCTCCCATTCTTTACTACCACAGGGATGAACTTTTCTTGTTTCTACTATATCTCCGATATTAAACTTCTTTGGGTAGTACATAGCAGCCTCCTTATTCCTTTTCATTTAAGTTTATATTTACTCTTTTTGGATATGGTATTACCATACCTTCTCTATCAAAAGCTTCTTTTATATCCTTTCTGATTTCTCTTTCTACAGACCAGTGTTTTAAAGGCAATGTTCTTATTGTCATTCTAAGCTTAACATCGTAATCTCCAAAACCGGTTATTCCCAAAACTGACGGAAGATCTACCACTTTATCTTTATTTTTTTCGTAATATTTTTCTCCCACGTCCTTTAATATCTTTATAGCTTTGTTTATATCAGCCTCGTATGCAACAGATATGTCGATTATTGCCAGAGAATTACCTCTGCTATGGTTTATTACGGTTTTTACCTCCCCATTAGGGATTATGTGAAGATCTCCATTAAATGATCTGATTTTTGTGATTCTCAGGCCTATATCTTCCACATCCCCGGTAGCAGAACCAATGGTTACATAATCTCCTACCGCATATTGATCTTCAAATAAAATGAAAAACCCCGAGATAACATCCTTTACCAAATTCTGAGCTCCAAAGCCTATTGCTAATCCACCGAGTCCTGCCGCTGCCAATATGGATTCCGTTGGAATGTTTAAAACATTGAGTATGGATATGGCCATTATTATATAAATAGTATAACGTACTATGCTTTTCATCAATCCCGAAAGGGTATTGGATTTTTTCTCATTCATATGCAGCCTTGGAGACAATCTGAAAAACTTATCTATAAATTTGTTTAAAAGAATATTTACTATTCTCCAAAATACTATAATGAACAGTATTTTTAACCCAGTATATAAATATATATTCATCGAATCGGCCTTATCTACAAGTTCCGCCATTTGTGCTTCGAATCCATTCATTTTTTTCACCACTTATCATCAATATATAGTAATGTTTATATTAAATAATATCACAATCTTACCTATTGTTCCATCATAAAACCTCTATCCTATTAATTACTATAAAAGCCGATAGAATCAATCTATCGGCCATAAACTACCCAATATTTATTACCTTTGCTGCAGCGTGCATCTTTTCTACTATGGAATACATATTTCCTACTATTCCTACCTTAAGGCTTTCTTTTAGCCCATAAAAATCTAGGCATGTACCACAACTAATTATTTCGACACCGGCATCTGCTAACTTATTGAGATTTTCTAAAACCTCAGATCCCTCTGTAGTAAGCTTCACACCACCATTGAGAAACATCATAACCTTTGGCTTAGGAGATACCTCTGTCAAAGCATACAAATAGCTTTTCATGAGAACCTTGCCTAACTCATCATTTCCTGTTCCTAATTTATCATTTGTAATCATTATAACTATGTCGTCATTAGAAGCAAAATCACATTTTTGTCTGTCTTCCTTGAATTTATTTATTGAAATATAAAAACAACCTTCTTTTTCTTCTATATCATATGAAAGATTTAAATTTGAAGCCAAACGGCTTACGTTTTCTTTTGCAGTTATATTGTCAACTATTGACACTACAACACCTTCATCTATTTCTTCCAAAGCTTTCTTTGTTCTTATAACCGGTTCGGGACATTTCAAACCCCTGCAATCTATCTCTAACATCGTTTTCTCCTCCTTAAACCTATGCTTTTATTTTATAATAATACTTTTTCACTAATAGAAAAAACTCTATTGATATAATCAATAGAAACATTATTTACTATAGAATTATTCGATTATTAATTCTCATTTGATGCCCAATTGAAAAGCATATCCCTAAAAGTATTAAAATTTAATGTAATAATTAATTATTTTAAAAAATGATAAATATATAATTAAAAATATTAATTTTCATAT
Organism: Lutispora thermophila DSM 19022; assembly: GCF_900142105.1. GTDB lineage: Bacteria > Bacillota > Clostridia > Lutisporales > Lutisporaceae > Lutispora > Lutispora thermophila. Next base: position 3,266 of record NZ_FQZS01000025.1, read on the forward strand.
TGACATTATTAAAATATGATGTAAAATTAAATGCAATAACATCCATATTTTAGTCAGGAGTTGTTTTCATGAAAAAAGAAGTACTAGGTAAATGCCCTGTCTGCTCCAGCAACCTGGAAGTAACAAAGCTTAAATGTAAAAACTGCGGTATTTCCATTGAAGGTGACTTTCAATTATGCAAGTTTTGCATGCTATCAAAGGAGCAAAAAGAGTTTGCAGAAATATTCATCAAAAATAGAGGCAACATCAAAGAAATAGAAAAAGAAATGGGAATTTCTTACCCCACGGTAAAGAATAAATTGGAAAGCCTCATAGAAGCTCTGGGCTACAAAAGTCAACCAAAAGAGGAAAACTACAAAAAAGAAGTTTTACAGCAGCTATACGATGGCAAAATATCTGCTGATGAAGCAATTAAATTAATCAATGATTAGGGGGGTAATTAAGAGTGGAAGAAAAAATCATGATTCTGAAAATGTTGGAGGAAGGAAAAATCACTTCAGAAGAAGCATTAAAACTTTTGGAATCTATCGAGAAGACTGGTATTAAAACAGATAAGGCAGACCAAATAAATTATGACGAAAATTTAAATGAAAAGTTTAATGAAAAAATAAATAAGTTCACCAAGAAGGCTGAGAAATTTGCAGACAAATTCGGCCCTGATTTTATTTCAAAAATTGAGAGTGTTAGCTCAGACTTTGCAGATGCAGCAGTAAAGTTTGCAGATAAAATGGTAAACTATATTAACTCTGGGTTTAGCAATTCAGATATTTACAAAACAGCAACAAAAAATTTCTGCTTTCCGATAAATGACAATGATATTGGTAAGTTGGTAATTAAAACCCAAAATCTATCCGTAACTACTGATTATACAGATAGCAATGAAATAACCATGGATATGAAAGTCAAATTGCTTTTTGAAGAAGAAAATGTTGATAAATTTATTTTCACAAAAACAGAAAATGGGGTTATATACTTATACACCGATTTTCCCATCAGAACATGGGGTAGCCTGGCGATAAGCCTCCCTAGAAGCATAGAAAACCTTGAAATCGAAACAAGCAATTCTAAATGTATTCTTGAGAACTTTAAAGGAAAAATTCTGCATTGCTCCACTTCAAACGGCAAAATAGAAATAAATGGCTGTCAGATTGAAGATCTTAATGCCATAACAAGCAACAGCAAAATCAATATATTTGATTCTAGTTCTCATAAGGCAAAAATACATACATCCAATAGCAATATTGAGATAAAAAATTCATTTTTTGATGACTTCATATCTTACACAAGCAACGGCAGCATAAACCTAAGCAATTTTGATTGTCTCTCCGGCGGAGAAGCCTCATACATGCTTCAAACTTCCAACGGAAAAATCAAAATACAACTTCCTAAAAATAATAGTTCCGGCTATAAGATAAAAGCCAGAACTTCTCTCGGCAATATTAATACATCCAACTTAGACTCATCTTTTATAATAAATAAAGGTCATGAGAATATCAAAGCTGAAGCTGACATAGTAAGTAACGGTTATGAATCTTTTTCAAAAAAATTATGCATTGAAGCATCTACATCTAACTCTTCAATAAACATTACTAAGGACTAATACCTCTTTCCGCTTATGGTTACCATCAATAATAATAGTCCAGCTACAATCATAATCAAAGGCCATAGAAAATCATAATATTTATATATTCTCCAGCTAATTATACCATAAGTAAATCCCAAAAATAGGATGCCCAGCAGATTCAATATTGTACCCAAAACCAGTGTCCAGCTGCTTTTTTCATAGAAGGCTATAAAATATATTAAGTAAAATGCAAAGCCCATTAATATAAAGTAGCTGGGCCACAATTTTTCTGAATTATATCTGCTTATCAAAAATACATATCCGGCAAGAGAAATCAATATCGCTCCTGGAAAAACAAATCCAAAAATCCCTTTTGAATAGTATAAATAAAGAAAAATTATGCCCAGTATTAAAAGCACCATCTCCAGTGACATCTTCAATCTAATTATGTTGTAGTAATCAAGTAGGGATATCAGTCCTGAAAATACACCAAAGCATCCTAATAAAAGCAATATATTATTTCTCTTTATATACCATAAATACATAAAAAAGATACCCACGAATATTACAAATGAATTGTCCGGCATTATTTTCAAATTCTTCAGCAATGCCGATAATCCTATGAGTATCAATACAACTCCTAGACCATAGCGCCTTCCGTTCATACAAATCACCTCTAACTAATAAATATGTTTAATGCCGTATTCAAAGCCCAGTTAAATATGAAATTATATTTATAAAAATACTTTGATAATAATGAACTTGTCATCGCCTCATGAATAAACAGAAATTTTTCCAAAGAGGCCAAGGGCATCAACATGGCATAAAAAAATATTAATATAAGTATTGCACGAGCAAAACCTAATAGAGCACCCAGACTATGGTTTATGTTGCTGAGTACAGGAAGTTTGAAAACTTCCTTAAGCAAAGCTTCCAACAATGAAATGCATATTCTTGCAGCAATGAATATTAGAAATATGGAAATACAGTTCATTATTACAAGTGTTATGTATTGATATATATTGCTAAGTCCTTTCTCTAAAGGCTCAATAGTGGAAAAAGCTTCGGTAATCTTGTTTTTCTCAATGAAACCCAGCAAAATATCATCAACCTTAGTCTTGTGAATCAAAAACTCTGCTAAGTTAACATAATATTTTCTTGCAATTATAATTGAAGCAGCAAAACCAATCATGCTAAACAACTCATATATAAATCCCCTTGCTGCTCCATATAGCACACTTATTATTATCACCGATAAGATTATATAATCTATCCAATTCACTCCATCACCTTCTTCAATAAGCGAGTCTCTGAAGCTTTCTGTTAGATACTATATATATGCTTGTATTATCACACATATATGCACTGTTTATATCTATATTTGATTCATATAATGCTATTATGCTCCCTTGCCTAGATAACATTGTCAAATTATCCTTATCATATATCAAAATATATTTATCACCTGCAAATATACCATGAGGCTTGGATTTCACAGCCGCTGTTCCAATTTGCTTTAAGTTTGAATCAAATATAAACACATCATAGAAATCTTTATTTTTTTGTACTGCTACTACTAATTCATTTCCCAAAGAAACCATTATCAATGGATTAAAAAATTCATCCTTCTTAATCAACTTTCCGTCTGCCCTAAACCTCATAATTGACTTATCTGTAACGGCTATCAAATCTCCTCTTAAATTATATTTTATACATGGTATAATAACATTTTCAAAATCTTGAGCCCATATTATTTCACCTTTATTGTTGTATGTGGCTAATCTGGTAACAATCTTTTCTGATGAGACATCTAACAGGGATATTGTAAAGTTTTTGTCACCGTTTCCATCAAAGGAAACTGCTTGGGCAGTATTTATACTTCCTTGACTGTACTTGACACCTTTCATATTAAAAATTTCAAAGTAATTATAGCCATTTTCCTTGTATTGTATCAAAATAAGCCCTTTGTCTGAACCATATATGTCAGACGCCGGAACCACCATTTCATATTGCCACAGCAGTTCTCCAGATTTTGATATGGTCGCAATACTCTTATTCTCCAAATTTATAACTATATCTTCACCACAACTTATAATACTGCTTACATTTCCATCAAGCTTCATGCTCCATAATATAGTACCTTCCATATTCTTTGCTCTGATATTAGGACCTTCTGCCTCCACCATAATATCATTACCATTGAAAATTATGCTATTGATTGACACAGGGACAAGCTCCTTGTCTATATGTAATCTCTTCACATCTCCCATTATAAACTTATCTCCTGCAATTATATCCTTATAAATCATCAAACCTGTAAATGCAAGAACCGTTAGGATCAGTATTAAATATGTCAGTTTTCTTTTTCTTACCATCAAATCGACCCCCACTATAATTGCAAAAGAAATCAGATTGCATTCCGTATATACTGATTATACCATTTTATGCTTCTTTTATCATTTTAATATTGTATTCATTTATAGTTTTTTGGAAATACTTTTAGAGAAATAAAGGTAAGGAGTACATGATATGAGTTTCTATGAAAAATCAGTAGATGTGTCTAAACCCTTCTCATTTATATATTTTTCTTCTTATTTTGAAGAAATTTTTAAAATCAAATACAATGACAGTTATTCTGATACTGTCATATTATGTATAGGTACAGACAGATCAACAGGAGACTGCCTCGGACCTCTTGTAGGTCACAAGTTAAAAGATTTAAAGCTGAAAAATGTACATATTTTTGGATCTTTGGACGAACCTGTACATGCAAAAAATCTTCAACTTTATATTGATAAATTAAAACTCTATGCAAATCCTTTTGTAATAGCAGTTGATGCATGTTTAGGAAAAGTAGACAGAATAGGCTTCATAAGTATAAAGGATGGGCCTCTTTCACCTGGTGCAGGTGTCAACAAGAAGCTTCCTTCTGTAGGTCATATAAGCATCACTGGCATAGTTAACGTAAGCGGATTTATGGAAATAGCGGTACTTCAGAATACCAGATTAAGTCTTGTCATGAATCTTGCCAATGTAATATCCGGAGGCTTAAGATATAGCTTATGGAAATATTTTGGTTCCAATACTTCTGTAGCCGCTGATTTGGAAAGAAAGATGGATAATAGGGTCAACATTATTAATTCAGGAGAGCCATAATTAACTAAAGTATTTTTTAGGCCTTTCCTGGTGTTATAACCAGTAAAGGCCTAAAATAAAGGACTATATGTTCTCCTGTTGAGTATATCCATTATTTCTTCTATGTTTTTACCTTGAGAATTTATAAGCAATGCTCCAATGCACTTAGTTCCTGTAGAATTTGATAAATTCAATATTGATGATTTGTTTACCTCAAAATAGGGATGATTATCCTTATCCTTGTATATGATTGCATCAGCAACTCCTTCTTCTCCAATATAGAAGCATTTATAGCCTCTGCTTTCTAACTGCTGCTTTATATTTTCCAGTCCTTTTTCTATTGCAATAATCATAATACCACCTCAAGGTTTATTATCCCTTCATAGAGGTGGTATTATACTATCTTTTACTTTTAAGACACCTGTTTAGAACCATTTCTTCTTCTACTGATAATGGGTACTTGGAACTTCCATTCTCAATGGGTTTTGCATATGTGACAGACTCATTTCTACCATATATTGACGTTATAATGACTCCATTATTATAGTTATCAAGTAATGCAATAGAATAACTTAAGTCAGATCCTGTATCAGAAAAAGCATTATATCTTGTTATACTTAACTTTTGAACACATCTATCTGTTTGCTCCTTTAAATGAATTACTTCCTCATTGAGAAGCTGTACCCTATCTATTGTTGATTCAATGCTAGCCATATAATCCGCTATCATCTGTTCCAAATTCTTGTTGGAACTACCCCTCATCATTTTTTTGTACTTTCCTTTGAGTCTTGTGAAACTGATAGATAATATTATATTCCACAAAACTAATAATATAATAGCTAACATAAAAATCAAATTAATAATTTCATTATTCTTTATCAACTCTAGTACACTCATTTTCCTACCCCATTTTCAAAATTTGTCCTGATGTTTCACATGAAACATCATCGCTTAGTTGTTTATTTTCAATATTTAGAGCTTTTTATGATTCCATCCCCCACTTTGAAGAAAATTTATGTTTCACGTGAAACAATTACATCCACTATTCTATTTATATGTATATTTTCCTTCAGTCTTTATTAATTTCTTTTCTAATATCTTTTCACTTCTATTTCACATTTTTCTTTACCTAACATACTTCTTTCATTTTATCAATTAAATATACATTTGAATTTTATTATTTATTTTCTCATCATATATCTTTTCATAAACCGTATAAATATTTTTTTAAAATCTTAATAAAATCATAATTCCTTTTAAAAATTAATTTTCATAAAATACCCTTTAAAGCTAATTTTTTTTGATTTAAGGCATTTTTTCACTTTATAGTGTTTTAGTATTGGCAACTAAAATAAATTGTCTCTAAAGTCAAATAAACAAGTCATTATTTTTCCAGTATATTTAAAATTTTATCCAAATCATCTATCCCATAATATTCTATTTCTATTTTCCCTTTCTTTTTACTGTGTGATATTGTTACCTTTGTTCCAAAAATATTCCTTAATCGTTCTTCTATCTCGCAAATTTCAGCTGATTTAGTTTTTGCTTTCTTATTTTTCTTTTTTTCTTGTGACAACTTTTCAACTTGTCTCACATTAAGGTTTTCATTTATTATTCTTTTGGCAATTTCTATCTTCTTTGCATCATCCTCAAATGCCAGTAGTGCCCTGGCATGTCCAGCTGTTAATTTTCCAGAAATCAGATGATCTATAATTTCCACCGGAAGATTTAAAAGTCTTAATGAATTGGTTATGGCAGACCTGCTTTTTCCTATTCTCCTTCCAATCTCCTCTTGAGATAAAGAATATTCTTCTATCAAAACCTTATAAGCATTGGCTTCTTCTATAGGATTTAAGTCTTCTCGTTGCAAATTCTCTATAAGTGCTATTTCTAATACTTGAGCATCAGTATAATCCTTTACTATAACAGGAACAACTTTTAAACCGGCAAGCCTTGCTGCTCTCCATCTTCGTTCTCCGGCAACAATCTGATATCCAGTTCCTTCTCTTCTTACTACTATTGGCTGTACAATGCCATGCTCTTTAATAGATTCGGCCAAACTTCTTAATGATTCTTCATCAAAATTTCTTCTTGGTTGGTTTTCATTTGCTTCTATATCAGTTATTTTTATTTCAATTACGCTGCTTTCGCTGCTATCTTTTATTTCCGTACTCTCAGGTATGAGTGCGCTTAATCCCTTGCCTAAAGCCTTTTTGCCCATCATATCACCTCCTCAGATAATTCTAAAAACTCTTGCGCCAACTCAAGATAAGCCTCTGCCCCTTTAGACTTAGGATCATAAGAAATTATTGAAAGACCATGGCTTGGTGCCTCGGCTAATCTAACATTTCTTGGTATCATTGTTCTATATACCTTACCTTTAAAAAATTTTTTCACTTCTTCCACTACTTGAATTGATAGATTAGTCCTGCCATCAAACATACTCAACACAACACCTTCTATTTCGAGCTTTTTATTTAAGCCCTTTTTAACCAATGAGTATGTATTCATTAATTGGCTTACTCCTTCCAAAGCATAGTACTCACATTGTATGGGAATCAAAACACTATCCACTGCAGACAAAGCATTTACAGACAGAAGCCCCAACGAAGGGGGGCAGTCTACAAATATATAATCAAAATCCTTCTTTATCTCTGTAATGCACTCTCTAAGCTTAAGCTCTCTTCCCTGAAATGAGGTGAGTTCTATTTCTGCACCTGCTAACTGCACACTGGCAGGAATTATATACAAACTTTCTTGTTGCGTAGCTTTTATACATTCTTTAGGATTAACATTATTGATCAATATATCGTATAATGTATATTCTAAACTGTTTTTATCAATACCGATTCCGCTTGTAGTATTGCCCTGGGGGTCAATATCTATCATTAAAACTCTTTTACCCAGGCTGGCAAGACATGCAGATAAGTTTATTACTGTAGTTGTTTTTCCTACTCCACCTTTTTGATTAAATACTGCAATTGATTTCGACAAAATCCACACCTCACCTTCTTATATATTATATTAATACAAAGTTATAATATATTAAAGTAAAAATGAATATTATTATACAAAGAATTGTAAAGGTGGTTTATATGTATAAAAAAATTTACTCAAAGTCTATTTGCATGGGATTTATTTGGGGTATCTTTTCTTGGATAAGCTTTTTTAAGCATAATGATATTCCTTCATTGATCAGTTCGGTACCAGTATTTTTATCTATAGGAATAGGAAAAGTCATAATAGACAAAAATTCAATGCTTTTTGATAAAAGCATTTTTATTCTGACTATATTATTGGGTGGCTTCATAGGATTCATCGTGGCTTCACTTATAAATCTCATAATATCTGCCATACAGGAGGACTAAAATGATTAAAGTAATCCTTTCTACTTTTATATTAGTTTTCATAGCTGAATTGGGAGATAAAACTCAACTTCAGACAATGCTTTTGACAGCAAAAAACAATTCTCCAGTTCCTGTATTTATAGGCGCATCCTTAGCTTTAGTATGTTCATCTATCTTAGGAGTATTTGCAGGTACATATATAACAAAACATGTTCCACCTAATTTTATTCAAAATGCAGCGGGAATTTTGTTTATCATAATGGGAATATTAATACTTCTGAATAAAATCTAGTGATTGGTTTTTTATTGATCAGTTTTTACACTCCAGAATTTTAAGAATTAATTAGACAAAAACAATACATCTTTGCTTCTATCAAGCAATCTGTATAAGATTGGCCTTTATTTCATCCTAGCTATTTTATCAATGACAAGAAAGACTTCATTTTTAAAAATTTATATTAATCAAGGAATCATCTATAACAATCTAGAAAACCTTTAACTTTTTTCCCATTGAATTAATTCCCTCAAAGTAATACAGATTATTTAGAAACCCGATTAATATTTCTATAATTCATTACCATTTCCTATATTAAAATTTCTCAATCAATACATTTATGGAAAATATAAATTTAACAAATATTTCTTTGCATTATAAAAACAGAGCTCGAGCTCTGTTTTATACTTTTGGTACTTTTATTTTTATTTCTATATAATCGCCTTTATCCTCTTGATCATACTCCATTTGAAAACCTGTCTTTAATATTTGCTTATATGTATTCTTTATTGTGTTTACATAGATATTGTAATTAATTTTACCTTTTATCCTTTTTTCAGTTGGCTTTTCCTTTGTCACAGCAATTTCATCCAAAAGCTTTTCAACAAGTTCTTCTGTCTTTTTTACATTAAGAGACTTCTTTACTATAGTTTTTATTGCTTTAAGTTGCAGCTTTTCATCAGGAAGCTTCAACAATGCTCTAGCATGTCTCTCTGTTAAATTATTCTTTAGCAGCTCATTCTTGATTTCAGTAGACAACCTCAACAACCTCAATTTATTTGCAATGGTTGACTGGTTCTTTCCTACTTTTTTGGATAATTCTTCCTGAGTTAAACCATGATCATGTATAAGGTTATAATATCCTTCTGCTTCATCAAGATAATTCAGATCTTCTCTTTGCAAATTTTCTATAAGGGCAATTACCGCAGAATCCTGTTCCACCACTTCTACCACTATTGCAGGTATTTCTTTCATGCCTGCAAGCTTTGCTGCCCTTAATCGCCTTTCTCCAGCAATCAGTTCATAGCCATTTTCTCCAATTTTCCTTACATTAATAGGTTGGAGCACTCCATACGATTTTATTGATTCCGAGAGTTCATCGAGAGAAAGATTATTAAAATTTTTACGAGGTTGGTATGGATTAGGCGCAATACTATCTATAGGAATATTTATTATTGATTTATTATCATTCAACTCTATCATCCCCCTCCACATTTGACACTGAACTCATCATCCCCATGTTCCTCTTATAAAGGCATGCATCAAAGGAAGGATTAGTTCAGCATGGATACGGCTATTACTTTGATTGCTTATCTATTTATTCGCCATCATTAATTCTGTTCCTTCTTGCGAAACCATACTTTTAATCTTCATATTACGCCAAACATCTATAAATTTTTACCAATCATTTACTATTTCAATGGATTTGATGATGGTTTACCTGGTTTTCTTGGATATTTTGTCGGAGTGTTTCTGACTTTTTTTATTATAATTATATAGTGTCTAATATCGCTAAAGGGCAGTAAATGCTCCTCTACTTTATCCAGTTCCCCTCCTAGTATTTCCATAGCTTTTCGTCCATCTTGCAATTCCTCCTGATAAGATGGGCCTTTTTGGCATATGAAGTATCCTCCTAACTTCACAAAAGGCATGCAATATTCCAATAGTACGTTTAAAGGAGCCACAGCCCTTGATACTGCTATATCAAATTCTTCTCTATATCCTTTTTTTGCACCATACTCTTCTGCTCTTCCATGAATTAATTCAACTTTATCCAAAGCAAGTTTATCTGTAGCTTCCTTCAAATATATGATCCTTTTGTTTAAGGAGTCCAACAAAGTCATATTAACATCTTCTTTTAAAATTTTTAGCACTAAGCCTGGAAATCCTGCTCCTGTACCTATATCAATTATTTTGTCACCCGATTTTATCAATCCTGTACTAAGGCATGTGGCTGAATCCATAAAATGTTTAATAAATATTTCTTCCTCATCTGTTATTGAAGTAAGATTTATCTTTTCGTTCCATTCCAACAAAATGTCTTTGAATTCCAAAAGCCTACTCAACTTTTCCTCATTAATATCTATATCAAGTTCTTTAAAACCATTTCTCAGCATATCCACATTATTCATACCAAACCTATCTCCTTCTTAGCTGTTCCAAATATACCAGCAACACAGATATATCAGCAGGAGACACTCCTGATATTCTTGATGCCTGACCTATGTTTGAAGGACGAATTTCCGAAAGCTTCTGTCTGGCTTCTGACGAAAGCCCCTTTATTTGATTGTATTCTATATCATCATGAAGTTTTCTGTTTTCTAATTTCTTAAATTGCTCAATTTGAGTAAGCTGCTTTTTAATATATCCCTCATATTTTATTAGTATTTCTACTTCTTCAGCTTCATCTGGACTTAACCCCGGCATCTCCTCGTCAATTTCTGCCAAAGAAGCATATGTTATCTCCGGTCTCTTTAGGAGTTCATATAAAGATACTCCGCTCTTTATGTCTGCACTATTATACTTTCTTAGATATTCTATTACTTTATCAACAGGACTTATAGATTTACATTTCAATCTTTCTATTTCATTTTCTATGTTTTCTTTTTTCTTTATAAAAGCATTATATCTTTCTTCTGTTACAAGTCCCACATCATAACCTTTCTGAGTAAGCCTCAAATCCGCATTGTCCTGCCTTAATACCAATCTATATTCAGCTCTAGACGTCATCATTCTATAGGGTTCATTGGTACCTTTCGTTACTAAATCATCTATAAGTACACCTATATATGCTTCCGATCTATCCAATATGAAAGGTTCTTTTCCCTTAAGTTTCAATGCAGCATTGATACCTGCCATAATTCCCTGTGCTGCAGCTTCTTCATAACCTGAACTTCCGTTAATCTGTCCTGCAAAATAAAGACCTTCTATGTGCTTAGATTCCAAGGTTAATTTAAGATCTTGCGGATTGATGCAGTCATAGTCTATAGCATATGCTGTTCTCATCATCTCACAGTTTTCCAAACCTTTTATGGATCTGAGCATATCTATCTGCACATCCTCAGGTAAACTTGATGACATTCCTTGAACATACATTTCCCTTGTATTAATACCTTCCGGTTCTATAAATATCTGATGGCTTTCCCTATCAGGAAAATTCACTATCTTTGTCTCAATAGACGGACAATACCTTGGTCCTACACCTTCAACACCACCTGTGAAAAGAGGTGATCTATGTATATTGTCCCTTATTATCTTATGTGTTGTTTCGTTTGTATAGGTTAAATAGCAACTATTCTGTTTTATGTTTATTTCCTTTGTCATAAAGGAAAATGCTTTCATGTTTTCGTCTCCGGGCTGCTCCATCATTTTGCTAAAATCAACGCTCTTTCCATCAATTCTGGCAGGGGTGCCCGTTTTGAACCTTCTCAATTCAAAGCCAAGTTTTTTTAGACTTTCTGATAATCCTTTAGCAGGGAAAAGGCCATTTGGTCCCCCTTCATAACTTACATCGCCGATTACAATTTTTCCATTCAAATAGACTCCTGTAGCCACTATTGCTGCTTTACAACTATACCTTGCACCTAAATTGGTTATGACTCCTGTTACTTTTCCTTCTTCTGTCAATATGTCTACCACTTCAGTCTGTTTCATATAAAGATTCTCCTGATTTTCCAGAACCCATTTCATCCTTTCGGAATACCTCTTCTTATCAACCTGAGCTCTAAACGCTCTTACCGCAGGTCCTTTTTTTGTATTGAGTGTCCTTATTTGAATCATCGTATGATCTGTATTTATACCCATTTCTCCGCCCAATGCATCGATTTCCCGCACCAGATTTCCTTTTGCAGGACCTCCTATGGACGGATTGCAGGCCATCATAGCAATGCTGTCCAGATTTATCGCTGTTACAAGAGTTTTCAAACCCATTCTAGAACATGCCAATGCAGCTTCGCACCCTGCATGACCGGCACCTATTACTATAACATCATATTCTCCTGCGTAATATTCCATGTTATCACCCACTTCTATTTGCCTATACAGAATCTACTGAATATCTCAGTAATAATGTCCTCTTCCACCGTATCTCCTGTTATTTCCCCTAAATATCTCCATGCATCTTTTATATCCACAGATATCAGATCAACAGGTATACCTTCATCTATTGCTTCCATAGCTTTCTCAATGCTATCTACAGCTTTATCAATCAAAGATTTGTGCCTTATATTTGATACAACGGCACTGGATTTGCTTTTCACATTTCCGCTGTATGCAGTATTATATATTGCTTCTTCCAATAGGTCTATACCTTTCTTATCCTTTACGGACATCTTTATTATATTATGTCCATCGAATATCTCTCCCAATGCTTCCAAATCAGCTTCAATACCTGCATCTATCTTATTTGCAGCCACTATAACCTTTTTTTGCTTTATCATGGACGCTATTGCCATATCTTCCTCAGTCAATTTTTTTGAAGCATCTACTATAAAAATAACCAAATCTGCTCTGTTTAAAGCTTCCTTTGTCTTCTCCACACCGATTTTTTCTACAACATCCTCTGTCTCTCTCAATCCGGCTGTATCTATGAGTTTTATAAGAACACCCTTCACATTAAGGTATTCTTCAATTATATCTCTTGTGGTACCTGGTATGTCAGTTACTATGGCTCTGTTTTCCCTAAGAAGTAAATTCAGCAATGAGGATTTCCCTACATTGGGCCTTCCTATTATGGCAGTGCTTAATCCTTCTCTTTGAATCTTTCCTTCATAATAAGTATCTTGAAGCTCTTTAAGTATGCCTAAGGCTTCATTACCTTGAGATTTTAGATTCTCCGATGTTACTTCTTCTATATCATGCTCAGGAAAGTCAATGGATGCTTCAATATGTGCCAACATAGACATCAGCTTATCCATTACTTCTTTTACTTTCAGTGATAACTCCCCTTGCAGCTGATTTACTGCGTTTTCAAGACCTTCATCGGTTTTGGCCGTTATTATATCGATTACTGCCTCTGACTGAGCCAGATCAATTCTTCCATTGAGGAAACCTCTCTTGGTAAACTCTCCTGCTTCTGCCAATCTGGCTCCCTTTTTCAATACAAGCTCCATAATTTTTCTTATGGATATGACACCTCCGTGGCAGTGTATCTCAACTACATCTTCGCCGGTGTAGGAATATGGTGCTCTCATGATTACAGCTAGAACTTCGTCAATTTTCTTTCCTTCCTCATCATATATAAAACCATAACTCATATATCTTGATGGCATTTCATTGACGTCTTTTGCCTTTTTTCCTCTAAATATCTGCCCTAATATATCTTGCGACCTCTTGCCGCTAAGCCTTATAATCCCTATACCTGCCTCTCCCGGAGCAGTACCAACGGCAGCAATAGTATCATCCAGCACCTTATCACCTCTTTCAAATATTATAAACCCAGTATTTTCATACTGGGTTACTTACATGCTATAATAACCTTCCTATTCGGCTCTTCCCCTTCGCTATATGTAAAAACATCAGGGTGATTTTGCAAAGTAGAATGTATTATTCTTCTCTCATATGGATTCATGGGCTCCAGCTCGACCTTCTTTCTTGTCTTAGCCACTCTGTCAGCAAGCCTGTTTGCAAGCCTTACGAGAGTCTCTTCCCTCTTTTTTCTGTAATTCTCAGTATCCAACACAACTCTTACATAATCATCTTTACCATTATTCTTATTGACAACAAGGCTTACTAAATATTGGAGAGAATCCAATGTCTGCCCTCTTTTTCCGATAACCATTCCCATTTTAGGACCGATAAGGTTTATATAAAGTCCTGCATCTGTATATTTTATCTTTATTTCTGATTTAATATCCATAGCATTGAGAACATCTCTCAGAAACTTATAGGCAACTTCTTTTTCTTCTTTCTTATCATCATGCTTTTTACTTATGGTAGTTGTTTTCTCTTGTGCAAGCGCTTCTTCTTTTACAGGAAATTCTTCTTTTTTCTCTTCCTTTACTGTAACCTTTACTTTAGCAAGCCTGCTCCCTAATATTCCAAACAATCCTTTGCTAGGTTGTTCCAATATTTCTATATCTACTTTATCCTTAGATATATTTAATTCCTGCAAAGCCAGCTCTACCGCTTCTTCAATAGTTTTTGCCGTCTTCTCTACCCATCTCATTTAATTTTCGCCTCCCTTATGACCAAAGGTCATCCTGGTCATAATATACTGCTGCACTATAGTAAATATGTTACCGATTACCCAATACAAAGCTATTCCAGAGGGGAACTTTAAAGTAAACCATCCAATCATCAGTGGCATTATAATACTCATGCTCTTCATTGAAGGATCTACATTACCTTTCGCTGACATCATAGTAGTTTGTAAATAAGTCGTAGCAGCTGATAATACAGGAAGAATATACAACTGGTCCGGTTTTCCTAAGTCTGCCAGCCACCAGAAGCTTTTAGCTATAGCATCAAATTCTTCGGGAGTAAACACAAACTTAGTAGGATTTTGCAGAACACCAAATAAAGCTATAATAATGGGAAACTGTATAAGAAGCGGTAAACAACCAGAAGCAGGATTATAATTATGCTCCTTATATAACTCCAATAGCTTTTCATTCATCTTCTCAGGATTATTTTTGTACTTATTTTGAATTTCTTTTATTTTTGGGTTAAGCTCATTCATTATCTTAGTTGATTGAGTTTGTTTGATATTGATAGGCAACAACAAAATTCTAGTTAGGATAGTAAATATTATTATGGCATAGCCATAGCTTCCTGTAAAATCGAATATGATCTTCAGTAGCGCACCAAATGGTCTGGATATTACATCTAACAAAACATCTCCCCCTATAATTAGACTAATACTATTTCAAAATGATATACCACTAGGACAACAGTCTTTAAGGCAAAATCCAATAAATTATGGTACAGGATCATATCCTCCCGGGTTAAATGGATGGCATTTCAATATTCTCTTTATTCCCAAAAATGTACCTTTTATACTCCCATATTTCTTCACTGCTTCAAGGGTATAATTGGAACATGTAGGTATAAATCGGCACTTTCCCGGGCTTATGGGGGATATAATCAATTGGTATGCTCTTATTAAAAATATAATTGCATGTTTCATTATTCAACATCTTCCTTAAAGAGCCTGGCCCTTTTCACAGCGTTTATCATTTCTCTTTCAATGTCATAATAACTTGCTTCACTGCTCTTCGGCCTTGCTGTAAATACAATGAGATATCCTGGTTTTATTTTATCACTTATTTTTCTAAAATTCTCTCTCATCAATCTCTTAACACGATTTCTTTTTACGCTATTTCCTATTTTTTTGCTAACTGAATATCCTACTTTATTAGTATCTTCATTATTTTTTAAAACATAAAGCACCAAGCAGCTCTCAGCATAATATTTCCCTTTTGAATAAACTTTTTTGAACAAGTAATTTTTCTTTATTTTTTCGGGGACTTTCATAGTGTTCCTCCACAATTGAGGCATGTAGAGAAAAAGGCCACAATAAGCGGCCTTATACTGTTAATCTCTTTCTACCTTTTCTTCTTCTTCTCTTTAAAACGTTTCTGCCATTCAAAGTACTCATTCTTTGTCTAAATCCATGAACTTTTTTTCGTTGTCTCTTCTTAGGTTGATAAGTTCTAAGCACTGCTACACCCCCCAACGATTATCTGTATATCAATATGCATATTAAGCATAATACGCCACCGTACACTAAAATTATATATATATTAATATTTACTGTCAAGAAATTTAAGATGAATCAAACACTCATCCATGTCAAATATATATTTACTTCCTGTGGATAACTTTCAAAATCCAATTGAATTCCCCTTTTTTATTTGCTAATATAAATCTATAATTGTGTATAACTTTTTGATTTAATTATTTTATTCACAACATGTGTATAAATCTGTGTATAACTAATATATTTTGTGTATTAATTTTTATAATTTAGTCTATAATCTAATGAAATCAATTTTAACCAACTAGTGGATTTTGTTAATATTTTTTTTGCCCAATTTGTGGACAAATAACATTTTAAATATTATATTAACATTTTATCAATATTTTATACACAATAGCTTTTGATAAGTTAGCATTGTTTTAATATACACTATGAGGAGGATGGAAATGAACCCCCAGAATTTTGAAATTTGGGATAAAACACTTGATATTATTAAAGTAGAACTGACAGAAGTGAGTTTCAATACTTGGCTAAAATCTATAACACCAATATTAATCAAAGACGATATGATTATTTTCCATGTCCCTGATGATTTTACAAAGGGAATCATTGAAACCAGATATGCTACTCTTATAAAAAATGCTCTAAAACAAGTAACTTCAAAAAATATTGACATCAAACTGACAGTAAATGAGACAGAAGCTGATATTCAAAATTATGACAATGCTACAGGTAAAAAAGAAACAGAAGAATTGGTAAATACTTCCCTAAATCCCAGATACACCTTTGATACCTTTGTCGTCGGAAACAGCAACAGGCTTGCTCATGCTGCCTCTGTTGCAGTAGCTGAATCTCCGGCAAAGGCTTATAATCCTCTATTTATATACGGCGGTGTTGGATTAGGGAAAACCCATCTCATGCATGCAATTGGCCATTATGCTTTAAATCAAAATAAAAAAACAAAAGTAGTGTATGTATCTTCCGAAACCTTTACAAATGAATTGATAAACTCAATCAGAGACGATAGGAATATTGAATTCAGAAACAAATACAGAAATATTGACATACTGCTGATTGACGATATTCAATTCATTGCGGGTAAAGAAAGAACTCAGGAAGAATTTTTCCATACATTTAATTCATTATATGAAGCAAACAAGCAAATAATCATATCCAGTGATAGACCTCCAAAGGAAATCCCAACTCTTGAGGACAGGCTTAGATCAAGATTTGAATGGGGGCTTATTGCAGATATTCAGCCTCCTGACTTAGAAACCAGAATTGCTATATTAAAGAAAAAAGCCAAGCTTGAAAATCTTGTAGTACCTGACGATGTGCTTCTATATATAGCTAAAAAGATTTTATCAAACATAAGAGAACTTGAGGGTGCATTGATCAGAATAGTTGCATATTCATCCCTTACCAACAGGGAAATAAATGAAGAGCTGGCAGCTGAAGCTTTAAAAGATATAATATCCAACTCGAAACCTAAATTTATTACTCCAACTTTGATAAAGGAAAAGGTGGCCGAGTACTTCAATATTAAAATAGAAGAATTTAATGCAAAAAAAAGAACAAAATCCATCGTATATCCCAGACAGATTGCAATGTATCTATGCCGTGAATTGACTGACCTTTCTCTTCCAAAGATTGGTGAAGAGTTTGGAAGGGACCACACCACTATAATGCATGCTTGCGATAAAATATCATCTGATATTGAAATAGACCCTGAACTAAAAAATATAATAAACGATCTTATAAAAAAGATCGAAAGTACTTAATAAGTTGTTGATAAACTGATTATAAGCTGTTGATATTTATATTCTCAAAAATATCTACAAAAAGATATGCCATAGATACTATTTACTTTTCAACAATCTATCAACAGCTAAAATTAAGTTATATACTTGTTTCCATTACTTTTTAACAAATTAACAACCCCTATTACTATTACTAGTAATATATTTTATATATTTAATAAATCAGAAAAAAACGGAGGTTATCCACAAATGAGAATAATAACAGACAAATCCACGTTGTTGGAAAGCATAAATATTGTTCAAAAAGCAGTGCCTTCTAAAACAACTCTTCCAATACTGGAAGGCATTTTATTTCAAGCAAAGAACGGAAAATTAACCCTTGTTTCAACAGATCTTGAAATGGGAATTGAAACCACATCAAATGTAGATGTTATAGAACAAGGAAGTATGGTAGTTTCATCAAAAATAGTTGGAGAAATAGTAAGAAAGCTCCCTGATTCAGATATAGAAATTGAAACCAGAGATAACTTTATCCACATAAAGAGTGAAAATTCTGAATTCAAAGTATTATCTCTGTCCACAGAAGAATTTCCTGAACTTCCTACTGTAAGCAGGGATAAGGGATTGAGCTTGACTAGTTCAATGCTTAAGGAAATGATAAAGCAAACCATCGTAGCTGTTTCCAATGATGAAATAAGGCCTATCTTGACGGGAGTCTTGATGGAAGTAAATGGAAATCAAGTAACCATGGTGGCCCTTGATGGATTTAGAATGGCTGTTAGGGTGGCAAGCGCTTTAAATGATGAGAACTTTAAGGCAGTAATCCCGGGAAAGACTTTGGTAGAAATAGGGAAAATATTAAATGATAATGAAGATCCGGTTAATATTTTTATTTCAAAAAATCAAATACTATTCCATATAGGAGATACAACCGTTACTTCAAGGCTTCTTGAAGGTGAGTTCATAAATTATAAGCAGTTGCTTCCTACTGAATACAAAACAAAAATAGTCTTAAAGAAGGATAGTCTATTGGATGCATGCGATAGAGCGGCATTGTTTGCTAAAGATTCCAATAACAGTATCAAGTTTGAGATATATGATGATGTTATGAACATTAAATCAAACAGCGATAACGGAGATGTTCATGAGCAATTGAACATATCCAAAACTGGTGATGATATTGAAATAGCTTTTAATCCAAAGTATTTAATGGATGCATTAAAGGTTATAAATAAAGAAGATATTGCAGTAGAGTTTACAACAAGCGTCAGCCCAAGTATAATCAAACCTCTTAATGATTCCGAGTTCTTATATTTAGTATTGCCTGTGCGAAGAAGATAAAAGAAGGTGAAAGATTTGTTGGAAATAAAAATAGAAACAGAATATATAAAACTTGACCAGTTTCTTAAATTTGCAGGATTGGTGAACACCGGTGGAGAAGCAAAGAATATCATAGCGGAAGGAAAGGTCATGGTTAATGGTGAAGTAGAAACAGCAAGAGGAAAAAAGCTGAGAATTGATGATGTAATTGAGATAGACGGGCGCAAATATAAGATAGTATAACTGTCAGGGAGTGCTTTTATTGAATATAGAGAGCATATACTTACTGAATTTCAGAAATTATAGTGAACAGTATATAGAATTGGATCCGGGTTTAAATATATTTTATGGTGAAAATGCTCAAGGCAAAACCAATATTGTAGAAGCAGTTTATTTGCTCACCATGGGTAAATCCCATAGAACCAATAAATATAATGAACTGGTTAAATGGGATGAAAATGATACTCGCATACGAATTCGATTCAAAAAAGAAGATTTCCAATATGATATCGATTATATGCTCAAGAGAAATCAAAAAAAGCAGATAAAAGTAAATGACATTAGATTGGATAAGTTGAGCGATATAATCGGTAAGCTAAATACTGTTATTTTTTCTCCTGATCATATGAAAATAATAAAGGAAGGGCCATCGGAAAGAAGAAAGTTTATTGATTCCATATTATCTCAGACAAAACCTAAATATTACTATAACCTTAGTCAGTATCTAAAGGTTTTAGCTCAAAGAAATATTTTATTGAGCAGTGATAAAAATAATTCAATAGAAAAATATTTGGACATATGGGATAATCAATTAGTAGACTATGGCTCTAAGATTATTTTAGAAAGGCAATTATTCATAAGTGAAATAGATAAGAAAGCATGGGAAATTAATAAGGAACTGTCAGGAGGCAGAGAAAACTTTCACTTAAGATATATGCCTTCTGTAGCTGAAAATAAACATGATATTAAAGATATAAAAGAAGCCTTTGAAAAAAAGATTACGGAATCAAGAGCTGTAGATATCAAGAGAGGTACCACTAATTATGGACCCCATAGAGATG
Source organism: Lutispora thermophila DSM 19022 (assembly GCF_900142105.1). Taxonomy (GTDB): domain Bacteria; phylum Bacillota; class Clostridia; order Lutisporales; family Lutisporaceae; genus Lutispora; species Lutispora thermophila. The sequence continues at coordinate 23,426 of NZ_FQZS01000025.1, forward strand.
AGCTTAATCTATATATTAATGATAAAGAAGTTAGAAACTATGGATCCCAAGGTCAGCAAAGATCTGCACTATTATCTTTGAAGATTTCAGAAATGGATTATATAAAAGATGAAATTGGATCTATGCCAATTTTACTGCTTGATGATGTTTTTTCTGAATTAGATAAAACCAGGCAGGGTTTTTTAATTTCATTCATAAAAAATGTGCAAGTAATTCTTACATGCACTGAATATGAAAATTTATATTTAGGGGACAAGTCTGGATATAAAGTTTTTTATGTAAAAAGTGGAAAAGTATACAGTGAGTAAATAAAAGGTTATAATAAGGGGAGGAACTGTTTATGTTTGTTCATCTCGGAGGGGATGTAGTAATTCCTATTAAGGATATAATAGCAATTATGGATATAGAGTCAAGTATTACTTCCAGCAATACAAAGGAATTTCTTAAAACAGCAGATGATGAAGGTTTTATAGTTAATATTTCAAATGATGCACCAAAATCATTTGTTCTATCTGAAAGAGATAATAAGACTATTATTTATTTATCTCCCATATCATCTGCTACTCTTCATAAGAGATCAGGTTTTTTTAATGATGTTTCATTAAAGTAGATAATACAGGGGGAATTTTAATGGCAGAAAAAAAGCAAAATCAGCAGTATGAAGCTGAACAGATACAAGTATTGGAAGGTCTTGAAGCGGTAAGAAAGAGACCTGGAATGTATATAGGAAGTACTGGAAGCAAGGGGCTTCATCACCTTGTATGGGAAGTTGTAGATAACAGCATTGACGAAGCTTTGGTAGGAGTTTGTAAAAATATTGAGGTTATAATCCATAAGGATAATTCTGTAACCAATATTGATGACGGTAGGGGTTTTCCCGTAGGAATACATCCAAAATTGAAAAAGCCTGCAGTAGAAGTGGCTTTGACGGTACTCCATGCGGGAAGCAAATTTGGCGGTGGAGGATACAAGGTATCAGGAGGTTTGCATGGTGTTGGCGTATCTGTAGTTAATGCTCTTTCTGAGTATCTTGAAGTAGAAGTAAAAAGAGAAGGAAAAATATTTTATCAAAGATATGAAAGAGGAAAAGCTGTAACAGAGCTTAAGGTTATAGGGGAAGCTGATTCAACAGGTACAAAGATTACATTTAAACCCGATGGACAGATATTTGATGAGTTGGAATACAATTTTGACATATTGGAACATAGGCTTAGAGAAATGGCTTTTCTCAACAAGGGGATAAAGATAACTCTGAAAGATGAAAGAACAGACACAGTAAGAGTTTATCAGTATGACGGAGGATTAGTTTCCTTTGTTCAGTTTTTGAACAAGAATAAAGAAGTTCTGTATCCGGAGCCCATATATGTTTCAGCCACCAAAGATGATATTATAGTAGAAGCAGCTATTCAATACAACGATAGTTACAATGAAAATATATATACTTTTGCTAACAATATAAATACTGTTGAAGGCGGTACCCATGCCATCGGATTAAAAAATGCTGTTACAAAGGCAATAAATGATTATGCAAGGAAATATAAGTTTCTTAAGGATAACGAATCAAATCTTCAAGGTGAGGATGCAAGAGAAGGCTTAACGGCAGTGTTAAGCGTAAAGATTCCAAACCCCCAATTTGAAGGGCAGACAAAAACAAAGCTAGGAAATCCTGAAGTAAGAGGAATAGTAGACAGCATTATATTCGAAGCATTAGAAGCATTTTTGGAAGAAAATCCATCTATTGCAAAGACCATTATAGAAAAGGCCATTACTGCATCCAGAGCAAGAGAAGCTGCGAGAAAAGCAAGAGAGCTTACAAGAAGAAAAACTGCTTTAGAGAGCACCACATTGCCGGGGAAGCTTGCAGATTGCTCTGAGAAGGATCCTTCCTTGTGTGAAATCTACATAGTAGAGGGAGATTCTGCGGGAGGTTCTGCAAAGCAAGGCAGAGACAGAAGATTCCAGGCTGTATTGCCTCTGAGAGGTAAAATATTGAACGTTGAAAAAGCAAGATTAGACAGAATTTTATCAAGCGAAATGATAAGAGCCATGATTACAGCCTTTGGTGCCGGCATAAGTGATGACTTCAATATCGAAAAAATGAGATATGGCAGAATAATTCTTATGACAGATGCGGACGTTGATGGTGCTCATATAAGAACATTATTGCTTACATTCTTCTACAGATATATGAGGCCTCTTTTGGAAGCAGGATATGTATATATAGCTCAGCCTCCGTTGTACAGGGTAAGAAAAACAGGTAAAGGCAAACCAAAGGATTATTACGCTTATAGCGATAAAGAACTGGAAAAGTTATTAAACCAGATAGGAAGAGATAACATAAGCATACAGAGATACAAAGGTCTTGGAGAAATGAATCCTGAGCAGCTTTGGGATACTACCATGAATCCTGAGACAAGAACTATGCTTAGGGTATCTTTGGAAGACGCAGTGGCAGCTGATGAAATATTTACTATTCTTATGGGTGATAAAGTAGAACCAAGAAGAGAGTTTATTGAAGAAAATGCCAAGTATGTAAGAAATTTAGATATATGATTTTAAGGTTTCTGAGATTTTGATATGCTCCCCTTGTGGTAGACAGTTTAAATAATAAAAACTGTGTACTACAAGTAGGAGTATATTTTTATGAGAGGAAAAAATAAATTTTCAACAAATGAGAAACTTAAATATGTTCTTAGATGTATAGAAGGAAAAGATTCCATTACGCATACTGTTTCTTTGATTGGAATAAGTAATACAGCTTTGAGACAATGGATTCGCAATTATCAATCCTTAGGTATTGAAGTACTAAATACTAAAAATAAGAATTCTAGTTATCCTGCAGAATTGAAAGAAAAAGCTGTAAAAGACTATCTGGCTGGCTATTGCTCTCAGTCAGATATATGTAAGAAATACGGATTGCGATCAAAATCAATGTTTCAAAAGAATAACTATGATGAGACAGCTCAGAAATATCAAGTATCTTACCAGCAGGTTTATACATGGACAAATAAGTATAAAAGCGGCGGTGTTGAAGCCCTGCAGGATAAAAGAGGAAAGAGAAAAAATGAGAATGAAATGTCCGAACAGGAGAAGCTAAGGGTACAAAACAAACTGCTTGAAGCTGAAAATCGTAGAAAGCAAATGGAAATAGATTTCCTAAAAAAACTCAACGAGGTAGAAAGGGGGCAGTACTAAGCCAGGTAATGTATGAAACTATTTATCTGACTATACAAGAACTTCATAATACTAAGGCATACCCAATCACAGAGTTATGTGATTTAGCAGGAATACAACGTTCATCATATTACAAATGGCTTAATAGAAAAGAAAGCAATAATGAACAATTTAATAAGATTCTACTACCTCTAATCAAAGATGCGTACTAAGAGAAAAATGGTATTTTGGGATATAGGCAGATGACAATCAAGTTGAACCGAGAAAACGATTTCCATGTAAACAACAAGAAAATCTATAGGCTTATGAGAATACTCAACTTAAAGTCTGTGTGTCGCAAAAAAAAGAAAGAGTTACATCAGATCAACACTTGAAATTACTGCAGAAAATATACTAAACAGAGAATTTTATGCAGATACATTCGGTAAGAAGTGGCTTACTGATGTGACTGAAATGAAATATGGTGTTAACAATAAAGCTTATCTTAGTGCAATACTGGATCTTGGTGATAAAAGCGTTGTATCCTTTGTGCTTGGGTACTCAAATAATAATGAACTGGTATTTAGGACATTTGATATTGCTCATGAGAAATATCAAAATGCAAAACCTATATTTCACAGTGACAGAGGCTTTCAATATACAACAAAAGCATTTAAGAAAAAGCTGGATGATGCAGGAATGATTCAGAGCATGTCACGTGTATCCCGCTGCATAGATAATGGGCCAATGAAGGCATTCTGGGGGATGCTGAAATCTGAAATGTACCATTTAAAAAGATTCAATTCTTACGATGAACTGGAAGCATCAGTCATCGATTACATAGATTATTACAATAACCATCGTTATCAGAGAAGATTAAATTGCATGACCCCAATGGAATACAGACAATATCTGATGAATCAGGCTGTATAAAAATGACGCCAACCAAAATTGTTGGTTGACGTCATAGTTAGTTTTTTATTTTTCCACTGTCTACTTGACAGGGAGCACTTCATTTTCAGAAACCTTTTTTATTTATTTTTTATATGAAATACTATAAACTAAACTTATATACATTTGAAAATAAATGGAGGTAGTATCATGGCATATGATAGTTCTGATGTGGCTAAGGCAGCTATAAATCTTGCCATATCTTCAAGGGCTTCAGAAGAAGCCATAATAAAGGAGCTTAAAAGCAGAAAAATATTGGGTGTTGCAGTAGATATAGGCGGTGATTTCAATTCTTCTATTCCTAAAATAATTGAGAGGGCAGTTGTAGCAGCTAAAAGAAGCGGCATAATAACGGAATGTCATGTCCATGAAGGAGCTGTTGCAGGGGCAACAAGGGAAGTTTTAGGGCAAATAAGCATGAAAGCAAACGGATATAGTATAGGCGGTAAAATAGGCATAGCCAGATCTGGAGAACATTTAAGCATATGCATATTTATGAGTATAGGTTTACTCTATTTAAACGATGTGGTTATAGCATTGGCCCATAGGGCTATACCTGAGCTTAAATAAACTTTATACATAATAAACTATTGACAATTTAATGGAATTCTTATAGAATCATATTCATATTTATTAATGTTATCAATGGACAGCATTATGGTTTTCTATTGGAAGCCATATCATCATATGGATTGTAGTTTGGTAGAATGGTAGTTTACAGTATGTTTTGTCTAAAAACTGATCTATCAGGATCAGTTTTTTAATACAACACAATAATTTAATCAAAAATATGGAGGATGGTAGCATGGTAGTAAAACAAAAATCTTCAGTTCTTTTTGTGATTCTTTTATTCATCATTTCATTATTGTCCGGATGTGTCAATACATCAGCAATCGGAAATAATCAGGAACGGGAATCCACAATTCAACCGAGCAATTTCATAGAAATTGGAATAATTCAAATAGTCGAGCACCCGGCTTTGGATTCAGCAAGACAAGGTTTTATTGATGCATTGGCTTCAAAGGGCTTTGAAGATGGTGAAAATATCAGGATAGATTTCCAAAATGCCCAAGGTGATTTTCCTACTGCTCAGACTATAGCTCAGAATTTTGCAAGCAATAAAAAAGATATGATATTTGCCATTGCAACTCCTGCAGCCCAAGCTGCTTTTAACGCTACTAAAGAAATACCTATACTTATAACAGCAGTAACAGATCCTGTAGATGCAGGATTGGCAAAATCATTGGGCAAACCGGAGACAAATGTGACAGGCACAAGCGATGCAGCTCCTATGGAAAGGCAGTTTGAACTATTAAAAAGATTGATACCTGATGCAAAAAACATAGGAATCATATACAATACCAGCGAAAGAAACTCTGAGATACAAGTTGATCTGGCAAAAAAGCTTTCAGATAAATTCGGTTTTGAAATAATAACCAAAGGTGTGACTAATACAAATGAAGTGCCTCAGGTGCTTGATTCTCTTGCAAGCAAAATTGATGTGCTTTATGTTCCTACAGATAATCTGGTAGCTTCAGCTATTGCAATAATATCTGAAAAATGTATGGAAAGGAAAGTACCTGTTGTAGGTTCGGAGAAGGGTCATGTTGAAGGCGGAGCCATTGCTACGGAAGGAATAGATTATTACAAGCTCGGTTTTCAGACTGGGTTGATGGCAGTTGAGGTTCTAAATGGATCTAAGACTCATGACATGCCTATAACAACGATAAAAGATACTACTCTTACCATAAATGCCATGACAGCAGAGAAACTTAACATATCAATACCTCAGGATTTGATGGAAAGAGCTGAGGTAATAAAAGGCGGTGGAGCAAGATGATAAGTTTCTTAATGGGAGTATTGGAACAAGGTCTTTTATTTTCCATAATGGCATTTGGGGTATATATAACATATAAAATATTGGATTTCCCAGATTTGTCTGTTGACGGTACATTTCCTTTAGGTGCATCAGTAACAGCGGTGCTCTTGATAAATGGTACCAGTCCAGTAGCAACATGCCTTCTTTCATTAGGAGCTGGTATGGCTGGAGGTTTTGTAACGGGAATGCTTCATGTAAAATTCCGTATAACAAATCTGTTATCCGGAATACTGGTAATGATTGGGTTATATTCAATAAACCTCAGAATAATGGGTAAATCAAATACGCCCTTTTATAACGAGAGGACTATTTTTTCTTACAATATTCCTTCCCTATTGGTTATATTGACATTGGTTGTCATAGTAAAAGTGATTCTTGAGCTTTTGTTTAGGACAAAATTTGGTTTTATATTAAAGGCTACCGGTGACAATCATAATATGGTCACATCCATGGGAGTGGATATAGGTAAGATAAAAATTATAGGAATAATGATTTCAAATGGTTTGGTGGCTTTATCAGGATCTGTTATGGCCCAGTACCAGCACTTTTCAGACATTGGCATGGGAAGCGGTGTAATAGTCATGGGCTTGGCTTCAATAATAATGGGCGAATCCATTTTGAAAGCATTACCTGTAAAATTAAGAACCGCATGTCCATTGTTAGGATCTTTATTGTACCAGGGCAGCATTGCGACAGCTTTGAGAATTGGTATGGATCCTAAGGATCTTAAACTTATTACATCTATGATAGTTATAGTTGCTTTGGCAGCTTATAATAGAGGATTGAACATGAAATTTAAGAATAATTTAAGGTTTGGAGGTGTGAAGACTGTTACACATTCAAAATCTGCATAAAACATTTAATAAAAACACCATAAATGAGAACAAAGTATTTGAGGGATTGCATCTTAGTGTAGAAAAAGGCGATTTCATAACCATTATAGGCAGTAACGGTGCGGGAAAGTCCACTCTTTTGAATATTATTTCAGGATCTATACCTTGTGATGAAGGTTCCATAATTCTGAATGGAGAAGAAATAACAAACATGCCAGAATACAAAATCAGCAGACTTGTAGGGAGGGTATTTCAAGACCCTAAGATGGGCACGGCGCCATCGATGACGGTTTTGGAAAATATAGCTTTAGCTCATAGCAAGAATAAAAGATATGGCTTATCTTGGGGAGTAGACAAGAAAAAAATACCTGATATAAAGGAAGCACTATCAAAATTAGGATTAGGTCTAGAAAATAAGTTGGATGTAAATGTTGGATTATTGTCGGGAGGACAGAGGCAAGCCATGGCTCTTCTTATGGCTACCATATCCAATCCATGCCTTTTAATGCTCGATGAACATATGGCAGCATTGGATCCTAAAACTTGTGAAACAATTTCTGAGTTAACTGATAAAATAGTGCTGGAAAAGAAGATAACAACACTTATGGTGACTCATAATTTAAAGCAGGCAATAGCTATGGGAAACAGGCTTATAATGATGCATAGAGGTAAAATTATATTGGATATAAAAGGAGACGAAAAGAAAGGCCTGACCCCGGAGAAGCTTATGGCATTATTTAGAGATAAAGAAAAGTCGGATATATTAAGCGATCGGTTGATGCTGGCTTAAACATTAAAAAAATTTCTATTGACATTATGGTATTGAGGTACTATACTTATAACTAAAATTAATATTGATTCTATCCAGAGAGGCGGAGGGACTGGCCCAATGAAGCCCGACAACCGGCATTCTCATTCGAATGCATCGGTGTCAATTCCAGCAGCATTAGCTGAAAGATAGAAAAGAATTTATTCTCTTCTGTTTTTCAGAAGAGTTTTTGTTTATTAAGAATTTAATAATATGCTCTTATCCAGAGAGGCGGAGGGACTGGCCCAATGAAGCCCGACAACCGGCATTCTCATTCGAATGCATCGGTGTTAATTCCAGCAGCGTTAGCTGAAAGATAAGAGAGGCGATATCCCTCTTTTATCTATTGAGGGATTTTTTATTTTCCAAATTAGAAACAGCTTGAGGAGGCAATAAGATGATCACTATAAAAGGCCTTTATAAAACATATTCGTGTAGTGACGGCAATACAGAGGCATTGAAGAATATTAATCTTAGAATTGAGAAGGGAGATATTTTCGGCATCATAGGTTTAAGCGGAGCAGGAAAATCCACTCTCATAAGATGTATAAATAGGCTGGAAGAGCCTACGGAAGGCAGTATTTTTATTGATAATAGGGATATTACAAAGCTTGATGAAAATGAGTTGAGAGACATGAGAAGAAATATAGGTATGATATTCCAGCACTTTAATCTGTTGAGCAGGAGAAATTGCAGGGATAATATAGCTTTTCCGCTAAAGATAATGAAATATGATGAGAGGCAAATTGAAGAAAGAGTAGATGAACTATTGGATCTTGTAGAGCTTAAGGATAAAAAATTTTCTTATCCAAGCCAATTGAGCGGAGGTCAAAAGCAAAGGGTAGCCATAGCCAGGGCATTGGCTACAAAGCCTGAAATACTTCTTTGTGATGAAGCTACTTCTGCCTTGGATCCAAACACCACAGCTTCAATACTTAAACTTTTGAAGAATATAAATGAAACTCTTGGAATTACAATTGTAATAATAACCCATCAGATGGAGGTTATCAAGGAAATATGCAATAAAGTAGCTGTAATATCCGATGGAAGAATAGTGGAAGAAGGAAATACCTATGATGTATTTTCCAATCCTTATCATAAAGTGACAAAAAGCTTTGTAAAGGATGTGTCCCTTAATATCGACAAAAATACTCTGGGTGACGCTGATGATATGGAAATAGTGAGAATTACGTTTTTAGATCACAAAGCAAAGGAACCTTTGATATATAAGATAATCAAAAAATTTGATGTGGAAGCAAATATACTTTCAGGGCAAATGAACAGAATACAAGGAAGAATTTATGGAAACCTTGTTGTAGGTCTTAGAGGAAATGTTGAAAAAGTGGATGATGCCATCAATTTTTTAAAAGGTGAAGGTTTAATTGTGGAGGAGTTGAAATATAATGGAAGTTCTGATTGAATCAATAAAAAAAGTAATACTTTTAATGCCTATACCTCTTTGTGAAACCCTCTATATGGTACTGGCATCCACATTTTTTTCTGTTATATTTGGAATGCCTTTGGGTATTATCACGGCTATATCTGAAGAAGGAAGCATATGGGAAAGGAAATACTTGAACAGGATACTAAATGGTCTGATAAATATAACCAGGTCTTTTCCATTTATAATATTGATGATTGCTGTATTCCCTCTAACAAAAATCATAGTTGGAAAGAGGATAGGTACCACAGCAGCCATTGTACCATTGACCATCGCGGCTATACCTTTTGTAGCAAGGCTTGTGGAAACAGCCATAAAGGAGATAAGCCCTGGAATAATTGAAGCAGCCCTATCCATGGGAGCTGATGTTAAGCAAATAGTGTTTAAGGTTATGATTCCGGAAGCTTTGCCTTCCATTGCATCAGGAATAACTCTTACCATAATAAATCTCATAGGTTATTCCGCCATGGCAGGAGTTATTGGAGGTGGAGGATTGGGAAATCTGGCCATAAGATATGGTTATCAGGGATTCCAAAAAGATGTGATGATAGGGACGGTAATTGTTTTAATTTTGATGGTTCAGGTAATCCAGGATATTGGAACAAGGATTTATAGAAAACTTTTAAGATAGATATAAAAAAGTCTGAAAATAATTATCGATAATTATTCATATATTTTCTTTCCTTTCAGCCCGGCCAACTGAAAGGGAAAAATAAACCGAAAAAAGAAAGGATGTTAATGATGAAAAGGATATTGTCATTAGCTTTAGCAGCTGTACTTAGTGTATTGTTTGTTGGCTGTTCGCCAAAAGAATCTGAATCTGTAGCGGTAGCTACAGGTGGAGAAGAGAAAGCAGAAGGAGTATTAAAAGTTGGAGCAACTCCTGTGCCTCACGCAGAAATACTGGAAGTTGTTAAACCCATATTGGAACAAAAAGGTATAAAACTAGAAATTGTTGTGTTTGATGATTATGTTCAGCCTAACACAGCCTTAGCAGATAAAGAAATAGATGCAAACTTCTTCCAACATCAACCCTATCTTGACAATTTCAATACAGAAAGAGGTTTAAATCTTGTATCATTAGCAAAAGTCCATGTAGAACCTTTAGGATTATATTCTAAGAAAATTAAAAACATAAGTGAATTGAAAGATGGAAGTACAATAGCAATTCCAAATGATGCAACAAATAATGCAAGGGCTTTGCTATTGCTTCAGGCCAATGGGATTATCAAGTTAAAGGATGGAGGATCAATTACTTCTTCAGAATTGGATGTAGTAGAAAATCCAAAAAATATTAAATTTGAAGCTGTTGAGGCTGCACAATTGCCAAGGGTTTTGGAAGATGTGGATGCTGCAATAATCAACACTAACTTTGCGATTCCTGCTGGTTTGAATCCAATTAGAGATGCATTGATAATAGAAGATGGAAGCTCCCCATATGCCAATATATTGGTCATAAGGCAGGGGGATGAAAGTAGGCAAGAACTGAAAGAGTTGGCTAAGGCTCTAAACAGTACTGAAGTTAAGAGTTTTATTCAAGAAAAATATGAGGGTGCAGTAATTCCTGCCTTTTAATGTTGAATAAATCCCATCAAATGAATGATGGACGGGACAAGAATTAATTTTTAATTTATAATATAGGTAACCCACCATAATTAAAGAGGTTGCCTATATTATTGTTTTAGATGATTTTTTGAAATGATTATGGGTAATAATATTAGGAATACATGGCTATAATCTTAATTGGACAAAAATCTTTCATAGATTTATAATTATAGTATTATGGTCAAAATTCATTTAATTGTAATATAACTGAAGGAGGTGTATATTTTGGAAAATAAAGAGGGAAATCTATTATACGTTAATATAGAAGATGAGATGAAAAATTCCTTTATAGATTATGCCATGAGTGTTATCGTACAAAGAGCTCTACCAGATGTAAGGGACGGACTGAAACCTGTACACAGACGTATTTTATATGCTATGCATTCCCTAGGATTCACTCCTGATAAACCTCACAGAAAATCAGCTACTACAGTTGGTGAAGTTTTAGGTAAATACCATCCCCATGGAGATGCTGCCGTATATGATACTATGGTTAGAATGGCACAGGATTTTAATTATAGATATACTCTTATTGACGGCCACGGAAACTTTGGATCCATAGATGGAGATAGTGCCGCAGCAATGCGTTATACGGAAGCAAGAATGTCCAAAATAGCTATGGAGATGCTTAAAGACATTAATAAAGAAACTGTAGACTTTGTTCCAAACTATGATGAAAGCTTGAAGGAACCTTCTGTGCTGCCTTCTAAATTTCCAAACCTGCTTGTCAATGGAAGCAATGGAATCGCTGTTGGTATGGCAACATCAATTCCTCCTCATAATTTAGGAGAAGTTATAGATGGAATTATTGCTACCATAGATAATCCGGATATAGAATTAGAAGAGTTGATGAAACACATAAAAGGTCCTGATTTTCCAACTGGTGCATTGATAATGGGAAAGGATGGAATAAGAAAGGCCTATGCTACCGGAAGAGGAAAGGTAGTAGTAAGAGCTAAAGCAGAGATTGAAAGCATGTTCGGCAACAGACAAAGAATAGTTGTCACTGAGATTCCATATCAGGTAAACAAGGCTAATCTTATTGAAAAGATTGCAGATCTTGTAAAAGAGAAAAAAATTGAAGGTATTTCTGATCTGAGGGATGAATCTGACAGAGAAGGAATGAGAATTGTAATTGAGTTAAAAAGAGATGCCAATGCCAATATAGTATTGAATCTATTATATAAACATACTCAAATGCAAAGCGCCTTCAGCATAATCATGCTGGCTTTGGATAATGGTCAACCAAAGGTTATGAACCTGAAGGAAATGATTCAAAAATATATCGATCATCAGAGACAAATAATAATTAGAAGAACCCAGTATGATTTAAGAAAAGCAGAGGAAAGAGCTCATATATTAGAGGGTTTGAAAATTGCTCTGGACCATATAGATGAAATCATCAATATCATAAGAAGTTCAAAAACAGTAAATGAAGCCAGAGAAAGAATGATGGCAAGATTTGGATTATCTGAGGAACAAGCCACTGCCATTGCAGAAATGAGATTAAAGAGCCTCACAGGTTTGGAAAGAGAAAAGATTGAAGAAGAGTATCTTGGTTTGATAAAGGACATTGAATACTATAAATCCATATTAGCCAGTGAGCTTATGGTTTCCAATATAATAAAAGAGGAACTTTTGGAAATAAAGAAAACATATGCGGATAAGAGAAGAAGCAAGATAACTCATTCTGTTGAAGAGGTTAATGAAGAAGATCTCATCGAGGAGGAAGAGGTTGCAGTAACGCTTACCCACTTTGGCTATATAAAGAGGCTTCCAGCAGATACCTATAAGAGCCAAAGAAGGGGAGGAAAAGGAATCACCGCTCTTCAGACAAGAGAGGATGATTTTGTTGAACATCTGTTTATTACATCAACACATAATCAGTTGTTATTCTTTACCAATAAGGGTAGAATGTTTAGGCTGAAAGCATATGAAATTCCTGAGGCAGGAAGACAGGCTAAAGGAACTGCATTGGTAAATCTCCTTCAATTGGATAAGAATGAAGCAGTAAATGCTGTAATACCCATAAAGGAGTTTGAAGATGAAGGGTATCTTATATTCATGACTAAAAACGGCATAATAAAGAAAACAGAGCTTAAGCAGTATTCATCACATAGAGCTACAGGGCTTAATGCAATCACTCTAAAGGATGAAGATGAACTTATTTCTGTTAAGCTGACAAGAGGTACATCTGAGCTTATAGCCATTACAAGACAAGGTTTGGCCATAAGATTCCCTGAGAAAGATGTTAGGGATATGGGTCGCACGGCTATGGGTGTAAAGGGAGTTACCTTGAATCCTGGTGATAGCGTTATAGCTTTGGATATTGTGGAAGAGGGTGCAGATCTTCTTGTAATAAGCGAAAGAGGATTTGGAAAGAGAACTCCATTATCTGAATACAGAGTACAAAGCCGTGGAGGTAAAGGTATTAAGACATCTAATATAACAGCCAAAACCGGTTATTTGGTTGGAGCAAAGGTAGTGAAGGATGACTGCGAAGTTATGCTCATCAGCGCCGAAGGTGTAATAATACGATTGCACATAAACGATATATCAGTGATGGGTAGAAGCACCCAAGGTGTCACATTGATGAAACTTGCTGAACATGATAGTGTGGTTGCTTTAGCTAAAATAGTTCCAGATGAAGAATGATGGTAAAAGGGGCTGTTGCACAACTAACAAATAGTTAGTTGTGTGGCAACCCCTCTTAATTTACCCAAAAACGAAAAATACAAGTCCCGAAGGACCCGTAAATTCGGCACAATTAAGTTATGCTACCCACAAAACTATACAATAAAAATTATACAGAATTTAATGGATGTTATCAATTGGTTTTACCATTAGATTCTGAAGTGCTAATTCCTGTTTTAATAATACTTGGGAAAGTATAAATTAAGGAGATTTATACTTTCCCAAGTATTTCAAGAAGGATTCCTTGATTGTTATAAATGCTTTCAAAGGAAGTCTTTCTTATGCTTGCCATTTGATCATAACTTTTGTCATCCATTTTTTTATATCAATTTTATAAACTTCTTCAAGTGATTTATTAGAAAGAATATCTTTTATTGCGCCATATTGAAATTTTTCTCCATTATTTAATAAAATAACTTTATCTGCATATTCCTGAACAAGGTTTAGATCATGCAGAACTGTAACTACAGCCCTTTCTTTCTTTTTTTTCCATTGCTTAATATATTCCAGCAGTTCTATCTGATATCTCAAATCAAGATGGTTAGTGGGTTCATCCAGCAAAATGATCTTAGGATCTTGAGCAAAAATTTTAGCCAGAAAGACTCGCTGAAGCTGACTGCCTGAAAGTTGGTTTATCTTGGCATTTCTTATACTTAGTAAACCTACCTTTTCCATGGAGTCGTAGATTATATCTTTGTCAAGAGATGATAATCGTGGCAACATGCCGTCCATATGACAATATCTTCCCAAAGAAACTGTTTCATATACAGTATAGGGAAAGTGTATAGAATTTATCTGTGTCATTAAAGCAATATTCTTAGCTAAATCTTTTCTTTTCGTTTCTGAGATTTCTGTTTCACCAATTTTAATGCTGCCTCTATAAGGTATAATATGGGCTATAGCCTTAAGCAAAGTTGACTTGCCACAACCATTTGGCCCTATTATGGATAAATTGCAGCCAGCTTCTACATCAAATGATATGTCTTTTATGATATCTTGATTGTTATAACCACAAAATATATGGTTAACACTAAGCATGGAAATCACCTGCTTTTTAAAATATATGTATGCAAAAACGGGGCGCCAATGAGAGTTGTAACAGCTCCTACAGGAAACTCTGAAGGTGATATTATGGTTCTTGCTATTATATCTGAAAAAATCACCAGTGCCCCTCTGAACATAGCCGATGTTGGCAGGGTATAAATATGTTTTGAACCGAAAGATCTTCTGGCAACATGAGGTGCCATGAGATCCACAAATCCTATGGTGCCGCTTAAGGCTATCGCACTGCTGGTTAAAATGAATAAAAACCAAGAGTTTTTTCTTTGCTTTAGTTGTTATAAATGTTTATAGCAGCGTACCTTTCTTAAAAGCTATTAATCAATACTTTTAAACTTATAATTTCTGCTTATGAAATCGATTTCTTCTAAATTTTTTTGGGCATTAAGTTTTAGAGCCAATAAGAAGAAATAATCAGATAATAGATTTGCAAAATCATAAAGAATAGGATCTACTTTATTTCCCTTTGCTTCATATCTGTGCATTAATCTGGCTAGTTTCAAGCATTTATTTCGAATTACATGGGAAAGTGATGCAGGAATAGTGCCTTGAGGCAATACAAATCGCAAGTAATTATGATTGGTTTCTTCATGATATTTGAGGCTGATTTCATGAAGCCAATTTAATTCATCTCTAGTTACAGCAGTCTTAACCCTCAGAGAACTGTTCATATGGTAAACAAGGGTTTCAACTTTTATTAATTCATCTTTTAGGCCATCGTCCGTTATGTAAGCTTTCAGCAAACCAATATTACATGCAATTTCATCGGTGCAAAATTCATAATCGGTTTTTAGATCCTCTGGATCATCGTACATAAATGAGTAAGCGCAAAAAACAGTACCTTCTTTCATTTTCATCTTTATCATCCTTTTCAATGTATTTGAGGGGTTTAAAGAGAATCAAAAAGCGCACCGCAAGGGTGCGCTTAATGAATTGCAGTGTATATGAGATAAGCCATATATGCAAAACGTATAACTTATAGCCTTCACATCCCACCCTCAGAGGATATTGGCCAACCAGACTTAGGCAGGTCTCCCGGCTCCACTTCATCCTACTTTCTTACCTTCCCGCTTGCGCAGTGGCATAATCAGATTTCGTCAGTGATACGGTTACTGGGGTAGCTCGGTTTATCCGATTCCCTATTAAGTAAAAACACCCAAGCCCTATTCAATTTAATTATATTTTTACAGTATTTTTTTGTCAACTTGCTTCAGATTTGTTTCTTTAAAACATCTTCGAAACTTTCTCCCGATATGGTCAAACCATTTTCAGTGTTTTTTAATTTAAAGAAATCTACTAATAATATGTCCTCATGTTTTTCAACACTGCCGCTTATACCGGGTATGATAATGATTTCTACGTCATCCTTAGTTTCTTCTGCAAGTTTGTCCAAGTTCAATTTTTTTATAGCATCAATTGTAGGCTGAACCTCATCTATATACTCTAATATCATAAGGTTATTGGAGTAATATTTTCTTTCTGTCTTGTTGCCTGAGAAAGGTTCCTTGTTATTGAGAGCGCTTAAAATTCTACGAAGGGATTCATTGTTAAAATCTTCGTTATATATGTATGAGAATTCTCTCATGGAACAAAGATCATTTAAAAAGCCTTCATTGACCTTTTCCTTGGACATAACTGAATTCCAAAAAAACAGCATTACTTCTAAACCGTTTAGATTTGTTTTAATATTTGCCATGATATACCTCCTGTTTATATTTAGATAATATGTTAAAACAACATATTGTTTCAGTATTATTATAACACTTTCTAATCATTTATCATTTTAGAACATATACAATATAAAAACTTTTGCCTATAGAAAAATAAAATAATATTTTTTGATTTGTTAATAATACTAAAGAAGATACTTATATGTGAAAATATATAAGCAAAGATTACCTTTTGACACTTAGAATAAAACATGATAATATAAAATTCCTGTCGCAAACAAGACATAAAAAATGGCTATATAAGCTGACAGGATTTAATAAAGAATCAACAAAGAAAATATCAAATAAATGACGCATTGACATGCTTTGACGGACTAGATTCGCTTGCTAAATAACGATAAATGAAGAAATAACCAATGAATTATATATTGACAGAGTGATCTAAACATGATAAGATGTAATTCCTGCTTCGGTGGGAAACGAGTCACAGCAATGAAATAAAAATGTCGAAAAGATGTTGACAACAAAATGGAGCTGTGGTAAGATATGAAAGTCGGCGCGATGAGCTGACGAAGAGAGAGAAATGGACTTTGAAAACTAAACAGTACTAGATGAAAGTAATTCTTTTGAGTAGGATTGAACAAAGAAGAGTTAATTTAGGTAGAAGCTATGACGGAAGTCGTAGGTTAAATAGAATTAACATGAGAGTTTGATCCTGGCTCAGGACGAACGCTGGCGGCGTGCCTAACACATGCAAGTCGAACGGAGATGGTGGGATAGCTTGCTATTTTATCATCTTAGTGGCGGACGGGTGAGTAACACGTGGGCAACCTGCCCTAAAGAGGGGGATAACACCGAGAAATCGGTGCTAATACCGCATG
>NZ_FQZS01000026.1 GCF_900142105.1 Lutispora thermophila DSM 19022
AGGTTCTTTTCCTGTGATAATCTCCTGTATCTGAGTTTCCGTAAGTCTGATATTTGTTTTAAGAAGTTCCTGCTGTATATTGGCAATTAATGTGATGATTCCGTTGGGAAGCGAATAGCATGCTGAAACATCTATGATTCCATTTTCTACTCTGAAAAAATCAATTGTATATCCACCAATATCGATAACATTGCATAGAAGATTCCTGTAACTGTTAAACACAGTTATTAGTGCGGAATACCCTTGAGGATAAGTACGGCAATCAACTATATTAATTGCATAATCCTTTTTGTTAAAATTAAACTTTATATCCTGCCTTAAAAAATATTCCCGAAACTTTTTCTTAAGTGTTCCATAACTTATAATTGGAAGTCCTACTCCCAGAATTACATCTGCTTGGCCTTCCATTCCTGCTTTGTTTACCGCATCTGCTATTGCTGGCAAAGACAAGATGAAAGCATCCTGGTTGATTGTCTTGTCCATTTGAACACTTAACCTCTGGCCTCCGATGCTATAAAATTTACCTTCATAAATTAAAAGATTGCTTGATGAAATTGGTTCAGTATTTGATTTAGTAAAACCTGATTCGCTAATATAACCTTCACTTGTTTTTGTACATTTGTTACCATTATCAAGACCTAATAAAATCCTATTTCTCATAACAATTCCTCCAATCTTGTGGTTTTGGTTCTTCATAGTTCTTTTATTAAATCACTTTTTATAATTTCAAGTATTTCTGCAATAAAAAAATTGCTTACCTGTTAACCAGGTAAGCGTAGGAATTTATCTTAACGGAGGTATATAATGTCAACTTATATAAAATACCTTATTATAAAAGACAATTCTTTATAGTAAATCATCTATTACAAAGTCAAGTATTTTTGTTTTTCTTTATATCCTATATCCTCTTCCTCCTTATCACTTTACCCTTCTCTAAATTATATATGTATTTAGTAAATCCCCTCAATTCATTGATATAACAATGCTTTAATATACTTTTAAGCGTCAAAAATCATGTTAGGATATTAATCCTAAGTGCAAATGTTAAGGACTAATTATGCATTATAAAACTCCTTAAGCCTTTTAACTATTTGAAATAATTTTATAAAAAATTCTAGTATAAAAATTTGACTTACGCTTAACAATCCGTAAAATGTGGAAAAATCTAATATTTGAAAGGATGAATCTAAATGAGCAATGTTTTAGTCATAAGGGATTTTAAGACACTTAAAGTTTGGCAGAAGGCAAACGCTCTTGAACAAGAAATAGAAGCATTGGTTAAAGCATTTCCAAGCCATGAGCAGTATCGGCTTACTGACCAAATCATTAGAAGCAGTCGAAGTATTTCCGCAAACATAGCCGAAGGAAATACCCAACTGTTTATAAAGCGGGAATTATTCCATGCCAACGCTGCTCTTGGCAGTTGTGGCGAAACGAGAAACCATTTACTTACCGCATATCAGAACAACTATATAAGTGAAGAACAATACAAAATTTTAGATGAGAAATTCCTTGAAGTAATAAAAATGTTGTATGGCTATATAAAGATGCTAAAATCTAATTTAGATAATGAATCAGTTACAATTGACACCTAATACTTTAAAATTTTTACATACTCCATAATATTTTCTCGCCTGCAATCCTTATCCCCTTTTATTATCACTAATGGATATCGTAAAATGTTATTGGAAAGGAAGTGAAGATGTGACTCCTGAAAAGAAGATAGTAAGCCTTAAAAAATTTTTAGAAATGGATAAGGGAGAAGATAGGCTTGAATATTTTAATGGTGAAGTAATCTATCTTCCTTCCCCATCAGTAGAACATCAGCGAGTTTTATTAAATATAGGAGCAGAACTTAGGAATTATTTTAAAGGCACATCTTGTGAAGCATTTGCACTAATAGATTTATGGTTAATAAACAAAGAAAAATCCATGAATGTCAAAGTTCAACCTGACCTTATGGTAATCTGTGACAAAACAGGATTAAGAGAAAATTTATATTGCGGCACGCCTGCTTTGATTGCTGAAATAATTTCCTCATCGCATGAAAGCCATGACAGAATAAGAAAGTATATTACCTACATGGAATTTGGCATAAAAGAATATTGGATTATAAATCCCAAACTTAAAACCGCTGAAGTTTATGTCTTAGAAAAGGATGAATATAAACAGGTTTCTATTTACAAAAGCGATGATTGCGTAGTATCACATACTTTTAGTGGACTTAAAATTCACTTACAAGATGTTTTTACAAATGAATAAGTTTTAACTTTACAGGCTGTTAAAAAAAAGCCTTGGAAAGACCGCCAAATCTCCAAAGCATCCTCAAAAATCCTAATAGCCCTATACAACTAAAAAAACATTCCTAAAGTCAAGGTGTTGGCGCACCTTGGTTTTTATATACCTATACATATTATATCATATCTTTCTCCTAATTTTCATATCTGCCTATAAATTCCCATAATGTGCTTTAAGTTCCGCAATGCACCTGAATTTCCCGTAATGTACCTTAAATCTTTTAACCTAAGGATGAAAGATACAACATTCTTTTTGCTATTAAAGCAAATATAAACTATTGAATGATAAGATTATAATTCATAATTACAAAAAATACAGTTCACATGATATTGGTATATCACAAGAACCGCTTTCCTGATATCTTCAATATTATAATTTATTCTAATTTCCACACCACCTATGGCATAACCTTCTCTTTTTCTCGCAAACTACTTCCTTTGAACCACAGGAAGGACAAGTATGCTTATCATGTTCATAATTCAAATCATAAACCTTACCACAATTTAAGCATTTTAATTGACATAAACCCGAAGTATAATTCCCTCCGCTTATGTGTATTGCATTGCCTTGCGTTAGTGCTATCGCTACTTTCTTTCTTGCACTGTCTATGATATTTTGAAAAGTCTGCCTTGAAACCTGCATCCTCTCCGCACACTCTTCCTGACTAAGCCCCTCTATATCTTTTAATCTCATGGCTTCAAGTTCTTCTATCTTAAGAGTAATTTCCTCTACCTCGCACTTTCTTTTGCCTAATGGCATGAAATAAGTATTTTCTGGAAAAAATTCAACCCTTCTGCATTTTACCGGTCTTGGCATTTATTTACCTCCCTGCACTTTTTACATAATCCAATGAACATTATATCTATATCATAAATTTCTAAATCATTTATATCTTCTACGGTCTTATTTAACTCTAAATATTTTAAAGCAACTTTTCTTTCATCAATGTCTATTATATCATTACATTTGACACACTGGAAATGGATATGCAGGGGCTTTTTGCTGTAAATTTTCAATTCATAGTAACTTGCTCCATCCACAACAATTTCTTTTACTATACCAATATTACTAAATATCTTTACATTCCTATATACAGTAGCAAGACCCATACTGGTTTTTTTCAACCTTTGGTATATCTCTTCCACACTCAAATGCCTGTCAGCAAGGAAAAACTGTTCAAGTATCAATTTTCTTTGCTTCGTAAATTTATAACCGTTTTTCTCTACCAATTTTCTGATTAGAGAGAACTTATCCTTTGTCAGAGTATTATTCTTTACCCCCTCCATAAGGACACCTCTGTTATTTATTCATGACAGTGACCTTCATGCTGATGTTCTCTGCATATGCTTCCTGTGGATTTTAACTCCCCTTTTAAATATTGCTGGACAACATCATCACAAGAACCTTCTGCTCCTACAATCACATCTATATTGTTTTGGGCAAATAACTGCTGGGCTGTTTCTCCCATGCCGCCAGAGATGACAACGTTTACTCCTGATTCCTTTAGGAAGTTAGGTAGGAATCCTGGTCTATGGCCTGGATTTTGTATGAAATCCTTCTTTAACCCTTTACTTTCATCAACATCATACACTGTAAATCCTTCACAATGTCCGAAGTGTCCGCTAACAAATTTCCCTTCACTTGCAACTGCTATTTTCATTTATTAATGCCTCCTTAAAATTATTGATTTAAATATTTTATATACTTACAAATGTTATCCCACATCTGCCTTATTGCCTGATTTGCCTTGCTACCCTCATAAAAAACAATAGGCTTTAGTTCTTTAATTGATTTCATAACCGTGTCATCAAAAGGTATTTTCCCAATTAAATAAACATCATTTTTTCTGCAAAAATTTTCAATCTCTTCTGTCTTCTTCTCGTTGATATCATACTTATTAATACAGGCGAAAGTAATTACTCCGAAATGCCTGCATAACTCCATCACCCTCACAAAGTCCTCCAGACCTGACTGGGTAGGTTCTGTAACAATCAATACCGCATCACTTCCCGTAATCGAAGATATTACAGGACAACCAATTCCTGGAGAACCATCTATAATGATAAGGGCATTCCCATCTGCAAACTTCCTGGCATTACTACGAAGCATAGTTATGAGTTTTCCCGACCCTTCGCTGCCCACCTCCATCTGTGCCCTTGAAATAATTCCTTTATTAGTTTGGGTGATATAAACATCAGCAGTTTTCTTTTCTTTTAAACTGATGGCACTATGAGGGCAAACCAATATGCAAGCACCACAGCCCTCACATTTAAAAAAATCCACTTTACTATCTTTGATTGCGTCAAACTGGCATACTTTTTCACATTCATTGCAGCCTGAACAAAACTTTTTATCAATAACTGCTTTCTTTTCTCCATAAAAGTATTCCTTTCTTATATCTCTTCCATCGTAAAAAAGGTACAGATTGGGTGCATCCACATCGCAGTCTGCTTTTACTGCATCTTTTACAAGTTCAGAAAGGGCTAAGGCTATCGTGGTTTTACCCGTACCGCCCTTCCCACTTATTACTGTAAGTTCCAAGGGAACACCTCCCTCAATCTTTCTGCAATCTCCTCAAATATTTCTTTATATTCAGGCAGTTCCACAATCATTTTTCCGGAAGAATATACCTCTGCCGCTTCCCTTCGGTACGGTATAACCCCTAATATTTCTATATTTTCTTTTTCACAGTATGTCTGAATTCTGTCATCCTCGATATTATGTTTATTGATAACAACACCAAAGGGAAGATTGAAACTCCTTACAAGTTGCACTGCCATTTTTAAATCATGAAGTCCAAAGGAAGAAGGTTCCGTTACCAGTATTGCACCATCTGCATATTGAAGGGAACTTACTACATTGCAGGAGGTCCCCGGGGCGCAATCAATAAGATTTGTTCCAGTGGGAAGATTTTTTAGTAATCTTCTAATAACAGGCACTGCCATAGGTTCTCCCACATTTAAAATTCCTCTTTTGCAAATTAGGTTGCCATATTGGCCTTCCTCAATTGTCCCTATTATCCGTTTACCAAAAGTTAAAGCACTTTGCTTACACACTATCCCGCAGGCATGGCAGCCATGACAGAGTTTTTCAAAGAGCATAATGTCTTTCTTTGTTTTTACCAGTGCATTAAACTGGCACACTTTTGCACATTCTCCGCATAAGGTACATCTGCTGCTGTCCACAACAGGATAATCCACCTTAACTTCTTCTCTTTTTATTTGAGAGGGCTTTAAAAATATAAACCCATTAGGCTCTTCCACATCGCAGTCAATGTAATTGGCACCTGTAATAACAGAAAGGTTGGTGGATATGGTAGTTTTCCCTGTCCCTCCCTTTCCGCTTAATATGGCTATGTTCAACCTACCTTCCCCCTCTGAATCTCCTGCCTGTTCCCATGCCCATCCCTGCATGGGCAGGACCTGCCTGGGTTAACTCTTCTAACTTCCCTTCTTTGAACAGTTGTACAGCCGTTTCAACCTTAATGCTTCCACATCGGTAGACTTTAATATCCGAATTTTTAAACAGGTTAAAGGCATTGAGTCCCATATTTCCAGTGATAACGACATCCACATCTTCATCAATGATTTGCTGGGCTGCTGCAATTCCTGCCCCGCCTCCTGACATTTGTCCCTTATTTTCAATTGTCTTTACCAGCCCTTCTTCAGTGTCATAGATTACAAAGTAATTACATCTTCCGAATCTCACATCCAGCATGCTGTTTAAATCCTTGCTCATCGAAGAAACTGCTATTTTCATGAAATACCCCTCCAATTATCTTTTTATTTGTTTTCATTGACTGAAAGCATTATCCTTTCAACAATATTACTTACTGTTTCATCCAATGATGCATTTTGTATTGTTTTATCTTTCTCGGAAAGATTGGCTATATCACTACACATAGGCAATTCCCCAAGAAGTTTTAAGTCTAATTTGCTTAAAAACCCTTCTGTGTTTTCACTATCAAATATTCTGATTTTTTTGTTGCAATCAGGGCATATAATATAACTCATGTTCTCAACTATACCGATAACCCTAATATCCATTTTTCTAACCATATTCACTGCTTTTGCGACTATCATGGATACTAAATCCTGAGGTACCGATACCATCACTATCCCATTAATGGGAATAGACTGCATCACCGTTAGCGCAACATCCCCTGTCCCTGGAGGCATATCTATAACCAGATAGTCAAGGTCACCCCAGAAGACATCAGTCCAAAATTGCTTTACTGTTCCTGCAATTAAAGGCCCCCGCCATATAACAGGCTGCTCCTCATCTTCCATCAGTAGATTCAGCGACATTACCTTTATTCCATTTTCATTTGTCACCGGTAAAATTCCCAGTTCATTTGACCGGACTTTCTTGTCTTTTACTTTAAGAAGCCTTGGAATACTGGGTCCTGTTATATCCGCATCCAGGACACCTACTTTATAACCTTTTTTATTTAATTCTTCTGCAATAAGAGCGGATACCGTTGATTTGCCAACACCTCCCTTCCCACTCATAACGCCGATTATTTTGTTTACAAAGTTATACGGATTGTTTTCTATCATGCATCCCTCTTTTGTTTTGCAGTCCTCTTTTGTAGGACAATTTTCACAGTTAGACATTTTAAGCGCCTCCTTATGTAATTGGCATTTGCCAATTACATTATACATCCATATTATGTTATTGTCAAATGCCATTTATTCATGAATTTTATATGGATGATTTAAAATAAAAAACCTTACAGCAAATGTGACCTTTCTCTACATTTACTGTAAGGTTAAATGACTTAACACAATTCATAGTTTCCGAATATCATTTAAAACCTATAGCCTTAACAGGACATTTAGCGATTACTGGTTTTAGTTCATCTATTTGCACATCATTTAGGATTGACTCCTTCCATTTTGCTTTTTTATCAATCACCTCAAAATGCCGGGGCAACAATTTTTCACATAATCCACATCCAATACAATATTGTTCTTTAATATCAATACCAGTTACTTTACCAATGTCCTGTTCATCCTGAACAGGAATATCTTTCTTTTTTACAAATATAGTCATCAGATATGCTATTATGATTATGGCTATAACTGTCAATATCCACCTTGCTCCCATGAACTGTACCCCTAAAAACTTTGCTTCATTAGCAAGCATGGGGACTTTTATGACCGCCCATGCACTTAATATAATGACTACATTTGCGATGCTGGCACCTTTCTTTAAAAGCATTTTGCAGATTGGAAATGCAGCGTAGATAGGTCCTGCTGAAAAACTGCCCAATAAGAATGAGAATACACTCCCCTTTATTCCTGCTTTCTCTCCAAAACCTTTCATGATTACTTCTTTAGGAACCCATGCTTCTATAATTGATGTAAGTATAAATATCACAGGCATAATTTGCAACATCTCTATAATATAATACATGCTGTTTTTAACAGATAAATAAGCCTTATCGGGTATTGCGATAAATAGAATAACATACGCCAGAGATACTGCTGTCAGCAGTTTGTTCTTTTTAAATATTTCGATTATCTTCACATAATCACTCCCATCGCCAATGCTATCATAATCGCAAATACAAAACTAAAAATATTGCGTATGGTTGCAAATTTCAAACCAAATTCCCTCTTTTCCAATGGGAATGTCACCAGTCCGACCATTGTAAGAGTAGTTAGGAAAGCAACTGCCGGAATAATACTCGCACCTGCATCTACAAGAGAGCCTACCAGAGGAAACGCTACAAAGGCCGGAATTAATGTAATGCTGCCGGCCAAAGCAGAAACAATGGTTGAAATAAATGTATTAGATTCTCCTAGAGTACTCTTTATAACTTCAGGCGGTATGAAGGTCAAAATCAATCCTATAAGCAGTAAAATGCCTATTATCTGTCCGACCATATTTTTCATCATACCTTTTGCCATTTTCATTGAATTGAATGTCTTCTGCTTATCTTTAACAAGGGATGCGATAAACGCAGCCCCTGTTATTCCCCATAATGATGCTGTAAAAATATCCACCCCTCATCACTCCTTCTCCTTGTAGTTTTTAGGATTGGGTGACTTTACTACAAAGAATTCCAATATTTCTTCGTCTTGATTTTTGACATTCATTTTTGTTTTATATGGGATATTAATAATATCTCCCTTGGTATAAAGATGTGGTTCCTGTTCATTTAACTGCAAAGTCATTTCCCCACGTACAATTATCATATAAACATTGGAATTGGAATAGTGCTCAGGAAGACCTGTTCCTTTTACAAGAACCATATGATTTAGGTTAATATTCTCATCATCTACAATCTTTTCGATTATTTTGTCATCAGTAATACTGTATTCATATTTTTTCTCCACCATAAAAACTCTCCTTTCACTATGTTTAACTCCATATTATAATAAATTACAGTGACATACAGTTACCAAGGTAACTAATTTTAAGAAAGGTGGTATTTATGAGTATAAAAAATCATCTAAGTATTTTAAGACTGACAGAGTTATTTAGTGGATTTTCTACCGAAGAACTGCTTAATCTTTTCAAAGCGCAAAATTACATTATCTCGAAATACAATAAAGGCTGCATTATCCATTTTGAAAGTGAGAAATGCAATTATCTGGATATTATTTTAAAAGGGCAGGTGTTTATTCAAAAGATTGATGAAAAAGGAAATGTATTAACTGTTGCAGAATTTAAAATCGGAGATAACTTAGGAGGAAATCTGTTGTTTTCAAAGTATCCTTATTATCCCATGAGTGTAATAGCAAAATCAGATACTGAAATTTTACATATTCCTAAAGATTTAGTACTGCAACTTTGCCAGACCAGCCAGGACTTTTTAGTTAAGTTTTTAACCTGTATATCAGATAAAACTGCTATTTTGACAAGTAAAATTAAATCAATCTCCATGAAATCTATAAGGGAATCTATTATTGAATTCCTAAATTATGAGTATTACACTCAAAATAGTAAAAAAATAAAACTTAATATGACAAAGAAGGAATTAGCCGAAAGGTTAGGGATTCAAAGGACTTCTCTTTCCCGTGAACTCAATAAAATGAAAAAAGATGGGCTGGTCGATTATGATGCCCATTCTATTACCATCTGTGATTTTAACATTATCCGCAAGCCATAAGAAATAAACAGGCATAGTTTTTCTTCGTTTCAGAAATAATTATCCTACCTTGTAATCTTTTACTGCATATAATATTATTGGTCACGCCTAAAACTAATTAAAGAATCCACTTTGTTTTAATGTTTCTCAGGCACAAGTAAAATAACAAAGTAGTAAAAACTAACATGACAGAGATATTAAATATAGCATTAAAGATAGAGTTTCCCGTAATCGCACCATTAAGTATATCTGTTCCGTAGGTCAGAGGTAAACAGAACGATATCGGTTTTAATATGACCGGCAACTTATCAATAGGTATAAACAGGCCGCATAAAAACAACATCGGAAATCTGAAAAAGTTTGAAAATGTTTGGGCTTCAAATACTTCTTTTGCAGATACGGCAATTAACAAACCCAGTAAAGCAGAAGTAATTGCTATTAAAATTACTGCAGCAAGTGTAATACCCCAGTTAATTCCACTTAAATTTATGAAGAATGCTGCAAAGATAACCGGTACAAATGCATTGAGAATTCCAAATAAGATTGCTCCCAGAATTTTAGCAATGACTAACGTACTTATACTTATCGGTGCAATTAACAACCTGTCAAATGAGCGGCTTCTTCTCTCAAATGTGATTGTAACAGCCAGCATTGAAGTAGTCCCAAACAATACGCTCATCGCCATCAAACCTGACAGCAACTCTTCAATTCCAATATCTCCTTGTGAACGGATAAGTTGCATTAGTGTCCAGGAAAGCGGAAATATAATCCCCCAACTTATATTTGGCGGTTTCAAATAATAGTTTTCAATGTCTTTTCTTAAGATATTCCAAAATGCAATTAAAGTTTGCATTCTATTTCCCCACCTTTTCTTTTTCCTTTTTCAGTTTTGAGGCTTCAATGCCTGTTACTTTAACAAATACATCTTCCAATGATGGCTTTATTTCTTTTGCTTCGTAAACAGAAATTCCTTTACTGTCAAGTAGTTGTAAAATAGGAGATAAGGCTATGCGTTCTTTAGAAATAACCAGGCAAGAATTTTCTTCCGGAATCTCTACCCTGCAATTTTCAATATTATTTTCCAGTTCTTCCTTTATGTCTTTTATGCTTCTGTCAAGTTGTAACCTAATTTTATGCTCACGTTCTACGCTCTCCATCAATTCAGTTACCGTACCAATTTTTACAATCTTGCCATTTACAATAAAAGCAATCCTGTCACAGATTCGTTCAGCCTCTTCAATATAATGGGTTGTAATAAAAATAGTTTTACCTTGTTTTTTTAAGTCCAGTATTAGTTCTCTTATTTGTCTTGCACTTTCTATATCTATGCCTGTTGTAGGTTCATCCAAAAATAATATTTTAGGATTATGTATAATTCCGGCGGCTATTGTAAGTTTTCGTTTCATTCCTTTTGAATATGTTTTAAAAGGTCGTTTTCCTGCTTTAGTTAGATTAAATTGCTCCAACAATTCCATTGCTCTTTTTTCACGTTCTTTTATACTTATCCCATATAATGAAGCACAAAAGCAAAGATTATCGAACCCATTCATTTCATCATACAAATTGTTTTCGTCAGGAACAATTCCTATGATTCTCTGGACTTTCTTAATATTTTTTATCGCATCAATCCCGTCAATAATAATTTGGCCGCTGGTAGGTCTGGACAAACCAATCATCATATTGATGGTTGAAGTTTTTCCTGCTCCGTTCGGCCCTAAGAATCCAAATATTTCGCCTTTCTCAATGCTAAAAGAGATGTCATCAACTGCTACAATTTCCCCATATGACTTTTTAAGATTTGCGACATCCACAATTCCCATGATTGTCTACACACCCTTCCTCTCTATTTTCACTATGAAAGGTCTTGACTTCATTAGAACACTTATAACCACTTTTTTGTATATGACACATTTTCCGTTCAAAAGATTCACACCCTGCGTTTTCAGGATTACAAACTTCCCTTTCTATTGCAGCAAGTTCTTCAATTTTAGAAGAGAGTTTATGTAGGGTGCTTCGGTCCACATCATAGTGCATATAATAACCCTTTTTCACTCCTATAAGAAGGCCTGCTTCCCTTAAAACTTTTATGTGCTGTGATATTGCCGATTCCGACAACTCAAGTTTTCTTGATAATGCTCTTACGCAATAATTATGTTGTAAAAGCAATATAAGTATTCTAAATCTTGTATCATCGGCCATGGCTTTAAGTATCTTAGTTATCTCCATGCTTAACATCCACCCTATTTAATTAAGTGTATACTTAATTAGATTATACTTCTATTTTTTATTTAAGTCAATACTTAATTAAAAGTATAGTAAAACAATTAGTTATAGGCTCAACATAAAATGTTCCTAATAAAAAACGGGGATAAAAGATAATTTTCTCATCTTTTACCCATAACTTTGAATTTTAATTTTAGGGATAACTTTATTATTATAGAACCAACTTTATTATCACAGAGTCAACTTTATTATTACACAACATCTTCCTTTTTCCTTATCCCTAAAAATCCTTATCCCTAACTATGTATATTTAAAATAAACTCCGCTCCAAACGACTTTCCCTCAAACCCTTATGCCTTCTAGCCTTAACCCTATTCTCCTAATCTCTTCCAGATAATAAAGTCCGCTCTAAAATTCAATATTTTCATTCCATTTAATAACATTTCTTCCTTAATTCTTGTAGTAATTTTTAAAATAAAGTCGGTTCCTAATAGGGATAAGTTGAAAGGAAAAAGGTATAAGGTTGCATTTTCAAATGTCCTTTTTCAGTCTTATTTCAATCAATATATTGTTTTCAATCCCTTTAAAATTAATGTCTTTAGCCTTATTCCTTACACCTTAACCCTTCCCTCTGTAAACGTAAATCCCGCAGCCGTTCAGGATTTTTCCTGCTTCGACTACGGGATTTTGGAACGAACTTTATTTTTATAGAGCGAAGTTTATTATTATGGAGTGGAGTTTATTTCTATTATACAATTGAAATAAACTTTATTTTATTACTCTATTCTACTGTTACACTCTTGGCCAGATTCCTTGGCTTATCCACATCACAGCCTTTTTCCACTGCCATATAGTATGCCAGCAGTTGTAGCGGTATTATTGCCACAACGGGAGCCAGCAAATCGGATACTTCCGGTATGAATAGAACCTGGTCTGATATTTCCTCTACCTCCTTGTGTCCTTCTTTTGCTATTGCAAACACATAAGCACCTCTTGACTTAACTTCTTTTACATTATTGAGCATCTTTTCATATAGTCCTTGTTGAGCCATGATAGCTATCACTATAGTTCCTTTTTCTATTAAGGCTATAGGACCATGTTTCAATTCACCGGCTGCATAGGCATCAGAGTGTATATAGGATAATTCTTTCAGCTTCAAAGAACCTTCCATTGCTACTGGACTGTCCAAGCCTCTTCCAAGGAAAAATACATCCTTTACTCCTGAATATTTTGCGGCAAATCTTTGTATTGCCTCCTTATTCTCCAGTGTTTTTTCAATCTTTTCAGGCAAAATCATCATTTCGTCTTTGATAGTCTTTATTTCTTCTTTAGATAATGTACCCCTGAGATCAGCCATGTATAGTGCGATCTCGTATAGGGCTATTAGCTGGGTAGTATATGCCTTAGTAGATGCAACCGATATTTCAGGTCCTGCCCAGGTATAGAGCACATCATGGGATTCTCTTGCTATTGAGCTGCCTACTACATTCACTACGCTCAGTATCCTTGCTCCCTTTGCCTTTGCCTCCTTAAGTGCTGCAAGAGTATCCAGCGTTTCACCTGATTGGCTTATTATTATCACTAAGGTATTTTCATCTACCAGAGCATTCCTGTATCTGAATTCAGATGCAATGTCCACTTCCACCGGTATCTTGGCCAGGTTTTCTATCATGTATTTTCCAACTAGTCCTGCATGATATGCTGTTCCACAAGCAACTATATATATCTTTCTGAACTTCTCAAGATCTTCCTTAGTAATCTTTATATCATCAAGTTTTATTGTATCTGAATCCGCATCTATTCTGGAGAGCATAGTGTCCTTCACTGCTTTAGGCTGCTCATGGATTTCCTTTATCATGAAATGCTCATAACCGCCTTTTTCAGCTGAAGCAACATCCCAGGTAACATTGAAAACCTCTTTGGTGACAGGTTCACCATTTTCAGCAAAGAATTTAATATCATCCTTGGTTATTACTGCTACTTCATTCTCATCCATGAGATATATATTTCTTGTATGCTTCAATATAGCTGGAATATCTGAGGCTATATAATTTTCTCCTTCTCCAATGCCTACTACCAAAGGATTTTCCTTTCTGACGCAAACCATCTTATCAGGTTCTCTCGAGCTGATTACAGCAAAAGCATAAGATCCTTTGATCTCCCTTAAAACCTTTCTTACTGCCTCAGCCAAATCCCCTTCGTAGTAATAGTCAACAAAATGAGCCAACACTTCCGTATCTACCTCAGATTTAAATACATAGCCTTTGTCAATAAGGAACTTTCTGATCTTCTGATAGTTTTCTATTATCCCATTATGAACAACAGCAATGTCACCTTTTTCATTGGTATGAGGATGAGAATTTTCATCAGAAGGTTCACCATGGGTAGCCCATCTGGTATGGCCTATTGCCAGATTGCCACTTAGCTTCTCTTCATTGAGATGTTCTTCAAGTATGCTTAATCTGCCCTTATATTTTCTAACTAATATTTTGTTGTCATCATATATAGCAACACCTGCTGAATCATAACCTCTATATTCAAGCTTTTTCAAGCCATCCATCAATATTGGTACTGCATTTTTATCTCCGATATATCCGACAATTCCGCACATTTATTAATTCCCCTTTCAAATATTAAGGAATGGGCACATGTAGAATGTTCCCAATATAATTCTAATTCAATATCTACTTAATGCTCCTTTCAGTTTACTTTGTACCTACAATCGCTTGCGGTTTTGTAAAACCTCTATCGACACGGAGCTGTGCCGCAGGGCATCCGCCGATAACTTCGATTAACCCTGTCCTCGTCAACTTGCTTATTGCAAGTCCTGGCGCTTGCTTAATCAATCTTTGCTTTTATATGTCATCACTCCCTTCTCTTTATAATAGCCCTTCTACCCTCCTTTCTATAAATTTATAAATGTTTAGACGAATATTTTTTAATTATTCGCCAAAAACTATTCTATAGTTAATATTATATTATTACAAGTGCTTCCTGCTATACCAAGTTTGCTAAAAAATATAACAAGGCTGAGATGTCTTCAGCCTCGTTGAAAAGATTTTATGAAAGCTTCTTCTCTATCAATGTAGCTAATTCTTCAGCCATCTTCTGAATATAGTCTTTGTCTTCTCCTTCAATCATGACCCTCACCAAGGGTTCTGTTCCTGAAGGCCTGATAACTACTCTACCTGAGTCTTTCATTTTAGCTTCTATATTTTTTATTGCAGATTTTATCTCCTCATCTTCCATGTACTTTGTCTTATACTCATTTTTTATTTTGGCATTAATGAGTACTTGTGGCATTTCTGTCATTATGCTTTTCAGTTCCGATAATTTTTTCCCCGTCTCTTTAATCACCGATAAAAGTTGAATACCTGTTAAAAGTCCATCGCCTGTTGTATTATGATCGAGGAAAATAATGTGGCCTGATTGCTCACCGCCTAGATTATAACCGTTTTTCACCATTTCCTCCAGCACATATCTGTCGCCTACTTTTGTCCTTATAATATTGCATTGTTCTTTTCTACAGGCTATTTCAAGGCCCATATTGCTCATTATAGTAGCAACTATGGTATCTTTTTTCAGCTTGCCCTTTGTTTTCATGTGCTTCCCTATGATTGCCATAACATGATCGCCATTGGCTATCTCGCCTTTTTCGTCAACTGCGATAAGCCTGTCTGCATCACCATCAAAAGCCAAGCCTACATCAGCACCTGTTTCCACTACAACTTGCTGAAGCTGCTGAGTATGGGTAGAGCCGCATTTGTTGTTTATGTTTATTCCATCAGGCTCGTTATTTATTGTTGTTATATCTGCTCCCAATTCTATCAGAGCCATTGGTGCTGCCATATAGGAAGCTCCATTGGCACAATCTAAAACAACCTTGAGTCCTTTAAAGTCAACATCTATGGTATTTTTCAAAAATTCCACATATGTATGGATAGAATCTTTAACTTCTGTTTTTTTGCCTATACCATCACCGATGGGATTAGGCAGCCTATCCATTCCTGTTTCTACAATTTCCTGAATTTTGTCTTCTATCTCATCAGGAAGCTTATATCCCTGACTGTCAAAAAACTTTATGCCATTGTATTCAAAAGGGTTGTGGGAGGCAGATATGACAACTCCCGCATCCAGCCCCATTTTTCTAGTAAGATAAGCTACTGCAGGTGTAGGCATAACACCAAGAATCACAGCCTCTCCCCCCATAGAGCATATTCCTGCCACCAATGCTGCTTCCAGCATATCGCCGGAGATTCTGGTATCCTTGCCAACGGCAATTCTTGGTCTGTGCCTTGTTTCCTGAGTCAATACATATGCACCGGCTCTTCCTAATTTATATGCCAGGTTAAAATCCAATTTAGCGTTTGCAATTCCTCTAACGCCATCAGTACCAAATAATCGACTCATTTCCTTTCTCCTTTCAAGCAATGACGCATTAATACAAATGGAATGGCTTTTAACCATTCCTTACAATAATATCATAAAGCCATTATTTGTTCAATTTGCCTTTCGAATCCCAGTGCCATATCATGTGATATTACATGCTTTCAGGGGTCTGTATTCCCAATAAGCCTAATCCTGTAGCCAATACATTTGTTACCGCCTTTGTCAGTGCTAGTCTTGCTTCCTTAACTTCCTTCTCTGCTGTCAAAATTGGATGGGTATTATAGAATTTATTAAAGGACTTTGCCAGTTCAGTAACATACCTGTTTATTACAAAAGGTTCATATCTGTCCGCTGCTTGCTTTACAACATCTTTGAAATTACCCAATAGCTTAACCAAACTGTATTCATCCTCAGTCTGTAAGTAAGATAAATCTGGGTTAACCTCTATATCCCCTGCTTTCTTCAGAATGCTTTTACCCCTTACATAGCTGTATTGGACATAGGGTCCTGATTCGCCGTCAAAGCTGAGCATATCTTCCCAGGAGAAAATTATATCCTTGTCCATGTTGTTCTTCAGGAAGGTGTATATTATGGCACCCATTCCTACCTTTTTAGCCACATCTTCCTTATTCTCCAAATTAGGGTTCTTTGTGTTTATTATTTCAAGAGTTTTTTCTACAGCTTCGTCCACAAGTTCCTTTGCAAATATTACATCGCCTTTTCTGGTGGATAATTTCCTGTCAGCAAATTTAACCAGTGAAGTGCCAATGTGAATACAGTTATCTGCCCAATCAAAGCCTGCCAGTTTAAGAGTGGAGAATACTTGTTTGAAATGCAGCGCTTGGGTGTTGCCTACAACATACATGCATTTGTAAAAATCATAGGTTCGCTTTCTGTATATGGCTGCGGCCAAATCTCTTGTGGCATATATGGTTGCTCCGTCTGATTTCAATATAATGCAAGGCGGAATGTTGAATTGTTCCAAATCCACTATCTGAGCTCCATTGCTTTCTTTAAGAAGATTTTTTTCCTTTAGTATCTGAACGACTTCCGGCATCTTGTCGCTGTAGAAGCTTTCACCTGCATAGGAGTCAAACTCTATGTTGAAATCATTGTATAATTTTTTGAACTCCTTAAGGCTCAACTCTCTGAATTTTTCCCAGAGCGCAACTGCTTCAGGTTCTCCATCTTCAAGCAGTTTAAAATAACGCCTTCCTTCTTCTTCCAAAGATGGATCTTTCTCTGCTTCCTCGTGGAATTTTACATATATCTTCATCAGTTCATTTATAGGGTCTTTTTCTATAACCTCATCATTACCCCATCTTTTGTATGCAGATATAAGTTTTCCAAATTGGGTACCATAATCACCTATATGATTCAGCTTTACTGTTTTGTATCCAAGATGTCTGAATATCTTCTCTATTGCATTTCCTGTTATGGTGTTCACCAGATGTCCTATATGGAAAGGCTTTGCAATATTTGGAGATGAAAATTCAACCAGCACAGTCTTGCCTTCTCCTTCTTGGGAACTTCCATATTTATCTCCCTGTTGTAATACTTGATTTATGGTTTGCTTTATGAATTCTCCCCTATTGACAAAGAAGTTGAGATATCCTCCGGCGGCTTCGGCTTTTTCCACTATATTGTCCTTTTCCACCTTTTCTGCTAAGTCCTTTGCAATCATGTTGGGAGCCTTTCTCATAACCTTTGCCAATTGAAAGCAAGGAAAGGCGTAATCCCCCATATTAGCATAAGGCGGTATTTCTATAAGATCCAATACCTTGTCTATCTCCATATCTGTCAAACTGCCTATTTTTTTCGCTATTTCCAATTTAAAATCCATATATAGTCCTCCTTTATGAAATAAATCGCCATATAATAAAAATCTCCGCCTCAGCTAAGAGACGGAGTATCCGCGGTACCACTCTAATTGGCATAAAATGCCCACTTTAATCCATAACGCCGGATAGCGCAATTGTCTCCTCAGCTCTTTTCCTCAAGCAGTGACTGTCCGACTCCCACTCTGTTCGGACTCGCTGAAGCCCTTTACATTGAGTACTTTTCTGATTCATAGATCTATATATAATATTATTTACTATTTTATTTAATTATATTGAAATAGTCAATAAGAATCATTTTGCATCCTAATATAATTATCAATAAGGGATACTACATCTGAACAATTCATGACTTCATTTGGCCTGAAGGTACCGTCTGGGAGGCCTTTCATTAGTTTTTTATTAACCAATTCATCTATATAGACTGCAGCCCATTCTGGTATCTCTTTTTTATTTGCAAAGGGTGCTTTAATATTTTTATTACTTGCTGTAAATCCCAATGCTATGGATACCATGACACCTGCTTCAGCCCTTGTTATAGTATCATTAGGCTTCATATATACTGCCTTGCCATTTATCCATCCCTTTTCATTGCAGTATTTCAGATATGACCTGATCCAGGCCAGTATTTCCTTATCGTCTGCAAAATTGGACAGGTCTACGTTATTATTTTCAAACTCATAACCACTGGCCAATGCCAGCATCTTCGAAAATTCTGCCCTGGCTACAGGTTTTTCAGGCTCGTATCTATAATCACCATCAGCATATTTGATTCCATTGACAATTCCATTGACAATTCCCTTATCAACCAGCCTGTACACTGCATCCTTAGCCCAATGGTTATCCAAGTCCGTCATAATAATCAATTGGCTGTTTTCCATTACTGCATATTTGCTAAAGTGAGATAGTCTAACAGTAATAGTTCCCTGGACTTCATCAACTATTCCTCCAACCAAATCCCAGAGTCCAGTTTTTTCATTATATACATATATGGCTAAGCGCTTAAAATCTTTTACTTTATTCTTATTGAAATATATGGTAAGTTCAACAGGTGATTTTAGTTTATATCCTTCCGGTATACTTATATCAAATATATTGCTGACAAAATCCTTTTTACCGCTCAACTGCCTGTATTTCATCAAATCTTCTATCTCATAAACTTCAAAATACCCATTTTGTACTTCCTCTTCACCAGTAAATCTTATTCTTATTTGACCTGGCAAGTTAATTTCTTCATTGGCTTTGAACTTCATATTTCTTCTTAACGAAGCACCTGTTCCCTTCGATTCCTTATTATCCCCTTCATTATTATATCTGCGATTATTTCCTCCTGTGCTGCCGTTATTACCTCCTCCGCTATTATCACCGCTCCCTGTATTTTCCTCTTGTGGAAGTAGATTTATTATTATGGCATCCTCGTAAACTTTGTCAGATGATACAGTGTACTTTGCATTTATTACGATTTCACCAGTTTTTCTTGCTGTCAACATTCCGTCTTCAGTTATTGTTGCTGCTCCTTCATCTCCATAGATTTCCCATTTTACTTTGTTCGGTGCCAGCAACAATTCACTATTGTCCATAGTCATTCCATATAACTTCAACTTAACACTTTCTCCTGTCCTGAGCTGCAATGTTTCTGGCATTATTGACAAGTACATAATTTTCACTAAAGCTGCCATCATCACCCACATTCACTTCGCTGCCATTAACATATAACCTGCTGCCAGCTGTAGTTAATCCAGATACCAATATGCTTCCGCTCTGTGTAATCTCATAGTTGTTTGGGCTTTGTACCATCAATTCGGGAGCTCTGTCATCATAATAGAACTCATATGACTTAGTGTTTTTATCTCCGTTAACTCCTGTGGCTTCAACCTCTATCAAGTTGCTGCCGTAAGCAAGATCCAGCTGGAAGCTGTAATCCCTTTTCTTTGTGTCATCAACCTTTTCACCGTTGACATAGAATATTGCATTTCCATTCTTATCAGATTGATATCTGCAATCTATATATCAAGCATTTGTGTAATATACATCGTTGCCATTTTCGTCCTTTTCCACATTTATATTACCGTCCCCTGCAGTGAAATCAACAGTAAACTCGGGTGGCTCAGGTTTTGGCAGATATATTTCATCTGAGAAGGAGGGTTTGCTTATATGCTCTATCTCCTCAGAACCAATCTTTAAGGTCCTTTTTATTGCATAGAGTGCAAACCTGTATGATCTGTCAGGAATCCATCCATACTCATTTCCTGAATCATCCAGCAATGTACCGCCAAAAATTGTCTCTCCTCTATCTCCTTCTATGCTTATCATGGTTTTGACATCCTTGTCAATTTTCCCATTTTCATCTACTGCATATATGCGATATTCATCTATTCTTGCTGCTTTATCCCATTGAGCCTTCATCATGCCGTTTCCTATGGCTTCGACCTTGAAATTGGTTGGTGTTGCAGATGATAATGCATCTACTATCTCAAAGGCATCTGAATACATCTCATCAAAGGAAAAACTGTCCTCAGGGCCGATTACACTCCTCTTTACCACACCGCGCACTTTATAGCCTCCCGTGGTTATTCCATCAGGAATATTCCATTCATAGGTACTCGGGTATCCATTCAAATTTGTAGCTATCTCTAATGCCATTGAGCTTCCATCGTCTTTCACCAGGTATAATTCAACATTGCTGCCATCGGTTACATTCAGATCCCAATCCACCTTTACCTTGTTTCCTTCCTGCTTTGCAGAAAGTGATTTAAACTCTGCCGGTTCCTTTGCATTATACAGAGTCATGGTCACTGCTTTATCCGACTTTATTGTACATGTACCAACCTTAGGTGAAACTATGGTCACAAACAGGCGTTTTTCTTCCATGCCGGAGCTGGAAACATCTGCAGGTATAACCTGGTTCATATAGTTTTCATCTTCAATTAATTCATATTCGTTTCCATCTGGATCTGTCACTGTAATCTCAGGTGTTTCATCAGAATCATACATCATTTCGATTATGGCTGATTCAACGCTGCTATTGATCTCTGGATTGTATGTGTATTCATCGGTACCCATTGCCAGTATCTTGCCTAAGCTGCCGTCATAGCAGACATAATAGGAATATGGTATGCTGCCCAGCTTTTCTATATTGGTGCCGTAGCTTATGGTCACATCTCTTCCATCTTCATCTTTGGTATTTACAATATAAATTCCTTTGCGATCTACAGGGCTTGCAGAGCCGATATCAAAGCTCACTTTTCCTCCCCATTCATATTCCACTCCAACGCCTATACCTAAAACTTTGATATGACCTGCTATTTTCTCGGTGGAAAATTCAGCTCTGTATCCTCCGACGGTTCTACCTCCTATAAGCCAGACATAATCAGGTATTTTCAATTCTGCATTGATGCTACCTTTTATTTCGTGCTTGCTTATACCTATATAGGCATCAGCTATTATTATATCCAATATGTTCAGATCTGCCTTTACATATCCGCCGCCGAAATCAAAATGTCCAGCAATATCTCCCACATCTATGAAATAGATATACCCGTCTCCTGTCATGTCTATGCCGGATATGCTAAGTATGGCTTCAATATCCCTAAGGCCTACTAAAATATATCCCTTAATTCTGGAATTATAGGTGAGGAGATCAACAATATCCGCCCTTACTGCGATACTGGAGCCCGTAGGCAGATTGCCATGGCGAAGGGAATCGATAAATGACTTCAGACCATATAATCCTCCCCCAACGCTCTCAAAGGCAAGTCCAGTACTGCCTATGGGCTTTGGTATCTTGCCGTATTTCCCTTCAAACTCAAAATAATCAGGGTACAGATAATTGTCAAAAGCCATTGTGGCATTAATTTCCTCAAGCATCAATTTGGGGCTTTCTGCCTGGGTCCTGAAACCATAGGCACCCTCTCTGGTATTTATGAAAAAGGTAATGTTTGTCATTTTCTTACTGGCATAATCCCTTTACTGAAAGCTTCCCAGCTTCCATCGAGGGCCGACTTCATGTATAGCTCTCCGTTGCCCATTATCCTGAAACTGTCGCCATTTTTGACTACAGACAATGGGCTGTCGCCATAGCCTTTATATAAGATACCATTATTTATGGCTATACCATCTCCGTAGACATCAAAACTCGTATCAGATATGCTTCTTATCTTGCCTCTTATAATAAGAACAGCGCTGTTTTTGTCAGCAGCACTAAGCTGAGATTCATTTTCATAAAGCACTGCCTTGTGGACTTTCTTACCTCCCGCATTTTCCTCCTTTATCGCCATTATGCCATAGTTTCTTGATTTATGCTTTGCATCCGTTGTGACAGTAATATATTGTCCCAAAGTATAGTCCAGCATATCATCCCTATGATTTATTGAAAGCTTGTAATTTCCATGTTTCAATCCGTTAGGCAGCTTTATGCGGATCTGATTGTCGTTGATTACAGCTATGTCATACTCAGCAATATATGTTGCAGTTCCTATGTTGGCATTTAAAAGGCTCATTTTATAGCTGGTTTTATCCTTAAGCCTTTCAAAGCGATAGCCTACGAGGTGAATGACGCTTTCTTCATCCTCATAGTAAAGATTGCGGGGTACAATATCTGTATAACCTATATCCGGGTCATTATTTTCAAAACCAGGAATTATTATAAATTTCTTAATGCTCTTTATCTCATTATCAAAAGACCTTATTCGTATCATATACTGCAATACTTTAAGGTTCTGAGTATTCAGCGCTTTTACCTTCCATGCGACAGCAGCCTTTTGTCCCACGGGTATGTTGTACAGGTAATAGCTGCTTACTTCTCCTTCTGCCAGCTCCAATCCAGCAGGAAGGATGAGTTCAGCGTTGATTCCTGCCAAATCTGCGGAGTTTCCCAGGCTGTTATCCTGCTCCATCAGAATATCAAAAGGATTGTTTTCATATATCCCACCATTGATATCGAGCTTGGAAGGTGCCATTACATTAACGCTGAAAGTGTCTCCACTGACACTGTCGGATATATTGCCCAAACCGTAATAGGTTTCAAAATGCAATACCTTGCCTGTCTCCAGTTCTTTTGGACCCCAGTATAGTGCAGCTGCCGAATCAGCGGTTTTAAAATCGTTCAGTGATGATCCTATATTCCTCTGGGGGTTTATTTCATAATCCCATTTGGTAGAAGACAACGAGCTCCAATGAGCAATGATCATGCTGTCTGGTTCTTTATTTCCCCAACCCTTTAAGAAGCCGTATGAAACAATCTTTGGCTTGTCCACAGAATCAGTGCATCTCCAGTACATGGGAATATTGCTTCCCTCGACCTTTGTTTCATATGAGATGTTCGTATTTCCATCAAGGGAAATACTGCAGCCATCGTTATCTCCAAGCATCATGTCCAGGAGAATCCTTGTCCCAATCATGGTGCTTTTGGTACCGTTGTTTGTTACTGTATAGCTAATTTTCACATTTCCAATTTCAAAGGTAATGTTTTTCCACTGAGACGCTGGTATTTCCCCTATTGCTTCATCCTCAAGCATTGCCATATATTCAGATAATATGGTTTTAAAGGTCTTGTTATCTGTTGTTTTCAGTTCTTCTATTTCCAACTTCAATGCTGTATCCAGCTTGTTTGTATATCCACTGGTGAAGCTGATGCTGCCTTCCGGCTTTGTCATGTCTATAATAAATTGTTCAGAGAAGCTTATGGTTTGTTCATTTCCCAATGTATCCTCCAGGTATATGTGCAGATACCATGTGCCTTCCATGACTTCACTGGTTACTTCACCTTCGCTGAAAGCAGCATCTATGTCCGTCCACTCAAAAGGTATTTCTTCCGGTGAAGATGTTATTCCATATCTGAATGCTGCTATATCTGTATACTTCTCCTCAAGATCTGAATAGGCAAATTTCATTATATTCGTGCTGAATGCCTTATCATATTCTACATCTACTGTTGGAGGGCTATTGTCAAAGCAGAATTCCACAGGCTTTCCATCCATAAAAACCATTTCATTCATGGAGTTCTCCAAATGATCCTTCGCATATACTCTGATATAATACCTGCCGCTTAAGCTGTCATTACCACCTATGATAACCCAGCCTTGCATTGTTGAAACCTCTGCAGGTATTTCTTCTCCGGTTTCAACATTTACCCATTTGACGGAGAAGAAGTTCTCATCCCATAGGTTTACATATGAAGTATCCTCTATTTGAATTACTACTCCCGGAAATACATATTCAGGCCAGAAATCAAGAGATACTTCATGCCTTTTTTTAAATACCTCCGGTTCACCCAGCTCAACAACCTCAATGGTGGGAGGATCAAAGTCATAGACAATGTAATACTCGTCTCCGCTCCAATTGTAATAACCATCATAAAATCTGGCTACCACCTTATAGAATCCTGAGCCTTCTATTTTATTAAGCATATCTGTTATTCTTGCACTCCCTGTAGTTCCGTCTGTGATGTCAATTTCCATGACACGCCACATGCCGTTATCCTTTATTCCTTCAGATATGTCAGGTTCTGTAACAGGCTCAAAATCCCAATAATCATCATTTCTTTTCAATATTGTATATAGAAACTTATTCTGCAAATCTTTGTCGTATATGGAGTAATGCAGCGTGTCAATGCCGTGGCCTATTTCTTCAGTAAGGCTTACAAATCCACGAGGCCCCTCATTGTCGAAATAAAAGGGTTTGCTGCTTACACCATGAGTGTCAGTACCGTTTATTGCCATTATATTAAGATAATAAATGCCTTCCAGAGGTGTATCAGTGCTTGTCCCCTCTACATAGTACTTGCCGTCTCCTGCCGGAAGTGCCACTTTATTCATACTATCTCCCTCTCTGTAGGGCTCTCTGGTCCAGGAGTATCTTACTTCTTCAATACCACTGTCCTGATCATCTACACTGAAGGAAACAGTACCGCTTTTGGTGAATAGTATGCCATCTTCTTCACTTATATCTACTGCTATCTCATTTTCTGTTCCCCTGTTATATATGCTCTTATCCCAGGTTATGGCAGGAGGTGATTCATCTTTCTGATTGACCTTGAAGTACTTACGGTCATTCCCGTATCTGGCTTCATCTGTAACATCGACCACCAGGGTGAATTTCTGATAAGGAGGAATATTGCTTCCATGGGGGATATCAATTTTCGCTGTATAGGTTGTATAGACATCATCTTTTACAGCTGTGTTGCTGATCATCATTGTCTTCGCCGGTACTTCAACGGTATTGCCGCCATTATCCACATATGTCCAATAATATGTCAGAATAACAGGTGACTGTTCAACTCCCCTGCTTTCCTCACGGACAACTATATCCACGCTGGTTCTGCCGTATTCATAAGACTCATATCTGTTTTGTGGAGTAATAATCATGGGAGAAGCGTTATCCACCCTTATTCGATATTTATCTATATTAGGCTTTTCAAAATAAACAGCATTATTTTCGGCTTTATCACGGACATATTTGTTGAAGGGGCCGGTTCCATCCGATTCATAATATAATTTAAGATAATTATCTTCTCCTTTCAATTTATGTGCACCAATAATACTGAAATTATGGGTGTCACTAAGGCCTGGTGAAATATATACATTAATCATAGAATCAATTACATTCTGAGCATTCAGCTTCAAATAGCTTCCATCCATTATCTCTACCGGTTCATTGAACTTTATAGTGCCAGAAATCCTGTCGGAAGGATTTATCCAGTTATCCAGATAACTGTCTGTACCTTCATCCTTCTTCAATGGCACCACATTACCGTACATATCCTCTATTTCAGTGATGGTAACCTCTTCAATATAAGGTGAAAATTCATCAGAAAGCCACAGCTTTATGTTATCAAGATACACATCCAGTATTTTTCCGTTTTTCCTTTCTGCGTATATGCTGAGTATCACTGAATCAGTGTTCTTGGGCAGTTTAATACCGGTTTTTGTATGTTTTTCCATTTTAAGGTGCCTGTTATTCCATTTGAGTTAGAATCAGAAATATATGTACCATTTTTATATGAGTCACTGTTATAAGCTAAAGCCACTCTGAACCAGTCGCCCTGACCATTCCAACCATAATAGTCTACAGAGTAATTAATGTACAGCTGTC
Organism: Lutispora thermophila DSM 19022; assembly: GCF_900142105.1. GTDB lineage: Bacteria > Bacillota > Clostridia > Lutisporales > Lutisporaceae > Lutispora > Lutispora thermophila. The sequence goes on from NZ_FQZS01000026.1 coordinate 25,939, forward strand.
CGAGGCTGTACAGTGTTTTTTGAAAATCGCTCAGAACAACCCTTCTTTCGGTTGTTTCATCGAATAATTCTCTGCTGTCGTCATCGCTGTTTCTGAAGTAATAAAAGTAACCTGGATTACCACTGGAAGGTCCATCGTTCAGGGATGAAGCCCTATCAATGTAATCCTCACCATTAGTCCATTTCCCAGGTGTACTTCCGTCATTTTCGAACAATAAAAAAGGATCATCTGCATATACTATAAATCCAGAAAAACAAAAATACATCATCACTATAAACATGAATGACAGCAGCTGCTTAATTTTTAACTTCTTCACCCTGATCCCTCCCATAAACGCTAATTATATCAAAGACCTTGTGCAATAGTCTTAAAATTCTGCATACTTACTTTAATAATACATTTCCTGACATTATACTACAATGTACTAAAGTACAGTCCTAAAAAAATACAGCCATATTATTGGCTGTATTTATGTTTTCTCAACAAGACCTATCCGGGCAGCATATGCAATCACCTGTGCCCTGTTTTCCAGGTGCAAAAGCTCAATTACTCTTCCCATATGATATTTCACTGTTCGCTCCGTAAGACCCAATGCATCTCCTACTTCTTTATAGGTTATTCCTTTTGATACCATTTCAAGTATTTCCAACTGTCTTTCTGTAAGTTGTATGACTTGGTCATTCTGCATGTGTTTCTGTGTAACAACTTCTTCATGGCTGATGTTGTTCTTAAACTCTTTTAAAAGCCTAGTAGCCAAATCTGATGAAACAGGAACCTCTCCTTTCTCAAGGTCATCCAGCATACCTACCAGTTCTCTGGCATTGGTATTTTTTAAAAGATATCCTGAAGCTCCATACTTTACAGCTTCGAAAATGTCTTCATCTTCACCAGATATGCTTAGCATCATGATCTTTATATCCGGCATTTCAGCCTTGATAAGCTTTAAAGCATCTATTCCACTGCACTCAGGCATCTTTATGTCCATCAAAATAATGTCTGGACTTAATGTTCGAGACAGCTCCAGTGCTTCCATTCCATTCTGTGCTGTGCCAGCCACCTCTATTCCATAGGTTTCAAGCAGGTACTTAAGTCCCTCCAAAAATAAAGGATGGTCATCTACAAGCATCAATCTCATTTTTATTACACCTCCTTCAAAGGCAAATAAAGGATGATTCTGCTGCCTTCTCCCTATGAAGATTGTATATCAAGTTGAGCACCTATTTCTGCCGCTCTTTCTCTCATTATGTTCAACCCAAATTTCTTATGGCTGTGGTATTCATATAAATTGCTGTCAAATCCTTTTCCATAATCCTCTATTATAATGCTCAACTCCTGAGCAGACATGGAAAACCATATGCTTGCCCCATCAGATTCAGCATGTTTTTCTGCATTATTCAAAGCTTCCTTTATGACGTTAATGATGTTAAGCCTTGTGATAGGTTCCAGTTTTTCTCCGGTGAATTCGCTGGGAATTTCCAACTTGACTTCTATACCTGTTTGCCTCTCAAACTTCATTATCTCCTTTTTCAACGCTGCAATAAAATCAATTTCCATAAAGGCAGCACTTCTGGCATTATGTATATACTCCCTTATTTCATTATGGGCTTCCTGAGTTACATTTACTAATTCATCGAGTTTTTCTGAAGCGACCTCGACCCCTTCATTTAAAAGCTCCTGCCTGATGCCTTGAGCCTGAAGGTTGATAAATCCCAGCACTTGGCTTAGATTATCATGCATATCCTTGGCCATCCTCTCCCTTTTTGCTGTTACAGCAAGCTCCCATTGCTGCTTTAATAATTCTTTCTCTGACTGCTTCTTATGGGTTATATCATATATGACTGCAAGCCTACCTATAACAATACCATCTTCACTGGACTCATGCCAGAAATATACAATATATTTGGTATGAAAATCAGGCCTAATCCCCAGAACAATGCAAATGCTTGCTTCCTGTATACTGAATTCTTGACAAGCACAGCTTTTGTAATAAGCATCCAAGCAGTAATATTCACAAAATGGGAATATACAGCATGAACAAAAAAACATGGGCCCATATTTTTTAGCGATGACTGGCAAGTCCCCGCTATGATTCATATGGATCCCATGTCTTATCAAACCATGCAGTTCATCTGTCCACACGAGTATTATTGTAATTGTAGGTATAACAAGAAGCCACCAAATCTTTTTATTTTTTACCAGTCCATCATATCCGGTGAATTCCATACATAATGTGAGAAGTGTTATTGGTGAAAAGCAGTATGCAAAATACTGGATGTTAGCCCAAAAAAGCTTGGTTTCCAAATCAACGGCTGCCATTTCGAGAGCATTGCCTGTAGACCATATGGTCACCAAAAATATGTTTATATAGGAATAGTCAACAGAAAGGATGCTATGCAACCAAAAAAGTAAATCCACCCCGGGATTGGAGGATGGATGATAGGGTTTATCCCAGGGTGGCTGGATATCAATTGAAACCTATTACTTTATGCAATCTGCTCCTCTTTTTAATGCTTCTTTGTTTAGAGGTATTATATCAGCATTTTTACCTGAAAAAACTTCTGCAATGTATTCCATGATTGTATCTTCTTTTGCTGCATTGGTAACCTTTATAAATGCTCCAAGCATTACCATGTTGGCAATTTTGCCTGTTCCAAGTTCATCTGCTATTTCATTTGCAGGAATATAATATACATTGATATCATCTCTTGTAGCTTTTCTGTCTATCAATGAGCTGTTTATCAATAGATGTCCACCAGGCAATACATCCTTCTCAAACTTATCCAGAGATGGTCTGTTCATAACTATTGCAGTTGTCGCTTCTGTAACTGTTGGGGCTCCAATGGGTTCATCGGAGATTATTACACTGCAATTTGCAGTACCTCCACGCATTTCTGGTCCATAGGATGGTAGCCATGACACATTCTTGCCTTCTTTTAAACCTGCTTCCGCAAGTATTTTTCCCATGGACATAACACCTTGACCTCCAAAGCCTGCCATTATAATCTGATGTGTCATCTATTTCACCTCCTCAGGAGTTCTGAAGTTCTGGATCGGATAATAAGGAATCATGTTTTCCTTCAACCACTTCAGAGCTTCAATTGGAGTCTTGCCCCAGTTGGTTGGGCATGTGGAAAGAACCTCTACCATAGTAAAGCCCAGACCTTTCATCTGTATTTCAAAGGCTTTCTTTATGGCCTTTTTAGCTTTAATAATATTTGGAACATCATGTACAGATACTCTCTCTATAAACACAGCCTTTGGTATTGTTGCCAACATTTCACTCATTCTTATGGGCATACCTGCATGGTCTGCATCTCTGCCTAAAGGAGCTGTTGTAGCCTTTTGGCCTACCAAAGTAGTAGGTGCCATCTGACCGCCGGTCATACCATATATAGCGTTATTGACAAATATTGTAGTTATTTTTTCTCCCCTCATGGCAGCATGGACAATCTCTGCAGTTCCTATGGAAGCTAAATCTCCATCTCCTTGATATGTGAATACTGCTGAGTCAGGATGTACTCTTTTTATTCCTGTTGCGCATGCGGGAGCTCTTCCGTGAGCTGCTTCCTGCATATCGCAGGAGAAATAATCATAGGCAAATACGGAGCATCCAACAGGAGCTACGCCTACTGCCTTATCCAAAAGTCCAAGTTCCTCCAGAGACTCTGCAACAAGCCTGTGGATTATACCGTGGGTGCAACCTGGACAATAATGAGTAGGTTTATCTGTTAAACCCTTGGTCTTTTCAAATACAACTGCCATTATTTCGCACCCCCTAATATCTTTTTAGCTTCTTCCACAATTGCCTTTGGTGTGGGTACCATTCCACCGGTTCTTCCGTAGAAGTATACAGGTTTCTTGCCTTTTACTGATAACTCTACATCTTCTACCATCTGTCCCATGCTCATTTCCACGCTTAAGAAAGCCTTAACGCTTGGCATCTCTGCAGCCTTCAAGAAATTAGCCTTGGGGAATGGCCATAGAGTGATGGGTCTTATAAGTCCTGCTTTGATTCCATCTTTTTCTAGAGCTTTTATTGCATTCTTAACTATTCTTGCTACTGTACCGTAAGCTGCAAATACTATTTCTGCTCCTTCAAGGTTGTATTCTTCTACCTTTATTTCGTTTTTCTCTATTTGTGCATATTTCTCAAAAATTTTCAGGTTGTGTTGTTCACATGCTGCTGGATCTATGAATAGGGAATTAATGATATTATGCTCTTTTCTGCCTCTCAAACCGGTTGTAGCCCAAGTTTTCTCAGGCAATTGTCTCCTTTTTACTTCCGTAAATTCAACAGGCTCCATCATCTGTCCAATCATACCGTCGCCCAGTATCATAACAGGGTTTCTGTATTGATCGGCTATATCAAAAGCCTCCTGAACCAGATTTACAGCCTCTTGAATAGAGTCTGGTGCCAATACCACTAGATGATAATCACCATGGCCTCCGCCTTTAGTTGCTTGGAAATAATCAGATTGGGCAGGTTGTATTCCTCCTAATCCTGGGCCCCCTCTAACAATATTTACTATTACGCAAGGCAATTCTGCTCCTGCTATATAGGTTATGCCTTCCTGTTTCAAGCTTATTCCAGGACTGGATGAAGATGTCATTACTCTTGCCCCTGCACCTGCTGCACCATAAACCATGTTTATGGCAGCTACTTCAGATTCAGCCTGTAAGAAGCAACCTCCTACTTGTGGAAGTCTTAAGGACATGTACTCAGGAATTTCATTTTGTGGCGTAATGGGATAACCGAAGAAAAATCTGCAGCCTGCTTTTATGGCAGCTTCAGCAATAGCTTCGTTTCCCTTCCATAGTTCTTTCGCCATTTATATCCCTCCTCACAAATTACAGTTTTTCTACTTTGATAACAACATCAGGACAAATCCTAGCGCATGAGCCGCATGCTATGCACTTATCCATCTCTTTAACTGTAGCTGGATGATAACCCTTGATATTGATTCTGTCCTTGTCCATTATAACTATTTTTGTAGGACATGCTGTTGTGCAAAGTTCACAGCCTTTGCATCTGTTTTCATCGAATGTAACCTTTCCTGCCATTTTCTAACCTCCTTTATTCCATTTCCCAGGGCTTTTTCATAAATATATCTATTGGAAATATCTCGCCAGAGATATTGTCGGGTAATTGGTCAATCAGTCCTTTATAAACCACTGTATATTTAAGCGGTAGCCCTAACTCTTCAGCCACCTGGAGACAGAGTTCCTGACCTTTAATTATATCCTCAACTCTCGTCTCTCCGCAGAGATGTGTATTGTTTACCAATGCAGTAATCTTTTGTCGCGAGCCTTGTTCTATGGACCTCAAGTATCTTATGGCACTATCTTTATCAGCTGTAAGTGGTCTGTTGGCATTCAGTACAAAAAACATATCGTATTCTTCCTTATCCAGTTTGTCATGGTAACGGCCTAAAGCTGTTGCTCCAACTTTATCACCGCCCACATCTATTACCGTCTCAAAGCTTTTGTCTTCGAGAACAGTGTTGATTTCCGGTGATAGTGCAGGCAAATCTCCAGATAATCCTTTTACCGATGATGAAATAACCTTTATGCCCATTTCCTGAAATTCAGGCTCCATCTGCCTGGACCTGAAGTATGGATTCACTATGTCCAAATCTACAATAGCAGTCTTATAACCTTCCCTAGCGAGTTTAAAAGTATAATTTACAGCAAATTCGGTTTTGCCACTGCCATAATGCCCAGTTATTATTCTAATTCTTTTATCTTTTTTCATAAAATCATCCTTATTATTTGTATTCCTTGGGCTCTTCCTCTTTCCTCAGGACTCTAAGGCCGCCTTCTGCCAATGCAATCATCTCATCTTCTCCAGGATAGATCAATACCTGTGAAATAAATTGAACCATTTCCTTAATCCATCCCACCAGCATATCATCATATGCTAGTCCTCCGGTTATGCATATTGCATCTACTTTTCCTTCAAGCACTGCAGCACAGGCTCCTATTTCCTTTCCAACCTGATAAGCCATGGCTCTGTAAATAAGCTCTGCATGCTTATCTCCTGCTTTAATCCTTCTTACAACTTCTCTTCCATCATTGGTGCCCAGGTGAGCAACCAAGCCACCTTTTCCAACTACTTTCTTCTTCATTTCGTCTATGGTATATTGGCCTGAATAGCACATTTTAATAAGTCCACCTACTGGAAGAGTTCCCGCTCTTTCTGGAGACATAGGTCCTTCTCCGTCCAGCGCATTATTAACATCGACAACTCTTCCCTTTCTATGGGCACCTACAGATATACCACCACCCAAATGGGCCACTATCAGATTTAGTTCATCGTATGCTTTGCCCATATCCTTTGCAGCTCTCTTTGCAACGGCTTTTTGATTGAGAGCATGTAGTATGCTTATCCTTTCTAATTCGGGCATACCTGATATTCTGGCTACATCATCCAATTCATCAACTACAACTGGATCCACTATATATGCCGGGATGTGAAGCTGAGATGCAATCTCATGAGCTATTATTCCTCCCAGATTGGATGCATGCTGCCCTCTCTTGCCTTCCCTTAAATCTTTAAGCATGGCTTCATTAACAATATAGGTACCGCTTTCAATGGGTTTCAGCAGCCCGCCTCTCCCTATTACTGCACTTAGCTTTGTTATATTGATGCCTTTAGCATTTAGTGTATCAAGAATAACATTTTTTCTGAATTCAAACTGGTCAATTATAGTAGCATATGGTGCCAACTCTTCATTGGAATGTCTTATTGTTTCCTCAAACACGGGCTTTTCGTTATCAAAAACAGCTATTTTTGTTGATGTTGACCCCGGATTGATGACCAGCAATCTATATATTTCCTGCATACAGCAATCCTCCTTTCATTCTATAAAACACTCAGTTAATTATTTGCCATCAAAACTCCTATTGCTATGGAGTTAAGTTTTGCTATATCACTGTCTGCTCTTGATGTGAGCACTATCGGAACTTTAGCTCCTACTACGATTCCTGCATTATTTGCTCTTGCAAAGAACACCATGGATTTATAAAGCATATTTCCAGCTTCAATCTGAGGTACCATCAGTATATCTGCATGTCCTGCTACAGGGTGGTCAATTCCTTTATGCTTTGCAGCCTCTACAGATACTGCATTATCCAATGCAAAAGGACCTCCTATTACGCATCCCTTTATTTCTCCTTTTTTATTCATTTCCACCAAAGCTTCTGCATCCAAAGTAGCCTGCATCTTGGGGTTGACCTTCTCAACGGCAGCCAACACAGCTACCTTTGGTTCCACGTTGCCCATGGCATGAGCCACTTTAACTGCATTTTCGATTATCTGCTTTTTCTGTTCAAGATTTGGTGCGATATTCATGGCTGCATCCGTAACTATGAAAAGTCTGTCATAACCATTCACTTCAAATATAGCTACATGAGAGAGTACATTACCTGTTCTCAAGCCAGCCTCTTCCGCCAATACAGCCTTTAATATTATGGCTGTATCTACGAGACCTTTCATAACTATATCTGCTTTTTTCTCGGATATGAGTCCCACGGCTTTTCTGCAAGCTTCAGCTTTGTCTCTTTCATCAATTACTGTAAATTTGGAAAGATCCACTCCACAACTTGCTGCAGCCTTTTCAATCTCTTCCTTGTCTCCAACCAGTATAGCATCAGCCAATCCCAAATTCTTAGCATTATTTACCGCATTCAATACATCTGCATCCTGAGCTACTGCAACAGCAATAGTCTTTGGTCCCTTCTCCTTTGCATATTTGACAATTTCATCAAAGGCTTTAATCATAATCTATTTCACCTCTTCTTCATATATTTTTGCCTGTTCCTCTCCTGAAAGAACTCTGGCTGCACCTTCAGCCAAGGCTAACATCTCGTCCTCTCCAGGATATATCTTAATGGGTGCTATAAACCCGACTCTTTTTTCTATTCTTTCACACAACAGCTTTGAGTAAGCTAAACCTCCTGTCAATACTACTGCCTCTACATCGCCGTGCAATACCGCAGCCATGGCTCCTATTTCTTTTGATATCTGGTAAGCCATAGCATCGAATATGAGGAAGGCTTTGCTATCTCCTTCGTCTATCATTTTTTGGACTTCTCTGGCGTCATTTGTGCCAAGATATGCTATTAATCCGCCTTTACCGGATATCTTTTTTTTCAATTCAGCATAAGTATATTTTCCTGAGTAGCACATTTTTATAATATCTCCCACAGGTAAAGTACCTGTCCTATCCGGTGAGAACGGTCCTCCATCGTTTGCATTGTTAACATCTATTATCCTGCCTTTTCTCAAAGGGGCAATTGATATGCCTCCTCCCAAATGAGCCATAACAAGATTCATATCTTCAAGGTTCTTGCCCATATCTTTTGCTGCCTTTCTGGCCACTGCTTTGATGTTCAGGGCATGGACCAATGACTTTCTTGGCAATTCAGGCATACCTGATATTCTAGCCACATCTTCGAACTCGTCTACAGCAACAGGATCCACAATAAAAGAGGGTATTCCTTGAGTATCAGCTATACTTTTAGCTATTATACCCCCCAGATTGGAAGCATGCTCTCCTTGAACTCCTATTTTCAAATCTTCTATCATGGCTTCGGTAACCTTATATGTACCGCTTGGCATTGATCTTAGTAGTCCCCCTCTTCCAACAACAGCAGCAAGGTTTTGTAGTTCTATTCCTTCTTCTTCTAGCCATTTAAGTATTATCGTTTTTCTGTAATCATACTGATCTGTCACTTTTTCGAAATGCTCCAATTCTTCCTTCGGATGTGAAAGATTTTTGCTTCTGACTGACATGCCATCTTTGAAAAGTGCAACTTTAGTGGATGTAGAACCGGGATTGATTGCAAGTATGTATTCTCTGCTCAAGCTTGAACCCCCCTGTAAAACTTTATTATATTCTTTTTTATATACTTGCAATATTCATGCCAACTTCATGGAAAAAGAAAAACCCTTTAATGAAGGGTTAGTTTATTAACAATCTCCATGTATGCATTTTTTTGCATGCAAACTATTGCAATACAAAATATCGTGCAATATTTTGCATATTACTTAATGTCGTACTTTTCCAGCTTATAATAAAGATTTCTCAGTGAAATATTAAGCAGCTTTGCTGCTTGAGTTTTGTTATTTTGACAAAGTTTTAAAACATGGATTATATATTGCCTCTCAACCCTTTCAGTCAGTTGATCCAGTGTCATGATTTTTTCTTGGGAAAAATCAGCTTCTGCTGTTATGTCTGTTTTTTGCTCTTCCAGTTCGAATATAGGCAAATGCCTTTTCTGTATAATCTTTTCTGTCATCTTCATGTTTATTATGGCTCTGCCTATTATGTTTTCCAGTTCTCTCACATTGCCGGGCCAGTCATACTCCATCAACTTATCCAGTGCTTCATCATCTATATCTTCGATGTTTCTTCCATATTCCTGATTATATTTTTTTATAAAAAACCTTGCAAGATATGGTATATCCCCTTTCCTTTTCTTTAGAGGCGGTATCTTTATGGGATACATGTTCAGCCTATAGTATAGATCCTTTCTAAATTTTCCTTGCATTATTGCATTTTCTATATCTACATTCGAAGCAGCGATGACCCTCACATCAATATTGATCGGCTTTATGCTTCCCACTTTCATGATTTCCTTCTCCTGTAGAACTCTAAGGAGCTTAGCTTGGGTCTCAACATTTATCTCAGTTATTTCGTCAAGAAAGATTGTACCTCCATTAGCCTCTTCAAAAAGTCCTTTCTTTCCTCCTTTTTTTGCTCCCGTAAAAGCTCCTTCCTCATATCCAAAGAGTTCAGATTCCAATAGGGATTGAGGTATTGCAGCGCAATTTACCCTTACGAACTGCCGGTATTTCCTCTCACTGGCATTGTGTATAGCATGGGCAAATATTTCTTTCCCTGTTCCGCTCTCTCCTGTGAGGAGCACTGTTACAGGAGTATCTGCTGCTTTTTTTGCCTTTTCTATGGCATTCAGCAGTTCAGGGTCCTTTCCTTCTATGTCATCAAATGTGTATTTTGCCTCCAGTTTTCTTATTATCTGCTTGGCTTGTCTCAGCTCTTCAGACAGCTTGTTCATCTCGGTAATATCATGAAGAACTCCTACGCTTCCTATGAGCTCTCCATCAACTATTATGGGAGCTGCATTCACCAATACCTCTTTTCTGTTGGGCCCAACCTTAAGAAGGGCTCCTTTTACAGGCTTCTTGGTAGCCAGAACTTTCATATGGACGCTTTCACCTTCTGCTATATCCACTGTAGCAAATTTCCCCAGCACATCCTTTTCAGAAAGACCCGTAATCTTTGTATAAGCAGGATTCACCATGATACCAATGCCGTTTTTATCTACTACAGATATGGCATCCTGAGTAGCATTGAAAACCGCTCCCAACATGCTCTGAACTTCCTTGAGGTTCTCCACTGTTATTGTCGTATCACGCATTTCATCACCCGCTTTCTTCAATTCAAGGGTTTATAGCGCTTAATTATTTCTTCAGCAACCTTTATTCCGTCCACCGCAGAACTTACTATTCCCCCTGCATAACCAGCACCTTCACCGGCAGGATAAAAGTTTTTCAAATTAAGGCTTTCCATATTCATCCCCCTAAGAAGCCTTATGGGAGAAGATGTCCTGGTTTCTATTGCAGTAAGTATTCCATCAGATTGGGCAAAGCCTTTTATTTTTTTGTCAAATCCTATTATCGCATCCTTCAATGCATCTGTTACATATTCCGGCAGGCATTTATTAAGTTGGGCCAGTTCTACACCCGGCTTATAGGTAGGTTTCACAATTCCAAAAGCTTTAGAAGGCCTATCCTCCAAAAAGTCACCGATGAGTTGTACAGGAGCCACATAACCTCCTCCCCCCAGCATGTAAGCCTTTTCCTCCCAATGCCTTTGAAAGGCAATGCCGGATAAGGGATGGTTGTTCCCAAAATCTCCAGGATGGATGGTTACTACTAAAGCACTGTTGGCATTCTGACCGGCTCTATCATGGTAACTCATACCATTAGTAACCAACCTCTCATCTTCTGAAGCTGCAGGAACCACATAACCTCCGGGGCACATGCAAAAGGAGTATACAGATCTGCCGGTTGCCTGACTTCTATGGGTGAGCATATAATCTGCTGCGCCCAGCTTTGGATGACCTGCATATTCTCCATATTGAGCCTTGTCTATCATTTCTTGCAAATGCTCTACTCTCACACCTATGGCAAGAGGCTTTGATTCCATAGAGAGCCCTTTGTTGAACAGCATTTCATATGTATCCCTTGCGCTATGCCCTATGGCTCCTATTACAGCGTTGCTGCTTATTTCTCCCACATCTTTGACATGAACACCTACAGTCTTACCATCCTTTACAATTATGTCATCAACAAAGTGGTTGAATCTAAACTCACCACCCAGGCTTTCTATGTGTCTTCGCATATTTTTTACCACATCTTTAAGAACATCTGTACCTATGTGTGGTTTATATTCATATAATATCTCCTTTGGCGCTCCAAATCGCACGAAGCTATCCAACACCAGCCTTATCCTTGGATCCTTTATTCTTGTGGTAAGCTTTCCGTCAGAAAAAGTTCCTGCTCCCCCTTCTCCAAACTGTATATTGGATTTAGGAGAAAAAAGCCCCTTGTCCATCAGGGCTTCAACATCTTTGGTACGTCTGTCCACATCCAAACCTCTTTCCAGAATAATAGGCCTATATCCTCTTTGCGAAAGCATAAGAGCGGCAAACAGACCAGCAGGACCGGAACCTATTATTACCGGCCTTCCATCAAGCTTTTCCGTTCCATGGGTTTCAACAACATACTCAAATTCCTTGTATTCCATCACATCCTTATTATTGATATATTTTTTATAATTCCTTATACCATATAGCTCAATGGACACGTTGTAAACAAAATATATATCCTTCTTCCTTGCATCTATTGATTTTCTTAATATTCTAAAGTCCCTGATGTTCTCCTTATCCAACTTAAGCTTTTTGCTTATAAGTTTTATAAGTTCCGTCTCAGGTTCATCAATGTGAAGCTTCAGATCCTTCATTTCTAGAAGCATCAGAGTTATCTACTCCTTTACTCTTTAGTGTGACATTAATGGAGCTAGGCTCCATATGCAGTATTTGAATTTCATCAGGCTTATTATACATTATACTTACTTCATGTAATCCTTCTGAAAAGCCCTCTACATCAACATAGAAAGAATTATTCGCATTCCATGCATTTACTACGCTTTCAGGTCCTTTTACAGTTAACTTCATTGCAATTTGCTGATGCTCCCCAATTAAATTTTCAGGCAGATTTCTTATTGCAATATTATTTATCTCTATAGTCTTTTCTATGATTTTCTCTATGTTTATGTTCAGCCTTATCTTTTCATTCCTGTTTGCCAGCTCAATACCTTCAGGCAATATTAGAGAAACCTGCTGATCCACAAAGGCTTTAGCATCTTTAAATTCTACTCTCTCGGTTTTTACAGAATCCAAACCATCTAATAATTCCTTTTTTCCCACAATATGAATTTCTCGTGGATTGGTGTATATATTGGTTATAATGTATCCCGCTGCCGGGGTCACGGTTACATCCGGTTCTATGTTAACAATCTTTGTATATTCAATGGGAATCTCTATATCTACCGTCTTTGGAGATACCTCCACGTTATTAACATCTTCGCCTTTTTCATTTAGGATTCTTACAGGGATATTTTTCTTGATTGTTGATGATGAACTGCTGATATCCAAATCTACTGCAACAGTTTTTACCTTATTCACCAAACTTTCAGCGCCTTTAATAGTCACTTCTCCCGGATCAATAGTTGGAGTCATGGCCGCCATCCCGTGAGCGGGATTGCCGGTAATGTTTATTACAACAGGCATTGTAACAGATACAACATTATCTATCCTCACCTTTATTGAGTTTGTAGACATGGAAGTTATATCTACACCTGCAGGCACTCCACTTATTTGAATAGGTACCTGATATTCGCCCTTTTCTTTATAATCTCGCAGGTCTGCTGTAGCATTGATAGAGGTGTTGTTAATTCTATCCAATGTATTTTTATTCCCTTTAAGTTTCATAGAAACACTATAGGCAGTTTTATCCAGCAAGGTAACATTATTTGCTCCCAGAGTTTCAACTCCTATAAGCCTTACAGGAAGGGTGATATCTTTGTATACCACAGGATTCTGATCTGTTATGACATAAAGCCAAAGCATTGTAGCCAATAACACAGACAATATCTTATAGGTAATATTCTTATTTAAGATGTTATTCATTTTTTACACCCCATTTCGTCCAGACGGGCTGCTTCTTAGATTCAACCTTTATATAGTGATTCTTAAGTATTTCTCTAAGAGACTTGGTATCTAGATATCTTGACAATTTACCTTCTCTGGCAAATGATATGACTCCCGTCTCTTCAGACACTATTACGACAAGGCTATCAGATATTTCCGTGAGGCCCAATGCAGCTCTGTGTCTTGTACCTATCTGCTTGCTAAGGTTCTGGCTTTCAGTGAGAGGTAGAAAGCAACCAGCAGCGGCTATTCTATTCTTTCTTATAATTACTGCACCATCATGGAGTGGTGTATTTGGTTCGAATATGTTTATAAGAAGGCCGGAAGAAATGATTCCATCAATTCTTACACCGGTCTCAATATATTCATTTAGGCCTGTCTCCTGTTCCAAAGCTATTATGGCACCTGTTCTGTTCTTTGAAAGCTCACTTACTGCTTGTATTATTTCATCCAGCATTGTTTCAAGTTCTTCTACCTGAAGTTCATTTTTGGTAAAGAATTTTCCTCTTCCTATATGTTCCAGAGCCCTTCTAAGTTCAGGCTGAAATATAATTATTATGGCAATAGCTCCAACCGTCATGGCATTTTTAAGCAACCAGTAGATGGTGTGAAGCTGCATAACATCACTTAATTTAGTAACAACAAGCAAAATAATAATTCCTTTTACCAACTGCTCTGCTCTGGTCTCTTTTATAAGCTGCATAAACTTATATATGATATAAGCTACTATAGCTATATCTAAGTATGTGCTCCATAGCTTCAGGTAGGGCAGCAACTCTTTTAATTCGTCCATAATATCACCTCTCCTGTTGTGCAATATTTTTCATATTAATTATACACCAATCGTAGTAGAAAGTTACATATATTATTTCAAAATGAATAATATTTCCTATATTGCGAAGCCTTCCTGTAGAAACATTTATGATGAAACCTTTTGTGAAATAACTTAACTGAAAGTATAGACGTTTCTATATATAAATTAGCTTCAATAATCGAGTAGGAGGTAGGTGATTATTTCACCTACCGACCTCTCACACCACCGTACGTACCGTTCGGTATACGGCGGTTCAATAGAATTTATTGTACTAGCATATACCTTTTATAGATACTT
>NZ_FQZS01000035.1 GCF_900142105.1 Lutispora thermophila DSM 19022
AAGCAAAAAGAAAGCAAGAACATATCCAATCAAATTGTGGAATTGGATAGGAAATTGGAAGAGGCAGAGAAAAATCTTGAGATAGTGGAAGGTCAACTATCTGACCTGGAAGGGAAAATAGCCATAACCCAGAGAGAATTGGACAGGGCTACGGAAGAAGCACAAGCTCAGAAAGAGCTATTGAACAAAAGGGTAAGAATAATGCATCAAAACGGCAGCACAAGCTATTTGGCTGTAATACTAAATGCCACAAGCTTCAGTGATTTCATATCAAGATTGGATTTGATGAGAAAAATAATAAATTATGATGTAAACCTCTTAAAAGAGAGAAAGACAATAAGAGACAACATTGATGAGAAAAAGCAACAGCTTGAATATGAACAACAACAGAAAGAAGCATTAAAAAGCAATCTAAGCAAAAAGAAAAATGAGGTTGAGGTAATTAAAAAAGAAAAAGAAAAACTGTTGGATGAATTAAAAATAGACATAAAAGAATTGGACAAGCAACTTGACAAATTGGAGGAGGACTCTCAAAAGATTCAAAAACTGATAATCCAATCTCAATCTTTGGGTGATTATATAGGAGGGGAAATGGCTTGGCCAGCCCCTGGGTATACAGAGTTCTCAGATTATTATGGTTACAGGATTCATCCCATAACAAAGACAAAAAAGTTCCATTCCGGTGTTGACCTGAAAGTTCCATCAGGCAGCAGCGTTGTTGCTGCTAATGCTGGCAAGGTGATTTTGGCAAAGTATTACGGGGGATACGGCAATACGGTAATTATAGACCATGGTGGCAAGATTTCCACATTATATGCTCATAACTCCAAGCTGTTGGTTAAGGAAGGGGATACAGTTACAAGAGGTCAGGTTATAGCTAAATCAGGTAGCACTGGTGTATCAACAGGTCCTCATCTCCATTTTGAGGTGAGGATAAACGGTGAGCCAAAGGATCCTTTACCGTATATAACTAAAAGCAAAAAATAGAAGCTGTGCTAGGTCACAGCTCATATTTTATTGTGTCTTAAGTGCAGTTTATCATGTGATGGTGGATGAAAACATCCAAGGCGGTTATTTTGGGATGAAAAGTGACTGTTTTATCTATAGTTCTGTTTATGTTGCATAAACAAAGGGAATAATATAAAATGATATTGCAAATGATTTGCAAAGACATAATCTGAGGTGAATAGAATTGAAATATATGGAAAATATTGTATTGAGGGGAGAGAAAATATCCTTCTCCTATGATGGTGTAAAGGTGCTTAAAGATTGCAGCTTTTCTGTGGGAAATAGGGATTTTGCAGCTGTAGTAGGATCTAATGGGGCGGGAAAGAGCACCCTTCTTAAGATATGCCTTGGTTTGCTGAAACCAGATCAGGGCAATATATGGCTGTTTGAGAATTCTATAGACAAGTTTGAGGAATGGGATAAGATAGGTTATGTGCCACAAAGAATAATGAATTTGAATCTTGGATTTCCGGCTACAGTTGAGGAAGTAGTAAGTGCACCTTTGCACACTTCTAAGAAGCTTAAGAATCTGACCAAAAATGAAAAAAAGAATCTAACTGATAAATCCCTTGAAGCTGTGGGCATGTCCCAATATAGAAACAGGCTCATAGGAAGGCTTTCTGCAGGACAACAGCAGAGAATTTTCATTGCGAAGGCTTTGGTAAGCTCACCTCAACTTTTGTTTTTAGATGAGCCAACAACAGGGATAGACAATAAGACAGAGGAAGATTTCTACAAGCTGATATATAAGCTGAACAAAGATGATGGAATAACCATAGTCATGGTAACCCATGACTATACGGATATAAAGTCTATGGTTAACAGAGTAATTCAAATAAGTGATGGCGGCATATCAGACAAAATACATAAAGATGAGGATGGAGATAAGAAATGATGGAAATACTTCAATATGAGTTCATGCAGAGAGCTTTTATAGCAGGGATTATGGTAGCTATCACATGTCCTCTTATAGGTATTTTTATAGTATTGAAAAGGTTATCCATGATTGGTGATACCCTGTCCCACGCATCCTTGGCAGGTATTGCGGCAGGGATGCTATGGGGATTTTATCCGTTTTGGGGGGCCTTGATTTTTACTTTAATAGGAGCCGTAGCCATTGAAAAGCTAAGAAAAACATTCTCAAAATATGCGGAGATATCCAATTCAATAATACTGTCTGCGGGAATTGGTATTGCAGTAGTAATGATAGGATTAGCCAAGGGTTTTAATACGGATTTGATGGGATATATGTTCGGAAGCATTGCTGCAGTCAGCTCCAAGGATATATATATCATGGGTATTCTTAGTGTTATAATAATTTTATCAGTAATAGTTTTGCATAAGAAGCTGTTTTATATAGCCTTTGATGAAGAAGGAGCCCAGGTTTCCGGTGTATCAGTTAATTTTCTCAATATGTACTTAACAATACTCACTGGGCTTACTGTGGTGGTTTCCATGAGAATTGTAGGAATATTCATGGTGTCATCTATGTTGGTTGTTCCTGTAGCAGCAGCCATACAGACGGGTCAAGGCTTTATTAAAACCACTGCCATATCTGTGATTTTTGCATTGATATCTGTAATATTTGGTCTTGTTTTATCTTATTATTTTGATATTGCTCCCGGTGGTACCATTGTACTGCTCTCTGTAGGAATACTGGTAGGAGTTCTGTTTATAAAAGCCCTTAGAAAGAGAAAATAATTGTTCGGTGGTGATGGGTTTGAATATTAGAATGAATCCTGAAGAAGTACTGAAAAACAGCGGATATAAGCTTACGCAGCAAAGAAGAGCAATAATTGAAGTGTTGAGAAACAGTGGAGGTCCATACACTGCAAATGAGATATTATCTCTGGTAAGTGATAAGTATTCCGGAATCAATTTTTCAACCATCTATAGAAATCTAGAACTTTTAGTAAGATTGGGCATAGTTGAAAAGCTCAATATAGCTGATGGTTACTGCCATTTTAAGTTAACAGGCGAGAATCACCATCATCACATAATATGCAATAAATGTGGTGAAATAAGAGAGATAGACATTTGCCCCTTCGATGAATTACTGAGAAATACAAAACTTGAAGATCTTGATTTTGAGCCAGTAGAGCATAAGTTTGAGATATATGGTATATGCAGTAAATGCAAAGATAAGAAATAAATTAAAATCATACAAAATTACTCCACATAAATAGTATTAATGGTATAATTACTTAATAGAATATTAATAACACATAAAATGTATGTATGGACCCAAAAATGTTGCGAGGTGTATTTATGGTTAAAAGAAAACAACTATTTTTTGCTGTTATTATATCCGTAATAATAACTGCAGTATTGACTTTTGCAATTACTAATACGGTTTCCTTAAGTCTTGGAGACAGAGTCATATTATCCAAAGAAGATTATAAGTTGGTAAAAGAAACCCAGAAGCTTTTAACACTAAAGAAGTATATCGATAAGTACTATTTAGAGCCTGTTGATACGGAGAAACTGATGGAAGGTGCTGCAAAAGGAATGTTTGAGGCCTTGGGGGATCCTTATTCAGTTTACATGAATGAAAAGGAGTTTAAGGAGTTCAATGAATCTACTTCAGGTTCCTATGGCGGTATCGGAGTCATAGTGACAGATAAAGATGGCTATGTAACAGTTGTAGCTCCTATCGAGGATACTCCCGGTGAAAAAGCTGGATTAAAAACTGGAGATAAGATAATTAAAGTAGATGATATAGATGTTACAGGAATAGGTCTTGAAAAGGCAACGTCCCTGATGAAAGGAAAGAAAGGCACAAAGGTAGTGCTGACTGTAATAAGAGAAAACAGGACTGAACCATTGATAATGGAAATAAAGCGTGAAGATATAGTGCTTAAAACCGTAAAGGCTGAAATGCTGGATGATGATGTTGCTTATATAAGAATCAGCATGTTTGATGAAGACACAGGCAAGGAATTTAAAAAAGCATTGTCAGAAATCAAGACCAAGAATGCTAAAGGATTGATAATTGATTTGAGGCAGAATCCAGGAGGATATGTAACTCAATGTGTAGAGGTGGCTGATGAGCTGTTGGATAAAGGCGTCATTTTCTACACCGAGGATAAGGATAAAAATCAGGTTGTAACTCATTCCAAAGACGGAAAGATTGATATTCCTTTTGTAATATTGGTTGACGAAGGAAGTGCCAGCGCTTCAGAAATAGTATCCGGTGCTGTAAAAGACAGAAAAGCAGGTCTTCTTATAGGAACTAAAACTTTTGGAAAGGGATTGGTACAGTCTGTTGAGAAACTCAATGACGGAAGCGGCTTTAAACTTACTATACAGAAGTATTATACACCCAATGGCATCGATATAAATAAGGTTGGTATAGAACCTGATATAGAAGTAAAGGCTATGGAAATTGCTGAAGGGCAAAATCCTGAAGATGTAAAGGATGTACAGTTGGAAAGGGCTATTGAGGAAATACGAAAGTTAATAAAGTAGAAGAGGTGTTTAATGGTTACTTTTATTAAAGTATCTGAGTTGGTTATAGCATCTATAGGTTCATTGCTTTTTAACCCATTATTCTGGATTGTAATTGGCATTACATACTTTATGTACAGCAAGAATTCCAATTTGGAGACGAGGATAATAGGATATAAGATATCTCCGTGGGTGAAAGTGAAAAATTCTGTATTGGCAGGATTGATGGCTGGAATAATGGGAAGCGGTATGGCTGTATTTTTAGGGATTACTATTGAACAGTATTCTCGAGGATCGGGCTATTTGAGTTCTGGTATTTTGTATCTATGGATAATTGCGTTACTCCTCTCACTTATAGATGTAAGATATCTTTGCTTTTCCTATGCAGGAGGCATTGTAGCCATAATGAATCTCATATTTGGATTTCCCAATATAAATCCTGTAGGTATTATGGGTCTCGTAGGAATCCTTCATTTAATGGAAAGCATGCTCATTTGGCTTGATGGCTACTCCGATGCAGTTCCTGCATTAGTAAAGCGAAAGGACGGCAGTGTTGTAGGAGGCTATATCATGAATAGGGTATGGCCTCTACCTATGATGATACTGTCTGTAGTTATGATTACAGTAGGCGTCGGGGAATCTGTGCCTATGCCGGATTGGTGGCCTATTATAAGGCAACCTGGTCTAGATTTGAATATGGGTAATTTGATGTATATATTGCAACCCATACCCGTGATGTTAGGCTATGGAGATATGGCTATTACCAAGTCGCCTGAAAAAAAATGCAAAGATTCTGCATTTAGACTTTTTATCTACAGTATAGTGTTGATTTTGTTGTCTGTAATAGCGTCTAAGATCCACATTTTTGCATATATAGCGGCAGTTTTTGCTCCAATAGCCCATGAAATATTGATTCTTTACGGACAAAGAGAGGAACAAGAAGGCAAAGCATTTTTTAATGCTCCTGAAAGAGGTCTAAAAGTTTTGTTCTGTAGAAAAGGTTATCCTGGATTAAATATGAAGCTGGAGCCAGGAGATATTATCATGAGTATAAATAATGTAAGAACAGATAGGGATGAAGATTTATCAAACTTTCTTAAATCAAATCCATCATATATATGGTTAGAAGTAGTTAAGGCAAGCGGAGAAAAGATAACTTTGGATTATAGGGATTATCAGAAAGGTATTTCAAGTCTTGGACTTCTCATAGTCCCAAAAACTCCCAGTATGTATCTGGAGGTTAATACCAAGGCAAGGCTATTAAGTGCTATTAAAGCATTAAAAAAAGTAGTAAATAAAAAAAGGCTATAGCCTTTTTTTATTTACTACTTTTTTCTCTTATGATTGTTGTTTTTCATGGTATAATCCAATAGTTCCTGAAAAGCAGAACTTTCCTTGTGGCTCATGCTTTCAAAATATCTATATATCTCGTAAAATTTATCATTGCTGCTTTTTGGTTGTTTGAAATTGGAATTAAGGTTTTTTTCCATAATTATACCCCTCAATCTAAATAATTTTACTAATATTATATCATAAATTATTTATAATATTACATCAAAATTAAAATTTATGCAAGGTTTTTTGCTTGAAATCTATAACTAATGTAAAATTTTTTGATTTTAATTTACTTCAGTATGTATTTTCTGTTGAATACGTAACAATAAATGTTTTGCTGATTGTTATAAAAATTTCGAAGGAAGATTTTACTATTTCATAATAGCCTGTATATATAATCATTCTTTAAATATTGACAGCATAAGGGTAAAGTAATATAATTGATACGAACACTTGTTCTAGGAGATGGAGGTTTTTCCATGGATAAATTTGTATTGGTATCAGATTTTAAACCTACTGGTGATCAGCCACAGGCTATTGACCAGTTAGTTGACGGTATAAAGAAAGGCGAGAAATTTCTTACTTTGAAGGGTGTTACTGGTTCAGGAAAGACCTTTACTATGGCAAATGTCATCGAAAGAGTGCAAAAACCTACTCTGGTGCTTGCCCACAACAAAACTTTAGCTGCTCAGCTTTGCAGTGAATTCAAGGAGTTTTTTCCTCATAATTGTGTCGAGTATTTTGTAAGTTATTATGACTATTATCAGCCTGAAGCTTATGTACCACATACTGACACATATATAGAGAAGGATGCTCAGATAAACGAGGAGATAGATAAGCTTAGGCACTCTGCTACGGCAGCCCTTTTTGAGAGAAAGGATGTAATCATAGTAGCTTCCGTATCCTGTATTTATGGATTAGGAGATCCAGAGGATTACAGGGATCTGGTTCTATCACTTAGAAAAGGTATGATAAAAGACAGAGATGAAGTTATAAGGAAGCTGGTAGATATTCAATATATGAGAAATGACATCAATTTCGTAAGAGGAACTTTCAGAGTTAGGGGAGACGTGCTGGAAATATTTCCGGCTGCTTCTTCCGATAAAGCCATAAGAGTAGACTTCTTTGGGGATGAGATAGAAAGAATATTGGAATTTGATTCATTGACAGGCAATGTAGTTGGTGAGAGGCAGCATGTTTTCGTATACCCTGCTTCCCATTATGCGACTACCGGCGAGAAACTCCAAAGAGCCATAAAAGCCATTGAAGAGGAGTTGCAGCAAAGGGTAAAGGAATTGAGAGAACAGGATAAGATTCTTGAAGCTCAGAGGTTGCTTCAAAGAACAAATTTTGACATTGAAATGATGCAGGAATTAGGTTATTGTTCTGGTATTGAGAATTATTCAAGGCATATTAGCGGCAGAAAACCTGGAAGCGCTCCATATACACTGCTGGACTTTTTTCCTAAGGATTACTTGATGATAATAGATGAATCCCATGTTACTATTCCTCAAGTGAGAGGTATGTATTTTGGAGATAAATCAAGAAAGGATACACTGGTGGAATATGGATTCAGGCTTCCTTCTGCTTACGATAACAGACCTCTTAACTTCGAGGAGTTTGAGAAGAAATTGAATCAAGTCATTTTCGTAAGTGCTACCCCGGCAGATTATGAGAAGGAGAAAAGCAGCAGGATAGTTGAACAAATAATCAGACCTACAGGTTTGTTGGACCCGGAAATAGTGGTGAAGCCTGTCAAAGGCCAGATTGACGATTTGATCGGCGAGATAAAGCAGAGGATTGACAAAAACCAGAGAGTATTGGTTACGACCCTTACAAAGAAGATGGCAGAAGATTTGACTTCATATTTGAAGGAATTGGACATAAAAGTCCGCTATCTTCATTCAGATGTGGATACTCTGGAGAGGATGGAAATAATAAGAGATCTTAGACTAGGCGAGTTTCATGTGCTTGTGGGTATAAACCTTCTAAGAGAAGGCTTAGACCTGCCGGAGGTATCTATGGTGGCAATTCTGGATGCAGATAAGGAAGGCTTTTTAAGGTCTGAAACCTCTTTGATACAGACTATAGGAAGAGCAGCGAGAAATGTGGATGGCAAGGTCATCATGTATGCGGACAGTATTACCGATTCCATGAGAAGGGCCATAAACGAAACCAACAGGAGAAGAAAAATTCAAAGCGAATATAATGAGGAACACGGAATCACGCCTAAAACCATCTATAAAGCTGTAAGAGAGGTTATCGAAGCAACAAAGACCGGTGAGGAGATAGAAAAATATAATGCTAAGCCAAAAGAAAAGATAAACAAGGAAGAAATAAAGAGTATAATAGAAGCACTTGAACAGGAAATGAAAGAATATGCCAAGAATCTTCAATTTGAGAAGGCCGCAGAGATAAGGGACAGAATAAAGGAATTGAAGGATAAAATATAAGAATAATGTGTAATATTATCTATTGTATTCTATAACGAGGTGTAATATGTCAAAAGATAAGATTATTATAAGAGGTGCCAGAGAACATAATTTAAAAAACATAAATGCTGAGATACCAAGAGAAAAGTTTGTGGTCATAACCGGATTATCAGGCTCAGGCAAGTCTTCCCTAGCCTTTGATACCATATATGCGGAAGGGCAGAGGAGATATGTGGAATCCTTATCTTCTTATGCCCGCATGTTTTTGGGTCAAATGGAAAAACCAGATCTGGACTATATAGAGGGTTTGTCCCCTGCTATTTCTATTGATCAGAAAACAACAAGCAAGAACCCCAGATCTACTGTAGGTACAATAACGGAAGTGTATGACTATTTGAGACTTCTTTATGCCCGAATAGGCATACCCCATTGCCCAAAATGCGGCAAGGAAATTACACAGCAAACCATTGATCAGATGGTGGATTATGTTACATCTTTAGAAAACGGCACAAAGATTCAGATACTTGCTCCCATTGTGAGAGGAAAAAAAGGGGAGCATAAAAAGCTCATAGAAGACATGAAGAAATCCGGCTTCGTCAGAATAAGAGTCGATGGAGAGGTCATGGATATAAATGATGAAATTAAGCTGGATAAGAATAAGAAACACTCCATAGAAGTGGTTGTTGACAGAATTATAGTAAAGGAAGGTATAGAGAGAAGGGTTGCAGACTCATTGGAAACAGTGCTGAATCTTTCTGATGGACTTGCATTGATTGATATAATAGGTGTAGAAGAGAAACTCTTTAGTCAAAACTATGCTTGTCCTGATTGTGAAATAGCCATAGAAGAGCTGTCTCCAAGAATGTTTTCTTTCAACAGTCCCTTTGGGAAATGTCCTAGCTGTGATGGATTGGGAGTACTAACAAAGATAGACCCGGATTTAGTCATAGACAAAACCTTATCCATTGCTGAAGGAGGCATTATACCCATTGGGGACGCCAAAAGCGATACTTGGTACTATGGTGTAGTAGCCGCTGCCGCAAAGCATTATGGTTTTAGCTTGGATGTCCCAATTGGAGAACTGGATGATGATGTAATCAATATGATTCTTTATGGAAACAACGGAGAAAAGTTTAAAGTAGTTTATGATAGAGGTTTTGGAAAGGGAGAAGCCATGATGTCTCTCGAAGGTGTAGTAAACAATCTTGAGAGAAGATATAGAGAGACCAAGTCAGATGCCATGAGAGAAGAAATTGAAGCATACATGTCGTCATCTCTCTGCCCTCTGTGCAAGGGTGCCAGATTGAAGAAAGAAAGCCTTTCAGTATATGTGGGAGGAATCTCCATTGCAGAGTTATGCAACAAACCCATATATGAGATACTTGATTTTATGAATAATCTTAAGCTTACACCGAAAGAAGAGATCATATCAAGGCAGGTGCTCAAGGAAATAAAAGCCAGACTAGGTTTCTTGGTAAATGTAGGGCTGGATTATCTAACATTATCCAGAATGGCAGGCACACTATCCGGTGGCGAAGCTCAGAGAATCAGGCTTGCTACTCAAATTGGTTCAAGCCTGGTAGGGGTATTATATATACTTGACGAGCCCAGCATTGGACTTCACCAGAGGGACAATGGGAAGCTGCTGAAGGCTTTGAGGGATCTTACGGATTTAGGTAATACACTGCTTGTGGTGGAGCATGATGAAGATACCATGTATGCAGCAGACCACATAATAGATGTAGGTCCTGGAGCAGGATCCCATGGGGGAGAAATAGTGGCTCAAGGCACCATCAATGATATAATGGCATGTGAAAGATCCATAACAGGTCAGTATCTCAGCGGGAAAAAGTATATACCTGTGCCTGCAGAAAGGAAGAAACCTAATGGCAACTGGATCACCATAAAGGGAGCCAGAGAAAATAATCTGAAGAATTTGGATGTAAAATTCCCTATGGGAGTATTTACCTGTGTAACCGGAGTATCCGGTTCGGGTAAAAGTACCCTTGTGAATGAAATATTATATAAGGCATTGGCTCATAAAGTATACAAATCAAGAGTAAAACCTGGAGAACATGATGAGATACTAGGATTGGAGAATGTGGACAAGGTAGTAGATATAGATCAGTCCCCTATAGGAAGGACACCCAGATCAAATCCTGCCACCTATACAGGAGTATTTGACATGATAAGAGAAGTGTTTGCATCTACTCCTGAAGCAAAAATGAAAGGCTATAGCAATGGACGCTTCAGCTTCAATGTGAAAGGCGGACGATGTGAGGCCTGCAAGGGTGACGGAATAATAAGAATTGAGATGCAGTTTCTTCCTGATGTCTATGTACCCTGTGAAGTATGCAAAGGCAAGAGATATAACAGGGAGACATTAGAAGTCAGATATAAAGGTAAAAACATATCCGATGTGTTGGATATGACTGTGGAAGAAGCCTTAGTATTTTTTGAAAATATACCAAGGATTCATAGGAAGATACAGACTCTATATGATGTGGGACTTGGCTATATAAAGCTAGGTCAGCCCTCTACCCAGTTATCAGGGGGAGAGGCTCAGAGAATTAAGCTGGCCTATGAGCTTTCCAAGCGCAGCACAGGAAAGACGGTCTATATACTGGATGAACCCACCACAGGACTTCATATTGCAGATATTCACAAGCTATTGAAGATACTTCATCGCCTTGTGGAGGGCGGCAATACAGTTATTGTTATTGAACATAATCTGGATGTTATAAAGCGGGCGGATTATATAATCGATTTGGGGCCAGAAGGAGGAGACAGGGGAGGCACTATAGTGGCTACAGGTACACCGGAAGAGATTGCTAAGAACCCTGAATCCTATACAGGGCAGTATTTGAAAATGGTATTGGAAAAAGCTGTTGTAGAGGCGGATTGATCATCAATCCGC
Source organism: Lutispora thermophila DSM 19022 (assembly GCF_900142105.1). Classification (GTDB taxonomy): domain Bacteria; phylum Bacillota; class Clostridia; order Lutisporales; family Lutisporaceae; genus Lutispora; species Lutispora thermophila. The sequence continues at coordinate 11,140 of NZ_FQZS01000035.1, forward strand.
CTCTACTATTGAAATGAGAATTTATAATGAACCTGATAGTTGTTTCATAATGATTATCAATATTTTTTATTTGATAATGCTATAATTGCAGTCAAGATGTTATGAGAAATGAGATATTCGGATTGTAAGTTTGGTTAAGATAGTATATACAGATCAATTTGACGAGAATAATGTTACAACACAAGAATTTATGAATCCTTTATGATAAACCCCATGAAAATAAAGCCACTGATAAGCAAGAGAGGAGATTTCAAAGCTACCTTGAAAGTATTGATGTGAAAATTAAAAAAATGCAATAAGATGCAAAAGATTTTCACAGTGTAATTGGAAATATTAAAGTAGAGTATATAAAACGGAAACCTATAAATAGGACAATTTTGGATTTGTCACGGCAGTGTATGGATAAAAAAATCTGCAGTACTATCCTGCTATAAAATTCTTATATATCATAGGAGCAGATTTGGAATCATCTAAAGGTATTGCAATATCTACTTCAAATTCGGTTTCTTTAACTTGAATTTTCATAAAGCCGTTTAACCCTTCAACAACTTTTCTTATATTATACAAGCCCAAACCATGGTTGGCCTTATCTTCTTTTGATGTGTAATTTTCATATAATTTTGCTTTAGAAATGTGCAAAGTTTTGTCTCTGCTGTTGACTATCTTTATTATTAAATTTCCTTGTTTTGTGAACATTTTTATTGATAATTTTCTTTCTTCTTCTGGTATTTTGCTGCAAGCCTCTATTGCATTATCTAAAAGATTGCCGAGTATGATGGATAAATATAGAGGGTCACAGCATATTTTTTTCTGTAATGATATGTCTAAACTGGTTTTTATATGTTCGTCATGGGCTTTTCTTAATTTAACATTCAATACGGAAGTAATTATAGGATTATCTACACTAATAATGTTGTTGAAGCTGGATAATTCTCCGGCCAGTTTGCTTATATAAATTTTGGCTTCTTCTGTTTTTCCCATACATAGCAAGCCGTATATGCATCCAATATGATGGTTAAAATCATGTCTTTGTGCTCTAAGTTGTTTAAGCATGTCTTCAATCCCTGAAATATAAATTTTTTGTGCCAGGTATTCCTTTTCTCTTACTTTCCATTTGGCTTCTCTTTCAATCTGGATGGAAATTCTATTGATTACTTCTACTACTGATAAGCTAAATATGATGGATGTTAAAGAAGTGATAAATATAAAATCAGCTTTATGATCTTTAACGATAGATATGTTTTTGTAGAACCAGAAAGTTGTGAAGCTTATTATAACATTAAATCCTATTATGAATCCAATTTGATACAATCGTGTTTCACTAATTTTATCAATGAATTTAAATCTTTTTCTGTTGGCATAGAATAATGCAAAGCTCAATATCTTTGCAAATACTGCGGCAATAATTCTGATGGCGTTAAAATGGAAATATATATAAGGAGAAGATTTATTAGAAAGCAGCATTAATGCCATTGAGGCTATCTCACCAATAAACATGATCAACAATCCTACTATTGAAACTATATAAGTTTTTACTAGATTCCATCCCCAAATTATATGATATACTATTCCGGTACTTAGGTACATAAGCAGAAAACCGATGAAACTGCCAATACCATAATAATGGTTTAGGATTGTGTTTATGGCTGATTGCACAATAACGGCTATAGTTGCTTTTTTATGAGATGCCTTACTCTGACTTAATATGTTATGGGCAAAGTATAGTAGTATGGATACATCAATAATATTTATAAGGAATTCTGTTATTACCCATATAGTCATTTCATAAACACCTCACATAATATAACTTGCACACTTTTCTATATTATACCATTGATTATATTATAAGGAAATGATAGATATAGTTAGGACAATGCCAAATATATCATTATACTTACCACTTGTGCAAAATAAGTTAAAATCAATGAAAAAATATGCTATAAGTATAAAAAAGGGGGGATGCCTTTAAGTGAATGTAATGTTGATGAAGATATATTCTATTTTGGTTATTACTAAGGAGAAGGTGATGTTATGTTTATCGACAGCATATCAAAAACTATTTCTCAGAAAATGCTTGATGCATCTATTATATCCATAGAAGATAAAGACATTTACTACTATGGCCTTCAGCTGATAGTTTCAACCATAGTTAAAGGCATGGGGCTTTTGATAATAGCTTTGTTATTCGATAAGGTAGTAGAAGCCTTGATATTTATAGGTGCTTTCGGACTTCTAAGAATCAATGCGGGAGGATTCCATCTAGACACATACTTTAAATGTTTTGTAGTTACATCCGCATTTATGATGCTATGCATATGGATAGGAAATATGATACCTTTATCAATAGCTCCATACATCATAATCTGCTGTTTAGCAATGACTGCCTTATTTATTCTGTTGTATGCGCCAGTTGATAATCCCAATAGGCCCTTAAATGGAAAGGAATATAAAAAGTTTAGGGTTAGAAGTTTGTACATTATGTATTTCTTCGCAATTACAATAATTCTTGTATGTTTTATAAAAACAGAACTGTATAAGTATATGTGCATCGCATCCTTATCTATTCTGTTTGAAGGAATAACTTTGTTGCCGGTGTGGAAAAGGTAATAAGCCAATTTATAGAAATTTATCTAGAAGATTATTATCTGCTTATGTCTTTGTTTGTCTTGATTTTTAGAAGCTATTCCATTTGATTTCAATTCTTATGTTTGCTTATTTTTATAATTTAGTGCTTATGACAGCATATAAAATGTTTTAGAGTAATATGCTTGTTAATGTTAAACTGACTCATCATTTTGCCATTGATTTATTTAAATGATGTATTATATAGCATTGCACATCTAAATACTAGTGATGGTTTTATAAGTACAAGTCAGTATATTCCATGGATATGAAGGCTATCAATTTTAATGGAGCCGTAAACTTGCATGTTGCATGAGGCTTACATTATCTATTTTTATCTTGATATATCAATAACTTAGTGAGTTTTTCAGAAACTTCAATCAAATAACCATTTAATTGAATAATGAATGATGCAACGCTATATGATAATAGCAAATCTATCGAAAGATAGAGACGCAAAGCCACGAGTCTAAGGTGTAAACACTATGATAGTCGGGTTGCCAAAGAGCGGGGCTTTAGTTAGCCATGACGCATATAGTGTCATGGTTTTTGATTATTAAACAAGCTGAAAATAAGGACTGGTTTCGTTTTTACTGGTAATATAGATTAAATTACTGCAAGTAGTTAAAAATTAAAATTATGGAGGTATTAAAAGAATGGAGGGCATTTAAATGGAAAATGAAATTGCAAAGGTTGCTCTATCACAAGGTATCTGGGCTGCTTTAAGTATTGTACTTATATTTTATATTCTAAAAGCCCAGGAAAAACGTGATACCACACAGGAAGAAAGGGAGAAGAGATACCAGGAAATAATATCAAACCTATCAGAAAAGATTAATCTGCTGGAAGAAGTAAGGCGTGATATGAAACAACTGAAGGATCTTATGTCTAAATAGAGATAAGAAAGAAAAATAATTATTAATAGAATTCTATTTTAATATATATGCCAGAATTGTTGGATTACACGCTTTTCAACAAATTCAATCATTCTGGCAATAGTTTATTATTGGCATCAGCTGTTATATAGAAAATTGGATAAAAGAGTCCGCTAGAAATATGAAGGATAAAGTGCTACTGGACTGCTCATGGAAAATATATCAATTATGAAAATAATCTTTCCTCAAAGATCTTTTTTATAGAGGACTTATACTTGCGACTTACGGGTACTTCTAAGCTTGATTCATGAAATGATATTTTATCAATTTTGAGCTCCTTAATTTTATTAATATTTACTATATATCCCTGATGGCATTGAGCAAAGATGTTCAAATCAAGTTTTTTAATTAGGTCTGCCAAAGTACCATAAAACTCATAGGAAGTATCTTTAGTATATACCTTAATTTTCCTGAATACTTTTTCAAAGCATATTATATCATCATATTTTATAGCTACATATGCATCTTTATTGTTAACATGAAATATCCCATTTTTTTCTTTGTAGGTTCTTATTTCCTCAAGGCGGACAAAAATGTCCTTCATTAAAACTTCAAAGCGATTTAATGTAACTGGCTTAATGAGATAGTCAAAAGATTTTACTCTAAAAGCATCCAAAGCATAATTAGAGTATCCGGTAATATACACTATGATAACATCATTAAAATGTTCTCTCAGCTTAATTCCGGTTTCAATGCCGTTTATGCCTTCCATTTCAATGTCCAAAAATACTATGTCCGGTTTAACTGTGTGTACTTTTTTTAATAACTCTTCACCGCATGTGGTGTGGATAACATTAACATCATGATCAGAACATAAAGAGTTTATAAAAGAGCTTAGTGTATTGAGCTGTACATGGTCATCATCGCATAAAAAAACATTTAAATGCATGTCCTCCCGCCCTTTCATTTTATAATGCATCAAAAAGTGACTTGATTAAATACATGTGGGATAATAGTGTGATAAAAGCATGTATAAAGGACTAAGAAATTATCATTATAAACAACATTATTATTACTATTATCAACATTGCAATGCAAAATATTTTATGTAAATCTAACACAAAATCGGTTGGCTCTATTTCATTTTTAATTTTCCATATTTTACCTAATAAAAAGCTGCTTTTGGGATTTATTATTCCATGCAGCAACGCAATTATAATAGGTAGGAAAACAAAGGTTATTAAAAGCAATTTAGTAAAAATCAATCAAATCACTCCTAGAATATTTATTGATTCTTATTATACCATAAATTTACAGGCGAATATTGTCAAATAATGAAAATGACTATAAATTTATTAAAATTATGATACCAAATATGACATTTGCATTACCATTTATGCATAATAGGTTTTAAATAAAGCGCTAATATGTTATATTTCAGATAAAGAATAAAGGAGGTGGCTACTATGAAGTTCAGACGTAATCTGTTAAGCATGGCAGCATGCTTGGCTTTATTTGTAGCAAAGACTTCCATAGGAACGTGCTGTTATTGGGTGCTTTATCAACCCAAGATGCCTGACAAGCTTTGTAAGTAGCATTAATTTACTAAACTCAATTGATTTTTTAGCTAACTGGTGTTACATAAATAGCCCCTGCTGGCATATTGCAGGGGCTTGAAATTTCTATCACAAAATTGTCATTATTTTACTTCATGTATCTTTGACGCTTTATTTATGATTGATGATTTCATTGTTATTTGCTGTTTCAAATTATGCAATTCTATATATGCATTTATGCAACATTTACACATCATAGATACTCGCCAATGCAGAAGTATAACTTCATTCTACTAAATCAAATGGATCTTGACAAAAGTAAGATTTAAATAAAACTGATGTTATTTTAAGAATTTTTAGTACATGCTTTATTAAAGGCACTTAACCGTTGTATTAAGGAAAAAATAATATTTACATTTTATAAGAAATAATGTTTATATAAATTGAATAGCCAAGTATGGATTGTTACATTTAATAATGTAGTTATAGATTAATTTGTGAGTCGATATCATTAAACGTTTTTATAAATGCAAATAGTAAAACTTATAAGTTATATAAAGGGGGAATTTGGCAAAAATAATATTCTCTTATGCAAAATGAATTTTGTTGAAGTTCTGAAGAAGATTTAAGTTACGCATATGTATAAACCTAAGTAGTTAAATGATCACTTGAACAATAAAATAAATTGCTTCGCTATATGATAATGGCAAACCTATCGAAAGGTAGGGACGCAAAGCCACGAGTCTAAGGTGGAAACACTATGATAGTCGGGTTGCCAAGAAGCGTTAAAAAATATAGCCATGGCGCATATAGCGCTATGGCTATATTTTTATAAGCCATGGAAGAGTACAATTCCACATCAATATAAACTTTCCAAAATGGTTTTCTTATAAAGTTCAATATTATTAATAGTAAATTTCATATTATCTAATTATAATCACTTCTATCTATTTGTTACAGTTAATTATTGAACTGCTTCCACAACCCTGCTAATGCCATCGTAAAGATGATGACACTTCTTAATAAATAAATATGATAATTATCATTTTCAAATTTTTTTACTTCCCTCTATTATTGCTAACAAATGCATTCCAAATGCAAAGATGGATATGTTTAGTCGTAAATTTCAAAATAATTACAAAAAATCAAAAAAAATAAAATATTGTTTAACATTTACATATGCCTCGGCCCTCCGTTTTTAATTGGTAAACATCATCAATTGCAAGGGAGGTTAAAATATGGAAGTAATGCTATGGGAACTTGTTGAACAGTCAAAAAATGGGGATAAGGAAGCTCTTATGAAACTTATAAAAAAATTTGAACCGCTAATTAAAAAGTACACAAAAGAGTTAAATTATGAAGAAGCAGAAACTGACTTAATAATCAGCTTTATAGAAATATTAAAAGATATCAACTTAAGCATTTTCCCAGTGAAAAATGATGGATTGGTTGTGAACTATATAGTTAGATCTCTTAATCACAAAAAAATTAATCTCTATAGGAGATATGTTACAAACATGCAAGAATCTTTAGAAATAAATATGGAATTGATATGTGATGAATCAGACACGAGTCATAAAAGCAGGATAATTTTTGAAGACTTGATAAGCTGTTTACCAAGATTGCAAAGAAGAGTTATTAAAGAGAGATTTTTATTAGGATATTCTTATAAAGAAATAGCGGACAGGCTTAATATAACTAGACAAGCTGTAAATGGAATAAAAAACAGAGCGCTAAACAATCTTAGAAAGCGTATATGATGGTGGAGGATAATGAATATGGAAAATGAGATTGTAAAACTTGCATTATCACAAGGTATATGGGCTGCTTTAAGCATTGTACTGATCTTTTATATTCTAAAAGCTCAGGAAAAACGAGATATTAGCCAGGAAGAGAGAAAAGAAATATCAGGAGATAATATCAAAGCTGTCGGAGAAATTTAACTTATTGGAGGATATAAGAAGTGATATGAAGCAAATTAAGGAGTACATCTTTAACAAAAATCCTCAGAAATAGGATAGGAATAAGGTTTACATTTTCAAGAATCCATTGTCATTAATTAATAGATTATCAAATTATTGAAAGGGGGATTAAAATGTATAAGGACGTTGGATCATGAGGCAATTAATAATGGCAGATATATGACATAATATTAATCGTCTAAGGTTTTACAAATTATTTAAGCATTAAAATTCTAAGTTTCATGATTTTACTAGTAGAAGACAAACTTAAAAAGATTATTAAATTTAAAGAATCGAAAAAAGGGGGATAATTAAATGGCAGTTAGGTATGATACTGTATATTTAAATATTGATCAGATAAAAGAGGCTCATGAAAAATATTCTATGGATACAATGGAGTTTCTTGAGTGGATAACAGCAGGTCAAATAAATGACGCAATGATATCTCAATTAAGTAAGTGTATTGCTAATAAAGCTATAGGTAGTATAATTTCAGCATTGGGTGTAGTTTTAAATGTTATTGACCTTATAGAAAAGATAATTGATGGTATTGAAGCAGATAAGTATAAGGAAATGCTTGATCAAATGAAAGCATATGGTGGAATTGGTGCTATGAAAGTAGAAATTGCTACTGTATATGAAAGAGTATATGATCCGGGAACTGATACAAGTTATATTAAGATATATGATCATTATGTCAGAAAGTTCGTATATGGTCGCAATTATTAGAGATCAAGAAGAGGATAAACTCAGTTGAAATATCAAAATTGACTATAATTGTATAGTATTGCAGTGCAAGTTTAAAATGAAGTATATAGAAAGAGAATCCTTGAAGTTAAAATGGATTCTCTTTTTCGGGTGCACCCAGCATGATTGAAAGTAAAGATCGGCTGGGGGACACAATACAATATGAACTATAGAAATAGATGTCATCCGGGATTGGAATGCTGAATTCGAACTGAAAGTTGTTCCCAAGCATAAAATAGATATCTCGGAAATGGGAAATAAATAACAGCCATGTATGCGTGAGGAATGTCTACAAGAAAAATCAACGATCAAATAGAGTGAATCTATGTTTTTGAAGTCAGCGAAGGCGTGGTTTCATACATCATTGACAGGCTGCTTCCACACATGGATGAGTGGCAGAGCAGCCCTCTTTCACAAGTATATCCTATAGTTTTTATTGACGAAGTCTGTGTGCGCTTGTAAGTGCTGAATCAAAACACAAGGGCTGATTTGAAATGTGTCAATAGCAGAACAATGGATCTCATACAAACAGTTTATCATTATCCTGATAAATTATTAGGAAAATTGAAGGATGAAAATAACATGCAGTAAAAGCCACAAGTCTATTAACTGTCATACATCGACTAAATGGCAAAATGAGATTATATATAAGGATAAAAGCTAAACTGCCTGAACCATAGTTAGAAGTGCTATAGCGTCAGCTATAACGGAAGACAGTTATTAACGTTGTGCAACAGATATATATTGGTAAAGAGGATGTCAGTATATGTGTATTATCGGTTGATTATCTGCAATAAGCAAAACTAACGAAAGTGGTATACGACAATACATATGCTATGTTCAAATCAATCTAAGCGAGAATAGCCTAAGTCCAAAGTTGTTCCTTTATATGCCTCGATTATAATGCAATTATTCTGAGTATTTATATTTACATCTTTAAAACCTGAATCTTCTAGTAATGTTCTATAGAATTCTTGATCACGTATCTCTTGTATAGCATTTGATGAATATTCAGCATGATAGACTTTATTTCCACATGATATATCAAGTGATACATTTGTAAATCCTGAAGGTATTTGATCAATATTAACATCCCAAATTTTAAAAACTCCTCCATTTTGCAATACTCTATAGCACTCATGAAAAATACGGAGTATATCATTACAACAAACGTACATTAATGTATAAAAACTCGTTATTGTTAAAAATTTATTATCTTCAAATTTCAAATTACGCGCATCCATTCTATGCATTTCTACTCGTTTGCTGTCAATTTTCCTATCTATGTCAAGATCAATTATTGTTAATTTGTTCTTTGAGATTTTATATATAATTGCCTCCCCAGAACCGCCTATATCTAAATGTGGAGTCAAAAAAGCAGTCTTATTAATTGATAAGTTGGTATTAATAATATTATTCCTATTCTGCAGTAATTTATTTATATCATCAAACTTTAAAGAAGATATCTTTTCAGCAATTAGTTGCCCTTTTTTTATAGTTTCACTTAAATTAGTTAAATTATTTATTACTTTATTTAAATTTGTACTTACATGTAGTTCATTTTTATTTTTCATGGCATACTCCCCTTATACAGGTTTAAGTTACGAGTATTGTTTATCAATTCATGCTAAACTTCAATGATGTATTTCCAAGCTGGTTGTCCATTTAGCACTGATCCCTATGTCATGCTAGTGTTAGTATAGTTTTGTAGACACAGAAATTCGAACGATTTAAAATAAGAAGTGAAAGGAAGTGTCTACAATGGGAAGAGGTCAAAAACATTACACCAAAGAATTTAAAGATACTATAGTAGAGCTATATAATTCAGGAAAGCCGCTAGCAGATTTAGCTCGTGAATATGGCATACCAAAATCAACAATGGTGACATGGTTAAACAAAGCCAAACCAGTAGTAATTGATAAAGATAAAACCGTGACAACAGCCGACTATCAAGTCATGTTAAAGAAGATAGCAAGGCTAGAAGAGGAAAATGAAAT
>NZ_FQZS01000023.1 GCF_900142105.1 Lutispora thermophila DSM 19022
GGATATAAAGTTTAATTTTAACAAAAAGGATTATGCAATTAATATAGTTGATTGCCGTACTTATCCTCAAGGGTATTCCGCACTAATAACTGTGTTTAACAGTTACAGGAATCTTCTATGCAATGTTATCGATATTGGTGGATATACAATTGATTTTTTCAGAGTAGAAAATGGAATCATAGATGTTTCAGCATGCTATTCGCTTCCCAACGGAATCATCACATTAATTGCCAATATACAGCAGGAACTTCTTAAAACAAATATCAGACTTACGGAAACTCAGATACAGGAGATTATCACAGGAAAAGAACCTGTTCTTTTCGAGGCAGATATTAAGGAAGTAATTAAAGTGATGTCAGAAGAGTATGTAGAAAATATATTAGCGAAAATTCAAGAATATGGATTTGAGTTTCACAATCCTACTGTTTTTACAGGGGGAGGGAGCATAATGCTTCAGGATTACATTGAAAAGTCAAATAGAGTAAAGTACACGGACTTTCTTGACCAGTTTGCAAATGCCAAAGGTTTTAAAATCCTATTAGAGCAAGAACTAAGAAGGTGAGTTTATGGCAACAAAAAGGATAAACCTCTCATTTTCTATGGATAGGGAGGATGATGCAAAGGTATATAACATACTTTCTGCACAAAAGTATAAAACAGATTATGTTATAAAGGCAGTGTTAAGTTTTACGGGAAAAGGGGATAAGGATTTTGACAAGGAAGCAGTAAAACAGGCTGTAAAGGAGGCAATAGCAGAATGCGGAGGAATTACTACAGGGAACAGCAGAAAAGATAATAATGATTGCGTTCAGCATGAATTACCTGACAACATATTCGATATGTTTAATAATCTGTAACCATTATGAGCAGTGAAGTTCCAGACTTCCTGCTTTTTTTCTTGAATGAATATATAAGATGGAGAGATATCTAGTGAACCATAACTTCATTTAAGTTATATCCTTACCCCTTGCTCCTTACTCCACACCCCCTAGTAGTTCCTAAATGAACTGGAATAAAATGTATGGAACTAAAAAGAACTAAGGTTTGATTATTAATTTCATATGAATCGATTTTAGAAACGATTTCCTTATATAGAAAACTGATAAGATAATTATTTAGAATTCATCCTTTTTGCATGAGAAACGGAGCAAATAGATAGTTTTTTAATAGGCAAAAGGGGTTAGAAACGGTTCTAAGGGATAAGGGGTAAAAAAGTGATTCTAAAAAAGCAGGTGTATGGGGATTATAGGTTAAAGGGGATAGGGGGCTTGGAATTAAAAACTGCATAATATGATAGTAACTATTAAAGTATTAAATTTTCTTACCCATTATCTTATTAAGAATCTATAAAAAAGACTCTATTAATAACTTCGGTTGTACTATATAATAGTAAACAGACATTCTTGGGAAAATATAGCACAATATTGCATGTATCCTTTTTGAGGTGGAGATATATGAAAATCAAAAGCAAAACAATTATTATATCAGTATTTTTAATAATACCTTTAATACTGTTTTTATCAAGTTATATAAATTTTCGTAGTCAGAAAATCAATAATGAGCACTTAGAAAGTTTCAAAAATAACCTTATGACAACCGTCCAGCAAAAATCATATTTTGATATGAAAAATATAACTTATTTTGAATGGGACAGAATGTATGTTATATGGCCTTATACCAGCAGAACAGAAATGCAGAAAATAGTAGGCACAAAATGGACTACTGCCGATACATATATTGGTTACCTGATATTTGATAAAACCTGGCTCGGAGAGCATCCACTCGATGATGATATATTTCATAAATTAGTTTTTGTAAAAGATAATAAAGTAGTTCTGGATGTTACGCTCGACAGAAGCGATGTAGATTTTACACAAATTAATAGTCCTGTTATAAATGATAATGTCTTATTTGACATTGATAAAACAGATGGAAGAAATATTATTAAAATAAGTAAGCAATAGAGAATACGATGCTTTCGTAAAAAAAGAGGATGTTTGGAGTGAATAAGGTATGAAAAAAGAAAAATCAATAAAGATGATTACTATATTTACTGTTATATGTGCTTTAGTAGCATTTATCAGTTTATTTCCCAGTTATCTGCTGTCATTATATTTGTCTCATAAATTCTATAGATACAAGAGATGCTGGTTCAATAGGAATTATAGGCGGTGCAGATGGACCAACAGCAGTTTATTTGTCAGGTCAGTCTTCTTCGCACTTGTTTACTGCAATCTTTGCATTGCTAACAATATTGGGATTCATATATCTAGTTGTTATCAAATATAAGAAAAATCATAATTAATCCAGAATCAGTTATTTATCAGGAGCAAAGATGTAACAACAGGTTTGTTTGTACAGAAAAGATAATATAACATATTATATAAAAAGGCTTTCCAGTCAAAACTGAAAAGCCATAAGATTATTAATCAGATAACCATTTATCCAGATATTTTATCATCTCACTTACATCTGGATAATGCTGTGAGAACCTTTCAGGTGCCAATTCGGGCACTCTATCTGACAATTTATTCAGCAATTCCTTTAATTCATTCAGTAAATCTATCCCGTCGTTGTAGTTATAATGGTAAACAGTTTCAAGGATGTCAAGGTAATATTCGGCATCCTGATATTCCCTTGAGTCTTTACCAAAGTTCTTGTCTATTGCAGAAAGTATATTCTTAATTTCTTGTTTTAAATTCTTGGCTTTCATACAACCACGTCCTTTCATTTGATTTTAAACAGGATACAGAATTATGGTTTTGAAAGTCAAGTTTTTTTTGATTAAAAAATTTTTAAGATTACGGCTCATTAAAAAGGAATACTGACATCGTCATATATAGGGGTGAAGTTGCCATCATCCAGTACAGCGGTGATAGGGGCTATACCAGTTGAAGAATGGTAACTTTCATTTTTAGGGATATAATCACATACATCAAAATCTTTATTTTTTATTATATTGCCTACAATAGCAGCAATCTGTTTTTTGGAACATTCGTTGTCTATTTTCTTAATTAAATCTAAATCAAATCTCTTTTTCAGATGAAACAGTTGTGCTTTAGAAATGTTGATTAGGTTTTCTCCTGCATTTCTTTCTTCTTGAGCATTGCCTGCGTTAATATTGCTATTTTCTTTTATGGCAGTTTCTGTTTCATCAGTATCCTGCATGTCATGATAATCCTTTGTAGAAAGGTTAAAGAGAATTTTTATTTCTTCTTCTCTAAAGCAACATAATTTTTTTAATACTGCAAGTTGCTGATATGTCATATCCTTTAAATCTATATGCTTAACAATTGCTTCAGCAAAATTAGTCATCTGGTTTATATCTCTTGGGTCAATACATATAATTTCATTTTCAGTGTACAGGCCTGTTTTTAATAGAGTGTTTAAATCTTCATTACTTGCAGGGGTAAAAGAATAGGCTTGTTTTTCCCATAGACTAATTAAAAGCCTTAGCATGTTATCATCACGCAGTTTAACGGAACAATCGGTAATATCTTTTCCTAATTCTTTAAAGGTACTTATAATTCTAATATTCCTGAAACCAAACTGCCAAAGGCGGTAGGCGGCTGCAATGCTTTTGCTTTGTCCAACCTTATGGTCATCATTATCAAAGAATAAGTTAATAACCACATCTTTGCCGAAATATTTATCAATTAAGTATATATGGAAGTCGGTTAAATTTGCCTGCCCTGGAGAAACGGCGTCATATCCCATGCAGGAAAGTTTTATTGCATCTGCAATGCCTTCTGTAATCCATAATGCATTAATGCATTTATTCTTCAGTTCGTAAAGGTTAAAAAGGAAGTTTCCAGGTTTAAACGGAACAAAATTTCTAAAAGCCGTTCCGTTTTTATTTGCTGTCAAGTTATCCTGATAATCGGTCACGTTAAGATATTTGTACTGTTTTGGAGCATTTAAATCTGTTTGTCGGCACTGGTACCCGACAACTATGCCAGTTTCATGGTCTTGAACGGGAAACAGGACTCTGTCATTCAGCATAAAGAAATCACTGTAGTAGAGTTGCTTCTGGCTAGCCTTATCAAAATAGATAAGTTCATATCTCAAAGCAGTATCTATGTCTATATTATATTTCTTACTCATGAAATCAGAGAGTTTATCGACAGAATTTAATTTATCTGCATTTTGAGTAAAGTCATTAATCAGTTTACTGTTTTTAGCATCCTGAATTGCTTTATCATAATCAGTAATCCCATTGTCAATTATATTCTGGGCTTTATGATGCCTGATGGTCATTTCAAGGTCCAGTGCTTCCAGTATAAAACCGGGCTTGTTTGTAGAGTTGGAAGGAGAAACCTTGAAGGAAGGCTTTATTTGTTGTTCTTCTCCTTGGCATTGGCGGCCTTGCGATTCTGCTGTATAAGAAAAATATCTTTCAGGAAGCAGCCAGATATTATAGTAATCTGTATATCTAAGGCTATTTGTTTTATGATAGCGTTCCAGTATTTTATCTTTTAACTTCTGCTCAAAATCAGCGATTGAGTTGAATCCTAGATTCAGCCCAGCAAAGTTGTTTGCAGCAAAAATTTTTGCTTCGTTGAGGCTGTTCCTACCTGAGAAATTTTGCATATACATGATAAATTCAAGGTATGTACCGCTTTTACCGCAGGCGTTGCAGTGAAAGTTCCGTTTGTTGTCATTAAGAGAAAGAGAGGTAGGGTTATCTGCTCCAGAATGGAATGGGCAGACAAAACGCCCTTTGTTATATTTCCCTTTAAGCCTGTAAAAATCCTTTAACTTTGCAGCAGTGAGAGACTGCTGGATTAGAGGTTCAATATCATTAAGGTATTGAAATATTAATACACCAACATCGTGAGATGTCTTTTTGGCAATGATGTTATCTAAACTGCTGTTCATAGGCTATTCCTCCGTTCCGTAATTTTTAATGAACGTATTATAGCCATAAATCAGTGTATTTCAAGAGGAACTTTATTTTGTAACAAAAATGTAACAAAAAAATAAAGCCTAAAAATTTGACAAACTTAAAAATATGGTTAATATGTTATTAATACTTCAAGGTACTTCAGTTCAAGAAAACTTTGCGAAACATTGAGAGACGCCTTGAAGTTAATGAAGTATGAAGTATTAATGAAATATTCTAATCAATTTTAGTTTTGGTTCAATTCTTGTTTTGAACTGAAGTAATGAAGAATGAAAATTAATACTTGAAATGCTTTATAATCAATCAATAATATGCCTCATAAAACAGGTTAAGGAGGCATATGAGACATGAGCATACAGGTATTAAAAGTTTCAGGGAATAGTAATATTAATGCTGTTGCTGATACAATTAATAAATACGTAGATGAGTATGGCATTGTCCATATTGATGCTATAGGTGTAAAGGCAACATATATGACAGTGAAAGCCCTTATACAAGCGGTTGAATATCTGGTGAGTAAAGGGTATAGGTTTAATTTGAGGCCATATTACGTTAAAGTAAACACAGCAGGAAATGATATACAGCCAATTAGTAAGACTGCCATTCGGTGGACTTTGATTGCTAAGGGGAAATAATACAAGTTTTTGTATTTATAACCGAAATATGGTAAAATGAATACACACAGTCGAAAGGTACACACCTTTCTTATACTGCATAAGTATAGGAGAGGTGTGTTTTTTGTTTATACTCTTAGGAAGATGTAGGAAGATGGTTAAATAAATAACAAATGGGGTATAAGGTATAAGGGAAGGAAAAGGGCTGTAGGATTTACAAAGATGAGGATATAGTTTATAATGTTCTAATAAAGAACATTATAAACTATTTTTCTAACCCTAACAGCCAGCCAGGGCTGACTTTTAGGATTTGACACAGGGCTAATAATTCGAAATCAGTCACAATACGCCTCTGCTGCTCGATTTTGCTGATACTTGCCCTGTCTATATATACAGCCATTGTCTCCAACCTGGCTGATAACTGCTGTTGGGTTAGATTGCTTTTTAACCTTGCAACTTTTAACCGAGGCCCGATGATATTTCGATTATCATTGTCGAGTACCAATTTCATATTTACCACCTTTGTGTTTTATTAGAACATTTTAAGTTTAACCGAACATCTAAACTTTTATGTTCTAATAAAGCACATAACATGGTTTTGTAGGAGAATGTGCTATGGAGGAGTTTGTAAAAGCCGACAAAACAATATGCATATTGACAAACTATCAAGGTGAGATATATTACAGCAATATCGGTAAGGACGCTGCTGGAAAGTACCTGGAAGATATCCATATCTTTGACCATTTGCCTGTTGACGGTACTGTTAGTTACAAAGTTGGGAATTATAGTATCACTGCTGATAAGGTTGTTTTAGACGAAGGAAGATACTATTTGATTCTTATTCAACCGCATGGGAACATATACAGATATGCATACAGGGATTCATTTACGGGCTTATACAACAGAAACTACTGGGAGCAGTTGATATCAGGTATGATGCACCGCCCCATACCCAAAAGGTTTACTTTAATTGTTATTGATGTTGACAATCTAAAGAATCTTAATGATAATAAAGGCCATTTGGCGGGGGACAAGGCTATACGGATTGTCGGGAAGTCTATTAGAGAAAGTATTCGGAAACAGGATATTGCCATACGGTACGGGGGAGATGAGTTCTTTATACTTCTTGCAAATACGAAAAAGGCTATAGTAGAAAAGGTGATAAACAGGATTAAGGAAAATATAAGAAAAAGGGGGAAGAAAGAAAATATTCGTATTGAAATAAGTGCAGGGACGGCCTGCTCAGATTGTACCTGCGAGATGGAAAAGGTAATAACCATAGCCGACAGCAAAATGTACAAAGAGAAGGCTGGGAAAAAGGTTAAAGCAAAACAGATAGCAGATGAACTATTGGAATTAAAACAGAAAATAGAGGCAGTGAGGGATGAATTAAAAAATAAAGTTATCTGGAAACCAAACGGGTCGGTTGACAAAGAACTGATGGAGGTAAATATAAAACTGGAAAATCTGATTAAAAAGCATTTAAAAGATGCACAATAATCCCATAAAAGAAGCAGGTATATTATTAACCTGTTAAGATACAAATTGATTTACAGGTGATATTGACCTGTTAATTGATGGAGGATTTGTTTTGAAATGAAGCATTGAAAGGAAAGCATAAGACACTTGAAACTATTAACAATCAATCCTTATTATGCTGATAAATACAAACTAAGGAGGCATAATAAGGTATGAATATACAGGTTTTAAAAGTTGCTGGAGACAGCAACGTTAATTCTGTTTCTGATAAAATAATCCAACATGCTGTGAACGATGGAATAGTGCATGTAGACTGCATAGGGGTAAAAGCAACTTACACAGCCGTAAGAGCGATAATATTGGCAACAGAGTATCTGGTAAAGGAAGGCTACAAATTTAATTTGCGCCCTTATTATACGGAAGTGGATGTACAGGATAATGACAAAATGGTACAAAAAACTGCCATACGCTGGACTATAGTTGCAAAGAAAAAATAAAATAGAAGTTGTTATTGTAGAAAAATAGCAATTATGGTAATATAAGAATATACGGACGGGAGGACATGCCTCCCTATACTGCCAGGCTTAGTGCCTGGAATGTAAGAGTATAGGGTTGGTGTGTCCTTTTTTGATGCTTTTGTTGTTCAGAAGGGGGGAGTATAAGATGTTTTGCAAAAGTATACCTATAAAATCTAATAATATCAGGCAGGAATTACAGGAAATTAATAATTCAATAGAAGTCATGAGGGAAAAACTTAATAAATTGGTTGGTGAAGGCTTAAAATCAGATAAGAGAACTATTGAAATAAGCCAGCAATTGGACATACTTATACGGGATTATTATTTAAAAAGCATTAAGATTAATAAAAATGATTAAGATTATATCCAGAAAAGGAAAAGCAAAATAAGAATTAAAGAATGCAGTATTTATTAAAAATTATGGCTGATACCTATCGCAGTATCAGCCTGTTTTTATTCACAAGATATCCACAAAATATCCACATGATTTGTTGATAATTCAACCCAAATATGCTTTAGGTAAATTATATGGATTAAATCAAAGTTGAATGGCATATCAATTATGTATTAACGAAATCTATAAAACTGATTATTAACTTTTCCCTTGTGCCTTTAACCTATATCTGATAGAATACAACCAGAAAATATTGTCCATAATTTTAGTATTGTAAAAGATTGCTGTATTATTATAAGCATATAAACGAGGGAGGAAAGTACATATGTCGGAATACGTGTTCAGGAATGTGAGTCAAATAGGCGAAAAGGAATACCAGACAGTAATTGATGGACAGGAATTAGCAGAGATGTGGAGGGATGGGATAATAACATATAACCCAGAAATCCAAAGGGGTACAAAAGTTAAAAGGGGAAAGGACAACACGGAAACTGAAGTTGCTGTGTACAGCAAAGCGAATGTAAAAAAGATTTACGAATCTATGTTAAGTGGGCAGTATTTTACCGATATGATTACTTTAAATATTCTTGCAGACGGCAATGAAAAGATTGAACTTGATGACGAGGGAAACCTTAATGTGGACGCTAAAATAGATATCTCTGACGGACAGCACAGAATCAGGGCTTTGGCTATGATTCTCGAAGGAAATGAAAAAGGGGGTTTAGCCTTTGATTTGACTGAACTTAAATTTCCAGTAAAAATAACTAATTACGATGTTCAAACTGCACAACAGCAATTCCACCAGTTTTCTCTTGGGCTCAAAATCAGTTCAAGCCGTGCGGAATATTTTAATCAAACCGGCCTTGCAAACATTATTGTGAGAGAATTGATGAAAAACAGTGACCTGGCTGGCAGGGTAGAAGTGGTAAGAAATTCAATACCTAAAAAGGACGAAAGGCATATTGTTACTTTTGCTACCCTTGTAAACGCTATAGAGATAGTTTACAAGGATTTAGAAACAAGGGTTCAGGCGATGGAACTTGCAAAGTATCTATCGGAATTTTTCAACGAACTTATAAACCTTATTCCTGAACTTCACAACTACGAAAAGAGGGCACAGAGCAAAGAGACATCGCTGACGGGAGAAAACTTTATGTTTTACGGGTATGTGGCGATAAGCAAAGTTCTAAGGGAGAAGGAGAATTGGAAAGAGTATTTGCCATTAATTAATGAACTAGATTTATCAAAAGGCTCTAAGCAGTGGTACGGAGATGTTATTAAAAGAGGAAAGGGAAAGGGGTATACTATAGTAAATAACAATGAAAGCAGAAAAACATTTGCTAATAAGATTGAAAAGATGTTTAAAAAGTTACTAAATGAAAAAACTGCATAATTAAATGCAATAAATATGGCTGACAGGATGCTGATAGTAGGCTAATCTGTCAGCCTTTTTGGTCAGAGGGGGGGAAGGTTTAGGGAATTAGTTATAAGGTTGTTTTAATGCATGATTATATTTTTGTCGTATAAAAAATCTATCAAACCCTTAACCCATGAGCCTTTGACCTAACTACAGGGTAATGGTTATGGTTTAAGTTAAAAAGGTATAGTATGAAAAATATACTTGACATGAATAATTAATTATTTATAAAATGCTTCAGCAAAAACTGGTTTCATCATTAATGCCTCTTTTATTAAACTGTCTACTGAAAAAGTAGGCAGTTTTTTAATGTAAAATTCAAAGCAGTATGTTACTATGAAGATTTTTCAATAAATAGATGAATTGAGACAAAAGTCCTATAAAAAATAGGATAAAAGACCTATATAAAATTGGAGGGACTAATTTTTTTATGTGTTATGTTCATAAATAGAAGAGGTAAAGAGGGTTTAAGGAGTATGAGAAAAAGGCATAAAAATTTTGGATTTCCTATATGTTACACTCAAAATGTAGGGAGATGCATAATAAATACCAAAAATTTTTTATGTTATGCTTATATATGTAGGGGTTTAATGGTTCAAATAAAGTTTGAAAAATTTGAACCCTCTGCTTTTAGAAATACATTTTACTCTAACGATATGAGGTAATCAAGGGAGGTGGTTTTGTGATAAATATTAGAGCACCAGATAAAGAAAATGAGAGGCATTTTGCGGATGCCTCCTAGATATAAGAATTCGAATATAAAATATTTCTTGACTATAAATTATATCAAAAATATAAACTTATAGATAAAGAGAAAAATTAGAAAAATCAAATTTAGTTTTAGTCAATCAAGATTAGAAAATTAAGATTTAATAACATGAAAGGATGAAGAATTATGACCTATTATTTTAATCAAAGTGATTTAGAAAAGTATCTTGCTGAGTATAAAGAACTCAAAAATATTGAAAAAGAATTGTTGAAAGAAAATAAACTTGCTAATAATTATGATTTATATGAACAATATATGAGTAAAATCCAAACATATTATTTTGATGAGAACATCGAATATGCTAAAATATATGCAAATACAAAAGAAGAGTTAATAGAAAAAACAAGAGAATATCTTAAAGATATATATGGTCTAGATGGGTATGAATTATTAGAATATGAAGAAGCATTGCAAAAAGCATATATTAATTTTATTGGTCAAGGATATTATCAAATTTATAATTCAATTGGATGTAGTGGAGATATTAGCGTCCATAGAATAGACGAAATGCTTAAAATTGCTCTTAGTAGTGCAATGATGAAATATGAATTTGATGATGAAGTGTGGGAATATATTTGTGAACATTGTAATGATATATAAAAATTAATTATATTTATTATTCAACTGTCTACTTAAAAAGTAGACAAATTTTTCTTTTTAATAAAAGGCTAAAATAATTTTTCATTGTAATAAACTAGATTCTTCTATTGCTACAATGAACAAAATAGTAAGATTCATAAACTTAACAGAGCAATAGGGGAAACCTTGAAACTTCTTTATAATTATTGCTGCCAGATATGTGGAGAAAATATTAGTGTAAGATATGGAGTCAATATAGAGTAGAATCACACCATTTAGACCCCTTTGTTAAATCACTCAATAACAATGCTGAAAATCAGATTATTGTTTGTCCGAATCATCATCGGATTATCCATAGAGCAAGACCTGTTTTTGACAGGAGAAAATTAATTTTTGCTTATCAAAATGGAGTAGAGGACAGGATTATATTGAACCAGTATTTGTAGAAATCAAGATTTGAAAGGTTGTTTATTATTTTATATTAAAGTTATAGTCTGATTTTTAGACAATATACACGTCATTTATATTACAGTTTTATACTTAAGCCTGTACAATTTTTTTATTAATAGGTATAATTAAAATATCAAAAAAGTGGACCAGAAAGAAGGAAAAGTATGGTTGAAGAGTTAGAATACAAATCCACAATTAAATCAAGACCGTTCCTTTTCAGGGAAACGAAAAAGGCTGCAGAACTTATAAATAAAGGTTTTAAGGAATTTGAGATAAAAGAAAAAGCAAAAAAAGATAACATATTTCAGGTAAACACAGAAACGCGCAGAAGCGAAATTGCGTCAATAGTGCTGCAGAGACTAAAGGCTATTGATGACTTTTTGATTGAAAAAATAGTAAACGGTGATATAGAAACGAGCAAGCAGGTGGTTATCTACTCTATTATGAAGACTGATAGATTATTCTTTGAATTTATGTATGAGGTGTTTAGAGAAAAGATATTACTTCGGGATTTAACATTGCAGGATAAGGATTTTAATCTATATTTTAATAGAAAGAAAGAGCAAAGCGAACGGGTGGCCTCATGGGATGACTACACCTTCTATAAATTGAAACAGGTATATATTCGTATCCTATTTGAGGCTGGTTTTATAAAAGGCCCAAAAAAGGACAGGGAAATTGTTAAGCCAATTCTTGAAGAAGAAGTGGTTCAGCATCTTAAGGAGATTGGAGACATAAAATACCTTAATGCACTGATGGGAGAGATATAAGTGAAAACTATTTATCAAAGGCTTGATGAAATCATACAGCGGATTACGAAAGAATCATTTAGAGAAAATACAGGGCTTGGGAATGAAATAGGATACTATATATTCGATTATGAACCAAGGTATGAAATGCTTGTGAGAGAGCATGTGCATTTTCTTAAACAGAAGATTAATGACGGAGATTATGGTTTTCATATAAAGGAATTTGACTTGTACGAAATAATGCTGGAACTTCTTGAGACAAAAGGTTATCTTGAGAAGAACTTTAAGATGGAACAGGTAAAGGGTAGTGAATTTGTATTTAATGCTACTAAAAAGACATTAAGACTTACTGAGAAAGATGACCTTATAATTCAATATATAAAAGATAGGGTAGTAAAAGGAGATGTAGTATTTATAACCGGTGTGGGGAAAGTATGGCCGGTTATCCGCTCACATACGGTATTAAATAATCTTCATCAGGTTTTGGATGAAGTACCTGTAATTATGTTTTTCCCAGGAGTATATGATGGACTTGAACTGGTGCTTTTTGAAGAAATAAAAGATGACAACTATTATAGAGCATTTAAGTTAGTGGACAGATATTAGAGGGAATTAGGCTAATAATATGGGGAGGGATTAAATGTGTTGATAAAGGATATGTTTAAAAAACCTATTGATAGAGATATCAGAGGTGTAATCAAGGTTGGTCAGGACGATGACAGCAATGTACAACAGGAACTTGAAGAATATGTTGTTACAAAAGAATTGGCAAAGCATTTTGACACTTTCTTTGAAGCATATAAAAAAGGAATAGTAAGTACTACCGACAAAATGGGAGTGTGGATTTCGGGTTTCTTCGGAAGTGGTAAATCCCATTTTCTTAAAATACTTTCCTATCTTCTTGAGAACAGAGAAGTTGAAGGAAAAAGAGCAATTGAATATTTCAAAGACAAGATACAAGACAATATGGTTCTAGCCGATATGAAATTGGCCGGGGATACTTCAGCAGATGTAATTCTATTTAACATTGATTCCAAGAGTGATTCTGATTCAAAAGCCAATAAAGATGCCATAGTAAAAGTATTTAATAAAGTATTCAATGAAATGCAGGGTTTTTGTGGCTCTATGCCTTGGATAGCGGACTTGGAAAGACAGATGGTAACAGATGGTGTTTATGAAGAATTTAAAAAAACCTTTAAAGATATATCAGGAAGAGAATGGGCAGATGCAAGGGAGGATTTCTACTATGAAGAAGATGCCATTGTAGAAGCCCTGTCTAAAAGTACCAAGATGAGTCCTGAGGCAGCCAGGAATTGGTATGCAAAGGCAGAAGAAAGTTATACTTTAAGCGTTGAAAAGTTTGCCAGACGTGTAAGGGAGTATATAGAAAGAAAAGGCAAGAATCATCATGTTATTTTCCTTGTAGACGAAATTGGACAATATATCGGAGATAATTCTCAATTGATGCTAAATCTTCAAACTGTTGTAGAAGATTTGGGAACCGAATGTGGTGGAAAAGCCTGGGTTATTGTTACAAGCCAGCAGGATATTGATTCTGTTACAAAAGTAAAAGGCAATGATTTTTCCAAGATTCAGGGCAGGTTTAATACCCGTCTTAGCCTTTCCAGCGCCAATGTTGACGAGGTAATCAGAAAAAGAATCCTTTTAAAGGAGGATGTAGCAAAGGATACATTAAAACTCCTTTATGAGAATAAAAATTCCATACTTAAAAATCTTATTACTTTCTCAGCAGATACACCGGAGAAAAAGGTATATAAGGATAGTGAGGATTTTGCAGAATGCTATCCTTTTATACCGTATCAATTCAATCTTCTTCAGCAAGTGCTGACTTCTATAAGGATACACGGGGCATCCGGTAAGCATCTGGCAGAAGGGGAGCGCTCCATGATTAGTTCCTTCCAGGAGTCTGCCATAAAATATATGAACAGTGAAGAAGGAACATTAATACCCTTTTCAGCCTTTTATGATACCATTGAAGCCTTCCTTGATTCCAATATCAGGACGGTTATTATTCATGCCCAGGAAAATGGCAATTTGAATGATTTTGACGTAGAACTGTTGAAAGTTCTCTTTATGATTAAATATGTTAAGGAGATACCTGCAAACATAGAAAATCTGGCTACTCTAATGGTATCTCATATAGACGAGGATAAGATAGACCTCAAAAAGAAAATAGAAGAATCTCTAAAGAGGCTGGTAAAGGAAACCCTTGTCCAAAAAAATGGAGACCAATATATCTTCCTTACCCATGAAGAGCAGGATATTAATAGGGAAATAAAGAACATTAGTGTGGATTTGGGAGAGGTAATTCAAAAAATTTCCGAAATCGTCTTTGAGGAAATCTATCCAGATAAGAAATATAAATATTCTTCAAGGTACAACTTTAGTTTTAACCAGGTTGTAGACGATAGATTTTTCAGAGGCAATCAGGGAAATGATATTGGTCTTAAAATTATTACCCCCTATTATGATACTGGAGTAGAACTTACGGATAATGAACTAAAACTAATGACTATGAGGGAAAATAATTTAATTGTTAAACTTCCCAATGATACTACTTTCCTTGACGAAATGGAAGAAGTATTGAAAATTGAAACTTTCCTGCGTAGGAAAGGAGGAACTTCCCTTACTCAGAAGATTGAAGAAATCAAGGATAGAAAAAGAAGGGAACTTGTTGAGCGCAAGGAAAGGGTAAAATTCCTTTTGACGGAGGCCATCAAGAATGCGGACATGTATGCCAATTCCCAAAGGCTTGAGATTAAGTCAAAGCACCCTGTTGACAGGATAAATGATGGTTTCAAGGTGCTTATTGAAGGAATTTATACGAAACTTGGCTATATTACTCACTTTACTACTACCAAAGACTTATACGATATATTTGCAGATAATGAACAGATTACATTAAATGGTGTTGAAGCCCCAAATAAACTAGCCCTTGATGAAATGGCAGGTTATATTGAGAGAAATACAACAAGAAGTATTCCTGTAACCATGAAAACAATCCTTGGCATATATGGAAAAGCCCCTTATGGATGGCTTGAGGAGGATATTGAATGGCTGGTTGCCAAACTGTTTAAGGCACAGGAAATAAAACTGCAATTAAACAGCCAGTACCTTGATGTTCAGGATAGGGAGATTGTCAAATATCTTACCAAGAGGGATTATGCCGACAGGCTTCTTATTGAAAAGAGGATAAAGGTACCTGCACACCAGATTAGCAATGCCAGAGAACTATGCAAAGAATTGTTCAATATTACTGCTGTCCCTTCTGACGAAGATGGACTTATGAGAAGATTTAAAGACCTGGCAAGGGATGAAATTGCAAAAATCAATGAATTGCTGGTTTATTACAAACAGTCCAAATATCCTGGACAGGATATTTTAGAGGAAGGAAAGAAAACATTAGAAAAGGTCTGCAAAATCAATGATGCAAAAGAATTTTATGATGAACTTCAAAGAGAGAAAGATGTACTTCTGGATTATGCTGATGATTCCGTAGATGTTAAGAAATTTTTTGACAGCAACCAGAAGGACTTCTTTGACAAGGCGGTTCACAAGATAAATGTATACAACAGCAACAAGACCTATGTATTGGATAAAGAAGTCATAGATTTGGTAGGACAGATGCAAAAGATTGTTGAAAGCAAGGAGCCCTATTCTGATATACATAAACTACCCAGTCTTATTGACAGGTTTGTGTCCAAGTTTACAGAACTGTTGGAAGAGGAGTGCAAACCTGTAAGACAGGTGATTGAGAGTGATTACAGCAAGGTTCTTGAGGAATTGGATAAGTACGAATTAAAACCTGTACTTTTTGACAGGTTCAAAGCCAGATTCGATGACCTCTTAAACAGGTTGGAGCGTGCCAACAACTTCTATGAAGCCATAGCAATGAAAGAGGAAAGTGACAGGCTTAAACTAAGGTGTTTTGATGAAATTGCTGAGGAACTTGCAAAAAGGAAGCCTGTTGAACCTCCAACAACACCTGAAGAACCGGACAAGCCAACAGTAATAAACGACCCGCCGAGGAAGTATAAAAAGACAGTAAACATCAGTGTTGCCAACATCCTGCATGGCGCAAAAAGTATTGAGAGTGAAGCGGACATAGAGGATGTTGTAAATGAAATAAGGAACAGGCTAAAAAGAGAGTTGAAAGACGACGTCATTATTAAACTTGTATGATGGAGGCATTGACATGGATAAAACAGCAATAAAAAATTTTGCAGTATGGGCGAGAAAAAAACTTATTGAAGATATAAAACAGAAGGCTTATGAGATAGGTATAACTGAGAAAGAAATAAAAGAGCCACAAGTCTCTACATCCGACACTATGATAATAGGAGACAGGACCTTGAATAAGGCGGAAATGGAACAGAGAAGGAGCCTTGTGTCGAGGATAAGAGAAAAAGGATTTAATAATGTGATAGAGGAAGTGGCATATACTTGGTTTAATAGGTTTATTGCCTTGCGTTTCATGGAAGTCAATGAATATCTTCCTACAGGAGTCAGAGTGTTGTCATCTATTGAACCAGGCAAGAAGGAGCCAGATATTATTAAAGAAGCACTTAATATCGACCTTAATATAGACAGAGAACTAGTGTATACATTGCAGGACGACAATGATACTGAGACCCTTTATAGATATCTTCTTGTAAAGCAGTGTAATGCCTTAAAAGAAATCCTACCGGGACTATTTGAAAAGATTGAAGATTATACCGAA
The DNA here is from genome assembly GCF_900142105.1 of Lutispora thermophila DSM 19022. GTDB lineage: Bacteria > Bacillota > Clostridia > Lutisporales > Lutisporaceae > Lutispora > Lutispora thermophila. Next base: position 16,614 of record NZ_FQZS01000023.1, read on the forward strand.
ATTCTGTTGCCTTCAAACCTCCTTGCTGAAGGGTCTGTTATAAGACAACTGGTAGACAGTATACCCGAGGAGGATTTCAAAGACCAGGTTGAAATCATCGGTTGGATGTATCAGTATTACATCTCCGAGAAAAAGGATGAGGTATTTGAAGGGCTTAAGAAGAACATCAAGATAACTAAGGAGAATATTCCTGCTGCTACCCAGTTGTTTACTCCTGACTGGATTGTCAAATACATGGTGGAAAACTCCTTGGGGAGACTATGGCTGGAAGGACATCCTGATGAAGAATTAAAGAGCAAATGGAAGTATTACCTTGACGAAGCGGAGCAGGAACCTGAAGTTCAGAAACAGTTGGAAGAAATACGGGCTAAAAGCAGAAATATAAGGCCGGAAGATATCAAGGTTTTGGACCCTGCTATGGGAAGCGGACATATTTTGGTGTATGCCTTTGATGTGCTTTATGATATCTACAAGAGTGCGGGATATTCCGAAAGAGATATTCCAAGGCTTATTCTTGAAAACAACCTGTACGGGTTGGATATAGACGATAGGGCGGCTCAACTTGCCTATTTTGCAGTTATGATGAAAGCAAGGAGTAAGAGCAGGAGGATATTCAGGGAAAAGGTAAATGTTAATGTATGTGCTATACAGGAAAGCAATGGTTTTCCTAAAGAGGCTATAGACTATCTTGTAAATCCCGAGGAGACCGAAATAGAGAAGCGGATACACAGAGAGGATGTAGAATATCTTATAAATGCATTTTATGATGCCAAAGAGTACGGGTCTATACTTGAAGTAAAGCCTATTGATTTTGATGCTATTGAGAGAAGATTGGAAGAGATAAGGAATGGAGGAACACAGGATTTATTTGAATATCAGTATAGGAATATAATTCTTGAGAAGATACCGGCTTTGGTTAAGCAGGCAAGGATTATGAGTCAGAAGTATGATGTGGTAGTGACTAATCCTCCGTATATGGGGAATAGAGGAATGAATGGTAAACTACAGCAATTTGTAAAAGATAAGTTTCCTAATTCATCCAGCGATTTATTTGCAGTATTTATAGAAAAAGGTTTTATGTTAACAAAAGAATATGGATTTAATTCAATGGTGACAATGCATTCGTGGATGTTTTTGGGTGCATTTGAAAAAATGAGGAGTTATATATTGGATAATTACTCAATATACTCAATTGTCCATCTTGGATTTGAGGCTTTTGAAAATATTATTGGAAAAGTGGTTCAAACTGCCGCGTTTGTAATTAGAAAATTGCATCTGATTAATATAAGACCAGTTGGGATAAGATTAATCGACTTTTATGATTCAAGAAGGTATGAGAAAGAAAGCCAGTTTTTTAATCCTATTAATAAGTTCTCCAGTTTAAAACAATGTGATTACAAAAAAATACCCGGCGATGTAATTGCATATTGGGTAAATAGGAAATTTATTGAAGCATTCAATAAAGGATTTAGTATTGAAAAATATAGTGATTTTACAGGTTCGTTTAATAAAACAGCCGATAATGAAAAATATCTTAGACTGTGGTGGGAAATACAAAATAACAAAATGGGAAAAAACAAAAAATGGGTTCCTTATTCAAAGGGTGGGAGTTATAGGAAACATTATGGAAATAACGAATTTGTAATTGATTGGACACCAGAAGCGAGAAATTTTTATAATACGAATCCGACATCTAATTTATTAAATGAAAAGTATTGGTATAAAGAAGGTATTACATACACATTAGTTACTACAAAGGGTACAAGTTTTAGATATCTGCCCAAAGGATTTGTATTCGATATGGGCGGGCCTACGATTAACTATATAGAGAACATATTTTATATTCTTGCATTATTTAATTCTAAAATAGTCAGTTTATATTTGGCAGTGTTAAATCCAACAATAAATATGCAAGTAAAAGACATTAAAAGAGTACCAATATATGTAAACTACGGCAAACTAGAAAGAGTAACATTGATTGAAAAATCAAATGTGGAAATCTGTAAAAATGATTGGGATTCCTTCGAAACCTCATGGGACTTCAAAAAACACCCGCTGCTCATTCACAAAGGCAGTAGCACCACGATAGAACAAGCCTTCAACAACTGGGCATCCTTTGCAGAAAAACAATTCAACCAACTAAAAGCCAATGAGGAGGAACTAAATCGTATATTCATCGAAATATATGGCTTGCAGGATGAACTCACTCCCGAAGTGGAGGACAAGGATATAACTATAAGAAAAGCCGACAGGGTAAGGGATATCAAATCTTTCATCTCCTATGCTGTTGGCTGCATGTTTGGCCGATATTCGATTGATGCAGAAGGCCTTATTTACGCTGGCGGCGACTTCAAAGACAAGTGGAAGTGTGAGGATGGTCAGTGGAAAGTAAGAAAGATAGTAAAAGATGAAGAAGGCAAAGTAGTCGAGGATACATGGGTGAATGCTGCCTTTGCACCTGATATGGATAACGTTCTGCCAATTACCGATGACGAATACTTTGAGGATGACATCGTCAGCAGGTTTGTGCAGTTCCTAAAGGTCACATTTGGTGAAGATACTTTAGAAGAAAATCTGGACTACATTGCCGATACATTAGGAAGAAAGTCCTCTGAGACTGCACGGCAGGCTATTAGAAGATACTTCCTCAAGGAATTTTACAAGGACCATGTGCAGGTATACCAGAAAAAGCCTATCTACTGGCTCTTTGATTCTGGTAAGCAAGATGGATTCAAGGCACTCATCTACATGCACCGATATGATGAGTTTACGGTGGCAAGGGTAAGAACTGACTATTTACATAAACTGCAGAAATCCTATGAAGCAGAGATTAAGAGGCTGGATATTGTCATTGACTCCAATGCTTCTCAGAGGGAAAAGGCCAATGCAAGGAAGAAAAAGGAGAAGATACTAAAACAGATAGATGAATGCTTGCAGTATGACCAGGTAATCGCCCATGTTGCAAACCAGAGGATAAAGATAGATTTAGATGACGGGGTAAGTGTAAACTATGCTAAGTTCCAGGGAATTGAGATACCTCAGGGTGAAGGCAGGAAGCCATTGAAAGCGGACTTGCTGGCGAAAATATAGTTAACAGGAGGTTTTCGTATGACTACAGATGAAATAAAGAAGATAATTCAAAATGGGGAAAATTCGTATATTGAGTTCAAAGAAGAGGAAATAAAAGCAAAAGAACTGGCGGAGGAGATTGTTGCCTTTTCCAATTCAGAAGGAGGTATGATTCTTATTGGGGTTGATGATGAAGGAAATATAAAAGGGGTAAAAGATGATAAGATAGAAGAAACGGTGATGAATATATGCAGAAATAATTGTATTCCTCATATTATTCCTTTGTATGAAAACATAGAAGTAGAAGGGAAGAGGATTGCGGTTATTACTGTCCCTAAGGGGCTTAATAAGCCATATTATACTGCTGACCATAAATATTATATACGGGTGGGCACCACAAAGAGGATTGCATCAAAGGAGGAATTGCTGCGGCTTTTTGAGGCAGGAGGAAGCCTCCATTTTGATATTTCTCCCGTTGAAGGAACATCTATCAAAGATTTAAACATCGATATTATTAGAGATTACTTTATGAAGTATAACACATTTGATTTGCTTGAAGAGCCTGAGGAATCTGTAGAAAGGATACTGGTAAATGCAGACATCCTTAAAGAGGTTGATGGCAGAAAACTCTGTACTGTGGGGGGACTGCTGGTATTTGGCAAAAACCCTGAAAAGCACCTTCCGCAGAATGGAGTGAGTTTTGCTCATTTTAAAGGCAATGAAATCACGGATGAATTAATTGATAAAAAGATAATAACTGGAAGAATTCAGGATATTGCGGAACAATTGATGGTTGTGATAAAAAATAATATGCTTATCCCGTCGGTAATTAACGGTCTGAAAAGGGAAGATAAGGAAGAATATCCCATGATTGTTATGAGGGAAGCCATCGTAAACTCGCTGGTGCACAGAAATTACAGCATCAGCGGGTCTAAAATAAGGGTTCTTATGTATGATGACCGTATAGAGTTTAGAAGCCCGGGAAGGCTCCCTAATACGGTAACAATAGAGAAGATGAAGATAGGGGTTTCCTATGCCCGAAACCCTTTCCTTGTTAAGTACATGGAAAATATGAGATATATTGACCAGTTGGGAAGAGGCATACCAATGATACTAAAAAAAATGAAGGAAGCAGGGGCAAAAGAACCATTACTCATGGAGCAGGGAGAAGAGTTTGTTTTGACAATATATAAAGCATAAATAATTGTCTGTTGATGAGGCCATGAATTATTAATTTTTATAGTAGATAGGTGATTTTAATGGATTTAACTCAGGTAAAAATGCTTCTTGAAGATACTTTTAATAAAGAATTGAGTGAAGGGAAGAAACGCCATATTGTTTTCTGGTATGACGGTGATGGGGAATTCAAGGAAGATATAGATGAACTAAATCTTGAAAATGCAAAGATAATTAAATTAAGTAAAAACAGTTATTTTTATGTGAAATATCAATTGGAGAAGGTAGATATGGATTCTAACTATCTTCTCTATGCTCCTTTTGAGAAACCGTCCCCAAAAGAGAATTACTTACTGGATATACTAAAATACAGTATAGAATTTTCTACTGACAAGGCTGCTGTCATCATGAGAGACTTGAATATTTCGGATGACAGTTTAAAGAGCGTGTTTAGGAAATATATAAAGTTCTTTAACAAAAAGGACAGAGAAAAGATTTTTAAAGGATATGAAATAGAAAAGTACACAGAAGAAACAGTGGATTTGGCGGTGCTATCGTCATTGTGCAAACTGCCTTATCCAGATTTTGATGAAGTTTTAAGAGTGCTTTTGATGGAAGAAGATTTGAAGAAAAACAAGTACCTGGAGGCTATCGAGAAGTTTGGAAGATTAGACGTACTGTGGAAACTTGCTGATAAATATTATGGGTATAGTGATAAGGAGCCTACTCTTGAGAAACTGGCTATATTCATGCTGGTTACAAATGTAGCATATTGCCTTAGCGGTGAATTACCTGATACATGGAGAAAATATGTTTCTTCAAGGAAGGCTGACTGTGTAGTATTCTTGAGCAACTTCATGAACCACTCCCTTTACTTTGCTGCTTATGACAGGTTGGCAAACAGTGTGGAAGGGAAACTGAAAGTGCATGAATACATTAATAAATGGGAAATAGAGGACTATATCAACTGTGATACTTTCAAAGCCTTTGACGAAGCAATTATAAGGAAACTCAAAGAACAACTGCTTTCTGATATAGGAGAGTTTGAAAGGTATAGGGATATTATTCAAGCCAGGAGGACAAAGCACTGGTATAACTTTTTTAAATCAGAATATGAGTGTATCTACTGGGCTATCGAGTTATTTGACTGCTGGAAGAGTGCTAGTCAGAATATACGACAGTATACCCCTTTGGAGTTTGCTAAAAGATATACGGAGCAGTATTATAAACTGGATACTGCCTACAGAAAATTCTATACTTCTTTCGACAGACTGCAAAACAAGGAACTGCTGATGGAATTAAGGGATAAGGTTGAAAATATCTATGTTAACGGTTATTTCAATACACTCTCTATTAAGTGGTCCGATAGTCTGGAAACTTTAAATGGAAATTGGACAATTCCCGGTATGATTATGCAGAAGGACTTTTATAATGCGTACATAAAACCATTTAAAAATCGTAAAGAAAGGGTATTTGTCATTATTTCAGATGCGCTTAGATATGAGGTAGCCAGAGAGTTTTGTGATATTCTCAACAAAGAAAGGAAAGGGTCTACGGAAATTGAATATATGCAGGGCTGTATCCCATCCAGTACCCGTTTGGGCATGGCATCCCTTTTACCTCATAAATCTATTACAATAGATGAGGATTATAAGGTATGTGTAGACGGCATATCTTCAGAAGGAACGGATAACAGGAATAAAATTCTAAATAATTATAGCCAGGAGTCAATAGCAGTACAGTTTGTTGATGTCATTGATATGAAGCGTGATGATATGCGTAAAACTTTTGGCGGGAAGGAATTAATATATATCTATCATAATACGATTGATGCCAGAGGGGACAACAGCAAAACCGAAAGAGAAGTTTTTGACGCGGTGGAGGAAGCATTTAAAGAATTAATGCTGTTAATAAATAATCTTGTAAATAATGTTACAGCAACAAATATCATTATTACTGCCGACCACGGATTTATATATAAACGTGGAAACCTTATGGAAAGCGATAAAATATCAAAAGGTTCTATTGAAGATGCTTATGAAAACAGACGTTTTGTATTAAGTACAAATGCTTTAGAATTGGATGGCACTTTAACCTTTGATATGGAGTATTTGCTTGGACCTGATACCAGCCTTAAATATATTTCTCCAAGGGGAGTAAACAGATTTAAAGTGCAGGGGACGGGAGCCAACTATGTACATGGCGGCACATCCTTGCAGGAGATTCTTATTCCTGTAATTAAATTTAAGAATGACAGGAGTAAGGATAGTAAAAACGAAGTGACAAAAGTTGATGTAAAACTTACAAGCATAACAAGAAAAATAACCAACACCATATCTTATTTGGAGTTCTTTCAGACTGAGAAGATAGAGGACAAGCGTGTTCCATTGAGACTTAAAGTATATTTTGTAGATGAAGATGGCAACCGCATATCAAATGAAAATATAATTATTGCTGACAGTAAGTCAGAAAATTATCAGGACAGAAGTTTTAGGGAAAAGTTTGTATTGAAGAATAGAAAATATGATAAAACGAAGAAATATTATCTTATTATGGAAGATGAAGAGGAAACAGTAGAAAAAATATATGATAAAATACCTTTTATTATTGATATAGCCATAAGTGATGATTTTGGCTTTTAAGGTGGGGAAATAGATGGATGAATTAAGCAGGAAACTGAATCAATATTTTGCCGGCAGGGTTGTAAGAAAGGATTTAACAAAAAAGATAAAAGAAGGAGCAAATGTACCCGTATATGTCCTTGAATACCTTCTGGGCATGTACTGCGCCACAGATGATGAAGAAGGTATAGCCGAAGGTGTTGAAACCGTAAAAAGAATCCTGGCTGAAAATTTTGTGCGTCCTGATGAAGCAGAGAAGGTAAAATCCAAGATTAGGGAGATAGGAAAATATACCGTTATTGATAAGGTTAGTGTAAAACTTAATGAAAAGAAGGATGTCTATGAAGCCGAATTTTCAAACTTGGGAATAAAAGGAGTGGCCATATCTCCGACTTATGTAAAGCAATATGAAAAACTTTTGTGTGGGGGCATATGGTGCATCATAAAGATGGACTACTACTATGATGAAGAAGCCAGAGGGACAAGCCCATTTAATATTAGCAATTTGACCCCCATACAAATGCCAAATCTTGATATGGAAGAGATATTAGGCGGAAGAAAATATTTCACAAAAGATGAATGGATAGATGTTATTTTAAGGTCTATAGGGATGGAACCTACAAGATTCGAAAATAATGTGAAGTGGCACCTTCTGGCAAGGATGATACCTCTAGTGGAGAACAATTACAATCTTTGCGAACTAGGGCCAAGGGGTACGGGCAAATCCCACGTATATAAGGAAATTTCCCCAAACAGTATCCTGGTATCAGGTGGGCAGACAACAGTGGCAAACCTGTTTTATAACATGGCTTCAAGGCAGATAGGCCTTGTGGGGCTTTGGGACTGTGTGGCCTTCGACGAGGTTGCCGGGATTACATTTAAAGATAAAGATGGAATTCAGATAATGAAGGACTACATGGCTTCGGGTTCTTTTGCCAGAGGGAAGGAAGAGAAGAATGCTTCTGCTTCTATGGTATTTGTGGGTAATATCAATCAAAGTGTGGATGTACTGCTGAAAACATCCCATCTATTTGAGCCGTTCCCTGAGGCAATGGCAAATGACACTGCATTTTTTGACAGGATGCATTATTACGTACCTGGGTGGGAGATACCTAAAATGCGTCCAGAGTTTTTTACAGATGAATATGGTTTTATTACAGATTATGTATCTGAATTTATGAGGGAAATGAGAAAACGCTCATTTTCAGATGCACTGGATAAATTTTTTAGGATGGGCAACAACTTAAACCAAAGAGATGTTATTGCAGTAAGAAAAACAGTTTCAGGGCTTGTAAAACTCATATACCCTAACGGTGAGTTTACAAGGGATGATATTGAAGAAATACTGCGTTATGCACTGGTGGGAAGAAGACGTGTTAAGGAGCAGTTGAAGAAAATCGGCGGTATGGAATTTTATGATGTTCATTTTTCCTACATAGATAATGAAACAATGAGCGAGGAATTTGTCTCAGTTCCTGAGCAGGGCGGAGGAAAAATAATACCTGAAGGCATGGGTAAACCAGGTCATCTTTATACCATTGCAAGAGGGAAATCAGGTATGATAGGGGCTTATAAGATTGAAACTCAGGTTATATCAGGTACCGGTAAATTTGAAAGGACAGGCCTTGGCTCTGATAGGGAGGCAAAAGAAAGTATAGAAACAGCCTTCAGGTACTTCAGGGCAAACAGCAAAAATATAAGTGGTAGTATAAGTGTTACCACAAAGGATTATTTGATGCATGTACAGGATATACATGGAGTAGGGATGACTTCCGAACTTGCACTGGCAGCCTTTGTAGCATTATGTTCAGGGGCATTGGGTAAGCCGCCACAGAGCCAGTTGGTTGTTCTGGGTTCACTTAGCATAGGTGGTACAATAATAAAGGTTGAGGAACTGGCAAATGTGCTGCAGGTATGTTTTGATTCCGGTGCTAAGAGGGTACTTCTTCCAATGGCATCTGCGGTGGATATTCCTACGGTTCCGCCTGAACTGTTTGCAAAGTTTCAGATTTCATTTTACCAGAGTCCGGAGGATGCTGTATTTAAGGCTCTTGGAGTGGAGTAGTTTGAGTTTGCACAAGGCTAGGAGTATTTTTACTTACATATTGATGGAAAGTTTACCAAGAACTATCTAACGGCATTATGTAAGGAGTGAAATAGGATGTTAATCCCGATAAGTATCGAAGAAAATAATATTGATACCAGTGATACTGAGATAAGTAATTCAACCTTTAAAGATTTAAAGTTGAAAGAAGAGCATATTGAAGAGTTCCTTAGGAAAAACATTGAGGTAATATTTGGCGAAGAAGAAAGTCTTTTAATAGTAGGGCAGCAAGTCAGCAATAAGGAAAAAGGACGAAGTGATTTAACTGCAATCGATGAAAATGGTAATATTGTTCTTATTGAGATAAAAAGGGATATTGATGATATAAAAAACAGAAAGGAAGCATTTGAATTCCAGGCAATTAGATATGCAGCAAGTTATGCTAAAATAAAGTCACCAGATGTGTTAGTTAATAAAATATTCTCAAAATATATCGAAAAGCATAAAGAAGAGTTTGAATTGGGGGATTTAACACCTGCTGAAAAAGGGAAAAGGATAATAAACGATTTTCTAATAAATAATAATTCTTTAAAAACTTTCAACCAAAAGCAAAGAATAATATTAGTCGCATCATCATTTGACCCTCAAACATTATCTGCTGTGGCTTGGCTAATATCAAATAATGTTGATATCAGTTGCTTTAGTATTATGCCATTAAAGATTAATAATCAGGTGTTTTTACAGGTTGATAGGATTCTTCCACCTTCAAGTATAGAGGATTTTTATGTAGATATTGAGGATAACAAAGAAGTTGAAATTGTGAAAAACCCAACTGAAATTATCAGAACCAATCTTCCCAGAATGCCTAAATTGTTCGAATGGGGTCTGCTAAAAAAAGGAGATAAGTTGTATATAAGAAATCATGATAAGGAAGCATCAATGGCCGAAGTTGTTGACCAAAGATTTGTTAACTACAAAGGCAGTAAGATTACCTATAATCAATGGGGGCAAGATGTAACGGGATGGTCGTCAATATGTATCTATGAATGGGCAGTAAAGTTAGATTGTGATAAAACTTTAGATAGCCTAAGGCGTGAGAAACTTAGAGAGATTGATAACGAGGAGTAAATATAATATAGTATTAGGAAGTGTGTTTCATGGATAGATATGAAAGAATACTCGGAGGCCTTTTTGGGATTGCTTGTGGTGATGCTCTGGGTGGAACGCTTGAGTTTATGTCAAAGGATGAGATTAAAAGAAAGTATGGATACTTAAAAGACATTATCGGTGGTGGCTGTTGGAACCTTAAACCAGGGGAAGTGACTGACGATACTATGATGACTATTGCTGTTGCGGAAGGCATTCTGGATAACCCGGAGAATCCTATTGAAGATATCGGAAAACACTTTATTGAATGGTATGATAGTAAACCGAAAGATATTGGCAATATTATCCGAATTGCACTTGGTGAGTATAAACGAAGCAATGACTGGATGAAAACAGCCTACTACGCCCATCAGGCAACAGGTGGTATGAGTGCTGGAAATGGTTCACTTATGCGATGCTTACCAGTTGCATTATATTATAGTGATGTTAAAAAAATGCTTGAGATAACTGCTTCTCAGAGTGTTCTTACTCATTATGACAAGAAAGCAACAGATGCCTGCCAGTTTTATAATCTGTTAGTTTACCAGTATCTCAATGGTAAGCCTAAAGTGCCTTGTATAAGAGAGTACATAGAAAAGTATCCAGAATATAAGCAGGTATTCCAGTTATCAAAAGATGAATTGAAGCCAACGGGATATGTGTTTGATACTTTGATATGTGCATTATGGTGTTTTATTAACACATCTTCTTTTGAGGATGCCGTATGTGAAGCGGCCAACCTTGGAGGAGATGCGGATACTATAGCCGCAATTACCGGTGGAATGGCTGGAGTGTATTATGGCTATGGTGCTATCCCTGACAGATGGAAGGAAAAGATAATGATAAAAGAGCAGTTAACTTCTATTGCAAAGAGGATGATAGAAAAGTATAGGATTCAAGAGTAATTCCAGTCGGTGTTAAGGAGAGAATTTGCATGAATAGGTGTCAATGGTGTGGAAGAGTGCCAAGCGGTTTTGGAATGGTAGTTTTAACTATAAAAGAAGACGAGCCATCCCAATCTGTATGTAGAGACTGCTACAATGAGTTTGCTGCTAATATGCTTGGAATTGAAGATTATAAAGATTTTGAAAAAGAGGCTACCTTTATAGATTGCGATGGAATAGAACATCGCTTTCAAGTAGGAAAGATGATTAACCCAACAGGTATTTGTTGGAAGGCGGTAGAGTTTATATGCGAAAATAAAATAGGCTATTCTTTTGAAGCACATCAGGATTTTGAAGAAGATTCAAATGATGCTCTGGAAAGACTTTATAAAAAGATAAAGAAAGGACTATCGCAAAAGTTTATAAGAAAAGAAATGTTTCAAGGGCAAGAACTTATCTTCATTAAAGAAAATATTGTAGAAGGGCGTATTGAATGGGATGATAGATATAATGACAGAACGCCCAAATTTATCATAGATGGACAGGAATATAGCCTGGAAGAATTCGGTAGGATGTTGATGTCCTGCGAAGGATGGAACTTTAGATTAGAAATAATTGAACCTACAGAGTAAGTTTATATACGCAATATTAAATTATAACAAAAAGGTTGCGCTTACCTATAATATAACTTAGAATATAAGTATACAGAATGAGAGCATATTCTCTTACAGCCAGCAGATGCTGGAATAAGTTAAGAGAGTATGCTTTTTGTGTTTTTATAGAGTTATTAAGGAGGTAGGTAATGCTTACTATTGCTGATTTTTCAAGGAAAGTAGTTTTTGATTTAAATAAAACGTTTCCTATAGCCAGGGTACAGGGAAAGTATGTTATTGTGGAGTCTAACCCAAACAGTGTGTCTGTACCTATTAGTAGTATTTATGGGGAATACCAAGAGACCGAGGATTATGGAAAAACTTTAGCATCATATATTAAAATTATTAATGATATTCTGAGTCAATATAAATTTAAGATTGACTATAACAATGTTTATCCGCTGCTTAAGAGCAGGGATTTTGGAAAAGGGGAAAAGGATTTAGGGTTTTATAGGGAGCATGCGTTTGCTGATATAGATACTCTTTATGTTACAGATGAAGGAGAATTGTTCAGATTTTTATTATATAGTGATGATGTAGATTTTGAATTGGTCAAAAAATCAGCATGGGAAAACCTAAATAAAATGAGAAATCCATTAGTTAAATTAGATAAGGCCCTAGAAATATATACCTTGAAATTCACAACAGATTATAACTCAACCCTGTTATTAAGTACTGCACTACAGAATCAGATAAGCAAAAAGATAGGGGGGGATTATCTCTTTGCAATTCCTTCTGCTACTACGCTAATAGTGGCTAAATTACGCCATGAGTATATAAAAATTATAGAATCATTAATTATGATAGATAATAATCGGAATAAGGTTTCAGATAAGATTTATAGGTTTAAGAATGGGATATTTGATATTATTAATAAAAGATATTGAATGGTTAATATAGGAAAAGGGAGATTGACAATATGAATAAGGTTATAATCGAATGTGATGAACTTATTGATGGATATGAATTAAACAAGGATAGTATCCTGAAACAATTGCAGTTTATGAAAATAGATAAAGGAACAGAGAGTTTTATCACTGCATACGATGATGATTTTCGATATACATTGATTGGTGAAATCAAAGGGAACAAAGTGTTTTTAACCAATATAATAAAAGCGGCTGCTTATAAAGAAATGGATAACACTGATTTATATGAATTTATAAAATATGAATTTATAAAAAAGGTATAAGGTTTATGGAGAAATTAGGATAAATGAATAAGGCTTTGGGGATGTAATGTCTATCCTCAACGCCTTATTCTATTAGTGCCTGGGTATCTCAAGTTTTTCGTTTTTTTCTCTAAACAATCCTACCTCTATTATCTTTTGCTACATTATACCTTTGACCTTCAAAATATTATATAAGTATGTTTGTATGAAGAAAGGCTTGAGATGTAAGGTTTGTATGCGATTTTAGCAACAAAATTTTTATTACAAATTTATGATATTTTTTATTTTGGACCTGACAAATCTCTTTGTGCGCGCTACTATATTAGAAGAAAGGAGAGTTGATTATTGATGAAAAAGAGATTAGATATAATTTTTAACATAGTTATACCTACAATGGTAGGGTACGCAACGTTCTTTCTGATTTTCTATTTCTATCAGAGATTATTTTTTGAATACAGATGGCTCGCAATAATTCCATTCATTATAGTTACAGGATATGTTATAAAAGATAATATGAGAGAGTGGAAGATGATAAAGCAGCAGGGTTAGAGAATTAGGAGTAAGGGGAAAAGGGGATAAGTGGATAAGTGGATAAGGTCAAACTTACCCCTTATCCCTAAGTCCTGTAAAGGATAAAGAAGGTAGGGTAGGAGTTATGAAATATGTAATAATAAGCCTTATAGTATGTATTACAATTGTAGCCATTGCTGCAATAATAGGCATTATGAAAAGAAAATAGTAAGTATTATATATAGCAAAAAACAGGCAATATGAGCCTGTTTTTTAGTCTGAAACTAAAGGTAAATTTGTTTCTAATAATCTGATATAGCATTAATACTTTCTTCCAAATCCTCCTGTCTCACTTTAAGATAAATGGCGCTGCTTTCTATACTTTCATGTCCTAACAACAACTGTACAGTATTAATATCAGCATTAGGTGTATTTAGAATTTGAATTGCAAAGTGATGTCTGAACATATGAGGATGAATTTTAATATTGGTATCATTTGCCCAGCGTTTTAGTATTTTAAAGATTCCAGAGCGGGTAAAAGGGCGTTTCCTTTCGCTTATTAAAAGATAATCAGAAGATATGGACATTTTATCTCTTTCTTCTATATATGAAATTATAGCCTTTCTGACATCTAAATGAAGAGGAATATTCCTTTCTTTTTGATTTTTACCTATAACTCTTAGATTTCCAGAGCGGTCATTTATGGTAATGTCACAAAGGCGGATATTTATAAGTTCACTGACCCTGACTCCAGTTTTTGATAATAACTCAAAAACTACTATCCATAGAATTTTTTGACTTCTATACACATATCTTTTGATTTTCCTAAAGTCTGAGTTAGAAAAACCCTTTGGAGCAGTAGGTTTATTTGTACGTATCTTCTTTAGATTTTCAGCAGGATTGTTTTTAATAATGCTATGACTTTGAAGAAAGTAAAAATATTCTTTTAGTGCTGCAATTTTATTATTTATGGTAGATGCTTTTTGGCGCTTGATATTCAAGAGATAATTCCGGTAGTCTTGTAAGTCCATCATGATTACATTTCCTGGGATAAATTTTTCACCATATGACTCGGTGTAGTATTTTATAAAATCATTGATATTGGTAGTATAAGTTGATATTGTGCCACTTGATTTATCGTTTTTATTTAAATAATCTACAAAATCATCCAAATAATATTCCTTAGTATCCATGACTAAACTCCCTTCCTTAAAATTTTACTATGATTTTAAGGACACATAAGGGTAAATTCAAGTTTATATACCAGGTAGATTTCAAGTTTAAAAGTAGGGCTAAAAAGTTTTGTGGACAATTTTTAAGGGCTTATTACATCAAATTAAGATAAAATTGCACTTGATTTTCATTGTATTCTCTACAAAACCCTGATTTTGTAGAAAAATTTTGTAGATAATTGGATAATTTTAGTATATAATGAAGTTGTTATTGAAATGAATAAATTTGAATCAGAAACAAGTATAAAGACTTGAATCAATGATTTTTGATTTTTTCAATGGAGGGGAGTAGTTGTGGATAGTACTTTTAAGAGGGGGTCACAATGGAGAAAATGGGACCTTCACGTTCATACTCCAGCATCTGTATTGAACAACCAATTTGGGAATGATTGGGATTCATATGTTAAACTATTATTTAATACTGCTATTCAACGGGAAATTGAAGTAATTGGAATTACAGATTACTTTAGCATAGAAGGATATAAAAAAATTATAACAGAATACATCAATGATGATAATAAATTAGCAACATTATTTAAGGACGAGTTATCAAAGGACGAAAACTATATTTCAAAAATTAAACAAATACTTTTATTACCGAATATAGAATTTAGGCTTGACAAAATTGTTTCCAGTAAGAAGGATGGTCAACAACCACGAAGGCTAAATTATCATGTTATTTTTTCAAATGAAGTGAGTATTGCAGACATAGAAGAGAATTTTTTGGAAGATTTGGAGTTTTCATATCAAGGTACCACAGAACATGGTTTAGAAAGAAGAAAACTAAAAAAGTGCAACCTTGAGGCATTAGGGCAGAAACTTCGTTCTGAGCATCAACCATTTAATCAGTTGTCAGATTATTATGTTGGATGCATGAATGCAGTTGTTAGTGAATCAGATATATGTAAAATTTTAAAAAAGGACAGGCCTCAACTTTTTCAAAACAAATATATTCTGGTGTTAGCGGAGGAATACTGGGATTTAGTGGATTGGGATGGCCAAGACCATAATGTGAGAAAGAATATTCTATCAATATCCGATATGATTTTTAGTTCTAACGAAAAAACAAGACAGTGGGCATTATCAAAGAATTTTCAGGAAGAGTTCGGTGATAATAAACCTTGTATTTGGGGGTCTGATGCTCACTCTCCAGAAAAACTATTTAACCCAGAGCAAGAGAAATATTGTTGGATAAAAGCAGATACTACGTTTGAGGGGCTTTTACAACTGTTAAATGAGCCCAAGGATAGAGTATTTATAGGTAAAAGGCCTGAAAAATTAAAGACTACAGAATTAAATAAGTCTCGATATATATATAAATTGGATATAAAAAAAGTAAGTAACTATCCATTAACAGATGAGTGGTTTGATAATTCAATTGTTTTTAATTCTGACCTTGTTGCTATAATTGGAAGTAAAGGTAGTGGTAAAAGTGCATTATCAGATATTTTAGGTTTGTTAGGAAATAGCAAGAATGAAAAATATTTTTCATTTCTAAATCCTGAACGTTTTAGAAAGCCACCTCAAAATTTATCTCAATACTTTGAGGCTAAACTTACATGGTTAGATGGCTGTGTTGATGAGAGAGGTCTTTCAACTAACTCTAAATTAACTGAAGTTGAGAAAGTTAAATACTTGCCTCAAAAGTATATCGAAAATGTATGTAATGACTTGGGTAATGGTTTTGAACAAGAAATAAATAAAATGGTATTTTCATATTTGCCTGAAAATGAAAAGTTGATGAAAAGTTCATTTGATGACCTGATTAATTATTTGTGTCAAGGTATTGAAGATGAAATGCAATCTTTAAAGAATGATTTGGATAAGATAAATAATAGGATAATTGAACTGGAAGATAAACAAAATCCAGATTATATTGATGCCATAAAGAATCAACTAAAACAAAAGTATATTGAAATAAAAAATCATAGAAAAATAAAGCCTAAAGAAAAAGAAATGCCTGATGAAGGGCAAAGTTCTGATGAAAATTCAAAGTTAAAAGTACTAGATGAAAAAATTAAAAGTATAGATAAAAAAATCGAAGAGGTCCAAGCGGAACTTAATACTGTTAGTGTTCAAATAACCGATTTAAATCTTATAAAAGATAAAATTATTGAGTTATGTAAGAGATATGAAAAAACAAAGGATGAGATAAAGGAAATCCTTGATAGGCATAGTTTCAATATTAGCCTAAAATTAGATATTAGTTACGATATGAAAGATATAAATAATTTATTAGATAGGCTAAATAATTATAAGAATCAAATGCAAATATTGCTTGAAAAAGATAAAGAAAAACAGACGGATAAGTCTTTATATAAAATGAAAGAAAATTTAACTAGTGAGAAAGAAAAGATTATTGGAGAGATGAACTCAGCATTAAAGGAATACCAGAATTACTTAGAGGAGTTAGGCATATGGGAAAAACGGAAAAATGAATTAATAGGAGATGCGAATAAAGAAGGTTCATTTAAGTATTATGCAACAGAACGCAGATACATCAAGCAAAATCTGAGTAAAGAGATTAATGAAGCAATCAAACAAAGAGAGAAGATATGCAGGGATATATATAAATTAAAACTGAAGAAAGTAAATATTTATAAGCAAATATATAAACCTGTTATGGAACGTATTAATGCAATGGGTAATATTAAAAATGATAATTTAAATTTTTCTGTTGAGATTTTGCCTGAAAGTAATTTTAGTGATAAGTTTTTATTTGCTATTAATCAATCTGTTAGTAGTGATTTTAGAGGTATAAGAGAAGGGTATGAAAAGTTAAAAGAGATAATTATTAAATATAATTTTAGTTGCGAGGATGATACAGTAAATTTTATTAAAGATGTTTATGATAGACTTACAAGAGATAAAAGTAAAATTAACAAATTATTAAAAGATAGAGAAAGATTATATAATTACCTGTACTCACTAGAATATCTAAAAGTTGAATATAAATTAAAATTTGGAAATAGAAATATGGAACAATTATCACCTGGTGAGAAGGGGACTTTATTACTAATATTTTATTTGGTATTGGATAAGGATAATTGTCCACTTATTATTGACCAGCCTGAAGATAATTTAGACAATCAATCTGTTTATGAAAAACTGGTTCCATTTATAAGGGAAGCAAAAAATAGAAGGCAGGTAATTATTGTTACTCACAATCCCAATATTGCTGTGGCTTGTGATGCAGAGCAAATTATATATTGTAATATGAATAAAGAAAATTGCAAAATTGAATATGAAACTGGTAGTATTGAGAATCCTAGAATTAATGAATATATAGTAAATGTTTTGGAAGGAACAATGCCAGCATTCACTCTAAGAGAGTTAAAATATAAAGTTAATAATAATAGAGAAAAAGGCCACTAGTTTAACTTTTTCGCAAAAAATTGGAGAAATATAAAGGTACGGATATTCCTCTATTCGTCACATTTGAGTTTAAATAAATAAGAAACTCACTCTATAAATAGAAGAAACAGGGGGGCTATTTATGAAGAATATTGATATCGAAAAACAATATGAAGATACTATTTTTAAAATGCTAAAACGATTTGCTTTTATATCAAGGCAATTTTGTGATAAATACTGTGTGCCAGATGGCCTAATGGATATTCTGATGGAGAAAGCCTACACAAATAATGTATCAAAAGATTTGTTATATAGCAACAAATTATCTTATGATTATGATTATTATGCTTTTACCAAAAGTACAAAAACCCTTCATGCTATTCTGAACTTATTAAAAGACAAGAGATATTTCTTTAATGAAGATATTATGATGCTAATCAGGAGTATTTTTGAAAATCATATTTTGAGTAGATACTTTAGGGAACATATAGATATCGAAATTGAAAGAGAAAAAGTTATAAATGAATTTATACAAAATCCACTTGGAATTTCATTAGGTTTCTACATTAAAGAAGGATTTAGCGTAAAAACTTTAGATGGAGAAATATTAGGGAATGTTAAAATGCCCAGTAGTTACAAGATGGGGAGCGAGAAAGATTATTATCCTGAATTCTATTCATATCTATGTGAATTTACTCACTGTTCTTTCGGAAGAATTGAGTGCTATTTTGATGGAGCAAACTTCTATTACGATAAAAATAATTTTAGGTTAGAGGCAATGCTATTTACCTTATTTGTTTTTACAAAAATATTCGAAGGTGTAGTCACTGTTGAAGGAGAGAATTTTGATACTAAAAAAGAAGAAAATAAGTGCTATAACTTAGTATATGATTCTTTAGAATTGCAGAATGAAGTTTTTGATTTCTTGATAAAAAAATATGAAACAATTAGTTTTAATAAAGATACAGCGATTATTTCTCTGTATCTTAATGAAAAAAGCACTTCGAATAGGAATTTAACAATAAAAAGTATGCTTTTAAAGATGAAGAATTCATTAGATGATAATGAGATAGGTAGTGTAATAAAAGAAAAGAATGAAAGTGGAAAGTATATAAGACAGTATCCTGGTAACTGGTAGTTGAACTAATAATGTAGATAGGTGGATATTTTGAAAAATTACATAATAATGATAAATTAAACTTTGGATTGAAAAAATAACAGGTAGCAACAAATAAAACTACATAGTGCTATGTAATGATAATCACGATTTTCTGAGTTGTCTTATGTTTAGTTAACACATTATGTGATAAATGAAATACATAGTATAATTATCTACTTAAATGTTCATTCGAAAATTGAATTATTGGACAATATTAACTGCCTTTAAAAAAATATTTATGTTTACCTAGTTTATAAAAAATCACTCAAAGGTTGATTTATGGGGTAATGCTTATATAATACCTCTAAATCAAAAACTGAATGGAGTGATTTTTTATGAGAGATGTAACGATTTTCGGCAATTTCACTGTATTAGAAACTTTTATGCTTAATGGTGTGCAAGTTGATAAAGGCTTTGATGAGCGGCTGGATATATTTTATAGAATAAACCTTTGCATAGGAAATAGTGCCGATGATGTTAATGCTTTATTTATAGATTGCTATTATAGAAGTATTGCTGATTTAAAGAGAGATTTGAAGGATTATATTTGGGTAAATCAATCTTAGACGTTAGGACGAATGAAACATATGCTACTCTTTACACGTCAAATAAAAATATAACTGTAAAATAGCACGAATATAAGCATTTTATATTATAATTAAAGAATAGATTGATTTTAATAAGAATAAAGTGGAAAGAGTCTAACTTAAAATGGGAAAGCAGTTTGAGTGTTTAAAGTGTAAAGAGCAAATGAAGTATCTGAAAGAATACCGCTTTGATTCTCAGGATAATAATAGGGGAATATTAGGAGCCTTATTTGATATTGAAGAGCATTTGACTTTTGACATATATGGCTGACCTAAATGCAGGCAAACAGAGTTTTTCTTTACGGGAGCAAGGGAAGGGTTTGACGAATGGAATGACTGGTGAAGTCATTCTTTAATGTTATGTAATGTTTATTTAATGTGTTTATGGTGCAATGAATATAAAAAGAATAAAGAAAGAGTGAGAATAAACAGGAAGGGTGATGAAAACAATGAACTGCACAGAATTGGCTTTGAAAGAATTTCTGGTCAGAGCAAAGATAAATACATATGCTGGAGATGGGATTCTTTCTGCATCTTCAAGACCGAACTCAAAGGATTTACATTATGGTGAAGGGGATTTACTATACATAGACTCTTACTTCGGGAGCGCTGATTTTATTGGTGAAGAAGTGGTATTTGAAAATCAAAAGCCCATATGGGGAATGAATTACTATGGGAAGATGCTCGTTGACGAAGTTCTGCCAGGATTCAGCAAATGCCTGAAAAGTTCATTGAAGGCAGTTCCTGTTGAGAACCCATTTAGAGGACCTGCTTTATTTGAACAGGATGGGTTTGTTTATAAATGTTCATGGCAGGGAGATATATCTGAGTTTAACGGGAATGAGGCAATATACTTTGATGGTATTGAAATATATAGATTGTCTTTTCATGGCGGATATATAAAATAGTAACCAATATTCTTACACACACCGTAAACACAAACTTTTTATGGAGGCATTATCCAAAACCGATGCTTGAGATAATAAGTTGCAGTAGAAGAACGGATATTCCCGCATTTTATTATGATTGGCTTCAGGAAAGTTTGAAAAATAAATATGTAATGGTAAAAAATCCTTACAATAAGTCAACATACATGGTGAACCTGGCTCCTGAAAGGGTGCATTCCATATGCCTGTGGTCAAAGTCGTTTACAAATGTACTTAAGAATCCTGGATATTTGTCGCTGTATAATCTGTACTTTCAGTTTACAATCACAGGCTACTCCAAATTTCTGGAACCAAATGTTGTTGATACAAATGAAGTAGTCAAACAGATGGAACAACTGGCAGAAAGGTATTCTCCACAGCAAATAAACTGGAGATTTGACCCTATTATTCTTAGTATCAAGGGAGAGCAAAGTCCGACACCAGATAACTTTGAAAGAGCAAGGCTAAATATGTTTGAGGCTTTGTGCAGGGATATTTCTTCCTTTGGGGTAAATCGCTGTACCATTAGTTTTCTTTGCTTATATAAAAAAGTGGAACAAAGAATGAAAGCATCGAAGTTTACCTATTTAATTCCTTCACAGCAACAGCAGATTGAATTAGTAAGCCAATTAGTGGAAATTGCAGATAAATATGGGACTACTATTTATACATGTACCAGCCCCATCATTGAAGGAGTACCTGGGGTGAAGAAGGGGCATTGTATAGATGGGGCCTATCTTGAAGAATTGTTCGGTAAAAGAGCATCCCATGCAAAAGATGCAGGGCAAAGAAAAGGATGCGGATGTACCAGGTCAAGAGATATTGGAGCATACAGTGGGCAGAGTTGCGGACATGGATGCCTTTATTGCTATGCGAGATAATTGAAATATAGTTTCCTGTATTTAACCAGTAAGAGTTGATGGTTATCAAGAGGAAATATACTATTATGGGGTGAAACATGATGAAAAAGCCTGTATTATGTATCCTGTTGATTATGTCCGTATTAATGACGGCAACTGGCTGCAGTATTGAGCATAATGTAAGCACTAATTCTTCCAGGGCTTTTAAAAAGGATTTAATGGGAATTTCAGATGCGATAAAGAGTGTTGAAATCAGTTTTAGACGTCCTGCCGTAATTTATAAAGTTAATATGACAAAAGAACCAACGCAGGAAACGCTCGATACTATCCTGGGAAAAGTGAAATCATTTACTACTGTAGAAAACATGGATGAAATAGCGCGTAAAGTTGGTTGGAAACAGCGTGTGTCGCAAGTTTATCTTCGAATAAATAACTGATAAAGACGACTTTATTGAGCACGAATATTTCAGCAGGTATTATAAAACTGCAGTGGTAGAAGATAGAGAGGATAATATTGATGCATATCAAACTTGGAAAAAATCATCAACTCTGAAGGAAACAGATTTTGAAAACTAAGTTTTTATTATAATGTTAAGCGCTTGATTCAAAGATGAAATAAAGACTCTGCGTATATACAGAGCCTTTTTATTTCATCTTAATAGTCCGAAATTTTAAAATAGCGAAACATTACAAAATAAAACACTAATTTCTTGATATTATTATACATAAAATAGACTCAAAAATCCTTATTTTGCCAACTAGTAGATAGAATAACATGCATATTCTAACGAATGTTATTTTATGGTATGATATATAGGAATTCTAGGGTTTTAGGTGACTGCATGCTTCTATAGGATTATGTGTCGAAGAAAAGGGTTAGCAAAAAATAAAAGATTATGGTAGTGTAAAGTAAAATATGAAAAAATGCTTCGCAAAATTTAAGTGCTTTCATCCTCTGACGGAATTTTAATCTGCTCAATTAAATTTCTGTCAAGGCTGAAATTAACGGACTTTCAGCCCGACCTTGACAAAAATTTATGAGCAGATTTTAAGGCATTTTCAAGAGGATGCAAGCATGAATTTGATGAAAATTAGGGGGGTATACGAATTCTGAGGTTTAATAACCATCTAATGCTTGAAATTAAAGCATTTGACGTATTTTGCATCAATGCTACTTAACACAACCAAGATTATCATAGGGGTCGAAGATGATGAAACTTAAGTTATTAGTTATACTATTAATTTTAACTTCTTTACTCAATGGATGTAATAAAGAAGATAACACATATCCATTAGAATTTTTTGAAATAAGCAATACAAAACTAGAAAATCTGCAATTGAATAATGTTAATAAAATTATTGTAGAAAAAATAATCAATAAAAGACTTAGCGCATTTCTCTTTACGGATAATGAAAACAGCCAAATTAATGGTGGAATTAATTTAAATGATAAATCTTATTATATAGGTCAAGTGTCAATGGAGAACACACCAGACCATTTAATGGGAATTGCTGAAGTTCAGGTGTTTGGAAAGAAGGCAGTAAAGATTTATGGAATATTGGGTGCAAATTATGCGCAGGCATTTTACTGGTTTGTTGAAGAAAAGACGGAAGATTCCATAATACAGATAGATGGACATACAATGGAAGTTGATTTAGACGATGATGGTAAAAAGGAGATTGTTTCAACTTCAGGAACAATCCCTGAAACAAAAATATACATTTTGAGAGAAGGCAAAATATACGTTTCTGATATTAATAAATCAATTGGGGCAAAATCGGTATTTTTGCAAGATGAAGATAAAAAATTATTTCAAGTATACTTTGAGCCAAATAAATCAGAACAATATGTATATTATAAATATTCTTTTATAAAGAGGTAGAGTATCTTTGCATAATAAGTAGAACGATACTATATTAAATTACTTGTTTTGCGCAATATTTTTATTTTATGCCTCAAAGCAAATAAAAAATTGCTTAATAGCATGGCAACCGCTGCAAAATTGAATCTGTTCTTAGTGCTTAAGCCCCGTTAACAAGAAATAGAACCGTTCATCTAACGAACCATAAAACTTGAAAAGAGTATATAGCCCTCTTTATATTATAGTGGAGTTTTGTAAACAGGGATTTCATAATAATAGGGAGGGCTTATAATATGATTTTAAAAGCGGAAGAAATTTATTCGAAATTTAATGCAGAAAGTATTGAGATTAATATTCCTAAGAAATTGCTATTGCCATTAATGCAGCAGGTAAATAGACACTATGAGATATTAAAGTATGAGGAAGAAATTATAAACAACTTTGCGATACGTGAAAATATCAACAACACAGAAATGATAATGACTAAACTGTTTATCTTGATGACCAAACCCTATAATAGGAAGGAAATTATATTTGAAATAAGTATAGCAGAATTTTTAGTCCTCAGGGATTTAGTATTTTGTAATTACTCATTACCTCATCTAAAAGTAAAAATGAGGCCTCATATCCGCAAGGCATACAATGAATTTCTTGATGAAATTGAAAGCATCTTTGAAATGTTAGAACGGGATGAAGTAAAGGCATACTGGAATTATATAAAAAACTACAAAACTAAAAACAGTAAACTCCAATGAATCAATGAAGAAGGCATTGATAGGTTAAAACTTACCAATGCCTTTCTGCATTATTAATTATTCTTTTTACATAAACTTTCTATTTTACTGCTGAATGACAATAATAAAATAAATGAAAAACCTATGAATAGACCTATGATAAAGCGTATGATAATATTTTGAACTGCGATTATAAATGGAACCAGGAATATATTTATAAGTATAAGCAACTTTATAGTTCTAAAAATACTTCCTCTCATACTACTTAATACCTCCTTACATCTAAGGTTATATAGAATTTTATCTCACTACTATACCTTAATTCAAATAGAAATTTAACGTTTAAAATAAAGTTGTTCCACGTTATAATAAGAGTAGAAATAGGTTTAAGGGAAATGGACCAAGTGCCATTGACACAGTCACCATAATAAAGGTGTCAAACTGATGTCAGTGGCATTTTGTTTTTCAGAGAACAGATGAATAAGGGAAAAGCGATAAGAATTTCATTAGAAAAAAGGCTAAAAGCAAGGGGTAAAGGACTTAATGAAGTGGTGGTTGAATTACATTACGATATCATTCTCCTTTGTTCCGTATTCCTTTATACTTAATTCCTAACTCGGGAGGTATCTGCATGGCTAAACGGAAAACAGATTGGGATGAAGATAAATTAACCTCTTGTGCTAGGTAGTAAGATTTGATTTTAAGGAATATTATACCAACTAATAAGGGTATAAAATCCTTGCTAGATAATTTTGTGTGGATTAATTAACCAAATACTAACTCTTTGATTCTTGAATGTGACTCACGGCCTATAAGTTTATTGATGTAATAACACAAGTTATAAGCCAATAATTTGGTTTTAATCCTTGTTTGTAACCCCCAAAAAGACTTCGCTAGTACTCTCTCAATATTGAGTTGACAAACAAGCTGGGATGCTGACGTTTCAATCCTTCGCCTTAATCTAAAGATAGCTTGCCT
>NZ_FQZS01000034.1 GCF_900142105.1 Lutispora thermophila DSM 19022
ATCACAGTATACAAGCTCTAGATTCTCAGAATATATATCAGAAATTAAATTCATTCACTCATTCAGTTCTAAGGGAAATCCCTATGACAATGCCTGTATTGAGTCTTTTCATGCTGCCCTAAAAAAGGAAGAGGTTAACCTAGTAACCTACTACGATTTTAATGCTGCAAGACTGGCAATTTTTGAATACATAGAATCCTGGTACAACAGAAAGAGAATCCATGGTAGCATTGGGTATATTACCCCTCAGCAATGTGAGGATATGGCTAGAAAATCAGCATAGTAAATCCGAGTTTTTGTGTCTAAAATATTGACATAGGTCCAACTCCCATCATCTAACAATGTCGTTCTCCTTCATCAAAATAATTATCCAATATGACGTGTAACTTTTTTCCACTTGCATCTCGATACCACTTTCCAGTAGCAGACCTTATTGGGTGCAGATTGGCAACTATAAACTTGCCACCGCTTTTTAACAACCGAAACACTTCTCTGTTATTCGTTTCAAAATACTGCAAATCATACTGATTAAGATATGAGACAACAATATCAAAAATTTCATTCTCAATAAAGCCGAGATCTTGCACATTTTTCAAACGATAGTCATCACACTCAGACTTCAGTTTTGTTGCGGCCTCAATCATTTCCTCACATAGATCCAATCCCAGCACATATTTAGCACCACGTTCAACAAGCATTCTGCAAAAACGACCTTCTCCACACCCACTATCCAAAATGCTCAGACCTTCAACCTTTCCGCATACATCAAGCATTACTGAATCCAGCAAACCCTTGCGCACTGAGTTTTTACCCTCTCTCATCTCTTTGATCCACATAGGTACAAGAGCTGCCCATTCTTGCATAAGATCATCACTATTTCTCATTTTTTGTCATCTCTTTAGAGAATCAAATTATAATCCTCCAATAAAATAATCATATTATATATTAATTGATAAAACTGTTTAGAATAGCACTAATTACCATACAATGGTTTCATGATATCATAATAATGACATATTAACATCAACTTACTATATATAAATACATATATTTATTGTATATAAGAACAGGCTATACCCCTATAAAAACATAGAAAGAATATGAAGCGTCACCGATAAATATAAATTATCGTTAAAAGCTATATAAAAATATAAAATATATGGAATAGCGGCATCATTCTCAACTTGTTCAATTAACAGCTATCACATTACTTGATGCTTGCAATAGGAACGAACAGACATAAGCAAAAACGCTGGAATTTCAATTGCCGCTGAAATAAGAATAATATAAGGTATCCAGGCCCCAATCTCGCCAATATGCAAACAGTTAAAATTCACCAGATGGTATAGGAAATTATTCTTAATGCCAATACACGCAGAGGAAAGGATACTTGAAATCCAGTTTGCTCCAATGCAGCATAAGCAAGACTACAATGGAAATCAGCAAAGCATTAAGGGAATCATTGCATCTAGATGACTCGTGCTCATCATCAACAATCAGAATTTTTTCAGACATATTATCAGCTCCTTTGTAAGAGCTTTTTCTATCTTACTATATCTTATTTTTGGGGTATTCTTAATGAATGCATAAGATTTTATTAAGATTCCCCTATGAAAAATAACAGTGTATAACAAAAGCTTAAAAATATATGGAGTCCAAAAATAGAAAGCAATACTTAAGCATATTATTGAAAGTAAGGAATATTGTCCAATTTTCACCTTATATTAACACATAGACTACATCATGTTATCCTTTTATTAGACTACAATATGTCATCCAGGAGGAAGGTGCAATTTTGATACAGCAAGTTTCAGACGCAGAACTTGAATTGATGAAAATTATTTGGGCAAATGGCGGAACAGCTCTTTATGCTCAAATAACAGACTGCCTGAAAGGAACGGGCCATACTTGGCAGAAGAACACTATTATTACTTTGCTTTCCCGGTTGGTGGAAAAGGGATTGCTGAAAACAAGCAAAATAGGACGCCGTAACGAATACATAGCAATCGTTACTGAGGCGGACTATCGAGCGGCACAAACAAAAACTTTCCTTGAAAAACTATATGATGGAAATGCAAAAGGGCTGGTGTCAACATTGATACAAGGGGAAATGCTTACCCCGGAGGACTATGAGGATTTGAAAAAGTTCTGGGAAAATATAAAAGGAGAAAAATGAACAATTTACTCAAAATCGTTTTTTCACTCTCAATTTCCGGTTCTATTTTGATTTTGACACTATTCCTTTTCAAACCTTTACTAAAAACCAAAATTAGTAAACGCTGGCAGTATTACATTTGGCTGGTTGTAATCGCTCGGCTGACCCTGCCGCTTTCTCCGGAAGCCAGCCCTGTGGGGTCAATGGTACGTAATATCAATTATAAAGTCGTACAAACATTTATACAACCTGATGTTAAAGAAAATACCAATCAATTATACCAGACGGAAATTCAAAAAAATGTTGCAGAAATTAATTTCACACCAAAATTCAATACTTTGACGCCTGCAGATCAAAATTATGGAAGCATACTTTCAATTATAACAGAAAATTTGTGGTTAATTTGGCTTACAGGTGTTCTGGTCCTGTTGACAAGAAAAATTACAACCTATCAGGGATTTGTCCGCTATATCAAAACCAGATGCAAAGAAGTTTCAGACGTAGCCCTTTTAGATTTGCTGGCTTCAGCCGGAGAGCGTATAGGGGTAAAAAAACCGGTGGAACTCTATATAAATCCGCTGACCTCTTCTCCGCTATTAATTGGTTTTTTCCACCCCTGTGTGGTGCTTCCCACCACTGAATTGTCAGAACTTGATTTGCAATATACATTTATCCATGAACCTACACACTATAAACATCTGGACATATTTTATAAATGGTTGGTACAGGTTACTATATGCCTGCATTGGTTTAATCCTCTGATTTATTTTATGGGCCGTGAAATTAATCACGCCTGTGAACTGGCTTGTGACGAAGCGGTAATTAAAGACTTGGACATGGAAAGCCGCCGGGCTTATGGTGATACACTGATCCATGCAATAGGAGCCGGAGGCAATTATAATGGTTCCCTTGCCTCTGTAACCTTAAATGAAAGCAAAGAACTTTTGAAAGAAAGGTTGGAGTCCATTATGTATTATAAGAAAGCCTCTAAAATCATGATAGGGATGGCGCTTATCCTGACAATGGCGTTTTGCATAGGTGCTACTGTCAGTGGGGCCTATACTGTCCCTGGAAAAAATCCCGCATCAGATATCGTTTCTCCTACCTCAGAAAATAACGATATACCAAGACAAAGCTTTATTGATACGGACAGTTCCAGGACGGTATCTCTTTCAGCTAATTACTGCGGAATTGAGATAGCAAAGACTGATGGTGAACAGGTCACTTTTGAATTTTTGGGGATTGATAATCCCTCACTTTTTAAAACAAAATGCGAAGTTGTTAATGGCATCTTAAAAATATGTGTTGACGGAACAGCAGCAAGAGACGCGGCCGATAACTCGTCAAAGCATTACTATGTAGAAAATGGACCGAATTATGTAAATGTCGTCCGCATTGGCATTCCGGACAAAAAATACAGCGCATTTTCCATTTCATTGGATGGAGTCCCTGCAGTCCTGCCCGATCTGAACGCTCCGGTCAGTATTGAATGTGTTGAGGGTTCTGTATCTCTTACAGATACTGAAATATACCAAGGCACATATAATATAAAAAATTCTTCCGGTAGTATTTCAATAGCTGCGGACACAATTTCAAGCAATATAACGGTTGACAGCCATGGGGAATGTGAACTGACATTCAATCAGATGCCACAAAACCTGTATTTGGATGTATCAGGCTCTCAAGGGCAAGTTATTATTCCCGACGGTTGGTCAAGGACACAAAGCATGGGAAATGCTGCTCCAATTATCAGGTTATCTAATCATGGCTTTACCCGGGTTACTATAAAAAAGTAAAACATTAAAAATTCATCCGACCAAATTATTTCACTATCTTAACAGGCTTAAGCTCATAAATAAAACCCACATCACTGAATACATGATATTTAGGGATGTGGGTCGTGCTTCGTGTTACCACATTTTTATCTACTTATTTAAAAATATTGTAAACTTTTCTCCAACTTGTTTATAATCATTACTCTCTCTTCCACTTTCTTTGGATTGTTTTGCAGCATAAGGCGTCAAAGTTATGGATGTAATTTCATCAGACAAATTGCCATAAACTTTTTCATATTTAAATATTATATTTTTGTCATCCATACTGGATAGCCCAAAAACAACCTTATTCCCTAGACTATCCTCACCATCTAACTCTATCACATAAAATTCCTCAGAAATATTCTCTATCTTACCTATTATTTTTTGGTTTATAGGATTATATCTAAGTTCTTCTAAAGTGTAAATTGTGTTATCTATATTAAATGAATAATCTATAGGTACTACATTAGTACTTTTTCTCAAGTCATCACCATTTGCAGTAAACTCAAATTCCCACTTTCCTCTTATCTCTTGTTCTGTTTTTCCTGCTAAATAGAGGTTGCAATCTTTTAGTACAATTCTTATATCTACATTTTTATTTGTATCGATATCTTTTATATCAACAGCATATGTTGCAAAAAATAGAGTACCAGAATCATCAATTGGTCCGGCACTTCCGCTTACACCAAAATTTTTTATTTTCTTTCCGTCAATAAATATATCATAATCGAAGCGGAACATATCTATTGGCTGGTTCATATGGGCAACAATGCAAAAAATCAATTCATCTTTATCTATTACCACATCTGTCAACTTGACTTCTATTCCTTTATCCTCTACAAATTGACCAACTATATTTGTATAAGTTTCAATATTTCTCTCGATACCTAAAGCTTTGCCTATAGAATAAGATATTTCCGAAATCTTTGATTGAGCAGCAGCATAAACATTTCCACCAAAATTCGTATAATTTACAGCAGCCACTGAAACCAATACCAAGGCAGCAACAATAGTCGACGCCCATTTAAGTTTCGTTATTCTCTTATTTCTCCTTCTAAAACTGTTCTTTAGCTTTTGTTTCTCCATATCACTAAGTTCCTCTTTTTCATAATCCTCAATATTAAAATTCACTTGATTTAGCAAATTATAGATATCGTTAGACTCCTTCATTCTTACAATCTCCTCCAACCTTTATTATTTTACGAATTTTCCTTCTCGCTCTTGAAAGCCTATTATAAATAACTGATTCACTAAAACCCGTATCCTTAGATATTTCATCAATTCCTTTATCTTCCAGGTAACGTTTCTCAAAAATTCTTCTATCTTCATCCGATAGATTTTTAAGCATTTTTTCTGTTTCTTCGCTTATTTCATTTTCTAGAATTTCTATTATTGAATTATCCTCTACAGCAATATTTACATCTTCTATGCTCCTGTTCTCTAAATTCTTTAAATGTTTCCTCGCATAATCTATAGATTTATATTTTGCAATTGCACCTATCCAGTTAATAAATGTGGCCTTCTCAGGATTATAATTATGGACATTTTCCCAAATAGCAAGCAAACAATCATTCATGCATTCTTCATAGTAATCCATAATATAAAATAAATGTTTTTTCAGAACGGTTTTAAGAACCCAACCATAATTATCTATAACATATTCTAAGGCTTTCTCATCTTCCTTCTTCATTTGATCAATAAAATTTTCCTCTGTTATTTTCACTGTATCACCTCTCTTCCAATTATTCATGCATCTGGCTGTCTACGCTTTCACTTAATAATTCGCACAATCAAGATAAAATCTATCAATAATCCTATATTTTATAAAATTATTTTGGACATTGGAACAGCCCATGTCACTGTATAAAGTAAAACAGCAAAAATCGTCAAAAGCAACGTAAAATAGTACGGATTCAACATGTTACTGATAGATAAGAAAGGCTTCCTTTGGAAACATTTTAACAATCAAGGAAACCTTTCTTGAAGCTCATTGCGCTAAGTTTATATTAAGGTATAATTATACATTTTCTCTGTATTATAAAAATGAGACAAAAGTCATATAAGAAGCCTTCCATATAGATTTTATGCGGATTCTCAGAGCTTACAAGTTTATCCTCTTGCTTATATTTTAGACATATTATGAAAATTTTGTTGCAAAACTTTATATTTTGTAGTATTGTAGTGTGGTATAAAATTGTTACTTTTACATTTATAACAACTTTTTGTTGATACTTGAAAGGAGCAATTATGATGTTTGATGAATTACAAGAATTAGCTATGAAAAAAATTCTAAAAAGAGCAGCAGCATGTGTAGGCATAATGGCCATAATAATTATTTTGTTTACCTCAAGCTTCATGAAATTAATACAGGGCCCTGTAGACTTATATTCATTGTCAAAAGATGAGTTGCTTGGTTCCTACGTTGAAGGAGATGTTTATTACATTCTCGATGGCTTTGCTACATCCAGCGAAACAAGTCGTTCCGGCAAAAAAATCAATAAAAGGAATTACTATATAATTCCCATCTGTGAAGAAGAATATATTGCTTTGGGAGTTTATTCGGGTGATTTTAATACAGCAAACAGGATGATTGATGAAACCTATGAATACATAACGGGTGCAAGGGACGATGTTACAACTACCCTTCATGTAAGAGGAACTATAAGAAAAATGAATTCTAAGCTTATAACCTATTATAATAATTGGTTCCAGAGAACAGGATTTTTAGGGTCTTCAATGCCTGAAGAGATTGAAAAGTACGCTT
This sequence comes from Lutispora thermophila DSM 19022, assembly GCF_900142105.1. Classification (GTDB taxonomy): domain Bacteria; phylum Bacillota; class Clostridia; order Lutisporales; family Lutisporaceae; genus Lutispora; species Lutispora thermophila. The sequence continues at coordinate 6,737 of NZ_FQZS01000034.1, forward strand.
TAACCTACGTGTTGGATTCTGATTATGTAGGTTCATTTTCAGAAGGTTATATTTATGTAGCCATCATTGTATGTGCATGCATTTTGATATATATGATAATCTCTCTTATTAAAGGCTTTTCAGGTGCTTACCTTCGCCCAATAAAATCCTTTATAAAAAATAATGAAGGCATCGTTAGTATTGAAGAAATCGAGAAGGAATATCATGAAGCAGAGACTGTTGATTCAGTAAAAATCAGCAAAAATTATACTTTCTACTTTAAAGGTCCAAAATCCTTTATAGTAAAAAATGATGATATCGTATGGGCATATTTGCGAAGTACAACTCATAGAACCAACGGAATTAAAGCTCATGTTACTAAATCATTGATTTTACATACAATAAATAAGAAAACACATACGATCGATATGAGTTCCGAAGAAGATGTTAATTCAGTATTAGAATTCTATTCATACAATAACCCACATATAATTTTGGGTTATAGCGATGAATTAATGAAATGCTATAAAAATGAGTTTGATACCTTTTTAAAAATGAGTCAAGACAATCGTCAGAGCGCTGCTTCTTATGATGAGCAAGATGATACCTCAAGAGTTATTTTGCTCAACAGCGGTGAAAACATAATCCAAGTTATAAATTCCATAAGAGAATATCTTGAATGTGGATTAGAAGAAGCAAAAGATCTGGTTGATAACACTCCCTGCATTATAAAAGAAAACATATCTTTGCAAGAAGCTGAAGCAATCAAAGCAGAGCTGGAAAATATCGGGGCAACAGTAGAGATTAATTAGGCAAATTGATTTTATGGTACAATAGAAAGTGGCTCCCTATTTTAATATAGGAAGCCACTTTCTATTCATGTGTCTGTTATTTTGCTATTTCAGGAGTGTCTGACAATAAACCGACTTTCTCCCACCACCAATCGCTGACTACATTCAAATCCCAGTAGTTAACCCTATTGTTTATAGCTGACAATGAAATAGTATAAAATGTGGGGGCCACTACAACTTGATCTCTAACATAAGCTTGCCAATCGTGATATGCCTTTATCAAATATTCTTCATCTAAATAGCCATCTTCACCGAAAGCCTTTTCTGATGCGATGGCAGCTAACAATCTATCATTTTCTTCACTGGCAAACCTAGTATAATTAAACTGCGCATATCTTCCATACAAACCTTGTGGATCTGGATTTGAACCTGTACTCCATCCTGCCATATACAAATCGATCTCCGGATTATCTTGCGCAATCATGTCATAAAAAGCATTTGCTTCTACCAATCTTCCGTTTTGCAGTACAACATCCAGCCCGACATCACGCCAGCATTGGATGTAAAATTGTGCCAATGGTTCCGCAATTTCTCCGCCTGCCATTGATAAGAAGTTAATCTTAAGCTTATTTCCCTTTGGATCTTCCCTGAACCCGTCACCATCAACATCAACATATCCTGCCTCGTCTAAAATTTGCTTTGCCTTTTCTGGATTGTAATCGTATCCTTCCTGTTTTTCATTCCAGAAAGTAGTGTGCATTGGATCGATTAGCGCATTAGCAGGTATTCTCAGATTGTGGTAAAATCTTTCTGCCACTTCTTTATTATTCATGGCATAAGCGATGGCCTGCCTCAATTTCACATCGGCCAATTTGGCATTCGGATTCGGTGCAACCTGGCCTTTTTCAGCATCCCATTTCCCTAGCTTGAATCCTATATACCAATAAGTTCTTGATACATTAGATAACAATGTAATATTCTTTAAATCTTTGTATCTATCATAACTGCTAATACTGATACCATCGACAACATCAAAAACACCGGAAGCCAGGGCCTCTGCTATAGTATCAGGATTTGTCCTTTTTATTACGATTTTATCAACTTGGGGTTTTTCTCCGCACCAATGTGGATTGGGAACATATTCCACTGACTCTCCCGCCACTATATTGGATACCATAAACGGACCGCAGGATAATGGTTTTAATCTTACTCTTTCATGGGATACCATCTCTTTTAACGGTATATCCTTTAAGTAATGCTTTGGTTCAGGATTATAAGGTATCCCTGCACCCCACAATATGCCCGGATAAAATTCCTTAAAAGTCACTTCCAAAGTCTTGTCATCGATCTTCTTAATTCCGGATATAGTATCCGCTTTACCCGCATGATATTCCTCCATACCTACTACATTCATATAGTTTCTATCATATCTTACACCTGTGTAATCCTTATGTCCGATACATTCATATACGAAGATTAAATCATCGGCAGTTACAGGAACCCCGTCTGACCAAGATAAATTGGGATTAATCTTTAATGTAACTGTTTTCCTATCTTTATCGAAATTAATGGAGCAATTGCTGTCCTTCATTTCAAGGTTTGGGCCTGATTTGAAAAAGCCACATAACATCGGTTGCATTAAACTAGAATCATCAGAATTTTCATATAAAAATGTGTTAAATATACCTTCAAAAGGACTTGATGCAATCAGTGCCACATTGAGAGTTCCTCCGACTGTTTCTCCATCCTTTTTTACCACTGTGGGATAAGGCAATTCTATATTTCCCACTTTTCCGTAGGATTGTTTTTGCTCTTGTTTTTCTTCTTCATTTCCTTTTGGCGCAGTTGCTTCTTCAGCATTCTTGCCACAAGCCGCAAATAACAGTGATAGCACCAGCACTAAAGCTATGATTTTCCAACTTTTTCTCAATTCTTATTCCCCCTTTTCATTTTAACCTAATCTTTGTTTTGCATCGGATGCTCTTTTAACGGCCTGCCCCACATAATTTATACACAACATCATCACCAATATCAGCAATGATGCCGGTAACCATAGCCACAATTTGCTTGACATCGCTCCCGGTGTTCTGGCGTAGGAAACCAATGTTCCAAGAGAAGGTGTTGAAGGCGGTAGTCCGAATCCCAAGAATGACAATCCGGTTTCTATCCCTATATTGCCTGCAAACTCTAGAATCAAATCAACAATGATTATTGAGCTAATATTAGGCAAAATACTTCCAAACATAATCTTTATATCGCTGGTTCCCATTATCTTCGAAGCGTTTACATAATCTCTTCTGCTCTCTGATAAAGCCTTGCTTCTTACTAATCTAGTCATACCTACCCAATAAAATATGCTCATTATAAATATGAAATGCCACATGGTATAGTCCGGTATAACAACTACAAATGTAATAATAAGCAAAGTAACAGGCAGTATCGATATGAAATCACATATTCGCATTATGATGTTATCAACTTTTCCGCCATAATATCCAGTAATCAGTCCAACTACAATCCCTATAAAAGATGTCAGTATTGTAACAGCAAAGCCAATTAAAACAGAGTTTCTCCCACCTATCAATAACTGTCCTGCAATAGACCTGCCGCCAAGATCGGCTCCCAATATAAACTTATCCCCTGGCGGTTCATATTTATATTTCAAATCTATTTTCATGACTTCTTCCTGATCTAATAGAGCAGAACCGATAAATAATACAGCAAAAATAATAATAAGTATTATTAAACATGCCGTTGCCAACTTATCAACTTTAAATTCTCTCTTTAGTACGTTCCAAAAAGATTGCTCACGACTAAGGGCTTTTAAAGTTTCTTCATCTATATTAGGGGTAACATAATTTTTATTTATTTCCAAATTGCTCATATCTGCTACCTCCTATTCTATCCTTATCCTTGGATCAACAATGGTCATGATTATATCTGACAGCAAACTACCCAATAATGTCAAAAAACCAAATAATAAGACCAAACTGTTTATCACTGAATAGTCCCTGCTGCTAATTGCTGAAACAAATAATTCACCCATTCCAGGATAAGTAAATATTGTTTCAATAAAGACTGATCCTCCTAAAAGCCCTGTAATCGTAAATCCAAAGAAAGCTGCTATGGGAAGCAATGAATTTCTAAATATATGGTGGGTGTAAACTTTATTTGTAGGTACTCCTTTGCTTCTAGCCGTCTTTACATAATCCTGAGTTTTGGCATCAATTATTTCATTTCTAAGATATTGCACAATTCCTATGGTACCTAATATGGCAGATGTTATTGCCGGTAAGATCATATGATGTAACCTGCTAAGGAAATAGTCCAGTGTGCCAGGTTCAAGGCCCAAATCTACAGAACCTGTAGTTGGAACCCATTTTAATCTGTATCCGAAAAATAACAGCAACAATAGTCCTAAAATAAATCTGGGTATTGCATAACTGATAAAGTTATATACCATTACTGCCTTATCAAATTTTGAGCCATTGTATCGTCCGGCATAAATTCCTAAAGGTATTGCTATTAAATACGTCAGTATTACAGTTAACAATGATAACCATAGCGTGTTGGCTGCTCTCTTGCCAATCAATTTGGTAACAGGCATCTTATATGTGTAAGATCTTCCAAAGTCTCCATCTCTAAGTATTCTCACAATCCAGTTCTTATATTGAACAGGTATGGGATCATTTAATCCTGCTTCTTCTCTCAATCTTTCAATAACTGCAGGATCCATATCAGGAGTTATTAAACCTGTAAATGGATCTCCCGGCATGGCTTTTCCCAAAGCGAAAACTATTATACTTAATATAAAAAGTTGAGGTATCATCAGTAGTACCCTACGCAATATTGTTTTCCACATTTTTTAAGGCCTCCTTATCCTTTATTGCAACATAGTGAGTATCTGAAATCTGAATCAGATCAAATACTTTTCCATCTTCATCATAGAATAGGCTGCTGTAATTGTTATATTCTTCCTCAACTTTTTTTCTTATCATATAATACTTTTCTTTATTTTTGACATCTATTTCCGGGATAGCTGCTATCAATCTTCTGGTGTAAATATGGATGGGATTATTATATATATCTTCTCTTGTTCCCGCTTCTACAAATCTTCCTCTATGCATAATATAGATATAATCACACATATGTTTTACTACGCCTAGATCGTGAGATATGAAAAGATAGCTCAAGTTAAACTCCTTTTGTATCTTCTTCAAATAGTTTAAAACTTGTGCTTGAACAGATAGATCCAATGCAGAAACAGGTTCGTCAGCAACAATAAGCTTTGGATTTAGAGCTATGGCCCTCGCTATGCCTATTCTCTGTCTTTGTCCTCCCGAGAACTCATGTGGATACTTATATAAAGAATCACCAGGCATTCCTACTATGTTTAGCAATTCCAAAACTTTTTTCCTTTCTTCTTCTTTTGTCAAATTTTCATAATTCCGCAATGGTTCAGCAATTATATCTATAACTTTTTTTCTGGGATCCAAACTTGAAAAAACATCCTGAAATATCATTTGAACTTCCTTATTGTATCCCAGTTTTTTTCTAGCCCTCTTAGAATTTACAGTTTGCCCGTTATACAAAATTTTCCCGCTTGTTGGTTTTTCCAATCCAACAATAGTCTTTCCTATAGTTGTTTTTCCTGAGCCTGATTCTCCTATAAGTCCGTAAGTCTTTCCTTCATCAATTGACAAGTCTACTCCATCCACTGCATATGTATAATCCTGTATTGTGTGAAAAAAGCCCCCTCGTATAGGATAATGAACTTTCAGATCCTTTATCTCCAAAAAACTCATTTTAATTACCCCCTTCATCTTCAAAGTGGAAGTTTTTCCAACATGTGCATCTCACAAAATGGCCCTTTGAAACTTCACGAAGTTCAGGATTTTCTTCATGTTCAGATTCTGGAATCCATTGTATTCTTGGAGCAAAACGACATCCTTTTCTTGGCAAGTTTCTTAAAGAAGGTACCATTCCTCGAATTACATGTAAATCCTTTCCTAGGGAGTCTGATTGGGGAATTGACTGCAATAATGATCGTGTATAAGGATGAAGAGGGTTATCAAAAAGTTCTTCAGCATTAGCTACTTCAACAAACTGTCCTGCGTACATGACAGCAACTCTATCTGCCATTTGTGCAACTACTCCCAAATCATGGGTTATAAGAATAATGCCTGCATCAATCTCTTTTTGGAGGTCAGTCAAAAGATCTAATATTTGAGCTTGAATTGTAACATCTAATGCCGTGGTTGGCTCATCTGCTATAATAATATTAGGTTTGCATGAAAGTGCAATGGCAATTAAAACCCTTTGTCGCATACCTCCCGACAATTCATGAGGGAACTGATTAACTACTCTCTTAGGGTTATTGATCCCAACTTGATTTAAAAGCTCTAAAACCCTTTCTTCTCTTTGATTTTTATCCAGGTCAGTATGATATATCAAAGGCTCTTCAATCTGTTTGCCAATTTTATGCAAAGGGTTTAATGATGCCAATGGGTCTTGAAATATGAAGCCAATATGCCTTCCTCTAATTTTATTGAATTCTTCTTCGCTATAATTAGCTATGTTTGCATTATCATATATTATTTCGCCGGAAACTCTAGTAAAATTTTTGTCATGCAATCCAACTATAGAATTAACTATGGTGCTTTTACCACAGCCAGATTCCCCTACTATTGCAAAAATTTCATTCCTTTTTAAAGTAAAATCTACACCGTCAACTGCATCATAATATTTATCTTGAAATCTAAAAGCAACATGCAAATCTTTAACTTCCAATATTTTTTCAGCTTCCATCTCTCCTATTCCCTTTCTTAACATATAGTATGAATAATGTTTTGCTCGACGTGTTTAAATCTATAGCAATTTCACATTCAATCACCTCCTCTAAAACAACGCAACAATACTATTAACAGGAAACTTGATTCAGTTTCCCATTTAAACTCCAATTATATGAAATATAATGCAAAATCCTTTAGTGATCAGAACCATCTAAAAAAGGTAATCTGTTTCAAATATGATACTATATGGTAACATATTTGATTGCACTTAACCCCCCAGCTATATAAGAGAATGCAACGACTTATAAAACTGACACTTGCTTGATAGAGACGGTATAAGACTATTAAACGAAGTAACTGACATAGTAGGAAACATAATAATTATCTTCTGCCTATGCTGATGCAAAGCATTGGTAATGATGGATAGATTTTGGGCAAGAATGAGGGTGCAGTAAAAATCGCAGCATTATCTAATATAGAACATATATTTTGATTTGTTTTAAGTTTATATGATGTGATAGGTTTTATTGGTGTCTTATGGAGTGTATAGAATAATGATAATTACTGTTATCACAAAAAAGAACAATATTATGATCTGCCTTTTAATATCTCATGAAGTATAGATGATTTTTATATCATTTAAAAACTTTAACTAGAACATCAACATAATATCAACATCTAATTTAATTATAATGTCATTATTAATTAAATATAACAAATCTTTAAAAAAATCAATATTCATATGACAAGAGGTAGAGTTTTAGTGACAAGAGGTAAAATTTAAGTACAAATGGCATAATAGAAGTTTCTTTGAATTCATTATTACTTTCTCTTCTATTAAGCCATTTGTAATATAATTATCTTTAAAATATGCTCCTCCTTACAGTAAACAGTATTTATACTTCACCGTCTTCCATAAGGGGAGCATATCGAATCAGTCATCTAAATATTATTATATAATCCCATATTCTTTTAATAACTTTTCAATGTCTGTCCCTGATATTTGTTTTAAAATTTTACTTTTAACCATTGGTGGTAAATCAAGTTCTGGTTTTTCTCCATCTAACAAACATACGATTGCATTTAGTAAATATCGTATATCGTATCTTGATGAAAATACTTCAGGCACACCTTTTTCCACGCCGGTTAACACATATACTGCTTCCATTGCCGTGCGACCTGAATATTCTATGGTAAACACAGTGTCACGCCCTGGATCATCCAGAGTTTCAGCAAATTGCCCAATAAAAGCAAAATTCACTGCATTCTTTGGCACCACATAGGGCCTATCCCCTGCTGCACGAGGCATAAACTGTGATGTGATAAATGGCATCATGACAGGAACTGCGCTGCATGATTCCGCCAATACCTCAATTTTATCTGTAGGAACCCCAATATGATATAGCCACTCTTTCGTGATTTCCTTCCCAGTGCAATCTCTCATAGGTTTTTTAATATAATCTCCCGGAACATCAGAGAATAAACCATATAACCAAACCACAACATCTTTTTCAGGTTGTCCGTAATATTGTTCTTGACGATTGATTGTCCAGCTCATTAGCCAAGAAGAATCCAACGCTGTCACAATACCGCCTGTTACAGTACGCCCACCATATGGAGAACGCTTTGTGATCTTTTCGATATATTCAGGAACACGTTCGTCATGACAGGTCACTGTACAAGACACCCAATTGGATTTTTCCGGGTCTGTGCAGAATTTATCAGGATTTCCGAACTCGTCTGACTGAGCTGCTATGTTTCTCCACAAACGCCAGCATCCTCCTGCTTCCTTATTAAATGGTGGAGGTGTATTGTCATCACCATAACCAGAACCTTCGGTCATAGAACCGTTGGTTATAAACACTAAGTCATTTTCTGTTAAATCAATAGAGATATCTTTTCCATTTTTGTCTGTAGCAACTATTCGCTTTGCAACTTTCTTATCATCTGATATTAAGAATTCAACATTATGAACCGTAACTCCGTATTCAAATTTAGCCCCATGATCTTGTAAGTATTTAACCATAGGTTTTACAAATGAAGTATATTGATCATGCCTTGAAAATTGCAACGCAGAAAGATCCGGCAATCCATCAACATGGTGAATGAAACGATTCATATATAATTTCATTTCCAAAGCACTATGCCAATTTTCAAAAGCGAACATTGTTCTCCAATAGGTCCAGAAATCTGAGTTTAAGAGTTCTTTAGAAAAAATTTCCTCAATAGTCTTATCTTCAAGTTCTTCATCCGGTATATTGATAAAAGCAACTAATTCCTTTACCAAATCTTGACCTAAATTAAATTTTCCGTTGTCATAGCGCTGACCACAATTTTTTGTGATCCGGCAATTGCTGTAATTTGGATCATCGTAGTTTGTATAATAAAAATAATCTAAAACGGTCATGCTTGGATCCTCTGTAGATGGTAATGAACTGAATAAACTCCATAAAACTTCAAAATGATGACCCATTTCACGTCCACCGCGGGCGACATAACCAACGTTCTGGAGAACTTGACCATCTAACGATCCGCCAGGAATATCTAATTGCTCCAGAAATGTAATTTTGCTACCCTCCATGTGAGCATCACGAATTAAAAAACAACCAGCAGCTAAAGCTCCAATTCCGGTGCCGATTAAATAGGCTTTTTTATTTTCAATTCCCTTTGGTTTTCTTGCATTTACCAAAGAATGATAAGTTCCGTTCGTAAGTGTAAGTCTGCTATCATGGGTTTTTAACTTCATATTATCTACCTCTTCCATAATTATAATAATCTTTCCATATTTATTTATTAAATTCTCAATGCTTTTATTCACTTTATTTTCATACCGGCATAGCTCAAATCCTCCTTTTACTTTGTATACTCCATTGGTTTATTAGATTTGTATAAATCAATTCTGTAAATCAATAATATTGTTTTTGGGCATCATTTTCATTAGATAAATAGAGTGCGGTGTTCAAAGTTCAAACACCGCACTCTATTTATCTAATTTATAAGCATTGACAGTAAATTGCCTAATATCCACCCCGTATTACTTTTTACCGTACATCTAAAACATCACTTCGCTTAAGGGATAATTCAATATTTCCATTGAAAAGTTGTCCTATTCGTCTGATAATAGTTTCAGGCTCCTCTTTCATTCCGGAAGAAATCCAGCGCAGTACCATTCCAGTAAGAGCACACTGATAAAAAGAGGCAATTAGTTTTTTGTCTTCTGCAGAAGCCGGGATACTTTCACTCATTTTTTCAACATATCGAATCATTACATTGCCAGATACATTGTATATATAGTTCACTAATTCTTCTCTCTTCATAGAATTATATACATTATAAATTGCTCTTTTGTTTTCTAAAGCAAATCGGGCAGCTAAAATAAAGCTTTCTTCCCAAGAAAGTGTATCATTATATTCATCAATTACAGTCTGGAGTTCCGTTTGGAACAACTCTGACAGAAGTGCATACACATCTGTATAGTAATAATAAAAAGTATTTCTATTGATTCCACATGCTGTAGCAATATCCTTAACCGTTATTTTGCTAAGCGGACGCTCATTTAACATCTTAATGAATGCCTCACAAATCATTTTTCTGGTATATTGCTGTGCCAAAAAATCATCACCTCTTTAATTCTTTACCCTGATACACCTATAGCTAAACCTGTCCTCTGTCCATACGGTCATTCCTCATTAGACGACTTACTTTTCAAAAACCTGCCTTATTTAATTTATGAATCTACCGAAGGCTACTTTTAACCTACTCAATTTTCTGCCAAATGAGTTTCTACCACAAGATCACACTTTAGTACAAATGAGTGTATCTTGCTGTAAAATTATTTAGCTCAATTAGCAAGCAAATCGTCTTAAACACATCTTAACATATTAAATATTTTCACTAAACTGGTTTATTGATTTTTTATAGTTGCTTACTTAGAAATTGCTGTATATGCATTGCCGCTATTTGGGCTTGTTTCTCACTGAAATATTCAGAATAGCTATCCATAAAACCATGATGTGCCTCCAATAAATGCAACTCAATATTTTCTTTGCCCATAAGCTGCTCTGCCAAATTTTCTACATTAAATGAATCATGTCTTGCAAAAAGCATAAGCACAGGACATGAAGGTTCCAGCCATATATAATCACGAATACGTGAACCATAACAGCAAATAATTGCATCACATTCAGGGTGCTCACAGCATCTCCATGCAATAGTTGCACCTACACTAAAACCAATAATAAATACTTTTTCATAAGTAAGCTTTAACTTAGAAATCAAATCTTCAATTTTACTGTAATACTCAAAGCCCACATTTCTTATAAAATTTGAATAGGCTTCTTCTTGCTGTGAATACAAAAAGCTATATCTTTGTATCATGTCTGGACAGAACACATCAAACCTTTGCGCGCTATATTCTGCACATACTTCTTCTATAAATTTATTTATGCCATAAATTTCATGCAATATTATAATTGCATTCTTGTTATTATCAACTTTTTCGATCATTTAAATTACCCTCTCCATTGATTCATTAACAATCTATATATGTGCACACTAAGCAGAGCTCTCTATCATTTGGTGTTATAAAAGCTCTATTAATATCTTCGGACAGTAAATAACCTAATGCCAGTACAGACATAAAGCTTATGATAAGTGATACAATCATAATGCTTGATCTATATGTATATGTTATATGATTATCTGTATTAACCAGATTTACATCTTCAGCGTTTTGCTTTTTGATTTACTTTTCAATGATATATACAATTCATCATTTTAGTCCACTCCATCTACGCTGTCATAACTTGTTATGCAGTTAGCAGTATTCCTTGCCGTCATTCAAAATTCATCTTCCAACAGCATTATTTCATATTTCATAGTCCAATTGCAAAAGTAAAAGTTGTATGTTCATTTTCCACGCTTTCTGCAGATATCTCACCTCCTAGCCTTTCTATGATTGTTTTTGCAATTGATAACCCTAGCCCAAAACTGACTGTTTCTTGATTTCTTGAAGGATCTACACGATAAAATCTGTCAAATATCTTCGGCAAATCCTGTTTGGCTATTCCTTTTCCGCTGTTCTTTATGGAAAATGCAACATGACGTTTTGACTTAATCAGATATATATTTATCTGCCCGTTTCTATCTGTATATTTTACAGCATTATCAAATAAAATCGTTACAACCTGACTAATTCTCTCAGGATCGCTCTTAACAATTACGTCAGGCTCAATTGAAGAAATGAGCTCAATATCTTTTTCAGTCATTACAGCTTCCATTGATATAACCACATCTTCAATTACATTGCTTATATTGAATGGCACTTTTTGCATTTCAAATCTTATATCCTCCATTTTGGCCAGAGACAATAGATCATTAACAAGTTTTGTCATCCTGTCAGTTCCGATTTTTATATAATCAAGCCACTTTAATTGGCTTCGAATGGTTTCTTCCTGATTTGCCAATAGTGCATCGTAGTTGGCGTTAATAATTGAGAGAGGTGTCTTCAATTCATGAGAAGCATCAGCAACAAATTGCTTTTGCCTTTCCCATGCTTCAGTTATTGGTTTTATTACTCGATTGGCAAAATAAAGGCTTATTATGAAAATAACAAAAAGCACTATCAAACCTACAAAAATCAATGTAGTGAGCAATTGAAGCAAAGTTTTATTATACATTGTAACATCCAAAAATATTATCCGATATTTGCTTTCAGGAATGTTATATGACTGCCCGTTCCCTTGAATGACCTGTTTTTCCATTTGAGCTATGGAATATTTCCATTGCTTACCTTCCAATGTAATTGACGAACTTTTTTCTTTATTGTTCCAGACCATATGAACAGCTTTTTTATATGTTTCCTCATGCATATTAAATGGTGAGTCTATTTCCAAAATCTCGCCATCTTCATCTACCTGAATAGTGAATGAATATGTGCCGTCTGATAAAAACCTCCGATTAACAAATTCTGGCTTATTGCTTTCTGTATCATCGTAGTTTTGAGTATCGGTCAGAGCCTTAACTATTATAGTTTGGTGTTTATTATTTTCTGTATCATCCGGCAAATCTGTTCCTTCTATTATTACAGTTTGCGTTACAGCTTGAGGACTTAATTTTTTTGCTATTTCTGAACTTATGTTATTATAGCTAATGATATAAATAACAGCAAAGGCAGCTATCATAACTGTCGAAGTCATGACCATATTAAGAATGAGAAATCTGTTGCGTAACCTTTTAAACATTTCACCGACCATCCTTTAAGGTTTTCAAAACATATCCCGCTCCTCGTATAGTATGTATGTAAACATCGGAATCCAATTGAGCCAACTTTTTTCTTAGAAGAGATACATGTATTTCTACACGGTTATCTTCTGCATCAGTATCATAACCCCATAGTTTCTCAATAATATTTTCTTTTGAAGTAATCATTCCATTTCTTTTAATTAGTAACTCCAGTAATTGGGACTCTTTTAGCGTTAGCACCGTCTCTTTACTTTCACACTGAAGCTGAAGGGTATATGGGTTCAATCTAATATCTCCATATGTGAGTATGCCGTCATTTATTAGTTCCGTCTTTCTTCGTCCCAATGCACGCAAACGAGCTAGCAATTCTTCGGTATGAAATGGTTTTGCCAGGTAATCATCAGCACCGCTATCAAGACCGTGCACTTTGTCCTCTATTTCACCTCTAGCAGTTAATAATATAATCGGCGTTTCAATTCCGTTATTGCGCAATTCCTTAAGTACACTTATGCCATCCATTTTAGGAAGCATAATATCAAGAATGATGATATCATAAATGCCCGAAAGCCCATAATCCAGGCCTTCTTCACCGCTATATACCAAATCAACACTATAGTTATTCTTTTTTAGAACTTGAACAACGGCCTCAGCCATATACTTCTCATCTTCAACCATCAATAACCTCATTGCCTACCTCCTTACCTACTGATTTAAACCAATTGAAATAACATGATAAAATATACATGCACATAGGAACTGAACACAGTTCCTATGTGCCAAATAGTCTTTCTCTGCTTCGCATCTAGATTGCTTTAATAATTCTGCATTAACCCAACTAATTGATGTCCGTTTTCTCAATTACAGAGCCATCCTCGTTCACTATTATGCCATTGGGTAATGCCTGACTCCAGGTCTTACCTCCGTCAGTAGAATAGTATCTGATACCATCTTCTATTCTTATCATCATTTCAGTCGCTTCACTATCCTCTGCTGGAACACCATTCGTTATGATAAATTTGCCATCTTTTTTGCTGATTGTTAAACCATTAAGTATGTCCTGGTTCCAAGTTTTACCGCCATCTGTAGAATAGATTTTAACCCCATTTTCCATTCTAATCTGTAAAGAATTAATTGAATCTGATGCAAAAACCGTTCCGGCACCTAGTACGGCAACAAGTACTGTACAGAGAAGAATAGCACCTGCCTTCTTTTTTGATGTATACAGCTTTGATAAAAATTCCTTCTTCATGGCTATACCTCCTAAAGATAATTCTTGTAAGCGGCCGCCTTACACTATTATCATAAGCCATATACCTTTAGTCAACCTTTAGTGAGAAATCATTTTTCTATTTTTTACTCAAACAATCTAAACTTCTTTAAACCATCAAATTTTCTTAATTAGAGCATACATTTTCATATCCGCTTTTGCTGCGTTGCAATGCAAAGTACCTTCATACTGAAAAACTGCCTTTTCTAGAACTCAGCAGGATGCCACATTATATGCTAATGGCTCTGCAAATAATCCTTCACTTCTGAAGGCATAAGTCTGCGAGATTCTTTCCATATTCCACTGCTGTTGCTCTGCATCCTCTTTTCAATAGATGTGCTTTTTCGTATGTTTCTGCAAATGCATCGAGTGTCCATTGTTGAGATGCCATTATTGATTGTAGAGTCCTTGGAAAATATCAACATTTTATATCTGTTTTCAATAAACCATAAATATAATAGTCACACCATGTATTGACCATTTTTCCTTGCCGAATCATACCTTCTCGGGTAAAACCACATTTTTCGAGAACTTTCCATGATCCGATATTTCGAACGTCTACATCCGCCCAGATACGTTGTAATTCTGTATGAGTAAAGCAGAAATCAATGATTGCCTTCATGACTTCTGTTGCCATTCCTTGATTTTGATAAGCTGGAGCAATCCTCAAAGCAACCTTTGCCATGCGGTTATTTTCGATCAGATAAATCCATGCTTCGCCGATGACCTTATCACTTTCATTCAGTGCAATACCCCAATGGAAGCTCTTTGTATTTTTCTTAGCCTTTTCAAACAGCAATTCGGGGTTTTTATCCGTCTTTCCTGCGGGCTTTCCCCAATAGGCATACATTGACTTATCAGACATCCATTCTTTCAATGCCGGAACGTCAGAGGGAAGTAACTGCCGCAGTGTTAGTCGCTCAGTCCTCAAAATAGGTTTGCTTACAATATAATCTGCAAGTGCCATTTCCATCCCCCCTTAAAAGTTAAATTCTTTTGCCCAGTCAAATGCTCCACTTTCCTCAAAGGATTTAGGCCAATGGCTACACCAATCCGGTGTAATGGGATTCTCTACTCTGTAAATGCTTGGGGTATATGGCTTGATGTCAAGAACCGCACTTCCGTCATTGGCATCCACATAAGTAAGCCCTATTATCCCATATATGTTATCAATATATGTAATTTGGGCATTTGATACTCCAATAGGATTTGGTCTTTCAAGAGATCGAAGCGCAAAAATACCTATCTCATCAGGTCCATTTTTATATGGTTTTTTCTGAATCAGCATTGCTCTGTCTCTTTCATTGTCGCAACCATCCATCCACCAAATAATCTGTATATGACTGTAATTTTCAAGTCCTTTTAGTGCTGTCGTATATTTTTCATCCAGTTTAATGGCAAAATCTTCATTCTCATTTTTAATCTTTCCGACGGGAATTATTTTAATATTGTTCATTTTGGACCTCCATAAATTTATTTTCGTCGAGCGCTCGATATCTTAATTTTACAAAGTATAAGCTATACTTCAACCCCTTTTTTTAATTTTTCCAAAATTAAAAGAAAGGCTTCCCTTGATGGTATTTATAACAATTAAAGAAGCCTTTCTTGAAATGCTTTTACAAAAAGTATAATTTAAGGAAACTCATACTTCTCTATGCATTATAAGAAAGCTCCTCACCATTAGGATTTTATCCAATGATGAGAGCCTACATTTTGACTATTTAACTGCTCTTATCTTCTTCACCACATTACATGCATCCATTCTATACATTTATATGGGATTAATTTAACTTGTTGTGCTAGCTTTGAATTACCAAAAATCTACGAATGAAAAACTCCAACATATTATGTAACCTATCATTAATAACCACAAAAATGATAGGGGGTCACATATATGCTGGAGTCTGATAGAAACTATTCTATCAAAGAAATTGGAGATTTAAAAGACTTTATAACTGTCGCTTATGTCATAATTGACGACATTTACCAAGAAGTAACTCCAACACATATTAAAAAACGTTGCAATATCAATACTTCTAAGATGAGTGATAGTGAAATAATTACCTTAAGCATTGTTGCTGAATTA
>NZ_FQZS01000024.1 GCF_900142105.1 Lutispora thermophila DSM 19022
AATCTACTTTTTCGCGAATATGGCCATGGCTTTTTTTAGTATTTCATTTTCCTCTTCTAGCCTTGCTATCTTCTTTAACATGACTTGATAGTCGGCTGTTGTCACGGTTTTATCTTTATCAATTACTACTGGTTTGGCTTTGTTTAACCATGTCACCATTGTTGATTTTGGTATGCCATATTCACGAGCTAAATCTGCTAGCGGCTTTCCTGAATTATATAGCTCTACTATAGTATCTTTAAATTCTTTGGTGTAATGTTTTTGACCTCTTCCCATTGTAGACACTTCCTTTCACTTCTTATTTTAAATCGTTCGAACTTCTGTGTCTACAAAACTATACTAACACTATGCGGTGCAGCGGTCGATGAGGGATTTTTGCTTTGCGCCCAGGTTCTGGCTGCCAATCAACTGCTCGCACAGGGACAACACAAATTCGGATTTCAGGATGACGGGGTTTGCGCCGTCGCCGTAATCCCTGTTCATGTCCATGGCGTTGATGTGGTTCGGGGAGGTGGCGGAAATATGGATGATCTCGCCGCCCATCGCCTTGACCAGCGACGAATACTCGCGCTCGGGATCAATCAGGATAATATCGTCATCGCTGGACAGTATCTGATTGATGATTTCCCGCTTGGCGGTAAAGCTCTTGCCGGAGCCGGATACTCCTAATATAAAGCTGTTGCCGTTTAAGAGCAGCTTGCGGTTGGCGATAATCATATTCTTGGAAATCACATTCTGCCCGTAGTAGATGCCGCCGCTGTGGGAGATTTCCTGTGCGCGGAAGGGAATGAACACCGCAGTGCTTTCGGTGGTCAGCGTCCGGATGGCGTCTATTTTCCGCAGGCCGTAGGGCAGCGCCGTGTTCAGTCCGTCCATCTGCTGGAAGGTCAGGGTGGAGAATTGGCAGAGGTGCTTCCGTGCGGTGGTGAACAGGGTTTCGGTGTCGCTGTCAAGCTGCTCCTTGCTGTCCGCAATGTGCACCATTGTCAGGACGGCAAACATCATCCGCTGGTCGCGGGTGGTCAGGTCGTCGAGGAATTCCTTGCTTTCCTTTCGCTGCTGCTCCATATCATAGGGGACGACGGCGGAAAAATTGTTGTTCTGGTTCTGCCGCCGCTGCCAGTTGGTGATGTTGGTTTCCACGCCCAAAAGGCGGTTTTCCACCTCCCGCACGGCTTCGTCCGTGGGGATAGGGATGATGTCCAGGGACAGCATCATATTGCGGTTTAAATCACAAAGCTCGGACACCATGCTGTCCTTGATGTAGCTGGCAAACTCCCGCAGGAAAATGACGCGCCCATATTTGCTTCCCATGCGGAAGTGGTCCTTTTCAAATTCAAAGGTGTCGGGGCAGATATAGTCCTTGAAATCATGTCCTTTTCTCATGATGGCGGACAGGTCGAAATGGAAGTCCGTTTCCTCGCCGGCGCGGAAAAAATCATGCAGGATTCTAAGACGGTCGGTGGCGTCCAGCTCCACGCATTTTGAGCCCAGGCGGGAGAAATGGGTGATAAGGTCGGTGCCGATGCGGGAGAAGTAGTTCCGTGCTTCCTCAATGTTCTTTTTCATCACCGACACGGTGACATACTTATCCTGCACAATGCTGTTTGCGCCTGTGGCCTTATCCATAAGCATTTGATTGTACTCCCTGCGATACTCATCCAGGCCGTCATATTTTAACGGAATGAGGATGGAGCTTTCAAAGTCCGCTTTGTTTAAGCGGCGGTTGTTGATGGTGATTTTGGTGGTGGCTCCGCTGTCAAAGGAATTGAGAAGCTCCGAATAGGACAAAAACATCGCTTCCTTGTCCTCCTTGGACGCCACCGCGTAATTGATGTCCTCGAAGCGAAAGGATTTGGAAAACTTGTTGCCTACCCGGAAAATCCCGTCCGGCCAGATGGCGCGGATAGGGATGGCCTGCTGGACGCCTCTGGGGACGACAAACCTTTCCTTATCCTGCTTCATGATTTTTTGCAGGGTCTTAATCATGGCGTTTCCATTCCTCCTTTTCACGATTCGCGATAACGTTTTTAAGTGCCTCATAGTAGATGTTGGTCGGATAAAAGGTCAGCTTTTTGGGCATGAGGAACTCCGATTTGATGTACGCCCATAAAAACTGTTCCGCCGTCATGCCGTGGTACTTGATAAAGCCCAGGGCCGCAAAGGGGAAAGCCCCCAAAACGCACATCCAGCTCACGGTCTCCGTGCCGAAGAAGCTCCGAAGGCCGAAATAGATGCCGATGGCCACGCCCACGGCCAGGACAGAAAAAATGAACTGCCGTAAGGACAGTCCAAAAAACATGCTTTCGGTATAATCCCGGATTTCCCGGTTAATCTTTACTTCCAAAAACAATCACCTCCAAATAAGAATAGCGCCTCTTAACGTAGCACCATCAGATTGTTTGTTTTATCGCTCTTGTTGATTTTTACTATACTTTTCTTTCTCTTTTTGTATCTTAACTACCAATGAGTCAACCTTGCGGTTCTGTTCAATAACTGCCTCATCTACTGTGAGAGGGGCGCCTTTATTCAAAGCTTCACTTATAAGCTTGTTAAGTTTTTCCTTCTCTTTTTCCAGTTTTTCTTTGAGAGTCTCCTGTTTCATGCTGAAACCTCCTTTGCTTATTTACGTTAATGAATCCTTATCTTAACGTTATACCGTTAGTATAAATTACCTCTTAATCTGTATCAACGGTATTCCGTTAACTATTTACCTGATAAATTGATAAGCTTTGATTAACGGAATAACGTTTAAGAGGTGGTAGAATGAATATTTCTCAAGCGGTTGTAAAACGCATTGAAGGGTTGTGCAGGGAACGGAACCTGACAATCAATGCTCTCAGCAACATTTCAGGCGTCACGCAATCAACTGTAAACGATATTGTGAGCGGCAAGACATATAATGCGGGAATTGTCACCATCAAAAAGCTGTGTGACGGACTCGGAATCAGCGTGCGTGAATTTTTTGACTGTGATTTGTTTTCCAATCTGGAGCAGGAGATAAAATAGCCTGTAATTGGGACACCCTTCCATTTCTTTTTTCCATGTGCGATAATGGGAATATACAGACTGCGTGGAAAGGAGTGTCCAATATGCCAATCGCGGCAGTTATTTCCCTTTGCCTTACGGCGGGATTGCTTATTCTCTCTTTTATATTTAAAGCAGCCGGTAAAATTCGGCTGACGATTCCCATTCTTTGCTTCCTGCTGTTCAGTACCGTGCTGAACAAGTGGGCAGGAGAACATGAGACTTTAGCATTCATCATTCTTTTCTCGATGCTTGGCTTGACCATGTTAAGTTGGATTGTATCGCTTATAAAGGCGATACGGCGCAAACGTGACGAGAAATACCTTGAAGATGACGTCGCATGGCAAATCCGGCGGGCAAGAGAGATGGGCGTACCTCTTGACAAAATTCTGTTTAACGAGCATGGGGATTTGCTTGATCCAAGAACAGGGGAACCTGTTGTTTATGGGGAGGGTGTTCAGTTCAAGGGTATATGACGATACCGGGCAATAATACCCGACTTCTCTTTATAATCCAAATATCATCTCTCGCACCACCCGGTCGGCCATTTTCACCGCGCCTACCAGCACCAGCATGTTGAAAATCAGCTCCCCTACATAGGACCACACCATCGTGACGGCACTGGCGCTGGTGTCTACCACCGGGGGGGAGGACGCAAAGACGGAAAAGATGACGCAGGCCAGGACAATGATCGCTCCTTCCAGACACACGGCGGCATAGCCTTTCAAAAAGGCTTTGCCGATGCTCTGGCTTGGTTCTCCGGCAAAGGAGGCCAGAGGCACCGGGGCGATGGCGGTATATAAATACAATTTAAAAAACCGGCCATACACCGTCAGGATCATAATGAAGGAAAACACCGTGATGAACAGTCCGCCGATGAGCGTTACCGCCCACAGCGGGATGCTTTCGAAAAATCCGCAGTTTTGAATGGCCTGCACAATGGTGTCCGGCAGGACGGTTTGAGTGGCCGTCCCTAACCCTGAGCTTCTCATGATGGTGGAGATAATCCCCTGCACGATGTTGAACAGAGCCATCATCAGCTCCAGCCCGTAGGTAACGACGCCTTTGGCCAGGGCAAAACGTATGAACAGCTTCAACGCTTGTTCCGGCCTTTTGACTTCGGCAAAGCTGCCGCAGGTTTTCACCACACCGATGACGAAAAACAGCACCAGCAGGGCAAGACCGACGGCCTGCAGCGCTCCGTGGATATTCACAATGACGTTCCAGATGCCGCCGCCTTTAAATTCCGTGGGGGATTGGGCCACAAGCTGCCAGATTTCCGACAGCTTGTTATTCCAGGTTTCCAGAGCATTGTTTAGATTATCAATTACCCAGTTGCCGCTTCCCAAATAAACTCACCTCATTTCCAAGACAAAGCCCGCGTATGAAGCGCGGGCCTGTCTTTACGATCGTTACCGGCATGGTTCATCCCTGCCGGGCAATTTGTCCCTGATGACGCCATACTTGTCATCCACATAAAATTTATTGACAAACGGGTTGTAGATTGCATGGCACTTTACGCCGTTATATTCGGCAAGATAATCGTTGTCACCCAGCCTTTTGAGGATGGTAGCTTCCCGCAGTTCGCCGTTTAGTGAATGAATGTGCATTTTTTCAGTAATCGGGAATTTACTAAACATTGTTGCGATCAACCTCCTGTAATGAGATTCAGAATTTCTTTGGCAAAAGTTATAATTACGCCGCCGGCAAGGGTCAGGAAGCCGTTGGCCCTCTGGGACGGGTCGTGGGATTTGAGGGAAAGGCCGATCTGCACGATGCCGAAACCCAGCAGGATCAGACCGATGGCCCGGATCAGCCCGAATATGAAGTTGGACAGGTTGTTGACGACGGTCAGCGGGTCGTCGGCCGCATAGGCGGGTGCGGTAAAGAAAGTCATCACCAGCACCAATGCGCAGCAAACGGCGAATGTCCTTTTGGTTTTGTTGGAAATTTTCATGAATCATACCTCCTGATTTTTGTTATTAGGATTGAAGCATTGCTTCGAGTTCTTCCTCGGAGAGAAGCTCATAATCGCTTTCTTCGTTTAAGGCTACGGCTTTCCAGTCCAGGGCGTTTTCCGCGCCGCCATGCCGGAAGGGTTGGCTGCCGCCGTCAACGGTCAGCTTCAAATTTGGGTGTTTTAAGATATCGTACTTGCCGTCCATCACTGCCCGTTCTCCCCGGATGAACAGCAGGGCAAAGCGGTTGTCCAGCATCCGCACCTCATCGGGGGTCAGAAGCTCCCGGCCGGACTGCTGGTAATTGGTGGAGTAGCTTCCGTTCCTGCCTTTGCTCAGTCCGTAGGTGTTGGTGTCGATGGTTTCCTTGCCTAAAAGCTCGGACACATACTTGTGGGTGGACTGCTCGTTGCCGCCCAGGTACAGGAATTCGTCGCAGTTTCCCACGATGGATTCCCAGGTGTCTTTGAACAAGGCTTTTAATTGCGCCAGGTTTTGCAGGATGATGGACACCGATATTTCCCTTGAACGCATGGTGGAAAGCAGCTTGTCAAACTCATCCGGCAGGGCGACATTCGCAAACTCATCCATGACAAAATGGACATGGACGGGCAGGCGGCCTCCGTACTTATAGTCGGCAAGGTACATGAGGCTTTGGAAAAGCTGGGTGTAGAGCATGCCGACAATGAAGTTGAAGCTGCTGTCGTTGTCGGGTATCACAGCAAAGAGCGCTGTCTTTTTCTCCCCGATGGAGGACAGCTCCATTTCGTCCACCGTAGTGATCCCTGCAAGGGAGGACAGGTTAAACTTTTCCAGCCGGACGCCCAAGCCGATCAGAATGGATTTGGCGGTTTTGCCCGCAGCCAGCTTGAAGATGTTGTACTGCTTGACAGCCAGGTGCTCCGGTTCCCGCATTTCCAGCCGTTCAAACAGCTCGTCAAGGGGGCTTTGATAGGTTTCGTCATCCTCCCGGACTTCAGCGGCGGCGATCATTTCCATGACCATCGGAAAATTCTGTTCTTCCTTCGGCGCTTCATAGAGAAGATAGAGAATAAGCGCCTCCAGCAGTGCGGTTTCGGAACGTTCCCAGAAGGGGTCGTTGGTGTTGCTGCCTTTCGGCGTAGTGTTTCTGATTAAGTTTGTTACAAGCTTTAATACGTCCTTGTCGTCTCTGAGATAGGCAAAGGGATTGTAGCAGTGGGACAGGTGCATGTTGATTAAATCCAGCACCTTGATTTCATAGCCCTTTGCTTTGAGCAGGTTCCCCGTGTCCCGCAGGATTTCGCCTTTTGGGTCGAGGACGACAAAGGAGGTATTGGCCTGCATTACGTTTGGCTTCGCGTAAAACCGGGTCTTGCCGGAGCCGGAACCGCCCACCACCATGACATTCAGGTTGCGCCGGTGCTTCCGGCCGTCCAGACCGACGCGGACGTTCTGTGTAAGGATTTTGTTTTTCTGCGGGTCTTTGTCCCGGTACTTTTTATTGACAGCTGCCGCGCCGCCCCAGCGGGCGCTGCCGTGTTCCTCCCTCCGCCGGTAATTGCGCCTGGTGGAAAGGTAAATCCCGATGCTCATGCCGTAGGCAGTTATAAACAGCAGGATGCATTTAGGCGTGTCGGCCACCCATTGGATGTCGAACGGATTGTTCATTGCCGCCGTGAGATTGGCAAGGATTTCGGGAAGTCCGCCGGAAAGAGAAGGGGCGGTCAATAATGCCGCCCATACCACAGGGATTAAAAAAACCGCAAAGAGTATCAGGTTGCTCCTTGCGGTTTCATCGCGCCTCATCGTGGCTCCTGCGCTTTTGTTTTTTGGTCGGGGCGTCAATGGTTTTTAAAAGCAGCTCGTCCACGGCGTCGGTGGGCCGTTCTTCTTTAATCAGGTCGTTTCTGAGCTCGTTTAAGGCGTTCACCACAACGCCGTATTCGTAGTCGTCCAGGGTAAGCACCCTTTCTTCTTCCTTCATGGGCAATCCCTCCTATCATCGTTCCGGCTCCTGCCATATTTGCTGCCGCTGAAACAGCATCCGGTTCATCCTGCCGGAAATTTCGCCGGCAGCTTCCCTTATGACCGAAAGCTCGGCGCGGACCTCCTGAGGGTCCATGCCTTCCAACATTTGGGGAGCGCGGTCGAAGCGGTAGCCGTTTGTATCCACGCCGTATTGCTTGCAGAGCATATAGGACACGCAGTAAGCGTGGAAGGCATGATCGGAACGGCGGTAGCTACCGTCTCCTTTATCCATTTCCGCGTGGGCCAGCTCCTGGGAAAGGGCGCGGAAAATATTCCCCGCATCCATGCCTTTTCTGATTTGGATTTCCCTTGCTTCCGGCCGATACAGGGCGTTTGTGCCTTCCGGCAGGGCATCGCTGATCCGGATGGGCACCGGCGCATGGTCCATCAGTGCCTTGATGCGGGTGCGGTCATCGGGATAGGTAGGTGTTTCCCGTTTGCGGCTGTTTCCGGTCTGGGAAATGTCAAACATCTTTTTCGGGTTGTAGCTGATGCCGACAGTGCCGTCCTCGCGCTGGTATTCCTCACCCGGCTCCAGGATGTAGAAGCCGGTTTCCTTTTTGCGGATAAATGCGCCTTGCTCCTTCCAGGTGTCAAAGTCCGCAATGCGGGTGGCGTCCGGCTTCTGCGCAAGGATTAAAAGGGCATTGGCCACGCTGTAGCGGTCAAAACGGCTCTGCACATCCAGGTACTTCCGGAAAGCAGCTCCGTCCCGCGCCACGGTTTGTGCCGTGTCGTCAATCATGGCGTAAACCATTTCCCGCTGCTCCTGTTTTTGCTGTTTCCATGCCTCTTTGTCAAAAGGCCGGTCGTTTCGGGGGGCAGGCTGCTCGTTTTCCTGCCGGAAAAGATCGTCGAAACTGCTCATAACTCTTACCTCGCTTTCGATTTTGGCTTTTTTGATTTGGATTTCTGCCTGTTGGATTTGGCATTCTGTTTCATGGCTTGCAGTTGTTCCTTGGCAGGCTCGCGCCTGGGTTCCGCCGCTTGTTCCCTTTGAGCGGCCTTGATTTCCCGCAGTTCTTCCCGGACGGATCTTCTCGGCGGCTCAATAGCACCCTCGGCGGCTTTCCCGCTGCGCTCGGAGGTAGGCTCGGACGGAAGGGGTTTCTCCGCCGTCGCCGTCGTGGGGTTTGGGTTGTCCGGCTGTTCCTTGACCGGCTTCAGCTGGTCGGGATTTGCCATAAGCTCATCCAGAAAATCGTCCGCGCTTTTTTCGGCGGGCGTTCCTTTTTTGGGAGGCGCTTTTTCGTCCGTGCCTTCTTTGTGCGGCGTATTCTCCTTCTGCCTGTCGGTCCTGGATTTTTCAATTTCGCTCTTGATGCTTGCCGTATCCACGGTGGCCAGCTTGAAGCGTTCCACAATGCGGTTGATTTTGGAAGCATCCTCCGCCCGCACCATGATGTCGCACATGCCGTCCGTGTCATTTTTGTCACGGAGGGCGCAATAGAGGACGCCGTAGCGTTTGGCCTCCTGGCAAAACTTCTTTAAGTCCTCGTTGCGCACTGCAAAGACCTTCAGTTCCTTGCCGCTGCGCAAAAGCCCCTCCAGACGGATTTTGCCCTTGGTTTTCTTTTGGCTTTTGAGGACGGCATACAAATAGGTGGCGAGGTTTTTCGCCCCCACGCCGGAGATTTTGGCCATCACCTCAATCCCTTTAAGGCTCATGTTAACGATTTGATCCGCTGCGTCGGCTCCGCTGTTCATAGGCTTTTTCCTCCTTTCCTTGATGAATTTTCTCCTGTTGAACCTGAAGAAGTTTCTGCTTCATTTCTTCGGAACGGGACAGGATGCCCATACAGAGCTTCACCTCCTTCCGGAGCAGGGACAGCTTCCTGGAAAGTTCTGAAATCTGCTGCTTATACTGTGCAGTTTGCTCATGGTCTTTACACCGGCGCAGTCGATGGTAAAGAGATTTGCGGGCGTCGGACAGGGCTGCCAATTCCTGCTCTATTCCATGCTGATACGTGAAAAGCTGCTCTTTGCTGGAAATTTGGTTTCTGCAGAGCAGCTTGGTCTGCGCGATGATTTCCTCCAGATGCCGGAGGTCTTCGCGCAATAAAAAATGCGCCCGTTTGCTGGACGCACGATGTTTTGGCAAAATGCCCATTTTGTAAAGGTAGTGGAAGTAGAGCGCCTGCAGGCCCGTGAGCTTCCTTGCTTTTTTGGGATTGAAGCCGCCTTTGACGGCATAGCGTTTTCGCTTCGGCTCCGGCAGGACTTCCGGACGCTTCCGGGCGCGGTTTTGAAGTATCCGCTGCTTGATAGCGTCCTCGGTGTAATCATCACCCAGGGTTTTCAGGCGGACAAAGCGTTCTTTTCCCGGAGGACGCACCGCCATGTATTTTACGCCGGTTTTTACTCCGTAGCCCTGTTTTCGTAAAGCAGCAATAAATTGCGTAAAGGTCATGGATGCGGCAATGGCTTTGTCCACGTCCTCGCGGATAAGTCCTCGCCATGTGGGTTTGCCTTCCTGCTCGGCCTTCCATTCGGCGTAGTGTTTTGATTTGCCCTTTTGCGGGTTTTCGATGACGGACAAGGAGTATTCCCTGCACAGCCGGTCGGAGGTCCGCCGCATGAGGGCGTAGGTGGCGTTGTTATCGTAATACCGCTTGCCGTCCATAAAGGATACGGAGTTCAGCACAAAATGATTATGCAGATGATGCTTGTCAAGATGGGTGGAAACCACCACCTCAAAGCGGTCGCCCCAAAGCTCCTGTGCCAGCTTTACGCCGATGGCGTGGGCGGTTTCGGGGGTGGCTTCCCCCGGAGCAAAGGACTGGTAGACGTGGAAGGCAAGGATGCCGTCCGTTTTCTGGAATTGCAGCTTTGTCCGGCTCATCTGCTCACAGGCGGTAGCCGGATCACAGTTGATGCCGGTGACGTAAAACTGCTTTTCGGTTTTGGCATCCTGCTCGGTATATTCCAGCACGTTCCGCAGGCCCTGAAAATCGGGACTTGAAAAATCCAGGTTCTCGGTTTTTTCGGGATTGGTGGCATAGTCGATCACCCGGTTAAGGCGGTCTGTCACATCCCATATCGCCGTGGTTGCCATTATTTTCCCTCCTTTCCGGCGACGTGACCGCCGCCTGTATATCCAGCACGGCCTTGCGGAGCCGGTTAACTTCATACTGGAACACCGTCCTGTCGATATGTCCTGTGGCGTTTGCCTTTGCCGCAATCTGGTTTAAGTTGCTGCCGATGGCGTGAAGTTCCCGCATCATGGCGTAATAGTCGGGTGGGGGAAGTTCTTTGGGCACGTAACCGTTGATGAGGGTACGGATAAATGCTTCCTGCGAAAGCCCCGATTTCTTTACCTGCTTTTTTAACCGCTGACATTCTTGTGCGTTCAATCGGAACGTTATTTTGATGCTTCTTTTAAGCATATAAAACCTCCTGTTCTGTTAAGGGTTTCAGGGATTATCCCTGACAAGCGAATAATGCCAGCATTATTCAGTGCTTGCTGCAACACAAGACAACGGTCTTGTGTTGTCATGTTACGGTTGGCTTAAGATTCTACCAGCCAAAAAGGAAGTCTTGGTCAGCGTTCATACTCGCGGCGCTTTTGGTTCCTGCTCCGCGCTTCGATTTCTTTTTCCCGTGCGGCAAACTCCACACCAGCAAAGTGTTCCGCATCGAGGATGTATTCTTCGTTGCTGTATGCTTGCCGCACCATCGCTTCCGCTTGTTGGGCATTTTCTGCTTCGATTTCGACAATCATGCAAAGGGTTTCTCTGATTTCCACCTGATAGGTTTTCATAAAAGCAAAGCCTCCTTTCTTGATTTTTGGGCAAAAGAAAAAGGCACTGATTCTTTCAGCACCTTTAATGGTTATATATAAATTTCATTATGGATAATATAATTGTTATGTATTACGCCTATGAATAATTATATACTCATAATTCATAGAACTGACTGGTTTTTGGTTAACAATCGAAGTTACCTTTGGTGTTCTTTTTATTGGTATTTCTCGTTTAACAAATTTTAAATTTTCAAATCCATTTTTTTCTAAAAATGTTTTTGTAATATTAGTTAAATCAATTTGAACTCTATCAACAGTACGATTTCCTAGTGTTAAAACAATATATTTTTTAGTAACTCGGCACAACTCTCTTAAAAATAAAAAATAATCATTAAAAAAGCAAATCACCTTTTTATGTTTAGCCACTGAAATTTTTTTTAAATAAGGAGCGATTAATGCTTTTTCAAAATCATTCATTATAATATTTTTTGTTTTTCCACCTAAACTATTTGAATCAATTATAGAATAATTATCTAGTTCCCATCCTTCCAGTTCCAAATCTTTACGATCTATTGTATATAAAGCAAGCATTGAAAACTGACCATATGGAACAGTAGTGGCATTATCACCATACGGTGGCGATGTTATTGAAATATCAAATAATTCGTTTTCAAAATCTCTAAATTTTTCTAATACATTGCATTTATATAATATGAAATTATTGGATGAATGCAAAAATTTATAAATATTCTTTTCAACTGAACCAATATAATCTTCAATAACATTATTTTCCATCCTAGAAATGGCATCTGCTTCTTTAATATGAAGTTTATATGTTGAGCTTCTAGTATTGCTATATTTTCTAATAATATCACAGAGCATATACCAAAAAAATAATCGATTTTGATCATTACTTATTTTTGTAATAGCAGAGCGCACAATTTTTAATGACTCAATTATATCTGTCCTAAACCATTTTTCCATATTAGGAAATGAGAAGTATGATATATCCTTGGGTTCGATAATGTGCTCTTTTAATTCATTAATATCACTTTTGATGTTTGAATTAACTCCTTGCAGTTTAACCCTTGTTATTAAATTTGCTAATGGATTTATATCACAACCTACCAAGTGCATGTTCGGTGCAATCTCCATTGCTTCATACAGAGAAGTACCAGACCCATGGAAAGGATCAAAAACTGATGCAATTTCATCACGCAAAATTAAATTCTTTAATATATCTTTTTGTATGGGTGCTACCATAACAGCAGGATATAAAACTGTGCCATGAATATCATCACATTTTTTATAATCTCTATAATCAATATTATCTAACATACTATTACACCTTCTATATTACCATTTTTTAGTAAAGAGATATTAAATCAGTTAAATTACTTGATATTACTATTATTTATCATCTCATTTGTCACTACAACAAAAATACCTAAGAGTTTCGCCAAATGAACGATTTCAGCATCACTAATATATGATGCTGATTTGTGTGCACCCAAATGTGCTGTTGAAATGCCCGAACGAAAAGACTGCGGATCTAGCATATTATTTAAGCTGTGAAAATCAATTTTGGTTGATTTTGCTATCTCCCCTATATATACTTTATTATTCTTAATATATTCAACCACCTTAACAACCTTATCTTCAAATCCAAATTTGTTCGGGAAAAATCCGCTATACTTTGTAGATTTACTAATTGAATCTATACTTAATTCAAATATTGCTCTTAATGAACAAGAAATAAGTTCTCTATAATCATTCAGACTTAAACTATTAATTTGTTCAATTAGTTTCCCCACAAATTGATTATAACTTATTGTATAAGTTTCTCTTGAGGGAAGAGTAATTAGCTTTGTGGTCTTATTCCCTGCATTTATAGTAGCCTCTGGTTGGTAGAAAGATAATGTCAAAGTTTTTACAACCAGACCTGTTTCGGAGTCCAAATATCTATACTCTATATTTTTTTGACAAGGTTCAGTAACACTAGATAAAATTTCCCCAGATATTGATACTCCATCTACTTTTATCTCTAAAATATCTTTACTAAGTTCGTTCCCTTTGCTATCCCTAACAGAAGCTACGTATTGTCTTAAGTCTATCTGTTCAGAAGGTACGGCAATTCTAATAACATCTCTGCAATTTAGATTAATGATTGCAGGAATAGACTTTGGTAATTCATTTGAAGTAGGATGTTGAGTCTTTGGTTTATCTCCGTTGTTATTATTTGAAGTATTATTGTTATTTGTAGTTATAGTTGATAGATTTTTCGCCTTAATTTTTAAATAAGTTTCTTTTCCAAATAATGAATAAAACACTACATTTCCTGAACGTCTGATATTTACATTTGGTCTAAATTGAAAATCGCTTTTAATATATTTTCTAAATTGCTCATTATCACTATTATCATTGCATTCTTCAGGCAATTCAGATACTATTAAAAAATCAAAATTCATCAAATATTTTTTATTTATAGAGCCAATTTCTTGTATTTTTTTATTTATACTACTTAAAAAGTCTTTTATTGAATCAGTCAGTTCGTTTTGCAAAAATTGAGATCTATCAGAATTAAAACTTATCATTGGATCATTACTAATGATTCTTATAAATCCAATCATCTGATTTAATACCAGACTAGTTTTTATGTTTTTCATGACATTCGGGTCAAACATGTCAAAATTATTAAATAGATTGTCATTTACATATATCAAAGGTGTTAAATCTCCTTGAGGATTTATGAAAAGCTGATCAACCTTTCCTTTCCCATGAGGAGGAAATTGAAAAATGACTAACTCAATGTTTAATTTGTATGCATTAGAATTAAATGGAAAGTTTTCTGATAAAATTTGACACCCATTATAAAAAAACTTTATTTTTTGTTCCTGATAATTGTATGTAACATAATATAATTGATGCTCTTTTGAATTTTCTAATAAAGGTAAAGTGTCTTTACTAGAGTATACTACTCCATTAATTTGAAGCTCAATTTCAAAATTTTTATCATCAAATGAATTGATTATTTTTTTATAGTTCCTTTCTTCTGAAAAATAACTTTCTAAAGAATTTGCATTATAGTCATTTAATGAGATAATTATAGTAGTTCCTTTTTTAATTGTATCATCCTCGACTATTTCAATTTCAAACTGAGAAATATCAGAAGAATTAATTAAATCAACATAATTTACTGAAAATTTTAGTCCTATATCTTTTCGTGTTCTCCATTCAACATGTCCCCCAAATTTAAAAACCGATAAAAAGCCTAAACCCTTTGAACCTTGTGTATATCTCCCATATTCATTTATTACACCATATTTTTTCTTACTATCAGAAATATGAAATAAAGTATCAATATCTTCTTTATTCATACCAGAGCCATTGTCTGATATAGTTAAAGTTTTCGCAGTAGTATCTAAAATGACAGAAACTTTATGAGCTCCAGCATCGTAAGAATTTTTAATTAATTCGTTAAGAGCAATAATATTCGAAGGAATTTTTTCGGATAGTTCACTGATAATATTACCACTTACAGTTATTCTTGAGTTCATAACTGCACCCCCACAAAGTACATTTTCTTACATTTTATCTATAGCATAATAATACATCATTTTTTGTCATTAGACAGCATAATCCATGTAATAATTCTGTCTCAATAAACAATTACATCCTATATCAAAATTTACCGTACCAGCCACCAATAATCCTGCCTGCAATCCACAATATAATCAACATACACTATCTGATCCTTGATCTGATATAGTACCAGATAATATTTTTCAACGAACATCTTATGATACTTATTGGGCGGGATAAATTCAGCCTCCAGAAACGGAAAACGTTCCGGCATTTGTTGAAGGGAGCGAATAGCATCCATCAAGTCGTTTTTTACTTTACGAGCAGCAGTAGGACTTTTCTGTGCCAGAAAACGTACGTGGCCCGCCAGCATCTGACGGGCACGGTCGGAAACAATTACCTTATATTGAACCTTCTTTTCCATGCTCCACCTCATCAATAATGCTGTCCAGATAGCTGTCCAGTTCATCCGGCGTAACTCCTGCACGTCCTGCCAGACGGTCTTCCTCAACAGCCAGCAGTTCTTCGCGCAGCTTCAGCATTTTTTCGCGGCGGGTAAACGCCTCTATATCCATGACGACAAGATCTCCTTCACCGTTTTTGGTAAGAAAAACAGGTTCTCCGGTAGACTTGCACAAAGCCGCAATTTCATTGTAATTCTGCCTGATGCTTGCGGACGGTTTAATCTGCATGATATCAACTCCTTGTAGTAACATTCTAACCATATTATACTCCTTTCATGCTATGATATCAATCAATTCTTCTTAATTATAACAGTTCGCGTTCATGTGGCTGCCGTATTCTTAATACAATTCTCAGATAGTCGTTATAATCCTTTCCGCGTTTCGGAGGCTCGTCGGAAACAGTATAGATGGGCGGGAGGATGGTCTTGATAGTCTTTGCCGCCAGCTGTCCGGCCGTGTCGTTGTCCAGATGTAAAGCGATTTCCTTGATTTGCGGGAAGTCTTTTAAGTATTGCATGAGTGCGGCAGGCGGGGTGCTTTCCTCGATTATCTTTTTGGGCATATAGATTCCCGCAAGGGACAGGCAGTTTTCCTGCCGCCAGTTCCTGCCGGAAAGCAATTCCAAAGTGCCGTATGACAATAAATCAATGGCGCTTTCAAACAGGTGCAGTTTGCTGCATTCGTTCCTGGCCGGAATAGAGAAGGAGAAGTGCTTATTGCTTCCATTGACTTCCCCCATAAACCGTTTGCCAAACGTCCCACGGAGAGTAGCGTATTTAGAAACGCCATGCCGGTCAAAGCCGATAAAGACGGCGTTGTGATAATCGCGGCTTTCATACAGCCGTCCGGTCTGGATACAGTAGCCGATTATATCTCTATGTATGCCGCGCCCCATAAGGTAGGCAATTATACGGTCATTGTTTTCGTTTTTCTCCGGCAATAGCAGTTTTTTTGGCTCGGAGGGTTCCTGTACTTTTTGCGAAACAGGCGGCATGACAGCCGCCTGTCCGTCTATCTGAAGCACCGCTTCGGGGAGCGTCATGCCCCGCACCTTGATGAGATAGTCCAGGGCGGAGCGTCCGCCGATGTTGCGCGACCACCAGCACCATTTCCCGTTGCTGATTTTCAAGCTGTCATGGGTGCGGGTGGTATAGACATTGCCTGAGAAGCGCACCAGCTCCTGGGGTTCATAGTATTGCAGATAGGTCAGCAGGTCCATTTGCTTTGCGCGCTCAATCTGCTCCGGCGTTACATAGGGCATGTTTTTTCACCTCATCTTTCATAGCCCACGGCTTTCTTTTCGGGAATGTCCATATCCTCGTCCGGTTCACTGTCGAACACCTCATTTTCATGCTTATCCATGTTGAGCAAAATGTTCAGCTCCGCCAGCCGCGCAGATTTGGTCTGCAGCTCCTGCTCCTTTTCAAAGGGGATGTCAATTTGTTCTTTAGCCGTTTCCATCTGCTGGCGGAGCGTTTTTAACTGTTCCCGGCAGTATTCCAGTTTTTTTGGTATTTCTGCAAGAGCATTATTGAGCCTTGTGATGTTGCCGTGGATGTCCGTGCCCAGTGTGACCGTATGGCTCAGAGCGCCCCGCAGGGTGATCTGATACTGCTTATTGAAGCTGTCAAAGGAAAACAGCATGGAAAATCCCATGTAGCTGCCAAACTCCTGCGGCTCCGGCGAGGTCATTTGCTTGCAGGCTTCCAGGATGGCTGCGCCCGCCTTGGCCTTTTCGGTGTAGTCTATGCCCTTGACCATCATGCCCGGGAATTTGCTGTCCTCTGTGCCATCCCCGGCAGATTTTGATGTGCTGTGACGCTCGTACAGAGCAAGGTCTTTTTCATAGCCTGCAATGCGTTCCTCGGTGGATTTGATCTGCTGCGGGTAGTGTTTGAGCAATCTGTCCTCCAAAGCATATCGCTGGCTTAAATGGTTGGCTTTCAGCAATTTCAGCTTGGAAACCTGAATGTCTAAATCCATCTTCTCTTTTATAAGCGGGTTGCCGGTGGCCAGAGCCTTCACCTCGGCATAGGAAAGAGCCGTTTCATCAATGTCCTCGGCGCTTCTTACAGGGGACTTTGAAGTCATAATCTGCGAAATAAACCGCTGCTTATTCTCAAGAATCTGGTAGAGATAAGCGTCAAAGGTGTTTTCCGTCACATACCGGAAGATATGCACCTCGTCGTTCTGGTTGCCCTGCCGCACGATACGTCCGGAGCGCTGTTCCAGATCCCTCGGCCGCCACGGGCAGTCCAGATCGTGGAGTGCAATCAAGCGGTCCTGCACGTTGGTTCCGGCTCCCATTTTAAAGGTGGAGCCCAGCAGGATTCGCACCTGTCCCTTGCGGACTTTAGCAAATAACTCCTTTTTCTTGGTCTCTGTGTCGGCATCATGGATAAAAGCAACCTCGTCGGCGGGAACGCCGCGGGCAATAAGCTTTTGGCGTATATCGTCATACACATTGAAATTTCCATCATTCTTTGGAATGGACAGGTCGCAGAATACAAGCTGCGTCAGCTTCTTATCGCTGTTTTCCTGCCAGAGGCGGAACACATTTTCCACGCAGGCATTTACCTTGCTGTCGTCATGGTCGGGAAGCATAGGGCTCATCAGCCGCTGGTCAAGGGCCAGCTTCCGGCCATCGTTGGTGATTTTGAGCATGTTGTCCTGATACGGCTCCACCAGCCTGGCGCGCACCCGTTCGGCGCGCTTCGCAAGCTCGGCCACCATGTCCTGCTGGAATTTGCTCGGCTTCACCGCCACATTGTGGTAGTTCGCTTTGGGCACAGGGAGGTTGAGCATATCCGCCGTCTTGATGTCCGCGATTTCCTTAAACATATTCATAAGTTCCGGCAGGTTGTAGAACCGTGCGAACCTTGTTTTAGCCCGGTAGCCTGTGCCCTCCGGTGCAAGCTCGATGGCGGTGACCGTTTCCCCAAAGGTGGAGGCCCAGCAGTCAAAGTGCTGGAGGCCGTTTTTGCGCAGGGTTTCGTATTGCAAATACCGCTGCATGGTGTACATCTCGGTGATGGAGTTAGAAATGGGCGTTCCTGTGGCAAAGATGACGCCGCGGCCACCTGTCAATTCGTCAAGGTAGCGGCATTTGGCAAAGAGGTCGGAAGACTTCTGCGCTTCGGTCTGGGATAAGCCCGCCACATTGCGCATTTTTGTGTAAAGAAAGAGGTTTTTGTAAAAGTCAGCCTCATCCACGAACAGGCGGTCAACGCCCAGTTCCTCAAAGGTGACCACATCATCTTTTCGACTGGTGTCGTTGAGCTTATCCAGCTTAAGTTTCAAGGTCTTTTTAGTCTTTTCAAGCTGCTTGATGGCGTAACGCTCGCCGCGTTCTTCTTTCAGTTCCCGGATGCCGCTGGTGATTTCCGCGATCTGTTCTTCAAGCAGCCGTTTTTGCCGTTCCATGGAAATGGGGATTTTCTCAAACTGGCTGTGCCCTATGATCACCGCGTCGTAGTCTCCGGTTGCGATTCTTGCGCAGAATTTCTTGCGGTTCTTGGTTTCAAAGTCTTTTTTCGTCGCCACAAGGATGTTCGCGGAGGGGTAGAGCTGCAAAAACTCCGCCGCCCACTGCTCGGTCAGGTGGTTGGGCACGACGAACATGCTTTTATTGCAAAGCCCCAGATGCTTGCTTTCCATAGCCGCAGCCGCCATCTCAAAGGTTTTGCCCGCACCGACACAGTGCGCCAATAAGGTATTACCGCCGTACAGGATATGGGCTACCGCATCCACCTGGTGCTTGCGCAGGGTGATCTCCGGATTCATGCCGGTAAAACGGATGTGGCTGCCGTCGTATTCGCGGGGGCGGACGGCGTTGAAGCGGTCGTTGTAGATCCGCGTCAGACGTTCCCGGCGATTGGGGTCTTTCCATATCCAGCTTTGGAATGCCTCCTTGATGGCCTCCTGCTTCTGCTGGGCGATGGCGGTCTCCTTTTTGTTCAGCACACGCTTCTCAACGCCATCCTCATAAACAGTATCAAAAACCCGTACATCCTTGAGGTTCAATGTTTCTTCAATAATCTTATAGGCGTTAATGCGGCTGGTACCATAGGTCATTACTGCCTTGATGTTGCCGCTGCGGTCGTCGTTTTTGCCTTTGACGTTCCAGCTAGCGGTATAGGACGAATAAAAAACGTCGATGTAGCGCCTGTACATATAAGGAGTTTCCAGAAGTTCAAAGATAAAGTCCTTGATGACATCCGGGGGAAGCCAGGTAGCACCGAGGCGTACGTCGATTTCAGACGCGCTCAAATCCTTCGGCTGCACCTTTTCCAGTGCCGTAACGTTTATACTGTAGATGTCGGGATGCATTTCGGCAAACCGCCGGGCGGTTTTCAGCTTTTCCCTTACATTGCCGGACAGGTATTCATCCGCCGTTTCATAATGCGGCTTTCCTTCATTGCCGATTTTTTCGGGATTACGGAAGATGACGCCTTCCAGGTCTTTAACAATTTGTTCCTCGGAAAGCCCCGTCAGGCTCTGCATGAAGGCCATGTCCACGCAGGCTTTTTCTGCGATGGAGATGGCCAGCGCTTCGGTGGCGGTGTCTACATGGGTGACAACGGTGCGCTGCCGGATGGTGCGCTTGGTGAACATATCCGCCTTGCGCTCCAGATTCCCGTCTTCGTCCAGAATTTCGAGGGAGCAGAGCAGGCAGTAGGAACTGTCGTCGGAAAAGGCCATGTTGTTGCCGCGACTGCTTAACAGTCCGTATTTTGCAGTAAACTCATCATACAGCTTATTCAGCTTGCGCTGCTGTTCCCGGATTATTTCATCGCTGTAATCCTCGGTCTGGTATTCGATCAGCTCGCGGACGCAATCCCGAATGGCAATCATGCCCTTGATGCGGTTCGCCGCCGTGACGGAAACTTCCACCTTGTTCATCCGGCTGTTTTCGCGGTAGTAGATTTCCCCGTCCACCACGGTATAGCTGAAATTTTTCACATTCGGGTCTGCCGGAATGGAGGTATCTTCTTCCTCGGCTATTTCGTCCGGCTCATACTCGGTGATTTCCGCATGGATGTTCTCCAGGGCTTCGCGGAGCAGCCCGGCAAGGTCGGCGTTTTCAAAGGGACGGCAGGTGGTTTCTTTGGCATTGCCGTACATCATGTCATCGTAGTCCATCGTGCCCAGCACCATGTCGGGGTTCTCGGCAAAATAGCTGTTGATGGGGATACCGTCCTTGGTGGTGGAGAGATGCACCCAGTCCGACTCAATGTCGATCACGCGGTCGCGCTTCTGTAAAAAGAGGATGTCTGTTGTAACCTGCGTGCCTGCGTTATCGTAAAATGCATTGTTGGGCAGCCGGACAGCGCCTAAAAGCTCCGCCCGCTGTGCAATGTACTTGCGCACTTCGGGGTTTTGCTTATCCATCGTGCCCTTGGAAGTGATAAAGGCGATGATGCCGCCGGGACGCACCTTATCCAGCGTCTTTGCAAAGAAATAGTCGTGGATATAGAAATGGTATTTGTCGTATTTCTTGTCCGCAACACCGTAGCTGCCGAAAGGCACGTTGCCGATGGCCAGGTCGAAAAAGCTGTCGGGCAGGCTGGTTTCCTCAAAGCCCTGCACCGCAATGTTGGCCTGCTGGTAAAGTTGCCTGGCAATGCGGCCCGTGATGCTGTCCAGCTCCACGCCATACAGCTTGGAATTTTTCATGCTGTCGGGGATGAGGCCGAAAAAGTTGCCGATGCCGCAGGCTGGCTCCAGGATGTTGCCGGTCTTAAAGCCCATGTTTTCCAGGCAGGCATACATGGCCTTGATGACGGTGGGGGAAGTATAATGGGCGTTTAAGGTGGAAGACCTTGCAGAAGCATATTCCTCGTCGGTGAGCAGTTCCTTCAGTTCGGCATATTCCTTCGCCCACTGGCTGTTGTTCTCATCAAAGGCTTGCGGCAGGCCGCCCCATCCCACATAACGGGACAGGATTTCCTGTTCCTCCGGTGTGGCAAGTCGGTTTTCTGCTTCAAGCTGATTTAACAGCCGGATGGCGGCGACGTTCCAGCCGTATTTGGTTTTTTGACCGCCAGCGCCCAGGTTGTCGTCGGTGATGCGGTAATTGATGTGCGGCTGATGGGGTTTTGGCGTTTCCGGCCGGAGGTCAATGATGACTTTAGAAACTTCGCCGTACTGCGCTTTTTGCCATATCGGTTCTTCCGATTGTTCCAAAACGCCGAGTACAAACTCGATGCTTTCGCTGCGGAAAATGGGGAAGCCCGTGCTGCTCTGGAAGGTGATGTCCCGCAGGCTGACCGTTTCGGCTTCTATGTTAATACTGTCAATAACATAGCGCCGGTCCTCAATAGAAAGCTCCATGCCTGCGACAATTTCTTTTTCGGCAGGTTCCTTTTCCTCTTGCTCGGTTTGACTTTCCGGCAGCTCCAGGTCCAATTCCACATCGTGCTTTTCACCTTCGCCGCTGCTCCCGATGGTGACGGTATCGCTTTCGCGGGTGATGGTAATGCCGCCGGTTTCCCGCGCCCATTCCGGTGCGCCGGGGTCATCGGCATGAATAGCGATGCTGTCCCTCGAATCCGCCAAATGGTCCTGATATGTCCGCTGGTACACATCTTCATGAAGCCACTCCCGAAACTGCGGCAACGAGGTATAGGCTTCATAAAAATCCGGGTGTTCCTCCCTCATGGAAAGGACAATGCGGTCGATGGCGGCGTCCAGCTCCTGTTTGGCACTGTCGGGGTCGGTATCCCTGTCCCGCAGGTAGGGGTAGATCTCATCTGTTCGCACCCTGCCGACGATTTCAGGCAGGTACGTCCGGTACAGCGTGCGGGGAGATGGCGTTTCCGTTTTTTCTTCGGCCGGTTGCTCCGGCGCAATGAGATGGTCGTTTAACGGATTATCCTGCAAGATCTGTTCAAAGGCTTCCCGCGGGAATTGTTTGGTGAATATAGGGAAGTTCATGTCGCGCAGTTCTACCGCATGATTGTTAAAGGACACAACTTCATATTCCTCTGCACCGATATACACCGTATCGCCAAGATGGAAAACATATTTAGCCGTATCTTTTGAAATAGGCACCTTCGGTTCTGCAGGTACAGGCTCCCGGTTCAGGATTTCACGGGCATAGGCTTCCTCGGCAAGCTGCCGGCGGCGTTCCTCCATTTCCTGTTGCACGGCGGGCAGACGCTCTTTTTCCTTGCTGTTTAAATATCTGTCTGCGGCAATCAGTTCTCCAAGGCGTTTTGCAACCTGGTTCCAGGACAGTCTCAGATCAGGATTTGATATAAAACTGCCGCTTTTGCTAATGGAAATTCCCTTGCCGTCGTGCCATGTGTTTCCCTGGGTTCCATCGGTGAAAATATGCGTACCGCCGCCGGTTCCGTATTCACGCTTTAAAAAGTCAATGGTTTCCTTTAGGGTATGCTGCTCCTGGTAGTGCAGGTAAACACGGAATTTGCCGTCCTGGAAGCCAGTACCCTTGCAAAGCACATGGTCAATTTCTTCCTGGGAAATAGAAAAAGCGGAGGATTTTTCGTCCTCCGCCTGTTTAATTGATTCGATTTGCTGCTCTACGGTGGGGAAAAGGGTTAGCTGTACACCAGCTCCGCCAGTACCGTTTCCTCCGCCAAGTGCCGCAGGTTGTTCATGTGTCCCGTCCAGCCCATCGGGTCGGCCGCTTTGTCCGGCGCGGGGCTGCTCGTGAGGAGCTTCGCCGTGATTCTCTCGATCCGTTCCTTCGCCGTCCGGTCGATCTCCGCCAGGTGCTCCGTCAGCTTGCCCGACAGCATCAGGCTGGCGTACATCCCTTTCCTGTGGTTTTTCAGATATGTTTTGCGCAACATTCCATATTTGCCGATGTGCGTTTCTTCCTCCGACAGCGCCAGGTCAGGTATCAGATAATCGCCCTGCATTGTGTAGGTCAGTTCCATCTTCACCATTCCTTTCATCCTTTCTGCTTTCATTGTGCCCTGCACCCTGATTTTTTGCAACTGTGCGGATTTGTTTCCTTTCCGTTTTTTGCAGGTCTTTGACTGTTGCCTCGATTTCCCGCAGCAGCATTTCGGAAATATCGCTTGCGGCGGCTCCCAGCCTGGATATGGTATCAATGGTATTGAAATTCACAACGCCCTGAAAATCCTCAGAAGTAAAAAGCTTGTCGGCAGGACAGCCGCAGCGGACTAAGAGCATGTAAGCTACGGAGCTTCTAAGGGCATCCTTGAAGATGACTTCCACGTTCAGGCCGTCCAGTTCCTCCAGAAAGCTGTTCTCCCGGCAGTACATCAGGTCGGAAAGATAATCCGCATAATTATCTTCCACGGCATTGAAGGCGGCTGAAACCAGCGCAGAGGGAATATCGCTCTTATTCTTGAGGTCGCCGAAGGAATTTTCCAGCGTTTCCGTCACGGCCTCCGCATATCTATCCTGCATAGACCAAAGGACAGGGGGACGGTTATACCGGCTGTTGGTGTCCGATACGTCGAAAACATGGCGCAGGCTCAACCGGCTTTCGCTGTCGTTGATGAGGGCGATGCCTTTCGCGCCCCTGTTTACCCATCTGCCGAACTTCCGGTTCCATATCTCAATGGGAGCGCAGGCCGTCGCGTCGGGGCGCTGCGCATAAATCAAAAGCTGGTCCTGAAACGGGTATTTGTAGTTCCAGGCCGCCGTTTTCAGGAAGGAAGTCCAGTTGACAGGATTTCTTGTGATGCTGTGAGCCGTCCTTTGCGAAAGCTCCGTAATCAGTTGCAGCTTCGTCGCCAAATCTCATCCCTCCTTATCGTTCCTTTTCGGCTTGTCTCACCATTTTTACGTTGGTGTCCTTTTCCTGCCGGAGACTTCTCAAATAATGGATTTCATCCAGCGCACGGTTGCACAAATCTTCAAGGGCGGTCATACGGTCATTGCAGTAATGTCCCCAGTAGTAATCCTTTTCACCCTTTTTGCATTTCCAGGTCACAAATTTGGCGGGAGCATTTTCGTTCTGCCCGATGACAAATTCCGTATTTTCTATGGTTAACCGGTCGGTAATGACATAACCGGCATTGATTTCCTGATCCATGTTTTAAAACCTCCTAACGCTCCGGCTCATTTTCATTCTCACTCCAATCTATATGGCAGGCAAAAAGGGACGGTGTTGCCGCCCCTCTTGCCGTCCTGCTTTCACTTCTTTTTTCGCTTGATGTGCAGATACACCGCGCCGCCGACAATCACCAGGCAAAGAACGATGGCCAGTATCGTTTTTAATTCCACGAAATCACCTCCTGCTACTTAATCAGCAGCAAATCAGTCCATATATAAAAAGAACACCGGCATACGTGAAAAAACCGATGCCCAAAAACACGGCCAGTGGGACACTCTTTTGCTTTGTCACTTTTGCATAGATGCAGGCGGGAACAAGCGCAAAAAAGAGGATGGCCGCAAATCCGTATAAGCCGAAACAAAAGCCCATTGCCGCTGTCAGCTTGATGTCGCCGCCTCCGACACCACCGTATTTCATGGCAAGAAGGAACAGGCACAATCCCGGCAGCAAGAATCCCGCAATCCGCTCAAGCAGGGTAGGATATGGCAGCATGAAAGCGGATACACCGCCGATTAGAAGGATTGCAATCCATGTCCAATCGGGGATGATCCGCTTTCTAAAGTCTGTTACCGCCGCCCAAAGGATGGGGATGGCGCAAAGCAACATAGCCATATTCAGTTCCCCGTGGTAACATCATCGGAATACATGCTGTCAACCACAAATATTTTTAGTTCTCCTCCGGTGATCCATTTGGACAGGGTGCCTCCGGGAGTATGCACGTCGGTAACAAGGAGTTGTACGATATAGTCCCTGTTGTCGGGGAACCACACTGGAACATATTGCTTTTTATACCGGAACGGCGAGCTGGGATTCTCCCGGAAAGTAAAATGATTCGTACTGTCGGACATCAACGGGATGGCTGTTTCATAGCAGTATTGCGGCAGATATACCTCCGCCGTCTGTGCAGCGGTGATCAGCTCCGGCCTGTCATAGTTGGTGTTCACGGTAGCAGTGACGCTGATGGAAAAGCCGTAGCCGGATTTAAGATAGCCTTTTGCCTTTGTATCATAGTCCAGCACGGCGGTAACTTTCAGTTCCGCATAAAACTGCCGCCATACAAATCGGCCGTTCTCATAACGCTGCTCCCACCATGTCACCCTGGGCTGCTCGCTTCTTTGCGGCGGTGCAGGGATGGCCCTGCTTTCTTCCGGCTCGTCATAGGTTACATTTTTGATGACGGCTTTTTGGGTATAGGTGTTGTTGGTAGCAGTGGTTTCATTGTCCAAAGTTTGGTCGGGATTGATGGTGGCGACCAGGGTGATGTTTTTATCGGCCTGGACATTGGGGGTATTCCATTTGACTGATACGACATTCCAGGTGTCTTGCTCCATGATCACGGCATCCACACGCTTTTTGACCGAAAGCTCAGGGATTTCAAACAGGACGGAAACCTTTTGTCCCGGCGTAAAGTCCAGGTCCCCTTTATTGGATACCTTGATGGTGCTGATGACCGTCTGGTTTTCCTTGTATTGGTCGGGCGTTATCCGCTGCACATCCAGGTCATAGGGACGTTCTGTCACCATGATTTCCGCCGCTGCTTGGTTGTTATTTGTGTTGGTATCCTTGTAATCTGCAGGCGGCGATACCTGCGCCGATAAGTGAATGGTTGTGCCTTTTTCTCCCGCCGTGCTTTTGACTACATAAGCCTTGGTTTCATAGGCTTTAAAATCTGCCGTCGATGGCACTGTGGAAACTGCCTTGCCGTCGATGGAAGCGTTCAACCTCACTCCCAACAGCGGTTTGTCCGTGGAATTGGCAAAGTACACGGTAAAGCTGTATTCCTCCTGCTCGTAAACCATGGGCGGGCAGGACAGGTTTGCCCATACGTCGCACAGCTTTTCCGATGGCACCTCCGGATTGCTTGGGTTATCGGGATTGTCCGGTGGGTTGTCGGGGTTATCGGGCGGGTTATCAGGCGGATTGTCAGGATTGCCGGAAGGCTTTTTCACCACCGTAATTTTTGAAACGGCGGTGTTGTTGGCCAGGTTATCATCCCGGAAGTCGTTCGGTGCTGCAATATTGGCCCACAGGTTGTATGTCTCACCCGCATTTCCCGCCGTGCCTGTGATGGTGAATGATTTTGTTTCCTTTGGTTTGAAACTGCAAGTTTTCGGAATTTGCGTCAAAGCGGTATCGTTGTTTGTTCCCCGCAATATCACATTTTTCAGTTCTATGTTGAACTGATTGGTAAAGCTAACAGTAAAGTGGTAGCTCTCATGCTCATATACGGTGGGCGGCGCAAGAATGCTTGCCGACAGGTCGCACAGCTTTGGAGATGCGGGCGGCTTATCTCCCGGAGGGACAGGGTTATCCGGATTGTCCTTCGGTTCAGGTGGATTCGTTGGTTTCGGAACAGGTTTGTCAATTACCCTGATGTCTGCCGTGGCTGTGTTGTTGGATGGATTGCCGTCGATAAAGCCCTCCGGCACACCGATGTTTGCCCACAGGTGTATCACGTCGGCTTTGGTATCGGCTGTGCGCTTTATGGTATAGGTCTTGCTCTCATTGGGTGAAAAATCCTGCATGACAGGGATTTCTTTGATCAAAACAGCATCCACCGTGCCTTTGAGGGGTACATCATAAGCCGGACTTTTTCCGCTGTTCATAAAAACTACGGTAAAGGAATAGCTGTCCCCCCGGTACACCGTGGCAGGGGCACGGATGGCGACCGACAGGTCGTTCCCGTCGCATGCCTTGAACTTGAAATAGAAGTCTGTTATCGGTATTGTATAATTTATTTTTTGCGTGATGCTGGTTTGGGTTTTACTTTCTCCATCAGTATATTCAGCGCTCTCCGGCGTGTAGTCCCATTCAAGTCCTTTATATATGAAGTTGCGGGACAATTTAATATCATTCTTGTGAAAGGTAACAGAGATGGTCTGATAA
Organism: Lutispora thermophila DSM 19022; assembly: GCF_900142105.1. Lineage (GTDB taxonomy): Bacteria > Bacillota > Clostridia > Lutisporales > Lutisporaceae > Lutispora > Lutispora thermophila. Next base: position 26,725 of record NZ_FQZS01000024.1, read on the forward strand.
GGATAGAGCAGCTCCGGCACTCCCTTGTCCTGGGCCGTGAGCTTCCCATAAACCTCCTGTTTGCTTTCATCACACCAGGTAGCGTCCACATCAATCTTGACAGGGGCCTGGTAGGTTATTTCCGTGTTCCGCATGGTTTCAAAGGCAATTAGGGCTTTCTCCGTCCAGCCATAGCTGGTAGTCAATGGTTCAAAATCCATATTCGTATCATAGGTTCCATAGAGCCTGCCGGAAGAAAAACCGTAAATTTCCACCACAAGACTGCCCTTTAGAGTGTAAGTACCTCCGTCGTGCTTGCCGATCCAACCGGCAATCCGTTCCTGTTCATGGCCGGCAATGGTGTTGGCGTTCACAAGGTCGATGCGCTGCGGCTCCTGAAAGGATTTCAGCAGTGTTTCACCCTCATAGATTTCTTTCACATTCATCCCAATGCTGCGGTATCGAGTGTCATAGGTGGCCTTTACCTGAAATACCACATTGGCCGTGATGGTGAGGACAGCGCCCTGGTCGGTTTTCGCCGTAATGGTATAAGGACCGCAAGCCTCCTTATTTTCAATCGTCAGCGTATAGTCCGGAGTTATCGCTTGGCTTTGGCCGCCATACTCCAGTTGAATATCTGTGAGCGCCCCGGTTTTAGCCGTGACACGGATAGGGATCTCTGCCGGAAAATGCTCTACGGCTACCACACCGCTTTCGGTTTGCAGGCTGTCGATGGGAGAGGTGACATTGATTTCAATGTCGCTGTCCGATGCGGCAAATGCTTTGGCGGAAAAGAGCAGACAGCAAACAACCACAACCTGCATGAAAAAGATGAATTTTTTTATCATTCGGAACCTCCTTCCTCGATTCTGTTGTTGACGCTGGATATGGTAAAGGGAAGCCGCACCTCGCCGGTCAGGAAGCTGAAAATACTGCGGGTTTTCAGTGTTCCTTTCAGCGTCAGCTGGGGCGGGTCGCCGGTGGTGTTCAGGCTTTCAATTTCAAGCTTATAAACCCATTGTCCGTCAGCATATTTGTTCAGATCGGAATCCAGCCCCATGCTTTCATGCAAATATTCGTACAGTGTTTCCTCCGCAAGGGCGCTGTCCATCCGTGAATAGCCGTCCCTGCGGTATTCATCCAGCATGGCGTATTCCACAGAGTCGTTTACCCCGCGCTGGAGGACGTATTCCACATGCTGGTAAAGGCTTTCCATGCGGAAATACTCGATCAGGATGGCGGTAAGGGTGAGAATGAAAAAGACGAGGATGAGGATAAACACAAAAGCGCCGCCCTTACGGTTGTTCATAATGCGTCTGAAATGGCCCACAGGTTTTCTCTCCCTTCCGGCATCTTCATTCCGGCAGCTTCCAGTATTTTTCAGACATGCCGGTGATGCTCACCTTCATGGGGATGTTGATTTGGATAGGCGGCGCAAAGGACGGCTTGAAAAGGGTAAAGGCATAGCTGTCTGTCATCGTCACCGTAAAGGTATCCCGCAGTTGGATTTTTTGGCTTCCGTCGCAGTATTGGACATTCTCAATGGTCATTTCCGGCGACAGGCCGGTCTGCTCCTTCAGCCGGTAAAAAACGTCGTATGCCTTATCCGATACCTGTCCTTCCAGTTCAACCACCCGGACAACACGTCGGCACATATGGTTCAAATTCAAATAGGCGGTGAAGATGCTCAAAAAGGACATCACCGTGGCCATGAGCGTAATCACCACCAGCGTCTTGATAATCAATTCGTAATAGGCGCTGCCCCTCCGATTAAAAAGCAGCTTTTTGAAAGGCAGTGGGGGAGAATTTCTCCCCCATATGCCCCGGTGCTTTCTGTTCATCTGCTTGCACCTCCCGTGTGAGTGGATATATCCGGCACGGCTGCCATCAGCTTAGCAAACTGGTGATCTTTGTGACAATGTTGTTCCAGATAGTGGTGATTGAATCCTGATACAGCGTCATAAATACTGCACCCACAACTACAACGATCAGGACGACGATAAGCCAGCCGGTCATCTGGTCGCCGGACTGGTTTGTCAATACATTCCTCGCTTTTAAGCCCATCATTCGCATTTTGTTTTTTAAAGCAGTCATCATAGCAAATACCTCCATATCATTTTTAGATTTTGGTTCAAAGGAAAATGGGGAGAACGATTCTCCCCCTTGCTGCCGTAGCCTTTTTGGCTGCAAGTATTGTTAGCTCAACAGGCTGGTAATTTTGGTGACAATGCTGTTCCAGATGCTGGTGATGGAACCCTGGTACAGTGTCATGAACACGGCGCCCACTACTACGACAACCAGCACGACAATGAGCCAGCCGGTCATCTGATCGCCGGACTTGCTGTTAAGAAGCCCCCTGGCGCTTGAAAGAACATTTGCGATTCTTTTCTTCATGGAATTTTCCCTCCTTTCCCCGGTGATTTGGATTGCGGTTGTTCTGTTTTGCATGTTAATACCTCCTGAAAAATGTATTTGAAAAGGGTTGCCCCGTTTTCACGTTAATTGCCGGCCAAAAGGCCAGAAGCGAGAAGTACAAGGCGCACAAGGCGGAAAGCCCGGAGCATACTTCCTGTATGTGAGGACTTTCCGACCGCAGTGCAACGCAGTAATTCGATACTTATCGCCTTTTGGCATTAAAAAAGGCCCCCCATGGACCGTACCAGATGGGAGCCGATGACGTAGAGCAGTGTGGCCAGGGTTACGGCCACCAAAGGGATGGATGCGATTTTAACCCTGCGTGGCAGCCTATTGAGTTTTTTCTTCAAGACTTCCTTTGCCTTGATGTCCATATCCCGGGCAAGATACGCCAGAGCTTCGCCCTGATGCTCGCCTCGATATAATCCGATAAGGGCATTGACTAAAAAGGACACCTCCGTAAGGCCGATGCGTTCATTGAAATTCCGAAGGGCGGTTTCAATATCCTTGGCCTTCATCTCCATGACCAAAACCGCGACATCATAGCGGAACACATCGCTTGCAACCATCAGGTAATCCTCAAATATTTGGATCAAATCCACCTGCACGACGGTTTTTTGGCTGCCTTCCCGGATATCGTCCAGCTTATACAGGATGGAACGGACAAAGCCTGGAAGCTCCGCTTCGATGAGGGCCTTTTTCATTTTTAATTTATCTTTGAAGTCGGTCGTAAAATGGAAATAGACCACAATGGAAAAAATGAGAATGACGGGTGCGATATTTGTTGCCCCGATTGCCAAAAGCGGAACCAAGAGCAGCAGGGTGAAGGCGGCGCAGATGAGCGCCCTGGCTTGATATTGCCTGGGTGTGAGGTCAAGCCCGCCGCGCCTTATCATGGACGCCATCTTCGCTTCCTTTGCCGGGTCAAGCCTGATCCAGCGGGATACCGGCTTGATAAGGGGCATGACAAAGCGGTTTAGGAGCCGTTTGCCCGTTTTCTCCTTTTCCATTTGCAGGTTTTTGATGTTTTTCTTCATGCTCAGCTTAGGGATTTTAAGCAGTTGCCTGCAAATTAAAAATCCTGCCGCAGTCAGCAGGACAAAGACAATGATCTGATAAAACAAATTGGAACCTCCTATCTGTTAACGGGTTTGGTAATCTTCATCACATAAAACGCCGTCGCAAGGGCGGTCAGCAGCATGATGACGATCAAGAGCTTCCCGATGGTGGTTTGTGTCAGGATGGAAAACCATTCGGCGTTGGAAAAGCGCATCATGGGGATGACGGAAAACATCAGCCCCGCCGTCAGCAGGTAATCCCGCCAGACCCGGATCATCATGCCGTCGCTTTCAATCTGCATGGACTTCGCATCGTTCATGGCTTTGATAATCGGAAACAAGGCAAATTTCAGCCGCCGGTCGTGGCAGCATAGGATGAGCATTTTCACCCACTCGGCAAAATACCGGTTTTTTATCTTTGCCGACAGGCGGTACAGTCCGTGCTCCACATTGGGGTTGATGAGCCTGATTTCCGATACAAATTCGTCAAAAGGAGTCGGGGTTCTCAGGTGAGCCGGAATGTACCGGTTTTTTTCTTCCACATAGGTTTCCACGGCTTTGATGATGTCGTCACATCCTGCATAGGCATTGGTGATGATGGACATGGTGTTTTCCAGCCCCTCGATTTCCTCCCGCGCGGCTGTGGCGCTTTTTACGATCAGGTAGAAGAATGGGGCGGGGGTCAGGCATACCGACACGACTGCCGCCAGCTCGGCACTGTTAAACAGCATAAGCCCTGCCAGAAATCCGCCTGCCGCTGCCGCACCCGTCATAGCAAGGTATTTTTTCTGCGTGCATCCGGTCTGTCGGAACAGGGTTTGAAACCGGATGGCGATCCGCTCGGTAATTTTCAGCTTTGTCCCCGTCAGGTACAGGCGGCGCTTTTTCAGCGGGTTTTGCTCCGCTGCAAAAGGGTTCAGTCCCAACAAGAGGAACAGGGCAAGGCTGATGAGCATAAACACAACGATAAGAGATATTTGAATGCTCATTTCTAACCTCCTTCCGGCCTGTATCCGCTGCCCGCAAAACGGCGGATTTCTGTCAGTTCAACGCCATTGACCAGCAGCCGCTCGGCAAGGGCGGGGGAGATGTTTCCCACACGCCTGTGGCTTCCCACGACCTTTGCAATCCTTCCGGCTTCATCCCTTTCATAATGGTCAACTTCATATTTGAAAAGGGTATTGCCTGCGACTTCACCGTCCTTTACCCCGGTGGCTTCAAAGATTTCCATGTACTTGCGGGACTTGTCGGGAAGCTGCATTTTGAAAAGCATGATGGGAAAGGCTTCCACGATGTTTTTCAGGAGCCTTTCCTCCGACAGGGAAGTCCCTGCTTCCAGGCACATGGTCAGGATTCTGTCATAAGCGGACCTGGCGCTGTTGGCGTGCAACGTGCTGACGATGGTATGCCCGGTCCGTCCGGCCTCCTGCACCGTCAGCGCTTCCTTGCCGCGCATTTCGGCGGGAACAAGGACGGTGGGATGAAGCCGCAGGGAGAGCTTCAACAAATCCAGCATGGTGACGGGGTTGGGTTCTTCTTTTGTGAGAAGGTGAATCACGTCGTTGACCATTACGCCGTTTTCGTCGAACTGTGCCAGTGACAATTCGCGGGTGTCCTCAATGGTGACGATACGCTTGTCCCGGGATACGCAGCTTAAAATGTATCCCATGTCGGAGGTTTTCCCGCTGCCGGTGGCTCCGGCAATGGCCACCGATACGCCGTTGTTGACGCAAAGAGTGAGAAAGTCCAGTTCCTCCGCCGTGGCCGTGTTCCATCCGATGAGGTTTTCCCGTGTGATGTAAGACGGCTTTTGCTTTCTGACCGAAGCGATGGCCCCGGTATCAGGGTCAACACAGGGTTCAATGGCTCCCGACATGCGGATGCCCCGCGCAATAAAGCTGTCTCCGATGGGCTTGGAGCCGTCCAGGATGACATTCCCAAAGCGGCTCATTTTCTTTGCGATGTTGGCGCAAGCCTCCGGGCTGCCGAAGGTATTTGACAGCCTCACCTTTTTGTCCTTGTACAGCACCCAGATGCCGTTATAGCCGTTGATGTTGATTTCCTCCACGTCACTGTCCTGAAGGTAGGGGGATAAAAGTCCTAAGCCGGCCATATCGTCGTAAATCATATCCACCAGCTCGGAGATGTTTTGGATGCCCTTTGCCACCATCCGTTCACTGTTCAGGTAGCGCATGATCAGGTCCTTGAGCTTGCCCTCGGCTTCCTCCGAATACAGCACCTGTGCCAGTTCCGCGGAGTTGTTTTTGGCAATAATCCGTTGCAGCTTATCCAGAATTTCGCCGTAGTCCTGAGCTTCCGGATTGCTTTCTCCGCTGTCGGAGCGCCGCTTGTTGGCCCGGTAAATCAGCTCATTAACAGAAAACCTATTGTTCACGATGCTTCACCTCCGCAGATCCCGTTTGCTATTTGCTCCAATATCTTGCCGTAACGCCTGCAGGTTCTGTCCCGAAAGAAATAGATGGGTGTCCCGGCGTTTTCCAGCTCGTCCGCCCGTTTTATATAGGGCAGCTCATAGGCAAAGGGAAGTCCCGTCATGCTCCGATAGGTCTTGTCATCAAACTCGCCGTTGGGAAGCTGCAGGATATGAATCTGCTTCTCCGCAATATGCAGCTCCCGCACAAAATCGGCAACGCCTTCATGCCACATTTTCGCCGCTATGGACGGCTTATGCAGGGTATATATCCTGTCGGCCAGCCAGAGGCCGACGCCGGATACCGGATTAGTCACCTCTGCGGCTCCATCCACGATGAGAATGTCAAAAACCAACGCTGCGGCATCCATCATCCGTTCCGCTTCCCGGAGGGTCACGGCATCGCAGAGAAGCCCGGTATAGTGGGTGGGTACGGACAGGAAAAACAGATTTTTGCTGTCCTCATATTCCGTGAATTTTTCTCCGATGTTGGGATTATCATCATTCAAAGCCTGAAACAGGCCCTTTTGGGGAGGAACGCTCTGGCCGAAAAAGACTTGCAGGTCCCCATGGGTCAGGTTGGAGGATATGAGGCCCACTAGGCGGTCACGCGTGGACAGTGCGCAGGCCAGATTCACCGCAAAGGTGGTTTTCCCGCTATTGCTTCCGCCCCATACAGCAATGATTTTACCGCTCACGGCTCACACCCCTTTTCTCAAAAATCAGGTGCAGCTTGCCCGTGTATTCGGCTTCGATGAGCTTTGTTGCCTGTGCTTCGGTAACGATTAAGGTCACAGCCCTGGGGACGGGGTCATTGGAGGAAGATTGACTTTCCTTTTGCTGTTTCCTCATTTCCGCAGTGCTCTGTGTGCGGGCATTTTCCACGCTGTAAACCTCCAGCTCCTTCAATTCGGGATAAATAATAACCTGCGGGGAAGCATCCTGGCCGTTGGATGCCTTCTGCATAAACACGGCCACCGTCACAATGTCGCCGCTTTGCAGATGGGAGGAAAGTCCCGCTGCAATGCTTAAAACGCTCACGGTGACAAGGCGCTGATTATTCCTGGCGATACGGTCTAAAATTTCATCTGCAACAAAATTTCCGAGCTTTTTGGGAAAGAAATAATCCCCCTTGTAAACGTCGGTCTGTGCAATTTTCCCGACAATTTGGGTCCTGTCGTTGATGACACCTTCCGGCAGACCCAGCTTTCCAACTTCCACCTCGGCAAGCTGTTTATCTTCTATTCTGGCTCCTGCCGGAATGTCTTCTGATGCCCGCAGCACCATGACGGTTGCGTCCTTATTCTCGTAAAACCCTGGCAGAAGCACAAAGGAAACAACTGCTGCAGCAATGATGCAGAGGGCGCTTAGAAATATCCGGTTTTTCAATATCTTCAAACTGTTCTATGCCTCCTTCCGTTGTGATGAATTAAAAAAGCTCCCTGTGTTTTCACAGAGAGCGCTATTACGGGCCGAAAAAGAAAGGCGGGTGGGTTTCCTGCTTTTCGTTCTTTCTCCCTGCAGCAGGCCCATTGCTTTCATCCCTTGCTGTTTTGCGGCTGATATGGATTCGCCGGATCAGGGTACGAAAGACTTTTGGTTTCTTTTGGGCTGTCTGTTTCATAAAGAGCTCCTTTCTACATGAATTTTGCGGTATTACCTGCCGAAAGGCAGAAATATTTCTTTTTCGGCCGGTAAATTTTCAGGGGAGGGGTGTGGGGAGGGGGAAACCGCAAGGCCGCTGTGCGATGCCTGCAAGCAAAAGGACAGACTACCCCCTTGGTGTAAAATCCCTCGTTAATCATCAGGTATGACACACTTTTCTTTGCTGCATTTTCCGCTATGCTTGTCAAAGTAGCGACATTGCGCACAATCCTCCTCTCTCACTGGTTTAACAGGCTCACTGTCATGCTTCGGTTTTTCCTGCATCATGCGCTCGTATGTGCGCAGCCGCCCTTCCGTAAAGTACATGGAAGCACCTCCTTTCAAAAAGGGCACAAAAAATACCCTCATTCATGAGAGCGAATTGCTATACGGCGCGGTTGTATTCTGTTTTATCGCTCCTGTTCCTTTTGCCGCTTCCTGTACCAACTTTCAAGCAATTGTACGATCAAATCTTCTTTTTGCTTCTCGGTAAAGTTCTTAGGAAAAAAGCGGTCGATGCGTTCACGCTGAATATGGAATTTTTCTTTTTGGTTGGGTTTTTCTTCCGTGAGAATGGAAAAGATGACATCCACATTCAGCCTGCCGTCCTGACTGAGCTTTTTCATCCGCTGTGCCTGTGCCAAAGACGGGGTGCAGTCCTCGGACTGCATGGTGTTATATAGGTCTTGCTGTTCCTTTTCGGCCAGATAGGAGATTTCTACCGCAGGATTAAAAGCAATCCGCTTTTCGTCCACCATTTCAAGGATGGGTGGTATGAGTTCGGTTAAGCGGATATATCGTTGGATTTGATTACGGCTATCTCCGCTTTGTTCAGCTAATATTTGGTCTGAACGTTTTTGTGTCCCAACTTGGGACATATTTTCTTTGCTTGGCCTTCCTGCTTGTCGTTTCATGGCTTCCAGCTTCATCTTATATGCAAAGGCTTTTTCGCTCGGCAAAATGCTTTCCCTTTGCAGATTGCTGTCAACCATAGCGACAATAGCGGCATCGTCGTCCAATTCACGGACAATGCAGGGCATAGTTTCTTTGCCCGCAAGCTCACTTGCTTTTTTACGGCGATGTCCGGCTATCATTTCATAGCCGCCGTCCGGTTTGGGGCGAACTAAGCCGGGAACTAAAACGCCGTACTGTTTTACGCTTTCGGCCATTTCCAACATGGCTTCATCCGCTTTTACCTTAAAAGGATGATTGGGAAAATCGCTGATTTCCGACAGAGGAATATCCAGCACCTTTTCCCGCTGACTATCAGCGCGGCTTTCCTCCGTGGAAAACAATTCATCTACTGAGGTGAGTTTGATGCTGTCTCTTGCGCTGCTTTTCGCCAATTTCCAGCACCTCCTTTGTAAAGGCTTGATAGGCTTTGGCGGCTATTCCGTGCGGGTCGAATGCATATATGCTTTTTCCCTGCGCGCTTGTTTCAGCCGCCCGGATCGACAGGGGGATTTCCGTTTGAAAAACCCGCACCTTGTCGCCGTAGTCCCGCCGCAGGACAAAGGAAATATCCTTTGCAAAGTTGGTGCGGTTATCCACCATTGTCAGCAAAACGCCGTCAATAGTCAGCCTGGGATTGATTTGCCTTCTCACACGGGCAATGGTCTGTAAAAGCTGCGTCATTCCTTTGGCGGGCAGATAATGAGCCTGGACGGGAATAATCACGCTGTCTGCGGCGGCAAGGGCATTGATGGTCATCATGCCTAAACTCGGCATACAGTCGATCAGCACATAATCATATTTGTCTTTGACCGTGTTGATATATGTGCGCAGTATCGTTTCCCGGCTCATGGTGTTGACCAGTGATACCTCAATGGCGGACAGCTCAATGTTGCCCGGCATCAGGTCAACGCCTTCCGCATGGTGAAGGATACCCTCATCAGGCTCATATGGTTCCTCCATCATGATTTTGGTCAGGACGGTAGCCAGCGAAATGGGCAGATTGTCTGGCTCCTGATAGCCCAATGAATCCGTTAGGTTTCCCTGTGCATCCGCATCCACCAGCAGTACCTTATTACCTTGTTTAGCAAGACCGATACCAAGATTGACCGCCGTCGTTGTTTTCCCTGTGCCGCCTTTCTGGTTAGCCAAGGCGATTACTCTTGACACTTGAAATTCCTCCTTTCACGCAAAAAAGCCGCTTGCTCTATCAGATAATAAAACAAACGGCTTCTTTAATAATTTTTATAAAAAGAGAGAATTAGCTTAAACTAACTAATACTCCCTCATTTATTCGATTTTGATATTTGCAACCTTAGTATATCTATCATAAACACTGTTTTTGAATTGCGTTAGATATTTTTTATTACACCTATCCTTACCAAAGCATACAATCTTTAACACCTATGTTAAGGTGTATAACCTAATATCAAGTATTCAAATAAACTCCCCAGCCTATTTAGAAGTGTAACATATAATTTCTCAATATCGTTAAAAGACGCTATCCTTAAGGATTTTATTATGTTTTCTTTAATTTCATTTTTCTTAGCTGATGGGAGCAGATGGTCATAATACTGGCGAAAATCATTTAACAAGTATAGTGGCGCAATTATTTCCCGCACATCATCCTCTTTTACTACAATTTGTGCTAAAAGTGCCTCGTAAAATTTAATGGATTTCCACTCTAAATATTTTTCGTTTGGATGTTCAACTATTTTCAAATAGAGTTTTCTAAACTCTGATATATTCACGCCCTCTATAAGAACTTTATGGAGCATATTTATAGATGGTTCGATTGTTCTCTCTGTAAACACCACAGGCTTCACAAAAGATGCTTTTTGTTGTTCAATCTCATCTTCTAGGTGAAAAAGCGAAATATTATACTGAGATAATAAAGCGTTAAATAGCTTGTTTTTCTGCTCACATATCTGGATTTCCTTATTAGGTTCACTCCATATACAGCACATTTGACCCGCATAAAATTCAGAAACAATCAATTGATGATCTGAGTCAATATTATGTGGTTTCATTATATTGAGAGTCTGATCGTCTAGGTAATCTAAATCACCAAGCCAAAATACAACTTTTCCGTTTCTATTAATTCCAAAAGGAATTACCCATTCATCTTTGAAACTAAAATAACCATACGTCTCAGCACCCAACTTCACAGTATAATCGGGATCTTGCATAAAATACAGGAGAACTTTTTTCGTGAAATAGACCGGAGTTAGGTACCCCTCGACAGAATGCTCGTCGTCAAAACAAAGCCCCGGAATATTATAATAATCACGATGATCGTATATAAAATCTTGTTCTTTACAATAATCGAATTTTTTCCTATAACCTTTATAATATTGTTCACTCTCATAAATTCCTTCGTCAACCATTATTTTATAACATCTATTGATAATTTGTTTTGTATATAGTGGCAAGCACCCGCTACCACACTTAGTGCAGGTGAGTATTAGCAAATTATTAAAATGAATTTTCCTATTATCAATAACTACATCGACTTTTTCATTTGAAAGTTCTCTTAAACTACCACATTTTGAACATTTGTGCATATGATACTTCTCATACTCCTTGAGAAAATCTTCGTATGTAGAAAATGTGTATTGCATTTTATCACCTCTTTGTACATCGATCGATATACCGTACTTTATCATTTCTTTTTATTTCTTTTTATTTCTAATAATTCCATAACAGGAGCCTTTGAAACCATAGGTGGAATGATAGGTTTATCATTAGGTAATATCACAAATGCCCACCAACTATCTTTGCCTATTTCCCAAGCATTTTTTATTTCAAGATGACTTTTTCTTATTGCATAATCATATAAAATTTCAGGTTCATCCGTTTCCGACTTCATAATTGCAGGAACTAAAAAATAGCGATTATTCATTGTTTTTAATTTATCTAAGAAACAGTTTAATGGTCTATTATCTTTAGATTCCATTAATTGAAATCTACTAGGTGCAATAAATTGACATTGAGTTCTGGATGAATATGATTTATTTATGTTAGGAGAAAATGCAAATTTATAAAATGTTGGATTATCTTTATCCACTCCTTTGATTACACAGCACCTAATTTTATTTTCAGAATCCAAGTTTCCAATGTCTGAAATCCATTTTTTGAAAATTGCAATGCAAGAGGCTTTATCTGAAAAAACCGGAGCTAATATTGGGGGAATATTAGGTTCAGGAGCAAACAAATACAACATACCTTTCCATTTTGCTTGATCCCATAGAGGTATGTTAATCAAATCATCCATAACTATGTCACTATAATTAATATCTTCAGGATCAAATTGCTCCGGAGCGCCATAATGTACAGTAATTTCTTTTGTTTCGTTACTTTTGCTATCGTCTACTGAGCTTATGTTTTTAGAAGACATTTTTCTTTCTAAAGGCATATATTCTTTCGAGTCGCTGATAATCCATTTTATTAATGAAGTTGATTCTCTTCCTATAAGATCATCTATAACAAAAATACAATTAGAAAACTCTAATGCACGATTGAACACATGATCTTCTGTTACCATCTTTTTCATCTGTTGTTCAATATCACTAAATATAAATACTCGTGCTACAAATTCAGAAACAAAATTAAATAGAAATTCTTTAATCTGAGTTTGAGATGAAACAAATTCACTTTGCTCATAATTATTACAATAAACATGATAATACAACAAACCATCTTTTTCTTCTACAGTAAAAGAAGGTTCAAATTTTATTTTCTCTTGAAACTCTACTTTGATATATACTTCAGAGTATCTGGCCATGATTCTATCCAAAATACTTGTTGCCATGAATGCTTCTATACTAGCTAAAATACTTTTGGAAAGTTCAACACAAGGAAAAGTTAAACTAGAATCTATTTTAATTAAGCAACCTAATATTTTAGATTTTAGCTTAACAATTTCTTCTGTGCCACTAATGACAGAAAAAGATAAATAATCTTTTGCTGGTTGGTCTCTCCATTTGCTTATAAAATCTTCTAACTGTTCTTCATCTCCGTATATATTTGATAGCTCTTGATCTACATAGCCTAATTCGTATCTTAATGCTAAAGCAGACATAGCTAAACCTAGACGGTCTAAATTATCCGGTAGTTTAATGAGCTTATAAAGTTCATTATGTTCGAGGTTTAAAAATAATACACCTAATAGCCCATCATATAATTGATCAGTTTCCTCTATTTCAGGATCGGTTATGTTAAATCCAGCGGATTGGACCAATGCTTTTGAAATATTATATAGGTTGTTCCATTCTAAACTATTAGAAATCAAGCCACTCTGTAACTCTATTCTCCTTAGATTATCGGCACAACCAATTAAAAACGGAGATACATTTCCAAATTTCATGTAGTCAATAAAAGCAATAAACAATGTGTTTGCAAAATATCCATAGGCAGCCCAATAAAGACCTATTTTAGAGAATGACACTCCCAAGTAAAATAGAGCTTCTATCAATAATTTCTTGCTTTCAGATTTATATAATCGCATTAAAGATCTTCCTAAGTATCTTATCGCTGTATAAGGTTTTGCTGAATAAAAAGATTTTCCTCTAACTATAAGCAACTTAGCACCATTAATTTCTTTGGAACGACTTTCAGATATTTTAATGAGACTTTCATACAACGTATCGTATTCCGAGTTTTCCAAAAAGAAATCTGATAAGCCGGATATCATTTTTTCTATTGTTGTAAAACTAAAATCTAGTGAATGCTTTGCCTCTTCAATTATCGTTCCTAGCTCTTGAAATAATTTACCGCTATTTTTTTCTAAAAATAATCGAACAAAAATTAAGTTAGCTCTGGCCTCTAAAGATGTATTTCGACGAGAGGTATCTGACACAAGTCTATCATATTCTCTAAGTAATGTATCGGTTTTTGATTTTAGTGCCGAGTTATTTAAATCTCCTTTATAAAGCGCAAAGAGGTTCATCCATAAATTAGTTAACCGTTCAATATCAAAGAAATTATTGCTACCAAGAACTAAGGATTCGTAATCTGAATAAGCTTTTATGAATTCTGGTTGGTTATTGTACCACCAATAAGTCGCCCAAGCCCACTGATAGCAAATCTCTTTTATCTGAACCGAAGTACCATAGGCTTTGGCAAGATTGATAGCACGTTCAAATTTCCCCTTGGTTTCATAAAAAGGAAGTTCCATTTCCTTACTTAAAATAGCAGCATCAGATGCTCTCTCTACTAAATGAAGGTTGAAATTTCCAGAAGAAATATAATCCGAGATTTCCTTTTCAGCCTTATCTAATTCTTTTCTTCGTCTATAATCTAATGGCCCTAAATCCTTTTCTTCCTTAAGGTCGTTTGATAAATGTAATGTATCGATCACAATATCTTCATAATGATTGGTAAAAACCTTTTCTAAAATCCATGTTTTATCTAAAATATGAATTCCAATATTATATTGACTAGTTAGGTCATCTTCTAATGCAGCCCGATTTTTATCAGGTACATATTGATTTGTTATAAAAAATATTTCTTTATAGTCTCGTCCTGTAGCTATAATTTTATCAATATCAGATATGCATTTTTGTTTCCAATCTTTTTTCGCACTTATAGCAAAAGCCCATCGTTCATTAGCTGCTGCTTTTCCAATACCACTATACCAACTCAGAGTAATTGTTTCAGACACAGGATATGTTTCTGAATCAACTTTACTATCACCACCCCCGGTTGGACCTGTTTGCGGTAATAAATTAGGGCATATTTCTTTTTCAGCTAATCTCCTGCAGAATATTTCAAACTCTTTTTCCTGACTTCTACTAGTAAGAGAATTTAAATAATATTCAAGAAACTCTCTTGATAGTTTCCCCTTCTTTTTTATAGTTGAATCAGAAAATTCATCTGGCCTTCTTGCCTTTAAAAAATGATACATAGGTGAATTCTGATCCATTATTTTTACCTCTCCTTTACAATTCTAAAAGATATTTATGTATAGCTTCACATTAAGCCACACAAAACTAGTGTTAGTATAGTTTTGTAGACACAGAAGTTCGAACGATTTAAAATAAGAAGTGAAAGGAAGTGTCTACAATGGGAAGAGGTCAAAAACATTACACCAAAGAATTTAAAGATACTATAGTAGAG
>NZ_FQZS01000005.1 GCF_900142105.1 Lutispora thermophila DSM 19022
ACCCATATAATATCATCTATCAGGGATTTTATATCCTTATTGATTGGTATAATATTCCTGATAGTAAAATCGAATTAACTAGCACAAGAGGTTAAGTTATAGAATTGATAATCGGCTTTGCATTGAATCTTGAATATTTGATGATTAAACTCAGTATGAATGTGAAAAAATCTTCCTTTTATTAAAGCATTTCTTATATATTTTTAATTGCATCTTTATTTGACCTTATATACATGCAAAAATCCAAAAAACTTGTCAATGCATGACTATGAGTTATGCAATTATTCCATAAAATGCTGATAGTCCTGTTTACTGTTCTATCTTCAAAAGGAATAGCAGTTACCTTATAGTTGTCGAGAGCCGGTATTTTTGGCATAATGGCTATTCCAAGCTGTGCTCCTACAAAGGAAGCCATAGAGTTACATTCATCAACTTCAAAAAATACATTTGGGATTATATTGTACTTCTTAAATAAGGAATTAGTCTGCAAATAAAGATCTGTTCCTTTTTTTATCATAATGAACTTCTCGTTTTTGAAATCGCCTATTGTAACAGAGGTGCGGTTTGCTAAAGGATGGTCATTGTAAACAACAAGGTAAAGCTCCTGTTCAAATAGAGGAATGGATTCAATACATTCGTTATTTACTTCAGAAGCGGGAGCAATGACAACATCAAGAGAACCTTCTATAAGCCTCTTTATAAGCAAATCTGTCATATTAACCTGAAAACTGAAACTAATATTACGGTTACCTCTATACATGTAGAACTCATCGATTAATTTAGGAATTGCATCAAAGCTGACAGTATAGATGTATCCCAAATTTATATTACCACCAGAAGGATTAAACATTTTGCTAATCTGTGCTTCGCCTTGAATAAGAATGTTAAGGGCACTCTCTGCATATGGAAGAAAAGCTTCACCGTATTCTGTCAATGAAACCTTCAATCCTTCTTTTTTAAACAATGGTACTCCTAATCTCTTGCTTAGTTGTGTTATGGCATAACTAAGGCTAGGTTGAGATATATTCAAATTCTCAGCTGCTTTAGTGAAATGAAGTGTATGGGCAATTTCAACAAAATACCGTAGTTGCTGTAGTGTCATAATATCATCTCCTATGGAGTTTAAATATAATACCAGAACAAATTATAGAGAGCTTCTATTAGATTATACAAAATGATTATTAGACAGTCAAGAAATTAGAATATATAATTAATATGCAGCAAATAATAGGTATATAGAGCTAAGTTAGTTATTACCTATAACTTGTAATTGCTGTATATAAAAGTATAAAAATGTTCTATATTTAAGCACCTTTCAGAAGTTCATGTCCAGATTTCTTGTCTGTATATGAAATCATAGAAAAAATTTATAAATTACACACATTATGATTGGAGGAAGGGTATGTATGAAAACAATTAACGTCGCATTAATAGGTTCAGGTTATGGAGGATTTCTACATGCAAATGGCTACAGCAAGGTTTGTAAGGTACCTGTGAAGATTAAAACTGTAGTAGATGCCTATGATTTAGAAAAGGCAGAGAAGTTTGCCAAGACTTATGGCATCGAAAATGTAACAATGAATATCGAGGATGCACTCAATGATCCAGAAATAGATATCATTGATATTGTTACACCTCCAATATCTCATGTTGACATTACAATTAAAGCTCTTAAAGCTGGAAAGCATGTTATCTGTGAAAAACCACTGACTGGCTATTTCGGAGAAGAAGACGATGAAAAGCCTATAGGAAAAAAAGTTCCTAAAGCTAAGATGTATAAAAAGGTTGTTGAACAGATTGAAGAGCTGAAGAAGGTAGTGGAAGCCAGCGATAAGTTGTTCATGTATGCAGAAAACTTTGTATATTGTCCTTCAATTATAAAGTCTGCAGAAATCATCAGAAGCAAGAAAAGCAAGATTCTTTTCATGAAGGGTGAAGAAAGCTTAAGAGGTTCTTCATCACCAGTTGCAGGTTATTGGGATAAAACCGGTGGAGGTTCCCTCATAAGGATTGGATGCCATCCCCTTACAGGAATATTGTGGTTGAAGCAAGTTGAAGCTGCTGCAAGAAATGAAGAGATTCGTGTAGTGAGCGTAACAGCTGATATGGGCAATACAACTACTCATCTTAATGAATATGAAAAAAGACATTTAACAATCAAGCCATATGATGTTGAAGAATTTGCAAATGTGACATTGACATTCTCTGACAACACAAAGGCTGTTATCATGGCCAGCGATAATGTATTGGGAGGCACCAAGAATTACATAGAAATCTATGCAAATGACGGTGCTTTGATGAATAACATAACTCCTGCAAATAATCTGCAAGCTTACTTCCTGGATCAAGAAGGCATTGAAAATGTACAGTTCTCAGAAATGCTGCCTGAGAAAACCGGCTGGAATAACCTGTTCGTATGTGATGAAATACTACGAGGTTATGTATATGAAATGCAAGACTTTGTTGAATGTGTTGCATATGGCAGAAAGCCCGTATCCGACTTCAATCTTGCCTATGAAGCTATAAAGACTATTTATGCTGCATATCAATCTGCAGAAGAAGGAAGAAAGATTGAACTATAAAATGCCTTGTTATGAAGCAAGAAATTGCAAGCAAAACTAGAAGCGCTTGAGATGCTTAAGACTTCACTTTTTTAATAAAAGTCAGAATAAGTCCATAGAGAACTTCTATCAAGTTATACAAAACCCGTATTAGACAGTCAAAAAAAAGTGATTTAGAATAATAATGACATAAAAAAATGCCAATATTATTCACAAAGGGGGGAAGAAATATGAATCTTCCATCAAAGATAACTATTTGTGAAGTCGGCCTTAGAGATGGTCTGCAAAATGAGGCTAAGATATTGCAAACCTCAGAAAAGCTGGAGATAGCGAAAGACCTGATAGATGCCGGTTTCAAGGTAATAGAACTAGGTTCTTTCATGAGTCCAAAGGCAGTACCTCAAATGGCAGACACCGATGAGCTTTACAAGCAATTGAACCAAGTTGATGAAGTAGAGCTTAGAGCACTGATTGCCAATAAAAAGGGTGTAGAAAGAGCCATAAACTGCGGTTGCCGCAAGGTTAAGATTAATGTTTCAGCAAGTCGAGGACATAACCTGGCTAATTTGAACATGACGCCTGAAGAAAGTGTTGCTGGTTTTAAGGAGATTGTTGATATGGCAGCAGAACATGGCATTGAGGTATCTGGATCAATATCCATGCCCTTTGGTTCTCCATGGGAAGGCAAGATACCGCTAGAAGATGTCCAGAGTATAGTTGAAGCATACTTGAATGTGGGAGTAAGCGAAATATCCCTGTCAGATGCTTCTGGAATGGCTGTACCAAATCAAGTTTATGAAATGTGCAGTAAAATGAAAGAACGATATCCACAGGTTAAATGGTGGCTTCACTTCCATAATACAAGAGGAATGGCCATGGCTAATATAATAGCTGCAATGCAGGCAGGTATGACTCAATTTGATTCCTCCTTCTGCGGCTTGGGTGGCTGTCCTTTTGTGCCAGGAGCTGCAGGAAATGTTTCATCCGAGGATGTGGTACACATGATGGATGAAATGGGAATAGAAACGGGCATCGACATTGTTAAATTAATTGAACTGTCAAAAAAGGTACGGCAAATGGTAGGCCACGATACTGATTCCTATATACTAAAGGCAGGCCGTTCCAAAGATTTGATTAAAAAGTAAAGATGAGACACAAAATAAAGGGAGTAGCATTTGATTAGGAGGTATTATTATGAGCAGAATGAATTCAATGGATGAAGCTTATGCAAAACTAACTCAAGACCAGATAGACGAAATAGAGGAAAAATTTGCGAGAGCTGATGCAGCGCAAAAGATATTTGAAAAATGGAGTCAGGAGGAAATTGACCGCACTATCAGAGCTATAGCATGGAAGGTAGCAAATACTCAGACCTTTAGAGAATTGGTTAGGATGAGTATAGAAGAGAGTGGAATGGGTGATCCTGTAACTCGTGAGAACAAGAAATATAAAATCAGAGGTGTATTGAGAGATGCACTTCGTCAGAAGAGTGTAGGAATTATCGAAGAAATTCCTGAAAAAGGAATTGTTAAATACGCAAAACCTGTAGGAGTTATTTCCTGCGTTATCCCAGCTACTAATCCTGATTTGACACCTGCAGGTAATGCTATATACGCACTTAAAGCCAGAAACGCTATAATTTTCTCACCACATCCAAGAGCAGTTAAAACTGGCGGACGTACAGTTGAGCTTATGCGTGAAGGCTTAAGACAAGTAGGTGCACCTGAAGATCTAATCCAGATCATAGGAACAGGAAAAGCAAAGATAAACAGAGCTATGTCTGAGGCTTTAAATACAAAATGCGACTTGGTAATTGCTACCGGAGGACAAGGTGTTGTTAGAAGAGCATACTATTCAGGTACTCCTGCTTATGGTGTAGGCGCAGGTAATGCAACAATGATATGGGATGAAACAGCTAAGCAAGACCTCCACAAAGCTGCATACAACACTATGCTGTCCAAGACATCTGACTTCGGGTCTGGATGTTCTGCTGATGGTAATATCATCATTCATGAGAGCATATATGAAGATGCAATTAAAGAATTGGTTGCAGTGGGTGGTTATCTGCTAAGCGAAGAAGAGCAAGAAGCCATCAAAAAGATCATGTGGGATGAAGAATGCCATCGTAAGCCTGATTCAGTAGCACAATCACCACAGAAAATGGCTCAATTAGCTGGATTCTCAATACCTGAGGATCGCAAGTTCCTTATAGCTAGAGGAACAGGCTCTTATACAACTAGCTATGAAGATGTATGGTGCAGAGAAAAATTAACAACTTTATTGGCTGTACACAAATATGAAGGCGAATTCCAGAATGCCATAAACATAGTTAAAGCTATACACGAAGTAGGCGGTAAAGGCCATAGCGTAGGTATATTCTCCTTTGATGATGATCATATTCACAGATTGGCCCTTGAAGCTTGCGTAGGTCGTATCATGGTTAGACAACCACAATCAAAGTCCAATGCAGGATCTTTTACTAACGGAATGCCTATGACTTCAAGTATTGGATGCGGAACATGGGGAGGCAATGCTACATCTGAAAATGTTAATCTACGCCACTACATGAACGTTACATGGGTATCTAGAGAAATTCCTGAAGATAGACCAAGCGATGAAGAACTATTCGGTGAATTCTACGAACCAGAGAAAGAACAAGTATAATTGAGAGGAGGCTATTTCTTGAAAAAACTTGTAGCTGATTTGATGGTAAATTATTTGGAACGCCGTGAGGTCGAATATGTATTCGGCCTCTGCGGTCACACTGTAATAGGTTTTCTGGATGCACTATCCAGAAGCAAAAGTGTAAAGTATATATCCTTTAGAAACGAACAGATTGCAACTATTGCAGCTGACGGATATGCCAGAGTAAAGAAAAAAGCAGGAGTAGTTTTATGCCATGTAGAACCTGGCATAATGAATACTGTGACAGGGGTAGCTAATGCAGCAGCTGATTCCATACCTATGGTAGTAATAGCAGGGGATGTACCAAGATATTACTATGGTAAACATCCACATCAGGAAATAAATATGCATACTGACGCTTCTCAGTATGAAGTTTTGAAACCTATAGTAAAGAGAGCTTGGAGGGTAGATGATCCAGAGGCAATGCCAGAAATATTGGACAAAGCTTTCCGCCTTGCTGAAAGCGGAAGACCTGGACCGGTTCTCGTATCTGTGCCAATGGATGTATTCTCCGAAAAAATAGATGAAGAACTATTCGCAAGAACTTATCTTGACAGTCATAAGACAATTAAGCCTGGATTGGCACCATCTGCCGCACAAGCAATAGCTAAAAAATTGGTAGAAGCTAAGAATCCAGTTATTCATGCAGGTGGGGGAGTACTAGCAGCAGGAGCCTCCAAAGAGCTTCAGGATTTAGTAGAATTCCTTGATATACCAGTATCCAGGACATTGATGGGACAGGGTTGTTTATCTGATACTCATCCTTTGATGCTTGGACAGACAGGATTCTGGGGTCTTGAATTCACTCACAGGTTTACTGCCAATGCAGATGTACTTCTAGGTCTTGGAACCAGATTTGCAGAAGCTGACAGTTCAAGTTGGTATCCGGGAGTAACCTTTGACATGAGTAAGACAGAATTCATTCAAATTGATATAGATCCAGCAGAAATCGGACGCAACTATCCAGTAAGCATCGGTGCTGTAGCTGACTTAAAAGAGGCATTAGCACAGATACTGGAGGAAGTTAAGAAAATATGTCCTGAAGGAATAAAGAGACCAGAGCTCAGGGAAATGATAAAGAAAAATCGCGAGCAATTCAAAGAATCCAACAGAGCCATAGCCGAGGATGGGCGCTTCCCAATGACTCCTCAAAGAATATTGAAAGATGTTAAGGAGACTATTCCTGAGGATGCATTAATATTCACAGATGTAGGCTGGAATAAGAATGGTGTGGCTCAACAGTTTGACATCACTGTGCCAGGAAGCATTCATCACAGTTCAGGATTTGCGACTATGGGCTTCGGAGCATCAGCCCTTTTGGGAGGCAAGCTTGCTGCGCCTGATAAGGTTGTACTCACACTTGTTGGAGACGGCGGATTCGGAATCAATCCAAGCCCACTGGCAACAGCAGTAGAGCAGGGAATACCAGTAATTTGGATTGTAATGAACAACTCTGCATTTGGTACAATTGCCGGCTTGGAATATTCAAATTACCAGACTAAGTTTGGAACGGTGTTTACAACACCTGATGGTGAAAAGTATTCTCCAAACTGGGCAGAGGTTGCAAAGGGATACGGAGTTGATGCAATTCGCATAGAATCAGCCGATGAATTCAAACCAGCACTAGAAAAAGCATTGGCAAGCAAAAAGCCCTTCCTGTTGGATGTTCCAATGGAAAACATTGCAGTGCCAACACCTGGTTGCTGGAATATAAATGATATCTACACACCAAAAGCAAATGTAGTGAACGGTAAAGTGAGGAAAAATGAAAAGGGTGAATATGAAGCGCCTAATCATTCAGCTTCACATAAAAATTAAAGAGTTTGAAAGGAGATAACTATGGCCAGAAAATTTTCCCTTGCTTATCTAACCATACCTGGAACTAACCCCGTTGATCAAATAAAAATAGCTGCGGAGGCGGGATATGACTTTGTCAGCCTCCGCCCCATTCCCATGCATCTTCCTAACGAGCCCCTTTTCCAATTTGACCAGAATAAAGATTTATTCAATAACATAAAGAAGGCTTTGTCAGACAATAATATTAAACTGATGGATATTGAGTTGGCAAGAGTTAGAGAGGATCTGAAGGTCGAGGATTTTGAATCAGCATTTGCTGCAGCGGCAGATTTGGGAGCTACAGATGTGCTCTCAAGCATATGGACAAAGGATAAGAACTTCTACTATCGTGAATTTGAGAAAATATGTGATCTTGCTGACAAATATTCACTTAAAGTAAATCTTGAATTTGTTACTTTTGCAGGAGTTACAAACCTTGATGAAGCTTTAGATGTGCTTAATACAGTAAATAGACCTAATGCATATCTGATGGTGGATACACTTCATGCGCATAGATCAAGGGTATCTGCAGATGATCTAGCAAAGGTAGATCGTTCTAAGTTTGGATTTATCCACCTTTGTGATGGTCCTGGAGCGATTCCTGCATTGGATGATCCAAGCATGACAGGAGTTGCAAGAGAAGGAAGATTATATCCTGGAGAAGGCGAAATAGACTTAAAGGGTATGCTCCTTGCAATGCCACAAAACCCAATATCCATTGAATTACCAAACTCCAAGGAAATGACTGCAAGAGGAGCGGCAGGTCATGCTGCACAATGCTTGGTAAAAGCCAAAAAGTACTTTGCAGAAAATGGCATTGAATGAATAAATTAATACTGACAATATATAAGAGATATAAGATATAATTACAAGGAGGAGACTAATATGCCCGTTAATATTAATACAAAGATGATTACTCTTCTGGGAAAACCTCTATCTCAATCCTATGCTGCAAGAATGCAGAATGCTGCATATAGAGCAGCTGGATTAAACATGCTGTATTTCTATACTGAAGTTGATAATGAACATTTAGGTGATGTAATTAATGGTATTAAGCACATGAATTTTGCAGGTTTTGCTGTAACAAAGCCTAATAAGGTAGAAGTTATGAAATATGTTGATGAAGTGGATCCTCTATGCGAAAAAATGAATGCAAGCAATACTGTAGTAATAAAGGATGGAAAACTTATAGCATACAATACTGATGGCGTAGGTTTCTTCAGATCCTTGATAGAAGAAGCACCCGAACTAGATGTAAAGAATTCTGTGTTCTTATGCCTTGGAGCTGGTGGAGCTGCCAGAGCTATTTGCAGTGTACTTGCATATAACGGAGCAAAGAAGATATACATTGCAAGCAGAACTATGTCAAAGGTTCAGGAGTTGGTAGATGACATCAATAATAACTTTGCACCTATAGCTGAAGCTGTAGATATGCAGAATGAAGAGAAATTTAAGGAAGTAGTAGCAGCTTCCGATGTTCTCATGAACAATACAGGACTTGGTATGCCTGTAAGCATAGATAAAACTCCTGTTCCTAAAGAATATCTCAGACCTGGACAGATATGCTTTGATGCAACTTACAATCCTGCCAAGACTAGATTTCTTGTAGAAGCAGAAGAAGTGGGCTGCAAGATAATAAATGGATTGGGAATGTCCTTATATCAAGGTGTAGCGCAAATTGAACTCTGGAGTGGCAAAGAGGCGCCTATAGAAGCGATGCGTCAGGAACTCATGGATATTCTCGCAGGAAAAGAAGAGAAATAACGGGCTAAAATGAGTTTAGTTTGCTCATAAAATTGGAAGGGGGAAAAACATGAAGGTACTCAAATGGTTGGATGAGCACTTCGAAGAAGCTATTTTGATAGTTTTACTGGCAGCCATAACCTGTGTTATGATGGCACAGATCATTGCAAGAACCTTTGCAGCTTCCATGACCTGGCCTGAAGAATTCTCAAGGTATTGCTATATTTGGTCAGTATTTCTTTCTCTTGGATATACGGTAAAGAAGGGAAATATGCTTAAGGTAGGCGTATTAATGGATTTATTTCCTCTAAAGGTGCGTAAGTCCATAGAGATAGTTGGAAACATAATAATGTTAGCAATATTTGGTATTTTGTTCAGATATTCAATAATTTATACTGGCAAAATCAAAACAATGGGACAGGCTTCAACTGCAATGGGTGTTCCCATGAGCTTTATGTATACGGCTACGGTTATAGGATTCGGTTTGGCTGTATTCCGTACAGTAGAGTTAATAATCTACAATATCAAGCATTTCGATGAAAAGGCTGAGACAACATTGGAAGCTACACTGAAAGAAGCACAGCAGGAAGTACAGGTTAATGCTGCTGGTGCAAATAAGACAGGGGGTAAAGCATAATGGCATTGTGGGTATTTATTGTATTCTTGGTAACGCTTGCATGTGCGATTCCTATAGGAGTAAGTATGGTAATGGGAGCTATGACACCCCTTGTTTTAGGAGGACCAGGAAGCTCTATTCAGCAGATGATTGCAAATACATTTGCTGGTGCAGATAGTACACCTATTTTGGCAGTACCTCTCTTTATCCTTGGGGGAGTACTCATGTCCGAGGGTGGTATATCTAAGAGATTGTACAACTTCTTTGCTTACTTTGTAGGCGGATTGCCTGGAGGACTGCCTTGTGCGGCTATTCTTACATGCTTATTCTATGGAGCTATTTCAGGCTCAGGACCAGCAACAACTGCAGCTGTAGGATCCATGGTAATTCCGTTCTTGGTAGAATTAGGCTATGACAAGACCTGGACTGCAGGTATGATAGCTACAGCAGGAGGACTTGGAGTTATTATACCTCCATCTATACCTTTTGTTCTTTACTCATTGGCTACAGGTGTATCAACAGGTGCACTTTTCTTAGGAGGAATTATACCAGGTATACTAATCGGATTTTTCTTGATGGCCTATGCAGTTTACTATTGCTTAAAAAATGGAGAAGACAGAGAAAAAATCAACGCCAAGATGAAAGAGCTTCGCTCCATGGGATTTCTTAAATTATTTAAGGAGAGTTTCTGGGCTTTGTTATCACCTGTAATAGTATTGGGAGGTATTTATTCCGGTATAGTAACACCAACAGAGGCAGCATGTATTTCAGTGTTCTATTCTTTATTTGTCTCTTTGGTTATCTATAAATCCTTTACTATTAAACAGATCATACCTTTCCTTGGTAGCTCTGTAAAGACCTATGCTCCACTTTGCTTTGTACTTGCCTTTGCAACAGCCTTTGGTAGAGTATTGGCATTGGCTAAGGCTCCAGCATTGATTGAGGGCTTTATAGTTAACAATTTCTCATCAAGCTTGGCCGTATTAACAGCTATCGTAATCATATTCTTATTACTTGGAATGGTTATGGATACAGGACCAGCAATAGTAATATTGGCGCCAATCTTGCTGCCGGCTGTTCAGGCTATGGGAGTGAATGCGGTACATTTTGGTGTAATAATGGTATGCTGCTTGTCAATCGGATTGGCAACACCGCCCTTTGGATTGGATTTATTCGTTGCAGGTACATTATCTAATTTACCACCTATGAATGTGGCTAAAAAAGCTATTCCCTTCATAGTAGCATTTGGTATAGCGTTGTTTATGATAACTTATGTTCCATGGTTTAGCCTTGTGTTTCTGTAAAACTGAAAATATGGTATAATATCTTGTATTTTTGTAATGTAGGAAATACAATAGTGTTTTATATTCCTGCATTACAGGAATCGGGGTATAATATACACCTAAGAAAAAAAGGGGGAAAGAAAATGAAAAAACTACTAATCATGTTAATGGTGTTAGTTATGGCATTAGTTCCAGTAGCTTGTTCTAGCAAAACACCATCAACACAACCTACAGAGCAGTCTGGAGGACAGTCATCAGAAGGTGCAAGTGGCTATGATGCATTGAAGCCTGTAGTACTTATCGGTGCTGATAACGCAAGTATGGGTGCTGCAGCTCAGCTTTTCGGTGAACTAGTTTCTAAGAAGGTTTCCGAAATTACAGGCGGAAAACTGACAGTAGAGTATTATCCAAACAGTCAGCTTGGTAATGACCAGGAGCTTCAGTCTCAGATGCTTGCAGGAGATATTGACTTTGTAGTATGTCAAACAGCTCAGACAGTTAACTTTGTGCCTGAAGTAGCAATATTTGACCTTCCGTTGGTATTTGCAAAGTATGATGCTAAGACTATTGACTATGCATTGAATAAGAGCCCATTCTTTGACAAGATTAATGAGGCTTATACTGCAAAGAACATGCGTGTAATGCATTATTTACAAGCAGCTACTTTCCGTGAGACAACTTCCAACAAGAAGATCAGCACTATTGATGATTTCAAGAACCTGAAGATAAGAACTATGGAAAATCAAAACCATATGGCCTTCTGGAAAGCTTTGGGAGCAGCTCCAACACCACTTCCATGGTCAGAAGTTTATGTTTCTTTGCAGCAGGGTCTTGTAGATGCACAGGAAAATGCAACTGATACTTCTGCTGGTGCAAACTTGCAAGAAGTTCAGAAGTACTTGGTGTTAACTCATCACATACTATACTGCAACCAATTCCTTATCAATAACTCTAAGTATGAAAGCTTAGATCCATTATATCAGGCTGCTTTACAACAGGCAGTAAATGAGGCTGCAGTGGAAATTGAAGCAAAATTAGCTACAATAGATACTGAAAACAGACAAAAGCTTGCAAACGGGGGTATAGAAGTAATTGAGCTTGATAATGCTTTCATAGACCAAATGCTTGAAAAAGCACAAGGTGTATATGATTCAATAGGTAAAGCTATAGGACAGGAGTATGTAGATACACTCCAAAATGCTCTTCAGAATCCACAATAATCAACTCTATATCAAGATAAAATAAAAGCTGGCGCTTAAATGTGCTGGCTTTTATTTTGATCAGACCTGATGACTTTGTCAATTAAGACGGAATGTATAATAATTGCTGTTTTTATATTTTAGCATAAACATTAATCATATATTGTTGATGAAATATTTTTTAAAAAAGTCACATAAATCTTGATGTCCTGCTAGGTCATTTTTAAAAGATTGCTTCATGCTCAATAGACAACAGCTTATAAAAATATACAAAAAATAAAAATTATACATAAGCTTGTCTGGTTTTTGTGATATAATACTATTATGTAATAACAAGTGTCAATAGTTGGTAGTGATTACTATACATATACTTTGAATTGAAAAAGAGGAGGATTTAATGGATGAAGCTTCCCAAAAGTTTAAGAATACGTACAAAGTTGATTTCAGGGTTTTTAGTTGTGGCATTTATTGTTGCATTAGTAGGAGTTATTGGGTATGGTGCAACAAATAAAATGTACAAGATTCAGGAGGATTTTACCGAGCGAAGGCTTCCAAGCGTGCAATCATTGCTAATTGTATCAGAAGCTCAGACCTCGATTAATAATTCGGTTAATAGTATTTTGTTAAATGCAATTAACGGTAAAGATTATAAGGAACATTTAAATAATATAGATAATGCATTTAGCAAAATAGAAAGCGAATGGAAAGCATATAATGAAATGTCGGCAACGGCAGATGAAAAAAAATTAAGAGATGATTTTAATCTATTTTGGAATGCATGGAAAAATAACATCAATGATTTTGTTGAACTTGCTAAACAGCACAATGAATCTAATTCAGAAGAAATAAAAACCATGATGCTTATAAAAAATCTTAGTGGAAATGATAAGTATTATGCTAATTCTAAAGCACAACTGGAAAAGCTTGTTGCATTGAATGTAGAATATGCTAATAATGAAAAGGCAGATGCTAAGGTAATGTATACCAGTATATCTGTGTTCCTTGCAGCTGCTATAATAATAGGTTTCTTATTGGCTTTGACACTTGGCTTATTTTTAAGTTCTTCAATAAGTAAACCTATTGTAGAATCGGTGTCTATTGCCAATGAAATTGCTAAAGGTAATCTTAAGCTTAATATAAAAAAACAGCAAAGTACAAGAGAAATTGGGCAAATGTTTATGAGCATAAGCCAAATGGTTGATGGTTTGAAAGAACTGGTCGAAAAAATTAGTATGACTTCTAAGGCTTTGACATCTTCAAGTCATCAACTGGCAACAACATCAGAGGAAGCATCTACCATAAGTGCGAACATAGCAACTACTGTAAATCAGCTTTCAGAAGGTTCTGCAGAACTGGCTCAAGAAATGCAGAATATCAGTAATAATATAAATGATGCAAGCAATGAGATTGAAAATATGTCTATTAATGTTACTAAAGCAGTTGAAGGAAGCAGGAAAGTACTGGAGGCATCAAGCAACGGTCTTGTGGTATCTGAAAATGCAGTACATAAAATTAAATCTATACAGGAAACGTCTATGGAAACATTTAATGTTATTGACATGCTGGGAGAAGAATCAAAGAAAATCAATGATATAGTAGATGTTATTAGGAATATATCGGAGCAGACAAATCTATTGGCATTAAATGCTGCAATAGAAGCTGCAAGAGCAGGAGAATATGGAAGAGGTTTTGCCGTAGTTGCTGATGAAGTAAGAAAACTTGCAGAGCAAAGCAATGGTTATGCTCAGCAAATTGCTGAGGTCGTAGAAAATATTTATAAAGAAATAGAAATAGCGGTAAATAATATGAAAGAAAGTACTAGAGAAGTTGATGAAGGTGTTGTAATAGTAAGTGAAGCCGGAGACGCTTTTAGAATGATAGTAGGCGAGATTGAGAGTATAGTATCCCAAATTGAAAATATTGATAAGTTGATACAAGCTGTGGCAAACAGAAGTAAAGATATTGCAAAATCTATTAACAGCACAGCTGCAATAAGTGAGGAAGCTGCAGCATCAACAGAAGAAATATCAGCTTCCACTCAGGAGCAGACAGCTGCAATACAGGAAGTAGCAGCATCATCTCAGGAGCTGGAAAGAATGGCAGAAGAACTTAACTCTGCTGTGAGTAGATTTATATTATAATTGAATTGCTGTATGGGGCTCATTTTTGTAAAAAAGCAAGAACTTTAGGTTATACTGGGTTTTTGCTTTTTAAAATTTATGGAGTAAAAGCTATATTGTATTATATAGACTTTACTCCATAAATTGCCAGAAAAGTTGCCATTCATAATATTATGTTTCATATATCATTGACATGACTAGTTGGAAAATGATATAGTAGAATCAGCTTGCGTTTATAGGCTCATATGCATAATAACCCTAATTTAATTATATAACAAAACGCGAGCAATGTCAATATAGCTGAATAAAATATTTATTATTTTCAGGAGGTTGTGTCATGAAAATCAACGACTATAAATGGATAGAAGAAAACAAGTGGTTGGATGTTGTACTGAAAGAAGCCTATAGGCAGCTTGATGAAAAGCGTGAACTTTGCATGAAGTTAAGGATGGAAAATATAGAAATACAACGGCAGCTATGGGAAGAGATAGGTTCCATTTCTATAGAAAGCAACCTGGATCAGCTTGTAGATTTTATGTCATTCATAGATATTATAAAAAGGCAAAAGAGGACTTATAGTTTTATAAAAAAGATTGAAAAAAAGTATGAGAGAATAGTAGAATCACCCTATTTTGGGAGGTTTGATTTCATAGAAGACGGAAATAATAATCCTGAAAAATATTATATTGGAATTGCAAATTTGATAAACAACAATTGTGATATATTGGTATACGATTGGAGAGCACCAGTTTCCAGTATTTTTTATGATTATGAAATCGGTGAGGGAGCTTATAATTGTCCTGAAGGAATTATTAAGGGTAAAGTGATATTGAAAAGGCAATATAAAATATCCAACGGGAAGCTGGAATATATGTTTGACAGCAATCTGAAAATTGATGATGAGATACTGCAGGAGGTATTGGGAAGAAGCTGTGACAATAGGATGAAGACCATTGTAACAAGCATTCAAAGAGAACAGAACAAAATAATACGAAATGAAGAGTACAAATATTTGATTGTGCAAGGGCCTGCTGGCAGCGGAAAAACATCAATTGCCCTTCATCGGGTTGCTTATCTTCTTTATAAGCACCGCAACAAGGTATCACCTGAAAACATAATAATATTTTCACCAAATAGAATTTTTAATGACTATATATCAGATGTTCTACCACAGCTTGGAGAAGACAATATGATACAGACCACCTTTAAAGAATATATGCATAAGGCTCTTGATTGTGAATTAAAAAAGGAAGATTACTATGATATGATGGAGTATATTTTAACATCAAAGGATGAACCGTGCTATCAAAAGAGAATACAAAATATAAAATTCAAATCATCAATTGAATTTGCAAATATGCTAAAGAAATATGCAGCTTATGTTGCTGAAGGAGAAAAAGATTTTAATGATATTTATTTTTCAAATAAATTGATAATATCTTCTGATGAGCTTAAAGAGCTTTATTATAATGATTATTCAAGGCTTTCGCTGAAAAATAGATTAGATAAGATTAGAAGAAGAATTATGTTCCTTTTAAAACCTCATGTAGAGGAAAAGATAAAAGAAATCTCTGGCAAACTTGCTGATGACAATTCTGGAATGGATGAAGAAGAAATCATGAAAAAAGCCAAATCTAGCATAAGGGACGAATTAAAGGATGTTCATTCTGAAATTGATAGGATGACTAAGTTTGAAATAGTAGAAATATACAAGCATTTTATTGAAAAAATGGAGCTTTTTTTAGTAAATAAAACTAGTGAAAAGATAATTGATGAAGTAAAAATATTTACAATGGAAAATCTCAAAGCAGGACAGCTTTACTATGAAGATCAGATTCCTATGCTATATCTAAAAATATCATTGGGTGAATTACCCAAAACTTCAGATATCAAGTATGTTATTATAGATGAGGCTCAGGATTACACGCCACTTCAATATGAAATTCTATATCAGCTTTTTAAACATGCAAACATAACTATGTTGGGCGATCTCAATCAAGCTATTAACCCCTATATGAATGTTGGAGATTATAATAATATTTCACATTTATTCCCAAAAGATAGTACATGTATCATGAACTTGACTAAAAGCTATAGATCTACAATGGAAATCGCAAAATTTACAAGAAAGATTTTGAAGAATGAGTCTTCAGATGAGTTTATAGAAAGACCTGGAGATGAGCCCTTGATCCTTGGTTTTTCTCAAGAAGAGGAAATTAATAAAAGAATTATTGAAGATGTAGAGAAATATAAGAATAAAGGCTATAAATCCATTGGTATTATTACAAGGACTAAAAAAGAAGCAAATGATGTTTATAGCCGTCTAAAGAACAAAATTTTTGTAAAAACCATAATAGATGAAAACGAAGAATTTAAAAATGATGTTGTAATAATACCTTCTTATCTTGCTAAAGGATTAGAATTCGATGTAGTGATTATTTATAATGCAGGAGATGGAAACTATAATTGTGAAGAAGAAAGATTGTTGTTTTATACTGCCTGTACTAGAGCACTTCATATATTATGTGTCTACTATTTAAAAAACTCTCAACATAGCCATGTACAGAAGTTTGAACACCATATCTTAGAAAAGTTTTTGGAAAAGCCAAAGATGGCTGGGTAAAGTTCTATGACGAAAGCTTGACAGTGAGGATGCAGTGTAGATAGTTCAGATTTTAATTATGACAGCAATATGAGATACTATTAACTGAGATTTCAATAGTTGATTGACATCAATGTCAATAATTCTGTAGAGAGGTTGATTGTATGAGAAAGAAAATAAACATAACAAAGAGCGTATATGAAATTTGCAAAGATTATCCTGATGTTATTGAGATAATGAAAAATTTGGGTTTTGAGAGCATTACAAATCCTGGAATGATCAATACGGCAGGTAGATTTATGACTATTCCCAAAGGTGCTTCTATGAAAAATATATCTATGGATAAAATAAGAGAAGAATTCGCAAAGAATGGATACGAAATATCAGGAGAATAAATGGATATTATAGAAAATAGTATTATACTTATAAATAAGGAGGTGATATTATGGCGGATGTAGCTAATATATTAAGTTGGACATTTGTATCTGAATGTCCTATACCAAGTGATGTCAATGATTTATTAGTAGAAGGAGAAGAAGCAGTTGCCGCCTATAAAACATTCCGAGATACTGCAATATTTACAAATAAAAGATTGATTGTAAGAGATGCTCAAGGTATTACAGGAAAAAAAGTTGAAATATATTCTTTACCCTATTCATCCATTAATATGTGGTCTACAGAAAATGCCGGAAAGTTTTTGGATCTAAATGCAGAAGTGGAGCTTTGGACTAGGGCAGGACATATAAAGGTGAATCTGCAAAGAGGCGTTGATATAAGGAAGTTTGACAAGTTGATAGCCAATGCAGTTTTAAAATAAGAATATATATCATGTAATTGAATTAACAGACTGGGAATCTATGTTCCCGGTCTTTCTTATTGCAAAGTTTATATACATTTTTGAATTAGTGTGAGGCACGATGCATATAATAAAAAACATAAAAAAATTATCGAAAAACAATAAAATTATATTGTAAATCAATAAGTACTGTGTTATACTACAAATAATGGAAAGATATTTTGTTACTATATTTTGGAGGGTGATTCCATGTGGAACGATAAGAAATCAATTGTTCTAAGCAAGTTTTGCATTTTGGCTTTTTCAGCAATGCTAATTGGTGTAGTTATTACAGCACCATGGATTGTGAATTGGTTTATAGGTTTTTCGCGATCTTATTTGGTAGGAAGGAAGATTTTTTTTCTGTTTACCATCTATTCTGGAAGCATTCCAGCAGCATTACTGCTCTTTTATCTTTATCGTTTGCTACATCACATAGATTTGGAACAAGTATTCATTACAGCGAATGTGGAATATCTAAGACATATTTCATGGTGCTGCTTTGTGGGAGCAATTATCAGTTTTGTCTCAACTACATACTACTTTCCTTGGATATTTGTTGCTGTTGCCGCTGCTTTCATGGGTCTCATTGTACGAGTTATTAAAAATATTATTGCCGAGGCTGTGGAACTAAAGAATGAATCGGAATACACCATATGATGAGGAGGGAAAGATATGCCAATTATAGTGAATTTAGATGTGATGATGGCAAAAAGAAAGATGTCATCCAGTGAGCTGGCTGAAAAAATTGGTATAAGTCAGGCTAATCTCTCCATTCTCAAGACTGGAAAGGCTAAAGCAATACGGTTTTCTACACTGGAAGCAATATGCAAAGCTCTTGATTGCCAACCTGGAGATATATTGGAATATAGCGAAAAAGCTTAAAAAAGGAGGCAAAAAAATTGAACGATAGTTTTTCAAGTTATAATAAAGCATTATTGATAAATGGTGAATCTAAGGCAACTGAAGCGGCTAAGTTAAGAGAGCCTTTTGAAACAGATAAGAAAGACAGCTTTTTTGCCATAATTGCTTATGTGCTAGGATTTTTCTTTGTCAGATGGGTAGTGTTTTCGTCATGGCAGGGTTGGGGAGTTACCATATTTTCAATTGGCTATTGTTTTGCAGTTACAATGTATATCATTAAAAAGGGTTTCAAGATTCCTAGAACAGGACTTTTTTGGCTTGTAATGGTTTTGCTTACGAGCATCAGTTATTCCATGTATGCGAACAATGGTTTGGAACCATGGAGAAGCTTATTTCTATTTTGTTCAGCAGTTTATTTTGTTGTTTGTGCCACAGAACAGCAAATATTGGGCAAAACCAGCAATTTACTAATCATTGATAGTATTAATGCTTTGTTTGTTATTCCTTTTAAGAATTTCAGCTGTCAGTATAAGAGTATTTCTTTTACCAAGAATGCAAAAAAAGGTTCTGGGAAGCAGTTTTCATCAATTGCGCTGGGTTTGTTGCTGGCTATAATTATTGCTGGAATGGTTTTTCCGTTGTTGATGAGAGCTGATAGTGGAGGCTTCTCAAAAATTGCACATGGTACCTATGAATTCTATCTTTTGTTGCAGAATCAGTTTATGGATATCATATTCAACATGATTATTGCAATTCCAATGTCTGCCTATATATTTGGCCTAGTGGCAGGTTGTGTTCACAAGAGATATTGTAGAACATTTAAAGAAGAAAATCTTCAGCAAACAGCTGATTCCATGAGAATACTGACATCCATAACCATTTATACTACTCTGGGTGCAATATGCGGATTATATATAGTTTTCGTAGGAACTCAAATTCCTTACTTTTTCTCAGCATTTGCAGGTCGAATACCTGAAGGATGGCAGGTTTATTCTGAATATGCCAGAAGTGGGTTCTTTGAGTTGTGTCAGATTGCAACCATCAATCTATCATTGCTAATATTAGCAAACCATATATGCAAAAAAACTGAAAAGGGATATTTAAAAATATTAAATTGCGTGCTATCATTGCTTACTTTATTGCTTATTGCTACAGCTTTCAGTAAAATGGCACTTTATATAAGTGTCTATGGACTTTCAATAAGAAGGTTTCTGCCATGCTTGTTCATGATTTTTCTTACAGTGGTTTTCAGTGCTATTATAGCATTGCAGAAATGGCAATTTTCAATTATGAGGCTTTCGCTCATTACTGCCGCACTGATGATTTGCGGTTTTAGTCTGCTCAATCCGGACGGCTTTGTTGCAAATTACAATGCTAATAGATATCTTGCAGGAACATTAAAAGATTTTGATGTTACCATCCTATATCAATCAGGTCCTGCGGGAGTCGAATCTGCATTGAAGGTTTATGCTGAGACTGAGGATCAAGCATTGAAAGCAGAGCTAGAAAACTATATTGAAGAGCAGCGGCTAATAAGTTTAAGCACATCAGGCAAGCCAAGTGATAATATACAGAATATGCTTATAAGAAAAAAGTTCCAACTGTAATTTATAAATAGATATTTCTAAAAAACCTCTTCTGAGCTAGCATCAGAAGAGGTTTTTACAACCCATAAAAAGCTGTTCACATTCATGCAGGAAAATATGAATCAAAATGCATTTATGTTAAAAAGAAGGTAAAAACAAAATTTTGTAGAAATAAATAAAAATTAAGGAATTATTATAATTTTTGCTCGATTATAATAGAATTTTATGTTCATAGTTGAATGATACATAAAAATGTATAAGTGAGGCGAATGGTATGAAACATACAGGAGAAGAAGTTTTACAATTATTTACAGAGTTAGCCCCATATCTTAATGATATTACTATTGAAGATATTGGAGTATCGGTAATCAAAGACGGTTACTATACCTGCTATGTGCATGGAAAATCTTTTGATTTAGGAATAAAGGCAGGGGAGCCTATGAAAGGCCAGGTATGCGAAGAGTGTATAGAAACAGGCAAGAAGGTTGTCAAAATGATTACCAAGGAGCAATCGGTTTTTGGAGTTCCTTATATTGCCTGTGCCTATCCTATTAAAGAAGGGATGAAAACAATTGGTTGCGTTATAACAACTCAAGCTATTACCAATCAAGAGAAAATTAAAAGCATTTCATTTGATTTAGCTGCATCCACGCAAGAGTTTACAGCTAGTATGGAGAAAATGGGGATAGGTGCTCAAGAATTAACAGATGTCTGCGGTAAACTTCGACAGCTGAGCAGCGACCTGGTTAATACCATTAAGGAAACTGATAAGATAGTGGAATTTATTCGAAATGTAGCTAACCAAACTAATCTTCTAGGACTTAATGCTGCAATTGAGTCTGCTCGTGTAGGTGAAGCAGGTAAAGGCTTTGGCGTTGTGGCTCAAGAAGTTAGGAAATTGGCTATTGAATGTGCTAATTCCGTTAATAGTATTCAAACTTTATTAAGTAAAATACAAGACTCAATTGCTCTTGTGAACGAAAAAGTGGAAATTATTGATAATACTGTGCAAAACCAAGAAGAATCGATACAGACTATGACCCAAACCAGCCAAGACTTTGCTACAATGGCTGGTGAGTTAGCAAATATTTCTGAAATCATGTTAAAAGGGACCGCAGTTGAGTAGAAAAGCTTCAGAACCATATTTATGGATAACATCAGAGAATTCGGTTTTCATAGGTTTCTGTGGTACTTATTCGAATGTTAAACTTTATATTATATAATATTCAATATTTGTTGCTAGGAGAGATAAAGCAATATCCTGTGATCTGTATAGCAATAACAGGATATTGTTTTTGATTTCGTTATAGTATGAATGAGACCTTATATATTGTTAATTAATTTAAGACAGTAATGTATTGAATAAAACTTTAAAACTGTGCAAGTTGGTGGTAGAATTAATGTGTTTGGAAAAATAGATTATAATGACGTTTTTTGGAATTATATAGATAATAACTAAATGAAGTAAGGATGAAGCAGAAGTATGGACAGATTAAAACCGGATAATGTAATGAAATTATTTAAAAAGGATCCTGTATTTTCAATTTCTCTTATACTGGCATTGATAAGCTGTACCTTGTCAAGACCTAAGGCGGACTATATAAACTTTGAAGTTCTGGCTTGCTTATTCAATCTGATGGTAGTGGTTAAAGCCTTTGAGGAACTATGCTTTCTGGATAAAGTTGCTGTAAGTATACTGAATAAATGCACAGATAGCCGTAAGGTATCTCTTGTGATGGTATTATTGAGCTTTTTCTCATCTATGGTTATTACCAATGATGTGGCTCTCATAACTCTTGTGCCTTTGACATTGATTATCAGCAGAAAATCGGATATGGACATGCTTGTTACAGTTATACTTCAAACTTTGGCAGCTAACTTGGGCAGCAGCTTGACGCCTATAGGCAATCCTCAAAATCTGTATATTTTTTCTTATTATAGGCTTACAGCTTCTCAGTTTTTTGCATCTATCAGTTTTTTAGCTGTATCAGGATTGGTATGGTTATGTGTACGAAGCCTTAGAAGCTCAAAAATTGAGTATGAGTTGAATTTGGGAAATGTAGATATTAAGGATAAAAAAAAGGCCACAATATGGGCCTTGCTATTTATCATAATAATATTATCTGTTTTTGATGTAATTAATTATAAGATAGTTTTTATAGCCACATTGATAATAACATTTTTTATAAATAAGAGGCTTTTACTGAAAGTGGATTATTTGTTATTGGCTACTTTTGTTTGTTTTTTCATTTTTATAGGGAATATTTCCAATATACCTTCGGTAGCTGAGTTTATGAAGCAAAATTTAGATGATCCGGTACAAACTTATTTCAGTTCCATCTTGTTAAGCCAGGTTATTAGCAATGTACCATGTGCTATTTTTCTATCGAAATTTACTACTTATTGGAAGGAGCTGCTGCTAGGTGTTAATATCGGAGGAATGGGAACTATAATCGCATCTTTAGCAAGTGTAATATCCTACAAATTATTTGTAAAGGATAATCCCGGAAGCAGCAGAAAATATATCGGATTGTTTAGCCTTTATAATGTTATAAGCCTTGGTTTATTTACATTTATCAACTATTTTATAGCTATAAAAAGATAGTATTAAAATAAATGCTTTCTCGGAGGATTCTACCATTTATGAAGCAGAGTTAACGGTTTTGCCTTTTCTCTGCTTCTTCTGCATCTGCTTTTGTTTTATGAACTGTACCCCAAGGGTGTTGAGGTGGCGAATAAATTGAGTAAAGTTTGATGGGTTTATTTCCTGTGTTTATCAGATTATGCCATGTTCCTGCAGGTATTATTAATATGAAATCGCCGGATACTCTTGCCTCAAAATCCAACTTGTCTTTTCTGCTTCCCATTTTAACGATTCCTTGGCCTTCTTCGATTCTTATGAATTGATCCAGGTAAGGGTGAATTTCTAAGCCAATGTCTTTGCCTACATCAATGCTCATCAATGTAAGCTGTAAATGCTTTCCTGTCCATAAAGCAGTACGAAAATTTTTATTTTCTTTGGCAGCCGCTTCAATATTAATGACAAGAGGTTTAGGACCATAATCCTTTAATCTGGTGTTACTGCAGCAATTCTTTTTCCATGTATGGCTATACGCACTATTATAATCTTCGGCATATTCTTCGCATCCGTCATAATCCTCCAGAAAATCTTCCCATAGTTCATGATTATAAAAGTATTGATTGGACCAATAAGGGCACATGTTCATGTAGTAAGGCCATGGATGATTCTTATATGAGTTTTTCATGGTTTTACTCCTTTCATAGCTTTTATAAACCACAGGAAAGTATAATGCTACCTTGCTATAAACTTGACCTAGTGGATTTCTAAAACAATTCTTAATGGAGAGTAACGAAAGCACTCCCTGAAATAATGAAGTGTTAATCAGGTTCATACTGAATCTTGACTTCTAATGGAGTTTAGATTCAGTAGAACGCGGACGAAAGGCTTCATTGATTGATATAAATGCTTCCAAAGAAAGCCTTTTTTAATTATAATATGCTCTTTCAACGTGGAAGGTTCCTCAATGAGAAGTATAGTTAAGCTCAACAGTCATATAAAGTTATATGCACTGGAATAAGTTATGCATGGGTCGATAAATTATGCAAATTCCAGTAATTATGGACAATCCTTTATGCATAGACATGCAAAAAGGGGGATGAGCCATTGGATACAGATATGATGATTGATAATGAATTTCATGATGATTATGATGAATGGCTTCAATGCTTAAATAGCCTATGGTGTGGAAAAAAAGTAGATGTGATCAAAAGAATAATCAAGATGTTTACAAGTCCGAAGGAAATTGTTCTTGATCCATTCATGGGTGATGGGACTACTGTTGAGGTAGCAAATACTTTGGATAGGAAAGCCATTGGATTTGAAATAAATGAAAAGTACATATCTGCTGTTATAGAAAGGCTAGAGGGGCATAGAGATAGTTATGAAATAATCGAAGATAGCTGTATTAATATTACCAAATATCTATATGAAGAATCAGTGGATCTTTGCATTGCTACGCCACCATGGTTGAATATGTACCATAGAAACCATGCAGGACATAAAAAGCAAAATGATTTTACCTTATTGCATAAGAATATAGGAAAGACAAGCAGCTATTCTTGCTATCTAAGTAACCTAGCAAAGGCTTTTTCAGAAGTGTATGAAGTTTTGAAACCAAATAAAATGTGTATTGTTATTGTAATGGATATGAGAAAAAGAGACAGGTTATATCCTTTACACATAGATTTAGCTAATATAATGGCTGATATTGGATTTATAATAGATGATTTAATAATATGGGATAGCAGGAAGGAACACAGTACTCTGAAAGCAGTGAGTAATTCCTGTGTTTATAGAACAAATATAGTACACGAGTATATCTGCATATTTAAAAAGGAATAGAAAGAAAGTAGAATCCTATGATGATGCAATTAGAGCCTTAAACTTATGAGGATATCGTGGAAAATATTTCATATAATTACATCTACAATAATTCTAATAAAATAGCAATGCCAAAACCAATACATAAAATGCCTATAATAAGATAAAAGATAGCCGCAATACGATCTCCAACAAGCTTCCTTAACGCTACAGCTTTTCTGTTTTCCCAATAGAAGTCTGGTTTTAATAAAGTACAAATAGTAGTAAATAGACCAATAAACAAAATCACAACTGCAGTTGCCATATTTATATCTCCTTTACACTTGTTTATATGTACAAATACATTATATAATAAATGCATAAATATGTAAAACCATATCAAATCATGTAATTCATATTTCATTAAAAGAATTAGCTAGAAATATTAAACTTTATATTCAATATTAAGGCTACAGCTGAGTCAATTACTGTAGCTTTAATATTACTTATCAATAATTGCAACAGGACAGGAAACTACGCATTTACCGCAAACATCGCATAGCCCAATATCAGTGAACTGCTGTGATATATCCAGTAATCGGTTGTAGCATTGGAATCTATTGAAACCATCAATGCTAAGGGCATCGACAGGACAGGCTTTAACGCATTTCAAACAACTGCCGTTTTTATAGTATAGGCAGTATTCTTCTTCTGTTCTCTCATCAGGGAATATTTCCTGGGACATAATTACGGTACCGTATCTTCCTGCACTTCCTGCTTTAGTTATGAGCATTCTATTTACACCGAACTTTCCTAGGCCGGCCACGTAGGCAGCACTTCTGTGGGACCATCCGGAGGTCAAGGTTTTCTCATCAAAGTTGTGGGTTGCTTTCACTGTTGCTGCCTTTATTCCAAATTGCACCAAAAAATCAATCATATTTTCGGATATATCATTGATTAGCTTGTTAGTTTTCACATAGGATTCAGCCCATTCGATAGAAACTGTATCGCCTACTCGATTGCTGGAAACAACGCTTTCAGAGAAAGGAATGAAAAAGGATACCACTGTTTTTGCTTCAGGAAGAATATCTTGAGGATAAAGGTGTTGGAGTCCTGCATTGTTTTTTATGTTTTTAAATAATGGGTCATTGGCGGAAGAAAATCCAATCAGCGGTTGTCGGTAAAAGTCTCTTTCTTCTGATTCTGCCACTGATTTTTTTATCAGTTCAATAAGTTCATCTTTAATATTCATTTCACCCACTCCTTTTATAAAGAAATGACATAAAGTTAAGCTATTGCTTTTATAGTAGCATAGTCCCCATTTTTAAATCAATGAATAAGTTATTGACTTTAGAGAAAAATTAGTTTAGCATTTAAGTATTGTTTTTATATACTTTAGCACTAAAGTATTTGGAGGTGTAAATGTGTTAGAATTAGATGTGGCGATAAAGTTGAAGGAGACTCATCAGAAGATTACTCAAGTAATGCAATTGAAAATAGATGAGTATGGCCTTACTTTTGGTCATTTGCGTCTTATGATGTTGATTGACATGTTTCCTAATGCAAGCCAAAAGCAACTGGCTGAAAAGATGAGATTTACTCAAGGAGCTATGAGCATGGTAGTTAAAAAGCTGTTAAACCTCAGTATGCTGGAGCAAGTGGCTCAGGAGTCGGATATGCGGCATAAGAGATTGATTATAACTGATAAAGGCAGAGCTATGATAGATGAGTATACGGATCATATCAATAAAAAATATAAGGATATGTTCATTGGATTTAGCAGTGAAGAACTATATGAGATTTATGATTATTTGACAAGAATTAATGATAATTTGGGCAGAATTATATCCAGTAATGATTGATACTGACATGTAGAACAGGAGGGATATGTTGAGAAAGTTATTGACTTTTATGAAAAAATATGCTATATACGCTTTTTTAAGTCCTTTATTTATGATATTGGAAGTGTTGGCAGATATTATAATACCCTATATAATGTCACGTATTGTTGATGTAGGTATTGCAAATCAAGACATTCAATACATTGTAAAATTGGGAATAGCTATGGTAATATCAGCATTGCTGGCAATGACCTTCGGTGTTTTAAGTGCCCATTGCGGTGCCCGAGCCGGTTATGGATTTGCCGCAGAAATAAGAGAAGAAACTTTCAGAAAGATTCAAAGCTTTTCCTTCACAAATCTTGATCAATTGACTGTTCCTTCGCTTATAACAAGACTTACCAACGATTGCAATACAATAGGTCAGGTTACCATGATGAGCCTTAGAATGGCTGTAAGGGCTCCTTTTATGTTGATATTTGCTCTTATTATGGCTTTTACCATAAATTCATCTCTAGCAAAAGTCTTTATGATTGTAATACCCATTACTGTAATTGCAATAGCTGTAGTATTATATAAAGCGGGTCCGCTCTTTAAGAAGCTTCAATCGCGTATAGACAGAGTAAATGCAATCATTCAGGAGAATTTGATTGCCATAAAGGTTGTAAAATCCTTTAACAGGCAAGATCATGAAGAAAGAAGATTCAAAGAAAGGAATGACGATTTAAGAGATACAGCTCTAAAGGCAATCTCATTGATTCTATCACTTACTCCTGTTGTAAATCTGATGATATATTCTACTATCATCGCTGTACTGTGGTATGGAGGACGGCAGGTAATGATTGGTTCCATGGGAAGCGGGGAGCTGATTTCTTTCATTACATATATAACTCAGGTATTAATGTCTCTTATGATGATTTCAATGTTCTTTATGCAGCTT
Source organism: Lutispora thermophila DSM 19022 (assembly GCF_900142105.1). Taxonomy (GTDB): domain Bacteria; phylum Bacillota; class Clostridia; order Lutisporales; family Lutisporaceae; genus Lutispora; species Lutispora thermophila. The sequence continues at coordinate 27,090 of NZ_FQZS01000005.1, forward strand.
ATGAGAGGTGTTGCTTCAGGTAGCAGAATTCTGGAAGTACTAAATACGGAGTCTGAAATAAAGGAACCGAAAGAACCTGTAAAAGAGATGAAGGATGGTTCAATAAGCTTCTATAATGTAAGTTTTTCCTATCCCGGCAGTAAGGAGAAAGTGCTTAAGGATATAAATTTAAGCATCAAATCGGGAGAGATTATTGGTATTATTGGTTCAACGGGTTCGTCCAAGTCCACCTTGGTTCAATTGATACCCAGGCTATATGATATCAATGAAGGTTCAGTGGTAATAGGAGGAGTGGATGTAAGAGATTATGATATAAAAATCCTTCGTGATCAGGCAGCTTTTGTGCTTCAGAAGAATACATTGTTTTCCGGAACCATCCGTGACAATATGAAATGGGGAAAAGAAGACGCCACTGATGAAGAGATCATCGAAGCGCTGAAGCAGGCACAGGCTTGGGAATTTGTTTCGAAGTATAAAGATGGATTGGATCATAGAGTAGAGCAAGGCGGTGACAATTTCTCGGGAGGTCAGAAGCAAAGGCTTACAATTGCAAGAGCTTTGTTAAAATCCCCTAAAATTATTATACTTGATGACTCAACCAGTGCGGTAGATATGGCTACAGATGCAAAGCTTCAAAAAGTCTTCAGAGAGGAATTGCCTAAGGTGACCATAATAATAATCGCTCAAAGGATATCCTCCATACAACATGCAGATAGGATATTGGTACTCCATGAAGGACAGATAGAGTCCATTGGAGATCATGATACTTTGATGAAAGTATCACCAATATATAGAGAAATCTATGAGTCTCAACAGAAAGGAGTGATTGGGCAATGAATAGGCAATCAAAACCTTTACATCTGCGTCCAAAGGATCCGAAGAAGACTTTGATAAGACTCTTCAGCTATTTCAGATTTAATAAAGTCTACTTTTTTGGAGGAATACTATTTATTATATTAGGTGCTCTTGCTGAAATAGCTTCTAATGCCATGTTAAGTCCCATCATTGATACATTTATTGAAGGAAAAGAGAAAAGAATTCTAATCAGATATTTTTTAATAATGGGCATGTTTGTAATAATCATAGCTTTGGGTCAATATTTGGGAAATTTGTTTATGGCAAAACTGTCCCAGAGAACGATTCACAGGATTCGTGAGGATATGTTTTCTCATATGGAAAAACTACCTATATCATACTTTGACAGAAATTCTCACGGCCAATTGATGTCTACATTCATAAATGATGTAGATATGCTTACTCAATCTCTGGAGCAGGGAATTTCTCAGTTTACAATATCATTAATAACAGTGGTAGGCACATTTGCCATGATGATATATTTAAGTCCCATACTCACTTTATTGGTAGCAGTTATGCTGATAGTCATGTTTAGAGCTATAAAATATGTTGGCAAGAAATCCGCAACCAATTTTAGGAATCAGCAGGCTGCCTTGGCTGATATGAACAGTTATGTTGAAGAGATGATGTCAGGACAGAAAGTGGTTAAAGTTTTTAACTATGAGGAACGGGCTATAGAATCATTTGTTAGGAAGAATGAACAGCTTCGCATAGCTAGCACTCAAGCTTCTACATACGGAGTTATGCTCATGCCTATTATGGGTAATCTATCATATGTTACTTATGCCCTTGTATCTATGATGGGAGCATTTTTAGTTTTGAAAAAAGTTCTCAGTGTTGGGAACATTGCATCATTTTTGCAATATACCAGGTCTGTTTCGAGACCAATAACCATGTTTTCAAATCAACTAAATACATTATTTGCTGCCTTAGCAGGAGCGGAAAGAATCTTTGAAGTGTTAGATCAGGAAGAAGAAATTGACCAAGGAGATGTAAACCTTGTTAGAAATCGCAACGGAGAAAAGGGATATTGCTGGAGAATACCTAAAGAGAATGGAGAATATGAGGAAATACCTCTTAGAGGATATATAACTTTCAAAGATGTAAACTTCGGATATGATGAAGGGAAAAGGGTGCTGAAAAATATAAATCTCTATGCCAAACCCGGTCAGAAGATTGCATTTGTGGGTTCTACCGGTGCAGGGAAAACCACCGTAACAAACCTTATCAACAGGTTCTATGAGATAAATGATGGCACTATATTATTTGATGGTATAGATATAAGAAGAATTAATAAGCATGACTTAAGGAGTACCATGAGTATTGTGCTTCAGGATGTCCATTTGTTTGAGGGGACTATCAAGGATAACATAAGATATGGGAGACTTGATGCCACAGATGAGGAGATAATTGAGGCGGCAAAGCTTGCTAATGCCCATTATTTCATCAAGAACCTTCCCAATGGTTATGATACTATGCTGACAGCAGACGGCATGAACCTATCTCAGGGTGAGAGACAGTTGCTGTCCATTGCAAGAGCTGCAGTTGCAGATCCTACAATTCTAATACTTGATGAAGCTACATCATCTGTAGATACAAGGACTGAGAAGCTTATTGTAGAAGGCATGGATAAGTTGATGGAAGGAAGAACGACCTTTGTAATAGCCCATAGACTGTCTACTGTTCGTGACTCTGACGCTATAATGGTATTGGAACATGGAGAAATAATTGAAAGAGGCGATCATGAGGAGTTGATGAATCTAAAAGGCCGTTACTATGAATTAAATACGGGAGCTGCAGAACTAGAATAAATTTATAAGAGTACACCTGAAAAGGTGTGCTTTTTTGTGGGCTTTAGCCTGTTGAGCATGAAGCGAGTTTCTCGAGAGAGAAATGAGCCATACGAAACAATAAACCACCCGCTATGCGGGTGCGAGACGGAAGTTATACAAAAAAATCACCTTTCTGTTATAATAGAGTTGTTCAAGCTACTATAACAACGAAAGGAAAGAGTGCACTAATGATATTTGATAAACATGCAAACTTAAAATATAAGTTTGGAAAAAGGCATTTTTGGGCAGAGGGTTGCTATGTAAGTACTGTAGGGTTAAATGAAGCAACCATAAAGAAATACATACAAGAACAAGAAAAGCATGACATAATGATAGACAAATTAAGTGTGAAGTAATATGAAGACTAAGGGGTAGCAAGTAATACGGTCGTCCCTTAAGGGGCGGCAAAAGCGACAAGGGCGTAGTGGCTTGAACGAAGTGAAAGCCAGCGTCTTTAGGCGCTGGCCGGTAACAGAGGCTTATAGCCTCAGAGCAAACTACCCGTTTTACGGGTAGTTATGATTTAATGAAAATAATTCACCTATTATGAGTCATATAGATAAACATAGGAAAGCACAACTTTCAGTCAGAAAGATGAGTTAAACTAAGTTAAAGGTGATTACAGCATTTGACTATATTGTATCATGATGGTATCATTTCCATGACCTTATTTAAGCCTGTATGGCTTATTATTTTTTATGGAGGGTTGTGTTAATGAAATCAAAAAAAGTCCATCTAAGGCAGGAGGTTTTTGAAGCGGATGCATATAAAATTGCCGCTTGGTTGGAAGATCAGGAAGTATCAAAATATTTGAATGAACATCAAAATGTATCAAAGTCCATTAGATTAGTATTGCAAAGGATGAATATGCCTATATTGACTCATGTATTCAATCAAAACGGCAGTTTCTTTGTAATATTGGAAGAACAGCTACCTATAGGATTTCTAAGATTAGTTCCAAAGGGTAAAATGGCAGAAATGGTAATTGTAATAGGTGATAAAGAAAAATGGGGATTGGGATTAGGAAAGAATGCCATAATTCAAGGCTTGAACCATGCATTTTTTTCTTGGAGAGTTGATAGTGTAATTGCAAAAATTAATTATAAGAATGAACGATCCATCAGAGTCTTTAGAAGGGTGGGATTTAAGCCTGACAGAGAATTGGCAAAAGAAATCCAATATTCAATTACCATGGAAGACTTTCTGAAGATAAGCTAATAAGGTCCGATAAAAACAGGAATTTAATATAGATCTATATGTGGGATTTCCTAAATTTTGATCTTTCAGGGGTTGATGACTAAGATATCCCCAAAATATGAAATAGCAATATTGTTTGGGCGATGTTAAAAGAGATGACTTAATAAATATTTGATGAGACAAATATTTATTAAGTCACTCTTTTTCTGCCTTTATACGAATGAGACCTACAATGCCCCAAGCTATGACAGAGTAAACTATCATGCCGATTATAGTGGCAGGCTCTAATACTGATTTTGACGTGAGTCCTTTAGATACAAAAGAATTGAATATTCCGGTAAAAGGTGCTATGAATATTCCCGTCATGGAATATATAAACGATACAAATCCATTATCAGGATTTGCACCTAAAAGTTTAAAAAGGAAACGAAACAGCAGAAGAGCCTCAATCAGGCTCAGTATATAATAGATTGCATGTTTAGTCTTTTTAAACCATAGGGGTTTGTCATAATCTATATCATTACGATTTTTTGTAAAATTACTCATAATATCATTTCAGACTCCTAAAATTAGATCATTATTCTCTATTATTCCAAATTCCTCGAATAATATGTGTAGTAAAAGATGGCTTTATTATTGTTATTTTTTTGCCTGTGATGTAGAATTATTATGAAATGTTGTATTAAATATGGAGGTGGTGTATATAATGTTTGAATGGAAAGATGCTTACAAAGTTAATGTGCCTGAAATAGACAAGCAACATAGGGAGCTTTTCAGAATAGGAAGGGAAATTGCTGATCTTGTTGATGCAAAGGATGATTATGATCATTTCGATGAGATAATGGCGATTTTGAAGCAGTTGAAAGACTATACCTTTTATCACTTTCAATATGAGGAAAAGCTTATGGAGAAATATGGTTATGAAGGGACTGACCTTCATAAGATTGAGCATCTTTTCTTGACAAAGAAGATTGAGAAATTTGAAGAAGAAGATTTAGATGAAAAACAAGGTGAAGCTGTTGTTGAACTGGTCAACTTTATTTCTGACTGGATATGTGGTCATATACTGAAAACTGATATGAAATACAAGGATTTTTTTAATAAAGTTATACAGGATTAATCGCAGCATTAATATCAACTAAAAAGGAAGAGTTAAATGAATGTATTTTTATTTGTACTAACAAACAATATAATACCCATATTTACTGTTGTAGCACTAGGCTTTCTACTTGGCAAGAAATTTAATTTGGACATAGGCACTATATCAAAGATGATATTTTATGTTATCATACCTTGCTTTGTTTTTGTGAATATTTATAAAACTGAAATACACATCGATATGATGAAGGTCATGCTGATAGCTGCCACAATTCTCCTATGCAATTTTTTACTTTCAGCTTTTATAGCTAAAATTAGAGGATATGACATAGGAATGAAAAATGCCTTTGCTAACTCAATTATGTTCTTCAATTCTGCCAACATAGGAGTTCCATTAATCACTTTAGTATTCAGCAATGAACCTTTTGTAATAAATGGGGAAACACCTTATTTAAGCACAGCTATTGCAGCTCAGATAATGGTTATGCTGTTTCAGAATATCACTATTAATACAATAGGATTTATAAATGCAGGCAGGGCTAGTACACAATGGAAGGATTCTCTGGCAAAGGTTTTAAAAATGCCAATTATATATACTATTATTCTGGCATTCATATTTAAATTCTCAAATTATGATTTGACCAAAGTTCCAATATGGCCTTCATTGAATTATTGTGCCAACGCACTTGTAGCAGTTAACCTCATTGCACTGGGAGTTCAATTGTCAAAAACTAATTTCAGTCTAAAAAATAAAGAAGTTTATTTATCATGTTTGGTAAGGTTGATCATTGCTCCTATAATGAGTGTAATATTGATAAATATGTTACAGTTGAAGGGTATTGTTGCTCAGGTTGCAATGATTTCTGCAGCATTACCTACAGCGGTAAACACAGCCCTCATTGCTGTAGAATTTGATAATTATCCTGATTTTGCTTCTCAAACTGTTATGGTATCCACACTATTAAGTGCGATTACTTTATCATTTGTCATCTATTTTGCAAGAGTGTTATTTCCAGTAATATGATAGATTGTGATAATGAATCCATATTTAGAATACATAATATCTTAATAGGTATTATGTATTTTTTTGCATATAACATTGACATTCAATCTCAATGAGACTATTATAATAATGTAGTAAGTGAGAATGCTTATCATTAGGGGGACTGAAATATGAGTTTATATGATCTAAAGCCTGGTCAACAGGGATATATTCAATCAGTAAAAGGAGATGACAAGTTGGCAAAAAGGCTTTTGGCTTTGGGATGCATCGAAGGTACTCCAGTAAAAGTGAAGCTTGTTGCACCATTAGGAGATCCCATCGTTATAAGCCTTCGTGGATTTGATCTTGCTATAAGGAAGAGGGATGCGAAGAACATACTTTTGAAGGAGGTAAAGGAGGCATAAGATTGATAACAGCAGCATTATTGGGTAATCCCAATGTAGGAAAGACCACGCTTTTCAACTATCTTACTGGCTCCAATCAATACGTAGGAAATTGGCCAGGTGTTACAGTAGAGAAAAAAGAAGGTTATATCGATAACAATATTAAAATAGTTGATTTACCCGGCATATATGCATTGGATACCTATTCAAATGAAGAGAAGGTTTCTAAGGAATTCTTGGAAAAAGGAAATGTGGATGTAATTATAAATATCGTTGACGCTTCAACGCTGGATAGGAATTTATATTTGACACTTCAACTTAAACAGTTTAATAAGCCAATTATTTTGGTTCTTAATATGATGGATGTTGCTAAATCAAAAGGTATTAAAATAGATTTTCAAAAGCTCGAAAGTAAGCTTGGGGTTAAGGTTATCCCAATATCAGCATCTAAAGGTATAGGATTAGAAGATGTAAAGAAGCTGCTTAAAAGCGGTAATTTTTATAGCTTATCAAATGAGAATGATTATCATTATATAGAGGATGAAAAGAAAAATTATAGATTCATTGAGGAAGTTCTTGCTGAAGCCATAGTGAAAGAAAAAGAGGAAGGCATGACTATAGGAGATAGAATTGACTCAATTGTTTTGAACAAGTTTTTGGCTTATCCTTTATTCCTTTTAATATTATATGTGATTTTCAAGCTTACATTTACATGGGTTGGACAACCACTGTCAGATCTTATGGATGAGTATGTCATCGGTGGCGTAGTATCTTTACTGGAAAGTTTACTGGAAAACAGTAGCCCTTGGTTCAAATCTTTGATAATAGATGGTATAGTTGGGGGAGTAGGTTCGGTTATTGTATTTTTACCTGTAGTAATGACCTTATTTTTAGGTATATCTTTCCTCGAAGACAGCGGATATATGGCCAGAGCAGCTTTCATTATGGATAGAATCATGAGAAGGATAGGTTTATCAGGTAAAGCCTTTATTCCTTTTATTATTGGTTTTGGATGTTCAGTGCCAGGTATCATGTCTGCTAGGACTCTAGAAAGCGAGAAGGACAGAAAGTTGACGGCACTATTGGTTCCTCTTATGTCTTGCAATGCAAGGTTGCCTGTTTATGCCTTGTTTGCAAGTGTGTTTTTCCCTGGCAAGGAGTCATTTGTTACCTTTTCATTGTATTTGCTAGGTATTGCTGTAGCAATTTTTATTGGAATCCTTTTTAAAAACACAATATTTAGGAAAGGTGAAGAGCCTTTTATTATAGAATTACCACAGTATAAAATGCCAGAGTTTAAGAGCCTTATGAGAAATACTTGGGAAAAAGGAAAAGGATTTTTGAAAAAGGCGGGAACTATAATATTCTCAATGTCTGTAATCGTATGGCTTTTATCTAATTTCAACTTCAACGGTATGGTAGGCATGGAAGATAGCTTCTTGGCTCATATAGGAGGAGTTATATCGCCTATATTCAAACCTATGGGTTATGGAACATGGCAAAGCTCAGTAGCATTATTGACAGGCCTTATGGCAAAGGAAGTAGTTGTGAGCACCATGGGTGTTGTATACGGAGCAGATTTGCAGAATATACTTCTTCAATATTTTACGCCTATAGCTGCCTATAGCTATCTTGTTTTCGTATTATTGTATACACCTTGCGTATCTGTAATAGCAGTTATGAGAAAGGAATTCGGCAGTAAGATGATGGCTTTCTCAGTAGTATATCAGTTGATATTGGCTTGGATTGCATCCTTCCTTGTATATAATTTATGTAGCCTTATATTAGGCTAGGAGAGGGGAATATATATGGAAATATTAATTGCCTTGGGTATTGTGGCATTGGCAGCTTTTCTACTTTTCAGAAGTGGAAAGAAAAAGACAAAGGGAGATTGTGGTTGTGGTTGTGGAAGTTGCTCCTTACAGTGTCCTGTAAATGAAGATCAAAGGGAAAAATAGCAGGTAAATGGTATAAATGCCTATGAGGTTTTATTCCTTATAGGCATTTGTCTATCCATAGAATTCCGGATCTATAGTATGGTCAGAACGGATTGCTTTTTGGAGTATGGTCATAGAAACTCCTCTTGTATCTTCATTGAAATCACATGGAAATGTGGCTCTGCAATTTTCACATTCTAAATATTCTTTAGAGTCTACTTTTTCTCTATTGTCGAATAGAAAAGGGAGAAACTCATCCTTGTTTTCTCCTTCTGGTGCATGTTCACCAATTCTATAGGAATAAACGTAGGATGCTTTGAATTTTGCAATTAAATTATTGCTTCCGCATTGAGGACATGCTATTTTGCCATCCATTTACTTTTTACCTCTTTTCATGTAACTAGTTTATTAACATAATCTGTATGAACGTCACTAATTAAGATTTGATTTTCCAGCATGGCTAAAAAGTGATTATTAGCAGCTTTTATTATTATCCCAATACAGACTCATTACTATTCATATTGCTAAATTCTAATTTTAATGTAATGGTATCTAGGGTTCAGCCACGGCTTAAGATACGGGATATCCCGGGCCTCATAGGTATGTTGGGATACCAATGTTGCACTTGGTGAAAAGCCTGTAACAATGGCGGAATGAAATATAATTCCTCTATGGTTTTCATAAAAGATTAAATCACCTAACTCAAGCATTGAAACACTTCTGACTTCCTGACCTCTAACACTATTGATATTAGATTCATTATTGACTTTTAAGGTCCAATAAAGGGAATGAGCTACAGTCCAAGCTACAGACCACCTATCATAAGCAGTACCATAGGTTCCGGACTTGTTGTACCACCAGGCATGTTCACCTGTATATGTCATTGGTGCTCCGCCTGCAAGAAGGCATTGAGAGACGAAATTTGCACAGTCTCCCCCAAGGGTTTCATGGACGTTGAAATATCTATAGCTTGGATTGGGAGAAAGGGCATAGATCCTTGCATATTCTACTGCTCGGATTCGGTTATAGCTATTTTGCCTTTCAAAAAACATATAATCACCCTATAATAATCATATACTATTATCATATTATGTAAAAGATGTTTGGAAGCTTTATGAAATTCTATAGACCTTATGGTATGGATTTAATATAAATTAACAGATATAATTATTTTGAAACTTTACTTCAAGACAATAAGGGGGCGGTTTTATGAGCAAGAATTATATTATATCCCTAGACCAAGGGACCACCAGCTCCAGAGCAATACTCTATGATATAAATAAAAAAGCCATAATTGGGATGAAAAATAAGCCTTTTACTCAAATATATCCTAACTCAGGATGGGTAGAACATGATCCTGAAGAAATATGGGAAGGACAACTGGAGGTTATGAAAGCTGTCATAGAAGAAGCTGGGGTTTCATATGACGATATTGTTTCTATAGGCATTGCTAATCAAAGAGAAACAGTGGTGGTATGGGATAGAATAACAGGAAAACCAATATATAATGCAATTGTATGGCAGTGCAGAAGGACGGCAGATATTTGTGAAACGCTGAAAAAAGAAGGATTGGAAGATGTAATAAAGGAGAAGACAGGTCTTGTTGTTGATGCCTACTTCTCTGGAACAAAGATTCAGTGGATTCTTGATAATGTGGAAGGAGCAAGAGAAAAAGCTCAAAGAAATGAGCTTATGGTAGGTACTATTGACAGCTGGCTTATCTGGAATCTTACCGGGGGAAAGATTCATGTCACTGATTATACAAATGCTTCTAGAACAATGTTGTTCAATATAAAAAAGCTAAAATGGGATGAAGAACTGTTAGAGCATATGAATATTCCCATGTCCATGATGCCTTCAGTGGTTCCTTCATCTGGAAGGATAGCTGTTACTGATAAATATGTAGTGGGCTGTGAAATACCAATTAGCGGTGTAGCTGGTGACCAGCAAGCCTCCTTGTTTGGCCAGACATGCTTCGATGTGGGTTGTGCCAAAAATACATATGGCACAGGATGTTTCATATTGATGAATATAGGGGATAAGCCAATCAGTTCTAAGAACAACCTCATCACAACCATAGGCTGGGTCATAGGAAATGAGGTTAAATATGCCTTGGAAGGCAGCGTATTTAATGCAGGGTCCACAATTCAATGGATAAGAGATGAGCTGGGATTGATTAAGACATCTGAAGAATCTCGGATAGAAGCTGAGAAAGTCAATGATACAAATGGTGTATACCTTGTGCCTGCTTTCACAGGTCTAGGAGCCCCCTATTGGGATATGTATGCCAGAGGAGCCATATTGGGCATTACTAGAGGTACAAGGAGAGAACATTTGATAAGAGCAGCTCTGGAGTCCATAGCCTACCAGAGTATGGACGTATTAGAGTTGATGAAACTTGATTCTGGCATTGAACTTAAAGAACTTAAGGTTGATGGTGGAGCAAGTGCCAATGATTTTCTCATGCAATTCCAAGCTGATATGCTCAATATCAATATTAAAAGACCTACAATTACAGAAACAACTGCGTTGGGCGCTGTCTATCTTGCCGGCTTGGGAGAAGGAATATGGAAAAGTAAGGATGAGCTTATCAGAAGTTGGTCCTTGGATAGGACGTTTGCTCCAAGGATGACAAAGCGAGAAAGAGATGATAAATCCAAGGGATGGAAAAAAGCTGTAGCGAAGTCTCTTGCCTGGGAAGAAGCATAGAAAGAAAAGCTGCTTAGTTATTGATTCTAAGCAGCTTTCAATTTTATTAGAGCTCTTAACTCATCACCGGATAAAGTTTCCTTATCCAATAATTCATTTGCAATGGTTTGCAATGTTTCAATATTATCATTTAATAATTCTATTGTGCTCTTCTCTACATCTTGTAAAATGGAAGATAAAGTTGCATGGAGTTTATCTTTTGGCAAATCTTCAGTAGAAATTATACCTAGTTCTGACATTCCTCCATATATTATATGGCGGGCTAAATCAGAAGCATGTTGAAAATCACTGGAAGCCCCTGTACTTCTGGAACCTATGAGAATTTCTTCTGCTATGGTACCTGCCAGCGATACGGCTATTCTTCCCTTTAGATAGTCATAGGTATATAGAAACATATCATCCTCTTGAGTATTGCGCACATAACCTAGAGCGTTGCTTCTGGATGCTACGTTTACACTGGCTACTGAATCAGGAAACAACAGTTCTCCTGCTAAAGCATGTCCTGATTCATGGACTGCTATTCTCTTCTTTTCATCAGCAGAGGGAAGTCTATCTAATTTTTCTCCCATCATAACCTTTTCGATGGCATTCTTAAAATGCACAGAAGTAATTAGCTGTGAATTTTCACGCATGGCCAAAATGGCTGCTTCATTAGCTACGCTTTCTAATTGGGCTCCGGAAAAACCAAATGTATCCTTTGCTAAAGATTCTATATCAACATCTGGAGACAAAGGTTTGTTTCTGGTATGAAGCTTCAAAATATGAACTCTTCCTTTTTTATCCGGCAAATCCACTTTCACTATACGATCAAAACGGCCTGGGCGTAAAAGAGCTGAATCCAGCAAGTCTGAACGATTGGTAGCACCGATTATAAGAATTTTTATATCATCATCCGATGATATTCCATCCATTTGCACCAGAAGTTCATTGAGGGTTTGATCATGTTCCTGATGGCTATGGTTTTGTCCTCTTTTTCCCCCTAAAACTTCAATCTCATCAATAAAGATTACTGCGCTATGCTTGTTGTGTTTTCTGGCAGCCTGTCTTGCCTGGTCAAACAATTGCCTAACTCTTTTAGCGCCTACACCTACATACATTTCTACGAATTCAGAACCACTGGCAGATAGGAACACAGAATTGGTATGCTGGGCTGCAGCTTTTGCCAGTAATGTCTTTCCTGTGCCAGGAGGTCCATTTAGCAATATGCCTTTAAGAGGCCTTATGCCCATGGATTTAATTATGTCATTGCTTTTTATGAACTCCAGAGCTTCACAAAGTTCATTTTTAGCTACTTCTTGTCCGCCTATGTCATCAAAAGAAATAAGTCTTTCTTTTTTGCTCTCTCCCACAGAAATATGCTTTACTCTGGCCAGTTGTCCACTGCTGATAAAATATATGGCAGCTGTGAAACCGGCAAAAAATATGAGGGGTAATATGTTAATTCCAATCATAACTAAAAATGCACTTACACCTGACGCTAATCCAATAATAATCTCTTTATGCTTCATTATCATTCATCACCTACCCCTTGATTGTCTAGATACGAGTTTATACAAGTTATTATTTCCTTTGGCTATATGAATGTATATATACTCATCATCAATAGAAATGTTGGCAACAGAATCAATTGTATTTGCCAGCTCATGGCTTTTTTCCACTAGAGTAGGGAAGCTTCCGTCTATTAATGATTTTTCTACATATAAACTAATAGCCGAATAAAGATTTTCCAATTCTTCATTTTCATTTCCTTTTATATTTATTACATAGGTCTTATCTTTTAAGGTTTGTACAATTTTTTCGTTAATTTCTGTATAGGTTTTTGGAAAATTGGAAACACTACTTAAGGATATAGAAATGTTTATGGGTTCATTAATTTTAGCGGGTTTTTGTACAATAACATTTTGAATTCCGGGTATTGTCACAAGCTCTTTATTCAAAGGCATGGTTATTGAATAGTTTTGCCAGAGAAATTGTACTCCATATAATATGAGCAAAGTTGCTATAAAGGCTAAAAAGCCTCTGATCATTTTTGTGGCTTTTATATTCATAATCCACCTCCATGTTTACATAATATTATAACATGGTTTTGTAATGTGGACTAATGACAAATATTTGAATAGATATTTCAATGTTGATTAAAAATACTAAATAGGACAGTAGGAAAGAAGGTGAATTATTTGGATAGACTTTCATTGGTCTTGGTGATTATCGGAGCTCTAAATTGGCTATTGGTGGGTTTATTTCAGTTTGATCTTGTAGCAGCATTATTTGGCGGTCAAGATGCAGTTCTGAGTCGTATCATATACACCGTAGTCGGATTAGCAGGCATATGGTCAATAAGTCTGCTTTTTAGAGATCGTCAAAATGTATAAAAAATCCTCCTGCACGGAGGTGTGTCATAAGATAGTTTTTATTTTAGAGGGGTCATTTTACCCCTCTGTTTCATAAATTTCTACAGAGCTATCCTTAAAGACATCTAAATCTTCAACATTGTTAGGGTTAATGTCGATATATGTTAAATTTTTATATTCTTTAAGAGGTGATAATCTTTTTACGTCAGTATACCTTAAACCTATAGCATGTATATGGTTTACTCCCGATAATTTACTTAAATCACATATTTCTGTATCATTCAAATATAACTCTTTCAGCTTTGGTATTCTATCAGGTGAAATATTGATCTCTCTCAATGGGTTACTGGATAATGATAAAAACTGAAGGTTTTTCACTTTAGGAAAATTATTCAGCGATACTATTTTATTGTTATAGAGAGAAAGCGCTTCCAAAGAATCCATGTCGGGAATAGTATCTATATCTTTTTCAGTTAGTTCACAGTTTATTAAATCTACAATATTAACATTTGGTAAATACTTTAATGGTTGATAATCATGAACATTTGGAACATTATCCAGCGTAAGAGATGTTAATTGATTCATATTGCTCAGGAATTCGATATTTGTCAGATCATTGCTGTTGCGAATAGTTAGGTTTTCTAATGAAGTTAAGTATGCAATGCTTTTAGCATCAAAATCATTTATATTGCTGACCTCTAGTGTTTTCAGTTCACTTAAATTCTTTAATACAGAGTAATCTTCCAATTTTATATTTTTACCAATGTCTAAATCCAGATCTGTCAAATTAGTCATTTCTAAAAGAATGGAAAAATCGTACTTTTCTCCATCTTCAAAACCATTTTCCTTACTAAAATATAAATATGTTACTTTTTTCAAATCATCTTTTGTAAGCTCTTTATAATTTTTATTCACTTCAGAATTTTTTCCTATTGCTATCAAAATAGGTTCTGGGTATTTGCCGTAAATTAATTCATTGCTTTCATTTGTAGTGGAAATATTAGATGAATTGCTGTTATACTGAACAATATTGCAGCCAATAATAGAAAGAGCGAACATTAAAACGAATAAGGATATTTTAAAAAACTTCATTCTATTTACCTCCGTAGAACATAAGATTTCATTATTTACATTTTACTTTATAATGCTTGTTTTGGAAATATATATTTAATGATGTGAATAATTGTTAACTTTTACTAAGCAATACAATGGATTTTTTTACGTGGTAAATGTTACCTTGATCATAGGCTAACATTTACCATATTTAAAAGGTTCAGTTTTGCTTGATTTGCTATTTTAAAAGCAAACAGGAAATATGCAAATTTAATTTGATAGTATTTTGCTGATATATGAACTTTTAGTGAGAGAATATCATCTACCGAAACATTGGTATTCCTGTTGTCATACCCTATGCAAATAAATAAATATTATATTGACTTTACATCCCCAATGTGATAAAAATACATTGTTATAATAAATTATTATTTGACCCGATAGCTAAGCGTGGCTATGTATATGAGCAGGCATAAGCCGGTATTATGGTTGGCAGATTGCCTTCAAGTTGGGTTCAAAGCAGCGCTCAGCTTCTGGATAATATCTTCTTGAACTCATATTTATTATAAAAAACATCTATCATAATACTAAAAATGGAGGAAGATAAATTGCATGAGGAAATTATCAGATTGGTCAATGTATCCAAAAGTTTTGATGATCAGCAGGTATTACAAAATATAAACCTAAGTATAAGCAGGAATGAGTTTGTAACTTTATTAGGTCCTAGCGGCTGTGGTAAAACTACTACATTAAGAATAATAGGGGGCTTTGAAGTAGCAGATACAGGCGATGTTATTTTTGAAGGAAAAAAGATTAATAATCTTCCTCCCTATAAAAGAAACCTAAACACTGTATTTCAAAGATACGCCCTATTTACACATATGAATGTATACGAGAATATAGCCTTTGGGCTTAAAATTAAGAAAATAAATAAGACTGACATAGAAAGAAAAGTTAAAGAAGTTCTGAAGCTGGTGAATCTAAGCGGATATGAGAATAGAGACATTGATTCTCTTAGTGGAGGTCAGCAACAGAGAATAGCTATTGCAAGAGCTTTGGTGAATGAGCCTCAGGTTCTGTTATTGGACGAACCTTTAGGGGCTCTTGATTTGAAGCTTAGAAAAGACATGCAGTTAGAGCTTAAAAGAATACAGCAAAGTTTAGGAATTACATTTATATATGTAACTCATGATCAGGAAGAAGCATTAACCATGTCAGACACCATAGTTGTCATGAAAGATGGAAAGATTCAGCAGGTAGGAACACCTCAGGATATATATAACGAACCTGTAAATGCTTTTGTAGCGGATTTCATTGGAGAAAGCAACATTATTGACGGAGTAATGGTTAGAGATTATTATGTAGAATTTGCGGGAAGAGGATTTGAGTGTGTAGATAAAGGTTTTGAGACTAATGAAAAAGTCGATGTGGTCATAAGACCCGAGGATATAAAGCTTGTACCTGTTGAAGAAGGTATGCTGGAAGGTGTAGTAGAATCAGTTATCTTCAAAGGGGTACATTATGAAATGATCATATATGGCAATGGAATACGCTGGATGGTTCACAGTACCATGATGGAGCCAGCAAACACAAGAGTAGGGATGAAAATAACTCCCTATGATATTCACATAATGAAGAAGGTGACAAAAGAATGAAAAAGCACCTTATGGCCTATCCTTATGCATTATGGATGTTGATATTTACCATGATACCATTGGCTCTGATACTTTTTTACAGCGTTTTTGCCATTGATGATGCAGGAATTCATTTCACCCTTGATAATTTTAAAAGAGTGTTTGAACCTTTATATTTGGCGGTGTTCTGGCGTTCAATAAAATTAGCAGCTGAGAGCACCATTATATGTCTGGTTTTGGGATATCCCATGGCAATGATTCTAGCTGGCAAGAATTTAAGCAAAAAAAGCATTCTTGTGGTATTGTTTGTCATACCAATGTGGATGAACTTCCTTGCCAGAACCTATGCATGGATGACTTTATTGGAGAAAAATGGACTCATAGCAACAATAGCGGGCTTTTTTGGCATAGATTTACCATCTTTGCTATATACTGAAGGTGCTGTCGTGTTAGGAATGGTGTATAATTTTCTGCCTTTTATGGTTTTGCCTATTTATTCTGTATTGGTCAAGATTGACAAAACCGTCGTGGAAGCAGCAGAGGATTTAGGAGCCAATCCCATAACTGTCTTTAGAAGAGTTATTTTCCCATTAAGCATTCCCGGTGTTTCTTCAGGGATAACAATGGTGTTCATGCCAGCTCTGACAACTTTCGTAATATCAAGGTTATTGGGCGGAGCTCATTTTACCCTTATAGGCAATCTTATAGAACAGCAGTTCCTGACTACCATGGATTGGGGTTTTGGTTCTGCTCTATCAATTGTGCTTATGCTCATGATTATGCTTAGCATGGGCGTAACCATGAGATACGAAAAAGAAAACGAGGGGGGCGGCTTATGGTGAAAAATGTATTTAAGAAAATCTATACTTTTTTAATATTTTTATTTTTATACGCTCCCATAATAGTATTGATAGTATTTTCATTTAATGAATCAAAATCCAGAGCCCATTGGACTGGATTTACATTTAAATGGTATGTTGAAATGTTCAAGGATCAGCAGATAATGACTTCATTATACAACACAGTTACTATTGCCCTTATAGCCTCAATATTTGCAACAGTGTTGGGAACAGCTGCAGCCATAGGAATTCATCATATGAAAAAGACTCCAAAGACAATAATGACAAACCTTACTTATCTGCCTGTGCTGAATCCTGATATAGTGACAGGAATATCGCTGATGCTGTTGTTTATCCTTGTGAAATTTCCAAGAGGCTTTTTTTCTATGCTATTAGCACACATAACATTTAATTTGCCTTATGTAATATTGTCAGTTATGCCCAAGCTTAAGCAGTTGGATAATCATGTATATGACGCTGCATTGGATTTAGGGGCTACTCCCGCATACGCCTTTTGGAAAGTTATTTTACCTCAAATTGCGCCGGGTATATTCACAGGTTTTTTATTGGCAATGACTATGTCTATCGATGATTTTGTCATCAGCTTTTTTACAACGGGACCTGGAGTATCAAACTTGGCCATAACTATTTACTCTATGGCTAGAAAAGGTATAAGCCCTAAGATTAATGCTGTATTGAGCATATTATTTGCAGGAGTAATTTTGATGCTTCTGATTATAAATAATAGAATGTCTAGAGATGATGGTAGAAAGGAGAATGTGGCATGAAAAAATCATTAAAGGCCATACTGGCACTTACTCTTGCAATTTCGGTGGTTCTAAGCATGACAGGATGTGGTGGAGAGCAAAGAACACAGTTGAAAGTGTACAACTGGGGTGACTATATAGATCAATCTGTTATAACTGAATTTGAGAAAAGATATAACATTGATGTTATATACGATGAGTTTGCTACCAATGAAGAAATGTATGCCAAGATAAAGGCTGGTGCCAGCGATTATGACATATTGATACCTTCTGAATACACGATAAAGAGAATGATAGATGAGGATATGCTTCATAAGATTGATTTGAACAATATTCCCAACTACAAGTATATAGATGACAAGTTCAAGAATCTTGCCTTTGATCCCAGTAATGAATACTCAGTACCTTATACATGGGGCACAGTAGGAATATTGTATAACAAGACCATGGTAAAAGAACCTGTAAACAGTTGGAAGATTTTGTGGGATGAAAAGTATAGCAAGCAAATATTGATGATGGACAGTTTAAGAGATTCTATAGGAATAACTCTTAAGATGCTCGGCTATTCTTTAAACACTAAAGATGATAAAGAGCTGAATGATGCCAAAGAGGCTTTGATGAAGCAAAAACCCTTGGTTCTGGCATATGTAGGTGATGAAGTAAAAGATAAGATGATTGGCGGTGAAGCTGCTTTGGCAGTTGTATGGTCTGGAGATGCCATGTATATGAAGAGGGAAAATCCTGACTTGGAATATGTGGTGCCAAAAGAAGGATCAAATATGTGGTTTGATTCAGTAGTCATACCAAAAACAAGCCAACATAAAAAAGAAGCAGAATTGTTTATCAATTTCCTTTGCGAACCTGAGATAGCATACAAAATCGCAAACTATATAGGTTATTCTACTCCTAATACAGAAGCAGTTAAAATGCTTCCTGAAGAGGTGAGAAATGATAAAACTGCCTATCCACCAGATGAAGAGTTGGCAAGATGTGAAGTATTTGAAGATTTAGCAGATTCTTTAGTAAAATACGACAGGATATGGACAGAGGTAAAGGCACAATAATAGCAAATTAAATGAAGGCTTCCATTGGTGTCGTTTTGATGCCAAGGAGGCCTTTTTTCACATCACAATGAATCTATGCCTAAAAGGTGTCAAGATTAGTGTAAGTCCATATTGACAACTCATAGAGACAGGTTTATACTGGCAAATCTAAATTTTCTTATGAATTATTAAAAAATTTTTTAAATACCCATTGACGGCTGTAGTTTTTTGTGGTAAATTATAAAACATAATTTCACTTTAGAATATTTATACAGAACACTAAAGATGATGACGAAGAGAAAAATATCCGGAATTTAGTCACAGAGAGCTGCTGGTAGGTGTAAAGCAGTACTAAATGGATATATAATGATCACTTCTGAGTCGCGTGACTGAAGGTAAGTAAGTCATGACGGGTTGACAAACGTTACATTGTCAGGGTTTGATAGAACCTGTTGAGATTATTGCCATAGGCAATAAAATAGAGTGGTACCGCGTTAACAACGCCTCTATATGTATATCAATACATATAGAGGTTTTTTTATTCAATTTTTTCGTGCAGAAAAGTGCACTTTTTGCACAGTGAATACATGAATCCCCGGGGAAAATCAGATCTGATTAAAATATAATAAATTTGATTCGAGGTGTTGTTGAGGTAGCAAACTAGAACTTTACATTATGAAAATTACTTAGAAATAGATGAATAAGGGAGGATTTTTTATGAAGAGATTATCTGTAGTATTAGCTATGGTTTTAATATTAAGTTTATTCACTGGGTGCAGCTCACAGCAGGCGGCGGCACCGGCACAGTCTACTGATGGCGCTGATACAGTCAAGGTAGGATTAAATTATGAGTTATCAGGAAATGTAGCTACATATGGTCAAAGTTTGACAGAAGGTATTGAGTTGGCAATGGAAGAGATCAATAATAATGGGGGCCTTCTTGGCAAGCAAGTGGAACTTGTAAAAGCAGATAACAAATCTGACAACGCAGAAGCAGCAAATGTAGCAACAAAGCTTATTACAAGAGATAAAGTAGTGACAATTCTTGGTCCTGCTACATCAGGCAATACAAAGGGAGCAATACCTGTAGCAATGCAGCATAAAGTGCCTTTAATATCTGCTTCAGCAACAGCTGATGATGTAACTGTAGACAGCAATGGAAATGTAAGGGAGTTTATATTCAAAACCTGTTTCAGTGATTCATTTCAAGGAGTTATAATGGCCAATTTTGCCGGCCAGGATCTGGGAGCGAAAAAAGCGGCTATACTTATAGATACTACAAGTGATTATAGCAAAGGCTTGGCAACAAGCTTTAAAGATAAATTTGAAAACCTTGGAGGGACTATTGTTACACAACAGGCTTATCAGACCAAAGATAAAGATTTTAGAGCAGTATTGACAAATATAAAAAGCGTAAACCCTG
Source organism: Lutispora thermophila DSM 19022 (assembly GCF_900142105.1). Taxonomy (GTDB): domain Bacteria; phylum Bacillota; class Clostridia; order Lutisporales; family Lutisporaceae; genus Lutispora; species Lutispora thermophila. The sequence continues at coordinate 47,214 of NZ_FQZS01000005.1, forward strand.
ATGTATTATATCTTCCTGGATATTACGAAGAAGTTGGATTAATAGCGAAGCAAGCAAGAGAATTAGGGCTTAATGCACCAATACTGGGAGGAGATGGATATGATTCTCCAAAATTATTAGAGTTGGCAGGAAAAGAAGCATTAAACCATGTTTATTTCACTAATCACTATTCATCCATGGATGATAGCCCAGAAGTAGTAAAGTTTAAAGAAGCATTCAATAAAAAGTACGGAAAGGATCCAGATGCATTCAATGCATTAGGTTATGATTTGGCTTATTTCTTTGCAGATGCATTGGTAAGAGCAGGGGAGGCCGATCCTGTAAAGATAAAAGATGCACTGGCAACAACAAAAAACTTTAAGGGTATAACAGGTACACTTACCGTTGATGAAAACCACAATCCAATTAAAGCCATTACTATAATTGAAATGAAAGATGGAGTTCAGACCTTCTTGAAGAAGCAAGAACCATAAAATTAATTTTGGGAAATTAGCATGGCTACCATCCGATGGAGTTGGTTTCTCCAATGGATGGTATCCTGTTGAATTTTTAGAAGGAAGTGATGACGCATGGAGCAAGTATTGCAGCAATTAGTTAATGGAATTTCTTTGGGTAGTATTTATGCCCTTATTGCATTAGGTTATACAATGGTTTATGGAATAATTAATCTAATCAATTTTGCTCATGGCGATATATATATGATAGGTGCATATGTTGGATTTGCCGCAACTACCTTCTTTGGATTGGGATTTATTCCTGCCTTAATAGTATCTATGATTATAACAGCTGTATTAGGTGTAGTGGTGGAAAAGGTTGCATATAAGCCTATAAGAAAATCCACTAGGATAGCAGCATTGATAACAGCAATAAGTGTATCTCTCTTTCTGGAGTACGGTATGATGTATTTTGTTAAAGCTGAAACAAGAACTTTTCCTGAAGTGTTGCCAAGTAAAAATTTTAGATTGGGTAATGTGATATTAAATAACAAGGATGTATATATAGTTATAGTTACAGTAGTCATGATGCTTATACTTCAATATATAATACACAAAACAAAAATTGGTATGGCAATGAGGGCAGCATCCATGGACAGCGAAGCGGCACAGCTTATGGGGATAAGCGTTGACAATACCATATCTGTCACATTTGCCTTAGGTTCATGTCTTGCAGGTGTGGCAGGAGTTCTAGTAGGAGTCTATTATAATTCTATTGACCCTCTTATGGGTATGATGCCGGGTATAAAGGCTTTTATAGCAGCAGTAATAGGAGGAATAGGAGTAATACCTGGAGCCATGTTTGGAGGATATCTGTTGGGCATAACTGAAACTATGGTAAGCGCTGCTGGGTATTCCCTGTACAAGGATGCAGTAGCTTTTGCAATATTGATTTTAATGCTCCTCATAAAGCCTAAGGGACTTTTTGGGAAGAATGTGAGAGAAAAAGTATAGGAGGGATATCTTGTGAAAGTTATTAATAGGAAAACCATTATGTTAGCAGTTGTAATACTAGCCATCTATGCTGTTGTAGAAATGATGATTGGACAAGGTATCATTGACTCCTATGTAGAGCTGAACATTGTCTTAATAGGAATCAATATTATACTGGCAGTTGGACTGAACCTGGTTACAGGATTCACAGGACAGTTTTCTCTTGGTCATGCCGCTTTCATGGCTGTAGGAGCCTATGTATCTGCTATTGTTACCGCTAAATTTGGACAACCCTTTATAGTGGCAATAACACTTTCTGCACTAGCTGCATCACTTGCAGGTGTTATAATAGGGATACCTACCCTTAGATTAAAGGGAGACTATTTAGCTATAGCTACTTTAGGTTTTGGTGAAATTATAAGAATAATGGCGTTAAATATAGATTATATAGGTGGAGCAAGTGGTTTTAATGATATACCAAAGATGACCAATTGGACCTGGGTATATTTCATGGTAGTAGCTTCGATTGTAGTAATAAAGAATTTTATAAATTCCAGGGGAGGAAGAGCCTGCATATCCATAAGTCAGGATGAGACTGCAGCAGAGGCTATGGGCGTCAATACAACAAAATACAAAATTCTGGCCTTTGTAATAGGAGCCTTTTTTGCAGGTATATCCGGAGCTCTTTATGCCAATTACTTCTACTTTATCAAACCTGATTCCTTTGGTTATATGAAATCCATTGATATTCTCGTTATAGTGGTTTTTGGAGGCATGGGAAGCATAGCAGGATCCGTGGTTGGAGCTGTTGTATTATCTCTTATATCATTATTTCTTCAAAGCATACCTGAGTTAAGAATGGTTATATATGCTGTCATACTGTTTATGATAATGGTTTATAGACCCCAAGGACTTTTAGGCAAAGAGGATTTCAGGTTCAAGTTTTTAAAGAAGAGGGTGGTATAAATGACTATATTGAAGCTGAATAATGTATCAATAACCTTTGGAGGCTTGAAAGCAGTTTCAAACATTGACATGACAGTAGAAAAGGGACAGATTGTAGGTATTATAGGTCCAAATGGAGCAGGTAAAACAACACTGTTTAACCTCCTTACAGGTATGTATGCACCTACCTCTGGTGAGATATTGCTATACAAAGACAATCCTATAAAACTCAACGGTTTAAAGCCATATAAGATTACAGGTCATGGAATAGCAAGAACCTTTCAGAATATAAGGCTCTTTAGGGATATGACTGTTTTAGATAATGTTAAAATTGGGTTTCATAGCCGTACCAAGTGTGGATTTCTTTCTTCAGTTATAAGACTTCCATCATATTATGATGAAGAAAAAAGAGTTAGGGAAGATGCGGAAGAATTATTGAAGATGTTAAACCTTGATAACAAGAAACATGAGTTTGCAAAGAATCTGTCTTATGGTGAGCAAAGACGTCTGGAGATTGCAAGAGCATTGGCGTCTGAGCCAAGCATCCTTTTGCTGGATGAACCTGCAGCAGGAATGAATCCAAATGAAACTATAGAGCTGACTCATTTAATTACATGGATAAGGGACAAATTTAATTTGACGATTATACTCATAGAACACGATATGAAGTTGGTAATGGGTATTTGCAATAAAGTATATGTATTGAATTATGGAAATTTAATTGCCGGAGGAACTCCTGATGAAGTACAAAATGATCCGCAGGTAATTGAAGCCTATATCGGTTCAGAAAGTGCATAAGCTTATATAAAAATAATCATTGATGAGCAGAAGTGAAGATGAAAAGCTATTATATTGCTCACATTATTTATAAAATTTTCCAAAAAACAAAACAACATGAATAGTAGGAACTTTTCTATAATATCTTGATATTGAATAATAAATCAATATGGAGTGTTGTATATGAGGATTTATGTTGTAAAAAGCGGTGATACTCTATGGAAAATTTCAAGGACCTATAATGTGAGCATAAATAGCATTGTACAAGCAAATGCAATGGCTGATCCTGACAGGCTCATCATCGGACAGTCACTGGTCATACCAACACAGGATGATGTTCACATTGTCCGGCCTGGTGAGACCCTCTGGTTTATAGCCAGAATATACAATGTAACTATACAGGATCTAGTAAGAGAGAATAATATAGCAAATCCTAACATCATAAATGTGGGACAAAGGCTCGTAATTCCAAAGCCCCAGATAGAAGTAAATGGATATCTCACTCAAACAGGTCCTACAGGTGAAGAAACATTAAGATGGACAGGACAATACCTCACATATTTCTGCATGTTCAGTTATGGCATTACTGCAGAAGGCAACTTGACTCCACTTAATGATGAATCTGTAATAAGTATGGCCAGATCCAGAGGTGTAACACCTCTAATGTGCCTTACCAATTTCCTTGGAAGAAGATTCAGTTCAGATTTAGCAAGTGCTTTTCTATCAAATGTAGAAGTTCAAGAGAGACAGCTTGCTAATATAGTCAATACCATGCGCCAAAAGGGTTATCAAGGATTAAACATTGATTTCGAATATGTATATCCTAGAGATAGAGAGAAATATAATGCGTTTTTAAGACGTGCAGCAGACAGGATGCATGCCAACGGTTTTTCAATTTCTACAGCTCTGGCGCCAAAGGTAAGAGCAGATCAGATCGGGTTGTTGTATGAGGCTCACGATTACCCGGTTCATGGACAGTTGACAGACTTTGTGGTTTTGATGACATATGAATGGGGATGGGCAGGAGGAGAACCCTGGGCTATTGCCCCTATAAATCAGGTAAAAAGGGTATTGGATTATGCCGTGTCGGTCATACCCAGAAATAAGATAATGATGGGAATACCTTTATATGGAAGGGACTGGAAGATACCTTGGGTTCAGGGAACCACCGCTTCCACTGTAAGTTATATGGATGCCATAAGAAGAGCATACCAATACGGAGCAGAAATTCAATACAATGAAGAATATCAATCTCCATTCTTCAGATATACGGATACATCAGGTCAGCAGCATGAAGTATGGTTTGAAGATGCCAGAAGCTATCAGGCCAAATATGATGTCATTAAGCAATATGGGCTGAGAGGAGCCAGCTATTGGGCGTTGAATCTTCAGTCAATTCCTAATTGGCCTGTACTAACAGCTAATTTCAGAATAGCAAAGCTATAAACCTGAGACATCGGGGATGGTTCTCTATGTCTCATCAGTAAAACTTTCCCCTATAAATATAAAGAAAGGCTTTCTCGAATTTTAAATATTTCTATGAAATGCCTTTCTTTTTTTGCTTCTATTTATTTTGTTCTACAAATAATTTCTTTCATATAAGCAAACATATATTTGATAGTAAAATATCTTTATGCTATTCTATCAATATTAGAGATGTATGTTATGATATAACAAACTTTATACATGATACACGAGTATATTGGTAATAATTACTTAAGATGAGGTGAGACCATGGACAGCATATCATCTGCTAATTGTGAAACACTGCTCCCTACAGGAGAATTGAAGCCTTTGGATGAAATAGAGAGAAGTATAATAAAAAAATACAGAAAGCATCTTTGGTCAAAATTTATAAAAGCTATAAAGGATTTCAAGCTCATAGAAGAAGGGGATAAGATAGCCGTTGCCATATCCGGGGGCAAGGACAGCATGCTTATGGCAAAGCTTTTTCAAGAGTTGCAAAAACACGGCGATATGAAAATAGATTTGGAATTTATCGTAGCAGATCCGGGGTATCATGAGCAAATAAGAGAGTTGATGATTAAAAACTGTGAATACTTGAACATACCTATAAAAATATTTGATTCGGGCATATTTAAAATAGTTGATAAAATTGCCAAGGATTATCCTTGCTATATGTGTGCAAAGATGCGCCGAGGAGCATTGTATTCAAAAGCTCAGGAGTTAGGCTGCAATAAACTGGCATTGGGACATCACTTTAATGATATCATAGAAACCACCATGATGAATATTCTCTATACCGGAAGCTTCAAAACAATGCTGCCCAAGCTTCATTCTACTAATTTTAAAGATTTGGAGCTTATAAGGCCTATGTATTATATAGAAGAAAAACATATAGAGAGATTTACCCAAAATAGCGGTATCATGCCTCTTAATTGTGCATGCATGGTAGCCGCAGAGAGGACGGGAAATAAGCGCTATGAGATAAAGAATTTAATAAAAGAACTTAGCACAAAAATTGATAATTTGGAAATAAACATTATGAGGGCGGCTCAAAATGTCAATATGGAAGCAATTTTAGGTTGGCAGAAGGGAGGAAAGACTTATTCATATTTAGATTTTTATGATGAGTATAAGGAGTGATTATTATGCGTTTTGTAGTTAAGCAAAAGATTTTTTCCTTCGGAGATAACTTCACAATAAACGATGAAATGGGAAATTCTTATTTTCAGGTGCAAGGAAAGGTTTTTGCTATTGGTGACAAGCTTCGTATGTATGATATGCAGGGAAATGAGGTTGTTTATATAGAGCAAAAGCTTTTCAAGCTTCTTCCTGAATATACCATATATTATAATGGAAATCCTGCTGCCAGAGTAAAAAAGGAGTTTACATTATTCAAACCCAGGTTTAATATTGAGAGCTTTATTGGAAACTATACAATAGAAGGAAATTTCTTGGGTATGGATTTTAATGTGTTAAAGAATGGCAGGGTGGTAGCTCGTGTGTCAAAAAAGTGGTTTTCATTTCGAGACACTTATGGAGTTGATATTTCAGATGAAGAAAATTATGCATTCATACTCGCATTGGTAATAGTTATCGATCAAGTAATTCATGATAATAACCATAATAATAACTAGAGGAAAATACAATGGAAAATGGTTATATAAGAGTTTAACTTGAAGTTTCAAACACCCTTTAATCGTGGCCGAGGGGGATGTTGCTGAACTTTATTGTTAAAATTTAAAAAGATAAATTAGAAACACAAAGGGGGAGATTATAATATTACAGGAGTTTAAAAAGTTTGCCTTAAGGGGAAATGTGCTGGACTTGGCAATAGGAGTTATTATTGGAGGCGCTTTTGGAGAGATAGTCAATTCCCTTGTCAATGATATGCTAATGCCAATTATAGGACTTTTGTTGGGAGGAATAGATTTTTCTAGCTTACAAATAACCATAAATGATGCTACCATCAGATATGGAGCCTTTATACAAAGCGTTGTTGATTTTTTAATTATCACATTTTCAATATTCATATTTATTAGAGCCATCAATAGACTGAAGAAGAAACAAGAAGAAAAACCTGCTGCGCCGCTAGAACCTACAAAAGAAGAAATTTTACTTACCGAAATAAGAGACATACTTAAAGATAAAAGATAATACAGGAAGTGATAAGAATGGTGGAATATGTAAATTTAACGAAAATACCAGGTATAAAACTGGGAAACGCTGAAGACCTGATAGGTGGGACAGGCTGTACCGTTGTATTATGTGAAAAAGGTGGCATAGCCGGTGTTGATGTAAGGGGAGGTGCTCCGGGAACTCGCGAGACAGACTTGTTGAACCCTATCAACATGATGGATAAAGTACATTGTATTATGCTGGCTGGAGGAAGTGCTTTCGGCCTTGATGCGGTAGCAGGTGTTATGGAATATCTGGAGAGCAAGGGTATAGGTTTTGATGTAGGAATTACGAAGGTTCCCATTGTTCCTGCAGCTGTTTTGTTTGACCTGTCGGTGGGAGACTACAGGTGCAGACCTGATAAAGCCATGGGCTATAGAGCTTGCATCAATGCTGAAAACGGAGGATTTTCAGAAGGAAGCGTTGGCGCAGGCACAGGTGCTACTGTGGGGAAAATTCTTGGAATGGATAAGGCCATGAAGGGTGGTTTAGGCAGTTTTTGTATAAAAACAGGAGAATTGTATGTTGGAGCTGTTGTGGCTGTCAATTGCTTCGGTGATGTGGTGAATCCGGAAAGTGGAGAAATCCTAGCAGGTGCTTATATACCAGAGGAAAATAGATTTGTAAATACAGAATTGCTCATCATGGAGAGCGCAAAAAAGGATGATAACCCTTTTAGTGGAAATACCACGATAGGTTGTGTAATAACAAACGCTCGTTTGAGCAAAGCAGAAGTCAATAAAGTTGCATCTATGGCTCACAATGGTTATGCCAGAAGCATAAGACCTGTTCATACCATGTATGATGGAGATACTATATTTGCTCTTTCTACGGGACAAATAGAAGCGGATGTGAATCAAGTAGGGGTTATGGCTGTAAAGGCTGTAGAGCAGGCTGTGATTAATGCTGTGAAGAAAGCTACACCGCTGTTTGGCATTAGGGCCTATTCAGAGGTATTTAGAGAAATACCCTAGGCCACGAAGTCGTTAATCGAAGAAGTTTATGGCAATTGCATCTTAGAATGGGATTCAGATATAAAAGTTTGCTTTGATAGTTATATAGTTAGATCTTACAAAAAGCCTAACGGCATCATCCACGGCCCCCCATGTCCTGGGACGCCTAGGCTGGCATCCGTGCCAGCCTTACGGCTTTTTGCTCGTTCTTCCATAAGAACTACAACAAAGCTCACAAAATAGTATCAGCACATACCTAATATCATTATATAGCTAATCAAAATTAAATATCGTTTTGCTGCCTAGGATAATTCCAGGGTAAAATATTTTGCAATAAAAAAAAAATCATAGCATACCTATAATTACTATGATTTCATTTCCATATTATTTAAAAAGTATAATGATCTTTAGTGTATTTTAGTGAACTTTGGTGTTCTTTAGTGTTCTCAGAGAAATCCACCGTGTTAATCCGAGATAACTTCTGTGCAAATCCGTGTTCCTCAAAATACCCCAAAAGGAATATCTAAATTACTCGTAACTCGCAGCAAGACAGAAAAGGAATACCTTCGGGCAGCCCATTAATAGTCTGAATGAATAGATGTATAACCCCATATTATGTGGAAATGCCTTTTGTTCATTGTGGTTACGCACTGATAATAATGAATATGGCCTCCTTCCACTTCTATACTAGGGCCTGTAACAACAGAAAAGTAATGAGCATGACCTTTTACCTCTTCTATATAACCGGAAAAATAATGATTATGACCTTTAAAATTAGGATTCTTGCTGGATACACCAGCGTATTTGTGCTCATGTTTAAAGACTCTATTTGTAATCCCATCAAATTCATGGAGATGTAGTTTATCGTACATAAAACCACCTCATAATATTTTATGCTGCTGTGGTGAAAATGTGAGAGGAAGTGAATTTATTCTGAAACGCATTAGATACACAATAAAGAATTTACTCAGTGACATGCAATTTTATACGGATCTTGGTGTCATTGCAGCACCCATAATCATTCAAAACTTCATTAGTACATCCTTAAACATGGTGGATACAATCATGATAGGAATGGTGGGAGAAACTCAGATTGCAGCTGTTGGAATAGCAAATCAGGTTTTTTTGCTGTTTTCCATGTTTATATTTGGAATATGCAGTGGATGTGGTATATTTATATCACAGTTCTGGGGTAAAAAGGACACTGATAACATAAAACGTGTGGTGGGGGTAGAGGTCACATCTACATTGGTCATATCAGCCATATTTACCTTTGCAGCAATTGTTTTTTCAAAAAATATTATCGGAATATTCAACACTGATCAAGAAGTATTGCTATATGGAAGCCGATATCTCAAGATTGTTTGCCTTAGTTATGCTCTAACTGCCCTAACTTATTGTTTTAGCTTTGCTTTAAGGTGTACGGAAAAAGCTGTATATCCCATGTTTGTAAGCGCAATAGCACTTATGACCAATACATTTTTAAATTATGTTTTCATATTCGGACATTTTGGATTTAGAGCTATGGGTGTGGAAGGAGCAGCCTTGGCAACGTTAATAGCAAGATTAATGGAAACAGCCTTGATTATTGCAGTAATATATAAAAGGAACAGGATATTGGCTCCATCAACTAAAGACATGTTTTTAATAGATTATAATTTCTTTAGAAGGATATTCAGGACTACTATCCCCGTATTGCTTAATGAAGTATGCTGGGGATTGGCATCCGTAGTGTATTCTGTCGCCTATGGACGCATTGGAAAAGAAGCCATAGCTTCTGTACAAATAAGCAATACAATACAGCAGTTGTTTATGATACTTTGCTTTGGTATTGCAAATGCTTCCGGAGTAATGATAGGAAAAAGGATTGGAGCTGGTAATGAAGAAGAAGGCAGGGATTATGCCCATAGATTTGCAGTGCTATCCATTGCTACAGGCATATTAATAGGGGGAATGATTGTTGTTGGTGGACCTTTTATACTTAGCTTTTTCAATGTTTCTCAAAGAGTGGCTTTGGATTCCTATAATATAATGAAAATAAATTCATTGATAATGCCATTGAGGGTATTTAATATAGTAGCAATTGTGGGAATACTGAGAGGTGGAGGAGATGCCAAACGGGCCTTTGCCATCGAAGCCTCCACCATGTGGTTTATAGGAGTGCCTGTAGCTTTTGCCGGTGCATTGCTCTTTAAGTTTCCCATATATGGGGTAGTTGCATTGACTCTCCTCGAGGAAGTAGGGAAGTTCATATTATGTATGTATAGGCTGGTTTCAGATAAATGGATAAACAACCTAGTGAAGAATTTCTGATTCGTAATAAGACAGCAGCAAATCTACCATTCTCCCGTAACTTTGTACTCCATCTTTCTGATTGTTTGCCTTAAGATAAGTATTATTTAATTTTGTAGAGGCCCTTTCCACAGGGCCTTCAAATTTATCCCAATAGGCATTTATATTGGCCAAGTCTTTTTTTAATCCAGGGCCGTATTGAGATGTAAGTTCTACTGCCGCATCTTTATCAACTTTATACAAAGTATTTATGGAATGAATCAATGCCAATAGAGTTCCTGAGTATTTAAAATCCACATCATCACTATATATGCAAGTCAAAAATGCTATGAAATTAGCTTCATCCTCTCTGGCAAAACCTCTTTGATGAGCCATTTCATGAATCATACTGCTTGGAAATACAGCATCAGGCATATCACCATTCACATTAGCTTCAATAGTAAAGGGTATAAAGATTCCGGCTATGCCTGCATAGGACATAAGCTTTGAAGCCATGACAATTTTAGGTTTTCCATAATTGCCTTTAAATACAGGATACTTTTTTGCTATGTTATCATATATTTTATAGGCATTTGATACTGCATATCTTTTACCTTGTGACAATTCCATAACACCTCTGGAATTCTCCTTCACATCATCTCTGTATGTGTTGGCTTTGTCTATAAGATAAATGCATAATTCCTTCAAATCTTCTTTTGTATATTCCCCATTAGTTAGGTTTAAGGATTGGGATAGGGGTAGTCTATAATAATTCAAACCCCATAATGAAACAAACATGAAAAACAATATGCTGAGTACTGCCACAATTTCTTTTATGAGCTTAAATATCATAGGTTTATTTACTGCGATGATGGATAATAATAATTTTATAAGTGTAATTATGCACCAAAGAAAAAATATATAGAATACAAGTTCTGCTAAAGAAAAGGGAAAGATACCTGTTATTTTGCTCAACGGCTGGCTTATGAACTTGTATATTCTTCTTGAGTATATATTTTCAATAATATTAGGATAAAATTTTGCTGCATAAATCAGCGCAAGAGATATAGGAATTAATACTGCTGTCCATAACATATATTAAACTCCTTCCAGAAAGTCTTCAAAGATTATTATAAACTATACTCATATCATTGTGTTCAAATTCTATGAATATATCCAGCCATAAGGCATAAAATATTTATTGACTTTATTTACTGCAAAAGGAGTGATAAATATTAAGGCTGTAATAATGGCTGGAGGCAAGGGTACAAGATTAAGACCGTTGACATGTGGTATACCTAAGCCAATGGTTCCCGTATTCGATAAACCAGTTATGGAATATACAATTCAATTGCTAAAGGATAAGGGTATACATGACATCGGGGTGACGGTTGCGTATTTGCCACAGGTCATTATGGATTATTTTGGAGATGGAAGCGGTTTTGGAGTAAAACTCAAATATTTTATAGAGGATACACCCTTGGGTACCGGCGGAAGCGTAAGGAATACTGGGGATTTTCTTAATAGTACTTTTGTCGTCATCAGTGGTGATGCTCTTACAAACTTGGACTTGACAAAGACTTTGGATTTCCACAAAAATATGAAATCCAAAGCAACACTTGTTTTGAAAAGGGAGCCAGTACCTATCGAATATGGAGTTGTAATAACAGATAGCCAAGGACTGATAACCCGATTTTTGGAAAAGCCTAGCTGGGGAGAAGTCTTCAGCGATACTGTGAATACGGGCATATATATATTGGAACCTGAAGTCATGGAATACTATAAGCCTGGTGAAAGTTTTGACTTTAGCAAGGATTTGTTTCCAAAACTTCTTAGAGACAAAGTGCCCATGTATGGATATGTAACAGATGATTATTGGTGTGATATTGGGGACTTGGCATCTTATAGACAAGTCCATTTCGATATATTGGATGGTAAAGTTAATTTAGCATTGGAAGCTACTGAATTTCAAAAGGGCATCTGGCTGGCTGAAGGAGCACAAATAAGAAGAAGTGCAACTTTAGTTCCACCTGTTTACATCGGAAAAAATACAATAATAGAAGACAATGTGCTCATAGATTCCTATTCGGTCATATCACAAAACTGTAGGTTAGGTTCAAATAGCAAAGTGAAAAGAAGCGTGCTTTGGAAGAAGATTCATGTAGGGGAAAACTGCGGAATAAGCGGAGGAGTGATATGCTCCAATTCTCTTATTAAAAACAATGTTGATATATATGAAAATTCTGTAATAGGCGAAAACACAACCATACTTGAAGGATGCATAATAAAGCCTGATGTAAGGATATGGCCTGGCAAAAAGATATATGAGAATACAATTGTGAATCACAATATAATATGGGGTACAAAGGCTACAAAGAATATATTTGGTTCCAGAGGAATATCCGGTACTTTGAATTTGGAGTTATCACCGGAACTATGCTCCAGCCTTGGTTCTGCATTTGCGGCAGCTATGGGAAAGAATGCAACTTTGGTTGTAGGAAGCGACAGCAATCCTCAATCCTATATTGCAAAAAGCTCTCTTATTGCAGGCATTCTGTCTGTGGGAGGTCAGGCAATAGTGTTGGATAACTCTATAATATCTATGACACGGTTTGGGGTTGCTTATCATAGAGCCAATGGAGGTGTGCACATACACACTTCCAATGAAAAACCTTGTAGAACATATATTGAATTTTTCGATGAAAAGGGAATAAATATCTCCAGAAGCAAGGAAAGAGAAATCGAAAACTTGCTTAATCAGGATGATTATGATAGATGCAAAGCGGAAGATATAAAGGACATTATGAGGATGGAGAACTTCCAGGAAATATTTATAAGGCAAGGATTGGAAAGGATTCAAAATTTGGATGGTATCAGAAGAAAAAATTTCAAGATAGTGCTAGCTTCCCACTCAGAAAATACAACAGCTATAGCTTATAAATATCTGCAAAACTTAGGTTGCAGCATAAGCTTAGTCTGGGGAAGAGCTGACAATATCATTGACTCCGGTATATATAAGTACATGGCCGGCTTTGTTACAAGGAAAAAGGCAGATTTAGGAGTCATAATAAATGAAAACGGTGAAAGTCTGACACTTATCGATGAAAGAGGAAGGGTGGCTAAAGAAGAAGAGTATCTTCTATTGACTGAATTGGTGGCCATAAAAGGTTATGGTGCAAAACATTTGGTTTTCCCTCATGCATTTCCGGGAGCAGCGGAGGAAATAGCAAAAAATAACGGGGTTAAAATATATAGAACCTCCTCAACACCGGCGGAAATAATGAAGAAAATGATGGAGTTGGGAGATGGAACCAATAATCCTTCTATTCAATTTATACTGAATAATAACGGGGTTTGGGCCATAGGACATATCATCGAATACATGGTTAAAGAAAATACAAAAATCAGCAAGTTAATTGACTCTATACCTGAATATTATTACCTCAAAAAGGAAATAAATTGTGATTGGAAGGATAAGGGAAGGATTATAAGAGAAATTGCCTTTGGTGCCAATCAGGAAGACATTGAACTTATAGAAGGTGTAAAGATTAAAGATTCAAGAGGATGGGCTTTGGTGTTGCCCGATAATGAAAGGCCCGTGTTCAACATATATGCTGAAGGTTATTCTCAAGAAATGGCTCAAGAGTTATCTGCAGACTTAAGTGAAAAGATTAACTTGTTGTTAAGAAATCAGAGGCTGTAAGCCTTTGATTTTTTGTAAAACCATAGGATATATATACTTTAATATGAATTTCCCCAATTAGTTACAAGAAAGGCTTCCTTAGTTATAGAAGATTTACAGTGGAAGTCTTTCTTACAATAAGCAGCAGTCTTTGATTTGGAGAGGTGTAGTGTTTATATGAATGATATAGACATGATTAAAGATGTTATACTTAGTAAAGAAGATCTGCTAGATCATGGTTACCACTTGGGACAAAAGCATATTCTAAAAAAGCGAAAAACATCAACCAGAATGCTAAAAAAGAGGTTAATGGAAAACTATCAAGCAATACTTGAAATCTACAAGGAGCTTGATAGATTAGCCAAGGAGAACAAAGACATGGCGCCGGCTTCTGATTGGTTGCTGGATAACTTTTATAAGATTGAAGAACAAGTAAAGGATGTAATGTTGAATATTCAACAAGAAAGGTATTATAGGCTCAATACTCTTGCTTCAGGGTATCTTATGGGATATCCAAGGGTATATGCCTTAGTACTGGAATATTTTTCACATACCGATGGAAGTATGGATACAAGCTTGTTTATAGACTTCATTAAAGCTTATCAAACTGTACAGATACTATCGATATCCGAAGTATGGGCATTAGCGCTGATGACAAGGATAGGACTGGTAGAGAATATTAAAATAATATGCAATGATGTTTTTAAAGCCCAGATCCAATGGAATAAAGGGGAGGAACATATAAAACTAAAAAGAGATGAACTACTAAATGCAATAGACAATAATTTTGAAATTGAAGGTCGGCTAAACACATCCTATTTGGAGCATTTGCTTGCTCTTTTGAGAAGAACAGGTTCCGAACATGGAGAAATCTTGGATTATATAGAAGGGAAACTTGAAGAGTATAATACCAACATACAAGATTTGGTCCAGTATGAGCATAAAAAATATGCTGTAAGAAAAGTATCAATAGGAAATTCCATTACAAGTCTCCATGCCATATCAACTTTGGATTGGAACTATATATTTGAATCAATATGTGTGGTAGAGGAGATGCTTTCCAAAGACCCGGCAAACATTTATACATCTATGGATTTTGAATCAAGAGACTACTATAGAAAAATAATATCAGAAATATCCGGAAAACACGGTATATCTGAAACAAAGGTAGCAAATGGAGCCGTAAATCTTTCTAAAAAAGCAATGAAGCTGAATGAGCCTTTTAAGAAAACCCATGTTGGTTACTATTTAATTGATGAAGGCAGAAAGGAATTGTATCAGGAACTGAACATTAAGTCAGAAGAAATCAGGCTTAAGTCCATGAAACCGTATTTGGCATCTGTAGTATCTTTTTCAGTGTTGTATATAATATTGACTGTTTGTTTATTGGGAAAGGGTTTACGCTTTGGTGATATAGTTTTGTTGTGCACTTTGCTGCTAATTCCTGCTTCTGAGATAGGAGTAAGTTTGACCAATTATGTGTTCATGAAGTTATATAAACCGACCTTTCTACCTAGGCTTGAATTTGCCCATGGTATACCTGATGAATCAAAGACTATTGTCATAATACCAGCACTTTTAAGCAGCAAAAATGCTGCAATGGAGTTAATAGAAAAGATGGAAGTATACTATCTGGCCAATAAGGATAAAAATCTGTTTTTTGGTTTGATAGGTGATTTCAAAGACAGCGATAGGGAGAATAATCCAGAGGATGAATCCATTGTAGAAGCTGCTATGGAAGGCGTTAAGATTTTAAATGAAAAGTACAAAGAAGGTAGGACTATTTTTTACTATTTTCACAGAAAGAGAGAGTTCAATGACAAACAGAACAAATGGATGGGTTGGGAGAGAAAAAGAGGAGCCATAGTGCAGTTTAATGACTTATTATCCGGAAGAGAAAGCAATTCCTTTGTGTATAAGTCATCAGGTGTGGATGAATTGAAGGATATCAAATATGTAATAACCATCGATTCAGACACAAATCTAATTATGGAAAGTGCAGCAAAGCTTATAGGAACCATTGAACATCCTTTGAACAAACCGGTTTATGATAAAGAGAGAGGTATTGTGACAGAAGGTTATGGCATAATCCAGCCAAGGATAGGAGTAGATGTTGAAGATTCAAATAAGACGCTGTTTTCACAAATTTTCGCCGGTGATGGAGGTATTGAACCTTATACTACAGCGGTATCAAATATATATCAAGATGTTTTTGGGGAGGGTATATTCACAGGAAAAGGTATTTATGATTTATCAATGTTCAATGAAGTAACCAAAGAAAAGATTGAAGATAATACCATACTGAGCCATGATTTACTGGAGGGAAGCCTACTTAGGACAGGTTTAGCGGGGGATATTGAGTTAATAGACGGTTTCCCCGGAAAATATCTATCTCATGCTTCAAGACAGCATAGATGGACAAGAGGAGATTGGCAACTGATAAAATGGATAACGGGGAAAAATCCGTTGACATCACTATCGAGATGGAAGATGGTGGACAATCTGAGAAGAAGCATGATACAGCCTTCTATATACCTATTGCTTCTATTAGGCATCCTTTGTTTGCCATGTTCCGTAATGAAACTGATTCTTGTTCCAATATTTTTATTTCTGTTTCCAAATTTGCTGTGGCTCATTTCTATTATTGAAAGAAAAAGCAAGGATACAAGACAGTATATGCAATTGCTGAAAAAAACTGTTTATCAACTTTTTTTCCTTATGGCATTCTTGCCCTACAACGCATATATGATGATGGATGCAGCAATAAGAAGTTTATATAGAGTTTTTTACTCTCATAGAAACATGTTGGAGTGGGTGACTGCAGCAGATGCTGAGAAAAAGCTCAAGTCAGACCTGAAGGGATATTATATTAAAAGCAAATGCACTATAGTATTGACATTGATTTTTGCTGTAGTTGTGACTATAAAGCAGGTCTTTGATGTGGCTGCCGCTATTCTCCTGGGTCTATGGATATTATCGCCTTACATAGCCTATAAAGCCAGTGAAGATGTTAAAACTCAAAAGCCTGCTCTAACTGACGAAGATAGGGAGAATATACAAAGAATAGGAAGAAAGACTTGGGCTTACTATGAAGAATTGGTACGCGAGGAGTTTAATTATCTCCCACCGGATAATTACCAGGAATATCCGCCTAAAGGAGCCGCACCAAGAACTTCACCCACCAATATAGGATTATATCTTGTATCTACTCTTGCTGCCGCAGACTTGGGCTATATCAATGCAATACAGATGTTGGAAAGAGTAGAAAATACATTGAATACCATTGAGAAGTTGGACAACTGGAAAGGTCATTTATATAACTGGTACGACATTAGAACATTGGAGGTTCTAAGGCCACTCTATGTTTCCACTGTAGACAGTGGTAATTTCATATCCTATTTGATTCTTTTAATGCAAGGACTGGAGGATTATATTGATAAAATTGACAATCCGGAAAAAATCAAGGATATCATCAGCAGGATAGAGGTTATTATTGAAAGAACAGAATTCATTCATTTATATGACAAAAATAAGAACCTGTTCTCGATAGGATATGATGTGGAAAAAGAGAAATTAACTAATTCATATTATGATTTGCTGGCTTCTGAAGCCAGAACCACAAGTTATGTGGCAACAGCAAGGAGAGAGGTCCCATTGAGACATTGGAGAAAGCTAGGAAGAGCTTTGACCTGCATTGGAAAAAACAGGACTTTGGTGTCCTGGACTGGAACCATGTTCGAATATTTCATGCCTGCATTGATAATGAGAAAATTTGATAATACCATATTTGACGAAACCTATAAGGGGGTGCTTCAGGCACAGAAAGAGTATGGTAATAGAAACAATGTGCCATGGGGTACGTCAGAATCAGGATATTATACCTTTGATTTGGACCTTAACTATCAATATAAGGCCTTCGGTGTACCTGATTTGGGTTTAAAAAGGGGTTTAATTGAAGATGTAGTTATATCTCCATACTCAACTGTGATGACAGTCAATTTTGACCCAAAAGGTGCATCTAAGAATCTTAAGAAGCTCATAGAGTTAGGGTTGGAAGGAAAGTATGGATTATATGAGGCTGTGGACTTCACGGTTAAGAGAATTCCTATGGAATCCAAGTTCCAGATAATCAAAAGCTATATGGCTCACCATCAGGGAATGAGTTTGCTTGCCATATGCAATTTTCTCAAGGATGATATCATGATTAGAAGATTCCATAGTCATCCATTGATAAAAGCAGGAGAAGTATTGCTTCAGGAGAGGATTCCGGAGAACATTATCATTACCAAAGAATATAAGGAAACAAGTCAAGACATAAATCGACAGAAAAACTTATATAAAGAAGGAGTTAGAAACTACAGTTCGGTTGAAGTATTACCTCCACCTTGTCAAATACTCACAAACGGCAGATATTCAGTTTTGTTAAACAATAGAGGGGGAGGATACAGCAAACTTGATGGGATTCTCATAAACCGCTGGCGTAACGATGCTATAGAAGGAGGTTATGGGAATTACATTTTCGTGAGAAATATAACCACTGATAAGGTATGGTCAACAACATGGGAACCCTTCAATGATGACCCGGATGGATATAATGTAGCCTTTTATCAGTCAAGAGCTGAGTTTATAAGGATTGATGATGATATAAAGACTGTTACTGAGGTATTTATATCACCAGAAGACAATGTGGAAATAAGAAGGGTTAAGATAGAAAACCACGGTAAAGAGCCGGTGACATTGGAAGTAACCAGCTACATTGAAGTGGTTTTGACTACTGAAGCAGCAGATATAGCTCATAGAGCCTTTTCAAACCTTTTTGTAAGAACAGAATATTTGGAAGAGTACAATAGCATTATGGCAGTCAGAAAGCCAAGGGAGGGCCATGGACAGGAATGGTGGGCTTTCCATAGTTCATTGACAGATGACTCTGGGCTGGAAAATGTGGAGTACGAAACAAATAGAGCTAATTTCATAGGTAGAGGAAGAGACATCGCTAAACCTATAGCTTTATGCCAGTCGTTGACAAATAGTTCTGGAACTGTTCTTGATCCAATAATGAGCATAAGGCGAGTTATAAAAATAAAGGCCGGTGGGCATGGAGAAGTTTCATTTGTAACGGGATGTGCCAACTCCAAGGAAGAAATTCGAGAAATGATAGCAAAATACCAAGAAGCATCGGCCATAGATAGAGCCTATGCTTTGGCAATTACCAGAAGCCAAGTTGAAGGAGCTTATTTAAATCTTGATGCAAATGATATCGTTGGCTTTGAAAAGCTCATTGGGCATCTGGTTTATGGCAGCCCTACAAGAACTTTGCATAAGGAATATATAATTAAGAACAAAAAAGGACAGCCATCTCTATGGCCTTTCGGGATTTCAGGTGATTTGCCTATTATGCTTATAAGCATAAGCGATGAAAGGGACATACCCATCCTCAAGCAGGCCATTAAAGCCCATGAGTTCTTGCGAATAAAAGGGTTTATCATGGACTTAGTGATATTGAACATGGATGAAAGCAGCTATCTTCAACCTTTGAGAACTGCTATAACCAATGCTGTGGAAGGAAGCCATGGTAAACATTTAATAGGCAGACCAGGAGGGGTGTCCATTGTAAATGCAGTGAACATTTCACAAGAAGATAAGGAACTCTTGATAGCTGCATCTACTTTGGTATTTAAGGCTGAAGCCGGTTCAATAGAAAAACAGCTTGTGGATATAGAAATAAAAAGAAAGAAGAGAAGAAATACTATTGATTTATTGAATAACAAAAAATCTGATATTCCTAGATTGAAAAATCTTTTGCTGTTTAATGGCTATGGTGGGTTTAGCCCTGACGGTAGTGAATACATAATGAATCTAAAGAAGGATCTCAACACTCCTGCACCTTGGATTAATGTGGTGTCAAACCCGAACTTTGGATTTATAATCTCAGAAAGAGGCGGAGGTTATGTTTGGGCAGAAAACAGCAGAGAATATAAGCTTACTTCTTGGACCAATGACCCCATAAGCGATAAACCCCAAGAAAAGATTTATTTAAAGGATGATGAAATGGGTATTATATGGTCATTTAGCCCAGAATCAGAAGAAAATATGGAAACATGGACTGTGACCCATGGGTGGGGTTATACAATTCTCAATAAGGATTGCAATGGTCTAAGTCAACAATTAGAAATGTTCGTACCTTGGAAAGAAAAGATTAAGATAAGCATGTTAAGGTTGAAGAATAAAGATGGCAGAAAGAGAACATTGAGGCTTTGCTATTATATGGAGCCGGTGCTTGGGGTAAGTCCAAAGGAAACCAAGCAGCATATAATCGTAGGATATGATTCAGATATAGATGGATTGATAATGAAGAACGGATACAATATTGATTTTCCGGGAAGATTGGCATATATGTCCTCCTCGGAACCCATTATAGAGTATAAGACCAATAAGCTGGAATTTCTTGATTTATTGGAGGAAGCCTCGGAAATTGATTTGAGCATAGGCTATGAACCCTGTGGTGCCATTGAAATAGAGATCACTCTGGGGCCGGAAGAAGAAAAAGTCATGGCCTTTTACTTAGGTCAGAGCAACAGCTATAGTGATATAAAAAATATTATGGATAAATATAAGGATGTATCAGTCGTTGAAGCAGAGTTGGAGAATGTGAAGAGAAACTGGAGAGATATGACTGGTAGAATCAGTGTGGAAACCCCGGATAAATCAATGGATATCATGCTTAATGGATGGCTTATATATCAGACTATAGCGTGTAGACTATGGGGAAGATCCGGGTTCTATCAGTCCGGAGGAGCCTTTGGTTTCAGAGATCAGCTCCAGGATGCCATGAACATAGGCATGATAATGCCGGAATTGTTAAAGCAGCAAATATTGCTCCATTGCAGTCATCAATTTGAAGAAGGAGATGTGCTTCATTGGTGGCATCCAGTAACAGAAGAAAAGGGTGTAAGGACAAGATTCTCAGATGACTTATTGTGGCTTCCCTATGGGGTTATACAATATATCAGATATACAGAGGATAGAAGCATTCTGGACATAGAAATTCCATATGTTAAAGCCGAACCTTTGAAGGAAGGGGAGGATGAACGATATGGAGTAATCCAGAAATCATCAATGACAGGAACTGTATATGAACATTGTGTCAAGGCCATAGATAGAAGTTTGAATTTTGGGGATCATAAACTGCCACTGATGGGCTCTGGAGATTGGAATGACGGAATGAATCTTGTTGGGAATAAAGGAAAGGGAGAAAGTGTATGGCTTGCTTTCTTCTTATATGAGATACTCATGGATTTTGTGCCCATTTGTGAGTATAGGCAGGATATTGAAAGAATGGCACAATATAAGAAGACCATGGAAAATATTAAAGAAGCAATAGAGGAAAATGCATGGGACGGTCAGTGGTATAGGCGAGCATATTTCGATGATGGAACTCCTTTGGGGTCATCAGAAAATAAAGAATGCATGATAGATTCCATTGCTCAAAGCTGGTCCGTAATGTCAGGAGCCGCTTCTCCTGAAAGAGCAGCCATGGCTATGGAGTCGGTGAAAAGGCATTTGGTGAAGGAAGAGGAAAGCATGGTGCTGCTGTTTACTCCTCCCTTTGACAAAACCAACCATAATCCCGGATATATAAAATCCTATGTTCCTGGGGTAAGGGAGAACGGAGGACAGTATACCCATGGGGCCGTATGGACCATATGTGCTTTTGCACAGATGGGAGATGGAAATATGGCTTATAAGATATTCCACATGATAAATCCCATAAACCACGCTCGTACCCCCATTGAATGTTCTTTATACAAGGTGGAACCTTATGCAGTGGCAGCGGATGTATATTCAGCTAATCAACATGTGGGAAGAGGTGGATGGTCTTGGTATACTGGAGCTGCTGGATGGTTATACAAGGCAGGAATCGAATATATACTGGGAATAAAGATAAGGGGAAAAAGATTGGTTATAGACCCATGCATTCCGACATACTGGGAAGGCTATAAGGTGGTTTATAATCACTTTGGAACCATATACAACATAATGATATCAAATCCAAGTAATATTTCGAAAGGTGTCCTGTCCATCACCTTGGATGGTAATGCTATAGTTGGAAATTCCATAGAAATTGCTGATGATAAGAATATTCATCAAGTGAATGTAATAATGGGTTGTTAAAGATAATATGGAATGATATTATAAATGAGAAAGAGGTGAGATTAACTGTATGAATTTGTTTGATATAATTGGCCCGGTTATGATAGGACCATCCAGTTCCCATACTGCCGGAGCTGCTAGATTGGGGAAGCTAGCCCGCAATATATTTGGAGAGGATTTTAATAAGGCAGATATAACACTATACAATTCTTTTGCAAAAACCGGTCAAGGGCATGGCACTGATAAAGCCATTGTGGCAGGAATTTTGGGAATGGATCCTGATGATGAAGATTTGAGAAATGCCATTGATTTAAGCCATGAATCCGGAATAGAAGTAAATTTAATTTTAGAGGAAAGCAAACGAGAGTTGCATCCAAACACTGCTAAGATAATACTATATGGTAAAGATAAAACGATGAGTATAACAGGTTGTTCTCTAGGTGGTGGCAGAGTCATGATACAGGATATAGATGGTTTTAAAACCGAGTTTACAGGCGAGTTCAATACAATTATATCTGTACAGAGGGATAAACCTGGCATCGTAGCATATGTTACATCGTACTTGGCCCAAAAAAACATCAATATAGCTCAAATGAAGCTTTCCAGAAGATCAAAAGGAGATATGGCCTTGATGATCATTGAGACTGACGAAACACCACCAAAGTCTGTTAAAGAGGACCTGGAAAAACATGAAGGAATATATAAAATAGTAATATCAACAATTTAAGGAGGATTAACATGTCTCTGTATACTATGAGGCAGATTATTGAATTAGCTGAAGAAAAAGGTTTGAAGATTTCTGATGTAGCTTTGGAGTTGGAGAGTAAAGAAAGTGGATTATCAATAGATGAAATAAAAAAGAGGATGGCCTATAATTACGAAATAATGAAAAATTCTGTTTCACATGGCATAAGTCAGGTAATGCCTTCTGTAAGCGGACTAACAGGTGGAGAAGGATATAGATTGTGGCATGAAAAGGAGAAAGGATTATCCGGCGAAACCATATTAAAAGCATCCTCAAGAGCCATGGCAGTATCCAATGTAAATGCTTCCATGGGGAGAATCGTTGCTGCACCCACCGCCGGTTCCTGTGGAATAATTCCCGGTGTAATGATGACAGTGGCAGAGAAGCTGGGTAAATCTGAGGATGAAATTGTCAATGCACTGATTACAACTGCAATTGTAGGAAAGATTATTGCCCAGAATGCAACTCTTGCAGGAGCAGAAGGAGGATGTCAAGCTGAATGTGGTTCTGCATCTGCCATGGCAGCGGCGGCAGCAGTAGAGCTGGCAGGTGGTACACCCTCTCAGGCAGGTCATGCAGCAGCTATAGCCCTAAAAGGTATTATGGGACTTGTATGCGATCCTGTAGCTGGATTGGTAGAGGTACCATGCATTAAAAGAAATAGCTTTGGTGCAGCTCAAGCCATATTGGCGGCGGATATGGCCATGGCAGGCATCGAAAGTGTAATACCCGTAGATGAGGTCATCAAGGCAATGGGTGAAGTAGGGCGCTCTTTGCCGGTAGAACTTAAAGAAACGGCTATGGGAGGTATTGCAGCCTCAAAAACCGGCAAGATGTTGGAAGAGAAGCTTATGAAAAAAGAGAATTAGACAAAGAAAAATAATAAAATCACCCAGCAAAGCTGCATATATGCTGCTTTACTGGGTGAATAACTTTTTGCATAGTTAGATAGCAAAAGGAAAAATGTAATGTTGATACATTATTTTACATATTTTTTGAACTGTATTTTGATTCCATGGATGGTCTTTTAATTAATCCATTTAAACTTTGTTGTTTGCTAAAAACTGCTAATAATGTAGCAACAAAATATGCTTTTACCGTATTGCCCAGAACCTCTTCAATTATGCGCGGAATCCAAATCAATGCAAATGGAAGGGCTTTCCATGCAGAATAAATTGTTTCACGCAAAATGACTGTATTAAGGGTCGTTACAATCAATCCAGAACCAATCATGGCAATAAGAAGTTGAGGTATTAGTCCTTCACGCGTATCTGCAAAGAATTTCTTTGATATAAAAAAATCAGCTATTAGCAAAAAAATTCCTAGAACTGCACTACCGATAATCCCTGATGTTACAAGTTTGATGTAGGTTGACAGATTCATAGATGGGTTTTTCATATTAATTGTTCTTTTAATAAGCATTTTGCTTATTAAATGCATTTTGTCTATATTGATGTTTTCTTTTTGAACATGATTGTAGAAATCACTATTAACCCCGTCGGCAGATAAAAACACAATATTGGATATTCCAATTAATAGTAAAATACCAGAGAAAATTCCTACTATAATTCTCATATTTCTGCTGTTTTTATTCTGTAGACTTATCCATAAGGCTCCTCTGATAAATCCACCGGCAGCTGCAACCAGTGTCATGAGAGGTAAATAGGTTCCCATGGGTTTTAATATATAGCCTAAAAAGTCAGATAGTCCGGAAACGATGGCACCATATATGGGACCAAATAATATGGAAGGCATAATAGAGAAAATGCCTGAAATTCCTATACTCATTCCGTTTTGTCCAAACAAAGGTATATAAAAGGAAAATGATGTTTTCAATACCAGTGAAATACTGAGAAACACAGCAGAAATTGTGATACGGCGTAAGTATAAAGATGATTTTTCCAATTTAACTTCTCCTTTCTAGAAATGAAATATCTGATAGAAAGTTATTGTTAATCGGGATTGCTATGTTATTTTCATAAAAACACCTCCTGTTATGCAACACAGCTACATAACAGGAGGTATAATAATTACACCACTTCTCCTATGTAGCAGCGGGATGCAAACCTTGTACCGTAAGCTTGTAAAGCTTTTCGTCCTTCTGACGACTCCCTATTCAGAAGGCACTACAAATCAATGATTCACGCACAAAGTTCTACTCTGCTTACGAATCTAGATTTTCAGTAAGGAACAATAAGAAAACCATGAATCAAAGCATCACGCCTAGATGGTAGTTTCTAAGATGCCATACTTTGATGCCATACCTTTATGTAGTTAAATCCATTTCTGTCATTAATATGGCAATATTATACTATCACACGTTGTATATAGTGTCAAGCCACAGAACAATAGGAGATAGTGTCTACTAAAATTATGGGCATTACTTATACATAGAATTCTTAAAAATAGTGGCTAAGGAGGCTACTGAGAGGTATAATATAGCTGTGTTCTTATATGAAAACCCGTTTCTATTCATTATAGTTTTCATTTGTTACTATATAGCATTGATAAGGTTTTTTGGACAAGACTCATGGAATAATGCCATCTGAGTATTGTGAATGAAATATGCCGGGAGGTGGCTTTATGGACCATTTAAGCGTAAGGCTCTTTAGTACCCCAGCTGTGTTTAAGGGAGAAAAAAGAATTGTTTTTCCAAGCAGAAAAATTGAGGCTTTATTTTACTATGTTTTCGTAAATAAAGAAGCAACGCGAGAAGAATTAGCCAGCTTATTATGGCCTGAGGCCGACCAGCAAACCGGAAGAAAAAATGTACGAAATGGCCTTTACTATATGAAAAAGACCATTGATATGGATGCAATCATATCACCCAATAAATCAATAGTGATGTTTAATTCTAATGTTAAAGTGGATTCTGACATAGAAAAGCTTTTAAGTGATGATGAATGGATTGATGCTTATACAGGAGATTTTCTTCAAGGATTCATTGTAAAAGATGAAGAAGCTCTGGAAAATTGGATACTTGAATCCAGAGAAAAGTATAGAAGTATTTATGTTCAGAAACTATATGAAAAAATAAAAAGAGATTTTAAAAGCAGAAAATATGAAAGTGTAGAGAAGTGTGCAAGGAGGCTTATTGAAGTAGATGAGTATGATGAAAAGGCTTATAGAGTGCTGATTAAGGTTCTTGCTGAAATGAGCATGTATAGCAAGGCTGTAGACGTATACGACAAGCTCTATGAGAAATTAAAAAAGGATTTAGGTATTGTTCCAGATGTAAAAACCAGAACTTTATATAATAATGTGAAAAAAAAGAGAAGTAATATTGAAATATATGAAATAAAAAAAGATAAAAAAATATTTTACGGAAGACAACAAGAACTGTTCATACTGAGTAGCAATTACATAAATTTTTATAATGGTGATGGCTATAGCTCAGTAATGGTTGTAGGAGAAGCTGGAATAGGGAAAACCACATTGAAAGATAAATTTCTTGAAATGATAGAAAAGAACGATATTTTTATATTGGAGTCAAACTGTTATCAGGCTGAAGAAGAATTCCCTTTAAGACCTTGGTCAGGAATTTTGACTAAAGTTGCCGACATAGTGGAGGAAAAAAATGTTAGAATTCCATCTTCCTTGGGCAAAATAATTCAATCTTTTTTCCCTTCGATAGGATTTAATGAAGAAAAATCTGAGGATCATTTGGATTCTGAAGAAAATATATTAAAACAGAAGTTGGTGGAAGAATCAATAATCAGCTTGATTAAGCAAATCTCAGGTATTAAGAAAACTATCATTATATTTGATGATATACAATGGATGGATAATTTGAGCCTGAAACTCTTAGCAGGTATGATGCTTCATCTTGGAAAAGAAGTTTTTTTTCTGATTACATGCAGAAACGGTTTTTCTCAGAGAATAGCTAATTTTATAGCAGATATGATCAGATATGGCAGAATGAAGAAGGTAGAACTCCGGAGGTTTACGAAAGAGGAAGTCATTGATTTTGCAAAGAAAGCACTGCCACATCATTCTTTTAAGGATGATATATATGAAAAAATATATAAAGAAACTGAAGGCAATACCTTTTTTATAGTAGAATATATAAACTCGTTGCGCGAAAACCGTGAAATGGATATAACGTCTGCAAGGATAAATGACATACTAAAAAGCAGATTTATCGGAGTAAGTGAAGATGGATTTAAAATACTCAACATAGCATCTGTTTTTTTCGATGACATATCTTTGGATATTCTTGCCGAGATAAGTGGTATGGACAAGTTGAAACTCTTGGATATACTTGATGATTTGATGAAAAGGTTTATTATAAAAGAATCAAATAATAAAATTAATCCATCATTCATGTTTACCCATCAGAAGCTGAGGGAATTTATATACAATATGCAATCTGCAAGCCGCAGGCAGATTCTGCATAACAGAATCGGAAGATTATTCGAAAATGATTTGACGGGAGATAACAAGGATATAGCGATATACCCCAAATTGATTTATCATTTTTCAAAATGTGGGGATATCGAATCAGCTTTAAAATACAGTATAAAATTAGCAAGTTTTTACCTTGACATAAACCATGAACTTTTTCCCATACTTTATGATGGAAACGGGCAAAGTGCAAATAACTCTTTCCTAAGTTATGAGGACAGCTGTAAATATTTAAGCAACATAGAAGAGCAATTAGCCAAGCTAAAGGAAATGCATGTTGACACATCGGAGGCCAAAAAGCTGGAGGTAGCCTTTTATCATATGAAAGGCAGATATCTAATTAGACATGGACAGTATGAGCAAGGTATTGAGCTCATAAAAGAGATGATTGATAATTCTCTTAGTATCGGAGATATAGGTTATGTTTTAAAAGGATATAGACAGTTGACTTACTATGGTATACAGACGAGAGATATGAAGGTTATGAAAGATAATATAGAAATAGGACTGAATATGGCCAAAGAATATGGATTCGATGCAGATGTATGTATGTTCCTAAGATTATATGGGCTTTATAAAATTATGATTAAGGATTATTACCATGCAGAAGACTTGCTTAATCAGTGTATTGATAAGTTTTATTTCATTGAAAACTCAGAGGATAAATACTGTATGCATATTGCTGCAGCATACAGCTATCTAGGAGATATAAGAAGATATAACATGAAATTTGAAAAGGCTTTGGAATATTATGATATAGCCATATCATTATGTGAGCATAAAATGGAAGGAGGCAGCTTGGCAGTATTCTGCACAAACGCGGGACAGGCAGCCTATGACACAGGAGACTATATCAGAGCAAAAAGCTATTTTCTCAGGGCTTTTCAAATATATAATAAAGTTGACTCTATATGGGGCAGAGCTATAGCAGAGGGATATATGACTCTTATTCTGATAGCTGAGGGCCATTACAAAGAGGCGTTGGAAAGCTTGAAAAGAGCAGATTTATACTCAAGACAAATTAAGAACCCTTATGAAATAGGACTTATATATAGAATAAAAGCAGAGATCAAATATAGGATGGAAAAAAACAGTCAACTGAGCGATGTTTTTTATGATTATCTTCATTTTGACTTAAAGACTTATTGTGAAGAAGGTATCAAATTTCTGGAATGTGGAAATGATGCCTATCAGATAGAAATCTTGAATATGTTCATGAACAACTATGATGCATGAAATGTAGGAGAAAGGGAGATAAAATGTTACTGGATGCAGTAAAAAAGTATTATAATAAGGATTATGACTTGAATTGTGCAGAAGCAATTCTATATGCTGCCAATGAAACATACAAGTTGAATTTAGATAAAAATGCCCTGAAAACCATGGCTGCCTTCGGAGGAGGTATGGCAATTGAAGAAACCTGCGGCGCATTGACAGGTGCATTGGCCGTATTGGGGATATTATTTGTAAAGGATAAGGCTCATGAAAGCGATAGAATAAAAGAACTGGCAAAGGAATTTTTTAAAAGATTTCAATCCAAGCTATCCACCGATAACTGCAAGAAGTTGAAAGAGCTTTATAGGAATGATGAGGAAAGATGCAGCTATATTGTTTTTAATGCTGCAGAGATATTGAATGAGATGATTTTAGAGGAAAATTGCATAAATTGAGAAGGCTTCCTTGGTTGTTATAAATGCTTCCAAAGGAAGCTTTTCTTATAATGCTAGGAAAGTATAAATTTTTAATTTATACTTTCCGTAAAAGCATTTCAAGAAAGGTTTCCTCGATTGTTATAAATGTTTCCAAAGGAAGCCTTTCTTATTGTTAAGGAAACAGACTTTCATTCACAATTAAGAAGCAATCTGCATCGGAAGGACTTGGATGGGAGCAAGAGTTTTGTTTGACGATTTAATGACGTTTCATGTTTATAATAAAATATAAAATCAATTGATTTAACTTATATCTTATAAAATTGAAAAAATGGTATAATATTCAGTAGAGGCTTTTTCAATCATTTAAATTAAGTCACTCCTAATGGTTCATCTTATCTATGGATTACTCAAACATTTAAATAATATGGTATATGGAGGGGTTATCATGATTACAAATCTTGACATTTCTAAGGCTATGACAATTAAGCTGGATGACGAGCTGCCGGAGATGCCTACTTTTGTAGAAGGCATAAGGAGAGCACCGGATCGTGGTTTTACATTGACACCGGAGCAAGCAGAAATCGCTTTAAAGAATGCTCTACGTTATATTCCTGAGAAATATCATGAAAAACTTGCGCCTGAATTCATGGAAGAATTGGTTACAAGGGGTAGAATTTATGGTTACAGATTTAGACCCCAAGGCAGGATTTATGGAAAGCCAATTGACGAATACAAAGGCAATTGCATAGAAGGCAAAGCCTTCCAGGTTATGATAGATAATAACTTGGATTTTGAAGTTGCTCTATACCCCTATGAACTGGTTACCTATGGTGAAACAGGTCAGGTATGTCAAAACTGGATGCAGTACAGACTCATAAAGAAATACCTGGAAGTAATGACAGATCATCAAACATTGGTAATAGAATCAGGCCATCCATTGGGATTGTTCCATTCAAAGCCTACTGACCCAAGGGTTATAATTACAAATGCTCTAATGGTAGGAATGTTTGACAATCAAAAGGATTGGCATTATGCTATGCAGATGGGTGTAGCAAATTATGGTCAAATGACAGCAGGGGGCTGGATGTATATAGGGCCTCAGGGAATAGTACATGGTACATTCAATACAATTTTGAATGCAGGAAGGAAAAAGTTGGGTATAGGACCTAATGAAGACCTGAGAGGATATCTGTTTGTTACATCAGGCTTGGGTGGGATGAGCGGTGCTCAGCCTAAAGCAATAGAAATAGCCAACGGAGTTGGAATAATAGCAGAGGTTGACTATTCAAGGATAGAAACAAGATATAAGCAGGGATGGGTAAGCAAGATAACCTCAGATATTGAAGAGGCATTTAAGATAGCTCAAGAATATATGGAAAAGAAAGAACCCATATCAATTGCATACTATGGAAATATTGTTGATTTGTTGGAGTATGCTGTAAAGAACAATATCCATATACATCTGCTATCTGACCAGACTTCATGCCATGCTGCTTATGAAGGAGGCTACTGCCCACAGGGAGTTACCTTTGAAGAAAGAACCAGACTGTTGAAAGAGGACAGAGAAACCTTCAAGAAATTGGTAGATAAGAGCTTAAGACGCCACTTTGAGCTTATAAAAGAGCTTGTTGACAGAGGAGCCTACTTCTTTGACTATGGCAACTCCTTCATGAAAGCCGTATATGATGCAGGAGTTAAGGAAATTGCAAAAAACGGTGTGGACGAAAAAGATGGGTTCATTTTCCCATCCTATGTAGAAGACATAATGGGACCGGAACTTTTTGACTATGGCTATGGACCATTCAGATGGGTATGTTTAAGCGGTAAACATGAAGACCTCATTAAGACTGATAAAGCAGCTATGGAATGCATAGATCCCAATAGAAGAGCTCAGGACAGAGACAACTGGGTATGGATAAGAGATGCGGAAAAGAATAATCTTGTAGTCGGAACTCAAGCAAGAATACTTTATCAGGATGCTTGGGGCAGGACAAAGATAGCTCTCAGATTCAATGAAATGGTTAGAAATGGTGAGATAGGTCCTGTAATGCTCGGCCGTGACCACCATGATGTAAGCGGTACCGACTCTCCATTTAGAGAAACGTCAAATATCAAAGACGGAAGCAATATAATGGCAGATATGGCTGTTCAATGCTTTGCCGGAAATGCGGCAAGAGGCATGAGCTTAGTGGCACTTCATAATGGTGGAGGAGTAGGTATCGGAAAATCAATTAATGGTGGCTTTGGATTGGTTTTAGACGGCAGTGAAAGGGTTGACAACATTATAAAAGATGCAATGCTTTGGGATGTAATGGGTGGAGTAGCCAGAAGAGCATGGGCAAGAAACGAGAACTCCATTACAACATCCATTGAGTATAATATGACACAACAAGGAAAGGATCACATAACATTGCCCTTTATAGCAAATGATGATCTCGTAAAGGATACTGTAAAAGAAGCATTTAAAAAGATAAAGAGGTAGAAATTATGAAGGAAAACAGTCTAATTATAAAAAACGCTTCAGAACTTGTTACCTGTAGTGGGTTTAAAGCAAAGCGCGGCAAAGAAATGTCTGATATACATGTTATAGAAGACGGAGCTGTTGTGATAGAAGAAGGTATAATAAAGGCAGTAGGAAAGACTGATGAGATATTGAAGCAGCATGATGAGAAAAGCTATCAGGTCATAGATGCTTCGGGCAAAGCTGTATTGCCGGGTTTTGTGGATTCCCATACCCATTTTGTGTTTGGTGGTTATAGGGCAGAAGAATTTTACTGGAGGCTTAGAGGAGACAGCTACATGGAGATAATGCAACGAGGCGGAGGTATTGTAAACTCTGTAAAGGCTACCAAAGAAGCTTCCATGGAAGAATTAATTAAGACCGGCAGTGAAAGACTTGACTCAATGCTTTCTTTTGGTGTAACTACAGTAGAGGGCAAAAGCGGTTACGGACTGGATATGGAAACAGAGATAAAACAGCTTAAGGTTATGGAAGAGCTAGATAAGAATCATCCTATAGATATTGTAAGGACATTTATGCCTGCTCATGCCACTCCTGTAGAATATAAAGGCAAAACTGACGAGTATGTAGATCTTATTATCAATGATATGATGCCCAAAGTGGCAGAATTGAAGCTGGCAGAGTTCTCAGACGTTTTCTGCGAGAAGAATGTATTCTCCATAGAGCAAACCAGAAGGATACAACAAAAGGCAAAGGGGTTGGGATTTAAATTAAAACTCCATGCAGATGAAATAGTTCAGTTTGGCGGCGCTGAGCTGGCTGCAGAGTTGGGTGCTGTATCGGCAGATCATCTGCTGCAAGTATCTGATAAGGGTATCCAGGATATGGCAAGGCAAGGAGTTGTGGCTACCCTTCTTCCCTGCACCGCTTTCAGTCTGAAAGAAAGCTTTGCACCAGGCAGGAAAATGATAGATATGGGATGTGCTGTAGCTCTTGCAACAGATTTTAATCCTGGAAGCTGTTTTACAGAATCCATAGCATTGACATTTGCTTTGGCTACATTACAGATGAATATAAGATTGGAAGAGGCTATCACAGCTTTAACCATAAATGCAGCAGCCGCATTGGACAGAGCAGGAGAAATTGGAAGCCTAGATCCGGGTAAGAAAGGCGATGTGCTGATACTTGAGTTCCCTTCATATAAATTTATTCCTTATCATATTGGAGTAAGCACTGTAGAGAAGGTAATAAAGAAAGGAAAACTAGTCTTTGATAAGAAGAATGGAGGAAGGATATGTTAGCTGATAAAACTGTAAAAGAGTTTCTTCAAGAGACGGCATCAAGCGCACCTGTACCAGGAGGTGGAAGTGTAGCAGCCTTGAGCGCAGGTCTTGCTGCTGCTTTGACAGCTATGGTAGCAAATCTTACAATAGGCAAGAAAGGCTACGAAGGCCTTGAGGAAGAAATGGAAAGGATTGCAAAAGAAGCAGAGCAATACAGGGATAAGTTTATAGAATATATTGACAAGGATTCTGAATCCTTTAACCAGGTTATGGCAGCCTTTAAACTTCCTAAAGAAACAGAAGAAGAAAAGGAAATAAGGAAGGAAATGATACAAAGAAGTTATAAAACTGCTGCATTAGTACCATTGGAAGTAGCCAGAAACGGATTAAAAATCATGGATATAATCGAAATAGTTGTGGTTAAGGGAAACAAGAATGCAGTTACTGACGGAGCTGTAGCTGCAATGATGGCAAGAACAGCTACCCTTTCTGCTTTATACAATGTAAAGATCAATTTAGGTTCCATAAAGGATACGGAGTTTGTTGAAAAGGTATCAAAAGAAGTCGTTGAAATAGAAGAAAAAGTGGTAAAAGTTGAAAAGGAAATATTGGGAAAAGTTGCTCTATAAAATTAAAACCCAGATTTATGTCTGGGTTTTAATTTTATGAATCTTTTTGCCAATTTTTTTCGTCTAAATATATTTGATTGGGGGTGATATTATAGAATCCATAATTACAATAAAAGATGTAAGCAAAATCTATAGAGTAGGTACAGAAAAAGTAGTTGCTTTGGAGTGCATCAATCTGGAAATTCCCAAGGGAGAAATCTGCTGCATACTTGGTACATCAGGATCCGGTAAATCGACATTGCTGAATCTTATGGCTGGCCTTGAGAGGCCTACCACAGGCAGCATCGTGATTAAAGGAAAAAATATTGAGAAGATGAGCGAAAACGGTTTGGCAAGATTCAGACAAAAAAATGTAGGTTTTATTTTTCAATCATATAATTTGTTGCCCTCATTGACTGCTTTGGAAAATGTGAGTCTGCCTTTGGTTTTTAGAGGAGTAAGCAAAAAGATCAGAAATCAGAGAGCAAAAAAATTGTTGGAACAAGTCGGATTAGGAACCCGTATGAATCATAAGCCGAATCAGATGAGCGGCGGTCAGCAACAAAGAGTAGGTATAGCCAGAGCTTTTGTAGCCAATCCGGACATTATTTTTGCCGATGAGCCTACAGGAAATCTTGATTCTAAAACAACTGTGGAAATAATGAATCTGATTACTAATCTTGCAAGAGAGAATAATCAGACGTTGATCATAGTAACTCATGATGTCAATATAGCAAAATATGCAGATCGTATAGTATATATTTTTGACGGAAACATAAAGAAGATAGAAAAGACGGTTAAAGTAGAGGGGGAAGTAATTTGAGAAAAGGGTTAGCTGTAATTATGATTTTAGCCTTGATGATGCAGATAGTATCTTTGGGAATAGTGTTTGGCGATGAGGAAGATAGCTTAAGTATGAGTTGGGATGGTGTAATCAGAGATAAAAATAGTAAAAGCATAAGCACAATCTATGAAAATGATCATTTTTCTATAGATATTCAACTAAAGGTAAAAGGTAATGTTGACACTGATAGCTTGTATATATCTTTTGAAAATAGCTCTTCGTATAAGCTTACTTCATCAAAGCCGGGGGAAGAAAGGCTTTATAAAGCTAAGAAAGATAAAAACACTTTAGATTTAATTTATTTGGGTGGGGGAGAAACTAATCTTTCATTAACAGCCTATGACAATAATGGAAATTATGCTTATCTAAATATTGAGTTGCCTGTATCTGATAGTTCATCAACACCATCATCAACCAGTCGCAACATTCCTAAGCTTGTTATTGCAGGAGGTACCAGCATACCGATTATAAATGCTGGCGAAGAAGCTACCATTCGAATACCATTGGAAAATATATCCTCCACAGCAGCAAAAAATATCCAGGCCACGTTGGAGCTAGATTCGGTGGATAGTCCTTTTGAAATAGAAAAACTAAGTTTAACATATCACATAGATAGAATAAACGGTAAGAAGACCGATGATGCAATATTTGTGGTAAAAGTGGCTGACAATGCGTCAGAGAAAATATATCCTTTAAAGCTGAAGCTAGTTTACTATCCCTTGTCAGGGAAAGATCCGGAAACAGATGAATATACCATCAATGTTCGCGTGCAAAATGCTAAAAAACCTCCAAAACTTGTATTATCCGCTGTTGGTTATGGAGATGAACCTCTTATAGCAGGGGAACAGCGAAAATTAACAGTAGTTCTTAGAAATAATGGAACATTAGAGGCTAAAGATATTAAGGTTAAGCTTCAAGGGTTGAAGACAGATGGCTTTACTTTGCATAATTCTCCTGATATAAAGCAGATACAGGATCTTGAAGGCAACAAGGTAATACAATTAGAGTATGTATTGATTCCTTCAATTAATATGGCTACAGGAAACCATGAGCTGCAACTTAAGGTAGACTATAAGGACAACAAAAAGACCGACTACTCAGAGGAGTTTACTTTCTTTCTGCCTGTAAAAGGTATGGATACTGCCGTATCAGATATAAAGATAGAGAACATACAAGCTCCTCAGGAAGAGATAAAAGCAGAAGAGAATTTCAAAATATCCTTTGATGTTGTAAATTACAATGACATTGAAGCTGATGGAGTAAGAGTCAGTCTCGTTACTGATAAGGAAATTATAAGCAAATCTTTGAATATACAAAGCTTAGGCAAATTAGCAAATAATGAAAGAAAACGAGTGGAGTTTGAACTATACGCTACATCCGAAGCAGTTACAAAGAACTATCCTATACAGATAAATGTGGAGTTTGAGAGCGGTGTAGGAGAAAAGAAGTCAAAAAATACAATCAGTCAGTATGTAGGTGTGTTCGTTGATAGAGGGAATACCAAGGGAACTCCAAGGATTATTGTGGATAGATATAATGTGGAGCCTTCAATCATAAAGGCAGGAGATATTTTTCAGCTTACCATGTCTTTACTGAATACAAGTTCCTATGCAACGGTAAGCAATATTAAAGTGTCATTGGTAAGCGATGACGGAGTATTCAGTCCCGTAAACAGCAGCAACACCATATACATAGACAGTATCGGCCCAAAGGAAAGCATCCAGAATGTGTTCACATTGACTCCTAAGCGGGATGCAGAGCATAAAACCTATGGTATATCAGTGAACATTGATTACGAAGATGAAAAGGGAAATCAATTAAGCTCAAAGGATATGATCAGTGTATCTGTAGTACAACAAGTCAAGTTGGTGTTGGGCGATGTAAGCATGCCTTTTGAGGTATATGTGGGACAAACCTTCCCTGTTTCAATAGAGTTTTATAATATGGGAAAAACTACTTTGTACAATTTGATGATAAAAACAGAAGGAAACTTTACAACACAAAATTCTAATTATTATGTAGGAAATTTTGAATCAGGAAAGACAGAATATTATGATGTAGGCATAACAGCAAATGAACCCGGACCTATAAATGGCAGAATTGTGTTTACTTATGAAAATGCCGTTGGAGAAGTATTCGAGGAAGTCAAGGAGTTTCAAACTAATGTAATAGAAATTCCGATGGAGCCAATGCCGGACATTGGAATGGAAGAAATGCCTGAGGAAAACAAAATAATTAATATAGCGAAGAGTCCGTATTTTATAGGAGGTTCAATATTATTAGCAGTTGGTATTTTCTTCGTCGGAAGGAAGATATATAAAAAGAAGAAAGGTATGACTTTCGATGAATAGCATTGATGTTATCAGCATGGGTCTCAGAAACATGTGGAGGAGGAAGACCAGAACCATACTTACTGTATTAGGTGTTATTATCGGTACTTCCTCCATAGTAATTATGCTGTCTTTAGGAATAGCAATGAATGAGAATTTTAAAAAAGAAGTTGAAAGCATGGGAAGCCTCAATATTATTGAGGTAAGCAGAAATTATGGAATGCGGGAAGGAGGATCCACCAAGGAGGTTAAACTGGATGATAAGGCTATAGCCAAGATAGGTGCTATTGAAGGCGTGGAAGCAGTTACGCCTTTGGAATTCACATATTGGAAGTTTGGAGCCGGGAAATATGTCGGACACGTCAGCGTAATAGGCATAGACACTAAGGTGATGGATAAGTTTAATTTTGAGATTGAAGAAGGTAGGCTTTTAGATGAGTCAGATACCAATGCAGTAGTATTTGGGTCCTATATACCTGAAATGTTTTATAATCCTAAATCAAGCTATTACTATGATAGCTCTTCTTCAGTGAAGCTAATCAGTGATAAGCTTATTATGACAATGAATATGGACTATGGTGAGAGAAGAAGCAGGCAGAGCAGCAGTAATACAGAAAAACTGCCCGAGTACAAGGTCAAGGGTGTAGGAATATTGAAGCAGAGTGCTGGAGAGACGGACTATAATGCATATATGAATATAAAGTACCTGAAAAAAATACAGGAGGAAAGCAACAGAGCTCGGTCAAGGAACTCAAGGGGATGGGACTATGGGGAGTCATCTTCCGACAGCTATAATAATGCCATGGTCAAAGTAAAGGATATAAATAATGTAAAAGAGGTACAAGAAAAAATAAAGGACATGGGTTTTAATGCCTTTAGTTTAACAGATATATTGGAATCCATGCAAAAAACCTCTGCAAGCATACAGGCTATACTAGGAGGTATTGGGGCAGTTTCTTTGCTGGTTGCAGCATTGGGTATTACCAATACCATGATAATGTCCATATATGAGAGAACCAGAGAAATTGGTGTTATGAAGGTGCTAGGAGCCGAACTGGGTTCCATTAGAAGGTTGTTTTTATTTGAGGCAGGATTGATAGGGTTTATGGGTGGCATTCTCGGCATAGGATTTAGTTTAGCTGTTTCATTAATTTTGAATAAGGCTGGTTTGTCATTAGGAAATTTTTTCGGTTATATGGGAGAAGGAAGCAAGGTTTCTGTTATACCATTATGGCTTATGTTGGCTTCTGTAGCCTTTGCAACACTGATAGGTTTGGTTTCAGGATATTATCCCGCTAGAAGAGCTATGAAACTTAGCGCTCTTGAAGCTATAAAAACTGAATAATATATCAAAAACTAAAGAATCATAATGATATAGTAATATAAATCCGGGCCATATTTCAGAAAAGTATGTGGTTATACTTGACAATAGTATATCATATTGTTATAAATAGTATAGCACATTAAATAGAAAACACATTATGTTGCACAATTATATGTTTACATAATCTTAGATTGGAGGATAATATATGGGTATTAAAGTTGCCTTAAATGGCTTCGGAAGAATAGGGAGAATTGTTACTCGCATTATAGCGGAAAAGTGGGATAATAGTGAGTTGGAGTTAGTAGCTATTAATGCCAGAGCTGATGTAGGTACTCTGGCTCATCTATTGAAATATGATTCTGCCTATGGAAGGTTCAATGGAACCGTAGAAGCTCTGGAGGATGCAATGGTCATAAACGGCAAAACTATTAAGGTATTATCGGAAAGTGATGCCAAAAACCTTCCGTGGAAGGATATGGGAGTTGACATCGTGATTGAGTCCACAGGAGCTTATACAAAAAGGGATAAAGCCATGGAGCATATACATGCAGGTGCAAAAAAAGTTGTTATAACTGCTCCTGGAGTAGATGAAGATGCAACTATAGTAATGGGAGTAAACGAAGAAATATATGATCCCAAAAATCATGCAATAATATCCAATGCTTCCTGTACTACCAACTGTCTGGCTCCTGTTGCAAAAGTATTGGATGAAAAGTTTGGCATTGAACATGGACTAATGACCACAATTCACTCCTATACAAATGATCAAAGGATATTGGATAAAACTCACAAGGATCTGAGAAGAGCCAGATCTGCAGCAGAGTCAATAATACCTACAACTACAGGTGCAGCCAAGGCAGTAGGAAAGGTTCTTCCACAATTAAAAGGAAAACTTAATGGATTTGCATTGAGGGTTCCTACACCTACAGTATCAATTACTGATCTTGTGTGCAACTTTAGAAATGACGTTACTGTAGAAGCAATAAATGCAGCTTTGAAAGAGGCTTCAGAAGGTTCTTTGAAGGGAATTCTGGGTTATTCGGAAGAACCACTTGTTTCTATAGATTACAAAGGGGATGACAGATCCTCAATAATAGATGCATTATCAACCATGGTAATGGGAGACAGGATGGCAAAAGTAGTAGCCTGGTATGATAATGAATGGGGATATTCCTGCAGAACAGTAGATTTAGTAGAGTATATAGCAAAAAGAATGTAACTTAAAAAGACATCTGGAATGTCCAGATGTCTTTTTTAAATAAAATAACCCCAAAGTCTCAATAAGACTTTGGGGTTATTTTATTTAAAAGGTATGTTAATGGAGTTATTTCAGATTGCCCAATTTATCATATTTTGATTCATAATCATTGAGAGACTTAACTACCAAGGATACCATACCTAGCAATGCTATTAGGTTTGGTATTACCATTAGTCCGTTAAACATGTCTGCCAGTTCCCATACTATAGGTACATTCATTGTAGTACCAAGAACAATGAACAAGAGTACCATCATTCTATATATAGGAAGACTCTTCTTTCCGAACAAGAATTTCATGTTGGCTTCTCCCAAGAAGTACCATCCAACTATTGTTGTGAAGGAGAAGAACAATAGACATATTGCTATGAAAGGATTACCGAAACTTCCAAAACCTCTAGCAAAGGCTTCTTGAGTCAGAGCTATTCCGGTTAATCCTGAATCTATAGATCCTGTCATGAGTATAACCAGGGCTGTGAATGTACATACCACAAGGGTATCAATTATAACGCCCATAATAGCTACTAGACCTTGTTGTGCAGGATGATCTACCTTTGCTACAGCATGAGCATGAGGTGTAGATCCCATACCTGCTTCATTGGAGAACAATCCTCTGGCTATACCATATCTGAAAGCTTCTTTTACAGTGGCACCTATTAAACCGCCAGTGGCAGCAGCCGGATTAAATGCTCCCTGTATTATCATCTTAAAGGCTGGCAATATCATAGTGAAGTTCTTTAATATGATAATTAAGCCACCTATAATGTACATCAAAGCCATAAAAGGAACAACCATTTCTGCAAAGGAAGCTATTCTGCTGATACCGCCGAAAACTATTAATCCAACTAAAACAGCAATAATTATTCCTGTTGCAATATTCGGTATACCAAAGGCGGATTTAAAAACCTCCCCTATAGAATTGGATTGAACCATGTTTCCAACAAAACCAAGGGCGATAACTATTGTAACTGCGAAGAATCCTGCTAGGAATTTGCTTCCAAAACCTTTTTTTATATAATATGCAGGTCCACCTGTGATTTCTCCGTCTATTTTTTCTGTATGTGTTTGTGCAAGCACAGCTTCTGCAAATATAGTTCCCATACCGAAAAATGCACTAATCCACATCCAGAATACAGCGCCTGGTCCACCGGAAGCTATGGCTGTAACAACACCTGCTAGGTTGCCTGTACCAACCTGAGCTGCTACTGCTGTAGCTAGAGCCTGGAAGGATGATATTCCATCACTGTCTTTGCTCTTATCTTTCTTAAATATACCTCCGAAGGCCTGTTTGAATATGTTTTTAATTCTTCTGATCTGCAGGAACCTCAATTTAAAGGTGAAAAGTATGCCAGTTCCTAACAATAGAAATAGCATTATAGGTCCCCATAAAACTCCGTTGATTTGTTTGACGATTGACAATAAATCCATATAATTCCCTCCTTGTATTGCATGAATAATGCATGATAGATGTAATCTATGATTACACAAAATAATATAGATGTTTTCTATATTATACAATATTGTTATTATATTAACAATTTATAGAAGTCGAATATTATCGGATTTATCCTAATATTTAGCAATATATTTTGCTAATGCTTCATTTTTAGCAGTAATTTATCTAATCATTGGCTCAAAATAAAAATACAGGTATATTTTAATAAATATTGGACATATATATGAAGGGATATATGAGTTTGAAGGCAAGGAGGAATAAGATGGTACAAGCTGCTACAGTTATCTTATATTCATTGTATATAGGAATTATGGCATATATAATCGTCAAAAATTATGAAAATGCTAGAAGGCTTAAAGAAACAAGCGAGAGATTTCTATTGGCAATTCACGATATAAAAAATTACAGTACTAATATAGATGCAACTGGTCAATTGCTTAAAGCGGCTGTTAATAGCAAGTATGGGAGTTTGGCAGCAGATAATTTATCTAGTCACATAGATGTAATAATAGGTAATTGTAAAGAAATGAATGGCTTAATAGAAAGTTTTTCAAGAACCATTAAGTTATGGGAATATAGTGATAAAGGGAATCAAGTCTATGAAGATGTTGTATCGTTGATTGATGAAGCAGTCAAGCTTAGCAAATATTATGCTAAGAAGAAGAATGTCCAATTGGAGGTCAAATCAAGGTGGTCCGAGAAACTTGTTGAGTTGGATAAGATTAAGTTTATAAGAATACTATCAAATCTTATTATGAATGGAGTAAAGTATTCCAGCGAAAATGGAAGGGTTTTAATATCAATGGATGAAGATAATGATTGGATAAGAATTCATGTAAAGGATAATGGAAAGGGCATGAACAAGCAAGAGTTAAGCAGGGTTTTCAAAAAGCATTATAGGGGCAATAGTAAAACGGATGAAGCAGATATTAGTTTTGGAATAGGATTATATGGGTCTAAACAGTTAGCAAGAAGCATGGATGGAAGGATTGAAGCAAAAAGTGTAGAAGGAGAGGGTAGCGAGTTTACACTTATTCTGCCTTTGAAATCTATACATAGAAAAAATATATTGGGCATCACTATACCAAACAAAATACTTAATAAAAAGACTTCTGTATGATATGATACCTCCAAGTAGATAGCAAGATTATCTACTTGGAGGTATCATGTTTTTTATATATCTCTTTTACTTAAGTAATTTATGATTTAATATTATAGTGAATAGAACATATTAGGAGGTATAACATGTATATATTTGATGCTCATTCAGATATTTGGATGAAATCACTGGAGGAAAGAAGGAATGGTAACTGGGACTATTTCATGAATACTCATTTTCCAAAACTTCAAAAAGGGAAAGTATCCGGAGGTATATTTGTAGTATATACAAGAACAGATGAGAAAGTAGATTCGGTCCGCTACTTATGGAAAGAGGTGGGGGGAGTAATGGAAGAAGTAAGATATCTAAAGGAGAATGAAGCTCCTATTGATTTTGTAACGACATATAGAGAAATTGAAGATGCAATTAACAAGGGACATTTCTTTGCATTGATGGGAATAGAAGGATTAAAGGGCATAGAGGATAATATCGAAGAAATACATACATTGTATAACTTGGGTTTCAGACATGCCAGCTTAACCTGGAACGAGGAAAACCATCTGGCTGCAGGAGCATCCAATGAGAATAATGATAAAGGCATTACTCCTATGGGAGAGAAAGCAATTAAACTCATGGAAAAATTAGGCATGATACTGGATGTATCTCATCTTAATGAAAAAAGTTTCTGGGATATTACAGAGATATGGAAAAAACCTATAATAGCTTCCCATTCAAATTCAAAGGCATTATTACAGCATAGAAGAAACATAACTGACGAACAGGCTAAAGCAATAGCCAAATCCGGCGGTGTAATAGGAGTCAATGCTTGCGGAGAGTTTTTGCATAAAGATAAGCCAAGTATAAACTGTTACTTGGACCATATTGACCATTTTGTAAAGGTTGCAGGTCTGGAGGCTGTGGGAATAGGTTTTGATTTCTGTGATTTCCTAAGTGATGGCTCTTTGGGAGATGATGAGGATATAAGCCATAATGTTATGGGCTTGGAAAATGTAGCATATGCTGCTGATGTGTTAGAAGGTTTAAAATCAAGAGGTTACAGCACATCAGACATAGAAAGAATAGCCCATGGAAACTTCTTAAGAGTTCTAAAGGAACTTATATCCTGATAGATTCTATTACATTTAAGGCATATTTTTGTGCCATAGCTTCTATTTCTGGCACATTATATATGGAACCAGGATCGTTTGCCGTTGACATAATGACGAAATAAGGGGGCAGCCTGAATCCTTTATTTATATTCAATGAACCAATAAGCTGCCTGGCCACAGAATCGCTTCCTGAGTTGCCTGAAACAATTACTGAAAATATATATTTGTCATAGAAACTTAACTGCCTGTATAGGGCAGTTATTCTATTTATGACCGCCATAATATTTGCTGAGACAGAGTCGTTGTAATTTGGACAAACCCACATTATTGAGTTTGATTTCTCAATGGCAGGATAAATTTCTTCCACCATTACTCCGCCATAAAAGCAACTTTTCTGTTTGCCAAAATGTATGCAAGTATTAAAGGAGCAGCCGGCACAATCTTTCACATGACCGTTTTCCACATGCTGCTCCATTATGCTCCATTTATCAGAGAGGTGTTGCTTTATCATATTCCATAGGGCCAATGTATTTGAAGTGGATTTTGAACTTGCATGAAGAACCAGCATATTTGGATTATCAAAGCAAGGTTGTTTGTCGCTAAAAAACCTCTGACCTAATTTTTGGCACTGAAGCAGACATATTTCTTCTAGTGAATGATTCAGTGTTTTTTGCCAGGTTTTAAAGTTAAGCAGATTTGCTGTGGCTTCCACTACCGGATGTCCCATAAAGGAACATCCGAGCATGTTGCATTGGAAGATGATATTCTGAGCAGTCCATTTGGTGTTTAACTCGTTTGGACTATGAATGAGAAGTATTGCTTGGGATGACTCCATGCTGTCATTTCCCCTAGTTTTCAGCTCTGATAGGATTTGTGCTATTGAATTATAGAATCCAGCCCCATCCAGTTCTAAAGCAAATATGATCTTTGATTTTGTTAGATCGGGAAGAGCTTTTGAACTTGTGATGAATTCAGCATCATTTTCTCCCAAAGTGTACTGTATCATCTTTTCCAGCATAGAGGATCTCATATCAGAGGCTACTACATAAGTATTCATTATTACATACCACCCAAACTATTATAGGATTCCTTTATCCTTTCAATCAAATCATCAGGCATATTAAGCCTTTCCAATTCGGTACCGCTTTCATTGAGCCTGTTGCGGCAGCCAAAGTATGTTCCGCCAAGATATACGGCACTGTAATGCCATTGGCCTCTTATGGTTGCTAATATAGATAGTGCTCCGGAAGACAAGGCCGGCGCAATATATGGTTTGAAACCAACGTTACGAACTTCCATATTTGAGTTTAATGCTTTGCCAGTAAGCATAATAGATGTGTTATTGTCATAACATTTTATGTTGTCTGCTATAACAAGACCTTTACCGTGAGGACCATAGGCTCTTCCATATTTCTCAAAGCTATGGCCTAAGCCCATTTTTTTTGCGTGATAAGCTGCTCTTGCTCTCATTACTCCAAGACCATAGCCTCGGATTTGATCT
Source organism: Lutispora thermophila DSM 19022 (assembly GCF_900142105.1). Classification (GTDB taxonomy): domain Bacteria; phylum Bacillota; class Clostridia; order Lutisporales; family Lutisporaceae; genus Lutispora; species Lutispora thermophila. Next base: position 91,133 of record NZ_FQZS01000005.1, read on the forward strand.
GGACCGAGACCTTCATAATCCATTTGACCGTTGGAGTTTATATTGCTTTCAATAAAGGCTTTTTTGCATAGCAAATCTACGGGATCAGATACTACAGCAAATATGCCTTTGAATTTCCCCTGTCTTGCTAGTTTTGCATACTCACTTATTATTTTGCTATTGGCTTCATACTGGGCCATGCGTACATCCGATTGAGAGTTGGAGAGAGGTGGAACTCCCGCGCTGACTGCAAATACAAACATATCACAATCAAATAGGCTATCTTTATCTGTATATACAACTTCCGGCTGAATTGAATTTTCATCTGGATATAATATTTGTCCAGCTTCCATAAGCCATCTGTCAACTTTATTGGAGTCGATATCATATATGCCTATTTTTTCGATAACGTCGCCCCCCATAAGTCTCAATCCTGTAAGCAAAATACCGCCTACATCACCTAATCCCACAATATTTATTCTCCATTTGTCCCTATGTTTTTCTTCCAATATGTGCTGCCAATTGGGATATTGGGTATTAATCCACATGATTTGCCTACATTCTATTTTCTCAATAAGCCATTGAGGAAGCTCATTTCCATATTTGGCATTTGGCATAGTCAATAAACTTATATCTTCTTTAGTAAAATCAAAGAAAGATGTATGGGAAAGGCACCAGGCTCTGTTGAATTTGCCTGGTTCATTTTCTGTTAAGTAATATATTATGCCTTCTTCTTGCATTGCATCTTCTTCTGATATATCATTTCCTAGACCATACTTGCTATTGGATATTATTATCTTATTCATATATCTGTAAAAGTACATATATTAACCCCCTCACTTTGTTATTCCAGACACTTTCGCAGTCTTTTTAATAGTTCCAGATCATTTTTAAGATAATGGGAAGGGCTCATGTTTAAATCGTATTCCATATCCTTGCCTTGATCGGGACATCTTGGAGTAGTAAACACATGTCCCATTGAATACAATGTAAGTTTTCTTTCGTATAAGTCCTGGTATTCCTTTTCCAAGACCGATAGAATATCCATTGAATTTTCGATGGATACCTGGGATAAGTTATATATTGCCTCCTTGTTGGTGTTCTTTATAAATGATGGAGCAGCATAGGGCAAAATATAGTTTATGGAAGGCAGCAGATTTCTTTTTGGATAATAGCCTCTCCACAGGGCATCACCGCCGATAAATGGATACATTGCATTTTCATTGAACCAAAGCCTTAGCTTTGGTATATAATATGCACAATCAACTTCCCTATTTTGTGAATCCATTATTTCTTTTCCTCTGGCAGACAGTATTCCCACGATGATTTTCTGTATGTTGACATTTTCTTCTTTCAGTATGGGATCAAGAGCTTTAATCCTATATCCCTTATGAAGCAAATCATCTACCAAAATTACAGGCCTTCTGAAGGATTGTATCATCCTTACCTGAGATTTTAAGTCAAGATAATAGGGGAAGGCGTCAATCCTATAGCTAATCATATCGGGATTAAAGTATTTTTCTGTATGCATTGATTTTGTAACTGTGTTAGGAATAATATGTTTGTTTAATATCTGCCCGAAGGGCACACATACGCAAGGTCCCAGTACCCTAGGAGTTTGAGGTTCAATGGGTACATTGTTTTCCATGCATATTTTTCTTATTAAGGTCTCGTGAACCATATTTCTGTCAATGGAAAGAACCAGATGTCCTGGGTATAGTTTTGTAAGAGCTTCCTGAAGCTTAGCTCTGGATTTTTTAAGGACTTTTTGAAAAGCCTTATTATATTTAAATGGTTCCTTAATCACCGTTTCCAAATCAAGACTCAATACACAGGGATTGCTCATGTTTACACAGAAGACATTTGAGGTAGATTGAGAAGGAACAGGAATGAATCCCTGAAGCCTTAGCGTTTCATATATATCTTCTTGGGAACCTTCCGCAATAATGCTTCTGTAGATGCAATATTCATAACCTCTGGAAATACAGTATGTCAGTGCTTCTGTAAGGAGTATCTGGTTTAAATCTCTGAATTTGTCATCTTTTGCCGAAACTAATGTATCTATTACAACAATAGGACCGATGGAGTTTTCACGAATGTATTGGGTTATATCTTTATCTCCAAAATCTCTATATAACGTGCTCACATTAGTATCATGGAATATTACAAACCCCAGATTTCTGTTGTTATCATCAATGTCCTTAAGCATCAGTACATTGATTTTTACTTCATTTGATAACTTGATTATTTCATTGATGGACTCGGAAGGGCTTTTGTACAACATTTTATAAATATCTGATAGTATCTGGTCTGTAACTTCCGATGTCACCTTGATATCGATGGATAGTGTCTGAAGAAGCTGTTTATCAGTAGGCTGCCGCTGATAAAAGCCGTTCTCATATATGTATTTCTGCACTAATGGGTCAATTAGCATGGAAATATCTCTGTTTTTGTCTATGTTGTTTCTTATTTGAGTTGAACTGATATCTTCATATTGTGGAGGTAAGGATAACATGACGATATCTCCATCAATGTTTTTTAGTTTTTGATGCAAGGTATCCTTATTATTATCATTTGTTGAGATTCTTCTTTCAAAAATAATATGGTTGAAGCTGTGGATTGAATTTTTGGTCTTTTCATTTGCATATGCGGAAGCATTTCGTATTACATCACTACCTGCAACAATATATACTTCTGTTTCATTAAAGCTTTCTCTAAGAAAAGCAAGATTGTCCGGATTTGCAAGATTGATTGGATATTCGTCTGGGAATAGATATATATCCTTTTCATCTGCAATGGACATGGATATAATATTGCTTCTAAGCAAATGAGGAAGAGTTTGCTTGGACCAGGAAAACTCATCCACAGCAAGATATACCTCATAGCCCATATCACGAATGGTTTTTGCAATTTCCTTATGACTCAAGGAGAAGGGGTCAAAGGTGCCCGGGAAAAAGGCAATTTTATTGGGCTTAGGAATTGCAATTTCACCAAAATTATATATATATTCAGATATAAATCTATATATGCATTGGATACCTGCTGAATAGGTTAGGAACAACAATTCATCTGATGAAGTATCAGACAGCATTGTCAGTATCTTTTTCGCAGTTATTTTAAATATTTCATATTTTTTATGAATATCGTAGTGCTCAGAACCAAATATTTCATTGCCCAGAACCTTGAAAGCTATCTGTTTTATTTTGTTATCAAAATGACCGATTCCGTTCAGCAATATGCCAATAAGTTTTACTAATCTATTCCAATGAGCTTTTTCAGTTTCTTCATATTTGCCAATATAATTCTCATAATTGATTATGGATATGCCTATGGTTCTTAAAAGCAATGTGCTAAGTTGACTGGAAGAAAGCTTTATTTTATCCGACAAATCCTGTATTAACTCGTCCAGTTCTATGGGTTTCAATGTAAGAATCAACTGACCAAGGTATTGTGGAATATATTCAGCGTATTTATAACCATCAATCTCCAGAGCTCTTAACAATTCTATGGCAACTTCGTTCTTCTGTTCTGGTGACAAATGGGGCATAAGGCTTATCAATGTATCTCCTGCCTTGTTTCTTACTATTTCCCAGTAGCTTACCTTTAATATATTGCAAAGGTGCAATGCAGTATGTAGACCTCTGGCACCAGGATTTAACAGCGTATAGTCTAGTAAAATGTCTATGTTTATTTTTTTCATAATCCATTCCGTAGCTGACTTGAGATTATTTAAAAATAAATCAGATATTATGTTTTCGTTGTCTATGATGAGATTATGTTTTGTTTCAAGTCTCAATAGACGGCATATCTTATTCATAATATAGTTTTCTGAAGGAATTGACGAAGCATAAGAATTTTTCAATATAAATTTCTTTAACTTGTTAGAAAAGTTTTTATCCTTCCAATTGCTTAATATCATGAAGCAAAGCTCAGCAGAAGAAAGTCTTACTGCATCCTTTTCTGAATGAAGACATGAAAGAGCATAGTCATATACCAAGCCAATTTTTTCATTCTTTGCAGATGAGGAAGGCAGTTGCTTTGCAGTCTCTAGTTTGTACATGATTTTATCAATATCCTGGGGTTCATACTTTTCATATAGCATAAGGATTATATTTATAAAGGATTCTTCTTGATCTTTTTTGCAATGAGCCAAAAGAGACTTCGTCATTCGGCTCAGAGAGTAGCCTATCCAGGTCTTATGCATAGATATTACTTTGTAGCCAGGATCTAGAAAGAGATTTAGATATTTTTCCAGCAGTTTTGTTCCTGTAAACTCAGGATTTTCTAATATTGCACCTTCAGGGATTTCTTTCCTGAAGGGTTCATCGAAGGAGGCAATTAGCTGACCAATAAGCTCAGCACAATGCTTCCTGATGTCGTCTTCTGGATGTATCAGATTATCATATAGGAATTTCAGTGTAATGAGTTTTTGTTTTTGAGTCAAATACATAGAGTAGGTTTCAAAAATCCTAAGATAGACTCTTAAGTCCTGCCAATCTTTTTTGCTTCTGGCTTCTTCCAGAATGTTATTAAGGGACGCTTCATCCCTTAATCTATACATCATGCTGATATTATGTTTTATGGATAGATATTTGATGTTTTCTATTATTTCATTGCCTTGGAGAAGTGAATGATAAACCTTCTCTTTTTTTGGAGGTTTCAGAGGTAGTGGAGTATCCGGATTTATGGATATACCCAGATGAATTAAATAGTCCTCAAAATCCTTTAGTTTGCCATAAACCCTTTTATATCTTTTAAGTTTTTTATCATCTACATTCTGAAGCTTGTTCAAAATTACGCCAAAGGATTCATCCAGATTAAAAATATGCATTTTGGGTTTTCCCTCGGATTCCATATTTTTTACTCTGAAATCGGAATAAATAAGTAGGAGGGATTCAATGGGCAAATTTTCTAATTCCAAATCCCAGGTAGAATGATTGACAGCTATATGCCTTATATACGTAAGACCTTGTTTTTTTAACCATTGATCCGTGTAGTAATAGTGCAACACGGGCACTTTTTTCAATTCTTTTTCCGTGCAGCCGAATTTGCCTATATCGTGAGCTGCTGCACCACCGGATACTCTTCCTAAGTCCACAGGTTCTCCCAGCATTTTTAGTTGGCGACCTATATAAGTGGCTATATAATGGACACCGCATACATGATCTATGGTGTTATAGCCCAAGTGCTCGTAAGCAAGTTTCATAAGCTCATAAATATAGTCTGATTTATATGCTTTAACAAATCTGTTATATTCTGCAGGATCTTCAAGTTGGTTCTGCTCTTCCAAAGTAAGAAATGTAAGAGGATAACGGCTCATAAATGTATTATCTTTGGAATTTTTCTGCTCCTCTGAAACTATCCTCAGAATTTTTAGATAAAGGGTGGCAGCTTTGACAGTTTTATCATCTGCTTTAAAATAAGAAGCATTAGGGAAAGATTTGCTTAAACAATATTGATAGAATATCTCAAGCCATTCATCAGTAGTTTTACTGCATTGGCATATTTCATTCAACATATTTTCAGAAAGCTTTAATACAGCTTTGCAGCTAAAATCCTGTTCTGCAAAAATGAGGTCGATATTGTTTTTGAAAGCAAGTGAATTAATATGGCTTTTTATGAAAGAACTGGCAAAGCCATTTTTGTTTAGCCATCTGGTGTTAAGCAGTGACATTGAAATTTTACTGTGAAGATTTGATGAAAGGGACATATTAAGCAACCTCCCATGTAAATCGAGGATTAATGTATTAATAGTAATTATATGTATTTTTATTATGTTTGTACAGAATACTGTGACAAATTTTGCTGTATTATAGATTGCATTGTTGCTATGTATTTCTATGAAAATCAGAAGGAATGAAATGTTTAATGTAGAATATTATTGCAAAGGAGGTATAGAAATGAATAATGTTATTGATGTGATGATGAATAGAGTATCTTTGAGAAAGTATGATGAAAGACTTGTAGCAAAAGAACACATTGACATCATATTGGAATGTGCCATGAGAGCACCTACGGCAGGAAATATGATGTTGTATTCCATAATTAAAGTGGAGGATCAAAAGAAAAAAGATGTGCTTAGTAAAACTTGTGATAATCAACCTTTCATAGCTAAAGCCCCTTTAGTTTTAATTTTTTTGGCGGATTATCAGCGATGGTATGACTATTACATTCATTCTCAAGTATCTGACTATTGCAAATCAAAAGGAGTAAAATTTGAGGGCCCCAGTGAAGCAAATCTAATGCTTGCCACCTGTGATGCCATAATTGCTGCACAAAATGCGGTTATTGCAGGCGAGGCTCTTGGTATTGGTTCCTGCTACATTGGAGATATAATGGAAAATTACGAAACCCATAGGGAATTGTTTAATTTACCAAAATGGGTATTTCCTGTTGGGATGCTCTGCATGGGTTATTATCCTGAAGGTTATAATAAGGTTAAGAGGGAAAGATTTGATGAAAAGTACATCGTATATACTGATACATATGATGAAAGTTATAAAGATAACATCAAAGATTGCTTTAAGAATATAGAAAGGCGCTTTAATGAAACAAACGAATTTGGCGCTAAAAACATGGGACAAGTGCATTATGCAATTAAAACAGGGGCCGAATTTTCAAAAGAAATGGCAAGATCAGTGAAAGTGGCATTAAAAAACTGGAATAGTGAGATTATAGAATAAGGAGGCATAAAAATTGGGACATGTGCTGAATTGCAAAGAAGCCGCAAAAGTTTTTCTTGATAATATTAAGATGGAAAGCGAAAAGCTTAGAGAGAAAGGAGTTAATCCTTTATTGGCCATTGTGAGAGTTGGAAAAAGAGAAGATGACATAGCCTACGAAAAAAGCATCCTGAAAAATTGTGAAAAAGTCAATATAACAGGACAAGTCCATGAATGTGATGAAAACATTGACATGGAGAGTTTTACAAAACTTATTCAAGGATTAAACCAGGATAGGTTTGTTCATGGTATATTGGTTTTTAGGCCTCTCCCAAAGCATTTAGACGAAAATGTTATTAAACATATAATAGATCCAAATAAAGATGTGGATTGTATGAATCCATTGAATTTTGCCAGGATATTTGAGGGAGATTTGGACGGATACTTGCCATGTACTCCTGCAGCGGTTATGAATATAATAAAGTACTTTAATATAGATGTAAAAGGCAAAAAAGTGGTGGTTTTGGGAAGAAGCATGGTAGTTGGAAAACCTTTGGCCATGATGTTACTTAAGGAAGATGCTACTGTGACCATTTGTCACTCAAAGACGGAAAATCTGAAAGAAGTGGTGTCAAGCGCCGATATCGTTGCCGCTGCCATAGGAAAAGCAAAGTTTATTGGAAGTGATTACATAAAGAAGGATGCCATTGTAATAGATGTGGGAATAAACGTGGATGATAATGGGAACTTGTGCGGCGATGTAGATTTTGAAGCAGTAAAGGAAAAAGCATCTTTAATCACTCCGGTTCCAGGCGGTGTTGGTTCTGTTACTACATCTGTTTTGCTTAAGAATGTTATAAATGGCGCAAAGAGGATTCATAAATCATAACATACAAGAAAGGTTTGTTTGTGAACCTTTCTTTTTTCTATAAGACATAGGAAAGTCTAAATTTTTAAATTATACTTTCCATAAAAACTTTTCTTATAGCAAAGTATAAATCTGCCTCAAAAACCTTTCTTGTGCATAAACTTACATTATTATGCACTATAAATGTAATAATGTGGGAAGTATCTTTAAATAAGGATTATGTAATATCTGGCTATTAATTATTATAGATTATTAGAACCTTTGAAATCACTAACTTCATAACAATCGAGCTCCTTCTTTGACAAAGTTGGACATACACGTTATAATGCTATTTATGTAAACCAAACTTGCTGAATCCCAGCTTTGCTGGGTACGGAGGAACCAATCAGAGGGGTTAATCCAAGTAAACTTGGTAGGAAACCTTCTTTCCCGAGCCCGTCAGCTAACTTCGGAAGCATAATAGAAGGAGTGAATACTTATGAAAACAATATTGAAAAAAGTTTCGGTTTATGCAACTGTAGCAGGATGCATAGCTATCCTGACAATGGGTGTAAATGCAGATACGTTAATAAAAACAGGCTCAAGAGGAAGTGAAGTATACACAATTCAAACAAAATTGAAGAATTGGAGTTATACCAATGCAAATCCTGATGGAATCTTTGGAAACAATACCAAAGAAGCAGTGAAATATTTCCAGAGAAAAAATGGACTAACTCCCGACGGAGTGGTTGGTTATTTGACATTATCAAAGCTGGGAATGGCTAATGTGAACTCCACATTGAAAAGCGGAAGCAGAGGGGATGCTGTTAAAAAACTTCAATCAGCATTAAATAATAAAGGCTACTCTGTTGGAATTGCAGACGGAGTTTTCGGAAGCAAAACTTATAATGCTGTTGTAGCTTTTCAGAAAGCAAACGGTTTAACACCGGATGGTATTGCAGGTCCCATAACTCAGACTAAATTATATCTTTCAACAACCACAACAACAGCGGCTACAACGGCTTCAACAGCAGCTTCCAGGGGGACAACCTCAAGAGAACAGATGGCTACAGATCTTTACTGGCTGTCAAGAATAATAAATGCAGAGGCAGAGGCTGAACCATATAAAGGAAAAGTTGCAGTGGGCAATGTAATAATGAACAGAGTAAATTCATCTTATTTCCCTAATACAATAAAAGGTGTTATTTTTGAGTATTATCAAGGAATACCACAGTTCAGTCCCGTTGCAGATGGAACGATATATAATGAACCCAATGCAGAAAGTATTGCTGCTGCAAAAGAGGCACTAAACGGTTCAAGACCTGTAGGAAACAGCACATACTTTTTCAATCCTGCCAAATCAGCAGGAACATGGATAGTGAAGAACAAAACTTATGTTACCAAAATAGGTAATCATGTGTTTTATAAATAAAGACAGACAATACGGACAAGGTAAAAGCCTTGTCCTGTTTTTTGCTTTCATTTTAGTTGTATGAAGTTAAATGATTTAGTATACTTTTATTAACAATAATCTCTGAGCAGGTGCATTGAATTGGACAAGAGAGTGATAATACATGTGGATATGGATGCATTTTTCGCTTCAGTGGAGCAAGTGGATAATCCAAAGCTGAAGGGTAAACCTGTAATAGTGGGTGGCGATGGACCACGAGGTGTTGTAAGTACATGCTCCTATGAGGCTAGAAAATATGGGGTACATTCTGCCATGCCAATGTTTATTGCAAAGCAATTATGTCCAAAGGGCATCTATCTGCCGGTTAGGCATAACAGATATTCAGAAGTGTCTAAAAAGGTTTTTGAAATTCTTCATTCCATTACAGATTTAGTTGAAGCTGTATCAATCGATGAAGCATATCTGGACATAACCAATTTGAATGAGAATCCCATACAAATAGTAAATATAATAAAGAAAAGGATAAAGGGAAGACTTGGATTAACACTTTCTGCAGGTATATCATATAATAAATTCTTGGCTAAGATTGCTTCAGATTGGAACAAGCCAAATGGCCTTAAAGTCATAACGGAGGATATGGTGCCGGAGATTCTAAAGCCTTTGCCAATTAGCAAGGTCCACGGAATAGGAGAGAGATCCATTGAGAGATTGAATGAAATAGGCATATACACCATAGAACAGCTTCTTAAACTTACAGAGGACCAGATGATATATTATTTTGGGAAATATGGCATTGAAATATATAATCGTATAAGAGGAATCGACAACAGACTGGTATCCACCGAAAGGGAGATGAAATCCATAGGAAGGGAGACAACCTTCCCAAGTGACACATCTGATAAGGAGATATTAAAAGAAGTATTGACGGATTTCGCAGAAGAGTTGACAAATTCCTTGTTGGAAGAATCCATATATGCCAAGACCATTACAGTAAAGATCAAGACTCAGGACTTTAAGACCCATACAAGAAGCAAAACTCTAAAGGATTATACCAATAGCTTTAAGGAAGTGAAACAGACTGCCTTTGAAATATTGGACAATTATAATATAGATAAGGGTATCAGGCTCATAGGCTTATCCTTATCAAATTTTACCAATGTAAGGTATCAGCAATTGTCCATATTTGATTGGGTAGTAAATATAAAAGGAAAAGAGGAGGTATAGAGTGGATAATTCACAGGACTGCGTTCTTTCTATAAAATGGGAGAACGATAATCTAGTCATATTGGACCAGACAAAGCTGCCTGAAAAGGTGGAGTACATAACTTTACAAACTATAGAAGAAGTATGGGATGCAATTTATAAGCTGAAAGTAAGGGGAGCCCCTGCAATAGGCATTGTAGCAGCTTATGGATTGTATATATCCGTCAGAAACTCCAAGGCTGCAGATTTTGAAAGCTTTTACCAAGAATTGAGGAAAAACTCGGATTATGTTGCCTCATCAAGGCCAACGGCTGTAAACCTTTTCTGGGCTTTGAAGCGTATGGAGAAAAGAGCTTTAGACAGCAAAAACAAAACACTGGAAGAGATTAAGATGGATTTATTGAATGAAGCCCATGCCATAAGAGATGAAGATGAAGCCATGTGCAAATCCATAGGTGAGAATCTGCTGACATTGCTGAAGGATGGCATGACTATTCTTACCCATTGCAATGCAGGCGGCTTGGCAACTGCAAGGTATGGTACAGCTTTGTCACCAATCTTCCTTGCAAAGGATAAGGGATGGAATATTAAGGTTTTTGCAGATGAGACAAGGCCTTTGCTTCAAGGAGCCAGGTTAACTGTATGGGAGCTTATGCAATATGGTGTGGATGTAACATTGATATGCGACAATATGGCCGCTCATGTCATGAGCAAAGGATGGATCGATGCAGTTATCACAGGCTGCGACAGAGTGGCTGCAAATGGAGATGCAGCCAATAAGATTGGTACATATGGCTTGGCAGTGCTGGCTAAAGCTCATAACATTCCATTTTATATAGCTGCACCAAGTTCCACAATAGATATTGATACTCCAGATGGTGGCAAAATAGTAATTGAAGAAAGAAGCGAAGAAGAGGTGAGCTGCGGTTTTGGAAAGAGAACTGCTCCAATAGGTGTCAAGGTGTACAACCCTGCATTTGATGTGACGCCAAATCATCTTATCACCGCAATAGTTACAGAAAAAGGCATTTTAAGACCCCCTTATAAAGAAGCCATTGAAATAATATTGAAGAAATAAATAAGGAGGATGCTGATGAAGAAGGTTTTGATTTATCACAAGGTGTCAGGAAGACATCTGGAGTACATGAGGGATAAACACCCGACATATGATTTTTATGTTTGTACTCAAAAAAGTGATATGGAAAAGCATATTGTAGATGCAGATGTATTGATATCCTTTAAGTGCAGTGAAGAAATGCTTGATATGGCACCTAACATAAAGTGGTTACAAGCATTAAGTGCAGGTGTAGACAGCTTTCCTTTGGAAAAAATCAAAAAAAGAGGAATAATCCTCACCAATGGCAGAGGTATTCATAAGATACACATGTCAGAATATGCCATTGGGGTTCTTATAATGCTGGCGAGAAACTTCCACATAATGTTTAAGAATCAAAAGAGCCAAAAATGGGATAGCTCAGTTCATCAAGGAGAAATCAATGGGGCTACATTGGGAATATTAGGCTTAGGGAGCATAGGCAAAGAGATTGCAAGGAAGGCAAGTTTACTGGGAATGCATGTTATAGGTGTTAAGAGTGCTTCCACGGATGTGCCCTATGTTGAAAAGGTATACAGTCAGGAAGAAATGTATGAAGTATTCAGACAGAGCGATTATATCATAAACCTTCTACCAGGTACCAAGAATACGGAAATAATAATAAACAAGAAATATTTTGACCTTATGAAAGAAGATGCATGCTTCATAAACATGGGAAGAGGAAGCACAGTAAATGAACAAGATTTTATCGATGCTCTTAAATCTGGAAAAATAAGATATGGAGTATCCGATGTGTTTTATCAGGAACCTTTACCGGAAGACAGCCCTTTCTGGAATCTTGATAACCTCATAATTACTCCTCATATATGCGGCCAATCAGATAGATATTTTGACAGAGCATTGGAAATCATTGAACCAAATCTCTTAGCCTTTGAAGGAAAAGGAGAGTTTGTGAATTTGGTAGATTTGGATAGAGGATATTAAGAATTGCTATGAGTTGTGAATTTGGGTTAGCATTGGTATTTTAAAAATAAATGAAGATAATTATTCGCCAAATCACTTTCTTATAGGAATAAAAATGTACGTAAAGGAGATGGGGATCGGAACAGGACTTATTACAATACAGTTGAAGTCGCTGCATTTTTGCTGAAGAAGTATAAATTAAACAATGATTATATATACAGGTATTATTATATAACAGGTAAGGATTGTTCGAAGATAATGTTGGACCACAAGGAATGGCAAATTTTTAAATATAAAGTATCTAAACAGATGGATGAAGTTAAACTTGATATTAATAAAGAACTGTTCATCATTGATAAAATTGCAAAAATAACATGATATGCACTTATTAGAAATATATTTGGAATTATTGAGGCTAATGTTTAATGAGTTCAGAAGAAAAGGATAATGTATATTTGAACATAAGAGAAAAAGATTTTTCAAATAAAATATGTAAAATTCCTTAATGTTTTGATTTTGAAACATGGTGGCAGTATAAAAAGCAGAGAAATTGTTATATTAAATATAAAGAGAAATATTTACAACTTGGCTTATATTGATTTTTATGGATGACTTATTTATACTATAACTATAGATATTAGATTTACCTGAGATGTTAGTCAGGGATAAAACCTTAACCTACAGATAGAATACGGGAGCTTGGGTACCATTATGGAAATCGAGCCTTCTTTAAAAGTTGGTGGATTGAAGTAGTGGTCAGAGCACCCACCTGTGTGAGTGCAGGTGTAAGGTTTATATCTGACGGCATTTTGGGTCATAAGTCAGCAGGCGTAAGCCTGCTGTTTTGTTTTTTGTAGCAAAGCTTTCACCTCCTGAATAATATGGTATGGAGATCTGTTAAGGAGGGAGATAGATGAAAAAGTACAATATGCATGTTTCACCTCAGATGATGGGACCAGGTTTCAAACTGGCCAGAGCCTATGTTCCATTCCAGGTAATGGACAAAATTTATGAACCTTGGAAAGGACTTATGAGGGGTACAATCTTTCCTGAACTCTACGACCCATACCCGAAAAAAAAGAGATCTGAGGAAGATTAAAAAGGGAGGTTTATATAATGAAAATAAGTAAGGATAGGCTTGAGCTTCTAAAGGAGATAATGGCTCTGGATTTTTCCTTAATTGAGCTGAATCTATATCTTGACACTCATCCCGAAGATGAAAAAGCTCTCATGGTCTTTAAGCAGTATAGCTGCAAGTCGAGAGAATTAAAGGAAAAGTATGAGAATCAATTCGGTCCACTGACTGCTTCCAATGGAGCCAACAGAGAATGGAAGTGGATAGAAGATCCATGGCCATGGGAAATTGACTATGAGATGGGGGGAAGATAATATATGTGGATATATGAAAAGAAGCTACAATATCCGGCATGGGTTGAAGGCGGCGATTTGAATATAGCAAAGTTGCTGTTTGCCCAATATGGAGGACCAGACAGTGAACTTTCAGCAGGTATCAGGTACCTTACACAAAGAACTACAATGCCAATACCACAGGCAAAGGCTATATTAACAGATATTGGCACTGAAGAATTAGCCCATTGGGAAATTATAGGTACTTTGATACACAAAATAATAGAAAAGGCTACTCCAAAGCAATTAGAAGAAGCGGGAATAGGTCCGCATTATATCCAACACGGCAAAGACCTTTATCCACATGATGCTGCTGGTGTGCCTTGGACCGCAGCATATATACAGGCCCTTGGAGACCCAATAACAAATTTGCATGAAGACATGGCAGCAGAGCAAAAGGCAAGGACCACCTATGAGCATTTGATTCAATCAACCAATGATAAAGGTGTTATTGAAACCCTGAGCTTCCTGAGACAAAGAGAAGTTGTTCACTTCCAGAGATTTGGTGAGGCTTTAAGATTGGTTCAAGAGTATTTAGACAGAAAAATGTATTATTAATAAATCCGGCTGAGGGAGCCGGATTTATTAATTTATTTTTAATTTTTAGCATTTGCAACGATTGCTTGATTCTAGAACTTCATCCAGTATGGTTTCGCAATCTACTATTACAGTGCATATGCAATGAACATCTACAAATTTAAACTTATCATGGTAACGGAATACTGCCAAATCGCCTATTACTGCTACTAGGCATACATCTTCTAAAATACAGTCTTCGCATGTATCCAGTATGATTGTTACTCTATTATTTTCATCCTTTGCCAGCATGCAAAGCAGCTCTCTTATGTTATCTGGGAAATTCTTGATTTTAAATTCTCTACATTCTTTTTTGCAATAATCTTTGCCCATATACCATTCACCTCCTAATTTTAGGTGTCACTCACCTCTAATATCATAATATCTTTTGATGCTTAAAGTGTTACTGGTCTGTGGAAAATTTTCGGATTCAGAGAGAATAGGTTATGACATTGACAGTCCTTTTCAATAACATTATAATGAACTCAATAGAATAAGTTTTGGTGCCTTGGGATATTATACGTACCGAGGTTAAAAGGGAAAGCAGTGAGAAGCTGCTGCAGCCCCCGCTACTGTATATGGGGATGAAATCCAACTTAGCCATTGGGAGACCGAGAAGGCTGGAGAGTAAGATGAACCATGAGCCAGGAAACCTGCCAAATGCTATGTTCAACCTTCGGAGGGAGGGGATGATTGATTATGCATATTCCCACACTTCTGGTGTGGTTTTTTGTTTTATTTTTAGATTGAGGAGAGGATTGATTTGGATAATCTGGAGAAGATATTGTCGGACATAAAGGGAGCCGATGAAAATAGCAAAGCAAAAGCAAAAGAGAGATTGGATAATTTGGCGAAGCCTTTAGGAAGCTTAGGACATCTTGAGAGCATAGCAATAAAGATTTCCGGGATAACAGGAAAGCTTGATAATCCTATGAAAAACAGGCATCTTATTATCATGTCTTCCGATAACGGTATTGTGGAGGAGGGAGTAAGCTGCTGCCCTCAGAATATAACACTCATTCAAACTATAAATATGTTGAGGGGGATTACAGGAGTTGGAGTGTTGGCTAAACATGCAGGGGCAAAGCTTAAGGTAGTAGATATAGGAATCAATGCAGATGTGGAGTACCCAGGGTTATATAATAAAAAAATAAGAAAAGGTACATGGAATATTTCAAAGGGACCGGCCATGACAAGAGAAGAAGCCATAAAATCCATAATGATAGGTATAGAAATGGTTGAAGAGTCTGTAAGAGAAGGGGCAGAAGTTCTAGGTACTGGAGAAATGGGCATAGGAAATACCAGCACTAGCAGTGCAGTATTAATTGCTTTTACGGGAGCAGATGCTGATATGGTGGTAGGAAAAGGTGCAGGACTTACAGAGGAAGCCTATGAAAATAAAAAGAGAGTGATAAAACAGGCTTTAGAGATTAATAATCCTGATAAGAATGACCCCATTGACGTTCTAGCAAAGGTTGGAGGTTTTGATATAGGTGGTATGGCAGGATGCTTTATAGGAGCAGCTTATTACAGGATCCCCATACTGATAGATGGATTGATATCTGCTGCTGCAGCTTTGCTGGCCTACAGGTTGAATCCTTTAGTTGTGGATTACATGTTTCCCACCCATTGCTCTGCAGAGCCTGGATATAAGAGGATTATGGAAGAATTAAAGCTTCAGCCAATGCTCAATCTGGACATGAGGTTAGGAGAAGGAAGCGGCTGTGCTGTTGCTTATGATATCTTAGATGCTGCCAATGATGTAATAACCAAGATGGCAACCTTTGAGGAAGCCACCATCGTAAATGATTTTTTGGTTGATATAAGGTAGGGAGAAATTATGGGAAAATGCGTTCTTATAACCGGAGGTGCCAGAAGCGGTAAAAGCAGATTCTCAGAGAAATTGGCAGCGGAATATGGAGATAAGGTGATTTATATTGCTACTGCCGTGCCTTTTGATAGTGAAATGAAAGATAGAATAAAAAAGCATAGAGAATCGAGAAACAAAGCATGGTTTACTGTAGAAACCTATAGAGATGTTCAAGATGTCATATATAGATATGAAGAAGATTATAGTTGTTTTTTGCTGGATTGTATAACAGTAATGGTTACCAATCAATTAATGGAATATTTTAATTATGATTTGGAGAACGCAACTATAGAAGACTACAACAAGGCTGAGGAAAGTATAAAAGAACAGATCATGGCCATGCTGAATGCCATAAAGGCATCTTCTGCAGATGCCATATTGGTTACCAATGAAGTTGGTTGGGGAATCGTTCCTGAGAATCCAGTGGCAAGGGCATTTAGGGATATTGCAGGGAGAATGAATCAAATCATTGGAGAAAGGTCAGACGAGGTATACTTAGCTGTATCAGGCATACCCATCAGGATTAAGTGATGATATGAGAAGTTTGATATTGATGATGCAATTTTTTACCAGGATACCTATCAAAATAGACATAAGTGCTAAAGAAGAAGACTTTTCAAAGGGTATAGTTTTTATGCCTCTTGTTGGGTTAATTGTTGGATTATTTAACTATGGCATATATTCTGTTGCCGATCATTTTCTAGGCGAAACTCTTGCTCTGGTTTTTTGGTTTGCAGCAAATATATTTATTACAGGTGGCATACATCTGGATGGCCTTGGGGATACCTGTGACGGTTTGTTTTCAGCCAGAGACAAGGAACGCATTCTGGAGATAATGAAGGATAGCAGGATAGGTACCAATGGAGTCATTGCCATAGCATTGGATTTTACATTTAGATTGAGCATCTTGTCAGCCATGCCATACAAGGATATGGGAATTGCAATAATTTTAGCCCCTATGGTTGCTAAAACTCTTGTTCTATTGCTTATGGGTATATCAAAATATGCAAGAGCTAATGGTGGCATGGGAGGACTTTTTTATTCTCACATGTCCATAAAAAGGCTTATCCTTGGTATTTCATCAGGCATTATAATGATTTTGCTTTTTGGTTCTTTGAAAGGCCTTGTAGCGATGATAGGTAGCACTGTCATAATAATGGCCTTTAGAAATTTTGTAATATCAAAAATAGACGGTATGACAGGTGATACTTTGGGAGCTGCCAGTGAACTGGCTGAAATAAGCTTTATGATGTTTATATATGTTTTGGAAAGGAATATATTCTAATGCTAAAGTTATATATTATAAGGCATGGTGAGACGGATTTAAATAAGCCTGGAGTTTTTTTTGGCAGTAAAGATATAGAATTGAATGAAGCAGGAAAAAGGCAATGCAGGGAGCTAGAAAAGGCTATGGAAAACATCGAGTTGGATGTTATCCTCTCCAGTCCCTTAAAAAGATGCATGCAAACGGCTCAAGGAATTGCTTCCACCAAAGGTTTAAAAGTAGATATTGTTGAGGAAATGAGAGAGATGGACTTTGGCCTGTGGGAAGGATGCCACTATCATGATGTTGCCAGACTTTACCCAGATGATTGGAAAAAAGGTATAGATGATTGGAAAAACATGTCTCCTACAAAAGGAGAATGTTTTAGAGATTTTTATTTTAGGGTAAAAAATGCTCTTGAAAAAATCATTAGAATTTATTATGGAAAAAATGTGGCACTCATAACCCATGGAGGTTGTATGAGAGTCATGATTTCAGCATTGTTAGGGCTTAAAGAAGACGGATTCTGGAATTTTTATTTTGAACATGGAAAATACAGCCTATTGGAAATAGAACAAGGCCACTGCACCATAAAGAAAATAAATTGCATTTGAAGGATAATGGGTAAAATCGACTAAGCAAGGAGTAGTATGAAAATGAGTAAAATATTTGGATTTTGGAGGCATAGATAGATGATTAAGATCTGGATTGCAAACATAATGGATCTGATCTTTGGTGATCCCTATAATATGCCTCATCCTGTAAGGGTTATTGGTTCATATATAAGTTGGTTTGAAAAGATAATAAGAAAGATATGTAGAAGCGACAGCGCTTTAAAAATAGCAGGAATTATCCTTACAATTTCAACTGTGGCAATAGGCTATGGAACAATATATTTTATATTGAAGTTTTCAATGAGAATTGGCCTATGGCTAAACTTTATGCTAAGCGTTATTTTTATGTATTATTGCATAGCAGGAAAGTGCCTTCAAAAGGAAGCATACAAAATAATGAGTGTGTTATTCCAGGATAACTTGCCTGAGGCGAGAAAGTTATTGTCCTATATAGTTGGAAGAGATACAGGTAGGCTCGATGAAGAGGGTATAGCCAGAGGGCTTATAGAAACAGTATCTGAAAACACAAGCGATGGCATCATAGCTCCTCTTTTTTATATGTTTATAGGAGGTCCGCCATTGGCAATGGCATATAAAGCCATAAATACACTGGATTCTATGGTGGGATACAAAAATGATAAGTATAAGGATTTTGGATGGGCTTCAGCGAAGCTTGATGATATTGCTAATTATATACCTGCTCGTCTTACAGCTATTTTTATGGTGGCAAGCGCATTTATTTTAGGTAAGGATTATAAAAATTCCTTTAGGATTGTTTTGAGGGACGGGAGAAAGCATTTAAGCCCCAACAGTGGTTATCCTGAGGCAGCAGTTGCGGGAGCTTTAGGAATAATGCTTGGAGGAGCTAATTATTATTTTGGTAAGCTTGTAGTTAAACCCACTATTGGTGATAAATCAAAGGTTATAGAGGCTAAGGATATAAAACATACGGTAAAGATTATGTATGTCAGTTGGCTTATGGCTTTAATACTCTTTTCAATCGCAGCTTACCTACTAAAGGGGATATAAAGTATGAGTTTTCATGGTGGTAATATATATGATTATAATAATATAATATATGATTTTAGTGCAAACATAAACCCGGCAGGTGTTCCTGAAAGCTTTAAAAAAGCTCTAAGGGATAACATGGATGTGTTTGCCAGATATCCTGACACTGAGTACAGAGCTTTGGTGAGGAGCATAAAAGATTACTTATCTTTGGATGATGATGCCTATGTGTTGCCAGGGAATGGGGCTGTTGATCTCATATATTCTATTTTAGACAGCATGGATTATAATAAGCTTTTTACAATGGGGCCTACCTTTTCTGAATATAGGAAAGCAGCTATAAAATATAATATCCGGTATGAGGAAGTTTTCTGCTATAATCATGATTTTTCTAAAATAGATATTGAATTATTTTTAAACATAGTTGAAGAAAGATCCATAATTATTTTATGCAACCCAAACAATCCCACAGGTTTTTTAATTGATATAGCAACCCTTGCTTACATAGCTGCTCAGTTAAATGAAAAGAACTCAATTTTGATAATTGATGAAGCATTCATTGAATTTACTGATGATTATCCGCATAGTTCATTTTTATCAAAGATGTATGATTTTGGAAATGTTGTTTTAATAAGGGCGGCCACAAAATTTTTTGGTATGCCGGGTATAAGGTTAGGTTATGCTATAACATGCAACAGGGCAATATGGGAAAGAATAAAAAAAATCCAACAGCCTTGGAGCGTCAATGCAGCAGCAGTTATTGCAGGTAGCTGTATTTTCGGAGATAAGGATTATATATCCAAATCCCATGAGTGGATAAAAGAGGAGAGATTATATCTGTACAATGAGTTATCTAATTTAAAAGGGCTAGAAGTTTATTCGTCAAAAGCAAACTTCCATCTTCTTAAGATAACTGAGAAAAGTATGGATGCTTATAAGTTAAGAAATGAGTTGGTGAAACATGGTATTTTAATAAGAACTCCTGATGGATTTTCTTATTTAACGTCTAATCATTTTCGACTTGCCGTGTTGGATAGAAAAGCCAACAGTTTTTTGTTATCTGTTCTGTATGAGGTTTTATTGTAGCAGTTGTATGAATCTCCGAATACTATGGTATTATCATAGTTTTCGGGGAGTGATGTAAATGTCCATAACTGCAGCACATTGGATTTATTGTATTATGGTTCTGGTCATATTGGGTTTCATGTTGGCTAGAAAAGAAACTATAATTCCGTGCATTGTAGGAGTTTTTCTAATTGGTTTAGTGGCGAAAGGTTCCATAAGTGGTGCCGCAAGAGCCATATTTGATTCATTTATTGTTGCCGGTATTGAATTGATCAGTGTTATAATGATTATTTCAGTTATTGTTGCTATGGCGAAACTGTTAGAGGAAATAGGTGCCAATTACTTAATGGCAGCTCCTATAGCAAAGATAATAAAAACTCCTGATGCAGCTTTTTTTACAATAGGTATAGTGATGTTGCTAGCATCATGGTTCTTCTGGCCTTCACCAGCTACAGCATTGATTGGTGCAGTTCTGCTGCCTGTTGCCATAAGAGTTGGCTTACCGGTTATAGGGTTTGCTGTAGCAATGAATATTTTTGGTCATGGTATTGGATTGTCAACAGATTTTATAATCCAGGGAGCCCCTACTATAACTGCAACATCTGGAGGGGTTCCGGTAGTTGATGTTATGTATGAAGGAATACCCCTTTATGTTGTTATGGCTGTTGTAACAGTGTCAACTTCATATATAATCCTTAAAAAAGATATAAAAACTGGAAACATTGTTAAACCACAAGTGGAAATGTATAGTGTGGAAAATACGATAAAACATCCTAAGATTGCAAAATGGGCTGCAATACTTGTACCTATATTGTTTTTGCTGGATATTGCTGCCATGTTTGCCTTTGATCTGGTGGGAGGAGATGCTACAGCTCTTGTAGGCGGCACTGCTGTCATTGTACTTTGTGTTTTGTGCGTATCCCTATATAAGAAGGAAGCTTTAGAGAAGATTGCAGAGTATATCAAAAAAGGTTTTGCTTTTGGAATGGAGATATTTGGGCCTATTTTACCTATTGCAGGCTTTTTTTATCTAGGAGAAGTAGGACCTTTTACAACTGTATTTGGAGATTTTCTTCCTGAAGGTTCAATGGGTATACTATCGGATATGGGACTTCTTCTTGCATCCAGCGTGGCTTTGAGTAAGCCTATTGCAGCTATTCTTGAAACTGCTGTAGGTGCAATAACAGGCCTTGATGGTTCTGGTTTTTCTGGCATGAATTTAGCCGGATCCATCGCAAAAGTGTTCGGTACAGCTATTAATGTCAACATAGCAAGGTTATGTGCGCTGGGACAGATAGCAGCCATTTGGACTGGAGGTGGCACAATCATACCATGGGCTGTTATTCCGGTTGCGGCAATAACAGGAATAAAACCTGCGGATATTGCAAGAAAAAATCTGTTGCCTGTTATTATAGGATTTGTGGTGACAACCATAGTAGCAATATTTATATTATAATGCATAGGAAAGCATATATTTCTTAAATTTATACTTTCCATTGAATGTACTTCAAGAAAGGCTTCCTTGTTTTTAAATGATAATATATGAAGCCTTTCTTATAATGAGGAAGGGCTACTTCCTCTTTTTTTCTTTAATGTCAAGGCAATCAATAAAGCAGTGAAGCATATGACAGACATAATTTGGTACAGAGTGAATATGCCGAATCTTTCTATGATAATTCCTCCACCCATGTTTCCTATAAGAGCTCCAGCTCCAAAAATTAAAGCTGACATTAATGCTATGCTGAAAGATCTAGCTTCAGATGGTATTATGCTAGACATGTAATCTAAGGCTCCTGCCATAAAAAGCGGGAAGGTAAAGCCTTGGAGAAACTGAATAGCTATTATAAAAGAAACATTATTCCAAAGGGTGCATAAGAAAAAACGCAATGAGAATATCAACAGTGATAATAAATAGGTATTTATAGAACCGATTTTGTTAATAATCTTGCTTGATATAAAGAAAATCGGTATCTCGGACATTGCTATTACAAACCATAGTAATCCAAGATTCTGTGTATTTCCTCCTGTTTCCTGCAGCAGGACACCAACATAACTGCTGTTTGCACCATATGAAATGCTTGCTATTGTTACAGAAAGTAAGAACACTAACAGACTTATGTTTCTTAATACTTGCAAAGGTTGGGCTTTGCTTTTTTCTTCTCTGGGAGTTTCATCTTTAAAATTCAATCTGCATAAAGAAAATACTGCAAATATGCTAAAAATTGAGTATAAATAAAAGGCTATGTTGATAGATGTTCTTGCGATGATAATACCCAATAAAAATGAGGATATGGCATAACCTGCAGAGCCCATCAAACGGACTTTTCCAAACTTTATATTATTGTACTTATATATAATCTTATAGCATAAGGAATCCATAAGAGAAGATATACAGCTTTGAAAAGCTACGAAAACTACGGTTGATAGTATGATAAATCTATATTCATAAGACTGAACAAGAAGTACAATAGCAATTGCGCTGGCGATAATAGAAATATATAATGACTTCTTAATGTTTAAATATTTATCTGTTATATAGCCCCACACAGGTTGACATAAGACATTAACTAAAGAGTTTAAGGCAAAAACAAATCCCATCTGAACATAAGAAAGCTTACGATCTTGCAAATATAATAATAAAAATGGGCTGTAACAAGCTAAACACCAATAGGCAGAAAAATATAAGCATGATAGTTTTATGTAAATAGAATTATTTTTCAATTATTATCACCTCATTAAGTCATGAAATAATTATAACAGATGAATTTCATAAGATAAATATAAAATCTGCTAAAATTGGTATTTTAATCATTAGATATATTTTTCAACCCTGATAATTATATAAATATTATTAAAAAGTATAGCACAAATATTTAATTATGATATAATATATAAGGTGAAAATACAAATATTAGCTTTTTAGGGGGTAAAAAACTTGAACAGGCTATATGCTTCTATGGATGGAGTAGAAATTCAGTGTAGCAAGATACATTATAATTTGCCTATAAAACAATTGATTGATGTTGCAGTTGAAAAAGAAGGCTGTGTTATTGCCAGCAATGGAGCTTTATGTGTAAACACAGGGAAATACACAGGAAGGTCACCTGAGGATAGATTTATTGTGGACACACCATCTGTTCATGAACATGTAAATTGGAACAAAGGCAATATACCCATGACAAAAGAGAATTTTGACAAACTGTTTTCAAAGGTTTTAGATTATATAAAATCAAAAGAAGTATTTTTATTCGATGGTTTTGTGGGGGCAGACAAGGAATATAGGATGCCCATAAGAGTCATAAATGAATTTGCATTTCAGAATTTATTCTCTCAACAAATGTTTATTAAACCGAAGAAAGAAGAACTGGAAAACTTTCAACCAGAATTTACTGTTTTTGCAGTTCCTGGGCTGCAGGCGGATCCAGCAGTAGATGGAACCAGGTCTGAAGTTTTTATTGTACTTAATTTTGAGAAGAAGGTAGTACTCATAGGAGGTACAAAATATTGCGGTGAAATAAAGAAATCTATTTTTACGGTAATGAATTATCTTCTTCCATTCAAAGGTGTTTTACCTATGCACTGCTCTGCAAATATGGGCAAAAACGGTGATGTAACCTTGTTTTTCGGATTGTCTGGAACAGGAAAAACCACATTATCTGCTGATGACGATAGAAAGCTCATAGGCGATGATGAACATGGCTGGACAGATAAAGGGGTTTTTAATTTTGAGGGAGGATGTTATGCAAAATGCATAAAACTATCTAAAGAAAATGAACCTCAAATATGGGGAGCAATCAGAGAAGG
Source organism: Lutispora thermophila DSM 19022 (assembly GCF_900142105.1). Classification (GTDB taxonomy): domain Bacteria; phylum Bacillota; class Clostridia; order Lutisporales; family Lutisporaceae; genus Lutispora; species Lutispora thermophila. Next base: position 114,860 of record NZ_FQZS01000005.1, read on the forward strand.
AGCATTGCTGGAAAATGTGGTAATCCATGAAGTTACTGGAGAGCCGGATTATGATGATGACAGGTACACAGAGAATACCAGAGCTGCATTCCCTGTTGAGCATATAGACAATGCAGTACTTGAGGGTATGGGTGGCATACCAAAGACTATAATATTTTTGACCGCTGATGCCACGGGAGTTCTTCCACCTATATCAAGGCTAACAAAGGAGCAGGCCATGTATCACTTTATGTCCGGTTATACCAGCAAGCTGGCAGGAACGGAAAGGGGAATAGTAGATCCTAAGGCTACATTCTCAGCTTGCTTTGGAGCTCCATTTATGCTTCACAGGCCTCAGGTTTATGCTCAGTTATTAGGAGAGAAAATTGATAAATATAATGTAAAAGTGTTCCTTGTTAATACAGGTTGGGCAAGCGGTTCTTATGGAATAGGAAGCAGAATGAAGCTAAAATATACAAGAGCCATGGTAAGGGCTGCTATAAACGGTGATTTAGATAATGTAGAGTATATTACTGACCCCATATTCCATCTTGCAATACCTAAGGAATGTCCTAATGTACCAAATTTAGTTTTAAATCCGCCAAACACATGGTATAGTATTGACGAATACTACAGAAAGGCTAACAGTTTGGCAGAAAGCTTTAGAAGCAATTTCAGACAGTTTAAGGATGTTCCGGAAAGCATACTAATCGGTGAACCAGAAAAGATGCTGGAAGAGTATATAATATAACAAAGGAATAATATAAAAGGGATGAGTATGATGGAGAGTCGTACCCATCCCTTTATTCTACTTAATTTCCTGTATAAGTTTTTCAATGAGCAATGCGGTTTTTTCAAGACTGTCTATGGTTATGAATTCTTCAGTGCTGTGAGAGTTGGTCATTCCTATTCCAAGAGTGACTGCCTTTATGCCTGACTTGTTTAATATGTTTGTATCACTACCTCCACCTGTTGATTTAGGTTTATAGTCTATACCTGCATTTTTCATAGCGGACTCAACAATTTTCAATATTGGGTCATCCAAATCTATTGAAAAGGCATCATAGCAATCTTGAATATCTATATCAAGTTTAGCGTTTTCTGTGTTGCATGCATCTTCAAGACATTTGATCATATGCTTGACCTGATTATTCAGTTTCTGAACATCGAGGCTTCTTGCTTCTGCTTCCATTTCTACTAAATCACATACAATATTGGTTGAATGACCTCCTCTGATTATTCCTACATTAGCTGTTGTTTCTTTATCTATACGACCTAACTTCATATTGCTTATGGCTTTTGCTGCTATTGCTATAGCATCTATACCTTTTTCGGGATTGAGGCCTGCATGGGCAGCCTTACCTTTTATATAGGCATTTATCAGCTTCTGTGAAGGTCCCTGTATAATAACAGTTCCAACTTCGCCGCTGCTGTCGAATACAAAGGCATGCTTAGATTGAAGCCTTGAATGATCCAGATATTTTGCCCCCAAGAGGCCGATTTCTTCACATATGGTGAATACTACTTCAATGGGACCATGGGGAATATTGCTTTCTTTTATATACGTAACAGCTTCTAATATTGTTGCAATACCTGCCTTGTCATCTGCTCCAAGTATGGTGCTTCCATCGCTTCTTATGACACCATCTGTTACTTGAGGTTTAATGTTGAGACCAGGATTAACTGTATCCATGTGGGCAGAAAGCATAATGGGAGGTACATTTTTAGTGCCTTTCAGCTTGGCTATTAGATTTCCAGAGTTGGAACCTGCCTTTTTGTCAGCATCATCTATGTATGTTTCAAATCCTAACTTTTCAAGTCTGCCTTTCAGTTCAAGGGCTATGTATTTTTCATCTTTGCTTACGCTATTGATTTTTATAAGATCCAAAAATGTGTTTATCAATCTTTCTGAATTCACAGAAGTCCCTCCTAGTTTTATATTCTAACTTAATTTATTATTGATTATTTCTATTTATGCTATGTATTTCCTCCATAAATATAGCAGGGTCTGTTGCATAATCAGGATTTTGCAACAGACCCTTAAGATATTATTGATAAGTTAATGTGATATCATTATCTTTGCTTTCGGGAATGTATTTCAAGAGCTCTTTGATATACGTTATAAGTTTCTTTTGCCATTGTTCTTGCATCAAAATGCATTTCTGCTATTCTTCTTGCAGTTTTTTTTGCTTTTGAAAGTTCTTCACGGTTTCTATGGAAAAATAGTATATCTTTCATAATCAGTGAAACATCATGTTCGGCATATCCATGTTTTAATGAACCGCTAAGCTGAGGCATTTTACCTTCTTCAAACCAATCTTCTCTGACTATGCCTCCATATCCTTGACCAACTAAAATTCCAACATTTCCACAGGCCATAGCTTCCCTCAAAGCTCGGCCACGAGCAAAAACAATATGGCTGCGACAAAGGTAAGGTAATGGATCATGTACCCAACTGTAGTTTTTCAAACCACCAACATCTGCGCCTACAGCATGCCCAATAATCTTTGCATCTACATTTATTCCCTTTTTTTTCAGTATTCGAACTGCTCTGGTAAGGTATTGGGCACCCTGTGATGCTTCACCATTAGTTCTGCCCATCCAGATAATTCGCAAGGGTCCTTTGACACTAATGTTATCCAATGGCTTATAGTGTTCTAGATCAATACCATTGAAGATAATCTGGATCTTATCCTGATAGTCACTGCCTGCTGACTTTGCAACCTCGGGTCCAATTGCAATAATACAGGCTGCTTTTCTCATTGAGATTGGATGAAGCTTACTCCAATTTAACGAACTATGGAGGGTTATAACAAATGGTATATCAAATTTATCCGATACTTTCATTGCTGCAGAAAAAACCAAGGGAGAATGGGCATGTACCAGAGATATATTCATATCACTGATTTTATCCAACAAATCATCATCAGATTCATAAAAAAAATGCTCTATTCCTTTTAGAGACTTCATCATAGCCTGTAGATCCGCATCAGTTAATTTAAACTTATTTATGGTTCTTTCATTATGAATAAAACCTATAACAGCTTCTACACCAAGTCTTTGAAGATATATGGCCAGTTCACGGACATGGGTGTATACACCACATTTCGCAATGATGGACAACAGTAAAACTTTCATGTATGTCACCTCTCTTGATAATATTAATATGCGGAAATACATGCTATGGGACCAGTAACTCTTATCAAAATGAAAACATATTGTATTTTAAATTATTTTACTAGAGGTTGCATATATGACAGAAAGCCAGTAACTCTTGTCTTATTAGAGACATAATCTATTATAGAGAAAGTGATGATAAAAGCATACATAGGTTAGGATATTGAAATATCATTAAGGAGATGTATGTTATGGGTGTGTCAGGATGTTTATGTGCAGAGTTGTTAGCAGGAATTGATGAAGGCAGCGCAATTGAGATAAAGACTTCATGTGATACTTTTGTAGGCAACTTGGTAGGAAATATAACAGGAAATGTAGTTCAACTGATAAAGGCGGATAATACGATAATTAACATCTGCTGTAAAGATATATGTTCTATCAGAAAACTGCCAATTTTGCCATTAGCCTATGTTGCTATTTTTGATGGTAGTAACGGAAATACTGTTGATGTAATCAATACTAATACTGATACAGTTATAAAAACCATTACTGTAGGAAGAGGACCAACAAGAGTGGCAGTTACTCCTGATGGGTCTAAAGCTTATGTGGTTAATAACATAGATCGTACTGTGTCAGTTATAGATACCTTAAGCAATAGTGTTATATCGGTGATACCAGTAGGTGACAACCCTCAAGGAATAGCTATCACCCCTGATAATACAAAAGCTTATGTAGCTAATCATGTTAGCAATACACTTTCGATTATAAATGTAGCTGATGACATAGTAACAGGTACAATCAGTATGGATTCCCCCTTTGATATAGCCATCACACCAGATGGTACAAGAGGGTATGTGGTTAACTTAGATAATAATAGTGTTACTGTTATAGATATATCAATAGATTCAATAATTGATACCATAACCTCTGTCGATGGAATAGGTGACAACCCAAGTGCAATAGCTATTATGCCAGACGGTACTAAAGCTTATGTGATCAATTCGGGCAGTGATAATGTATCTGTCATTGACTTAGCAACCAATACGGTTATCGATACTATTATGGTAGGGGATTTGCCTCGTGCAGTAGCCATCACACCCGATGGAACGAAAGCATATGTATCAAACGGATTTAGTAATAGTATATCTGTTATTGACACAGCAACCGATACGGTAGTTATTACAATTATGCTAGGGGATCCGCCTGATCCATTGGCAATAACACCCGATGGAGCCAAAGTATATGTGTCTTTGCAATCCACTACAAATGTTGCCATAATTGGGGTTATAGACAATTTATTACATGGTACCATAACAGTTGGAAATGAACCTATTGGTATAGCTATGGGTTTTGTGGCTGTGTCATAAAAAAATAGGTGGAACTTTGAAATGAAGAAGTATTTAGTAGGATTATTATGCAATAATTTAGCACCTATTAATTATTATAATTTAGCCGAAGATTTATCCATTGAACTTATTAAGTTCACAAGAAGTGGAATAGACTGGGAAAAACAAGAGATTAAAGGAATAATGTTCAATAGTGGTAAATGGGAGGAAAAAGTAACAAGATTCCCTGATTCTATATATAATCGTTGCTATACAAGTTCCACTGTAACTACTGATAAGTTAGAAAAAGTAATTGGTAGTGGAAAGGTTTTTAATAGCTTTACTAGATTTGATAAGTATAAAGTCTATTCAATTCTAAAAGAAAGTGGCTTAGAAGATTTAATGCTCCCTACATATCAATATACCAGGGAGCATTTGTTGAGTATGCTTCATGAGGAAGGAACTGTGCTGATGAAACCAGTAAAAGGTGCTATGGGACATAAAATACTCAGGTTTACCTTTCAGAGCAATGAATATAAAGTTTATATTCAAACATTTTATTCTGTTAAAATTATTAAAAGTGCTGATGATTTAATCATATTTATAGATAAACAATGCACCCCAGAAAAATATATAATTCAGCCTTTTATCTCATTTGCTTCAATAGATGGGCATGTATTCGATATGCGAATGCTTGTACAGAAGAATAAAAAGGGAGTCTGGAATATTACAGCAGATATGAGCAGAGTAGCCTATAGAAATTTCTTTATAACCAATCTAACCTATGATGTTCTAAGAATTCATGAAGTTTTTGAGAATGCTGGCTTTGATAAAACTATTTTACTTGAATTAAGAGATATTAGCATACGAGTAGCTGAAATTCTTGAAGAAAAATTATGCTTTTTAGGTGAAATCAGTGTGGATTTTGGAATCGAATCCAATGGCAAGTTGCGGATTATCGAAGTGAATGGCAAGCCTGAAAAGACGGTGTTTGGCCGAATAAGTGATGAAGCATTGCAGAAGGTGTTTATAACACCTTTGGAATACGCTGCCTATCTGGCAGAAAACTAGTAATACTTGTCTCATTACCAGTGTATATGTTCTAAAAGAATATTGAAAATTAGCAGAAGTTCATTGATGATTTTATGTCATACGGAGTTGAATTATGGGTTGTGGAACACAATATCATTTATCGGACAAAGAGGCTATAGTAGTGTAGCAATTATTTCAGACGGTACTGAATTATGGCGCTAAAGTATATGTGTCAATACAGTACAAATGTAACCTTAGTTGATGTTGTAGATGATTCAGCACGTGGTGCTGTAACAGTTGGTTCAGATCCAACTGGTATAGCTATTGGCATGGTGCCTGTTATAGAGATAATTGACTATTAATCCTTTAACAGTTTTTCGTATGATGAATATTATGATAATAAGGTCCACCAAGAATTATTGTTAGGGGATGTTAAAATGACTGTTTATGTGGTTAAAAGAGGAGATACTCTATGGTCCATTGCCAGGCAATTTGGAGTATCGATAAATGCGATAGTTGAAACCAATGGCATTGAAGACTTGTCTCATTTGGTGGTTGGTCAGTCATTAGTTATACCTAAAGAGGCACGAAACTACATCATCAGGCCAAGAGATTCCCTGTGGAGTGTAGCAAGAAGGTTTGGGACCACCGTTGAAAGGCTTGCCGAGTATAACAGAATATCAAATCCGGCCTTGATTTACCCGGGATTGGAAATTAGGATACCAAGCGAAAATAAGAACTATGGATATATGGAAATCAATGCATATGTAGAGCTTGAGGCAGGAGCAGCAGCTGTAGGATATGTAGAAGAAGTAGCACCGTATTTGACATATATAAGTTCCTTTAGTTATCAGGTTAATGAAGACGGCACATTAAACAATATAAATGATGAGGCCATGATTCAAACAGCAAGGAACAATAATATAGCATCGTTGATGATAATAACCAATTTAAGAAACGGTAATTTTGACACCCAGCTTGCCCATATAATTCTTAGTAATGAAACTATACAGCAAAATTTAATAAATAATGTGTTGGCTATAATGAGAAATAAGGAATATTATGGGTTAAACATAGATTTTGAAAGAGTAGCCCCAGCTGATAGACAGCTCTATAACAGCTTTTTACGAAGAATTACAGACCAGCTTCATAACAGTAATTTCATTGCATCTACAGCTCTAGTGCCCCAAAATACAGACGTTACAGCGGGTGCCTGGCATGGTGCCCATGATTATAGAGCCCATGGAGAGATAGTAGACTTTGTAATATTGATGACCTATGAATGGGGATGGTCGGGAGGACCGCCTATGGCAGTAGCACCAATAAATGAAGTTAGAAAAGTTTTAAATTATGCTGCTTCAGTAATACCAAGGAATAAGATTTTAATGGGAACACCACTGTATGGATATGATTGGTCACTGCCTTACACACCCGGAGGAGAATGGGCGAGAAGAATAAGCCCCGATGAAGCTGTAAGGTTGGCTGCTAATGTTGGTGCAGAAATTCAATTTGATGAAACTGCCAAATCACCTTATTTTAATTATAGAGATGAAAATGGTGTAGAACATGTTGTATGGTTTGAGGATGCAAGAAGTATGAAAGCCAAAAATGAAATGGCAGCAAATATGGGACTTAGAGGCATAAGTTATTGGGTGTTAGGAGAATCCTTCATACAAAACTGGGCTTTGCTTGATAATATGTTTAATATAGTTAAGGTAATATAGTTGTCAGTGCCATATAATAAATAGTAAGAAATGCATATGAATAGATTGGCAGAATAAAAGCATAAGCTTCTCTAAAGTGGTAGTTCTAAACTGAAAAAGACAAAAAAATCGTCAGAGGCCAAAGTTTGTGGGAGTGATGAAAATCTACGATTAAATTAGAGTATCTGCACTCCCTTTTAATATAGTCAAAAGTAAAGTAAGCGACATATCAGTATGAGTGGGTTTCTGAAATATGATTTTTACTTCCTTATCCATGTCAATGCCTTTGTCGCATATAGATACTTCAGCATGACTTCCGTTGGATTTGGATGTCATTTCAATGTCGGTACTTTCCGGACTGAATTTTATTGCATTCTCTATTAGATTTACCCATACATGGCTCATCATTTTTTACTTGCATTAATCTGAATAGTTCAAAGATTGATTTACAACTCCAGACGCTTTTTCTATCTGGGGATTTAAGAGAAGGATTGCCTTGCGGATCTGCTCATCTAAAAAGAAGGCAGACTTATCAAGAAGCATATCTGTGTTTTCCACATTTGATAAAAGCATTATGTTGCTGAACATCCTCGTCAAGCGTTCAGTTTATTCAATGATGATATCTGAGTATTCTTCTCATTGCTTTTCTGTAAGCGTACTTTTCTTAAGTTGTCTTGCAAAACCTCTGATAGATACAATGGACGTTTTGAACTCCTGTGAAATATTGCTTATGAAGTCGCTGCGGAGTTTTTCAATGCCCCCAAGTTCTGTTGTCATCTCATTAAAGCTGATGGTCAATCGGTTTATTTTACGGGAATCTTTGAACTGGAACCTTTATATTAAAATTCCCTAAAGGAACCTCATAGCATGAATTAAAAGTGAGAGAAATCCAGATGAATCCATTCGGAGCTTAAGGGAGGGGGTTCTATGTATTATTATTTTACTATTCATGCTTGTTCTGACACCGTTGTTATTTGGTATGTGGGTACAACATAAGGTTACAGCTACATATAATAAATGTAGCTGAATTTTGATGGAAATAAACCTGATTATTACCAATAATTTTTACATGATCATTGCTATAAGGCACAGAGATAGCTGTTGATAAATAACATTTTGCAATAACATGGGAAAGTACTAAGTTCTTCTAATCATCATATAAGTCATGTTCTCTGTTGTTGTGCACATTGTTAGTTAAGTATCTGTGAAATCCTAAAGTTCGAGTTAATAGGGCTGTATTCTAGGTTTAGAATTTGGTGAAATTTCAGGAGGTAAAATGAAAACGATTAGAGTATTAAAAGAAACATTTTTATCAACCATTCCACTTGCTGTTATGATAATAGTTGTATGTGGGTTTATAGCACCCATGGAAAGTGCATTAGACTATTTTAAACTGGTTGTTGGTTACGTCAGCGTGATTTTAGGGCAAACGCTTTTTCTATTAGGTCTGGATATCAGTATTCTTCATATCGGCAAGTTAGTGGGAAAATCGCTTATAAAACTAAGAAAACCAGCATATATAATATTTTTAGGTTTCTTGTTCGGTCTTATTGCTACAGTTGCAGAACCGGCTCTGGCTGTTCTGGCTCGACAAGCAAACATGATCATGCCTGTCATTAACAGTAATGTGTTGATTTTGGTTTTTTCTGCCGGCATTGGTATGTTTTCCGGCTTTGCGTTGCTCCGTATAATGAAAGATATAAATATTAAAGCTGTGTTTACCCTATTGTATATTCTTCTGTTTCTGACCATTATATTCGTTCCTGTAGAATTTGTCGCCTTGGCTTTCGATGGAAGTGGTGCTACCACTGGCGATGTATCTGTGCCATTCATCTTGTCTCTTGGTATGGGTGTTTCCTCCACCATGTCAAAACGAAAGACAAATGATGACGCCTTTGGTATCATCGGAATAGCATCGGTAGGTCCCATTTTAGCGGCGTTTATCTATGGTATCATTCTCAGGGCATTAAACGGAGGTAATCTTCCTCCAGCAGGCATGTATGATCCGGGTGCGGCTGAAAGCTTTGCTAAAATAATTATATCCAATCTTGGTGAAGTAGCTCTGGCACTGCTCCCAGTACTTATCTTTTTCCTCCCGTTCCAAATTTTCTTGGTGAAGCTGCCCAAAATGGAGTTCATTAAGATTATGCTTGGGTCTGTTATTGTCTATATCGGTCTGATTATTTTTCTGTCAGGCATTGATTTTGGATTTGCTTTTGCAGGAAAGTATATAGGAGGGATATTTCTTGATATGAATCGTCCTGGATGGTTTAAATGGTTGCTGCTTTTGATCGGTTTTGTGCTCGGTGCAGCCATCACGCTGTCGGAGCCGGCAGTTACTGTATTGGCAGATCAACTAGAAGAAATAACTAACGGCCATATTAAGAAGATGACCATACGTACAACACTGGCGATTGGTATTGGGTTTGCCTCACTGTTGGCACTTATAAAAATTCTGACGCAAATAAACATCCTTTGTTTCCTGGTACCGCTGTATGCACTTGCTATCATCATGATGAAATTCACTTCTCCATTGTTTGTAGGTTTAGCTTTTGATTCTGGTGGGGTTACGGGCGGTGCACTTACTTCTGCGTTTCTCACACCGCTCACATTGGGGGTAGCTCAGGGAGTTGGTGCAATGGTCGGTATAAATGCACAATCTATATTGACCAGCGGTTTCGGAGTTATTGGATTTATATCAGTTACGCCTTTGATTGCAATACAGGCATTGGGAATTGCATATGAACTACGTCAGAAAAGGTATCAAAAACTTGCTGAAGAAGATGAGTTTATGGATCTTAAACCGCTGTTTCAAGAAGAGAATGTACCTGAGCACATATATGTTGGAGAAATGGCACAATTAAGTATAAGCATAAGCAGTTCAACAACAAAAAAGAAGTCAATAGGAATCGCCTTTTGGGTAATAATCGCTGGACGTAAAACAAAGGATGCTCTGTTGTCAGCCCTTTTGGAAAAGAATGCACATCTAGCCAATATAATATATGGCAGAGGCACTGCTGAGGCTAGTTATCTGCAAAATGTCCTTGGATTAGTTCCGGAGGAACAAAAGACGATGATATTGTGTTTGCTACCTGACAATAAATCTGATGAGGTAAAGGAAATGCTAGAAGAAAACTTTCATTTTGACCAACCCAACACCGGTATCGCATTTACCATACCTATCGAGCATTTGTCGTTTTAGTGAAGGGAGGATGATAAATCATGGAAAACGGCAGTAAAATGAAGGCCCTTTTTATTATTATAAATGCCGGATATGCAAATGAGGTTGTGAGTTTGCTGCGTGAGGCAGGTGCTAAAGGGGCAACCATTTTAAATTCCCGTGGAGAAGGAGTGCAACATGAGTATTTTATGGGCATTACAGTAGATTCCGAAAAAGAATTGATTGTTTGTGTAGTGGAGGAAACTACTGCGGAAAAGGCTATGATAATGATGAAAGAAAGGAAGGGCGTGCAACCCCATGTCCGAAGCGTTTGCTTTACCATGCCTATTGATACAGTAGTCGGTCTCAATATGCCTTTTCTGAATCCGGCAGATGATAAAGAATAAAATGAATTTTTGAGGACTTAAAATATGTAATTACTACTTAACATCTGAAATACTCAATGCCTGAACAAAAGGATTTTCTAGCTTTTTGTCGAATATAGTGGAAAGTGATGGTAGGAAATGTTCAAATCCTTGTACATATTCCTACTAACATTGACAAAAGATTAAGAAAAGGTGATAAAAGTGATATATCTTAATGAGAAAGCTCTGTTTGACTTGGCAGATTACAATGAGTTGATTTCTGTTATAGAAAAATCTATGAGTGTCTATGAAGAAAAGCGATTTGTTATGCCCGATAGAATAAGCGTTTCTAATGGAAATGAAACATATCTGTATATGCCTTGCTTTACAGATGAAGTTAAAGGTACCAAAATACTTACAATATATCCTAATAATGCGCAAATAGACATCCCCACAATCCAAGGGGTAGTGCTTTTAAATGACAACCGCACTGGTAAAATAAGGTGCATAATGGATGGAGCAGCTTTAACAGCATTAAGGACTGGTGCTGTAGGAGCTGCAGGCATAAAGCATACCACCAATGAAAATTGTCAGGCTTTAGGTGTTGTTGGTACTGGAGTTCAAGGCTTCTATCAGTGTGTGTTTGCTGCCAAGGTGCGTGATATTAAGAAAATAAATGTATTCAATAGAAGTGTTGCTAAGGCAGAGGCATTTAAGCAGAGATTAAATCAGGTATTAGGCAATACCGAAATAAATGTATGTGATAATACAGAAAAGCTCATAGAGGCTTCAGAAATAATTATAACTGCAACAACAAGCTTTGAGCCTGTTCTGCCTGATGACGGGAGTTTGCTTGTAGGCAAGCATTTTATAGGCATTGGTTCTTATAAACCTCAGATGAGAGAGTATCCTAAGGCACTGTTTGATGTAGTTGAAAGAGTGTTTGTAGATATTGACTATGCCAAGGAAGAGAGTGGAGATTTATGCAAGCCTCTTGAGGAACACTGGATTTCTGAAGATAAGATAAGCACTCTGGGCTCAATAATAGGAAAAGAAAAACCAGAATATGGAACAACCTTATACAAATCGGTAGGAGGAGCAATATTCGATGTTTATGTAGGAGATTATTTTATGAATAAGGCTGAAAAAAATGGCATAGGTCAGATTCTTTTTTAGTTAGATAATAAATGCCACACATTTTATGCTTTGGAGAAAAACAACAGAAAATATACAAATATAAGCATATAAAAACTGATAGCTCCCTTTATGGTATGCAGAGAAAGCAATAAAACTGTTTACTGTAAGGAGGAGCATATTTTATGGGATGAAAAAGCTAAATTTCAATTGATGATAAGTTAAAACATACCCTAATTTGTTTTTAAAGAAAAGAATCAATAATTCTATTGCTTCTATGATTGGGGTTAATGAATTAGCTTTAAGAAGGTGAATATGCAAGTTGGGTGCCCATGTTTTAAATTTTACAGTGTTTAAAATAATTTGCTTATGTAAAATCAGTAAAACCTCTTTTCTGTTATTATTTAAAATCCATTGGAGGAATTGTTGTGAAGTTGTTGAACATACTAAGTATATTCATATGCTACGGAGGGTTAATATGGGCGAGCTTCAGAGATTAGACAAAGTGCTGGCAAATTTGGGTTACGGCAGTAGAAAAGATGTAAAGAAAATGATAAAAAACGGTGCTGTAGAGATTGAAGATATTGTTGCAGTGGATCCAGAGATAAAAATAGATCCAGAAACACAAACAATTAAGGTAAATGGAAGAAAGATAGAGTATAGAAAATATATTTATTTGATGCTCAATAAGCCACAAGGCGTAATAACTGCCACAGAGGATAGGAGACTCCATACAGTATTGGACTTGATAGATGAAGAGTACCTTAAATTCGAGCCCAGTCCTGTAGGGAGATTAGATAAGGACACAGAAGGATTGCTGCTGCTGACAAATGATGGAATGTTGAATCATAATCTGACATCACCACGAAAGAACATAGATAAGGAATATTATGCTGAAATAAGCGGCAGAGTTGGTGTAAAAGATATAGAAGACTTCAATAGAGGAGTTTTATTGGACGATGGATACAAAACAATGCCTGCAGATCTAAAAATATTAGAGGAATCAGAAGTATCAAAAGTAATTATTACGATAAAAGAAGGAAAATATCATCAGGTGAAAAGAATGTTTGAAGCTGTTGGGAAAAAGGTCATATATCTTAAAAGATTGAGCATGGGTAATCTAAAATTAGATGAAAATCTAAGACCTGGTGAATATAGAGAACTTACAGAGCAGGAAATTGAAGGTTTAAAATCTCTGATATAATCAACTATTGTATAGAAAGTTTTTTGATGATATTATTATATTAGACAAGTGTCGAATTAAGGGGGTGTTGTTGTGCCGCTTGAAGTATATGGTGATTTAGAGTCTCCAGTAGTAAAGGTCTTTTATTCATCTGTTATTGAGTTGATATGTGCTGTTCATTTGCTTACTGATCCTGCACATCATCAATATGAAATCAAGTGGGCGGAAGAAATGCTTTCTGTTCTAAGTGAGGACGAGCTTGATGCATTGCAAAGTATAAAGTACTATCCAGCGGGAGGCATTGAATTTCTTAATTATGTACTTGAGACCAAGGAGCATTTCAGCATAGAAAGATTCATTAATTATATAGAAAGTACCGATGAAACAGACTTCTTCTTTTACCTGCTCAATGAAGGCATTGATAAAGACAAGATTCATAAAGCCTTTATTAGCAAAAATGAAAGATATAAGATTCAAGAAAAGATTAAATGGATTGTTGAAGATAACATATTAATGTATTTTTTTGACAAGCCTTGTGAAATTAAGAGCAAAGCATTAAAAATTCTTAAAGCCATTTATGAGAAAGGGTTTCAAGACAGGTTCCAGAAAAACAAAGACAGACTAGAAGATGGAGTGGATTATGTTAATAGCTTTATTGATAAAGACAATATAGAGATGGCCTTAGAAAAAGTTACTGGAAAGCCTAAAAAGCTTTTTACGGGTTTTAAGGAATATTACATAATACCTTCTTATTTTGTTTCTCCAAGGCTTATTAGAGTTTATTCAGACGAGAAGCTATATATGGTTTTTGACTGCAGGCTTACAAGGGATAAGAAGGAGGCACTTCTGGAAGAGCTTTCTAATATGCTAAAGGTAATTGATGATAAGTCTCGCATGGAGATACTGAGAATATTAGTTAACAGCAAAAGCTATGGTAAAGCGCTGTCTGATATGATTGGCATTTCAACACCTACAGTATCCCACCACCTTGAGGTACTGAAGCAGGCTGGGCTTATTAAAGAAGAAAAAATAAGAAATATAAAATACTTCTATGCGGATAAAGACCAGTTGAAGAGTATTATTGATGATATCAATAAATATTTTTTTAGTGCGGAATAATAGGAATTCAAAGGCTTCCAATGGAAGCCATTATTATTGTGCGGAAAACCTGCTATAGTTTTGCATATAAAAAGAAGCTATGGGAAGTTTTACTGTTATTCATAGCGGGTGCTAATGATAGGAATCAATTTCTTAATACATTATTTACACTAGGAAGGCAATAAAATGGAAAAAATCATTACTTTATGTATAATGGTAACAATGGCATCTGGAGTTTTGATGCCTCCCCTTGGCTTTTTGTCAGTGTTGGGAGTATTGATACTTTTTATCATATGGGATCAGACCAATGGAATACTACGTAACATTGTTCTTAACAAGCAACTAGTTATATTTCTAATATTTATGTTTATATCTGTGTTTTTTTCAAATTTGAAGTATTCAAGTATAGCTTTTTTCATCATATTAATATTAGAAATTCTATATTATTCAATGGTTATATACTATATTAGCAAAAAAGGAGTAAACAGTTTGTTCAATGCTTTGAACTACATTGCCATTATAGCTTCATCATATGGCATATATCAATTTATTTCGGGAAAGCTGCAAGTAAATAAGCATTGGACAGGATATAGTGAATCCTTATCATCAATATGCAGGGTTTATTCTACCTTATACAATCCTAATGTGTTTGCTGCCTATTTAGTCATTTCCATCTGCTTTATTATATGTTGGATTATTACTATGGACAAAAGCCATTTAAAGAATGTGTCATTGATACTTTGCTCAATTTCGTTGATATTTACATATTCTAGAGGAGCCTTTGTTTCTTTGTTGGCTGCATTAATAATCGTATATTTGATTAAGAGAGATAACAGGCTGATTATATATGGTGTCTTGATGATTATGTTCTTTGTAATATTCAATAATGGTACAGCATACGAAAGGATAGATATAGCCAATATAAACAAAGACAGCAGCAGTCTATATCGGTTGGAAATATGGAGAACCAGCTTCCGTATATTTATGGACAATCCCATATTTGGTAATGGAATAGGCACATTATGGTATTCCATAAGCAATATGTCAAGCAGGTTATGGGGTGTTATATATCATGCCCACAACTTATTATTGCATTTTGCTGCGGAAACAGGGGTTCTAGGTTTAATATCCTTTTTGTGGATTTTTGAGAATCTCACTACAACATCCTATAAAGCTGTTAAGAACACTGAAGACAGTATTGTAAAATTTGTTGCTCTAAGCACTATAGGAAGTTGTACTGCAATAATGGTTCACGGTTTGATCGATGCCACCGTGGTGTTACCTACTTTATCCCTTATATTGATGAATTACTATGGACTTTCCTGTTATGCTTTAGGGATTCTAAAGCTTAATACATTGAATACCTGATGAAGTTTTATGGTTCCCGATGTAAGAAGCAATACAAAGTATACTATGAGGCCTATTACATAGGAAAGTATCATGTTATATTTAAAGGTTGTGTTTGAAACAATATAATGGTTTGAAAGCCAAATTATAATCAACATAGGTATGGAACAAGCCAGAGGTTTTATGATGCATCGCAACATGTTGAATTTTATAGTTGTGTTCTTTTTAAGTATTCTCAGGCATCTTAATACCACAAAAAGTGAACTTAGGGCAAATCCTAGTACATAGCCATATACATTTAATTTAGGTATAGGCATAAGTACAACAATGCTTATTACCATAATAACTATATTCATTATAGTAGATTCCAGCACATATTTTTGAAGTCCGATACCGTTCATGATAGCCATTAGGATGAACAACCAGTACTCCAAAACACATGATATGGAACACCAAAAAAGTAGTTTATCTGCTTCAGGACAATTGAACAATACATCACACAGTTCTTTGGGATGCATCATGAATGCAATGGTTGCTGCAAAACCAACTACAGAGGCTATTGTCAGTGAATCATTGCATTTTTTATTTAAAGCAACCCAGTTTTTAGATGTATATGAGAAGGCTGCAGAAGGAATAAGTGTAGTGGATAAAGAACCTACTATAATCATTGGAAAATATATTAATGGAAGTATCATTCCTGTCAGTTGTCCATAAAGGGATAGAGAATGTTGCTTAGAAAAGCCGGCTTTTACCAACTGGGCTGGAATCAGTGCCGCATCAAGCATATCCATGATGGTGTTTATTGCCCCGCTAAGGGATAGGGGGATTACTATCATAAGTATATTGCTTACAATATGTAAGGTAGAGTCTGTCCTGGTTTTGCTTGTCAATGAATATTTATTTTTCCTATATAATATAAAAAGCAAAAGCAGACTTATTATTTCACCTGCAACCATTGCTGTCATGGCTCCTGCGCATACATATTCTATTCCAAAATCAATGAGATAGTTAGTTGTAAAAATTAATACAATAAGTCTAATAAATTTCTCAATGATATCCAAATAAGCCGGTATTTTAATTTTTTCAATGCCATAGAAGTAGCCCTTGAGCACGGCGCCTAAAGCAATGAAAACTATGGCTGGGGAAAAAATTATTACAGAAATAAAGGTACGGTCGTCTTTCAATATTTCTCTGGCAAAAAAATCTGCGTTGAAGGAAATGATGCAGCTGAAGGCAATACTCCATAGTGCTGACATCAGTAAAGATACTTTTATAATTTTATATATGTTTCTATAATTGGCTTTAGCTTTATTCTCTGCTACCAGTTTAGATATGGAAGTGGACAAACCTCCTGATACCAAACTAATAAAAAGCATATAAAGAGGTATTATAAGCTGATAGACGCCCATGCCTTCAGCCCCAATTGATTTCGATAGGAATATCCTATATACAAATGATAATATTCCAGTTAGAAGATTTGCAATTGTAAGTATCAATGCCCCCTGAAGATAAGTCATGTTACTTGACATAAAGACATCCAACCCCCTTTCACTATATAATAATATTTACTGCTACATCGAAATATTAATAATATGCAAAAGAAAACAGCCCTGGCGGGGGCTAAAGGGCTGTATCACTGTATAGAGTATTAATTTATTTTATTTCTATCACTTCAATGACTTTTCCATTTATTAGATTTACTTTTATTAAACTGTTAATGGCCAAGTTTGAAGGATCTGCATCTTCATCAAGCATATGGAAGGATGTGTCTTCTGTGATATCGAATTTTACTCTTGAGTTGTCTATCAATAAAGTAATGCATTTTACTTTATTCTGAGATATATCAATATCTTTGATTTTACCTTGGTAACTTTCTTCATAGTTAACGGCCTCTATTTTTATAACTTTATTGTTTAAAAGCTCCAACTCAGTTTTCATACCGAATTGCAAGTCTGAAAGCCTTGATTCTATGCCATCAACAAGTATTTTTACATCATCGGCTAAAGAGTAGGTAGTCAGTTTATTATCATGCTTAAGTCTTATTTGATTTTTGGATTCATCTACGAACTGAATAGTACCTTCTGCTTTTTTTGCATCATAATCTGCTGATATTTTTTCTACATAGTCATATATTATAGTTAGACTTACTTTCATACCTTCTTTTAAATCTTCTAACTCTTTTTCCTTATTGTTAATATATACTTGCACATTTTCTGACAATTCATATTTTGAGAAAGCAGATCCTGATTTTGCTTTGATGTAAATGCAATCATCATCAATTTTGGAAAAATATCCTGTCGCAGTAGTTGTTTCATCTATATTCTCGATAGGTTTCCTTGCTATGATGTTGCCTTTTTCATCAGCAAAATACACTCTGCTTAATTTATCAAACTTATTCAACTTGACCACATCATAGGGGTATGTTAAAGCTTGAGTTGAAATTGTATTTTTATCTGGTGCTGTTTCGACAACAGTAGCTTCAATTATGTAGTTTGAGTTAACTTTGTATCTTTCTACATTTTCAATTTCAATGGAATAGCCTCCTGTATTCTTTTTGCCCATATAAGCTACAAGATAAATTTCATCATCATACTCATAAGCTTCATATCCTTTAGAAACTCTTTTTACATCGATTTTATTCTTTATGGCATCGGGCAACTTGTTGTAATTTACACTGGAGAATTTTACATCTTCACGATTATCATATTTTGATTGATTTTTATCTTCTACCTCACCTATCACTTCGATAAATATAACTTGCTTTGAATTGTTAAGAACAATTTCCAGCACATCACCTTTTTCCAGTGAATCAATATTTGTATATTCCTTGTCTTTATAAACTATAACATCATTTATGGTCTTATATGATACTGTCTTACCATTCTGCTTGACAGTAAGTTTGTCATCAATATAGGATTGGAATATCACTTTAGCTTCATTTTCATTCTCATAAATGTCACCATTAAGGTAATCTTCTGCTCTGTCAATGCAAACAGCTATTTCTGCTCTGGTCAATGGTTCATTTGGCTTGAATTGCTTATTTTCGTTTCCAGTCATAATTCCCAGTTCATTGATTACATGAACATAACCTCTTGAGTCTTTTGGAATAGCATTGGCATCTTTGAAGTCGAGCTTGCTGTTCATATGTTTTTCAGCTTCTTTAGTTAAGCCCATGGCTCTCACAAGATACTTTGCCAATTCATGCCTCTTAATGGGTTGGTTTGGGTTAAAGTCTTTGATTTCTTCAGGGAGCAAAATTCCCTCTTCAACAGCTACATAGAGATAACCCCAACCCCATTTGATGCCCCACTGCTTCTGATACTTGGCTAGGGATGAATGAATTTTATCATTCTTCTCAGCATCCTCCTTATAATCTGTAAGTTTCAGTATAAGAGTCAATGCTTCCAGGTTTGTCACTTTATTTTGAGGTCTAAAGCTTCTATCTCCATAACCGCTTATTATTCCTTTGGCACCAAGTTTTTCAATGGACTTCAATGCCCATGAAAATATATCTTTATACTGCTCTGAATCAGAAAACATAAATTTAATCTGACCTGGAGCTATTTTTATTGTCATATTATTAGCGATTTGATTTTTTTCCTTCCCTTTAGCCTTGCCATTATCAGCATGAGCCAACACAAGTGGGGTAAAAGAAGAAAGGGCTATTGCAGTTGATAAGCATATTGCTGTCATCTTTATTTTCTTCATTGTCAATCTCCTCCTAATCAGTTTTATTTATCTATTTGCTATATAATACGGGAGACAGTATAATTTTAGGTAACATAAAGTTTGAGCCCCAAAAAATGTAGTTTTTCGTATCTATATAATAGAAGTTAGGTGATAATGTTGCTCAAAAATCCATTTAAGAAACAAAAGGATATTAATGAAAGAATTGGCATCATCAAAAACGGCGATAACTCCGAAAGAAACATGCTAATTGAGGATTACAAACCTTTCATTATAAATATAGTAAGCAAAGAAACAGGAAGATTTGTATCTGATGGGGATTGCGACGAATTAAGCATAGGGTTGATGGCTTTTAACGAAGCCATAGATAGATTTGATATACATAGATCCAAATCTTTTTTTAGTTTTGCAGAGAGGGTAATAAAGAATAGATTGATAGATTTTTACAGAAAAGAAAAAAAGAATTTGGAAACAATACCTATTTCCTATCTAAATGAAGCATATGATAATGAAAATATAGAAGAGAAGTATTTTGCCGATAGCAGTCAAATGGAAGCTCAAGATGTTTCGGAGGAGATGGAAGATTTCAAAAGGAAACTGTCGGCCTTTGGAATATCACTGGAGGAACTGGTAGAGAGCAGTCCAAAGCATTTAGATACCAGAAAAAATGCTGTAAAAATTGCTTCTTGTATAGTGAAAAATGATATTCTTATGAAAAAAATAATAGATAGTAAAAAAATGCCTGTAAGTGAAATAGAGAAGCATTTAAATGTCAGCAGAAAAGTGATACATAAAAACAAAAAATATATTCTTGCTGTATGTCTTATATTAACGAGCAAAAATGAAATTATAAAAAGTTATGTTGATAACTTGCTTAAGGAAGTGGAATGCAATGAATAAGGGTGTAGTGTTAAAAGTCAAAAAGGGTAAAGCCATAATAATGGCAGAGGACTGTTCATTTATAGAAATAAAAAGTTTTAATGGCATGTATGAAGGTATGGAGGTTTGCTTCAAAGAGGGAGATATACTTAAGAAAAAAGTTGCCTTAAGAAGCAATAGATACATTGCTGCAGCCAGTTTCATGCTGCTTATTTTTTCCAGCTACCTTCTGTTAAGTTTCTATCAAGAAAACATAGCTGCTTATGCATATGTAGGCATTGATATAAATCCAAGCATAGAGATTGCTTTGAATAAAAAGGGTAAAATTATTAATGCCAGAGGACTAGATGAAGAAGGTAAAGAAATATTGAAGAATGTAGACGTACAAAAGATGGACAGCGTTGACGGAGTGAAAGCCATAATTACAAAGACCATAGAGATGAATTATTTAGAAGAAGGAAATACAAACGAAATAACAGTTTATGCTATTATGGATCAAAAGGGCAGCGATAACGGAAATCAACTGGTTGAAAAGGTTGAGAAGGCAATAAAGGAAGAAGTGGTATCTCACAGTATTGAGGGTAATATAATAACATTTGTATCCGACAAGAAAGTGAAAAAAGAAGCAGACAAGAAGGGAATGTCAGTTGCCAAGTATATTTCTGAAAATGAAAAAGAGGTTGTATCTATATCAACAGAAGATGAAGATAGTAAAAAGAATGATGTGAAAAAACATAATAAAGAAAATAAAGATAATAAAAAGAAAAATGCATTCAAGTCTAGTGATAGAGATAAACATGATAATAATAATCAACTAAAGAATAAAGATAAGTATAAAAATGATAAAGACAAGGAAAAAGAAATTTTAAAAGATGATGATAAGAAAAAGAGTAATAAAAATGATATAAAGAAAAATGACAATACAACGAAGAAATATGAAAAGGACAACAAAGGTAATAATGGGGAGAAAATAACCGTAAAAGATGATAGAATGGACAAGCAAAAAGAGCAACAGAAAAAAGGAAACATCAAGGGAAAGAATAACAGCAAAAATAAGAATGCCAATAAAATCAAAAGAAAATATAAATAGTAATATGCCTTCCAACTTGAATGGAGGGCTTTTATGTGTAAACCCTCCGCAGCATAGGCATGCGGAGGATCAATGATTTTTTATTAAAATCTATCGGGTTAAATAGAAGATTTTAGTAATTTAAAGGTTTTGATAGTATATATTTTAATGCAAGCTCAGCGGTATTAGCAATTGAATCTTTATGGGTTCGCTCATAAGAATGAGAAGCATAGATTCCAGGTCCAATGAGACCGAACTTTATATCGAAACCTGATCTTATAGCAGCACCGGCATCTGATCCGTAATGGGGATAAATATCTACTTTATAATCTATATTATTGTTTCTTGCCAGTTCTACCAGGTGATTTCTCAGGCTAAAATCATATGGTCCCCCACTATCTTTTGCACATATGGATACAGAATATTCACTGGAGTTTTGTCCGGTTCCCGGGGCACCCATATCAAGGCATAACAGCTCTTTTATGCTTGGTATTAATCCCACACTTGCCCCGTGACCCACTTCTTCATAATTGGTTATCAGTATTTGCACAGAATCCTCAAGAGTAATCTTATTGTCCATAATATGCTTGCATAAACCAAGGAGAATAGCGACACAAGCTTTATCATCCAAATGCCTGGATTTTATAAAACCGCTGTTGGTGTATTGAAATCTTGGATCAAAGGTTATAAAATCTCCAACCTCGATACCTAGATTTTGCACATCATCTGCAGAAGATACTTTTTCATCGATAACAATCTCCATGTTTTCCAAATTTCTTTCCAAGGTCTTACAATCTTCATGAATATGTACCGATGGTTTAATGGAGTAAACTGTGCCTGTATATATGGAATTATTTGCTGTATGAATAAAACAGTTTTCACATTCAATGGAACTCATTGTATAGCCACCAATAGGTGTAAACGCTATCCTGCCATTATCTTTTATCTTTTTTACCATTGCTCCTAATGTATCAATATGGGCAGCTAATGCTTTGTTTGGCGTAGGGTTTTTGCCTGGTATCAATGCAGATAAGGAGCCTTTATTGGTAAAACTTGTATTAATTCCAAAGGACTCAAGTTCCTCTTTGACAATGTTCATAGCAGCATTTGTCCATCCGGAAGGACTTGGGGTTTCACATATTTTTTTCATTATTGATATTACATAATTTATATTCATTCCTTTCACCTCCACAATAATGACAGAATTATTATATCATAATTAAACATATATTAATACCAAATAAAGGTACAGAATTTTTTTACAAATAAAACTAATTATGTTATAATAAATAAAAGGAGGGTTTTGTATGAAGTTCTGCAATATCAATGCTGGTATGTCCAAAACCATGCAAAAAGAAATAACAGAAGAAGATACTGCTCTATACTATGGCAGTGGTTCTATACAGGATTTATTGGCTACACCGGTGCTGTCAGCCCTAATGATCGAAGCTGCTGTATCTGTGGTGGATCCTCTTTTGCCCGATGGATATATGACCATAGGCAAATATTTGAGCATTGAGCATTTAGAACCAACGGTAAAAGGTATGACGGTCACAGTAAATGCATCCATAATTGAGATAGAAAACAACAAGATAACTTTTGCAATCAAAGCTTATGACGAGCTAGGGCAAATAGGAAGCGGCATTCATGAAAGATATATAGTAAACTACAGCCTGCTAAAGCAGAAAGTAAGCCAGAGGACTGAAAGACTAACACCTCAACCTAAATAAAGACACATTTATTTAATCTTGAATTCTATTCTCACAGCCTTACCTATGATATTAATGTCAGTGGAGTTTAGTATTAAAGGTTCACATTCGTAATTGTCACCATATGCGATAATATTCTCATCATCAAGATAAGCTATTCGCCTTAAATATGTTTTGTTTTTGTATGTAAATAAGACAATATCTCCATTTCGAATGCTATCGGTTATAAATATAAGAGCCAGGTCTCCTTTTAGCATTCTCGAATTTGACATAGAGTCATCCTGAACAATGTAATAAACAAATTCTTCCCCAGAGACATTAAAGCCTTTATTTTGAAAAACAGGCTCGTATTTATAATCAACTATATCATTTTTGCTGGGAAAGTTATGGATGGAAGTAATCTTATCGATAACGGGGATCTTTCTTACAGCTTTAGATAAAGCTGAAGATATTGTGTTATCAGCTTCTTCGTGTTTATGTTCCACAATCTTTTCTTTAGAAGGTTTTGATGGTTTCTTGTCACCATCTTCTTCAAAGTACTGAGAAAAATAAGATGGTTCAAGCAAATCTATGGCTATACCCAGAGCCTTTGAAATGTTCTCAATAACCTTATGATTAGGAACCTTTTTCCCCGATTCAATATCTGCCAAATACTGTTCAGTGACTCCTGATTTTTTGGCAAGCTCTTTCATACTCAAGTTCTTCTTGGTTCTTGCGTTTTTTATGTTAATGCCGATAATACTCATTTTTAAACCTCCATTAATTATAAATTAAAAAAAGTATGTAAGGCATAAAAAAATTAACTTGCGTCTACACAATGTTTATATTATCATAATATCAACCCACATAAAAGTGTGGAAAGAAATGTAAAGTTTTTGTAACAACTTAAATTATTATTCATTTTTTAAGATAATTATAGTATAATAACTTAAATAAATAAATACACACACTTTCGCTGAATTCCTTTAAGGAAGCGGGGGAACCAATTATTTGGGGTGAATCCTATTTTATAATAGGTAGGGCCATTCTCTTTCGGCCCGAATCCGTCAGCTAACCTCGTAAGCGTGGGAAGAGGAGGTTTGGGTGTATAAGGTTATACGCTTTGATTAGTGTATGCAAAACCTTAGCCGTGGATTCCTCCACGGCTATTTTTATAACTCCTACCTCCCCTGACAATGGCAATTTTACTAAAAAAGGAGGTATTTTGATGGTAGTTGTTAATAAGACCAGTGTGGAGTTAAATCATTTTATATTGAAAAAGCTGTTGAGAGTGAGAAAGGCAAATCCAAGTGATCTTAATGAAATTTATGCCATAGCATGTTCAGTAGGAACATCAGAAAAGATATCAGAGCAAGGGTTTCTAGTGGATGATTACAAGTCAAATCCGAAGTATTATAAGAAGAAGCTACTTAAGGCTATCACAAATCTGGAGCACTTTTATGTAGCTGAATATGATAAAATATATGGATTTATGATGACATATACAAAAGAACAGTGGCTGGCAGAAAATCCAGATTGGATTGAAGATGTATATTGGAGACCTGATTTTGATAGAAGCAAGTTGGACAATTTCGTTGTTGTAGACAAAACTGCAATTAAGGCAGACTTAACAGGGCAGGGAATAGGCAGCTTGATATATACAAGATTATTGGCAGATCTAAAAGATGAAGGTATTAAAAATATTTTCGCAGAAACAATCATAAGCCCTCAGCCTAATTTTGCTTCTCTCCAATTCAGGAAAAAGCAGAAATATACTCTTGCGGGAATGAGATACGAAAATTATAATGGTAATTTGTATACAGATCTTATTTATCACAAGATAGTTGAATAGAGTATAAAAAAGCACCCCCGAAGGGGTGCTTTTTTATATAATATATTCAATTATCTTCCAGACATGCTTCTTTCAGCCTGTTCTATCATTTTCTTAACCATGTTTCCGCCTATTCTTCCAGCGTCTCTTGCGGATAAATCTCCATTATATCCTTCTTTAAGATTTACACCTACTTCAGATGCTATTTCATATTTCATTCTGTCAAGAGCGGCTGTAGCTTGAGGTACTACTTTACGGTTTGATCTTGCCATTAATATCACCTCCTGCTATTATATTTTACTTTTTTGTATAAAATATTAGTGTTATATTTTGCTTGCAAATCAAATCTTTTCATTGTTAATTATGGGTAATGGAAGAAATAAATACTTTTTTGAAGGAAGGGGTAGATATTTTATGAAAATGATCTGATTAATAGAAATTTATCATATTTTAGTGGTGAATCAGTATTTATGAATAATTACGAATGTGTTATAAATAATATATAAAAGTCAAAGAAAGTCAAAGTCAAAGGAGTTAAGATTTATGGATATAAATAAGCTAACACAAAAAGCTCAGGAAGCCGTTCTGGAATCTCAAAACCTAGCTATAAAACTTAATCATCAATCCATTGATGTAGAACACTTACACCTAGCTTTAATTTCCCAAAAGGACAGCCTTATCTCAAAAATATTGACTAAGATGAATGTTCCAATTGATTTTTATTATAAGGATTTAAATGATGAGTTATTCAGGATGCCCAAAATTTATGGTGCCAATGCAAGTGTTACAGTGACAAGGAGATTTGAGGAAGTTTTTATAAAAGCAGAAGAAATTGCTCAAAAATTTAAAGATGAATTTATCAGTACAGAGCATATTTACATGGCTATAATCGAGGAAAGGAACACTCCTTCAGCAAATATAATTAAAAAATACGGAGTGACAAAAGATAAGTTTCTTAAAGAGCTTTCTGCCATCAGGGGCAATCAAAGAATAACAAGTGCTAATCCTGAGGAAACATATGAGGCGCTGAAGAGATTCGGCAGAGATTTGGTGGATGAAGCCAGAAAGGGAAAGTTGGATCCTGTCATAGGAAGGGATACGGAGATACGAAGAATTATAAGGATATTATCAAGAAGGACAAAAAATAACCCCATATTGATTGGAGAGCCTGGGGTTGGTAAGACAGCAGTAGTAGAAGGGTTAGCCCAGAGAATCATGAAAGGAGATGTGCCTGAGAGTCTTAAAGGGAAAACCATATTTTCCCTTGATATGGGAGCACTTATTGCAGGAGCCAAATACAGAGGAGAGTTTGAAGAGAGGTTAAAGGCTGTACTAAAGGAGATAGAAAGCTCAAACGGAAGTATTATACTTTTCATTGATGAGATACACAACATAGTAGGAGCTGGAAAGACAGAAGGAGCCATGGATGCAGGAAACCTTTTGAAACCTATGCTGGCAAGAGGAGAGTTGCACTGTATTGGTGCAACTACTATGGATGAGTACAGGAAGTATATAGAGAAGGATGCTGCACTGGAGCGCAGATTCCAGCCTGTGATAATCGAACCTCCAACCGTTGAAGATACAATTTCTATTCTCAGAGGTTTGAAGGAGAAGTTCGAAATACATCATGGTGTAAGAATACAGGATAATGCATTGATATCTGCTGCAGTGTTGTCAAATAGATATATAAGTGACAGATTTCTCCCAGATAAGGCTATTGATCTGGTGGATGAAGCAGCAGCAATGCTGAGAACGGAAATAGACAGCATGCCTGCGGAGCTTGATGAGATAATGAGAAGAATAATGCAGTTGGAAATAGAGAAAGAAGCATTGAAGAAGGAAGACGACAAACATTCTATGGAAAGGCTGGAGGCGTTGAATAAGGAACTGTCGGATTTAAAAGCTCAAGGCGATTCTATGAAAGCTCAATGGGAGTTAGAAAAAGGAAATATTAAAAACATAAGAGATATAAAAAAGGAAATAGAGAATGTAAAAAGCCAAATAGAGAAAGCAGAACGGGAATATGACTTGAACAAGGTTGCAGAATTGAAATATGGCAAGTTAACTGAATTAGAGAAAAAATTAAATGAAGAAAAGAATAAGCTTGAGAGTTTGCAGAAAGGAGAGCAACTTCTTAAGGAAGAAGTAACTGATGAGGAAATTTCAGAAATAGTTTCTAAATGGACTGGAATACCTGTAACCAGGCTCATGGAAAATGAGAGAGACAAGTTATTGAGGCTGGATGAAATATTGCATGAGAGGGTTGTGGGTCAGGATGAAGCAGTGACAGCAGTGGCAGATGCTGTGATAAGGGCAAGGAGTGGTCTTAAAGATCCAAGAAAACCTATAGGCTCTTTCATATTCCTGGGACCTACAGGGGTTGGAAAAACAGAGTTGGCAAGGACTCTTGCTCAGGGCTTATTCGATTCGGAAGATAATATGGTCCGCATAGATATGTCAGAATATATGGAGAAATTCTCTGTGTCAAGATTAATTGGTGCACCTCCCGGATATGTTGGTTATGAAGAGGGAGGACAGCTGACGGAAGCAGTAAGGAGAAAGCCTTATACGGTGATACTCTTTGATGAAATTGAAAAAGCACATCATGATGTCTTCAACATCCTGCTTCAGATTTTGGATGATGGAAGATTGACGGACAGCCAAGGGCATGTGGTGGATTTTAAAAACACTGTCATAATAATGACTTCCAATATTGGAAGCGAATATCTGCTGGAAAGCTTAAACAATGAATCCGTCATAGATGACAAGGTGCAATCAGCTGTCATGGCTGAAATGAAAAAGCATTTCAGACCTGAGTTTTTAAACAGAGTTGATGATATAGTATTTTTCAAGCCTTTAAAGAAAGAAGAGATATTTAAGATTATAGAGCTACAGTTTAATCTCGTTGCAGGAAGGCTGAAAGATAGAGACATTCAAATTGAGTTAGGGGAAGATGCCAAAGAATATATTTTGGAAAACTCCTATGATCCTGTTTATGGGGCGAGACCTATCAAGAGATACTTGCAGAAAACTATAGAAACATTTATTGGGAGGGCTTTGATTGCAGGAGACATAGCAGAAGGCGATAGGATTGTCGTAGTTAGACATGAAGATGGACTAAGTTTCAATAAAATATGATCATAAATATCTATGGGATTTTAGCCCATAGATATTTTCTCTTATAAATGTCTTTGCCTTTTTAATATGATATAATTTTACAATAAAATAATATAATTATTTGAGGAGGGAAACATATGAGTACAATAATAAAAAATCAGGAATCAATCGAATGGCTTAAAAATCCTATGCATAGAGATGTGTATCTTAAGCATCTTGCTACCTCCCAAGACAATGATAGAATATCGACTCATATAGTTCGCATTGAGAAAGAAGGGGAGATTGTACCTCATACCCATAAAGTTCTGGAGGTATTTTACTTGATGAAAGGACAAGGCTCAGCACTGGTGAACGGAGAAAGGGTAGATGTAAAAGCGGGAGACTGTATCATTGCTCATCCAGGGGAAGAACATGGGCTTATAAATACAGGAGAGGAAGAAATACTATTATATGCGGTATTTTCACCTGCAAATTGTTAAATCAAGGCGGAGATTAGATGAGAGAAATTAGAATAACAGAAAACGAATCAGGACAAAGATTGGATAGGTTTCTAAGAAAATTGATGAAGGATTCCAGCTTAAGTGAGATATACAAAGGTATAAGGAAAGGCAACATAAAGGTTAACGGCAAAAAGTCCAAAGAAAATTACATGCTTGATGTTGATGACATAATTAGTTTCAAAAATTTTGAATTTGAACCAGAGGCAGCAGTGAAAAAGATAGCAAATAAACCTGGAAACATCAATGTGGTTTATGAGGATGAGAATATAATAGTTGTGGATAAGCCTGCAGGGCTTTTGAGCCATCCTCAAAGTTCAAAGGATAATGATACTCTTATACATAGGATTCAGTTACATATTCAATCAACTTCAGGGCCCACTCTTTCTCCAACTTTTTCTCCATCTTTATGTAATAGGTTGGATAGGAATACTGCCGGTCTGGTTATAGCTGCCAAAAACTATAAGAGTTTGAAGCTTGTAAATGAAATGATACGAGATAGAAGAATCAAAAAGCTATATCTTTGTGTGGTAAAGGGAAGCACCGATTCAAAAGGAGAAATTTCAGGCTTTTTGAAAAAAGATGAGAAAAGCAGGAAAGCTTTGATTGAAGATGGAGGAAGAGAATCAGTAACATATTATGTAAAAATGGATGATAATGGACAGTACTCTCTGCTTTTGGTGGAATTGGTAACTGGAAGATTTCATCAAATAAGAGCCCATTTATCAGGTATAGGCCATCCAATCATCGGAGATGTGAAATATGGAGACAAGAAGATAAATGACTATTTCAAAAATAAATACTGCTTGGATCATCAATTGCTTTTGGCCTATATGATAAAAGTAGAGGATGCCTCTAATGAGCTTGATTATCTGAGTAATATGACTTGGTACAGCACCATACCTGAGATATGTAGAAACGTACTGAAGGATCTCTTCAATAGGCAAACCCTTTAGGAAGTTGGAATATAATCGAGGACTTCAGGGAAAGTTTGCATCCTATCAAGTTTAAATAGATGAGAATGGCTTTTGCGGTCTTAATTGATGTTTTGGGAAGGTTAAACACCGTGAAAATTTGCAGAAAATGCTGTATAATCTATATATAAGCATAAGTTAGAAGCTTAAGAATTCGGAGGTGTTTATCAAGGTTGAAAGCAATTTATTATTATCAAAGTCAGAGATGAAGCGAGGTGTTATGATGGAGGATAATAATAAAGCATTACTTTCAAAACCGGAAGCATACCAAAACATTATAAAGCTAATAAGACTACAAGAGCGGTTGTCTTCTGACGAGACATTATTAAAAGCAAAAAAAATGCAAAATGGAAGTAAAAGCTGTACAGCAGTTAATCCCATAATATAAATTATCAAAGATAATAATTAAATTGATATAATGAATTGCATGAAGGGTTTCCTTGGATTAATTTAATCCAATGGAAACCCTTCGTTTTAGAATATTGTTACCTTGATTTTGTACAAAGAGGTAATCGCTTTTCAAGCGTGTGGATACTTTTGATTTCACAACAGTTTTAGACATAGAGAGGTTCGGAAAGTCTTTGACATGTTTTCTTATGTCGGTCAGCACATAATGTATGATAAGGATGAGCAATGTAAAAGCAGCAGTAACGTTTACACTTTAATTGAAAAAGTAGCTTCCATGTCAGATATTCTGCTTAGCAGAATTTACTTTTTGAAAAAAGTCAAATATGCTTCATAAATTAGTGAAATGTTACAAATATTGCTATTAAATTAATTATATGTTAATGCATATCATGTAGATTTTTCCAGCACAGCAATCTGAATGGTTATATCATGTTTTTATAGCATAGGTCTCTTTTGATGTAGAGATTATAACGGTTATAAAGAAATTTGGGTAATTAAAATACATAAATAGCTTTTGGTATTTCCTACTAAGATCATCTATAAATAATAAACTATGATTTTGTTAGTATTGTACCTGAGGTGATATGTATGCCAATAATAGAAGTAGAATCTCTTACAAAATGTTATAAGACACTTCAAAAAGATTCAGGTATAAAGAACTCATTAAAAAGTTTATTTAAAAGAGAATATAAAAATATTTTAGCATTAGATAATATATCTTTTAATGTTGAACAAGGAGAAATGATAGGATTAATAGGGCTAAATGGTGCAGGAAAAACAACATTGCTTAAATGTTTAGCTGGGTTGATATACCCTTCAAAAGGAGAAATATAGGTTTTAAACACTAATCCATGGAACAAAGAAAAACAATTCTTAAAAAAGATTGGTTTTATTATGGGGCATAGAGGACAGCTTTCTTTAGATTTATCTGCTATTGACGCATTAAAAATTGAAAAGGAAATTTATGAAATTGATGATTTATGGTTTAAAGAAGAGCTAGATAAATTGTCGAAGTTAATGTGAGTTGATCATCTCCTTAAAACGCAATTAAGGAAAGTTTCATTAGGAGAACGTATGAAACTTGAAATTATATCAGTTTTGCTTCATAAACCGGAAGTAATTCTATTGGATGAGCCTACGATAGATCTTGATTTTGTAGCGCAAGATAATATAAGAAAATTTTTAATTCAATATAATAAGGAATATGACAGCACAATGATAATTACAAGTCATAACTTTGCTGATATAGAGAGATTATGGCCGAAAATTTTGTTCCTAAATTACGGCAAACTAATATATAATAAAAAGTTAGATAATTTTAAGAAGCAGTATGCATCAAAAAAGAAAACAATTATAGTTAATTATAATGAGTATATTAATTTTGATATTCCTGTAGAATTCATCATAAAACAAGATGAGTTTTAAACAATATTAGAAGTTCCCCTGGAGAAATTTAAAAATATAAAAGATATATTAGGAAGTCAAGAAGGTGTGACACAAATTACAGTTGAAGAGGACAAGTTGGAAGATATATTATCTAATATGCTATTAGACTAGAGGTGGATAATGAGAGCTTTAAAGGCAATAATTGCTGCTAGTTGGAAAGAAGAATGGATGTATAGGCTAAATATTATAAGTCAAATATTATTTGGAAGTGTGCCAATTTTAATTAATTTTTTATTATGGAAATCAATATTTTTTTATAGAAATGGGCATTCAATTGGTAATTATGACTACAATGATATTGTTAGCTATTTTAGCTTATTTTATTTAACAAATGACTGAAAGTTGTTCTTTATCCTCTGAATTGGGAGATGACATTCAAAGGGTAAATTAAATATTCAACTATTAAAGCCTGTTTCATTTGTGAAAATGAAGTTTTGGTCTTTTATTTCAAAAAAGATTATTCCACCCTTGTGGAGATTCATACCTATAATATTATTTTTCCTGATAAGTAAAGTAAAAGTTGAGGTTTATTTAAAGTATCTGCTGTTATATGTATTAGCATTTATTATTCAATTTATAATTGGATTCATATTAGGAATACTAAGTTTTTGATTTGAGGAAAATACAGCAATACTAGATTTTTATAGAAATATAACATTGCTACTTAGTGGTGCAATAATTCCATTGGAATTTTTCTCGGATACATTTTTTAAAATAATAACTTTATTGCCATTTCAATTGACTTTATATTTTCCTATTGAAATTTTATTGAATAATCAAGAACCGTTAGTAATTAGAAATGGTTTGTTATTACAATTGCTTTGGGTGCTAATTTTAGGGATGTTTGCTATTTATTTGTGGGAAAAAGGAAGAAAGAAATATTCAGGGTATAATATGTAAGTGAAGGGATAATATATGAGATATATTAATATATTTTCAAATTGTTTTTTAGATTAACTTTATTAAAGATATGCAGTATAGGGCGCATTTTGTAACTCAAATAGCTTTAATGTTTATAAATAGCATTACATCGCTTGTTAATATTTTAATTTTAATGAAGGTTACACCGAGTATTGGTGGATGGAACAAAGCACAAATGCTGTTATTGCAGGGCACAACTTGGATTGTAGATTCTTTTTTTGGAGGACTATTCTTTTTTAGCTTGATTCGAATTCCTAATATTATACAAAATTATGATATAGATTTTATACTTCTAGAACCAATTAATACTATGTTTTATGTATCTATGAGATATATGAATTTTGGCATTCTTTTGGTTCTGTATGGGGAATAGTTATGATTATATTTGTGACTATAAGATATTCAATACCTATTACTAATTTATTATGGTTCATTTTTCAATTAGTTCCCTCTATATTCTTAATTCATTGCATGTTCTTTTTTATCATAAATGTCGCTGAGATTTGTTAGAATTAAGGGTTTGATTCAAATATTTTGGTCCATTATGGAATTGGGTAAAAATCCAGAGGGGATTTATAAATCATGGCTAGGCCTTATTCTAGTGTTAGTGATTCCGGTTTTAATGATTTATAACTATCCAGTTAATATTTTATGGGATGGATTTAATTTGGGTTATATGGGGAGAGCAATAGTAGAAGCTATTGTTTTGATAACAGCAAGTAGCTACTTTTGGCAGAAATCTATTGTTAGTATCTATTAATGAGGAAATCTACATACTAATTAAACTCGTTGTGCCAGCTTTGAGTTACCCAAAATCTACGAATGAAAAGCTTTAACATATTATGTAACCTATCATCAATAACCATAAAAATGATAGGGGTCATATATATACTGAGGTCAGATAGAAAATATTTTATAAAAAAATTGGAGATTTAAAAGACCTTATTACTGTCGCTTATGTCATAATTGACGATATTTACCAGGAAGTATCTACAACACATATTAAGAATCGTTGTAATATCAATGTTTCTAAGATGAGTGATAGTGAAATAAATATCTTAAGTATTGTTTATGAATTACTAACCATTGATTCAGAAAATGACTGGCTTGGTTGTGTATCATCTTGTTGTTGTAACCTTTTGTAGGCCTATTTGTATAGCTGTACTTAAAGGCATCTAAACTTGCATTTATATCTAAAGTAACTCTTTCATTTTTTTGTTGTGACGAATGCATATTATGCTATAAAATTATAATTAGGTTTATATTTATATACTGCTTTTAGGATCATAATGGTTATAATCATGTTTAAAGAATGTTGTATAAAAATATCAGTGAAGAAGAGGAAATAATGAAAAGAATACCTTATATTCAATGCGTTGTTGTAATTAGCGTATTGAGTATTTCCTTAATAATTAATATATTTGTTTTGAATAATCCTTTATATTATGGATTTATTTTTGGTATGGCAGCAGCATTCATTGTTGGCATTATCAATGGCTATGATGCTAAAGCACTGATTTCATATGCCTATTCTGGTTTCAAAAAAAGTGCAAAGGTTTTGATAATGTTATCAATGATAGCTATGCTTATAGGGCTGTGGAAAGCAGGCGGGATAATATCTGCCATGTTGTATTACAGTTTCGGTTTGATAAACAGGAAGTTTTTTCTGGTATCATCTTTCATAATTTCATCCATAATAGGGATGATTATGGGAACTTCCTCAGGAACGGTGAGTACTGTTGGAATCGTGTTAATAGGGTTGGGAAGCGCCATGAACATACCGTTGCCGGTAGTAGCTGGAACAGTGGTTTCTGCTGCTTTTCTTGCAGATAGAAGTGCACCCATATCAAGCGTATTCAATCTGGTGGCTACCATGACAGAAACGGATCCTCATGAGAATTTCAGGTATTTCATGAGGACATTGCTGGTTGGGGTTGTCTTATCCTGTATCTTTTATTATTTTTTAGGGTTAAGATATACAGATATGAGTTATGCTTCTGTATACTTTGAAGACTATAAGATTCTGTTAAATCAATATGTCAATATAACTCCATGGTTATTGATACCGCCCATTATCCTATTTGTTCTCTATGCATTTAAACTTGCTTCTGTATACATAATGGGGATCTCGGTGTTCATAGGTGCGGTATTTTCCATTCTGTATCAAAAAATATCCGTAATAGAAGCTATTCAGGCAGCCATAATGGGATATCATCCTGATATGCCTTCAGAATACAGCATGGTACTTGCAGGAGGAGGGCTCATATCTTTCAAAAACATGCTTCTGGTGCTAATTTTTGCAACATCTCTCAATGGCATATTTGAAGGTATAAGAATAGTGGAAACATTGTTAGAGCCAATATTGAGGAGGATAAGAACTCAAAGAGGACTTATGTTGTTTACAATAGGGTTTAGTATCATTTCTGCATTGTTTATGTGTAATCAGGTAATATCAATAATCATACCTACAGGATTATTGCTTAATAGATATAAAGATAAGAACATTGATAGAAAGATTTTTGCCAGGTTGCTTTCAGACTCCGGAGTCATGGCATGCTCCATAATTCCGTGGAATGTTGCAGCTTTGACTCCTGCTGCTATTATGGGTGTAGACGTGGTGAGTTTTATGCCTTATGCGTTTCTGTCGTATGTGATGCCTATAATAGCAGTATTAAATGTGATGTTTTTCAGCAATCTAAATCTAAGAGAAAAAAGAGGTAGAATCAGTGAAGACACATGTTGTGAAGTTAAAAGCAAATAGAAAGACATTGTCAGCATACCTAAAGGAAGATATGAATTTATCCTCCAGAAAGGCAAAAAAACTTCTGAAAGATGGTATAGCAGTGAATAATAAAAAAGCTTATGGAGATATGAAACTGAAGGATGGAGACATATTGTATATAGAAGAAGATAAATCAAGAGACAATATTTTGCCAGAAAAGATGGAGATATCTGTCTTGTACGAAGATGAACATATACTGGCAGTCAATAAGCCGCCATATATGGTAATTCATCCTACAAAGACACATATGGAAGGAACTTTAGCTAATGGAATAAGATTTTATTTTGATGAAAGAGGAATAGAAGAACCTGTAAGATTTTTTAATAGGATAGATATGAATACCTCAGGAATTGTACTTATAGCCAAGAGTTCTCAAGCCCATAGCCTTTTAGACAGGTATTCGGCAAAAACAATGGAAAAGAAATACATAGCTATTGTTTCAGGACATATTGAAAAGAAGGAAGGAAGAATATCCCTTCCAATTAGCAATGAAGCGGATCAAGAAGGCAGAAGAAATATTTCAGACCAAGGCAGTTTGGCTATTACAGACTATAAGGTATTGGAAGAGTTTGAATCATCTTCTTTGATATCAGTATCAATAATTACAGGCAAGACACATCAGATAAGAGTTCATTTTAGCAGTATTGGGAATCCACTGTTGGGAGATAGGCTTTATGGAGGAGAAAATGATATGATAGATCGGCAAGCACTCCATGCTTCTGAGCTGAATTTTCTTCACCCCATATATAAAAAGCCCATCAGTATCAAAGCTGATCTACCAAATGATATGCTTCTGCTGTTGAAAATGCTTAAAGGGGAGGCATAATATTGAAAGAATATAATAGTTACATTATAGATGAAGAATATAGTGGCAAAAGCATAAAGGAGTACTTAACTCATCGTTTATTTATTTCTCACAGGACTCTGGTCAAGTTGAAGAAAGGCACATTTATACTTCTAAATGATAAACCTGTTTTTGTCACAGAAAAACTGAAAAATGGCGATAAGCTTGATATAATACTCATGGATGAAGAATCTGAAAACATAATACCTGAAGCTATTGATCTGGATATTGTATATGAAGATGACTACATGATAATCATTAATAAACTGCCAGGCATGCCTGTTCATCCTACAAGAGGACACTTTACAGGAACAGTGGCAAATGCTCTGGTTTATCATTATAGAAAAAGTGACAAAAACATTAAGATTCGTCCCATAAACAGGCTTGATAAAGATACATCTGGGTTGGTGATGTTTGCAAAGAATCCCCATATTCAACATTTGATGTCAATGGAAGGATTTCGTTTAAGAAAAAAGTACATAGCTGTTGTTGAAGGGAGTATTGAGGAAGACAAAGGTATAATTGATTTGCCTATAAAAAGAGAGGCATATGATACTATTAAAAGGATAGTACATGAAGAGGGACAGAAGGCTATAACTGAATATGAGGTAATAAAAAAGAATGAGAAAGCCAGTTTATTGAGTATCCATCTTATTACAGGACGAACACATCAAATAAGAGTTCACATGTCCCATATAGGTCATCCTCTTTATGGAGACAGACTATATGGAGGAAATGCAGATCTGATAAAAAGACAAGCTCTTCATGCTGAAAAGCTAGTTTTTCAGCATCCAGTAAATCAAGGAAATATGGAAATAACAGCGCAATTGC
This sequence comes from Lutispora thermophila DSM 19022, assembly GCF_900142105.1. GTDB lineage: Bacteria > Bacillota > Clostridia > Lutisporales > Lutisporaceae > Lutispora > Lutispora thermophila. The sequence goes on from NZ_FQZS01000005.1 coordinate 151,277, forward strand.
CTTATGATATGGAAGCTCTATGTGAAGTTTTAGGATTACAAAATGTTTTGTAAAATAGCATATTCTTTCTGAGGTATGTTTTTAACAAGAAGCTTCAATACTGACAATTTTGCTTCTGACAATGTTCTATCTTTGTTTTCAACAAAAACTTCCAATTCAGAAAGGTGGTAACTTATGTTGTCAACTTCAGCATGGTCTATAAACATAGGCCATTTTTTTTCATACTTTTCCCATTGAGCCTTAAGCTGCTTTTCTTTTAAGCCCGCTTCTTCCCACCTATCCATAAGAACGTGATTCTCAATTTCTAATATTAAGTTTTCAAGAACATCTGAATCATTTTCAAGCATTTCTATTGTAGATAAGCTGAGAAAGATGATTATCACAGTTACTAGGCATGTATATATAAGAGGCTTCAATTGCTATACCCTCCTTTTGCTTTATCCCTCAACATGTATACAAACTTATTATCTTCAGAAATATATGCATACAGTACATCCCGGGGTGATTTTATACCATTTATGCTAAGCTGTTTATTTAGCCAGTTCATATCATGCCCTGAAATGGAAAGGTTGTGGCAATTGATGCGACCGTCAATTATCAGAGAAATTGGCAATCCTTCATATTGATGCTTTATATTAAGATCTTCTCTTATCACCGGTTTTTTGTCTGTTTTTAATAATATGCTAATCTGGCCTCCAGTTTCCAATATGGCATACTCAACATCCTGAATATCGAAAACATCCTTCAATCTAAGCTGTTCCATCAGATCATCTATATTGAATCTTTGCTTTCTAAGTTCATTTTCAAGTATTTTGCCCTTCTCTATAACAATGCTGGGCTTACCCGATATTATTCTTCTTGCCAATTGGCTTTTGAGTGATATGTAAGAAAGCATAGCTTCACAAACAAACAATGTCAATATGGGTATTATACCGGCGAGAAGGGGTATACCAGTGTTACCCATGGGTATTGCAGCCAAATCTGCTATAATTAGAGCAACAACCAATTCAGAAGGCTGCAGTTGGCCTATTTGCCTTTTACCCATAAGACGCATTATTATTACTATTAAGAAATATAATATTATTGTCCTGATAAAAACGATCAACAACATAAACACCTTGCTTTCTGTAAATACATTTTAACCTGACAATTAATTTATATTCATAATAAACTATATTGAATAATAGCCTCTGGTTTCAGACCAGAGGCTAAAAATTAGGAAAGGGTATCCTTTGATATGTCATGAAGGGCTTCGCCGGCTTCATCTTCATATTTGCCTTCTACTGCCAGGTCCCCTATTGATACTATACCTACAAGGTTTCCATTATCAACTACAGGGAGTCTTCGTATCTGCCTCTTGGCCATTATATCTGCAGCTTCGTGAACTTCGGTATCAGGGCTTATGGCTTTAATATCTTTTGTCATAACATCACATATTTTTTGGTTTGGATCTTGTCCTTTGGCTACAGACCTCACAACTATATCTCTATCTGTAACAATACCAACCAATTTATTGTTATCAACTACGGGAACTGCACCTACATCTACCGTATTCATTATATTTGCTGCATCTTTTATGGTAGCATCCGGGGGAACAGCTCTAACATCAGTTGTCATCAAATCTCTTATCTTCAAACAAATCACCCCTTTATACTGAGTTTGATTATATTTTCTCCATTGGTCTTTTAAAATAATATAAAAAAAAGTAGTGCAATTTGAAACTTTTTCTATATTTGGGTTGTATTTTTATATGGGGGTGATGGTGTGGTAGAGAAAGTTGATAAGGACTTGCTAGTAGGTTGCCGAAATAGAGATAAAAAAGCTTTTACAAAGTTATGCAAAACCTATGAAAGATATCTTTTCACATTATGCCTTAGTTATGCGGGAAATAGTCATGACGCTTTGGATTTAGTGCAAGAAATATTTATTAAGGTGTTTAGATTCATTGATAAATATGATATAAACAAACCATTTCACCCATGGATTAGAAAGATAGCAGTAAATACATGTTTGAATTTCAGAAGAGCAACAAGCAATGTATTATCTATACATGCCGTCACCGACAATAGCTCTGCGTGGGCAGATATGCTTGTGTCAAATGAAAACCTGGAAGACGAAATAGAAAAGATAGAATTGAAAAAAACCATGAAGCAGTTATTAGAAAAGCTGCCGCCAAGGCAGAGAATGGTAATTGTCTTAAGATATTTCGAAGATCTGACGTACAATGAAATTTCTATGGTTATGAATGAGCCTCTGGGAACAGTGAAAACAGATTTGTACAGAGCCCGTTCAGCACTTAAGCAATTTTTCGTTCAGAGACAGGGGGTGTAAAAATGGAATGCAAATTTGACAAATCACTGCTGCAGGCTTTAATTGATAATACCATAGAACCTCTGGAATTAATTTTTCTTGCAGAGCACTTAAAGGTTTGCCAACAATGCAGGAATGAGTTAGAGGAGCTTTATTCTGTTGATCAGGCCATAAAATCTTTATTTAATGATGATTTTGAATATGGAGATAAGCTTTCGGTTATAACTGAGCTTACAGTGCATAACATATATGCACAAAGTGAGGAGAAGATGAAATTAAAAGATATCATCAGCGATACTGTAAGAATGAATAACATAATTATAGAAAACTCCACCAGATTTCTTAAATATGTTCCTGGAATACTATTTATAAGGAGAAAAGCTAGAGAGAAATATAGATACGTTAGGAAGAGTATTTCATTAATAGGGAAAAATGCAAAATAGGGGAGGAGAGCATGTGGCTGTATTGATATTTATAGGTAAATTTCTTCTCATATTGTTAATTATACTAATTGCTTTAATTGTTCTGTTGTTATCAGTGCCCTTTGGATACTATATAAATCTTAAGTATGAACAAGGGGTGGTGATAAATATAAAAGTGCTTTGGGGTAAGCTTCTTGGTATTAAAGGTACATATGATAATATGGCAGGCTTTGTAGCAAAAATTATTATTTTTAATAGAGAAAAGTCTTTAAATGCAAAGAAAGATACAGAAGATAAATCTATTAATATAAAGAAGAATAAGGATAAGCATGAGAAAAACAGCAAACTTAATATAAAAGAACTACTAGACAAGAGTTTTTTGCAAGAGATAATTTCATATATCAAGAAAGTTGTGGCCATAATTAAGCCTAAGGTTATTAATGGTAAATTTGTATTTGGATTTGACGATCCCAGCATAACGGGATGTCTTTCAGGATTATTATATTATCTGAATGAAATATTGCCAAAGGCTGACTTTCATGGAGAACCTGTCTTTGACCAGGAAATAGTATTTATGGATATGAACATTGAAGGTAAGATTATTCTAAGTTCTATTGTGATCGAATTTATTAAATTAGTTCTGAAAAAAGATGTAAGAAGAAAACTAAAAAATCTTAAAAATGTTGAAACTTTTGGTTAATATCAGATGTAAATATTAATAGAAAGATGGAAAGGAGAAATAGTTATGGATAAATTGCTTATCGATACTAGTTTGGAACTTGCATTTGAAAAGCTAAAAAATTTCTTAAAAACAGAGACAGTTATAGGAGAACCTATAACTGTTGGAGAAGTTACTTTAATACCTATAGTAACTGTTTCTTTTGGATGCTCAGGAGGTGCTGGTCAGGGTACAGATGCCAAGGGATCTGAAGGTGGCGGTGGAGGTCTAGGAGTTGGTGCAAAAATATCACCTGATGCTGTGTTGGTTATTAAAAATGGAGAAGTCAGCTTATTGCAATTAAAACAGAAGCAAAACCTTGATAAATTATTAAATATGGTACCGGAACTAATAACCAAGATTAACATCAATAAATCAGAAAATAAAAACAGTGATGAAAGCGTAAGCAAAACAGAAGAATAAGCCCGCAGGGGCTTTTTCTTTTTGGAGTTATTTGGTTTGAAATACTTAAAAATGAAATGGCTCCCAATTAAGCAGATGTTTTGTTGGAATCATGAAATAAATATTGGAAAAGTTGATAGCATAATGTATTGGATTAAATGAGGATTTACTGAACATTAATGGTGACCAAGGAGGTAAAGATACTATTAAGTCTAATGCTGATAAGGCAATATTGGTTGATATTGACGATACTATAGCAGCATTTGACGTGGGTATACCGGAAATGATAAAGCAAATATAGCTATTGAAAAATACGTTAGCATAATGTTATAATATAACTCGGAAATCATAGGGGCGGTTAGCTCAGCTGGTTAGAGTGCCACGTTGACATCGTGGAGGTCGTTGGTTCGATCCCAATACCGCCCACCATGTATATTTAGCAGCAAACAGTAGATTTGGTCTACTGTTTTTTTATGCCTTTGGACAGAGTGTTCATATGTATTTGATAATAAACATTTTGTGTTGATGTGGTCTCTGTAACAATATTGACTGTTTTCAAGTTAATAAAGAAAAAGACTTTTCAATGCTATATTGAATATATTAATATAATTGATATAAGGTACAGCAACTTATTGCATAATTGTAAAATAAGACGGATTAAAGATTAATAAAATCATTAAGGGAGATGCATAGCTTTGGAAGAATTATTATTGAAACCACGCACACTTGAACATGTAAAAATCTTTTGGGAAAAATCTCAGGATGAAGAAATTGAGAGACTGTTTCCATTTAACAGAGGTACACTAAGCGATGCAATCAAATTATATGAAGAATCATTAAAGCCTGGTGCAAGAAGCTTTGGAAAAGTTATCTATATAGATGGTGTATATATAGGGGACGTATGGTGTTATGGAATAGATGAGAATGATGATAAACGGGCATTTGTAAGCATAGTCATATTTGATAAAACATACTGGGGCAAGGGAATTGGCAAACGTGCATTAAAGCAATTTTGTCAACTTGTTTTTGAAAGGTATGCTATCAATAAATTATGCGCATTTACTTATATAGATAATAAAAGGTCAATAGGTTCCTTGGAAGGTTCTGGATTTAAAAAGATGGAGGACTTCATAGAAGATGGCGTTGTATCATGCTATTTTGAATTATCAGCTTGTGAAGAAAGTCTATAAATATATGTAAAAATCATAATGATTAATGAATATAAAGTATTCACTTTCTTCTTATTTTATGTAATAAATAAGGACATTGAATAGAAATGATACTAACTTTTGAGTGATAAATATATAAATATTATACATTGAGTTATTATACAACTGGTTAGAGTGTCACGTTGGTATCGTGGAGGTCGCTGATTTGATCCCAATACTGCTCACCATACATATATGTTAATAAACAGTAGATTTAGTCTACTGTTTATTGCACCTTTAGGACAGAGTGTTCATATGTGCATGCCAATAATAAGACTTGATTTGGCGTAGTCTATGAAAAAGAACTTACTATACTACGGGATAGAAGAAGAGAAAGATTTTTCTATTTTGCATTATAGATTAATTATAGTTGCAATTATATATTAGTTGATTCTAATGAATTTTTCCTTCCCCATTCATTCATTAATTAATTAATTAATTCAACTAAAGGAATTAGGGTTTTACCCTTTTCAGTTAAAGAATATTCAACTTTTGGTGGTATCTGTGAGTATTCAATCCTATTGATAATGCCATTATTTTCTAATTCCTTTAGTTGCTGACTTAATACCTTATGACTTACTTCAGGTATACGCTTTTTAAGTTCACCATACCTTATATTTTCAAATCTTATAATATTCCATAGAATAAGTATATTCCATCGCCCTCCGATTATGTCAAGGGCATATCTAATAGGGCAATCATATTTATTAACCAAAATATCTTCCTTTCTTATCAACTTGTTTGTAAGTATCTAACAAAAAAGTAAGTACTTTTATATTAGATTATGTTATGTATAATATCACTATAGCATATTTGTCCACTACCTATAAAAGTAATATCTAATCTAAGAGGGGGAGTTTTATGAATTCAGTAGTAAACTGGTATGAAAAATATGACGAAGATAGCAGGCTTACAACTAATAAAGCAAGAAGAGTTGAGTTTATTGTTTCTACCAGGATATTAGATGGCTACATGAATCCTGATGATTACATATTGGATGTAGCAGCAGGTACTGGAATTTATACGTTTTATTATGCTAGAAAAGGACATAATGTACTTGCAACAGATTTAACACCAAAACACATTCAAATTATTAATAACAAATTGAATGATGAATATAAAGGGTTTCATATAAAAGCTGAAGTAAACAACGCAATAGATTTGTCCATGTTTGAAGATAATCAGTTTGATACAGTATTGTGTTTTGGGCCTATTTATCATCTTATTGAAGTTGATGACAGAAAAAGATGTATAAATGAATGTTTGAGAGTATTGAAAGAGGGTGGAATACTTGCTATAGCTTACATTAATAAACATTATATTATTCCTCATATTCTGGCAGAATACAATAAGAATGTATTACGTGATAGTGTAATAAAGAAAGTAATTGATAATGGAGTAATAAAAGCTGGAGAAGAAGATTGCTTTTGGACAGATGCATATTTTTCTAGTCCAATTGAAATGGAAGAATTTTTAGATGAATTTAATGTAAAAATAATCGAACATGTAGCAACAGACGGAATAAGTACTTTATTGGGAAGAGTAATAGATGATATGACTGAAGATGAATATAAAACTTGGATTGATTATCAGCTTAAAACTTGTAGGGAAAAAAGCATATTAGGGATAAGTAATCATGGACTAATTATATGCAGAAAAATATAGTTTTTATTAGAAGTAAAGCACTGATTCTTAATTTCATTTTGAATGTTTAGCGTGTAGTGCAAATTAGTATGTAGTTTTTATATATTATGCATTTTCATGATTGATTGAAAATATTATACCTGTGGGAGGGGTTAATAGCATGGTAAATAGAAGTGAGATTGCTCTAAATTCAAGTTTTGGTAGAGTAATTAACAATATGTTTCTGACACATAGCGAAGGAAGCAAAATGTAGTGATACTTTTTCCAGGAGAAGATAATTCCACGAGAAGATAATTCCACAGATGTACCAACCTTGCACTATGCGAGGAAAGCAGCTTTACTGGCTGGCTGTGATGTTATGAGTTTAGAATACGGATATAGAATTAACTATAAAACGATATATCAACCTGAAATAATGGATGCAGTAACAGTTGAATGTCATGAGGTTATTAGGAGTTGTGTAAAAAAGGATGCTAGAAATGGGTTGGCAAGCTATAGTAATATTGTTTTGATTCAGGTGGAAAATGCAGTACATTCCTTAGAGATAGATGATGATTATACGCAGATTATAAGGATATTAGAATATATTACGGATAGATGTTCTGACTCCATTAAAGGAAATATGGCTGTGTAAAAATTTTACTATAATTTTTCTATATAATGAAATCCGTATTGTGGCAGTAGTAAACATATCTGCACTTTCTAAGTACGAAGTATGTATTTTTGAAGTGATAAGATAGATACTTAAAGCTTTTCAACTTTAGGATGAATGTGGCGGAGAGTTAGGAACTCACCGCCATGTTTCATATTTTTAAACAGTGAGAAATAAATCCTGCTTTATTTACTTCCAAAGTTTTGTGTAGCGTAAGCACCTGATATACCTACACCAAGTTCGTTACAATCTGTAGTCAGCAAATTTTGACGATGCCCCGATGAATTAATCCATCCATCCATAGCATGAAATGCGTCAACACCTGCACTATTCATGTAGATGTTTTCTGCACATGCTTGCCATTTATATCCTGCGGCGGTTATTCTATCCCATGGTTCTAAGCCGTCCGGGTTAGTATGACTGAAGAAGTCTCTTAACTCCATATCTTCACTGTGGGAGCGTGCAGCAGCTTCCAGCTTCTCATTCCAAAGGAACGGAGGTAAACCATGCACGGCTCTGAAGGCATTGGTTAGATAAAAAATGAGTGTTTCGTTGGTTTCTACATCAAAACTCGGAAGTGTACCGATTGAAGCTGCATACTCCTTGTTATTGTCGTTTTTATCTGTGTAAACTGTTCCATCACCTATATAAGTAGATAAATCCGTGGTGTATAGGAATTTCGCTTTATTATTTTCGTAATACACTGCAAGGAAATTTTTATAATCATGACTACCATAAAATCCCCATTTACCTTTAGATGTTTTATAATATACCAGACTATCCTTACTAATCCCAGCTTCAAGCTCAGTCTGCCCTAGTTTGATGGTTGTAAGTCCTATTGGGTCTGTTTCTGATAGGTCTGTTCCTGATGGGGTTATACCTACGAATTTGTAGCCATATTGCGATGCTATGTATTCTCCTATGAGCCCATTTATACCGTAGATAACAACATCTGGATTTGAGCCACTAAGAATATCACCTACTATCATTTTTACACTGCGAGGAATCGTTATTTTTTGAAGTTCTTTCATATCGTTAAACGCGCAACCATTAATAGTTGTTACGCCTTCCGGTATTACAACCTCTGAAAAATGACATCCACGGAAAGCATCAACACCGATAGTCTTAAGATTTGATCCGAATTCTATTTCTTCCAAATAAATACTGTATGCAAAAGCACCGCGTGCTATTTCAGTTACACTATCAGGAATTTTATATGTCTTATCTGTCTTGTATAATGGGTAAGCAATGAGTTTGGTTTTGTTTTTATTAAACAGTACTCCATCAACTGCGGTAAAACTAGTGTTATTTTTTCTACAGTAAATTTACCTAGATTATTATTATAAAAGGCGTAGTCATCTATGGTATTAATGTTCTTAGTAATAACCAGTTCGGCACCAGAAGCGTGTCTAGTAATGCTATTCCCTTCATCATCAAACAATTCATAAGAATTACGACTCATATTCGTCACATTAGAGTCAGAAGCAGTGTATACTTTATTGGGTAGAGTTGGTACAGTTATTTCTGTTTGTTTGGTCTGCTTAGCAGTTTCATTTGGTTTAGTTGTTTCTGTTTGTTTAGCTGTCTCAGTTTGCTTAGCAGTTTCGCTTTGTTTTGTTGTTTCTGTTTGCTTAGCTGTCTCAGTTTGCTTAGCAGTTTCAGTCTGCTTAGTTTTCTCTGTTGTTTTTTTTGTCTCTGTTTGCTTTGGTGTTGCAGTTGGTGTATTTTCCTTCTTTGAAGTAGACGAAAAATCATCAAAGTCTAAACTGATGTCAGCATTTAATTCATTTAATAAGTCATCCAAAGACGCTTCTAAGTCATTTAAAGAGGATTCGAAATCCGAGAATAATGCAGACCAAAAGTCCTCACTTAAGGGATCAGGTTCTACACCTGTGTATTTAATTCCCGGGACAATAACTGCCTGATTTGCAACGCTATCCCAATACACGTTGAATTGGGATGCTGTACCGGAGAGTTTCTGTGCAAATTCACGCAGTTGAAGATAGTTGGTATTGCCGTCAATTAGATAGGTATTATCAAATGTGATAACGGTGTCGTCTAATTTGAAGGGCGTGTTGCTTTTCCTTACATTGTCTGTGTTTTTTAAGGCTGTTGGGGTAGCAGTACCATTGTATGCCTTTCCTGTTTGGATAACCGCATACTTACCATCCCATCCCACATTGAACTGTGCAGCAGTACCATTCAATAATTCCGCAATGGCACGTAGCTGTAAATAATTGCTTCCATTTATACTGTAAGCTTGTGTCACAGATACGGGTTTGTCATTCATCATAAAACTTGTTTTGCTTGGGATCGCTAAGAGTTTATCATTTGTTGCTATTACCATGTTGGGAAAAAGACTAATTGCTATGCACAGTGCCAAAAAAATACTTATAAATCTTTTTTTCATTTTTTAACCTCCTCTATATAGCAGTTTCTACAAATTGTATCAAAAATTAATCTAAAAAAATGTTCTTTGCATGAAATATGCTTTTTTTTGCATGAAATATTAGAAAAGCAAAAGAAACGGCATATTTTTAACTCGAGCCACCGGGTATGAGGAAATATATCAAGCTGCAAATAAGCAATATAATTTGGACAGAGTGTTCATATTTGATTGCGATTACAAAGACTTCTTACATATACTATGGAAGTGGGGTTACATGTTAAATATGCTTATGCACCTCATATTCAGATAAGAACTTTGTGGAAAGATAATTTAATAGGAGATGAATATATAAAAAACTTAAACATGGATAGAGGATTGTTATACAAATGAAATAAAAACTATGGCCATGTATCCTGTAAATTATAAGACTTCTTTACCTAAATCCAATATTGGCATAGAACGATTAAAACGAATTGTTGAAAAAGAAGAAAAGCTAAATAAATATGGTTTGGGGAAATAAAGAAAGCCCTAAATATCTTGAATATGATTTAATAAGTACAATCAAAAAGGCTTGGTTTTTGCTTTAACGAGAGTGTGAAACTTTTTCTGTAAATAGCTTTCTATGACAATATTTAGAGGTGGAACTTTTCCTATTGAGGAAGCTCCACCTTACTTACAATATAATTAAATTTATTGGGCATGTAAATGAAGCCCTATAAAAAGGGCGATTTTTATTAAGGATATTATCATATTCAAGCCTACCATTATATATGATTGGAAGTTCAACATAAACCTTTTCACAGTATCCTCTTTATATTCTGTTTTGTATTATTATAAATACTGTTTTGTATTATTATAAATACTAGTGTTCCAAATATAATTTATATTCTTGCTAGACAAGAAGATTAGTTATACAGTTTATATAATATCATTGCCAGACTTATTATGAAAGCTATATACATATAAGTCTGGCAATAATATTTTAGATTTGATAATTTACTGTCCTAGGCTCCTATGCACAATTATTAAATATTCAAGCCTGCCTACTCTCACAATGGCATACACTTGCTGGAATTCCTTTTTCAAAACTTTATCCAAAGTATTCTTCAAGGGCCTCTTTTATAGCTGTTGCAAAATCTAAAGAGGTTTCATATATAGGGCGGTTTAGAGCTTCCATAGCACTTTCATTATCAATGAACTCTACTTCTACCAGGGCTCTAGGATAATTCTTATTGGAAGGGTACCTTAATATACCTAAACTCCCTACTTTTGTCTTGGTATCATCCTTGACACCTCTATTATTTGTTCCTAAATATTCTACTACCTTATTTTGAATTACTTCAGCAAAATGTTTATCCTGTGATCTGGTTTTTGCATATATTGTTTCCGTACCTGAACTTTTTTTGTTATGCGAATTCCAATGTATACTTATGACAGCATCCACATTATTATCAAATCCAATTTTCCAACGCTCATTAATTCCCATATCAACATCAGAATCTCTGGTCATAATAACAGTAGCTTCAGTATAGTTCTCAATATAAGATGCTACTGATTCTGCAAACATTAATGCAAGATCTTTCTCATAAACCTTTTCACCATCAAGTATTCCCTCTGCACCGCCATCTTTGCCCCCATGCCCCGGATCAATTAGTATTTTTTTATTTCTTAAACTCATAATCAAACTCTCCTTTATATTTTACTTTACTTTGAGATTTCATAACCGGTTATTTCTTTCTCGCTATATACAAACAACTTTTGCGGAATAATGTAAACCATTCTTAATATAATTTGAATAAAATTTTTCTTTTCTCAATAATAAGCACACTTAGACATATGGCAGGAAACTAATCTTTGAAAATAAATTCTTTTATTCTAATACGTCTTTTTTATTCTCTTCAACTAAATTTAACTTTTCTGATAAATTAAATATAATGATTTGATATTTAATCTCTCTTTTTTCCTGAACTATGTTTCTCTTATCCTGATTCCTGAGAATATAAAATATAAGAGCTATAGTAAGTACTGCCTATATTCCATGAATAGAGGCAAATCCTATAATTTTATCATCTGATTATTTCGCCCTTGTCTCTTATGTATAACTTCTTTTAATTATTTGATGTTCTATGCTGGATGGATTAACAGCTTGTATGCTAATTCCAAGCTTTTTTGTGATTTATTTTTCTTATAAATTATTGATAAATTCCAGAATATAATGTTCTTTTGCTTCTTTACTAAGGACTGAATTAATATGGATATCATAATAGAATTTTCTATATTTACTACCGTCTTGACAGGTATCATGTCAAGATTTAATTCATATACACTATGCATGAACTTAGTTCTATGTTTATGGTAGTGATTTTTTTTAGACCGTAAAAAGAGCAGATATAATCTTCTACATAACTTGATATTTCAATACAATTATGTTAATATATGGATTGTATTTGATATTGTTTTTATTTTTGATTTCTAATGCTTGATAATTAGAGAGGTGATCGGTGAATTGCGTAAATCAGGATATATTCTGATTTTTGTATTGCTTGTATTTGTTGGTTCCATAACATATATTCTTCATGCCAACTATCGTAAAATTGCAGCCAATGCTTTGACAATAAATGAACTGCGTTATAGAATAACAGAATTGGAAAATGAAAATTCAGATTTGAGAAAAGAGCTTGAAGCTCAAGCAGAAGCCCATGAGAGGGAACATGAACTCTTTCAATCAATGGCTTTTTTATCCAAGGAATTTGTGGATGCCTGCGTCAGCGGCAATAAAGAGGTTTTGACAAAGCTGCTATCTGATGAATTTACATTAAAAGACAACGAAAGAGAAATAATGGCAGTGTATAAATATGAAAATGAAAATATAAGCGAACGTTTATATAGTAGGGATTCTGAATATATTTACAAAGACATGCTTATACAGGGATATAATTATGATGTGGAAAACGATATTTTTTATATTTTTTTGAGAGAATTTTATGTTGATAAGCATGGTAAGCCTGCAGACATTCTTCCAAGCTATAAACATTTAGGCTTTAAAAGGCTTAATGATGAATGGAAAATTGTAATATTAGAACATGATGTATAATATATGCTTGCTTAAACTAAATGTGTGAAACTTTTTTGTAAATAAGGTGGAACTTTTCCTATTGAGGAAGTTCCACCTTATTTACAATATAATTAAACTTCCAGGGTATATCAATAAAGCCCTATTGAAAGGACAATTTTCTATGAAGAAGATTATCCTATTCCAGCCTGCCCTCATACATGATTGAAAGTTAATCATAAATCTTTCTCCAGTTTCCAAGGGGGAGTGACCATTACTTTGGAGCCTCAAACGTAGTGAGATACAGTGAGTCTAGAAAGGTTGTATAACTTGGAAACACGCTTCTCCGGCTGTTCAGACTTTCTAAGGCATTAGGATATTTATTGTCCCATTTCTCCTTTACAGTTTCCATGTTTTCGCGCCCCAGATCTTTATCTGGAGCCTGATATATTGTTTTTAATTTGCTGTAAAAGCCTTTCTTACTATCTATAGTACAACAATTTTATTGCTTTGTTCAATGCTAATAAAGCTTCTTTAGTTTTACTTTAAAATAGCAAAAATTAGTAAATATTATGGCTAATAATATCAAACTTTGTAGAAATATATCGTTTATTGTAGTATAATAGACAACATTAATAACTTTGCGAAATATTTAAAATTATTATCTTCAGGAGGGGCTGCCTATGATAAAACAAAACCTTATGATCACAAGTGATGAAGTTGCAAACAAATTTACAACTAATATTTTACTTTTTACAACTATAGCTTTTCCTACGTTAATTTTCCTTGGATGGATAGGTCTTTTCCCTTTTGATTTAGTTAAGCTAAGTGTATACTGTCTAGTTGGAACAATAAGTTCTGTTTCTCCTTTTCTACTAAGAAAGCTAGGTGTTAGTAATAGCTTTTTAAAATACTATGTAATTGTCATGTCCGGGGTGACTGTAGGTGCACTCAATCTAAACTATCAGGTAGGTATTTATATGACGTTAATATTACCTATTGCAGTAAGTTGTATTTATTTTGACAAAAAGCTTACTCTAGTGGCTTCTTGTGTACAGGTTGTAATTACTGTTGTTACAAATTATCCTAGAATAACATCAAATCCTTTTTATTATGATGATCCAATTGGCAATTATATTGCTATAACAGCAGGTCAGTTCATTGAAATTTTCATTCTTTCTGTGATCTTCATATGGATAGCTAAGAGAACAAGAAACATTCTTAATAGTTTATCTAGTTCAGAAGAACAATCCCTAGTATATATCAATCAACTAAAAGATATTATGAGTCATTCTAAGAATGCTTCTGAAACACTATCAACTTCTGTAAAGCAGCTTTTACAGGCAATTGAACAAGCTACCGCTTCAAATGAGAATATTAATCATAATGCAGACAATGCTTCTATCGGGTGCGAACAGAATTTACGATACATAGAAAATACCAATAATACTGTTGCGAATATATCGGATGCTCTTGAATCCATCTCATCTAAAGCTCAGAAATTATTTGAAATATCTCAAGATACATCTACAGCAACAGAAGAAAACGAAAAGATAATTAACCAAGCAATAAGCTACATGGAAGAAATTGAATTGTCTACAAAGCAAAATAAAATTATCATAAATAGTTTAAGCCTTAGTTCAGAGGAAATTGGTAGAATTATAGAGATTATTACCGGTATTACAGAACAAACCAATCTCCTAGCGCTAAATGCAGCAATTGAATCCGCAAGAGCTGGTGAACATGGTAAAGGTTTTGCTGTAGTATCTGGCGAAATTAGGCAACTTGCAGAAAAATCATCAAACGCAGCTAAAGATATTTCAAACCTCATAAGTCAGATACAAGAAGATACTACAAAGGCAGTAAACTCTATAGACCAGAGTTCTGCAACTATTAAATCAGGAATTGATTTAGTTAAAAATGTAGGAGAATCTTTTACAAAATTGAAAAACCTACAAGAAACTTCAAATCAAGAAATTCAAGAGATTACAAGGAGCAGCAACCAAACATCAATATATGGACGTGAAATTGCCGAAGTTATCACCAATACAAAATCAGTTACATCTAAGTCACTTGAGCAAATAAAATCAATTGCATCGGATACATCAGTTCAATCATCAATAATGCAGGAAATATTGTCTTCATTTAACGTAATTAATAATATTGCTGATGATTTGCTAAGTTTAAGTAAGAGTGTTAACCTCTGATCTTTACACATTATCAAATAATACTCCGTGAAGATAAGCTTTCCTAATTCACGGAGTTTCTTATTGCTAAATTATCATAAAATATAACGCTTATTATCATGCAAAATACTCACTAAGTTATCTTTTACAGGGTTAGTCAAAGTTTACTCATTATCGTAAATCTCTAGGATCAACTTCCTTTGAGGAGGATTGTACCTGAGGTAGTATGATAAAAACTGAGAATTACTTATTTATTGATGTGTATGCAAGGATGATTAGAATGCATTATTAGAAAAAAGATTAATTAATGATTTCAAAAGGCAATACGGAAAGATCCTTTATGCTAACATAAATGAATAAGGTATAAATTAAGGCACTTTGAAAAATAAGTGTCTTTTATTTTGCATAAAAGTGAGATGGTTGCATGGCGGATAATTTCGGCTTTAAAATTGGTGTTGAGGGCGAAATAAGCATTCTTGTTCCTGAAGTTATATTACTATATAAATCACTAAACAGTAAAAATAGTGATTATCAATATGATTATAATATGGTGATAAACAAACTCGATAAAGAAAGATATGATTGTTTTGTAAATGTTATAAAATGGCATATGCCAAAGGTCATAAATGGATTAAGTAAGAATCCAATTAATATATCAATACATACAATTTATATTGTATAATACAAAAGTAGAAAATTATCATTAGCATAAATGTTTATAATATATTATATCTATAGGAGGGGGTTAATAGGATGATAAATAGAAGTGAGATTACTCTAAATTTAAGTTTTGGCAGAACAGTTAATAACATGTTTCTGGCACATAGCGAAGGTGGTAAGAATATAGCGATACTTTTTCCAGGGGGAGATAATACCACAGATGTACCAACCTTGCACTATACAAGGAAAGCGGCTTTGCTGGCTGTCTGCGATGTTTTGAGTTTAGAATACGGGTATAGAGTTGATTATGCCACGATAGCCCAACCTGAAATAATGGATATAGTAACACTTGAATGTCATGAGGTTATTAACCGTTGTGTAAAAGAAGAATATGAAAGGATTTTTTTTAAGCAAAAGTATTGGACACTTTTTTTCTTTGAGAATTGCAGGGCAATTAGACAGTAAAAGAGTTAAACATATATGTTATACACCTATTGATTCACATGTAAACGAAATAGTAAAAAATGAATGTATAGTTTTTACGGGAACAAAAGATAAATGGCTGACAAAGAATGCTAGAAATGAGTTGGCAAACCATAGTAATATTATTTTGATTCAGGTAGAAAATGCAGTGCATTCTTTAGAGATAGATGATGATTATAAACAGAGTATAAGGATATTAGAATATATTACAGATAAATGTTCTGACTTAATCAAGGATAATATGGTTGTGTAGAAAATGACCTTACCCAGAAAAAATAGATACAAAGAATGGCTAGTTTTCTTTGTATCTATTCAATTTGTAATTAAGCAATAAAAAGCAACTTTTCAAAATCTGTTGGAGACTTATATTTAGGTCTCGAGTGAAGTCCCATGTGGTTATAAAAAACATCTATTAAGCAAATGCTGCTAAAGGACCTTAAGATCTTGTTTTGAACCTTGTTAAATTGAACGCATCAGTAAAATATGCATGGTAATAGAAGAATCACACGAAATAAACTATTAAAAATTGTTAGTTCAAAGGAGATGTTTTTAATGCGTAATTTCTTTATTGTTATTAAAGGTGAATGTAAACGTTAATATTTAATTTTATATCATTGATACCAATTACAAAAGGTTGGTCAGAGGATAAGAAATATTGTGCTATTGGAGCAGATGGCACAAAATATTTATTACGCATTTTTCCCAGAAAAAATTATAACCGTAAAAAAGTTGAATTTGAAATGATGCAACAAGTTGCGGCTCTTGGTGTGCCTATGTGCCAGCCTATTGAATTCGGAACTTGTGATGATGTTGTATACTCTTTACACAGCTGGATAGATGGAAAAGATGCTGAAGAAAAAATTACTTATTTCCCTGATAAAGAGCAGTATGTTTATGGACTTGAGGCAGGTCGGATACTGAAAAAAATTCATTCTATTCCTGCTTTATTAATACAAGAAAGTTGGGAAAATCGCTTTAATGGTAAAATTGACCGAAATATTAAAATGTACAGTGAATGCCCTATAAAATATGAAAAGGGACAAGTGTTTATATATTATATAAATGCAAATCGCCAGTTACTGAAATACCATCCCCAATGCTTTCATCATGGAGATTATCATATCGGAAATATGATGATCGACAATGATGGAAATCTGCAAATTATAGACTTTAATCGTTATGACTACGGAGATCCTTGGGAGGAATTCAATTGTATTGTTTGGAGCGCTCAAAAAGCACCCTTATTTGCTTCAGGAATCTTAGATGGTTACTTTGATAATGATGTGTCGTTGGATTTTTGGCGATTATTAATATTATATATTTCAAGCAACACACTTTCATCTATTTCCTGGGCAGTTTCTTTCGGACAAAAAGAACTCGACACAATGATAAATCAAGCAACGGATGTGTTTAATTGGTATGATAGCTTGAAGAATCCTGTTCCAACTTGGTATAAAAGTATCATTGTATAAATAATTAAAAATATCAATCTGGAGTTATTAACGCTAATAATATGAGTTATATTCAGCAATAAAATAAATAGGGAGATTTGATATTATTAATTATGAGTATTTTTGACTTTGAAATCAATTATCTTATATTATTTTATAATTGAAATGTAATTCATATAATGTCAAATTAGAACTGACCTATGCTAAGATAGTTTGCATGCCCTTTTATTGTAATCTTATTGTACATAGCCGATAGATTTTCAATTTGTAATAAAACTTCATTTTTTAAAAAGTAAACAGTAGCTTATGTCTACTGTTTTTAGATTTTTAAGAGAGTGTTTATATGTATTTGATAAAAATAAGCTTTAATGATTGAAGACTATGAAATATGAATTTTCAGATCGTGAAGCAGATTATCAGAAAGGATTTTCAATTTTGTATGGAATATATTAGTGTAGCAGATATAAGGAATATAAAGTCGTTGAGTAATCCACATTTATGTGTAATAATAGTTAATTTTGTGAGGTGGATAATGAAGAAGGTAGCTGTTGTGTACAAATCTAAATATGGAAGCACAGAAAAATATGCAAAATGGATTGCGGAAGATACATGTGCTGACATTTTTAAAGTTAATGAGATAAAGTTAGATAAATTAGGAGAATTTGATACTATTGTATATTGTGGTGGAATTTATGCTGGTGGTATACTTGGATTTTCTTTTATAAGAAATAATTATTTCAAGTTTCGTGATAAAAAACTGATTGTGGTTGCAGTTGGTGCTACTTTAAAAAAAGATGAGGCAATAGAAGAGGTTAAAACACAAAACCTTACGGATGAAATGAAGGGTAATGTGGAGTTTTTTCTGTTAAGAGGCGGACTTAACTATAAAAAAATGAATTTTATTGATCGATTTTTGATGTTTCTATTGATAAAATCGGTAAAATTTAAAAAGGCTGAGAAACTTGATGATGATACTAAGGGGATTATTTCTACCTATGGCAAAGTGGTTGATTTTACAAACAGAAATGCAATTGCACCAATTATCGATGCCATAGTAAAGGAACGTGTCTAATATGCGATTAAGCAGCAGGGGGTATAATATAGAGCAGCCTAGAATGATTATAAATACAACTATTACAAAAGATGATTATAGAAAATTCTTATATATTGCAACTTTTAGAAGGAATAAAGTAATAATTCCTCTAATAGGGTTAATCTCTTTAATTGGGAGTATGATAGTAACTTTGGATAGGTGAGGGAAAAAAGATGTAGATGATCTTTATGCTTTTAGAGAGTTTATCGTTGATAAATTTCAAAGTAGATATAAGCATATATAGCTGTGAAATCTGCAGCATAAAGGTAACTTGCTTTGTTGTCTTAATTAAATGTGCATCGGTATAAAATAGCAAAGTAAGTATTATTTGGATGACAAGAAGTGAAAAAATGAGATTTAAGGTTTTAGGAAGTGGCGGAATGCAGCAAATTCCAAGAGCCTGTTGTAATTGAAGAGTATGTACAGAAGCAAGAATAAAGGGGTTTCCATATAAGAGAAGAACCCAAAGTTTGTATTTATATGATATACATGCAGTTTTTGATACTCTTGAATGTATTAGCGAGGAATTAAATTCTTTTGATATTTATTCTGTTTCTTACATTTTTTATACACACTTTCATCCTGACCACACTATGGATTGTAGAATTATTGAAGAAATAAGGGAAGAAAAAGCAGATAAACTTGATCCCATAATTGTAAATCATCCTAAAAGCGGTATTGATATCAGCTTCAATAAAAGAACACCCATACTTAATCTGTTTGAACAAGCAGGATATCGCACTTTAAATAGTGATGAAACCATAAAGGGTAATGATATATTAGTTATGCAAATCACGCTGGATAATAAGTTTGCTTGTGGATATCTAATTGAGAAAAATAATAAAAAGCTTTTTTATTGCCCATGCCATGCAATGCATATTCCAAAGAATATGGATGTTTTAAAAAAATTGATGTTATGTTGCTAGGTTGTGGGTATATAAACTACATTGATGATGTTTGCACAAACTTTAAACGAGATATCATTCCTTTGATAGAACACTATCAGCCAAAAAGAACTATATTTACTCATTTGGAAGAATCCGATGGTATATCATATGATGAATATTGCCAGTTGGAAAAACAATATGCATTTTTAAATATTACCTTTTCTTATGATGGAATGGAAATTGAAGTATAAATATATACACCAGCTTATATATTGTTAGGATGCTGCGAAGATGGTGTGGAACAGGTTATCAGAAGGAGCTTTTAGTTCCCTATTGACTATGTTATTATAGCTGATATAGCAATATGAACTTCTTGCGTAATGGTGTTATATTGTGGAATTAAATATTATTTATGTAGTGAAAAGGGATCAATCATGTGGGAGTACACAACCGTAACTTTCAATAGTCTTTTTGATGCTGAAAAAACCTTAAAAAGAAAAAGTGATAGAGTTTTTGAACAGTATGGAAAAGACGGCTGGGAGCTTGTCAACTTTCAGTGTGTAGGTGCATTTGGTTCTATGATGGTATTTGTGTTCAAAAGAGAAAAGAAATAAGAATAAACATAAGAATTGGAAAGGGGTAAACATATGAAATATGACATACTAAAGGTAAGTGATATTGAGAAAACCATTCCTTTTTATATAGAATACTATAATGAGGTTGAGGGGGCACAATGGACAGAAGAAACAGCATATAAAAGAATACATCAGGTTGTTACAACTGAAGATTCATATGGCCTTACCCTCAGTATTGATAATTCAATTATAGGATTTGCAATGGGATACTTCGTACAATATGATGATGGAAAGTCTTATGACCTGATTGAAATAGTAATTTCACATAGGTATCAAAGAAAGGGAATAGGAACAATGTTTATGAAAGAACTGGAGAGAAGAGTTAAAGAGCTTGGTGCATTCTTGATTCAAATGGAAGTTGTAAATGATGAAATGCATAATAATTTTTATGGTAAATTAGGTTATAGAGATGTTAAAAATTTAATATTGAAATCAAAAATAATATAATTTTAGTGATTGAACAAATTAGATTTGATAT
This sequence comes from Lutispora thermophila DSM 19022, assembly GCF_900142105.1. Taxonomy (GTDB): domain Bacteria; phylum Bacillota; class Clostridia; order Lutisporales; family Lutisporaceae; genus Lutispora; species Lutispora thermophila. The sequence goes on from NZ_FQZS01000005.1 coordinate 171,947, forward strand.
TTGCATTAATAAGATATTTTCTTTAAAAATAAAGTAGATATTACTTGTTAAAAATATTCCAATAAATACAAAGAGGAGACTGAAATGAGGTGATTGGATGAAGACTCATATATATTTTGTCAGGCATGCTCATTCTATATATACACCAGATGAATTAGGAAGACCATTATCTCAACGGGGCTTGCTTGATGCACAGATTGTAACTGATTTGCTTAAAAGGGAAAATATTGATCGTGTATATTCAAGTCCATATAAACGGGCAATGCAAACTGTGGAAGGTATTGCTAAATACATAGATAAAGATATCGTTATAGTTGATGAATTCAAAGAAAGAGTTTTATCGGAAAAGCCTGTAGAAGATTTTACTAGTGCCATTACAAAGCTGTGGCAAGATTTTGATTTTTCATGGGATGGTGGAGAATCAAACCGAATGGCTCAAAAAAGAGGTGTCAATGCCACAATACGGTTATTAGAAAGCAATGAGGGGAAAAACTTTGTCGTAGGTACACATGGTAACATCATGGTGCTAATCATGAATTATTTTGATAAAAAGTATGGATTCAGCTTTTGGAGTGAACTGGAAATGCCGGATATATACAAACTATCATTTAACAGCAAAGAACTGGTAGATGTGCAAAGAATTAGGAAATGACCTGTAAAATTCTTTCGATCTCGTGAGAAAGTTAAATTTAATTAGGCGTGGTTTTATGGATGTCTGCCCTGGTTATGTTATTATAGAAAAAGGAGGTAAATCATTGAGTAAAATTTTATCAGATTTAATGATGAGAATTAATATAACTGGAGATATCCAAAAAGATATGGTGGAATTATTCAATTTTTATGAGCGTCAGGATATTGCAGAACATTCCATGAAAGTAGACCATGAAGCCAAAAAATGCATATAATTTTGGAATGGATGAACACAAGGCATTTGTAGCTGGTTGTTTGCATGATCTATGTAATCTGTTTTCTGATGATAAGAAGATTGCTATTTGCAATGAACTTGGAATAAGCATTTTGCCCGAAGAACACATAGATCCATCCCTTTTACATTCGAAAATATCTAAAGTTATGGCAGCAGAACTATTTTCTGTAGAAGACAAAGAGGCTTTAAGTGCTATAGAATGTCATTCTACATTGAAGGCAAATGCGGATATTATGGACATGATATTGTTTGTAGCTGATAAGATTTCATGAGACAATAGACATAATCAATTCTTTGTTAAAGATATCTTTAATGGTTTAGAGAAATCTTTGGAACAAGGAGCTTTTGCATATTTGAAATATTTGCATGATAATAGAAAAGATATGAAAGTTTTTCATCAATGGGCTTTGGAAGCATATAATGACTTATTAGCAAAGCTTGAATAAAATGGCTTGTTAGTTAACATTGCTGCTAACCTCACTTAAGTGGGAATTGAGAATGTATCGATATAGCAGCTTGGTAAGAAGCTATAGCAAAATGTCTCAAAAGGACAAGGAATACTATAAGCATAAATGGTCTATGGTTCAAGATTTAGTTAAATTATGATTAAAATTGGGTGCAAAAGTAAGTAATGGTAGTTATAATTATAATGCATAGTTTATGTTATGAACCAGCAATTGTAATATGCAAGCAATTAAGTATTTTTTTGGAAGGATTTTCATTATGTATAATATGTTAATATGGTAGAAGAAAAATATACGGATTTTTATAAAATAGCATGCTTAGGAAGCAAAATTATAGTTGAAAAAGGATAATTAGATATGGATTAAGATAGATTCTATTATTAAGTATTGGAAAGATTTTGTTACTCAAAAGGCAGAAATTATAAAATATATATTCAGATGTTATAAAATCGTTTCTAATGACATTATTTGAAATCATAACTTAGGAGAATGTAATGTGAAAAATCCTATTTTCATAAATGGAACCATGGGCGTGGGAAAAACAGCAACATGCAGAGAATTGCAGTTACTCTTGCCAAATTGTGTTTTTCTTGATGATGATTGGTATTGGGACGCGTCTCCTTTTATTGTGAATGATGAAACAAAGAATATGGTATTGGATAATATCTCATATCTTATAAATAACTTTATTACATGTTCAGTATATGAAAATATTATTTCCTGTTGGGTAATGAATGAGCAAAATATTATTGATGATGTATTATCCAGATTAAATAAAAATGATTGCAAATTGTATAAATACTCCCTGGTGTGTTCAGAAGAACCATTAATTTCGCGAATTAAAAAGGACATAGAGATGGGAATAAGGAGCGAAGATATCATTAAAAGAAGTGTTGCAAGATTGCAAAACTATTTTGAAATGGATACACAGAAAATTGATGCTAGCAATATTTCCGGCAAAGAAGCAGCAGAAATAATATACAATGGCGTGTGTCATAGACCATAGTTATTATGTTAGCACATACTATAAATTGAATCAAAACTGATATAAGTTTATATATTTGGTAGGGAAAATATCGAATAATTAGTAAAGAAGGGATGCAATATGAATCTAGAAGTTAAATTTTATGATGAGATTGAGGATGAAAATTTGAAGTTTGCGGTAATTATGGCTAGATACGATAGCAAATGGATTTTCTGCAAACATAAAGAAAGAGATACATATGAAATACCTGGTGGTCATAGAGAAACAGGTGAATCTATATTTGATACTGCAAAACGTGAACTACAAGAAGAAACAGGGGCAATTGATTTCGAATTTGAACCTGTTTCTGTATATTCAGTAACAGGAAAGAGCCGTGTCAATAGTAAAGGAGACGAAACTTTTGGAATGCTGTTTTATGCAGAAGTTCATTCTTTTAAAGACAGGTTAGAAGATGAGATTGAGAAGATTGAGCTTTTCAGTAATATGCCAAATAATCTAACATATCCGGAGATTCAGCCTTTTCTATACAACAAAGTGATTGAAACAAAAATTAATGATAATGGCCTTAAATCTTTCGATTCTGAGAAAATTGAATGATATTTTAATAGATATTCATTGGTTATAATATTATTGGTTTTATAGTTAAACCATATTGAAATCAGGCTGATTGGAAATAAAACAAAGAGGGGCATTATGAGAATTAATTTATTGACAGTAATATTGACTTTAACTTTTTTACTCAATGGATGTAATAGTAAAAATAATGAATGTCCATTAGAGTTTTTTCAAATAGGCAATGAAAAAGTAGAAATTCTCAATCCCGATGATATTAAAAGTGTAGTTAAAGAAAAAATTATTGATAAGGGAGTTAGCGCCTTTATATTTATTGATAGAGAAAATAATGAACTAAAAGGCAGTATTAATCTAAATGGTAAATATTATTATGTAGGACAAGTGTCAATGGAGAACACTCCGGAAGATTTAATTGGAATTGAGGAAGTACAGGTATTCGGGAAGAAAGCTGTAAAGATTTACGGAATATTGGGTGCAAATTATGCTCAGGTATACTATTGGTTTTTTCATAAAAAACCGGAAGAGTCTATTATACAGATAAATGGTAATGCCATAGAAATCGATTTAGACGATGATGGCAAGAATGAAATTGTCTCAACTCTAGGTACAGTTTCGGAAGCAAGGATATACATTCTGAAGGAAGGCAGAGTTTATGCATCTGATATCAATGAATCAATTGGCGCAGAATCGGTAGTTTTGAAAGATACAGATAAGAAGTTGCTTGAAGTATATTTTGAGCCTAATAAACCAGAGCAATATATATACCATAAAGGTTCCTTAATAAAAAAATAAAACATATACATATTGAAGGCATAATAAACCATGGTGAGAATACCCTACTGGCTAAGTTGCTTTTATTCTTTAGATGCAATTAAATTTCCAATGGCTTTATATAAGGCTAGTCGGTTTTTTAGTCAAGGGGAGGAAAATAAATGTCATCAGAGCAATTTCATAAAATAACCAAGGGAGAACCACCAAGAGAGTTGGCAAAGAAAATAATAAAATATATAAATAATGATTGCTTAATTTTGGATTGTGGAAGTGGTGCAGGTAACGATGCAATTTTTTTTGCTTCACAAGGCTATAAGGTAATTGCACTAGACAAAGAAACAAAAGTTCTTGAAAATAGATTGAAGAGTTTATCTGACATCAAAGATAGAATAACTGTTATAGAATCAGATATTATGGATTTTGAATTTAAAGAAATAGGTTGCTTCTATTCCAGTTTGACATTGTCATTCTTGAGCAGAAAAAACTTTTATATACTTTGGAGCAATATTAGACATAAATTAAAAAAGCATTCAGTCATTGGAATTAATATATTTGGAAACAGAGATGAGTGGTTTAGGGAAACAGATGATATGACATTTATGGATAAGGAAGAGTTTGCATCTCTTTTCACAGGTTTTACGATTCTTGAATTTTTGGAAAAAGAGAAACTTGGAACTTGCATGGGTGAAAATGGAATGACTAAAGACAAGAAGTGGCATATATTTGAGTGCATTGCAAAATTATAATTAGATTTTTGTGTCTGTTATTTCTATCGACCTGTAATCATGCAAAAAACATGAGACTTCGATAGAGTATGAAATCAGCCAAAATCAAGTTATAGAAATTTTACCTGTTGCAAACAATATAAGCATGGTGAAATAAGAATCAAGTAAATATGATATGTGAACGTGTATCTAAACTACCTATGAGGGATTGAAACTTAGCTATGGCTACAAATAATCCATTACCATAAGTGAGTATCAGTACTACCTATAAGGAGTAAAATTATCAATATGCTATAAAAGAAAAGATGAAAAAGTATTATTGATTTACACAAAAAAGCTTATATTTCATTTTCTAAAGCAAGTATATGCAGATGAATAACTATATTGCTATAGGAGTTGACATTATTCAATATATAAGTGGATATTGACTAGTTATATATTTTTTGCTATTATTTTGGTACAAATAAAAACTGAATAGTCAAATGTTTTATAGGGTTCCGCAGTTTTAGTACAACTGGTCTGGTCCAAGATAAAACACACAGCTTGTGCTGTGACCACGGAGGGATAAAAGCCTGGGAGATATTTTATGATATCACCTAGGCTTTTTTGTTTAAGCAAGATAATGGGGTGAAAATATGGAATGGCTAATGTTGATCATTGCAGGTCTACTTGAGATGGTGTGGGCTATAGGAATGAAATATTCTCAGGGGTTTACAAAACTATTGCCGAGTGTACTTACAATTCTGGGAATGATGGCTAGCTTTTATTTCCTATCCTTATCCTTAAAGAGTCTTCCATTAGGGACTGCATATGCCATCTGGACTGGAATTGGTACAGTAGGGACTGCAATCTTAGGAGTAATGCTGTTTGAAGAGCCTGTTAATGCCCTGAGGGTAATATGTATCGGATTTATTGTAGTTGGAATAGCAGGGTTAAAGGTTGTATCTTCTCATTAATTGTATTTTCCAAAACGAGATGTGAAAATATGATTGATGGAATTGTGTTATAATACTATGAAAACTGATAGAGAGATTAGGAGGTAATCTAATGAAAAAATTCATAGTTGAAGATGAGTTTTGGAACCTGTTTCCTGATGCAAAGATTGGAATTGTCGTTTGCCATGATATAGATAATTCAATAAAAGATAAAGAGAAATACAAGGCTATGATTAGCGATGCAGAGAAAGAAGCACTGAAATATTTGAGCAATCCGGAGTTTAGCAGCAATGAGGTTATACAAGTATGGAGAGAAGCATTTAAAAAGTTTAAAACCAAGAAAGGTGTAAGGTCATCCATTGAGGCATTATTGAAGAGGATCCATAATGGGAACCATTTAGGGACCATTAATCCTTTAGTAGATATTTATAACTCTATTTCATTGAGATATGCACTACCTTGTGGTGGTGAGGATATGGATAAGTTTGTTGGAGATATAAGATTGACTAAGGCAGTTGGAGATGAAGATTTCATTACATTAGGAAGCGATAAAAGCGAGCCTCCTTATGAAGGAGAGATAATATATAAAGACAATGCTGGAGCAATCTGTAGATGCTGGAACTGGCGTGAATCAGTAAGAACCATGCTTACTGAAAGCACTAGAAATGCTTTTTTGTGCATCGAGTTAGTGGATGAAAAAAGGTTACAAGATCTAGGGAGTGCTTTGAGAGATTTAGCACAAATGGTACAGGAAAATTTGGGCGGAACAAGTAAAATTTCAATTCTTGATATAAACAATAAAGAGATATCAATAATGTAAAGGGGAGAAGAAGGCAATGAATAGATTTAGCTACAAAGATATTTACATTGAAGATGGAAAAAGGGTATTAGAGATAAATATACTTCCGGAAAAGTATTGTAATTTTGATTGTATATTTTGTCCCATAGGAAGGTCTGAAAACAAGGTAGATACTCAAAAGTCTTTTGAAGGAATGGACAGTGCATTAAGGGAATTAGATAAGATTATAGAAATTTCAAAAGCTGAATTAGTCTTCATAAACTCCAAGGGAGAAGCCTTTGTAAATGATAGGATTGACGATGTCATTGAACTTATAAAATCCAAAGGTTTGCCTGTAAGATTGCTTTCAAATGGATATTTGTTAGGCAAAGATGAATATAAGAATATTGCAAATAAATGTGATGAGGTTATTGGAGAGATAAAGGTAGTAACAGAAGAAGATTTTAGAAAAGTTCAAAGGCCCATTGAAGGATATACATTGGCTGAGTATATTTCAAACATGGCTTCCTTCAATAAGCAGTATAAAGGAAAATTCATATTTGTAATTACTATCATCAAGGGTTATAACGATGATGAAGAGTCGGTCAAGAAGCTAAAGGATATAATTAAGGAAATATCTCCTGATAAAGTAATTATTGAAAGAATGGAAGATGAAAGGTTCAAGAAGAAGCTTGGAATTTCTGATGAAAGATTTGAAGAAATAAAGAGAAGTCTGGGTATGGTGGGAAATTAGTATAAGATTAATAATTATGCTTGCTGATTAAACTTGACTTTGTGGGATTTTATTGAGCAGTTTAAGGGAAAAGAGGTGAAATTATGAGAATACATGATAAATGCTTGTCATGTGTAGTAAATCAAGTTATTAAAGTTGCAAATATTACAGGTGTTGATAAAAAAGATGAGTTATATAGAGAAGCTTTTACTTATCTTAGTAAATTGGATTTCTAAACAACCACACCTGAAATTATTGGAGATATTTTTGCATGATAAAAACCCATACTAATAATCAAGATCCATATAGGGAGACCAGAAACTACTATAATAAGTTGCTTTTAGAACTGATACCTGAGTTTGAGAAGAAGATTGAGCAGGGCAAAAACTCATTTCAGTTAGCAATGCGATATGCCATTATTGGCAATGTTATTGATTTTAATCCTATTCATAATATATTGCTAGAAGATATTTTTAATTGCTTTGAAAAAGTGGAAGAGTTTCAGCTGGCAATAGATGATTCTAAAACACTAGATGAAGATGTATTGAATGCAAAATACTACTATATTTAGGCGATAATTGCGGAGAAATCTGCATGGATAAGATTTTTATAAAAAAAAATCGAAGAATTGAATTTTAATATTAAGATATTATTTGGAGTAAGAGGAAAACCCGTTGTAAATGATTCTATAGCTGAAGACGCATTTGCTGTAGGAATTGACGAATATGCAGATATAATAGATAATGGAGATGGTTCTCTTGGTACTGTTCTTAATAGGACAAGCCATGAATTCAGAGAAGCTTATAAAAAGGCGGATATAGTAATTGCTAAAGGACGAGCAAATTATGAATGCTTGAGCGAGGAAAACAAAAACATTTATTTTTTGTTAATGACAAAATTTGATGTAATTACAAGCGATATTGGTGTTGATGTAAATAAAATGATTTGTATGAAAAGCAAAGTTTGGAGGAGCAATCAAAGTAACAATTTATTTAGTGCTAAACAGTAGATTAGGTCTACTGTTTATTTTTATGCATCTCAAAAAATCATAAATGGCCTATACCTGTTTTTCTATAGATATAAGCATTAAAGTGGTGATTTGAATGAAAGATGAAGGGATTATTTCTATTTAAATAGAATATCTTTATGTAGTCAATGGAAACTAAATAATCTACATCATATGTTGTTTAGTATAAAATTACTTAATGAAATTTAGGAAGAAATTCGGTTCTATTTTATATAAAATATGTTTGTAATAAAACTGTTACTGGAGGGATTACAATGAAACAAGTTTATGCACCGGGATGTGCATTAATGATTTATAAGCCACATCTTGCTAAAAAAGTACTTAAGTTTTTGAATGAGGAATTAGGTGATATTCCTGAACACCTGATTTGCTGCAATCATGAACCTAATCTTGAAAGTGATACAGTTGTAATAAATACTTGTCCAGGTTGTGACAGGCGATACCGAGAGCTTTACGATGGAATATCCACTGTATCGCTATGGGAAGTATTGGCTTGGAGCAAAAATTTTCCGTTTCCTGATTATAAGGGTATGGAAATGGCTATACATGATGCCTGTCCAACTCGTACCGAAACCAGAGTACACTCTGCAATAAGAGCACTTCTTGAAAAAATGAATATAAAAGTAGTTGAACCAAAAAATAGTGGAACTAAAGCCACTTGTTGTGGCGATAGCTTCTATGGGGCTTTACCTGTAGAACAAGTGAAAGATCAAATGAAAAAGCGTGCAAATGAAATGCCATGTGAAAATGTAGTTGTATATTGTGTTTCATGTATTAAATCAATGCATATAGGAGGGAAAAGACCTCGCTATATTGTGGACCTTTTATTCGGAGAAGAAACAGAAATTGGTACTTATGAACCTGATGAATGGCATGATGAATTGAAAAATTCATAGATGAACATTAAATTGGGATGAAACTTATGGAGAATTCTAAAACAATTTCTGATTACCAGAAATGGCAAGCGATTGTCAGTTGTGATAAAAACTATGATGGTATCTTTTACTATGGAGTAAAGACTACAATGATTTTCTGTAGACCCTCGTGCAAATCTAAAACTCCCATACAGGACAATGTAGTGTTTTTTGATAACGCAGCCCAGGCCATAGCAGAAGGATTTCGACCATGCAAAAGATGCCGTCCTGACAAATTGTTTTTTGAGCCTGAATTAGAAATTCTTAATAAAGCTATAGATTTATTTCATGTAACTTATAATAAGCAAATTAATTTGGAGTATGCTTCAAGGCAGCTTGGAGTAAGTATAAATCATTTGATAAAGATTTTTAAGCAATATACAGGCTTGACTCCCATGCAGTATATTTCAAGAGTGAGAGTAGACAAAGCGAAAATGTTGCTAAAACAGGAGGGCATAGGAATACCTGAAATCGCTTATGCTATAGGCTATGAGAGCTTGTCAAGCTTCTATAAATGTTTCAAAGATCAAACTGGATATACACCAAATGAATACAGAAAGCACCGGGGTGACTTATAATGTCCATATTTTTTTACGATTTTGATATCGGTAAAATCGGCATTGGAGAAAAAGATGGGAGAATTACCAATTTGTATTTTACAGCTGAAGGAATACCTCAAAATATCAAAATGCATGAGTCTCCCATATTAAAAGAAACGTATCGGCAGCTTAATTTATATTTCCAAGGTAGACTTAAAAAATTTACTGTGCCCCTTAATCCTGAGGGCACAGTTTTTATGAAACAAGTTTGGGCAAGTATTTGTGAAATACCATATGGTACCACAATAAGCTATAAGGATTTAGCTATCAATCTGGGCAAGCCCAATGCAGCCCGAGCTGTAGGACATGCAAATAGCCGCAATCCAATTCCCATACTAATTCCATGCCATCGTGTTGTTGGTGTAAATGGAAGGCTTACTGGTTATAGCGGGGGGATTGAATTGAAGAAGAAACTACTTGAGTTGGAGATGGCAAAGGGATATGGAAATTTTTAGATATGGCCAAAATGAAATAGAATATTTAAAGAGAAGAGATAAAAAGCTGGGTGCAGCTATTGATAAAATTGGGATGATAGAACGTAAGATAATACCGGATCCATTTATTGGGCTTGTTTCAACAATTGTTGGGCAGCAGATTTCAAGTAAAGCTGCGGAAACTGTATGGAACAGATTGTGCAATCTTCTTAGTGAAATTACACCGGAAAATGTTGCAGAAGCAAGTTTAACTGATATTCAAAGATGTGGTATGACATTAAAAAAAGCTGGATATATAAAAGAAATTGCAGATGCTGCCTTATCTGGCAAGGTAGATTTCAACTTGCTTCATACTTTAAGTGATGTTGAGATAATAAAAAAGCTCACTTCACTTAATGGAGTTGGTGTTTGGACTGCTGAAATGATGCTGATTTTTTCACTTTGTCGTCCTGATGTTGTAAGTTATGGAGATTTAGCAATTCGCAGGGGAATGATGAATTTATATGGACTTAAAGAGCTAACAAAAGAACAGTTTTATAGATATAGAAAGAGATACTCACCTTATGGTTCTATAGCGTCATTATATCTGTGGTCACTTTCAGTGATTTAATCTTTATGACCAAATTAGAATTATATTTTATGGGATTGCTCGTAGTCAGAGTTTTTGATTATATAAGAAGCATAGGAACTACACGGGAGCATTGTACGTCAAACATACTGAATAGATTAAAGTTGTGGAGGAATAAAAAATGAAGAGAATCAGAATAATGCTCCTGATATTTATGACAGTGCTAAGCCTTGTTTCTTGTTCAAATAAAGTTCAACTCCAGGAGAAAGGTAAAGCAATATTAAACGCAAAGATTGTTGATATCAATGAAACATCTTTATTAGTTGCAAATGTGGCTAAGGATGCGAGTTCTTCGGATATTTATCAAGTGAATATAGAAAATACACATATTAAAGATGCTGATGGAAGTGATGCAGGTATTGCAGATCTAAAGCCAGGTATGTTAATTGATATAGCTTTTGACGGAACCATAATGGAAAGTTTTCCTATGAGGCTTGGTACCATTAGTAGCGTATCTATCAAAAGTAAGGGAGAAGATATTGCAGGATTATATAAGAAAGTGATAGATGATTTGTACGCAGTAGATCCGGGATTGAATTACAATATCAGTATTCTTGCTTTTGATTTTACGAAAGTTACTAACCTAACAGAGACAGAAAAGGCAGCTCTAATATATCTTATAGGAAATAGTTATAAAATGGAAGCTTTTGCATCTACTTATGATGAACTATGTGAACAGGGATATATAGATAAGGATAAAATGTATTTCGAGAAGGGATTATTAATTACCATAGAAGATACAGCCATATCTAACAAAAACTTTATGTTTAATGCATCAAAATGGCGCAGTGGATTAGGGGCATACTTTTTTAATGACTGCACAGCTGCAGAATCTGGAGATAGTTGGATTTACACTATAGGAGCAGAAATGATATCATAATACTAGTGTTTTCATAAAAGTTTATCTATGCTTAGGAGGACTGACTATGAAATATAGAAAAGTTCAATTAAACTCCCAGGACAAGAATCTAAAACATCTCCTGGTGCAAATTGCAAAATGGCATAATGATACACCAAAAATATGGATACCTGATTATGAGCCCACAGATGAAGAATTAGAGCAAACTATGGGGAGTATACGCAGCACAAAAGATGAAGATTTATTCCTGACCATTGTAGAGGACGAAAAAGGGCAAGCCCAAGGTTTTATCTGGGCATATAGAATGGAAGAAACATCTGATTGTGTTATGATAAAGTCACTGTATGTGACAGAGGAGTTTAGAGGGCATGGTATAGCAACAAAGCTAAAGGGTTTATTAGAAGAATGGTGCAGAGACATAGGTGTAAAAACTATAAAAACTACAACTCATTATAACAATAAGAATATGCTTGCATTGAACATAAAGTTAGGATATGTTCCTGGTATGGTTCATATGTGCAAAAACTTAGTGTAGGTGGTAAAGATATGTACATAGTGTGATAAAAAGATAATATGTATAATAAGAAAATTGCGATGTGTTATTCTATCGCAATTTTTATAATGCTAGGAAAGTATAAATTTAATAATTTTATACTTTCCTAGCATTTCAAGAAAGGTTTCCTTGGTTGTTTTAAATGCTTCCAAAGGAAGTTTTTGTTACTTCTTACACTTATTTCAAATTTTCTGGATTCAAACATTCTAATTCCTTTAATACAAACCTGCCATCTTTTCTTATCAACACATCATCAAACCAGATTTCTCCACCACCATACTCAGGAGTTTGGATAAATACCAGATCCCAGTGTATGGCAGATTTATTTCCATTGGGGCATTCGTCATAGGAACTGCCGGGTGTAAAGTGGAAGCTGCCCATGATTTTTTCATCAAACAGAGTATCTTTCATAGGTTTTGTAATATAGGGATTGACACCTATGGCAAACTCCCCTACATAACGGGCTCCTTCGTCTGTATTAAATATTTTGTTTATTCTCTCTGTGTCATTAGCAGTGGCCTTTACTATCTTTCCTTTTGAGAATTCAAGTCTTATGTTTTCATAAGTATAACCCTGGTATTCAGAAGGAGTATTATATGTAATGTAACCTTCAACCGAATCCTTGACAGGTGCTGTAAATATTTCTCCATCGGGAATATTTACCTTGCCGGAGCATTTTATTGCAGGAAGACCTTTTATTGAGAATGTCAAATCAGTATTTTTGCCTGTGATCCTTACTTTATCTGTTTTTTCCATCAGTTCTTTCAAAGGGTCCATAGCTTTATCCATTTTTGAATAATCAAGACAGCATACATCGAAGAAGAAGTCTTCAAATTTTTCTGTGCTCATGCCAGCCATTTGCGCCATGGAATTGTTGGGATATCTCATTATGCACCATCTGGTATGAGGAACTCTTATGTCAGAATGAACAGGCTTAGACCAGTTTTTCATATATATGCTCAATTTGTTTTCTAGAATATCAGACCACTCAGAAGAGTTTAGTGCACCTCTTATACCTATGTATGCCTGCATCTTCTTCATTCTTTCCGCTTCCAGAGATGATATGGCCAGCATATGTTCTTTATTGGTACCTTTAATCAAGTCCTTCATTATTTTTCTGCTTTTTATGGTAACAAATGGATTGCCTCCTGCCTTATAGCATTCTGATATCAATTCGGAAGCTAACTCCAAACCTGAATCAAATACTTCAATGAGAAGATTTTCCCCAGGCTTGATGTTTATTGAGTAGTTTATGAGGTTTTTTGCTAATTGAGATATTCTTGGATCTTTCAAATTTATCCCTCCAGGTAAGTTTAAAATCATATTTCATTTTAATGAAATTATAACACAATGTAATAAATGTATATAGAAAAATATTGAGGAAATCATATCAATATAGCATTTCAAAAATCAATTGGAAATCTATAATACTCTAACTGTGTTTAATATCTTGCAGTTTGTAGTATGCTTTTAATTTTTTAATTATGATGTAAATGGAGTGAGAAAAATGGATATCATTGAAAGAATATATGGCAAAAGCTTTAAAACTATACTTTGGGTTATCAATCCTTTTAAAAAATATTTTGTTGAAACTCTATGTGAGGTTCATATGTTTATAAATAAGAGGGCGTTGGAAATAATGAAAAATGACGGATATGTAGAAGCCTATGATTTTCTCAGCGAATATCTTCATCAGATAAATACTGGAGTTTATTGGGCAGATCAGGATTTCAAAAGCAGAGAGCATTTTTACAATCCCTATACCTATAAGGGATTATATGGTTGTAAGAACTCAAGACAGAGATTTGGCCGTTACTATGGTTGTGCTAAGGTTTATTGGGATTCGGGAGATAAGGAAATGGCTATGACTTACTTGGGTGCAGCAGTACATCTTGTTCAGGATTCTACTGTTCCTCAACATGGTAATGTTCATCTTTTAAAAAACCATAGAAATTTTGAGAACTGGATAAAAAAGGTTCACGATAATTTTGAGAGTTTTGCTGCAATAAAAGATGGCATCTACCTTGACAATCCATATATGTATATCGAAAAAAATGCTAGAGATGCCATTGCCATATATAGGCGATATTCTACCATCAGAGATAGGCAAGAAAGATATTACAGAATTGCTGGACAAATATTTCCTATGGCTCAGAGGACTACAGCAGGTTGCTTTTTGAATTTCTATAATGACATCATAAAGCCAAAGGGGACAATTGACATGTTGAAAAATTAAGGCACCTATTTGGTGCCTTGTAAATCAAAAAACACATTAAATGAACCATATGACCTCCGAAAAAACATCAATATATTATATGTTATATATAAGGAAAATGGTTACTCTATAAGCTTAACTCGATAAACTCATCGAGATCAAAGGATACAGCTCTTTTTTCTTCATCACTCTTAGGGTTTTTTATAAGCAAGACTATGTACCTGCCTTCTTTTAAGTCACCTAACACATCAATATCGAATATCTCAAACTTAAGATATTTAAGTTTTTGTCTTATATCCATATTTTTTAGTTCAGGGATAAATCTATCAATATTAAAATCCTTTTTTAAGAAGCTGCTAACTGTATTTTTGATCTGAGAATGATCATATCTTTTTATGAAGCTTGGCATATTGCCTTCCAAGGAACTGAAGAAATCGTATTTTAAAAGCTCATTGAACATAGTAGTTATTCCTATGTTGTTTTTTACAAAGAAGTATAGCATTTCATAATGTTCAGATATTTTCAGGGATTTGTCATAAGCATTTTTCTTGTAATAAAAGGTTCCTAATTCTTTAAAGAACTTAAATGGATTACTAAAGTAGTAGTCTATAAGATAGGACAGACTTTTGTTAAACCTGCCTGAATTGCTGAAAATCTCTACAAGCTCTTCAATCATCTTCAAATCCAAAATATCCTTATAACTTAACCACTTTGTTGACAGCACTTCATAGGGAGGATGGTCATTATATTGGATTCCGTGTTTGTCAGCATCCATCCTGAGTCCAGAACCTCTTAAAAGTTTAAGAAATCCTAGTTGAAGCATTTGAGGTTTTAATGAAAAAACATTATTGAAAGATTTTTCAAAGCTTTTAATATCTTCAAAGGGAAGGCCTGCTATTAGATCAAGATGTATATGGCAATTTTCTAAAGCAATAAGTGCTGATATTTTTTCCTTTATTTCATCAAATCTTTCATATCTTCTTATGGCCTCTAAAGTATCATTATTGGTAGATTGGATTCCTATTTCAAACTGGAATATTCCCTTGGGTGCTTTTTTTACTGTATATAAGAAATCAGAATCAATGAGTTTTGGAGATATTTCAAAGTGAAAATTTGTATGACCCTTTTTTGAAAGTATGTATTCCATTATTTCTATACTTCTTTTTTTGTTGCAGTTGAAAGTTCTATCAACAAGCTTTACCTGTTTTACCTTATTAGAGATGAAAAGATCAATATCTCTAAATACCCTTTCCAGAGAAAAGTATCTTACACCGGTTTCCAATGATGACATACAGTATTGGCATTTAAAAGGACAACCTCTTGAAGTTTCATAATATATTATCTTATGCTCCAAATCTGCGAAATCGTTATAAGGAAATGGTATTTCATCAAGGTCGGATATAGGACTCCTGGAGTTATTTACTTGTATTATTCCATTTGAATTAAAGGCCAAACCTTCAAGATGATCAATATTTTTATCACCTTTTATAAAGCTATTGGCAAATTGGAAAAAGGTTTCTTCACCTTCTCCAAATATAATGAAATTTATCCATGGATTTTCTTTCATAGTGTATTCAATATCATAAGAGACTTCAGGGCCACCTAACACTATTTTAGAATGAGGCATTATTTTTTTCAAACTGGCTCCAAGCTTCATGATAAGTTCCCTGTTCCAAATATAACATGAAAATGCCAATATGTTGCTATTAGTTTGATATATTTTTCTTATTATGTTATCAAAGCTGTCATTTATACTGAATTCTAAAATGTCGGCTTTTATACCCTTTTTATGTAGGTAACTTTTTAAATATCTTACTGCTAGATTAGAGTGGATGAACTTAGAGTTAATAGCTATTAGAGAGATTTTTACAGTATTATTCATCATGTTCCTCCATTAATGTTTTGTTCAGTATTAATTATAGCAATAACTGCAAATAATTATATATGTTTATTTTATATTTTCATTGATTGCTTCTCCTTTGGTTCATAGAAAATAGTCAAAATTAAGAAAAAATAATTATTGATGACTGTTGAAAATTTGCTAAAATGTAGATAAAACTGGGAGGTGATAAAATGGATAAGAGGGAAATAAGCAGAATATTGGAAGAAATAGGTCTTATGCTGGAGATTAAGGGAGAGAATCCCTTTAAGGTTAGAGCATATACAAATGGGGCGAGAATTGTTGAGACGTTAGAAGGAGATATAGGTGACTATATAGTTGATGGAAAAATAATAGGAATAAAAGGTATAGGAGAGGCATTATCTGATAAGATCCTTGAGTTATATGAGACAGGTAAGTTGGAGTACTATGAGAATCTTAAAAATTCCATACCTTCAGGGCTTTTTGATATTTTAAAGATACAGGGTATAGGACCGAAGAAGGCGAAAGTATTATATGAAAAATTGGGAATAACTAATGTTGGTGAGTTGGAATATGCTTGTAAAGAAAATAGATTAATTGGGTTGGATGGTTTTGGAGAAAAAACTCAGAGTAAAATCCTAAAAGGCATTGAGGATATAAAAAAGTTTAGCGGTCAATATTTGTATGGATATGTTGTAAGCGTTGCAGAATCAATAAAGAACAAGTTGTTGGAATCACCATTGGTTATTAGATGTGATATAGCCGGAAGTCTCAGAAGAAAGAAGGAGATAGTTAAAGATATAGATATTCTAGCCAGTTCAGATAAGCCTTTGATGCTTATGAATTATTTTACAACTTTTGAAGAGGTTGATAAAATTTTATCAAAAGGAGATACAAAAACTTCAGTTAGATTGAAATTGGGGATAATGATGGATTTGAGGGTGGTAGAGGATTTTCAATATCCTTATGCTTTACATCATTTTACAGGGAGTAAGCAGCATAATACAGCCCTTAGGCATCGAGGAAAGGCAGCAGGTATAAAAATAAATGAATATGGATTATTTAAAGGTGATGAATTGATTCCATGTAAAGATGAACAGGATATATTTAATGCGTTAGGTCTTGATTATATTCCTCCAGAGCTTCGGGAGAACACAGGAGAGATAGAGGAAGCAGAAAAGAGAAGTTTGCCAAAGCTAATAGAGTATAAGGATATAAAGGGAGCATTCCATATACATACTAATTATAGTGATGGTTCTTCAAGCATAGAAGATATGGCGGAAGCTGCAAGAAGAATGGGTTTATCATATATAGGCATATCCGATCATAGCCGTTCTGCTTTTTACGCAAATGGGCTAAAAGAAGACGATATTAAAAGACAGATAGAAGAGATTGAAAGATACAATGCCAAATGTAGTGACTTTAAAATATTCAAAGGCATTGAAGCGGATATATTGCCTGATGGATCTCTGGACTATGATGATGAAATTCTTTACCTTTTCGATTTTGTAATTGCTTCTGTTCATTCAAATCTGGGAATGTCAAGAGATAAGATGACGGCTAGAGTAATAAATGCTGTTAAAAACAGGCATACCACCATTTTGGGACACATGACGTCAAGAATTTTATTGGCAAGAGAGGCATGTGATATGGATGTATATGCTGTTATAGATGCAGCAGCAGAAAATGATGTAATAATTGAAATAAACTCTGATCCTCATAGATTGGATTTGGATTGGAGGTATATTAAATACGCAAAATCAAAAGGTGTTAAATTTGGAATAAATCCTGATGCTCATAGTATTGAAGGCTTAAACAATATTAGATTTGGTGTAGGTATTGCCCGTAAAGGCTGGCTGGAAGCTGGGGATATAATAAATTCTATGAGTTTGAAAGAATTGGGGGATTATTTTGAGAGACATAGAAGATAAAGCGCTAATAGTATTGGAAAAATTGAAAGAACTTTATCCAGAAGCTAAATGTGAACTGAATTTTGGAAATACATTTCAACTTTTGGTAGCGACTGTACTCAGTGCTCAATCAACGGATAAAAAGGTAAATGAGATTACAGCAGAACTTTTTAAGCAGTATAGGACTCCTGAAGATTTCCTAAGCATGACACAAGCTGAGCTGGAGGAGAAAATTAAAAAGATCGGATTATATAGAAATAAGGCTAAGAACATAATTCAAATGTGTCAAGAACTCATAGCAAGATTCGGTGGAGAAGTGCCGGACAATATGGAGGATTTGGTTTCTTTGCCTGGTGTAGGCAGAAAAACTGCTAATGTGGTGTTAAGCAATGGATTCGGGATTCCTGCCATAGCGGTGGATACCCATGTTTTCAGAGTTTCTAACAGGATAGGGTTAGCTCATAGCAATAATGTCGATGATACAGAAAGGCAACTTATGTATAGCATACCTAAGGATAAATGGTCATTGGCACATCATCTGCTCATATGGCATGGAAGAAGAATTTGTGAAGCAAGAAAACCAAAATGTGACATATGTCCCATAACAGATGATTGTGATTATTTTAACAAAAAGAGCAATAAAACCGCAAATGTCATATGTAAACTTAAATAATAATTCATTTATTGCATATAAAGAAGTATAAGCAGTTTGCTATATATTTTTTGTTTGTGATATAATTTTAATAATTCAAATTTTATAGTAATTGTATTATTATTTATACAATTTAATGAAGGAGTTTTTATTTTAGTGACGAATTAATATTATTATTTAACTAGGAGGTAAATGTTTCTATAGCTTCTGTATTTAGAAAACTACCTTCATAAAAATGCACAACTTGAAATAGGGGGTGAGGCGATGGCGAAAGAGGCAATTGGATTAGTAAAGGATGCAGAAGCGAGAGCTAAGGCTTTAATACAAGATGCTATTCAGGCTTCGAGAAAATCAAAACAAGAAGCTGAAATTTCAGCTGAACAGGAATACAATAATATCATTTCTCAAGCCAAGGAAGAAGCAGAAAGAATAAAAAATAAAGCCATAAAAGAGGGAGAATCAATAGCAGAACCCATATTAAAGAAAGGAATTGATGAAGGAAAAGCACTAAATAATCTTACAAGTAAAGACTTGGATTCAGCAGTCAACATTATTATCGAGAGGATTGTGAACGCAAATGGCAATAGTTAAAATGAGTAATTTCAGCTTGTTTGCCTTTGACTCAGAAAGGGAAAATCTTCTCCATGAGCTTCAAAAATTCAAGTATGTTCATTTCCTTGATTTAGATGAGGATGAATCCCTTAAGGATGAGGGTTTACAAAGCGTTGAAATTCCTGAAACTGTGGTAGCAATTGATGAAGAGATAATGAAGGTAAAGTATTCCATCGATTTATTGGCCAAACACAATGTTGGAGATAATTTTGTAGAGGCTTTGAAGAAAGGCAAGGAAAACTTTAGCTTTGTAGAGCTTGAAGAGATAGCATCCAAGATTGACTACCATGGAGTATATGATAAGTTGAAAAAAATTGACACAAATAAAGAAGCCTTGAAGCAGGAAGTCATAAAATTAACTGCCCTAAAAGACGATTTAAGTCATTGGATTAAGATTGATACTCCGATAAAGGATTTGGCTTCTTTTGAGCAAAGCCAGATGTTTTTAGGCACAATACCCAAAAAGTTAAAGCTGAAAATTCAAAATGAGTTAGTGGAGACAGAATTAACTCATTTCGAAATCATCAGCGAAGATAAGGACAATCTTTATGTAATAGTCTTGACATATGGCTTTGAAGTTGAGAAAGCTAAGGATATATTGAGATTCAATAGCTTCTCTGCAATAAAGCTAACTGGTGAAGACACGCCGGAGAAGGAAATTTCTCGAATAGACGAAAGAATTAAAGCGTTGGAAGCTGATATTTCTGACTATGAGAATCAATTAAAAGATTTAACAAGCAATCTTAGGGATTTACAGATTGTTTATGATTATTTAATGAATGAAAAGCTAAGAGTCATTTCTTCAGAAAAGTTTTTAATGACAGAAAACGTTAATATCATCAAAGGATATATCCCTACAGAAATGGTAAGTGAATTTACAGAAACAGTAAAGGCAGCGCTTAATAATGTTTATTATCTTGAAATTAAAGAAGCCGATAAGAATGACCCAAAAGTACCAATACTACTTGAGAACTCTAAGCTTGTAAAATCTTTTGAATCAATAACTAACATGTATTCTTTGCCTAAGTATAATGAAATAGATCCTACACCGTTTATAGCACCGTTCTACATGTTTTTCTTTGGCATGATGCTGGCTGATGCAGGATATGGTATAGTGATGCTTATTGCTGCGGTAGCTGCGCTTAAACTATTTAATCTATCTGAAAAGCAAAAAGATTTTATCAAATTTTTCTATTATTTAAGTTATCCAACAATATTTTGGGGTTTAATATATGGATCCTTTTTTACCGGTGCTATACCTCTACCAGCATTGATCAATCCTAATACTGAATATTTTAAAGTGCTGATATTATCTGTAGTATTCGGTATAATTCATCTGTACTTTGGTTTGGGATTAAAGGCTTATCAAAGTATTAGAGAAGGGAAATATCTTGATGCGTTGTTCGATGTAGGTTTTTGGTACATGGCATTGACAGGTGGAATTGGTTTCCTTGCTGGTTCATTAATTACTTTGCCGATTATTATTAAGAACATATCGTTAATTGTTATGATAGTAGGTATGGCAGGAATAGTGCTTACATCTGCCAGGGATTCAAAAACCATTGTTGGTAAAGCAGCCGGAGGTCTTTATAATCTGTATGGTATATCAGGTTATGTAGGGGATTTTGTATCCTATTCAAGGCTTATGGCATTGGGTTTATCCGGTGGATTTATCGGCAGTGCAATGAATATGATAGCAGGAGATCTTTTTAATTCAGGTGTAGTAGGAATTATTATAGGGGTTATCATATTTATTGGCGGACAATTTTTCAATATTTTCTTGAGTGCATTAGGCGCATATGTTCATTCTATGAGGCTCATCTTTGTAGAATTTTTTGGAAAGTTCTATGAAGGTGGAGGTATTCCATTTAAACTGTTTAGAAGCGAACCCAAATATATAAACTTAAAATAGGTTAGGAGGAAGAGTAAATGAGTATTTCAGAATTTTTCATTCAATATGGTGGAGTATTTTTTGGAGCGCTAGGTGCCGCAATAGCAGTTTTGTTGGCAGGAATTGGTTCAGCAAAGGGTGTTGGTATGGTAGGTGAGGCAGCTGCTGGGCTTGTCATTGAAGAACCAGAAAAGTTCGGTAAAAGCTTGGTTTTACAGCTACTACCCGGTACTCAGGGCCTTTATGGATTCGTTATAGGACTTTTGGTGTTAGGTAAATTAAAAGTAGATATGTCTTTTCTTGAAGGTTTGTATTTGCTTGCTTCATGTTTGCCTATAGCTGTGGTTGGTTTACTTTCTGCTATAGCACAGGCAAAAACTGCTGTTGCAGGCGTAGCAATTCTTGCAAAGAACGAAGAACAAACCACAAAAGGTATTATATATTCAGTAATGGTTGAAACCTATGCGTTATTGGCTTTTGTTACATCTTTAATTCTAGTTAACAGTATTAGCTTCTAGAAAATCTGAGGAAGTGAAGATATGTCAAATTTAGAGAATTTAATTAATAAAATCATTGAAGATGCCAAAAAAGAAGCTGATAAGATATCTCAAGAATCAGCTAAGGTAAGGCAGGATATTTTAAACTCTAGAATAAATGAGGCTAATGAAATAAGAAAGAAGATATTAGAAAAGGCTGAAAATGAAGCAGCCATGATCAAAGATAGAATAATTTCCAATGCTGAACTTAAGGTAAGGGATGAAAAGCTTAAGGCAAAGCAGCATACTATTGATAGAGTCTTTGAATTGTCTAAGGATAGATTGAAAGAACTATCGGGAGAAGAATATGTAAAGTTCTTAACCAATAATTTGAAATCCTTAAATCTAAAAGGGACAGAAGTTTTAATTATACCTGAAAAGATGAAGGAAAAAGTAAAGGCTATTGCATCTTTGCCTAAGATTTCTAATGATGAAACAGTAGATTCAGGATTTATATTGAAAGACAATGATGTGGAAATTAATTTCTCCTTTGATTCACTGGTAGACTATTTGAGGGAAGAGCTTGAATCGGAAATAGCAAAACATCTTTTTAAGGAATAGGAGTGATTTCATGGATAGGATGGATTATATCCAAGCTGTAACTAGAACCAGAGTCCTTGAAAAGAAGCTCCTATCAAAAGGCAGAATAGATAGGATGATTGAAGCTAGAGATATTGGAGAAATTTTCAAAACTCTTAATGAAACTGAATACTCAAGTGCAGTTGCTGGAGTATCCAGAGATGAAGATTATGAGAACATACTTTCTTATGAGTTGAAGAGAGTATACAAATTAATGCGAGAAATTACTAAAGACCAAGTTGTTGTAGATCTTATGGCATTAAAATACGATTATCATAATCTGAAAGTTCTAGTTAAGGAAAGAATGCTTAATAAAGATCTATCCAAGCTATATATATCAATAGGATCTACTGATTTTAAAAAGATAAAGGATGGTTTTATAGAAGGCAATCTAAGAGATGTTCAGCCTGAATTTAGGGAAGCCATAGAAGCTGTCTTAAAAGATTTTGAGATAAATAAGGATCCTCAAAGGATAGATATAATTTTGGACAGATTCTATATTCAACATTTGTATAAGATGGCTGAAGCTACTGGTATCAAGCTCTTTATAGATTATGTTAAAGATATGATAGATTTTATAAATATCAAATCTACCATAAGGTTGAAAAAACAGGGGAAGGATATGAACTTTCTCGAGGAAGTTCTATTTCCAAATGGGAACATAGATAAAGATTTGATATTGATGAGCTTTAGTGATTCTATAGAGAACATGATCACCAGGTTTAAAAATTACAGAATTGGTTCAGGATTATTGAAAGGTTTAGAATCATATAGAGTTACAAATCGATTATCTGATCTTGAAAAATTCATGGATAATTATTTGATTGATATTAATAAACCATCAAAGTATGTGAATTTCGGACCTGAGCCCATTTTTTCTTACTTAGTGGCTAAGGAAGCAGAAATAAAAACATTGAGAATTATTATGGTTTCAAAGCTGAACAAACTTTCTCCTGAAGCCACAAGGGAAAGGGTGCGTGATTTATATGTTTAAAATTGCTGTAGTTGGAGACAAGGATTCCATACTTGCTTTTAAAGCGCTAGGGGTAGATGTCTTTTCAGTTTACGATAGTGAAGAAGCCAGAAAGACAGTTGACACTATTGCTCGTAATAACTATGGTATTATATTTATCACTGAACAGATAGCTAATTTGATACCAGATACCATAGAGCGATACGATAAAGAGATAATCCCTGCGGTAATACTCATACCGAGCAATCAAGGAACACTGAATATAGGTATGAGCAGGATAAACAAGAATGTTGAAAAAGCCGTAGGATCAAATATTTTATAGAAGGAGAGGGCTTATCTTGAAAGTTGGGAGAATTATTAAGGTATCTGGCCCCTTAGTTGTTGCAGAGGGGATGGATGAAGCTAATGTATATGATGTAGTTCATGTTTCAAATAATAGGCTCATCGGTGAGATAATTGAGATGAGAGGAGATAGAGCTTCTATTCAGGTATATGAAGAAACAACAGGAATAGGACCTGGAGACCCTGTATATACAACAGGAGAACCTCTATCTGTTGAACTTGGACCAGGCTTGATAGAAGCCATGTTTGATGGAATACAGAGACCTCTTGAAGAGTTGAGGTCAATAGCAGGAGATTTTCTTTCCAGAGGAATAGAAGTAAAAAGCCTTAATAGAGAGAAAAAGTGGTATTTTAAGCCAGCTGTTAAGGTAGGTGATAGGGTAGAACAAGGTGATGTTATTGGAACAGTACAAGAAACTCCAATAGTTCTACATAAAATAATGGTACCTGCCGGAATATCAGGCGTTGTAACAGAAATTAAAGAAGGCGAATTTACAGTAGTAGATGATGTTTGTACTCTTGATGGGAAAATTAAACTTCAAATGATGCAGAAATGGCCTGTAAGAAAGGGAAGAGGATACAAGAGAAAATTGAATCCTACAGTTCCTCTATTAACAGGACAAAGGGTTATTGATACATTCTTTCCTGTGGCTAAAGGCGGAACGGCTGCTATTCCAGGACCTTTCGGTTCTGGTAAGACAGTTGTACAACATCAGCTTGCAAAATGGGCTGATGCTGAGATAGTTGTGTATGTAGGTTGTGGTGAACGTGGAAATGAGATGACAGATGTTCTTATGGAATTCCCGGAGATAATTGATCCAACTACCGGTGAGTCCTTGATGAAGAGAACAGTTCTTATAGCAAATACTTCAAACATGCCTGTTGCAGCCAGAGAGGCATCTATTTATACAGGAATAACCATAGCTGAATACTTCAGAGATATGGGTTATTCAGTAGCAATAATGGCTGACTCTACTTCCAGATGGGCAGAGGCTCTAAGGGAAATGTCAGGAAGACTTGAAGAAATGCCTGGAGATGAAGGTTACCCTGCATATCTTGCATCTCGTGCAGCTGAATTTTATGAAAGGGCAGGAAAAGTAGTTTGCTATGGAAGCGATAACAGAGAAGGTGCAGTAACAGTTATAGGTGCGGTATCACCTCCAGGTGGAGATATTTCCGAACCTGTTTCCCAGGCAACTTTAAGAATCGTTAAGGTTTTCTGGAACTTGGATTATGCACTATCCTATAAGAGGCATTTTCCAGCAATAAACTGGCTTAATTCCTATTCTTTGTATCAGTCTAAAATTGATGAGTGGATGAATCAAAATGTAGATCCTGAATTTGCATCCAATAGAGCCAAAGCCATGAGTTTGCTTCAGGATGAAACAGGACTTCTGGAAATAGTTAGATTGGTCGGTAGAGATTCTCTTTCAGAGGAAGATCAATTAAAGCTTGAAGCAACAAAATCCATAAGAGAGGATTTTCTACAGCAAAATGCTTTCCACGATGTTGATACCTTCTGCTCGTTGAAGAAGCAGAATAAAATGCTCAAATTGATTCTAAACTTCTATGATCAAGGAAAGAGAGCATTAGAACAAGGGGTCTACTTAAAGGATATCCTTAATTTGGATGTTAGAAACAGGATAGCTCGTGCTAAATATATTCCAGAAGAAAACATAGATGAGATAGACAAAATCAACGAAGAATTAATAGCCAGCATAGACAATCTAATAAGCAAGGGAGGTATCCTTGATGCTTAAAGAATACAGAACTGTAAGGGAAGTAGTAGGTCCCTTGATGGTAGTAGAAGGGGTAGAAGGAGTAAAATACGAAGAGTTAGTTGAGATAGAAATGCATAACGGAGAAAAGAGACGTGGCAGAGTTTTGGAAATCAATGAAGATAAGGCCATGGTTCAACTCTTTGAAGGTTCTAGCGGAATCAACTTAAAAAATACCAAAGTAAGGTTCTTGGGCAAACCATTGGAACTGGGAGTTTCTCCGGATATGATAGGAAGAGTATTTGATGGAATGGGACGTCCAAAAGATAACGGACCTAAAATTATACCTGAAAAAAAGATTGATATAAATGGTGTGCCCATGAATCCTGTAGCCAGGGATTATCCCAATGAGTTTATACAAACAGGAATTTCATGTATTGATGGATTGAATACCCTTGTTAGAGGACAAAAGCTTCCTATTTTCTCTGGGTCAGGATTACCGCATAATGAAGTTGCAGCTCAGATAGCAAGACAGGCTACAGTATTGGGTACAGAAGAAAAATTTGCTGTTGTGTTTGCAGCCATGGGAATTACATTTGAAGAAGCCGAGTTCTTTATTAATGACTTTACTAAAACTGGTGCCATTGACAGGGCAGTATTGTTCATAAATCTGGCTGATGACCCGGCAATAGAGAGAATTGCAACACCTCGTATGGCTCTTACTTGTGCCGAATATCTTGCATTTGAAAGGGATATGCATGTATTGGTTATCCTAACAGACATGACAAACTATGCTGAAGCATTGAGAGAAATATCAGCAGCCAGAAAGGAAGTTCCCGGTAGAAGAGGATATCCTGGATATCTATATACAGACCTTTCCACCATATATGAAAGGGCAGGAAGAATAAGAGGTAGAAAGGGCTCCATTACTCAGATACCTATATTAACAATGCCTGAAGACGATATTACTCACCCAATACCGGACTTAACAGGATATATAACAGAAGGACAGATAATATTGTCAAGGGAATTATATAAGAGAGGGTTACAGCCCCCTATAAATGTTGTACCTTCCCTATCAAGACTTAAAGATAAAGGTATAGGAAAAGGAAAGACAAGAGAAGATCATGCTGATACAATGAATCAGTTATATGCGGCGTATACTTCAGGAAGAGAGGCAAGAGAGTTGGCAACAATTCTTGGCGAATCTGCTCTTTCCGAAGCAGATAGAGCTTTTGCTAAATTTGCTGAAGAGTTTGATAAGCGCTATGTTAATCAGGGCTACTATACAAATAGAAGTATAATCGATACCTTAGATTTGGGATGGGAATTGCTAAAGATTATTCCAAGAAGTGAGCTCAAGAGAATCAGGGATGAATACCTTGATAAGTATTTGCCACAAGATGATAAAGGGGCTGAGTAGATGGCTAAGCTGAATGTTAATCCTACTCGTATGGAGATGTCCAATCTCAAGAAAAGATTGGTTACAGCCAAGAGAGGGCATAAACTCCTAAAGGATAAACAAGACGAGCTTATGAGGAGATTCATCGAATTAATTAAAAAGAATAAGTCCTTAAGGATGGAAGTAGAAAGGGAACTTCAGGAATCGTTCAAGGACTTTCTCATAGCCAGCGCAGTTATGTCTCCTGAAATGCTTGAGGAAGCAGTAGCTTATCCTAAGGAAAGCATTACAGTTGACATAAAGAAAAAGAACATAATGAGTGTACATGTGCCGGTTATGAATTTTATCAGAAAATTTGATGGTGATGAAGGCAGCATTTATCCTTATGGCTTTGCCCAAACTTCATCTGAATTGGATGATGCAATATCAAAGTTATACGGGATCATGCCAAAATTGCTGGAATTAGCAGAGGTAGAAAAGGCCTGCCAGCTTATGGCCAATGAAATCGAAAAGACAAGAAGAAGGGTAAATGCCCTTGAATATAGAACAATACCTGATTTGGAAGAAACCATCAGATATATCAGAATGAAATTGGATGAAAGCGAAAGAAGCACTATAACTCGTCTTATGAAGGTAAAAGATATGATAAGCAAAGAAGCATAGGGATTACTAATAATACTATAAAAATCTGCGGCTTTATATGTCGCGGATTTTTTCTTTTAAACTTGACATTGCCAAGTTGTTAAACTTATAATCATAAACAGCCGAATAATATCAAAAACTATGTAGAAGAAACGTTACTATGAAGAATTGGAGGGGTTCCAGTGAATCCTGTTGCATTTGAGATTTTTGGAATATCCATAAGATGGTATGGTATCTTGATTTCTTTAGGGATGCTAATTGGAATATTTCTAGCATATTCTGAAGCTAAAAAACAAGGTTATAATCCAGATGATATTATTGATTTGGCATTGTGGGCCATACCTTCCGCATTGATTGGTGCAAGACTTTATTATGTAATTTTCCAATGGGAGTACTATAAAGGAGATATATTGAGAATAATAAATACAAGAGAAGGTGGCCTTGCAATACATGGCGGGCTAATTGGAGGAATTCTGGCAGGATATTTGTTTACCAGAGTCAAGAAGATGCCTTTCTGGAAAACTGCAGATATAGTAGCACCTTCTATTGCATTGGGTCAGGCTATCGGAAGATGGGGAAATTTCATCAATGGAGAAGCGCATGGTGGACCTACTAATCTACCTTGGGCTATCATGGTTGATGGTGTGAAAGTACATCCTACTTTTTTATATGAATCTTTATGGGATTTCGGTTTGTTTTTATTTTTGATATTTTATAGAAAGAAAAAGAAGTTTGATGGAGAGATAATCCTGCTATATGGAATCATATATTCTGCAGGGAGATTTTGGATTGAAGGATTAAGGACAGATAGCTTGATGTTTATGGGTATGAGAGTAGCACAATTAGTAAGTGTAGTGATAATCATACTTGGGTTGATTGCTTATAGCAGATTGCGAAGGAATAATAAAACAAGTTGATATATTGCATATGAAAATAAATATAAATCAAAAAATACAAATAGTGCATTTGAATATAGTTCTAATGCACTATTTTGTTTTTTAAATATAATTTTCGTATATATTGGAAGGATTTTTAAATAATGTAGAGAATTATAGTAGTGGTACGAAGTGGAGTAAAGTGGTAGATAGTGAAGTAAAATAGTAAAGTGGTGGCAGGGATGTTCATAGGTGAGTACAGGCATAGTCTTGATAATAAAAACAGACTGATAATGCCTGCAAAATTTAGAGATGAGCTAGGTTCAAGTTTTGTCATGACTAAGGGTTTGGATAATTGCCTTTTCATTTATTCCATGGAAGAGTGGAGGAATATTGAGAATAAGCTCAAGACATTGCCTATGACCAATAAGGATGCAAGAGCATTTGTGAGATTTTTCTTTGCCGGAGCCACTGAATGTGAAGTTGATAAACAAGGTAGGGTATTAATACCAGCTAATTTAAAGGAATTTGCAAAAATTGATAAAGATGTCGTGATCATTGGGGTATCAACAAGGCTGGAAATATGGAGCATTGATGAATGGAATAAATTTAACAATGATGCAAATATTAGCTATGAAGATGTAGCTGAAAAGATGTCGCAGCTGGGAATATAGGGATAGAAGGTGATTATTTGAATTTTGTTCATATTCCGGTTTTGTTAAAGGAATGCATTGAAGGATTGAATATAAAAAAAGGCGGTATATATGTTGACGGAACTATTGGAGGTGCAGGTCATTCAAAGGAAATAGCAAGGTTTATGGGAGATGGCACATTAATAGGTATCGATCAGGATATAAATGCAATCAATGCAGCGAGAGACAGATTAAAAGATTATGGAGATCATGTAAAACTTGTAAATGATAATTTTAAAAATATGAAGTCCATTGTTCAAAGTTTAGGCATTGAAAAAGTCGATGGTATATTGCTGGATTTGGGAGTATCGTCACATCAGCTGGATGAGGAAGAAAGAGGATTTAGTTATATGAAGGATGCAGCTTTGGACATGAGGATGGACAGAAGCAATCCCTTAACTGCAGAGATAATTGTTAATCAATGGTCAGAAGAGGAGATCCACAACATAATTAAAGAATATGGGGAAGAAAGATGGGCTAAAAGGATAGCGGAGTTTATAGTAAAAGAAAGGCAAAAAAATAAAATTACCTCTACATTACAGCTGGTAGATATAATTAAATCTGCTATACCTGCTTCTGCCAGAAGGGAAGGTCCTCATCCTGCCAAGAGAACATTTCAAGCTCTCAGGATAGCAGTAAATGATGAACTTGGTATACTTGAAAAGGCAATTAAAGATGGAGTGGATTTACTGAAACCGGAAGGGAGAATATGCATAATTACATTTCACTCCTTAGAAGATAGGATTGTTAAAAATACATTCAGCAAATTAGAAAAACCATGTACCTGCCCCCCAAGAATACCGCAATGTATATGTGGGCAAGTGCCTGTGGTGAGAATAGTGACCAGAAAACCTGTTATACCTGGAGAAAAAGAATTGGCTGAAAATCCTAGGTCAAGAAGTGCTAAATTGAGAGTAGCAGAAAGATTGGTTCTAAAGTAGAGTAAGGGGGAATAAAAATGTTAGTAGCAGATAACAGAGCATATGATTACAGCAGAGAAAACTATATAAATGACATACCCCATTATGAAGAGAATAAAAAGACTGGAGTTAAAAAGGCTAAAAAGGCAAAGCAAAAAGTTGGCATCCTGCCTATCATATTGGTGTTCTCAATGAGCATCATAATGATATCCAGATACGCCTATATAGCTGAAATTAACTTCAATATTAGCAAACTTGAGAAGGAGTATAAAGAAATACTTAAGCAAAACCAAGCAATGACAGTAAGCTTAATGAGCACCATAAATCTCCAAACACTGGAAGAAGTTGCTTTAGGTGAACTTAATATGCAATATCCCGGTCCTGATCAAATAGTGTATGTATCAGCGGCAAAACCTGTTGTAGAAGCAAACAACGATGAAAAGGAATATTTTTCAAAGGAGGATCTTGAAGAAAATAAATATATAGCTAAAGCCAAACTTCTTATAAATAGCTTTATCAGTCTGTTGGATTAAGTTTCCCTAGGGGGTGCTAGCTTGGCAGGAGTGGCAAAAAAGATTAAGAGAAGAGTATTGTTTTTATTGGCTTCATTTACTCTATTATTTTTTTTACTTACAGTGAGATTATTTCAAATTCAAATAGTTAATGGTGCAGAATATCAGCAAAAAGCTATTGAACAGTGGACCAGGGATGTACCCATTCCCTCTAAGAGGGGCATAATATACGACAGAAACGGCAAAGAGTTGGCAACCAATGCACCTGCTTATGAAATATATGTGAGGCCTGTAGAAGTTACGGATAAAGAATCTGTAGCTCAGACACTTTCCGAGGTTTTGAAAATGGATAAGGAAACCTTGATGAATAAGGTGTCTGCAAATAAAGATACGGTAATAATAAAGAAAAAAGTAGATTCTGATACGGTAAAGATCCTTAGAGAAAAAAATATCAAGGGTCTAATTTTTGTTGATGATAGTAAAAGATTTTATCCGCAGAGTAATTTTGCTTCTTATGTATTAGGTTTTACCAATTATGATAATCAGGGCCAGGATGGAGTGGAAGCAACTTTTGAGAAGTATCTCAACGGCTTTCCTGGGAGAGATATAAAAATGACTGATGCACAGGGAAGAGAGCTTCCTGAAAGCGACAGAAAGTATTATGAACCTCAAGATGGTTTGAATCTTATACTTACAATAGATGAAGTTATTCAACATTTTGCTGAAAAAGCGGTGGAAAATGCTTTAGTAGAGAATAAGGCTAAGAGAGTCACAGCCATAGTTATGGAACCAAAAACAGGAGATATTCTTGCTATGGCAATCAAGCCTGATTATGATAATAATAATCCAAGAGAGGTTCCGGAGGATCTAATTGATCAATGGGATTCCATGTCATCAACGGAGCAATACAATGCTTTGTTTAAAATTTGGAGAAATCCTGCCATTTCAGATACCTATGAGCCTGGGTCCACTTTTAAGACCATTACAGCGGCTGCTGGATTGGAAGAAGGTGTAGTAAAGCCGGATGACAAGTTTTACTGCTCAGGTTCTGTTGTAGTAGCAGGTAGAAGATTGAAATGCTGGAGAAGTTATAATCCACATGGAAGTGAAAGCTTTGCAGAAGGGGTTCAAAATTCTTGTAACCCTGTTTTTATAGAAGTTGCTCAACGATTAGGAAAAGAGAAATTTTATAAATATATTCAAGCTTTTGGCTTTGGTTCCCCTACTAATATAAAATTATTAGGAGAAGCTTCAGGAATTGTAAGAAATGTAAATTCAATTGGTCCAGTTGAATTGGCTAATATTTCATTCGGTCAGGGTATTACAGTTACTCCTATTCAATTGATTACAGCTGTTTCAGCCATCGTCAACGATGGGTATCTTATGGAGCCGAGAATAGCTAAAAAGCTTGTAGATAATGAAGGAAACACAGTACATGAGTTTCAACCTCGCGTAGTGAGGCAGGTTATTTCCAAGGAAACATCTGCTACCATGAGGCAGATACTTGAATCGGTTGTAACTGAAGGTTCAGGTGGAGGTGCCTACATACCAGGTTATAAAGTAGGAGGAAAAACGGGCACTGCTCAGAAAGCTGAAAACGGTAGATATGTGCCAGGAAAATATGTATCTTCCTTTGTAGGTTTTGCTCCTGCAAATGATCCTAAGGTAGTAGTTCTAGTGGTAATTGATGAGCCTGGCGGTGCAAGTTATTATGGTGGTGTTATTGCAACTCCAGTAGTTAAAAGCATAATATCTGACACGTTGAGGTATTTGGATGTTAAACCTCAATACACTGAGGAAGAAGCAAAGAAGCTGGCGAAGGAAAAGGTTACAGTTCCGGAAATAAGAAATATGAAACTAAAAGATGCAATAAAGTTATTGGAGCAAAACAAACTGAAATATAGATTGGAAGAAGAGCAAGGTGAACCTGAACAAGATTCATTGGTACTAGATCAGACTCCAAGGGCCAATGCTAAGGTCAATGAGGGAACAGTAGTAATTATATATGCAAAGCCAAAAGAATAAAAGAACAGTTAGTATAATGGCAAGATATAAGGCAACGGAGTTAAAGAGATTCTTTAATTCCAGTTGCCTTTTTACCAATACTAAAGCATAATATTATAGTAAAAGATCAATAATGTATAATAATTACATATATATTCCAATAATTAAAAATATTTATGAGGTGAGATTATTGAAGCTTTCCAAACTATTGGAGGATATTAATGTATTGAGATACTCTGGAGATTTGACAACAGAGATAAAAGGAATAACATATGATTCGAGACAAGTAAAAAATAACTATATGTTTATTTGCATAAAAGGGAGCAGCTTCGATGGACATGATTATATAGATGAGGCAGTAGAGAAAGGTGCTGTAGCCATAATTGTGGATAAAAGTATTGAAAAAGACAAAGTAGCGATGGTTCAGGTGGAAAACTCAAGGATGGCCATGCCTATAATTGGAGCCAACTTTTATGGAAGGCCTACTGAAAAGTTAAAACTTATTGGTGTTACAGGTACCAATGGAAAAACTACTACTACATATCTAATCAGATCAATACTACAACAGGCAGAAAAGAAAACAGGATTAATTGGAACTATATCCATTGATTTAGGACAATATGTGATAGAGTCTTCAAGAACCACTCCAGAATCTTTGGATTTGCAAAGAATTTTCCATGATATGGTTTCTAATAATGCTGAATATGCAGTTATGGAAGTTTCATCTCATTCTTTGGAGTTTGGTCGCGTGGATCAGTGCCAATTTCAAATAGGAATATTCACAAATCTAACCCAGGATCACCTGGATTTTCACAAGAATTTTGAGAATTATAGAAAGGCAAAGGAAAAACTGTTCTATAAAACAAAGAAAGCAAATATTATCAATATTGACGATGAACATGGAAGAGTAATATACAGGAATATAATGGATTTTGATGTTCCTGTTATAACATATGGAATAGATTATGTGGCAGATATAATGGCAAAAGACATAAAAATGGATGATAGTGGCATAGAATTCAAGTTGGTTACTCCTGATTATGAAACAGTAATTAGAAGCAGTATTCCGGGAAAATTCAGTGTATACAACTCGTTGGCAGCTGCTAGTGCTACTTATGTTGAAGGAATTGATAAAGATATTATTTCCAAGGGAATTGAAAATCTGAAGTTTGTTCCTGGAAGATCTGAAGTACTACCTATAAATAAACCCTATAAAATGATTATAGATTATGCACATGCTCCAGATGGGTTGGAAAACATATTAAAATCCATCAGGAACTATGCAAAAGGAAGAATTATAACCGTATTTGGCTGTGGTGGTGACAGAGATAAGGCTAAAAGGCCAATTATGGGAGAGATTGCCGGAAGGTTATCGGATTATTGTATAATAACCTCAGATAATCCAAGAAGCGAAGATCCTAATGAAATAATAGCTCAAATAGAAGAAGGCATTAAGAACATATCTTGTGATTATATATGTATAGAGAATAGGAAAGATGCGATTAAGCATGCAATGATGATGGCAAAGCCTTCAGATATAATATTGCTGGCAGGTAAGGGCCATGAAACATATCAGGTATTGAAGGATAGAGTCATTGATTTTGATGAGAGAGTGGTAGTAAAAGAGCTTATCGAGGAGGGCATATAGTGTGGAACCAATGAATATTGTAGAGATTGCAAGGGCATTGAACGGTAAGCTTATAAACTGTGAACATAATATAATCGTAACTGGTGTAAGTACTGACAGCAGGAAAATCAATAAAGGGCAGCTTTTTATCCCAATCAAAGGATTGAATTTTGATGGACATGATTTCATTGAAAAAGCTATTGAAATGGGTGCAGTAGCTTCATTATCCCAATATGATTTAGGAGCTAGGAATTTCCCATATATTATTGTAGAGGATACTCAAATAGCTCTAATGAAGCTGGCTAAGTATTACAGATCAAAATTCAATATACCGGCTGTTGCCGTGACAGGCAGTTCAGGCAAGACTACCACAAAAGAAATGATAGCTTCGGTTTTAAGCGAAAGTTTTAGTGTATTAAAAAATGAAGGAAATCTTAATAATACAATAGGATTACCAATTACCGTTTTTGGTATAGAGAAGCATCATGATATATGTGTGTTTGAGATGGGAATGAATAGATTCGGTGAAATTGAAAGCTTAGCCGCTATTGTTAAACCAGATGTGGCTGTGATTACAAATATTGGGACAGCTCATATTGAGTATTTAGGTTCTCGTCAGGGCATATTTGAAGCTAAGAAAGAAGTATTTAAATACTTTACGAAAGAAAATACTGCCATAATAAATGGCGATGATGATATGCTTTCAACAATGACAAATACTGAATACAATGTAATCAAATATGGATTAGAGGAACATAACACTTTTTGTGCTAAAAACATAAAGCAACATGGAGATGAAGGCATGGAATTTTCCTTATGTATAGATGGGAAAAAAGAAAACTTTTTTGTTCCGCTAATAGGAGTGCATAATGTATATAATGCCCTTTGTGCTATTGCTGTAGGATTAACTATGAAGATGAACATAGAAAAAATCAAGAGCGGCTTGGCAAAGTTTGCTCCTGGGAAGATGAGAATGGAGATTTTTAATACAGATGATGGCATAAGAGTAATAAATGATTCATATAACGCAAATCCTGACTCAACATCAGCAGCCATTGAAGTGCTGAAGAATATGCCATGCCATGGGAGAAGAGTATTGATCATTGGAGATATGATGGAATTAGGTGATTACTCAGAGATAGGGCATAAGAGAGTGGGAGAAAAGGCAGCGGAATCTAATATTGATATAATAATTACAATAGGTGAGAAAGCTAAGGATGTTTGCAAGGGAGCCTTAAATAAAGGTATGGGAGATAGGCAGATTTATCATTTTAAAGATAATGCTGCTGCTATTTCTCAACTAATATCAATATTGCTACCTAAAGATACAGTTTTGATAAAAGGCTCTAGAGTCATGAAGCTGGAGGAAATAGCGGATTTCCTTAGAGAGAGGAGACTTACAAAGGATGAGTAATTTTTTTGTCAATGAATATAAAATGTTTATTATATGTATCATTTCTTCTTTTGTATTGGCATTGATTGCGGGTCCGGTATTGATACCTGTCCTTAAACGATTAAAATTTGGACAGAATGTAAGAGATGATGGTCCTCAAAGCCACTTGAAGAAAGCCGGCATACCCACAATTGGAGGTTTAATATTTATTATTCCAGCTACTATTGTATGTCTTTCTTTTTCAAAGGATAGAGATATGCTTCTCATTTTGATTACAACTTTATTATATGGAGCAATAGGCTTTGCAGATGATTATATAAAAATAGTTAAAAAAAGGTCATTGGGACTTAAGGCTTGGCAGAAAATAGTTGCGCAATTAGCTGCTGCATTATTTCTAGGTTATATAGCCGGAGGTACCAGCCAGACAGGTACAGAAATATTGGTACCGTTTTTAGGAAAATTCATAGATCTGGGAATATTCTATATACCTTTTATTGTATTTATTATTGTAGGTACTGTAAACAGCGTAAACTTAACAGATGGGTTAGATGGACTTGCAGGTGGAATTACAGTGGTTGTATTAGGTTTTTTTGCTGTTGTGGCTTTAACCTTAAGGCACGTTGGAGTCCTAGTTTTTTCAGGAGCTTTTATAGGAGCTATCCTAGGCTTTTTAAGATTTAACTCCCATCCCGCGCAGGTATTTATGGGTGATACGGGTTCTTTAGCATTAGGTGGAGCAGTAGTTTCCCTTGCAGTAATCTTGAAATTGCCTTTGTTTTTAGCTATTGTGGGAGCCATCTATGTGGTTGAAGCCTTATCAGATATTATACAAGTTGTTCATTTCAAAAGAACAGGAAAAAGAATATTCAAAATGGCTCCAATTCATCATCATTTTGAGTTATCTGGATGGGCTGAATCAAAGATTGTATCAGTTTTCATTATTATTGAAATTATACTATGCCTCATAGGTATTTTGGCTTTTAATTTATAAGAAAGGTTGGTCATGGGATATGGATATAAAAGATAAAAATGTACTGGTGCTTGGTGCTGCCATAACAGGAATACCTACTGCATTAGAACTTTACAAAATGGGCTGTCATGTAGTTTTAAATGATTACAAGCCTTTATCAGAATTGGATGAATACATACATGAGCTTGATAATACATCTATTGAAATTGTTACTGGAGGACATCCTTTGGAACTGGTTGGCAATTGCGATTTTATTGTTATAAGTCCTGGAGTTCCTACAGACTTACCTATTGTAAAAGAAGCACAGAAACAGGGTAAGGAAGTAATAAGTGAAATAGAGTTGGGATATAGAATGACAGAAACTTCCATAGCTGCAATTACTGGTACCAATGGAAAAACCACTACAACCGCACTATTGGGAGAAATAATGAAAGAAAGCGGAAGAAAGACTTTTGTGACAGGTAATATCGGAAATCCAATGATTTCCGAAGTCAAAAACGCCACTTCCAATGATATATTTGTCTTGGAGGTAAGCAGTTTCCAACTGGAAACAACTGTTTATTTTAAGCCTAAAGTAAGTTCCATACTAAATATAACACCAGATCATTTAAACAGACATAAAACATTAGAAAATTATATAGCAGCAAAAGCAAAAGTATTCACAAATCAGGACGAAGGAGATTATACAATTCTAAATTGGGATAATATGGAGACAAGAAGTTTGGCTTCATTGCCTAAAAGCAAAGTGCTGTTCTTCAGTCGAAAGGAGATTTTACCTGAAGGAGCATATGTAGAGGATGGTTATCTGACCATATCTTTAAATGGAAAAAAGGAGAGCATAATAGATACAAAGGATATATATATACCAGGCAAGCATAATTTGGAAAATGCTCTGGCAGCATCTCTGATGGCTTATTGTATGGGAGTAAAGGCAAATGTTATCAATAAGGTACTTAAGGAATTTAAGGGTGTTGAGCATAGAATAGAATATGTATGTGAAATAGATGGAGTAATATACTATAACGATTCTAAAGGCACCAATCCGGATTCATCCATAAAAGCCCTTGATACTATGACCAGACCTACTGTCTTAATAGCTGGAGGTATGGATAAAGGCTCAAGTTTTGATGAGTTTGTATCTTATTTTGAAAATAAAGTAAAGGCTTTGGTACTGTTCGGAGAGACAGCAGACAAGATAAAAGCTGCAGCAGAAAAAGCAGGTTTTAAAAATATATATAAGGTGTCTGATTTGGGAGAGGCGGTTTATAAAAGCAAGGAACTGGCTTCCTATGGAGACTGTGTTCTTTTGTCACCTGCCTGTGCAAGTTGGGATATGTTTAAGAACTATGAAGAAAGGGGTAGAATTTTTAAGGACCTAGTAAGGAAATTAAGGGGGGCTGATTAATGCCTGCAAGAAAAAAGGGGAATATTGACTTTACTTTGTTAATAACAGTTTTTATTCTACTGGCTATAGGAATAACAATGGTGTTCAGTGCCAGTGCAGCATCTTCTTATTTGAAACATAATGATAGCTATAAATATCTGAAAAGCCAGGGATTATATGCTATTATCAGTATAATTGCCATGCTTATTATGAGCCGAGTGAATTATAGGATATTGGGAAGGTATGCATTGTTTTTTGTTATTGTCAGCTTCATATTGCTTATTGCCATTTTTATACCCGGTCTTGGTTATGGAGCCAAAGGGGCAATGAGATGGATCAGAGTAGGACCACTGACTATGCAGCCATCAGAGTTTGCAAAAACTGCGCTAATTATATTCATGGCAAGGAGTCTAGCCAATAAAAAAGATAAAGTGAGACAATTTGTTCAAGGAGTTGTTCCTTATATAATTCTGATGGCAATATACTTCTTGTTAATTATTCTACAACCAAACTTAAGTATGGCAGGAAGCATATTGATCATTACATTTGCAATGCTGTTTGCAGCAGGAGCTAGAGTATGGCATTTGTTAGTTTGGGGTATTCCAGTTATTCCGGCATTAATATATTTAGTTACAAAAGAAAGTTATAGGCTGAATAGATGGTTGTCTTTTAGAGATCCATGGGCGGATCCTTTAAACACAGGTTACCAGGCTATTCAATCCTTGTTAGCTCTCGGTTCTGGAGGTTTATTTGGATTGGGACTTGGTAACAGCCGACAGAAGTTTTTCTATATACCTGAAGCTCAAAATGATTTTATATTTTCAATTATAGGTGAAGAACTAGGTTTCATTGGGGCATCAACTGTATTGTTTTTATTCTTGTTTTTAATATGGAGAGGTATCAGAATAGCTCTTCACGCTCCTGATATGTTTGGCTGTCTGCTTGCTACTGGAATTACATGTATGATCGGCATACAAGTAGTTATTAATATTGCTGTTGTAACGGTATCCATGCCAACAACAGGAGTGACTCTCCCATTAATAAGCTCAGGCGGTACTTCTTTGCTATTTGTTATGTCTAATATAGGTATTTTGCTTAATATTTCAAGGAACATAAAAACTGAGGGGAGTTGATGCAAATGAGAGCTATTTTGACTGGAGGAGGAACAGGAGGACATATATATCCTGCCATATCCATCGCAAGAGGAATCTTAGAAAAATATAAAGATGCAGAAATTCTGTTTGTTGGAACGGAAAAAGGAATGGAGAACTCTATAGTTCCTAAAGAAGGTTTTCCGCTAAGAACTATTAAGGTAAGAGGCTTTCTAAGAAAATTGACATTTCAGAATGTAGTGGCAATAAAAGAAAATATGGTGAGTTTTCTGGAATGTAGAAAGATCATAAAAGAGTTTAAGCCTGACATAGTAATCGGTACTGGAGGCTATGTTTCAGGTACTATGGTGATGACTGCTGCTTTAATGGGTATACCAACCATGATTCATGAGCAGAATGCTTTTCCGGGAGTTACCAATAGAATACTATCCAGATATGTGGATAAGATAGCATTGACCTTTCCTGAAGCCTCAAGGTACTTTAGATATAAGGATAAAATTATGGTTACGGGAAATCCACTAAGAGGAGAAATTACGAAAATCACAAAGTTGGAAGGTATGAGGGCTTTGGGATTTGATGAGAATAAGCCCCTTCTATTAATAGTTGGGGGAAGCAGAGGTGCAAAAAAAATTAATGAAAGCAGTATGCTTGTAGCGGAAGAATGCGAGAAAAAAAGGGAATTTCAACTGCTTCACATGACTGGGGAAAGTCAATATAAGGATGTAATAGAGCAATACGAAAAGAAGAATATCCCTCATGACACTTCATACCTTAAAGTCATACCATATATTCACAATGCTCCCTATGCATATGCAGCAGCTGATCTATTGATAAGCAGATGCGGTGCTGGCCTCATCTCAGAGATTACAGCTCTTGGCAAGCCTTCAATATTGATTCCCTATCCATATGCGACAGATAACCATCAAGAATATAATGCACGAGCGTTGGAAAAATCAAATGCAGCTATTGTTATATTGGAGAGTGAACTAAATGAAAAAGTACTTTTAGACAAAGTTAAATATCTATTGGCTAATAAAGAAAAGATGAGAGAAATGACAAATAATAGTAAAAAAATGGGAAAACCAGAGGCGACTTCAGCTATTGTCAAAATAATTGAAGGACTATTATAATGGTGGATATTATTATGTTATAATTAATAAAAGAGTGAACTAGCTTCAGTAACACCTTTGGGAAAAATGCATATGATGTTAATATGATTACTATAAGCACTTCCTGGAGGTGTCGCAAATATGGGCATGTATGTCATCAATGGTGGACATAGGCTTGAGGGCGAATTAAAAATTGAGGGCTCAAAGAATGCTGTGCTGCCGATTTTAGCAGCATCAATAATAAATGGTAGAGAATCAATTATTCATAATGTTCCATATCTTAAGGATGTAAATACATTACTTGGTGTGCTTGAGACAATCGGGTGCACTTGCAGTTTTCAAGGTAATACAGTTATAGTTAATTCAAGAGGGGATTTGGATATTAACATTCCAGATAAGCCTGTGAGAGAAATGAGATCATCCATTATACTTATGGGTGCAATGCTGGCAAGATTCAAAAAGATAAACATTACTTTT
Source organism: Lutispora thermophila DSM 19022 (assembly GCF_900142105.1). Lineage (GTDB taxonomy): Bacteria > Bacillota > Clostridia > Lutisporales > Lutisporaceae > Lutispora > Lutispora thermophila. Next base: position 212,258 of record NZ_FQZS01000005.1, read on the forward strand.
CCAGGAGGCTGCGAAATTGGATTGAGACCAATTGACCTGCATTTGTCGGGTCTTAGACGTTTAGGTGCCAAAGTAGTGGAATCTCATGGATATATTCAGTGTGAATGTGATAAACTGTATGGTAATGAAATACATTTGGATTACCCTAGTGTAGGCGCCACAGAAAACATAATGCTGGCTGCTATTTCCGCTGAAGGGGTGACAACCATACAGAATGCAGCAAGAGAGTCGGAAATAGTAGACCTTCAGAATTTTTTGAATAAGATGGGAGCTAAAATAACTGGTGGAGGAAGCAGCACCATAAGGATAGAAGGGGTAAATCAATTCCATGATGTTGAACACACTGTTATACCTGATAGGATTGTAACCGGAACTTATGCAGTAGCTGCTGCCATAACAGGAGGAAAAGTGATATTAAGAGATATTATACATGAACATATTAAACCCATTATTTCTAAATTAGAAGAAAGTGGATGTGAAATTTATAGATATGACAAAGATATCAGCATAAGCTGCAACAAGAGGCCTAATGCAGTAGATATTATAAAAACTATGCCCTATCCTGGATTTCCTACAGATATGCAGGCCCAGATGATGGCACTTATGTGTACTGCGAAGGGGACCAGCGTTTTTATAGAGAATATATTTGAAAATAGATATAAACATGCAGAAGAACTCATAAAAATGGGTGCAAACATAAAGATCGAAGGCAGAGCTGCAATAGTCAAAGGCGTTACTAAGCTGACAGGAGCTCATGTATATTCTCGTGACCTCCGAGGTGGTGCTGCTTTGGTTTTAGCGGGCTTAGCAGCTGAAGGTACTACAATAGTAGATAATGTGGATGTTCATATAGAAAGAGGATATGAAAACTTGGATAAAAAGTTGAACAGTCTGGGTGCAGATATAACAAAGGAGAAATAATGATTGCAGCTATGCTGCAATTAAATTTAATCTTTGTGTAGTACAAGCCTTAGAGGTGAGAACATGAAATCTTTTTTTAAAGTTTTTATTTTAGTTTTTACATTGGGAATAGTTGCTGCTTTCTTATTATCTTCTGATTTATTCTCAATTAAAAACATATATGTTACAGGTAATAAAACTGTGCCTAAGAATGAAATAATAAAGCTGTCAAATATTCAGTACAATCAAAATATATTTAAGCTAAACACAAAAGAAGTAATGAAAGGCATTTTTGAAAATCCTAAAATTAAAGCAGTTAGGATTAAGAGAGTATTGCCTTCCAGCATTGCATTAGATATTATTGAAAGGGAAGGTGTAGCTTTAATACCTTATTTAGGTTCATATATCAATATTGATGAAGAAACTGTTATAATTGAAGTTATAAGCTTAGAAGATAATTTGCATCTGCCTAAAGTTCATGGAATAACTTTTAGTGATTTTAAGATAGGGGAAAAGCTTAAAAGTGAAAACCAAGAACAATTGGATAATGTTATGGAAGTCTTAAAATATCTGAAGAATGTAAAAATGACAGACATGATTGAAACAATTGATGTGGGAGACTCATCTAATATTATTATTACAACAACAAATAACATTCGAGTATACTTGGGAAATAATAAATTGGATTATAAAATCAGCATGGCAAAGTCTATTATTGAGGACTTAAATAAAGATAATGAAGTAGGTATAGTAGATATGAGACATGAAGGTAATCCGATTTTTAAGAGAGATTAAGCCGGGAGGTTTATCAATGAAAAACATAAAAACTTATCTAGCTATGGGTTTGGTGTGCCTAGTTCTGGGAGTAATGATCGCTGTGCAATTTAAAACCGTTAAAAATAATCTGGGTCCGGTAACCGAATATAGAGCAAGAGAATTAGCATCCCAATTGAAAAGAGTTACTACAGAAAGAGATAATTTAATAGAGTTGAAAAACCAATTGGAAAAGCAGCTGCGAGAATACGAAAATGCAGAAGCTGAAGGGAATTTGGCAGCAAAGTTTTTAAATGAGGAATTAAACAAAGCCAGAATAATTGCTGGGCTTGTAGATGTAGAAGGACCTGGTATTACAATGACGGTAGATGACTTGAAGTTTTCAGAGCACTACAATTATAATATCATTAGTTACACAGATTTATTGGAGTTGGTTAATGAACTAAATGCGGCCGGGGCAGAGGCTATTTCAATAAATGATCAGAGAATTATATCAACAACAGAGATTAGACAAGCAGGACTTCATATAAACATTAACACAGTGAAGTTTGCACCTCCTTTTACATTTAAAGCCATAGGAGATCCAAAAACTCTTGAAGCAGCTTTAAGGATGAGGGATGGTGTTGTTCAAAGAATTGAAAACAAGGGCGTAGCCATATCCATTACTCAACATCAATCTGTTGTAATTAAAAAGTATGATGGTGTAATTGATAAGAAGTATTCAAAAGTAGTAAAAGAAGGAGAAACCCAATAACATGAAAAAAGGATTATCCGCATATTATTTATTTGCCATTGGAATTATATTAGGTTTTTTTCTCACTGTACAATTAAAATCCGATATTACATCTTTGGGTATTATAACAATACCTAAGCTGTTAGCCTTGGAGAAGGATGTAAGCAATATAGAAGTAGAAATTGAAAATCTTAATAAATCTATAAATGAATTGGAGCAAAAGCTTAAAGAATATGAAACCAGCTTGAGTGAGAGCGGAAGCATATATAATTCAATGATGGAAGAATGGAAGAAAATAAGGAATTATGCAGGATTGGAGAAAATTTCTGGTCCAGGTATTATAATTACTATGAATGATAGTAAAAAAGAAATTGGAATCATGGATAATCCAGAACTATATGTAATTCATGATATTGATGTACTGGAAGTTGTAAATGAACTGAAAGCAGCTGGAGCAGAAGCCATTTCAATAAACGGTGAAAGGATATTGGGAACATCTAATATAGAGTGTGGCGGACCCATAATAATAATAGATGGGAAGAGACATGCGGCTCCCTTTATAATTAAAGCAATTGGTGACCCCAAGGTTCTTGAGGCATCAATACTCGCACCAGACAGTTACATTGATTTAATGGAATATACAGGTATAGAAATTGATGTAAAAAAAGCAGAAAATATAGTGATGGATGGATATAAGGCTCCTTTGAAACTTAATTATCAGAAAAGCATAAAAGAAGGTGAAAGTAAATGATTATACCATTATTGGGTTTATTACTGGGAATATTTATAGGTTTACTCTCTCCTTTTACAATACCTATACAATATTCAACTTATATGTCCATAGCAATACTGGCAGCTTTAGATTCAGTTTTTGGGGGTGTGAGGTCCTCTATGGAAAACACCTTTGATATTGAAATATTCATTTCAGGTTTTTTTGCTAATGCAGCTTTAGCCGCAATATTAACATATATTGGTGATCAACTTGGGGTTCCAATTTATTATGCTGCTATATTTGCTTTTGGTGTCAGGCTGTTCCAAAACTTTGCAATTATAAGAAGATATATATTAGCTAAAATGAAAAAAAATAGTAAATAAAAATTTTATAAAAATAAAGGAAAATAGGCATTTGCGTTGAACAATATATTATTAAACAATATATTAGTTGAACTAGCAAAAAATGTGAGAATGGATCTTATTGCTATAAAATAGGCATTATTTCTTTAATTATGGATGTAATAGGGAGGTCGTAATGTGCTCGAGTTTGATGTTGAAGTTAATTCAGTAGCTCGTATAAAGGTTATAGGTGTAGGAGGCGCTGGAAATAACGCAGTAAATAGAATGATTGCTGCAGGTCTTAAAGGGATAGAATTTTATTCTGTCAATACAGATAAACAAGCTTTATATATGGCACAAGCACCTAATAAGCTTCAAATTGGGGAGAAGCTGACGAAAGGGCTGGGTGCCGGTGCAAATCCTGAGATTGGTAGGAAGGCAGCGGAAGAAAATTATGAAGACATAAAACAAGCCTTGGAAGGCGCAGATATGGTTTTTGTTACAGCAGGTATGGGTGGAGGCACAGGTACAGGAGCTGCTCCAATTGTAGCCAAGATATCCAAAGAACTTGGAATATTAACTGTTGGAGTTGTGACCAAACCTTTCGGTTTTGAAGGTAAAGTAAGAAAGCTTCAAGCAGAAAAAGGTTTGATGGAACTTAAGGAGCATGTTGATACACTGGTTACAATACCGAATGATAGATTGCTACAGATAGTTGATAAAAAGGCTTCAATAATGGATGCCTTTAGGATTGCAGATGATGTGCTAAGGCAAGGTGTGCAAGGTATTTCCGATCTAATAGCAGTACCAGGACTTGTTAATTTGGACTTTGCAGATGTTAAGACCATAATGCAGGGAAAAGGACTTGCACATATGGGTATTGGGCATGGCAGCGGTGAAAACAGAAGTGCCGATGCAGTAAAACAAGCTATACATAGTCCTCTTTTGGAAACTTCAATAGAAGGAGCCAAGAGTGTTCTTCTTAATATAACAGGTGGACCAGATCTTGGAATATTTGAGGTTAATGAAGCAGCAGAACTGGTATTCCAGTCTGCAGATCCGGATGCAAACATTATATTTGGTGCAGTTATAGACGAGAATTTGAAGGATGAAATAAGGATTACTGTTATTGCTACAGGCTTTGATGAGTTTGGAGTCAAGCCACGGCAAAATGATGACAATGAAGATGAAGTAATAGATAAAAAACCTGAACCATATAAATCAAATTATAGTGATGATGATCTTGATATTCCGCCGTTTTTAAGAAACAGATTCAAATAAGAATAAGAAAAGATTTTAAGGTTTCTTTCATGTTAATCTTTAACAGGAGGAAGCCTTTATTTTTTTTGTAAAATTTTTGGAATAAAAAAATTGCAAAGCAATATATATGTATTATACATAATTTTAGTGTGGTGATGTTTATGCCTAAAATTTACATCGATTGGGGTTATGGAGTAGGTTACGAGGATTTTGATTGCTATGAAATAGCAAAAAATATGTTTGATAAGCTCCAAAATAATGGTATTCCAGTCAACATAAGATCAAGAAGTGGTAATAAAGTAAGTCTTGAGGACAGACTTAGCCTAATTGAGCGTTCTAATGCAGATATATTGATTGTTATAGATGTAAATTGGTCAGATAATACAAACCAAAAAGGCATCGAAACTTATTACAGAGATAGCAGCAAGAGAGGGGAGTTGCTCGCAAAAAAGATACAAAAAGAGTTGGTAAAGGCTACTAAGCTATATAACAGAGGAATAATTAGCTGTAATAATAAAACACATCCAAATATAATACGACTAATAGAATCCAATGAAACTGCCGTTGTTTCATTAATAGGATTTTATTCAAACCCATATGAAAGATTGATAATGGAGCAGAATCAATATAAAAAAATGATATCTGATGGTATTTGTGATGGTATATTAGAATACTTGAAGATAAAAGGGATTTTTATGTAGATTTATAAAATGCATTTTTTTATTTCGACTTCCCAAAATGACAAATATTTTCCATATATGTTTCTATAATTATAGTAGATATGATTTAGTTTATAACTGATTTTGAAATAGCAAAGGTATGTTTAGATATGATCAAGTATGTATATGGGGATATAATTTTTGTGGAAAATTTACTAATGAATTATTTGATATTATTTAGTACTGCCAAGTTAACAAAAATATCTTATAAAAGAATAAACATTATCATTGCTTCCATAGCAGGTGCTATTTATGCTGTTTTTTATTATTTTCCGGGCTTTGAGTATCTCTATACCTGGCTTTTGAAGATTATATTTTCATTATTTATCATCGTTGTGGCTTTTAATCCATACACCTTTAAAGAATTTGGAAGAATTATATTAGTATTCTATATTGTCTCGCTTATATTTGGTGGTGCAGCCTTCGGTATATATTATCTTGTAAATGGTGTCAGATATTCTTATAAAGGCATATTTTACATGGAGAGTTTTCCTGCAAAGCTTTTGTTTTTATCAATAATATGTTCTTACATAATTGTAAAGTACTCATGGGGATATATTATATCAAAGATAAAACGAGAGAAGATACTATTGGAAATATCCATATTAAAAGATAACAAAAGAATATGTTTGATGGCATTAGTAGACACAGGGAATTCTTTAACAGATCCTATAACTAATCTACCGGTAATTGTGGCGGAATATGAGGCTATAAAAGAAATATTACCAGAAGAAATTCAAAAGATATTTGAGCATAACAAGGAAAATAATTTAAATGTCATAGCCTCAGTTTTGTCTAGGTCTGAATGGATGACAAAGTTCAGATTTATACCATTTAAATCTTTAGGTACTGAAAATGGAATGCTGATAGGGTTTAAACCTGATGCAGTTAGCATTGAAGATAAAAGATCAAAAAATTATGTTAAAGATATTATTATTGCGATATATAATAAAAATCTATCTAAAGATGGCGAATATAGAGCTTTATTGCATCCTGAAATATTAAGCAATTATAATGGGGGGAAAAAAAGTGCATAAATTATTCAGATTGTTAGGCCTTCAATTAATACTACTGATAGTGAAGATTAAACAAAGAATAAGAAATACCGATGAAAGCTGGATTCACTACATTGGTGGTAATGAAGCATTGCCTCCCCCGTTAGATATGGATGATGAAATTGCTTGGATATCAAAGCTCAATGAAGCAGGAAGCAATGCTAGATCAGTATTGATAGAAAGGAATTTAAGACTTGTGGTGTACATAGCTAGAAAGTTTGAAAATACTGGTGTTGGAGTAGAGGATTTGGTTTCTATAGGCACTATTGGATTGATAAAAGCGGTAAACACCTTCGATCCTGATAAGAAAATTAAGCTTGCTACATATGCTTCCAGATGTATAGAGAATGAGATACTTATGTATTTGAGAAGAAACAGCAAGGTGAAATCAGAGATATCTTTTGATGAACCATTAAATATAGATTGGGATGGAAATGAACTATTGTTATCAGATATATTAGGTACAGATAATGATTTGATATACAGATATTTGGAAGATGAAACCGACAAGGAATTGCTTGATATCGCACTGAAAAAGCTAAATGAAAGAGAAAAGAGAATAATGGAGTTGAGATTTGGCTTAAATGATGGAGTGGAAAAGACTCAAAAAGAAGTGGCAGATATGCTCGGAATTTCACAGTCATATATTTCAAGGCTGGAGAAGAGAATAATAAAAAGGTTAAAAAAAGAGATAAATAAAATGATATAGAATCAATTTGCAAATATCCAGATATATATATATCTGGATATTTTTTGATATGAATTAACCTATTTCAATGAATAAAAAAGATAGCTATGGTAATAATTTAAATGTCTACTAAATGAAAAGGGTGTGCCTGTATGATGATTAATAAGGTTGAAATATGTGGTGTGAATACTTCTAAGCTCCCAGTTTTGTCTAATGCAAAAATGATGGAGCTTTTAAAAAGAATAAGACAGGGTGATAAAGAAGCCAGGGAAGAATTTATAAAATGTAACCTCAGGTTGGTATTAAGTGTTATACAGAGATTCAATAACAGAGGTGAATATGTAGATGATTTGTTCCAGGTAGGTTGTATAGGGTTGATTAAAGCTATAGACAATTTTGATTTGGATCAGAACGTTAGGTTTTCTACTTATGCAGTACCTATGATTATAGGTGAGATAAGAAGATATTTAAGGGATAATAACTCTATAAGGGTAAGCAGGTCTTTAAGGGATATTGCTTATAAAGCTTTGCAAGTAAGAGATAAATTGATAAATGAAAATTCAAAAGAACCTACCGTATCTGAAATAGCAAAGGAACTTGATTTACCGGTTGAAGAAGTGGTTTTTGCGTTGGATGCCATACAAGACCCACTATCCTTGTTTGAACCCATATATCACGATAATGGGGACGCTATTTATGTAATGGATCAGGTAGCGGATGATAAGAACAAGGATGATAATTGGGTTCAAAGTATTGCATTAAGCGAAGCAATGAAAAAGCTTAATGATAGAGAAAAACTTATACTTAATCTAAGGTTCTTCCAGGGAAGAACGCAAATGGAAGTTGCAGAGGAAATAGGTATATCTCAAGCACAGGTATCTAGGCTTGAGAAAACTGCTTTGAGTCATATGAGAAAGTATATATAGATTGATTTAGAAATAAGAATATGTGTAGCTGCACATATTCTTATTTTTCGGGAAAATAGTTTGTTTCTTATGTAGTAAATCTTGGTATAATTAATTATGCGTTTAAATTATTTTCAAGGCTTCTGGCTCATTTCATGATAAGTTCAAGCAATTTTAAAAACTTTTCCAGAGAAATAAATAAACAACATAGTTCATAGTTTACAGTACATGGTTTACAATCCATGTCTCATAAGGCATAGTTCAAATACACAAATTCAGGTTCTATTTCTGATGCATGTCTTATATATTTTAATAGTATATGTATCAGAAATGGGGGTGTTAGTGTGTTTAAAGCATCGGAGTTAAGACAGAAAGAAATTATAAATATGTCGGACGGTAAAAGGCTTGGCTTCGTGTCAGATGTAGAAATAAACATGGAAACAGGAGCTATTGAAGCCATTATAATTCCTTCGGAAAGCAAATTGTTTAGAGTGATAGCCAAGGATAATGATATTGTTATACCTTGGGAAAATATAAAGAAAATTGGGGTAGATGTTATATTGATAGATAGAAACTCGCAATGACTATTTATAATATAAACCCATCAGAATTATGCAAATTATTAAAAGTAAACCAAACTTCTATATGTGTTATTAACATGATTATAGTATAATTATTATATACATTGACTTTATAGTGGTAGAAACACATTAGGAGGAATTGATATGAAGTGTCCCTATTGCGGTTGGAATGAAAGCAAAGTTGTTGATTCAAGGCCCGCTGATGAATATACTGTTATAAGAAGAAGAAGGGAATGTGAAAGTTGTTCCAAGAGGTTTACAACTTATGAGAAGATAGAAGAAATGCCATTGATAATTGTTAAAAGGGACGGAAGAAGAGAGCTTTATCAAAGAAATAAGATCATTAATGGAATCCTGAAAGCCTGCGAAAAGAGACCGGTATCTGTAAAAGATATTGAGGAAATGGCGGATAACATTGAAAAGGAATTGTATAATACAATGGATAAAGAAATCGAAAGCAAGAGAATAGGTGAGATGGTTATGGCCATATTAAGAAAAGTTGATGATGTAGCTTATGTTCGTTTTGCTTCTGTTTATAAGCAATTTAAAGATATTAACACATTCATGGAAGAACTGAATAAATTGATTAATGAGAATTCGCAAATTCTTTAAAAGTATATTGACATATGATTGGTGGACAATTATAATTTAATCATACTATATTAGTCGGAATTAAATATATTAAAGGCTATGAATGGGAAGTGTAGGTAATTAACATACTTTTTCAGAGAGAGATTGCCAAGGCTGGAAGCGATCTTAAAAGTATTTACCGAAAGTGCGCCCAGGAGCTTTAGGCTGAAATTTATTAGGTCGTTACGGAAGCATCCGTTATAATTGCGTGGGTATGTTGGTACCCATAGAGTACAGATAAGAGTGGAACCGCAGAGTATACTGCCTCTTAATAGGATATTTTCCTATTAAGAGGTTTTTTAATTATGGAGCAACCATAATCACCATGAAAACATAAAGGAGTGAAATCATGCTTAAAACATTAAGAGAAGACATCAATGTAGTGATGGAAAGGGATCCGGCGGTAAAAAGCAAGCTGGAAGTTTTACTATGCTACCCCGGTTTACATGCCATCATCATGTACAGAATAAGCCACTTTTTTTATAACAAAAGACTATTTCTTATTGCAAGACTTATATCACAATTTGCCCGTTTTTTAACCGGCATAGAAATTCATCCCGGGGCAGTGATAGGCAGAAGATTGTTTATTGATCATGGCATGGGGATAGTCATAGGAGAAACAACGGAAATTGGCGATGATGTTACTATATACCAAGGAGTCACCCTTGGAGGCACTGGTAAAGATAAAGGAAAAAGGCATCCAACAATTCATAACAACGTTACTATAGGTTCAGGAGCAAAAATACTTGGACCTATAACCGTAGGAAGTAATGCAAAGATTGGAGCGGGTGCCGTGGTTTTAAGATGTGTACCGCCTAGCACCACAGCGGTAGGAGTTCCTGCTCATACAACCAGAAAAGCAAATGAAGTAGTGAAGATAGATTTAAATCATACCGATTTGCCGGATCCTGTAGAAAACAGAATTAAGGAACTGGAAGAAAGAATCAAGATACTTGAAGAAATATTGTTGAATGTTTCAGAAAGTGTCAAAAAAACCAGTTGATTACCAATGAGGATAAAGGCTAATATAATGTTATTGGAATCAATAATACTATATTAGTTTGGAGTGAATGATAGAAATGGCATTTGAAATCAATAAGTCAGGAAACTTAATATATTTAACCATCCCTGAATTTTCGAACACGGGGATAGTGAGACATTGTTTTACCACAAAGCAAGGAGGAGTAAGCAAGGGCATTTATGCTTCTTTAAATACTTCTCCTTTTAAAGATGAACCTATAGAGGTAACAAACAAAAATTTAGATTTAGTATGTAGTGCCATAGGAATAGATTATAAAAAGTTGATTATGTCAAAACAGGTACATGGTGATAATGTGTTGATTGTCGATGAAAACTTCTTGAAAAAAAAATCGTCCCATGATCAACCAATCCAAGGATACGATGCTTTGGTAACGAATTTGCCCAATGTTCCTTTAATGACTTTTTATGCAGATTGTGTTCCAATATACCTTCTTGATCCTGTCAATAAAGCCATCGGTCTTGTGCATTCTGGATGGAGAAGCACAGTTTTGCATATCGTAAAGAAAACCATTGAGAAAATGAAAATGATATATAATACAAAGCCAGAGGATTTATTGGCAGCTATAGGTCCTTCCATAGAAAAGGATTGCTTTGAAGTGGATGAAGACGCGGCAGAAATGTTTAGAAGGAACTTTAGCAATCATTCTGATATCGTATTTGATAAGTCATCAGGGAAGTACCTGATTGATCTATGGGCAGCTAATAGAAAATTGCTTTTGGAGTCAGGGGTAAGGCAGTATAATATCAATGAAAGCAGAATGTGTACCAAATGCAATGATGATCTATTTTTCTCTTATAGGAGGAATAAGGGAAGAAATGGCAGCATGTCAGCCATTATGGGGTTGTATTATTGATAGGGGGTATGGAAGTGAAAGTCCATGTTATCGAAGATGATTATGGCATTCAGGAGCTTTTACGATATAATTTAGAAAAGAACGGGTATGAGGTCATTATCTCTGATAATGGATATGAGGGTTACAGTATGGCACTGAAAGAAATGCCTGATATAATTCTACTTGACATTATGATACCTGGCACAGACGGATTAGAAGTATGTAAGATGATAAGGATGAATGAGCTAACAAGGAATATTCCAATTATTATGGTTACTGCAAAAGGTGAGGAACTTGATAAAGTATTAGGTTTGGAACTGGGAGCAGATGATTATGTAACAAAACCTTTCAGTGTAAAAGAGCTTATTGCACGAATAAGGACTGTTTTGAGAAGAGTTAAAAATGACGAAAATTTTCTCCAAGAATCAGAAAATCAGAAGAGTAAAATTTCCTTTGGAAACCTTGAAATAGACGTGGATAAATATGAAGTAAAAATTAACGCAAAGAAAATAATACTCACGCTAAAAGAGTTTGAACTTCTTAGAATAATGGCTGAAAATCCTGGTAAAGTGATGACTAGAGATTTCCTTCTTGATGCTGTGTGGGGATATGAATTTGGAGGAGAGACACGAACCGTGGATGTTCATGTTAGCAATTTAAGAAGGAAACTGTGGGGAGATAATGAGGAAGGAATGATTAAAACTGTAAGAGGAGTAGGTTATAAATTTGAAGTTCCAGGTGATTTGTAATGGGTAAAAAGATATTCTTATCCTTGCTTTATGTGTTGCTTATTGGTTTTGCTATCAGCGGAATATTATCATATGTTACCATCAGGTCTACATATAACAGTGTTGTGGAAGACAAACTAATATCCAATTCTCTTTTTATAGCTGAGTTGATTGCTGAGCGATTGAGTGGTTATGGTTTTAAAGACATGGATGAATATATAAAGCAAATTAGGACATATGATGACATTAGGATAACGTTGATTGATATGCAAGGTAATGTTCTAGGAGATTCTGATGAAGATATATCAAAAATGGATAATCATATTGATAGGCCGGAAGTCAGAAAAGCAATAATGGGATACTATAGCCTTGAGAGAAGATATAGTGGTACTATTAGAGCTGATTATATATATTACGCCACAGCTTTGACATATGACGGTCAAATGATTATTGTCAGGCTTTCCATGCCTTTGAAAGATATTGAGATAATTACAAGGAAATATTTATATAATCTATTAATGGCCTTTATATTTGGCTTGGCCATAGCTTTGGTTATTGGATATGTTTCAACAAGAAAAATAGTTGAACCTTTATCAAAAATTACACAGACATCTGATGAAATAGCGAAAGGAAATTTCAATGTTAGGGTGAAAATATACGGTAATGATGAGATAAGCAGATTAGCTGAAACAATTAATAATATGTCTCAACAGCTGCAATATTATATAAATGGATTAAACACAAGAAATAAGGAAATGGAAGCAATATTGAGCAGCGTAGCAAGTGGAATAATAGCCATAGACAATCATTGGAGGATACTTTTTATAAACAAAAAGGCAACGGAAATATTGGACATTGAAGATAAAGAATTGATAGGAAGGCACCTTATGTTTGCATTGAGGAATCACCAAATACAAAAATATTTGGATGATACCGTTGAAAACAAAGCCTATAAAGAAACAGAGATAACGCTCAATTATCCTCAAGAAAGAATAATTCGTTTATATACCAATCCCATTTTGGAAAGGGATGGATCATATCCAATTGGTGTTATAATAGTGCTTCAAGATATAACCCACGTGAGGAAACTTGAAAAAGTTAGAAGCGAGTTTGTAGCTAATGTATCCCATGAGTTGAAAACTCCATTGACTTCAATAAAAGGGTTTATTGAGACATTAAAAGAAGGTGCTATAAGGGATGAAAAGATAGCTTTAAGATTTATAGATATAATAGATGCAGAGGCGGATAGGCTTGTCAATTTGATAAATGAAACTTTGTTTCTTTCAGAGTTGGAGAGCAATAAAGAGGAGAAAGCAAAAGAGAAGATTGAGATAAAATCAGCCATTGACGAAATAATACCTTTGTTTAAATCTAAAGCAGAAAGCAAGGGAATTATTATAGAGAAATCAATAAAGGGAGACATTGGTGTCATATTTGGGAGCAAGGACAGATTCAAGCAAATGCTTATTAACCTTGTTGATAATGCGGTTAAATACTCCAATGAGGGAGGGAAAATAACAATACAGGGATATTTAGAAGAATCCAGAAAAGTTATCGTAGTAGAAGATACCGGTATTGGCATTCCGGAAGAAGATTTGCCAAGAATATTTGAAAGATTTTATAGGGTTGATAAGGCAAGGGTGAGGACCGGTGAAGGAGGGACAGGCTTAGGATTATCCATTGTGAAACACATAGCCATGAACTTTAATGCAGACATATCTGTAGAAAGCAAATTAGGAAAAGGGACTAAATTTATAATAAGATTTCCTTAATAAGAGAGAGCTTTGATGATAAAAGTTGATCAAAGTTCTTTTTTTTATAAGCCATAGTAATGCTTAATTCCATCTTAATATAAACTTGATCTAATGGCTAAGGCCTCCTTGATTGATATAAACGCTTTCAAAGGAAGCCTTTATTATGAAGAAAAGCATGCTTTAATTTGTAGCGGGGATGCAAATAACTAATGAATGCTCCAGATAGGAAGCAACAGTTTTTTACATGGAATTTACAATGGAATAATAGAGCATTAACATAATTAAGTTATTATCAAAGTGAAAAAGCTAAGAGGAGGAGTAATAATGGTAAGGGGAAAAGTAAAATTAATTTTATGCTTAATAGTTGTAATGACACTGATAATGACAGCATGCTCAGGACAATCAGATACTGTCGAAACCGAGAAAAAAATACTTATAAATGGATCTACTTCTGTACAGCCGCTAATTGAAGAACTGGCTTCTGCATACAAAGAAAAACATCCTGGTGCAATTATAGATATACAATCAGGTGGTTCGGGTGTAGGCATCAAATCCGCCATTGAAGGTGTAGTTGATATAGGAATGTCCTCAAGGGAGTTAAAATCCGATGAAAAAATGCTAAAAGAGTTTAGAATCGCTACTGATGGTATTGCTGTAATATTGAATCCGGAAAACCCGATAAATGATTTAACCATTGAACAGCTGAAAAAGATTTATACTGGGGAAATAACCAATTGGAAAGAAGTTGGAGGCAAAGATGCAACCATAACAGTTGTAACAAGAGAAGAGGGTTCTGGAACCAGAGGAGCATTCACTGAGCTCATTGGCGTGGAAGAAATACTAAACTCATCTATAACCCAAGGTTCCACAGGCGGGGTTATGACTGCTGTAGGAAGTGATGAAAATGCAATAGGATATGCTTCCTATGGAAGTGTAAAGAACAGTGCTAATTTAAAGATTATAAGCATCGATGGAATCCCATGTGATGAAGAAAACATATATTCTGGAGCTTATAAGATTTCGAGACCTTTCTTAATGGTGACCAAGGAGGAACCGACTGGAATAGCTAAAGACTTTATAGATTTCATTCTTAGTGACGAAGGACAACAGATAGTTGAAGATAACAATTATCTAAAAACTAATAGATAACTAGTTTCAAAAGGGGAAGAGCTTAATGAGATTAAGTGAAAGAATAATTGAAAAGATGCTTGTGATCTGTGCCGCCATAGCCTTATTAGGGATAGCTGTTATTGCAGTATTTATAACAAAAGAAGGTTGGCCAATAATAAGCAAAATAGGCATAAAAGCTTTTTTCCTTGGAAAGGATTGGACCCCAACTAAGGGGGTGTATGGTATTTTTCCAATGATTATTGGGTCTATTTATGTCACCATAGGTGCTTTGGCAATAGGAGTACCTATTGGCATCAGTTGCGCCATATATCTTGCAGAAATTGCGTCTCCAAAAGTTTCAGCAATTATTAAGCCTGGCATTGAACTTTTGGCAGGTATACCGTCAGTTATATATGGATTATATGGTATGACAGTTATAGTTCCTATTATCAGGGATTTATTCGGCAATCAAGGTTTTAGTGTTTTGGCAGGCAGTATTGTTTTGGGCATTATGATACTGCCTACCATAATAAACATATCCAAGGATTCCATTGAAGCAGTACCAAAGGAGTATAAGGAAGGCTCCTTGGCCTTGGGATCATCCCATTGGCAGGCAATTATTAAGGTCATACTACCCTCAGCCAGATCAGGAATCATATCATCTATAATACTTGGTATGGCAAGAGCCGTAGGAGAAACTATGGCTGTCATAATGATAACAGGCAACAGTACAATGATTCCTGAAAGCATATTATCACCTGTAAGAACGCTTACAGGGAACATCGGAATAGAAATGGGATATGCCAGCGGAGAACATCAAAAAGCCTTGTTTGCAACAGGAATTGTGCTGTTTATCTTCATAATGTGTTTGAATCTATTGGCTAAGCTCATACCTAAAAAGGCAGGTGCGTAAATTGAATGATATTAAAATTATAACCAGCTCAAGAATAAAAGAAAGAGTGGCTTTCTTCTTATTGTGGATTTTTTCAATATTTACTGCAATTATTTTGGTACTTATTGTAAGCGACATTATAATAAAAGGAGCACCGCATATATCATTAGATTTTTTGCTGGAAGAGCCAAGGAAAATGGGAAAGGAAGGCGGAGTTTTTTCAGTAATAGTTTCTACTATTTATATTGTTGTCTTATCAATAATTTTTGCTGCACCTATAGGAGTTGCAGCTTCAGTGTATCTGGCCGAATATGCAAAAGAGAGCACTATGCTTAACATCATTAGATTTGGAACTGAAGCATTGGCAGGAATCCCGTCAATAATATATGGCTTATTTGGTTATTCATTTTTCGTGTTTTTTCTGGATCTAAAGTATTCCATATTATCAGGAGCTTTAACACTTACTTTAATGATTTTGCCTACAATAATAAAGACATCAGAAGAGGCTATCAAAGCTGTACCAAAATCTTATAGAGAAGGCAGCCTGGCATTGGGAGCCACGAAACTACAGACTATCAGAAAAATCATAATACCTGATGCAATACCTGGCATATTGACGGGCTTAATACTCGGGATAGGGAGAGTTGTAGGTGAAAGTGCTGCAGTTTTATATACAGCGGGGAGTTCCTTGGGTATACCGGATTCTATTTTCAGACCTGGTAGAACTTTATCAGTACATCTTTATACTTTAGCTTCAGAAGGTATATCTATAGAAAACACCTATGCGACAGCTGTAATACTAATTGCTTTAGTGTTTATCATAAACTTTTCAGCTAATACACTGATAAATAGGATTTTTATAGCCAGAAGGAGATAGGAAAGCTATGGGGAGCGTGAAAATTAGAGTGAAAGATACAAATTTATATTATGGCAACCATCATGCATTAAAGAATATAAACATGGATATATATGATAAATCTGTTACTGCTTTAATCGGACCTTCGGGATGTGGGAAGTCGACTTTTCTCAGATGCTTGAACAGGATGAATGATTTGATTCCAAATGTAAGAATAGATGGTGAGATACAAATAGCAGGCAATGATATAAACAAATACGATGTCATTCTTCTTAGAAAAAAAGTTGGAATGGTGTTTCAAAAACCAAATCCATTTCCCATGTCTATATATGAAAATATAGCCTATGGACCGAGAATACATGGTACCAAGAACAGAAGCAAACTTGATAATATAGTAGAAAAGAGCTTGAGAGAAGCAGCCTTATGGGATGAAGTAAAAGATAGGTTAAAGTCTAATGCTATGGGCTTATCCGGTGGTCAGCAACAGAGGCTTTGTATAGCCAGGACCATTGCAGTGGAGCCAGAGATATTGCTTATGGATGAACCTACCTCCGCATTGGACCCTGCCTCAACAATGAAAATTGAAGATTTGATGGAGAATCTGAAGAAGCAATACACGGTTATCATAGTTACACATAATATGCAACAGGCAGGCAGGATATCAGATTATGCAGCTTTTTTCCTCAATGGAGAGATTATAGAATACGACAAGACAGAGAAAATATTCTATAAGCCTATGGACAAGAGGACGGAGGATTATATAACAGGCAGGTTTGGTTAATATTTTATAGGAGGTATAATAATTGATGACCAGAAATCATTTTGATAATGAATTACAAGAACTAATTAAAGATATGATTAAGATGAGCAGTATTGTAGAGGAAGCATTAACTGATTCTATAAATGCATTAAAGAAACAAGATATTGAGTTGGCAGATAAGGTAATAGCACAAGATGATCTAGTAGATAAAATGGAATTGGAGATAGAGGATAAATGCTTAAAGCTTATTGCATTGCAGCAGCCCATTGCTAAAGATCTGAGAATAATTGCTACTGCTTTGAAGATTGTTACGGATTTGGAAAGGATAGCAGATCATGCTGTTGATATAGCAAAGATCACAAAAAGACTATCTGGTGAAAAGTATATAAAAGAACTGATAGATATACCGAGGATGGCTTATATAGTCACAGGTATGGTTAAAGACAGCATAGATGCCTATGTTAAACAGGATGTAGATAAAGCAAGAGAAGTATCTAAGAGGGATGATGAAGTAGATGGGCTTCATTCTCAAATTTTCAGAGAACTGCTTATACTTATGATGGAGGATCCAAGAAAGATAAATCAAAGCACATATTTTTTATTCATTAGCCAGAGTATCGAGAGAATAGCTGATCATGTTACAAACATCTGTGAGTGGATAATATATGCAGTGACAGGTGAGCATGTGTATTTAAATGAATGAACATATAGTAGAAGGCAGGTTTGTTGGGGATGGTACAGACCTGTTTTTTGTTGTCTAAAATAATGTTGTGCTTAATGTTGCCAATGGTTATAATATATAAATAGTACGGAAAAGGCAGGAGGAAAACATATGCCATGTTATAGCGTAAACATAAAGGATGTTGTAAAGGACAGCATTGCAGATGAACTGGGAATACAAAAAGATGATAAACTTCTAAGCATAAATGGCGAGGAAGTAAATGATATAATAGAGTATAAATACCTAATAAGCGATGAATATCTGGTTGTGGAAATAGAGAAACCAGACGGTGAGATATGGGAGCTGGAAATAGAAAAGGATTATGATGAAGATTTGGGATTGATATTTGAAGGAATAATTGACAAACCTAAATCTTGCCATAATAAGTGTATTTTCTGCTTCATAGATCAATTGCCAAAGGGTATGAGAAAAACATTGTATTTTAAAGATGATGATACAAGACTATCATTTCTTCAGGGCAATTTTTTAAGTTTAAGCAACATGAGAGATAAAGATATAGATAAAATCATAAAATTCAGGATAAGCCCTATAAACATATCAATACATACAACAGATATGGAACTAAGGAAGAAAATGCTCAATAATAAAAATGCAGTTAGGCTTCTTGACTATATGAGAAGGCTAAAAAACGGTAAAATAGAAATGAAGGGTCAAATAGTGTTATGCCCGGAGATAAATGATGGTGGGCATTTGGATAAAACCATCAAGGACTTATATGAGTTTTATCCTGAACTAAGCTGTGTTGCCATCGTACCGGTAGGTTTGACCAAATACAGGGATGGATTGTTTCCTTTGAAGCAATATGATGAAAGTGCTGCATCAAAGGTTATTGATCAAGTGGAATCATTGCAAGAACACTATCTGAGAAAATTAGGAACCAGATTTGTATTCTTGTCTGATGAGTTTTACCTAATTGCCAATAGACCGATACAGCCTTATGATAATTATGAGGGATTTTCTCAAATAGAAAACGGTGTGGGAATAATTGCACTTTTCAATGCTGAACTTGATACTTCTTTAGCAAAAATTCAGCAACATGAAGAAGTATCAGGTAAAGGTACAATCGTGACCGGAGAATATGCTATGCCTATATTGCAGAAGGCTTGTGGCAAGATTATGGATAAAATACCTGGTCTTATTTTAAATGTAATAGGAATAAAAAATGAATTTTTCGGTTCATCTGTTAAAGTGTCTGGACTTGTAACGGCAGGAGATATAATATCTCAACTTAAAGCTAAGAATATTTCAGGGAATATATTTATACCTGATAATATGCTGCGAAAAGGAGAACCAGTATTTTTGGATGATCTGACCATAGAAGATATCGAGAAAGAGTTAGATGTGAAAGTTATTATATGCAAACAAGACGGTAGCGATTTAGTTGAAAATATTCTAAAATACTGTAGATAGAATGGAGGTTTTATAATGGCAAAACCTGTTGTGGCTATTGTAGGAAGGCCCAATGTAGGTAAATCAACACTTTTCAATAGAATAGCAGGCAAGAGAATATCCATAGTGGAAGATGTTCCAGGAGTTACAAGAGATAGAATATATGCAGAAGCAGAGTGGCTGGGAAGAAAATTTATTATGATTGATACAGGAGGATTGGAGCCTTATGCCCAGGATATTATTATGCAGCAGATGAAAAGGCAGGCTGAGATAGCGATAGAAACCGCAAATGTAATTATATTTGTGGTGGATGGGCAAGAAGGCGTAACAGCTACTGACCAAGAAGTAGCCAATATGTTGAGAAAGACAAGCAAGAAAGTTATTTTGGCATGTAATAAAATCGATTCACAAAAGTATAAGGATAATATATATGAGTTTTATAATTTAGGCATTGGTGAACCTATAGGTATTTCTGCAGGTCAGGCATTAGGCTTGGGAGATTTGCTGGATGAAGTGGTAAAACTTTTTCCACATGAGGGTGAAGAAGAATATGATGATTTTACAATAAAGGTAGCATTAGTGGGCAGACCTAATGTAGGAAAATCATCTATAATAAATAAAATTTTAGGAGAAGAAAGAGTTATAGTTAGCAATATTCCAGGTACTACAAGAGATGCCATAGATACTCCTTTTGAAGCAGGAGGTCAAAAATATGTTTTAATTGATACTGCGGGCATGAGAAAAAAAGGAAAGATCAATGAATCCATTGAAAGATACAGCGTTATAAGATCTCTTACGGCGATTGAAAGGTCAGATGTTTGTATATTGGTAATTGACGGAGAGACC
Source organism: Lutispora thermophila DSM 19022 (assembly GCF_900142105.1). GTDB lineage: Bacteria > Bacillota > Clostridia > Lutisporales > Lutisporaceae > Lutispora > Lutispora thermophila. The sequence goes on from NZ_FQZS01000005.1 coordinate 232,507, forward strand.
GGCGTGACAGAACAGGATAGCAAGATAGCAGGATACATGCACGAGCAAGGAAGAGGAGCAATCATTGTAGTAAATAAATGGGATCTAGTAGAAAAAGATGATAAGACCATGAATAGATATAAAGAGAATATATTAAAAGAATTATCCTTTATGAGCTATGCGCCTATAATGTTTGTTTCTGCTCTTACCGGTCAACGTATTTCAAAAATATTGGAGATGGTGGATTTTGTTTCAAATCAACATGCAATGAGAGTACAAACAGGATTGCTTAATGATGTAATAAATGAGGCAGTATTGATGAATCAACCATCTGTATCGGGAGGAAGAAGATTGAATATACTCTATAGCACTCAGGTATCTGTAAAGCCTCCTACATTTGCTATATTTGTCAATGACCCTGAGCTTATGCATTTTTCTTATGAGAGGTATTTGGAGAATCAAATAAGAAAATCCTTTGGTTTCCAGGGAACACCAATTAGATTTTTAATTAAAGGAAAAAGCAAGTAATAGGGGGATATTATTAAATGACCACAAAAATAATAATCATAAGTATAATAGCTTATTTCTTGGGAAATATCTCCGTATCCTATATGATTGCCAAATGTTCCAAAGGAATTGATATAAGGAAGTATGGTAGCGGTAATGCTGGAGCAACCAATGTTTTAAGAACTTTAGGTCCAAAGGCAGGATTTTTTGCCTTTTTAGGGGATGCACTGAAGGGTGCCATTGCTGTAGTAATAGGGAACTTAATTGGAGGAGAAAATGGGCAAGTAGCAGCGGGTATTTTTGTGGTAGTAGGGCATAACTGGCCAGTATTTTTGGGTTTTAAGGGTGGCAAAGGAATAGCCACAACCATAGGAGTCATGAGTGCTATTAACCCATTGATGGTGGCTGTTATAGTACCTATAGGTATTGTAATAATTATAATTACAAAATATGTATCCTTGGCTTCCATATTGGGTATGATAATATTCCCTCTTCTAATGCTAATATCAGGACAGCCGATTAATCTGGTTGTTTTCAGCTTCTTGCTATCGGCTATGGCAATATATAGGCATAAATCAAACATCATAAAACTCTTAAATGGTACTGAGTCCAAGATAGGAGATAAAGCAAAGAAAATCTAGGAGGGGTAGAATTGAGCAAGATTTCTATAATAGGTTCTGGAAGCTGGGGCACAGCAAATGCCATTTCCCTTGCTAATAAAGGATTGGATGTGAAGTTGTGGGTAAGAAATAAAGAATTATTGGAAATCATGATGGGAAAAAGAGAAAATACCACATATTTACCTGGTGTTAAACTTCCAAGTAATATTAAGGTATCTAATGATTTGGAATATTGCTGCAAAGAAGCGGATATTATTGTATTAGGGACTCCATCCCATGCGGTGAGGGATACTGTTCAGAACATAAAAAAGTATATAAACGACGACCAATATATAGTCAATCTTGCCAAAGGAATAGAAAACGACAGTTTGTGCAGGATGTCACAGATAATAGAGGAATATCTTCCATATAATCCGATTGCAGTATTATCGGGACCTAATCATGCAGAAGAAGTTGCAAGAAACATGCCATCTGCTACAGTAGTATCTTCTAAGTATAAAAGGGTAGCTGAGTTTATACAGGATACTTTTATGACTCCTTGGTTTAGAGTATACATAAATCCTGATATAGTTGGTGTTGAAATTGGAGGAGCTTTAAAAAATATAATAGCTCTTGGGGCAGGTATCTCAGACGGATTAGGTTATGGAGACAATACAAAAACGGCTCTTATGACAAGGGGCATAGTTGAGATTGCACGGCTTGGTGTAGCCATGGGAGCACGACAAAGCACATTTAACGGATTATCTGGAGTTGGAGACTTATTTGTAACTTGTACCAGTATACACAGTAGAAACAGGAGGGCTGGAATAGCAATAGGACAGGGAAAGTCCGTAGAAGAGGTATTGAACTCAACAAAAATGGTCGTTGAAGGAGTGCGAACCAGTAAGTCTGCATATCAACTATCAAAAAAGCTGAATATTGAAATGCCAATAACTCAAGAAATTTACGGTGTTTTATTCCAAGGGTTTAATGTAAAAGAATCAGTAATGAAGTTAATGACAAGGAATAAAACTCATGAAATGGAAGATTTGATGGAAAAAGAACCAATAGTTTGGAAAGATGCTTAACAGGCATCTTTTTTTGTAATATTCTTATCTACTTTACATATATATATAATGCAATATTTGATGGTTATAATCCTTTGAGAGGGGGTAAAATCGTGGAGGAATTTGATTTATATCGGAATATTGCCGAGAGAACAGAAGGAAGCATATACATAGGTGTAGTAGGGCCAGTGCGTACAGGCAAATCAACCTTTATTAAAAGATTTATGGATTTGCTTGTTATACCAAATATTGAAAATGAATACAAAAGAGATAGAACAAAGGATGAGTTGCCCCAAAGTGCTAATGGAAGGACAATAATGACCACCGAGCCCAAGTTTGTACCAAACGAAGCTGTTGAAATGACTCTTGAAGGCAATGCCAAATTTAAAGTAAGACTTGTTGATTGTGTAGGATACCTTATTGAAGGTGCCATAGGACACATGGAAGATGGTAATCCAAGAATGGTCAATACGCCATGGTTTGATAATGTAATTCCATTTGAGGATGCAGCTGAAATAGGAACCAAAAAAGTAATAAATGATCATTCTACTATTGGATTAGTAGTTACTACCGATGGAACCATAACGGATATCCCGAGAAGGAATTACATACAGGCTGAAGAAAGAGTAATAAATGAACTTAAGCAAATTAATAAGCCTTTTGTGATAATACTGAACTCTGCAAAGCCAGATAGCCAGGAAGCTGAGGAGTTAAGAGAATCATTAGAGGTTAAATATGAGATGCCTGTGTTGCTGGTTGATTGTCTCAACATGGAAATGAGAGATGTAGATAATATTCTATCAAAGGTATTGTTTGAATTCCCGATAAGGGAATTGAATTATCATATGCCAAGATGGATAGATTCCTTAGAAAATGATCACTGGTTGAAAAAGGAGATAATAGATGGAATACTAAACAGTACAAAAGATATTTATAGAATCAGAGAAGTTGCTTCTTCTACAGAAAGCCTATCTGTTGTTGATAATTTGGAAAGCGCTAGTATCAGAGATATGGATCTTGCAAGGGGAACGATAGATGTTAGGCTTAATCTTAAGGAGGGGTTATTCTACCGCATATTAGGAGAGGTATCCGGATATAGTATAGAAGGAGACTATCAGCTTGTTTCCTTAATGAGAGATCTATCAAATGCAAAGAAAGAATATGATAAAATTAAGGATGCTATAAAGGATGTAAAAGAAGTCGGCTATGGAGTTGTAGCTCCTTCTGTAGATGAGATAAAACTTGAAGAACCTGAGATTGTAAAGCATGGAGGTAGATTTGGAGTAAGACTTCGTGCCAGCGCACCATCATTGCATATAATAAAAACAAATATTGAGACAGAGGTATCTCCTATAGTAGGCACAGAAAAGCAAAGTGAAGAATTCATTAGATATTTCATGGATGAGTTTGAAAGCAATCCGGAAAGAATATGGGAAACTAATGTGTTTGGTAAACCATTGTATGATATGGTAAAAGAAGAACTTCAAAGCAAATTATATAAAATGCCAGATGATATTCAAGGAAAGATGCAATTGACTTTGGAAAAAATAGTGAATGACACCAAAGGAAGCATAATATGTATAATTATATAATTACTTAATTAAAAAGCTCGATTTCGAGCTTTTTGTTTTTTGTAACAACTTATGGCAATGTCCCATATTTTAACAAGGGGAGTGAAAATAGAGTAGCTTCATGGTAACACAATCCAGTTTATGTCATATGATTGCAATACCTGAGTAATTAGAACTGAAAAAATTATATATTGGAGGGAGAATGTTTTGGGTTCTTTTGACGGTAAAAAAGTTCTAATAACCGGAGCCAATGGATTCTTAGGTTCTCATATTTTAGATAGGATGATAGAGCAAAAGTCAGATTTGTCTGTCATCGTGCGTGAAGGCTCTGACTTGTGGAGGATAGAAGATCAACTGGGCAATTTTGATATATACTATGCAGATATAAGAGATTCTTATGCTGTGTGCAATTGCATAAGAAAAATTAAGCCAGAAATAGTGTTCCATATGGCGGCATATGGAGTTGATTCATCAAAAAATCATATGTATCAAGCTATAGACATAAACATACTTGGTACAGTCAACTTACTTCATGCATTGAGTAAAACAGGCTGTGAGAAGTTTATGAATACCGGCACAAGTATGCAGTATGGCAACAAGGAAGTTTTGATTGATGAAAACTCAAATTATACGCCTAATAATATTTATGGCAGTACAAAAGCAGCCTCAACGATATTGGCACATCAAATAGCGGCTGATATGGATATAGACGTGACAACTATCATACCTTTTGGAATCTTTGGAGAGAAAGAAGGAAGTCACAAATTATTCACACAAGTCATATTATCTATTCTCAATCATAAAGAAGTAAACCTGACTACCTGTCTACAAAAAAGAGATTACTGTTATGTGGAGAATATAGTAGATGGATTTCTGACGGCAGCAATGACAAGAGAAACTCGAGGTATGACTCTCAATATAGGTAGTGGTATAGCATTGCCTTTAAAGCACTATGTAGAATTAATAGCTGAAAAAATAGATATGGATGCAAAATTAAACTATGGTGCATTGGAATACAGAAAGAATGATTTATGGAATCCACAGGTTGATATTAGAAAAATCAAGGAAGTTCTAAACTGGTACCCTGCAATATCCCTTGAAGAAGGTATTGAGAGAACCATTGATTGGTATAAAAATAATTATCATTATTATGATGTAAGAGGTAGATAGTTTTGAAAAGTTTAGAAGTCATATATAAAGATATTGAAAAAATATATATAAACACAAAGAACTGTATAGGTGATAAAGGTGGTCGCACATGGATTATTACCGGAAGTGGAGGATTTATAGGATCCTATTTTCTTGATTTTATTGATTATTGTAACAAGTATGTTTTTTCTACACCTGATAAAGTTATTTGCATAGACAACTATAGGACCAGCTCCATAAACAGGATTATGCATTTAACTGACAATGATAATTTTCTGTTTTTAGATAAGGATATATCGAAACCAATAGAAATTACACATGATGTGGATTATATTGTCCATGCTGCTAGCATTGCTTCCCCGAGCTTTTATAGGAAATATCCCATTGAGACCATAGAAGCCAATGTATGGGGATTAAAAAATCTCCTTGACATTGCAAAATCAAAGAGCATTAAAAGCATGCTTTACCTTTCCAGCAGTGAAATTTACGGAGATCCGGATTCAGCAAATATACCTACAGATGAAGCTTATAATGGCAATGTGTCATGTGTTGGACCAAGAGCTTGTTATGATGAGTCAAAACGGTTGGGTGAAACCCTATGCATTAATTATTGGAAACAGTATGATGTTCCAATAAAGATAGTACGACCATTTAATGTTTATGGTCCAGGTTTGAGAATTGATGATAAGAGAGTTATATCTGATTTCTTTAAAGGAGCCCTATATGACAAAAAAATAGAAATTTTAAGCGATGGAAGACCGACAAGAAGCTTTTGCTATATAAGTGATGCTGTTACAGGTTTTATCAAAGTCCTGATGTCCGAGTATAATGGAGAGGCTTTTAATATAGGAAATGATGAACAAGAAATAAGCATGAAGCAATTGGCAGAAAAAGTTGCTGAAGTTGTTGGAAACACAACAATTATATATGATAAAAGCAATGATAAGGATTATCTTATAGACAATCCGCGAAGAAGATGTCCTGATCTAAGGAAGGCAAGAAATCTTTTAAACTATAATCCTTCTGTAAATTTGGAGACAGGCTTAAAGAGGCTTTTAGCCTGGTATAGTGACACATATAAGATGACTTTGTACTAATATGTATTAGAGGAAGTTGTCTACAGGAGGTGAACGTATGAAGGTAGTCATTCTTTGCGGGGGAAAGGGAACCAGAATCAGAGAAATAACTGAAGATATTCCTAAGCCCTTGATAATTATAGATGGCCGTCCTATGGTATGGCATATAATGAATATATATTATCATCATGGTTTTAATGATTTCATACTACCTATAGGCTATAAAGGGCAAAAGATAAAAGAGTATTTTATCAATAGTCCGTGGATGAATTATGATATGATTATTGATAACAGAGAAGGTGATTTTAAAATTACTTTTTTGAGAGGTTCCAACAAATGGAGAATAACCTTTATAGATGCCGGGGAGGAATCAATGACAGGCAGCAGGATAAAAAAGATTGAACCATACATTGAAGATGATGAATTCATGCTCACATACGGAGATGGGCTGGCAGATATAAACATACAAAAACTATTGGAATTCCACAGGGAAAAGGGAAAGATTGCGACTATGACAGGTGTAAAAGCCAAAAGTCAATATGGAATCTTGAAAATATCAAATGGTATAGCTGAAAAATTCGTGGAAAAACCGGAAACAGATCAGATAATAAATGGTGGTTTTTTTGTTATGCATAAGGAGATATTCAAATATATTGATGATGAAAAAGGCAACTGTGTATTTGAGAAGGAACCTTTGGAAAAGCTTGTGGAGGATAAGCAATTGGCAGTATATTTACACCAGGGTTTTTGGGCTGCAATAGACACATACAAGGATTATATTGAGCTTAATGAGAACTGGGATTTTATTAAGAAAAGAATATATGAAAATAAGGACTGAGATTATGGATATTGCTTTATGTACTATTATATCAAAATTAAGAATTCATCAGTTTTTGGCACTTTATGAATCGATAATAAAAAACAGGATGGCGGCACATTTATTTGTATTTTGTGTGGATAGAGAATCCTATGATCTGCTCAAAAAAATGGGCATTTCAAAAGCTGTTATAATAGATTTTTCAAAGCTTGAAGATAAAACCTTAATTAACCTTAGAAAAGAGAGGAAAATATATGAATATTGTTGGACTATAAAACCAGTTGTAATTGAATATATATTTAAGAAACATTCTAAAATCAAAAAAATACTATACGTTGATAGTGATATATACTTCTTTTCAGATCCATTAAGCATTATCAATAGAATTAAAAAATGGTCAGTGATAGTTACTACACACAGAAGCTCAAAAAATATAAATGGAGGATTTGTATGTTTTAAAAGAGATAAAATTGGGTTGGAGGCTCTTAAATGGTGGAAGAGGCAATGTTTTAACTGGTGTTATGACTATTTTGATAATGGAAACTTTGGCGATCAAGGTCATCTTGATAGGCTGAAGAAACATTACAGAAACATTTATTATCTTGAACATCCTGGATTTAATGTAGCATCATGGAACGAGCATCTATATCAGATTAAAACTTATGATGACAGAGTATATGTAGATAACGTTCGAATGGTATTCTATCACTTCAGTGGACTTAGAATGATAAACAAAACAGATTATATAATGCTTTGGCAATTTGAGCCAAAGGGTTATGTATATGGACACTATATAAATGTGTTGAGAAAAAAGATTGAAGAGATTGAAAATGTGTCACCAGGTTTTACTGATAATATTTTTAAATAATAGAAGACAGGGGTAATGACATGAATATATCAATTATTGGAACTGGTTATGTTGGATTGGTTACAGGAGCATGTCTAGCAAAAAAAGGTCACAATGTTATTTGTGTTGACAGAGTAGACAACATTGTAAATAGTATTAACAGTGGTAGATCGCCTATTTTTGAAAATCATCTGGAAGAGCTTCTTTTGGAGGTTGTAGGATGTAAATTGAAAGCTACCTCGGATATAAAATATGCAGTCGAAAATTCAGAGGTATCGATAATAGCAGTAGGCACTCCATTTTCAGAGGGGAAAATAGATTTAGAATATGTAAAGGAAGTGGCCTATGATATAGGAATGATTTTAAAAGAGAAAGAAGATTATCATGTAGTTTGTGTAAAGAGTACTGTAGTACCTACAACTACAGATACTGTGGTCATGAGAATTTTAGAAGTAGCATCTGGAAAAAGATTGGGTGACTTTGGACTTGTGATGAATCCGGAATTTTTAAGGGAAGGAAATGCTGTTGAAGATTTTATGAATCCGGACAGGATAGTAATAGGTGCCATGGATGATAAAAGTTTTGATGTTTTCAGTAAAATATATAAAGGTTACTTTGATGCGCCTATTGTTAAGACAAATCCTAGAACAGCTGAAATGGTAAAATATACTTCCAATGCTTTACTGGCAACTTTGATTTCTTTTTCCAATGAAATTGCAGCAATTTCTGAGGAAATTGAGGATATTGATGCTGTAGAAGTACTAGAAGGAGTCCATATGGACAGGCGTCTATCTATGAATATTGAGGGGAGAAACATTAGACCTGATATAATAAAATATCTAAAGCCAGGTCGTGGTTTTGGAGGAAGTTGTTTCCCTAAGGATGTTAAATCTCTGATTACATTTTCTGAAAAATTAGGTTATATGCCTAAGATATTAAAGTCTGTAATTGAAGTAAATGAATCTCAGGCAGAAAGAATAATATTGAAGCTCAAGAATGAGATTGGAGATATCAAAGATAAAACAATAGCCGTGCTGGGATTAGCTTTCAAAGAGGGGACTGATGACATAAGAGAGTCTCAATCAATTAAACTCATTAGGAAACTTATGGAAGAAGATGCAGTATTAAAGTGTTATGATCCTGTGGCTGTTGAAAATGCAAAAAAAGAGTTAGGAGAGCAAAAAAATTTAGAGTTCTACAATGATTATGAAAGTGCTTTGCATAATGCAAATGCAGCTGTAATAATGACAGACTGGGATTCAATTTTAAATATCAATATTGATGTGTTTACAAAATTAATGAAAAATCCTGTAATAATTGATGGATGCAGAATGTTTCACGAGAAGAACTTAAGAGCAAATGATATAAAATATGCTGGAATAGGATGGAGAAGGTTATAATTTAGTATATTATTTTTAATAATTCTATTACAATGTGTTAATTGCATCGAGGTTACTAAATCTAGTAGAATATGATTTTTCTACTAGATTTTTATTTATTATTCCATTTAATAGCTTTCAAAAATAGCTTACAAAAGTAAAGTTAAATGTGAAATTACCTCATCGAATAATGAAAAACTATATTTCATGTCAAAAAAACCTCATTTCATTCAGCGGGCAGTTTTTAAATTGAGTTTGTGATAGATTTAATACAGGGAAAGGTTACTTGTACAGTAGACATTAATGAACGGGGGAAATAATATGAAAAAGTATCAGTACTCTTTATTACAATGAACCTAGCAGTTTGCGTCGGTGAAGATGCAGTCAGTCTTACATAATGAGATTTGGAGAATCAAGCAATATCGGAACAGTTTTAGAAGCAGGTTTTGTTTCTACAAGTTTTGCTTATATCATTATGGATGTTCCGTATGTTTTCAGTGTCGTTGCAGAGCAACATGGAATTATATATTAGCTGGATCTGATTCTTCTATCGTCGTTATACCTGCCATGAAAAATGACTTAGAGGTTTATGAATGGGATGAGAATATAGTAAAAGAAGTATATGGGATGAGAATATAGTAAAAGAAGTATATTGAGGAAGTCTATTGTTCCACTTACACTGACATAGAATTAGCTGCTTTTGAAAGTGATGTCAATATGAATAGCAATACGGTATGTTGATATGATTTTTATAGAAAAATGAAGATAGCATAGATTAAATGGTTCAAGTGGTAAAACTTTACAATGGTGACATGACAGAACAATATGTGATTACATTTATACACAGTGCCGATAATGAGTTTGTCTTACCATAAATGATCAGCGAGATCAGCAATAGTATTACTTTGTCACCATAGGCATAAAAACTGAAAATGAAGTTGTGGCTTGATTTCCAGCTATATAAGAAATAAAATGGACAGGTAAGCAAACTTAGCCTACCTGACAAAAAATTTAAGAGGAGGATTATATTATGTTGCCAATTTTTATTGCAATTATCGTAATTGTTGTGGTAATTGCTCTATGGGTAATTTCTACGCAACGTAAACTGGTAGCTCTTGATGAGAATGTAAGCAATTCCATGAGCCAAATTGGAGTGCAGCTATCAAGCCGTTTTGATGCATTAACGGCTCTTTTGGATTTGACAAAGGGCTATGCAAAACACGAAAGTGAAACATTGATTGAGACCATTAAATCGAGAAGAAGCGTTATTACGGCAAAATCTACGCCGGAAGATGTTCTACGCCAGGAAGGAATTATTTCTGAAGCTTTGGGCAGGATTGCTATGGTAACAGAACAATATCCTGAATTAAAGGCAAACCAAACCTATATCAAAACAATGAATGCAGTGGAAACCTACGAAAACATGGTACGAACAAGTCGTCTTATCTACAACGACAGTGTAACAAAGCTTAACCGAGAAATTCGAATGTTTCCTGCATGCTTAATTGCCAGCATGTTAGGATTTAAACAAAGAGACTATCTGGAGGAACAACCGACCAAGACGGATATGCCAAGCATGAAATGAGGTGCTCTATGAGAAAAACAGTTAAAGTTTTGATTTTTTGCTTTGTCTTGCTGTTTATCTTGCCTTTCCCTATTTTTGCAGCAAATCATGTGGACACCATTGATATACAAGCTATCATTTACGATGATGGTTCTATGGGCATCATCCAAAACTGGGAAGGTAGCTTTGAAGAAGGTACAGAAGTCTATATCTCTATGAACGCACCTGATTATCTTACTATCAGCGGTCTAAGAGTATCAGACCAGAATGGTACATATGATACTGTAGAGGATTGGAATATTGACTGGAGCTTTGAAGAAAAATCTAAAAAATGCGGAATCAACCAAACAGACGGTGGATATGAAATATGTTTCGGTATAAGCCAATACGGTGAAAACCATTATACCATGGAATATAAGCTGGATAATGTGGTAGGTGGTTACAGTGACAAAGATGGTGTCAATTTTCGTTTTGTCAATGACAAAATGAACACAACTCCTACCCATGTTACAGTTGAAATACAGCTTGCTGATGGAACACCCATTACTGATGATAATGCGGATATATGGGGTTTTGGCTTTGATGGACAGGTGTTATTTGAGAACGGCAGTATCGTTGCTCGCACAGATACGCCCCTATTATCAGAAAATCATGTGACTGTAATGTTTGCAATGGAAAAGGGAATACTGTCTCCCTTACGGCAAGAGCCTGGAAGCTTTGAAGAAGTGCGTGAAGAAGCATTTTTAGGCAGCGATTACGATAGTTCTGGGAGAATATCCCTATTAGCCATATTGATTTCTATGCTGCTATGTATAGGACTTCCCTTAGGGTTGACCATACTTATTGGAAAAATAAGTAAGAAAAGAAAAGAAAAAAAGAAAAAAGATTTATCAGAAAGATTTGGTTATTTTAGAGATATTCCTAACGAGGGCAATCTAAGTGCCACCTATGTGTTAGGGAGAATGTTTGATGTTTGTGAGGACGGAGCCATTCTCGCCACAAGTATGTTAAGATTGATCCAGCTAGGATGTCTCTCGCCAGTGGAAACTCAGCAAGTAGGCTTTTTGGGCAAGACTGAAGAAGTTGTCAGCCTGTGCCTTATGGGCAGCAACCATGAAAAAATGAATGAATATGATGAGTATTTATATACGGTGCTAGAGGGGGCTGCCGGTTCTGATGGCATTTTACAGCCAAAGGAGTTGGAATGCTATGCAAACCAAAATTACAGACTGCTTCGCGCATATATAGATAAACATGATAGTGCAGGAAGAGCCTATTTAAGTAAAAAGCAGTGTCTTAAACGCTGGAATGTTCCTGCAAGGTTAAAGGATCTGACACCGGATGGAGAGAAAGAGCTGGGGGAGCTTATGGGCCTCAAACGATATCTGGAGGATTTTTCACTGATTGCTGAGAGAGGTATTAAGGAAATACCCATTTGGAGAGAATTGCTCACCTATGCTATGCTATTTGGTATAGCAGATCAGGTGGCAAAACAAATGAAAGAGTTATATCCGGAAATCTCTATGGAATTGACGTATTACAGTCAAAGTTTGGATACGGCTTATTCCTATCACTACTTGTTATATAACAATATGAAAAGAGCTGAAAATTGGAGAGAGCAGAAAAAACGCAGCGGCGGAGGTGGAGGATTTACTTCCTTAGGAGGGGGTAGAGGTTCTATCGGTGGCGGTTCCGGTGGCGGAACAAGATAATTATGTTAACAAAGGAGGAAATGATTATGGGCTTATTTTCTAAAAAACCTCCTTGCCCAATCTGTGGAGGTAAGATTTCATGGTTTTTGCCATCGAAAATTGAGGGCCAGTATATATGTGACACTTGTTACAGCAAAATAGACATGGATAATGATAAGAAATGTAATCTAACAATGCAAGGATTTAAGGAATACTTAGCATTTTATGATGAAAACCAACATTTAAAAAGCAAGTTTGCTGTTTCTGAAAAGATTGACTTTGGCATTTGGGATACAAAAATCATATTCGATTATCAGAATAAACTGTTTTGCATGAGCAAAAATCCAGATAAAACCGTTTTTGAAGGCAAGCATTTAAAGTCCTTCATTATTAAAGAGGACAATATTCCTCTGTTTGAGGGTTCGTCAGAGGGCATACGCTGTTATACCAGTACCGTACCGGAACGGGCTATGGCACTTGCACCTCAAATAGCTCAATATATGATGAGCAAACAGCTGGCTCGTGCTATTGACAAGATGGATGATGGTAAAGAAAACAGGACAGCACCTATTCAGCTTTTTGATATTCCGGAACCCTTCAAGGCTTTTAACGTGGAGCTGTATTTAGATCATCCATACTGGACAGTGATCAAGTGTGATATGGATGGACCTCGATTCTCCCATGAACATCCAAATGTAAATGACTATATCAGAGACTATCAGGATAGCATTAAGGAAATTGAAAAGTTGGTTAAAGCACTCAAGACAGTAGCTTTTCCGGGAACAGTTGAAATATCTGTGGCCTTTGGTACCACCAGTGCACAAGGAGTGCAAAAATCTGTTGCACCATCTGTAGATCCTATAGAGGAAATTAAGAGGTACAAGGCTCTTATGGAAGAGGGCATAATTTCTCAGCAGGAGTTCGAGGCAAAGAAGAAACAGTTGCTGGGTATATAATGAAATGCAGATATGAAAGAAAAGTACGGTCTGCTCCGGACAACCTTATGGGATTAAAAAACTATCCAGCGCAGGCCGGTACTTTTTAATAATGTATTAACTTTTTCGGCTGTTATTCAAGATAAAGCAATAAACTATGGATTTATTATTTATTAGAGCCTACTCTGGTTGTTTACATTAACCATGCCATCTATATTTGACTTGTGCTATAAATGTTTATAAATAAAAAATATTATGTATTCCCCTATACTGTGTGAGATGCCATATATTGCTTTAAAATGATCTAATGTTGTATCTATAAAATCTTCTGTTACTTCCAAAAACTCTGCTAGTTCAGCTTTGTTAGTTACTCCGGCATTGAATGCATCTATAAACTGTTCTACCCTAATAAGCTTTTTAACAGCCCAACGACGAGCTTTATACTCTTGTTTTCTGTTTTGGATTTTTGATTGATCTAGTATATCACCTGCAGTCGTGCAGTAATGACCAATTTCCTCTGCTAAGATACAAGTTCTTTCTGCTGTTGTTTTGAGATTCTTATTCAACAGGATTATATTAGATTTATGCTCATTAGTATAAAAATCTTTAACTTTAAAAGGTAAATTGGCAGCATCATCAATTATTATATATTGGCTGAACTCTTCCAATAGCTTTTCGTAAGCGCTCATAGTATCACCTACTGTTCTTTATGTTTTGCTAAAGCAATTTTTATTGCCAGTTCAATTTTATTCATATCATCCTCACTCAGTGGACCTTCATGTCCTACTGCATGAGCTGCTCTTGTAAGGATTTCTTTTTTATCATCTTTGCTTATATCCTTAGATTCCATTTGCTTTGGTACATCATAACCCATAAGTCAACTTGGGTTCACATTAAAATGATTTGCTAAAACTTCTATTGTAGTGATTTTAGGAGCCATTTCTGCATTTGAGTATCTTGAAATAGTTGCAGGGCTTAAATGCACTATTTCTGCTAAAGAATATACTGTTTCGTTGTGTGTTTCCATTAGTTCCTTGACAAGTTACAACGACCAGCAAAAGCAGGGAATAAGTATCATTATGAACAGTGGGCTAAAGAAGTTGTGGGAGTAGGTGGAGTAAGAGTAATACCTAGATGGAACGGTCCACTCACAGTAAAAGTAATAATAATTGATTCTAATGGGAAACCAGCAAGCCAAGAACTAATTGATAATGTATTTAACCACATAGAAGCAGAAAGGCCTTTCGGGGCAGATGTTACAGTTGTATCGGCTAAACCTGTAGAATTAAATATTTCAGTTAATTTAGTCTTAACTGATGGATATACAGAGCAACAAGTCAAGAATTATATAAGACAAAATATAACATAATACCTGAAATCTATCGATTTTAAAACAAATTATATAAGCTATGCACAAATAGGAAGTATTATCTTAGGCACAGAAGGTGTATTAGATTATAGTGATTTAAAAATTAATGGAGATATATCAAACATAACTATAGGTGAGGAAGAAGTTGCTATAATGGGGGTGATTTAATGAACCATATGACAACATATTTGAAAAATAAAGTTTTGAGTGACAACCTACAAAATGTTTTTGTAGGTCTTTTTAATGAGGAAATAGAGGTTAAAACATCAAGTTATGTGAGACAACCGGTTACATTTACGGAGCCAAATGAAGGTCAAGCTAGCAACAATGCAGATATATTATTCCCAATAGCAGGAGAAAACTGGGGCCCCATAACTCATATAAGTATATTTGACAGTGAGATAGGAGGCAATCTTCTTCGGAAAGCTCCAGCGGAATTTATTAAAACCATTGATATTTCATCTCAATATAAAATACCTAAAAATTAATTGATTATAAGGATTAAGTGATAGTATGAATATAAAACGTAGATGGGATGAAGTAAATACTCTAACATGGAATGATATAGGTCTGTATCAATGGGGAAGATTAGTTTTAGTATTTATAGAAACAGATAGTGGGGTAGAAATAAAAGGAGTAAGAGTTGATTATTCCCCATCAATAATGAGAACTATTACTGAAATGGTAGTTAATGTAGTTGTATCTATAAGGGACTATAAAGGCGTTATGATTGAGTACCTTCCTTGGTATGAGAGGAAATCTATTGTATTTGATGCTATCTTAAATGCCTATGACAAGGAGTTGAGAAGATTAGAGCAAGACATAGATGTTGTTGGAAGGAATATGCTTCTGGATACAGCTATAGAAATGTTACACATATATGAGAGAGATCTAGGTATTCAATCTAGGAAGGACCTAGAATATGACCAAAGGAGAGAGCAAATTTCTTCAAGGTATAGAGCGGTATTTGATCAAACAACCGAAGAAACTATATAAGAAGTCGCTAGTGCTTATAGCAATGGTGAAGTGGAAATTAACAAAACTGATACTCCAGGAGTTTTTAAAATAAAATTTGCAGGCACTAAAGGGATTCCTAATAACATGGATGGTTTAAAAGAAGCTTTAGATATTATCATACTTGCACACTTAGGTCTGACATATACATTTACTTTCAATACATGGGAGTTTGTATATCAAAAGACTTGGGGAGATTGCTTAAATATGACATGGAATGATTTAAGATCATTAAATGGGGTGAGTAAATGAAGTACACAAATAATTATAACTTAAAGAAACCAGAGCTTACAGATTATGTGAATATAGAAGACTTTAATGAAAATGCTGATATTGTTGATGAGAAACTAAAAGAAATAGATAACAAAGTAGGAAACATAAAAATACCCGTAACTTCTGTAAATGGGAAAACGGGAGCTGTAGAGTTGACTGCATCCGGTGTAGGAGCAGAAACACCTGCTGGAGCACAGCAAAAAGCTAACACAGCAGCTAATACGGTTCAAACTAACTTTAATGCACATAAAAATGAAAGTGCGTCTACCTCTGCAAAAGGCCATGTACAGCTAACTGATAGCGTATCATCAACTTCAAAAGATACAGCAGCCACTCCCAACTCTGTTAAAACTGTGAATGATGCATTGACTTCACACCTCAATGATAGTACAAAATACATAACCAGTGCAGAAAGAACTAATTGGAATAATAAGGCAGTTCAGGCAACGTATACTGTTACTTTAGATACATCTTGGTCAGGATCATCTGCTCCATATACAAAAACAGTGACAATTAGTGATATTTTAGAAACCGATAATCCAATCATAGATGTAACAATGAGTGGAACATATGCAACCGATACAGCAAGACAAGAAACATGGGCTAAGATTTATAGAGCAGTCACAGCAGCTAACTCAATAACTTTTTCCGCTACAGAAAAGCCTGCTGTTAGTATTCCAATTCAAATAAAGGTGGTGAGATAATGGGAGAAGCAATTTTAGTTAGACATGGCGGTGGAGGTAATGTAAATTTTCCTGACGGTTGGAATGAGCAAGCAATAGGTAAAGCATATGAAGCCATAACTAAAGCAGATCCAATTATGCTAAAAAGGATGGGCTTGTGGGAAAGCGGGGTTAATAAAGTTAATGACCCTGACATATTACCGCCAATTGTAAGATGTTTAGAATGGAGTACAGACGATACTTATTTAACAGTAGGGCACGTATATTCAACGTATATAACTATATATAAAGGAAATGGGGATACATTTACGAAAATAGCTAATCCTCTTACTTTACCTACTTCTATTGTGTCAAGTGTAAGATTTAGTCCTTCTGATGGTACGTATTTAGCAATAGGTAACTCTTCTCAATCTATAATAATTTATAAATCAGACGTATACGATTCTATTCAAAAAATAACAAAGAAGAATCAATATTTTACTTACTCTCCGCCTGAATGGAAATTTGGTATTGCTATGGAAACTATATCAGCAGGAAATGTAGGGAAGGTGATTTTATTCCCTAAAATATATAATTTACCAAGTTTATAGGAGGGATAATTTTGACGTTTTATTTAAAGATTGATGAAAATAATATTATTAGAGATGCTATAGAATATCCTTTTGAAGGATATACAGAAGTACATTTAGAAGAAACACACTTGCCTGCGGGAATAAATGGCGGATGGTATAGGTGGAACGGTGCTACTTATGAACTAGATGAAGAATTAAAAAGACAAGCCGATGAGAGAATAAAAGAATTAAGAAGGCAAGAAAATACAGATATTATAGCAGAGGTTATTGATAATTATACTCTCGAACTGATTGAGAGGGGGATGTTGTAATGAGTATTTTGATTGAAAGTTTAAAAAGGCTTTACAATGCTAATAAAGTTACAATAGAAAAGTTACAACAGATGATTGATGATGAAAGAATTTCCAAAGATGAGTATAGATACATTATTACTTAGAAAAATATTGTAGCACAACATTTAGCAGGGTGTATTTTTTATGCCCTGCTACTATTTTGGAGGTGCGATATGGATGTAGAACTGTTAAAAAGTATTGAAGAATTTACAAGCAAAGCTTTTACTGGAGCGAAGCCCATTATCGGAGCCATACTTAGTTTTATAACTTATGTCATGTTTCCGTAAAAAGCCTACATGATATCTTTGGCTGCGGTACTTGCGGCCGCTTTTCTTGATATTGTTACTAAAAGTATAGTATTATAGTTAAAAATGGCGGTTATAGAAAGGCCATAAAAAGTAAAGAACTGTTTTCTAAATCGTTATGGAATGGAACTGAGAAAAAAATAATAGCTTACTTGACTATAGCGATCCTCACAGGATTAAGCTATAGGGTTATATATCTGAAGAAGGCTGGTATATTTCTAGCATCCTTTGTATACTCAGTAATGTTCATGAGAGAGTTTCAATCAAATATAGAAAACCTTATTGAAGCTGGTGCTGATCTGCACTGGCTTTTGTTATTTTCAAAAAAGAAAAATAAAGAACTTATGAAGCCCTATGAAGAAGAATTAGATAAGCCTAAAAGCGAGGTAAATGGAGATTATGAAAAAAGAATTTAAAATAGAAAAGAAGTTGTCTCCCAATAAGTATAATGGGCGAAATGGTTGGAAGCCTGATATGATAGTAAATCATATCACGGAAGGCAGTTTTGAAGGTTCAGTTAGTTGGCTATGCAATCCTAAGTCGCAGGCATCTGCTCATTTTGTAGTGGCTAAAGACGGGAGGATTGTGCAATTAGTAGAACTTAAAGACAGTGCATGGGCTAATGGTACATCTACTGATATTAGTAAGAACAACCATTGTAGCAAATCTACACTTGAAAAAGTCAGGTTCAGAAAAACTAATGCTAATTATTACACTATATCAATAGAACATGAAGGCTTTTCAGGACAAGGACAAGGAAGATTAACTGATATTCAATTAGAAGCTACTATATGGCTGCATAGATACATTATAAATGAAGTTAAAAGGATATATGGCATTGAGATACCTTTGGATAGAGACCATATTGTAGGTCACTATCAAATAGATCCTATAAGAAAACCGAATTGTCCTGGACAGAATTTTCAATTTCAAGAAATCATAAAAGCATTGAGAGAGGATGTGGTTAATATGACATTAGAGAAATGGAAAGAAGAAATGGGAATAAAATCTATAGATAATCTAGCTAAAAAAGGTATTGTAAATAATCCTGAGGAATGGAAGAAAAGCTTGGGTGAAAATGTTCCTCAATGGTTATTCTGGTCCATGATTGATAGAATTGCAAAGGAGGTTAAATGATGAATATAGATATAATTGCAAAGGTTATTATTCCAATACTAGGAGCTATCATAACATATTTGATAGTTCCTTTTATTAAGCAAAAAACTACAAAAGAGCAAAGAGGAAATATCTATAACTTGGTAAAAATAGCAGTACAGGCAGCAGAGCAAATGCGTGATGCAGGATTGATAAATATACCTAAGAAGGAATATGTAATAGATTATTTGAATAGCAAGGGTATAAATATTGGTATACAGGATCTTGAAGTTATGATTGAATCAGCGGTACAGGAGCTATATTTAGCTAAAAAGGCTCTGGAATAAAGGGGTAGGCTTTAGTGCTTGCCCCTTATTTTTTGTGGGTGCGAGGAAAATTTTTATAAAAAAGGAAAAAATATTTAAAAATACTTGACCATAGTAAAGTATCTTAGTATAATAATTGAAAGGAGGTGAAAAAGTGGTTGAAAAAGTAAAAGACTTACTGGAAATTCTGGTTCTAATCCTCACAGCGTGGCAGCTGATTAAAGAACTCAGAAATTCTAAGTAAGTCTCCCAGGGAGGGAAACCTCCCCAACCCTAAATATATTATATCACAACCACGTTAATATATGAAAAGAAATCTTATAACAATAATACTGGTGGCATTGGTACTTCTGCAGATAATTGATGGAGATTTTGCTGCGCCAGGAGTATTGGACTATATTAAGTTTGTGCTATTAGCTTTAGCTTTAGTATTAAACATAATAGTGTCAAGGAGGAAATAGGGAATGTTTTCATTCAATAGCAGAGATGATCTAGCAAAGTTTATTCAAGAAAACACTGTAAATACAACGGAAGCAGCAAAACTCATGGGATGTACACGACAGAATATAGCTGATTTAATAAAGCGAGGGAAACTTACTCCTATAAAGGTTATGCCGGATGATAAGTTATTTTGGAAAGACGATATAATAGCGAGAGTTAAGAAAAATGGGTAACCGAAAGGCTACCCTGATTTTTTATTTTTTGGAGGATTTATGAAACTTATGTAAAATATTATAATAAATTTGAAATATATACAATTGGTGGTAAGGATGTGCAATAATGAATAAAGTAAATATAAAACTTAACAAAATGTTTATCGAATGCAAGTATCCTAAAAACCTATTATTTAATGATATGTCAAAATTGATTTCAATTCAGAGAAATACAATGGATATATTTAACGCTTATGATTATGATAAAAATGTGGACCTATGTCAATATTTTAGACACAAAAACTCGGATTTACTATGCTGATTTTCTAGCCATATCCTCACATTGCTGAGGGGTAATATACCCAATGCTACCATGGATTCTCTTTCTGTTGTACCAGGATTCTATGTATTCAAAAATTGCCAGTCTTGCAGCATTAAAATCGTAGTAGGTTACTAGGTTAACCTCTTCCTTTTTTAGGGCAGCATGAAAAGACTCAATACAGGCATTGTCATAGGGATTTCCCTTAGAACTGAATGAGTGAATGAATTTAATTTCTGATATATATT
>NZ_FQZS01000045.1 GCF_900142105.1 Lutispora thermophila DSM 19022
TGCAAAGAATGAGAGGCTAAATTCGAAGCAACGGATTGAATATTGCTTACCAAGCCTCTTAAGTTTTCAGTCATAGTCTTCAGGCTGTGATAAAGTTCTCCTATTTCATCCTTTGTATTTACTTTAACTTCAAAATCTTTCAAATCCCCATCGGCTATTGTTTTTATTATTGAGGACACATCCACCAGTGGCTTTGTAAATCGTCTTGAGAAGTAGAAACCCAATAATCCAACAATTATAGCAGCTGCAATAAGCATAGCAACACATACATTCAAAAGTTTATAGGAAGAAGACATAGCCATCGCAACAGGTGTCTCTACGGCAATTAACCAACCTGCCTGTTGGTTCAATGCATGGCTGACAATGACTTCTTCACCTTCGATGTTTGCAGTCTTCAGAGTAGCATTTTGTCCCGCAAGACCTGCTTGTATAAATTCCAATGAATTGAAATCTTCCTGGTTTTGAACATATTCCATATTAGGATGGGCCAATACGGTACCTTGCCTTGAGAGAACATAGACATCTGTACTACCTTCTGAAAGTTCTGTAACAAACTCACTTACTTGTGAAAGCCCAATACTTGCTTGTAGGGCTCCGACTATGTTGTTATTCATATCACGAACCGGAGTGGCAATAACTACAATTAGGTTTCCAGTATCCTTCGCTACGAGAATATCTGATACACATTCTTCAATCCCACTCATTGCTTGCTTAAAAAACCCTCTATCACCGATATTGATTAAAGCATCATCGTCACTTCTAACAACCTGTTGCCCTTGTGCATCAGCAAGAGAAATAATTATATCTGGATTTGCTTTTTTAGCACCTAACAGAACATCTTTCGTATTTTCTATATCAAAATTACGAACTGCCGGTTGATTGGCTATAATATGTAATGTGTTAAAATTCTTCTCAAGCATTCCGTTTATTTCAGCTTTTGCAACCTCCAATTTGTCCTTGTTCAGTTGATAGATAGACTGTCTGGAAGTTGATACAAATGCGGATCCGGACACACCTGAAAAGATCAGTAGTGGAATTAAGCTAGTAGATAATAGCATTAAAAGTAACCGTGTTCTGAGCTTCATATTAACTCCTCCTTTTTAAATCTGTTAATTGTTAAATTAAAAGTGAAATAATCGCATAATGGGTCAAAAATAAAGATTGGATACTTTGACTAATTGTGCCATAATCCCAATATAGTTTTACTATGAATATATTTGGTATTTACCATAAATCAGCAACTTATTATTAATAGATAATTAATATAATTTTATATGTACATACCTTTAAATTTTACGACTAATTATGGTAAATTTCAAGATTATTCGTCTATTTTCGACAAAAATAAAAAGAATAATTATTATTATCAAAATTTCGAAAGGTATTTTATGATTCAATTACTAAATGTTGGAGATGTACCTTTGATTCATCATTATTAAAAAGAAATGTCATAGTTTCTATGGAATTGTGATTAAAGTAAATTCTAAATGTCAGTTGAATTAATTATAGAGACATTCATAACCCAACTGACTCTTAGTTTTCTTATCTTATAATGTCCTTGGATGATGTATTGATTCACCAACTGCATTGGTATACTTGATGTTTATAAAACTATCTCAATAAAATAGCTGATTTAATAAACAGGTTAAATCCTTCAACGGAGGCACCCATATTATCATAATATATACGCCTATTCCACAACTGCTGATTTTGGCTTGCCCTCTTAAAGGTGTCAACAATGACCATGTAAATGAGGAATGACACTAGTTTCCATGATCTTGATTATACATATGAAGAAATACTTTCATCTAATAGACTTGAAAAGTTCGATGAAAACAAAAATTGGCTGTGCACTACTAATCAACTATATGTTGTGCAACAGCCTTTCTTATTATCACCAATGTTGCAGACAGGAAATTCACAGTCTCATAACAGAATATTTGCTTCTTGTGAACTCTTTCATGAACATTACAATTTATTAACGGTTAGTTTAAAGAAGTTTCTCAATATCTTTTTCTAGTTGTTCTGGCTTATAAGCCGGTGAATACCTGGCATATACATTTCCATTCCTATCGATGAGAAATTTTCCAAAATTCCATTTAATATCGCCAGGTCTCGCATCAGGTGTATATTTTTTTACTTTTTCCTCAAATGCCAATGTATCTGCATCTCCCTTATCCTCTGGAGCCTGCCCTTTGAGCCATACATATAGCGGACTAGCATTTTCTCCATTGACATCTACCTTAGCAAAGCGAGGAAAAGTTGTTCCAAAGTTCAATTTGCAAAAATTGGCAATATCATCGTCTGTACCAGGTGCTTGATTTAAGAACTGATTGCAAGGGAAATCCAGAATTTCAAATCCCCTATCTTTATACTTCTTATACAGTGCCTCCAAACCGTCATATTGAGGAGTCAAGCCGCATTCTGTGGCAGTGTTTACAATTAGCAGAACTTTTCCTTTGTACTGGGATAAAGATACATCTTCTCCCATATTGCTTTTTACTGTAAAATCATATACCTTCATCTTTCATTCTCCTTTATTTTAATTTTACATTCATCAAGAATCTTGCATAACAGTTTTTAAAGCATTTTAGGTTCTTAGTCATTTATATTTATACACTTAGCTATCTGCTTTAGAATCATAGTTGCCTTTTCCTTCAGTTTCTCACCCACTTTTGTAAAAATGATATCCATGGTACTTGCCAACATCACAATATATTGTGTGAAAATAGGCCCTATTTCATCATCAATTTTATTCCCACATTCTCTTCCTTCCAAATAAATCATCAGCAATACTGATTACGACATCCTTTAGCTTAATTTTTTCAATCACATCTTCTCATCCTTCGCCTTCAATTATAATTCTTCCTTTCACCACCAGATAGCTTTATCCAAAATCTGATTCTCATAGAAAGAAGTTTTTTGTTCTTCCTTTTGATTACTCTCGACACATAAATCATCCTTTTTGGAAATCTATTGAGTTTTTCTGTAAAAAGCTATACAATCTATATGATGAAAATAATATGAAAGGAGGATTTTTATGGCCATTGCATGGACTCCTAACCTATCAGTCGGTGTCAAGGAAATTGATGACCAACACAAAATATGGTTTGAAAAAGCTAATGAACTATTTGAAGCCGGTAAAGCACAAAGAGCTAAGGAATATATAAATACAATGATTGATTTCTTAGATGATTATACAAAGCAACACTTTAAAGATGAAGAAGCCTATATGGAAAAAATCGGCTACCCTGAGCTCGATGCCCAAAAGAAAGCACATGCAAGCTTCATTGAAGAACTTGCTAAATTGAAGAAAGAATATAACGAATCTGGTGGTAATATTCTAGTTGTAATAAATGCAAACAAAATGGTTATAAACTGGCTTACAAACCATATAACAACCATGGATAAAAAAATAGGCAATTATGCAAAAACTCTTTAGTTATTAATTCAAGGCTATATGGGATTACATGCCAATCAACGGCTTGCAATCCCTATAACTTTTATCATTGTGGTGGACATTTCCTGCAAGGCTTATTTTCCTTATCTACAATCCCTAAGCTTTAACTCCTCAAAATCTTTTCCATTGGTTTTCCTTTTGCCAATTCATCAACCAATTTATCAAGCCAACGAATTTTCTGCATTAGAGTATCTTGTATTTCTTCTACCTGATATCCACAAATCACTCCTGTAATTTTAGGGGCATTTGGGTTTATCTGGGGAGCCTCGTTAAAAAAGGTTTCATAATCCACATTCTTTACAATTTGTTCTTGCAATCCGGAGTAATCATATCCCGTCAACCAGTAGATCACTTCATCAACCTCGGATTTGCTTCGCCCTTTACGTTCTGCCTTCTGAACCAGCAATGGATAGACCTTCGAAAATGGCATTTGGTATACCCGTTCATTTGTCATTGAGTGTCACTCCCTTTCTTTCTATCTCTATTATCTACCGTAGTAGCTCATACTCTATCCTCACCATCATTATCTTCTGCTTACTTAAATTTTCCCAATGCATTACATTATATTTATTTGTAATTAGAGTAACATATCCAATTTACTCACTCAACAGTTAAATATTTTTTTATATCTCTACATAAGAATATCAAGTTTTGTCCTGCACCACCCACATCTAGTCCACATATTATGTAGTGCAAAGATAATCAAATCATAAAAGGAGGGTAAAGCATGGCTACATTGTTTAAACTTGCCATAACTGCTGAAACAGTAACAACTGTTTCAACTAACCCGGATGTGAAAAGATTCTTTTATACTGTAGATCCTCAACATATTGCTTCAGAAGTCTTAACCATTCCGGCAACTGCTTTTATAGACGACCAAGATAATCCCGTAACTACTATTACTGAAGTTACAGCAGGTAATGGCTATTATCTACTGTTTATAAATGGCGCATTGCAACAGGAAACCTTATATACAGTTTCAACTACAGACGTAATAATCCAGGATGCAACCAATATTCCAGAAGATGCACTAGTTACTCTAATTGTTACTAACTTCGTTCCAAATGCAGATTCTAATACCACAATAATAACTTAACTAAAAGAAAGGGTGGGGCATCATGCCCACCCTTCTGTTTCAAATGTAACTATGAACAATATATGGGAATAAAATAATGTAGAAGGTTTGCTTGGAGTGAAAATGATGTCTAACAATATGTCATGGAAAATTGAATGTCACCTTACAGATAAAGAAGGAAACATTTTAAACCCATACAAGCCCAATGCAATTAAATATATCAATATAACACCTCCTAACATTGTTTTTAAAAAGCGTGTCCAGTTACCCTCGGGAAAAATTGTGGATATGAACAAGTTTTTGGTGTTAATAAAAGGCTATGTTTCCCTTTTTATAGGTGATAATCGCATCTCAAAACCAATACCATTTAAGGCATATAAATTTTTTCATCTTTACGCACCAGAAGGAACTAATGTATTTTTTAGAACCTATAGTTTTAAATGTTGTATTGCTGACATGTGCACTAAAAATAATTCACTTAATAAAAAAATAAAAGTGATGCTTGGCACTGTTGTTCATTCAGAGGGTCAAGCAGACTTAGTTATTCCTGTCATAGATAATTCAACGGAAAATGTCAATATTTTTGCATTAGAAAGAGAATGTGTCAATGTTACAAAAATATTTCACCAATGCCTTTTCACAAATGCAATAAATATTACATACAAAGAAAAAATCATTAAAGCTGAAATATATCAATATACCACTTTCTCTGATGGAATCAAAAAAACATATACTGATAAAGATGAAATAAGCAAATACAACAAGCGGGGCATCCTTGATCCTAATAAGGTTTCGTACTGTTCCCTCTTTATCAATGGAGTCTTACAGCCAAAGGTTAACTATGATATCAAAAAGGGATTGCTCACATTAAAAACAGAAGATGTTCCTCAGAAAAAAGCTCCTATAATAATTAACTTTGTTACTTTCAAAGATAGAAACGGCAGGATCTTGCCGGTAGAAGTATATTGCTATAATACCATTTCCAATGGGATGAAGAAAGAATTCAATGACGAAGATGAACTAAAATGCTATGGATACAAAGGTATAATGGATCCTGAACAAGTATCCCTTGTTAATTTATATATCAATGGAGTGTTGCAGCCGAAAGTTAATTATGAAGTAAAAAAGGGACTTCTCACTTTACTGACCTCAGATATACCTATCAAAGGAGCCCCTATTACCTTAGAGTTCATAACCATAAAAGGCAGCTATGGTCAAGTTCTTAAAGCAAAAACTTATACTTATAATGCCCTTGCCCATGATAGAAACACCTATACTAACAATGATGAAATAAAAATGTATGGATATAAAGGCATACTCAATCCTAAAAAAGTTTCCTATCACAACCTTTTTATAAATGCTGTTATTCAACCTTCTTACAATTATACAGTATATCAAGGTTTGCTTACTTTAAACACAAAGGATCTCACCTTAAAAGGTTCACCGATTTCTTTGGAATTTGTAACTATATCCTATTTATGTTGATGCTGATGTCTAAACGACTCAGTCTTCACACTACATTTTTACCAATACACACAGTTAATTTAGAAGATCAGATAGAACACCAAAGAAACTGATTGAAAATAATTAAGCAATCATGGAGCAAATCTAATATAACCATCTTCCAATGCAATAATTTCTTTGCTGACAAAATGCTTAAAAACCAAGCCATAATAAACTAAGGCTTGGCAACTCCATAAACATAGCTATTTCAAATTATTCATTAAATCCATATTTTACAGCTTTGCTAATTCCTGTTCAAGGGATTCTAATTCTCTCCTGTAAATTTCCAGAGCAGTTTCCTGGCTAGTTCTTAAATGTTTCGGAACTCTGTCCATCATATTTTCACAATCTTCGATTACTTTTTTCTTCCTGGTTATTTCGTTTTCTATTTTCATTTTCGCATCCATTAATTGACACCTGCCTTTGATTCATGGATATTATTATCTTCTTCATCAGAATAACCTTCACAAACAGCACTTGGTGATTCACAAAGCTCACATGTTTTTTCAATATTATTTATAATATTGTTGTTGGAACCTATGTCGATTATATTCTCCGGAACATTGCATACCAGCTTATTATTCATTACAAGATTTCCTGTAGATTCTTCACCAAGCAAAATTCCAGAATCTCCATTATATGATATTTCATTATCTATGAACACTCCAAATTGTCCGTTATTATTCTCTATGCCTTCTTCACGATTGCATACTACATTGTTTCCACCTGCAAAATAATTGGTATATTCCTCAAAAATAATATGGGTACCAAATATAGTACCTTTAACCTTATTTCCAATAAACACAGAGTCTCTTTCTTGACTTACTATCACCCCTAGACCATTATCTATCAATAAATTATTAAACGCCAGATTGTTGCTGCCGTACATCTCTAAGCCATTGTTCCTGTTTCTTATGGATTTGTTGGATATGAAGCCATTGTTGCTATCTTGTGATAAAAAGGATTCAAACCCATCTCCATAACATCTGCTAACTACATTCTCAACAACACGATTATTTGTGCTACCTCCAATTAATAATATGCCATCGTAACAATAACTAATTTCATTTCTCCAGATTAGATTATCCCTGGAACTTACTATTTCCACTCCATGTTCTAACATATTATGAATTCTGTTATTTATTATTCTATGTCCAAACCCAAATTCAACTAATATGCCACTAGCTCTATAATGTCTTATGTTGATACCTTCTATCCCTACTCCAACTACATCAGGCAGTATGAAGGCATCAAGGAGGATACTTCTACCATCAAAGATGACTCCTGGCCCCTTAGCAACAATTCTAATATAGTTTTTTAAAACGGCAACACTTTGAAAATATATGCCCTCTTCCAAAAGGAGTACATCTCCTTCATTTACATTGTCTGAGAGTATTAGTTCTGTAATATCCATAAGTGGTGTCACATTGATTACTGACATAAAAACACTTCCTTTCATATAATTTAATAAGCTTGTTCAATAACAATATATTTCCTACATAGCAATATGTGACATGCTTCCAATATGGTATCTTTCAATCCATCATAATCACAACCATTGGTAAATGAAGATTTTAAAATCCCAATAATTAAATAGGAGCAACTTTTTTGATTGCTCCCGAATTGCTTTCTCATATATTCACCATCATCATGGAAGCTTCACTTTGGGTATATGATTTTACCAGTGCATATACCAGATTATCTTCTTCTATTTCAGTCAAATGAAGAACATCGTTTACTTCAACTACCATTCTTTATTTACGGCAGTTTTACCTTGGACCTATGTCAATATTTTAGACACAAAAACTCGGATTTACTATGCTGATTTTCTAGCCATATCCTCACATTGCTGAGGGGTAATATACCCAATGCTACCATGGATTCTCTTTCTGTTGTACCAGGATTCTATGTATTCAAAAATTGCCAGTCTTGCAGCATTAAAATCGTAGTAGGTTACTAGGTTAACCTCTTCCTTTTTTAGGGCAGCATGAAAAGACTCAATACAGGCATTGTCATAGGGATTTCCCTTAGAACTGAATGAGTGAATGAATTTAATTTCTGATATATATTCTGAGAATCTAGAGCTTGT
>NZ_FQZS01000027.1 GCF_900142105.1 Lutispora thermophila DSM 19022
ACGGTCGTCCCTTAAGGGGCGGCAAAAGCGACAAGGGCGTAGTGGATTGAACGAAATGAAAGCCAGCGTCTTTAGGCGCTGGCCGGTAACAGAGGTTATAGCCTCAGAGCAAACTACCCGTTTTACGGGTAGTTATGATTTAAGTTGCCATATGGTTCACTTCGATAGATGATTAGCATCAATGTTCATTTTTTTTTCAACAATAAATCATCTACTATTGTTTGGAGAAGAAGACTATTTACTTAATAAAATATTGAATAAAATGTTTTATATTGGCAAGCATAAGAGTATAACTCCATAAATAATTTTATTGCCAACAATGTACATATATGATATACTACAATATGTGAAAAATCACACATAGCTTGATTGACTAGAGGGTGCAGCAATGCTTTTAGTCAAGAAGATGGCTATGGAGGAAAAACCACAGGAGGTGCATTAAAAAATGTCAGTAATTTCTATGAAACAATTATTAGAAGCTGGTGTACATTTTGGACATCAGACAAGACGTTGGAATCCCAAAATGGCTGAATACATCTTTACTGAAAGAAATGGCATCTATATCATAGACCTTCAGAAGACTGTAAAGAAAGTAGAAGAAGCCTATGAATTTGTTAAAGAAGTTGCCGCTTCAGGAAGGAGTATTCTTTTTGTTGGTACAAAAAAACAGGCTCAGGAATCCATTGAATCTGAAGCAGTAAGATGCGATATGTTCTATGTTAATCAGAGATGGCTTGGTGGAATGTTAACCAACTTCAAAACCATCAAGAAAAGAATTGAGAGACTAAAAGAATTAGAGCAAATGGAAAATGATGGTACATTTGATGTATTGCCGAAGAAAGAAGTAATCAAGCTAAAAGCAGAAAAAGAAAAGCTTGAGAAAAATTTAGGTGGCATTAAAAACATGGATGAATTGCCAGGAGCCATATTTATTGTAGATCCAAGAAAAGAAAAAATAGCTATTCAAGAGGCCCATATATTAGGAATTCCGGTTGTTGCAATTGTTGATACAAACTGCGACCCAGAAGAAGTTGATTATCCAATACCGGGTAATGATGATGCTATAAGGGCAGTTAAACTTTTAACTTCTAAGATTGCAGATGCTGTAATAGAAGCAAGACAAGGTGAACAGTTAGCAGAATAGTGATTATGCGGTAAGGGTCGGAGTTTTCTTTTAATATTCTCCATCCCTTACCTTTAATAATGTTTAGGAGGAGATTAGTATGGTTGATGCTTCAACTGTAAAGGAACTTAGAGAAAGAACCGGAGCAGGAATGATGGATTGCAAAAAAGCTTTGGTTGAGACAAATGGTGATATAGAAAAGGCAATAGAGTATTTAAGGGAAAAGGGCCTTGCAGCTGCAGCAAAAAAGGCAGGAAGAATAGCTGCTGAAGGTCTGATAGGTACATATGTGAGTGATGATAAAAAAGTAGGAGCAATTGTCGAAATTAACTGTGAGACCGACTTTGTTGCTAAAAATCAAGAGTTCATCGATTTTGTAAATTCAATGGCAAAACTTATAGTAGACAGAAAATTAGATACATTAGAACAGCTTTTGGAAACTGATTATAATGGCATGAAGGTAAGAGAAGCTCTTAGCTCATTGATTGCAAAAATCGGTGAAAATATGGCTATAAGAAGGTTTGAAAAATTTGTTGAAGACAATGGAGCAATTGTATCTTATATACATGGTGGTGGCAGAATAGGTACCTTAGTTCAACTAGAAAGTTCAGTAGTAAATGATGAGTTGATTGAACTAGGTAAAGATATTGCAATGCAAATTGCTGCTATGAATCCTTTATATGTTAAGGAATCTGATGTACCTAATGAATACATTGAAAAGGAAAGAGAGATACTAAAAGTTCAGGCTATGAATGAAGGTAAAAAGCCTGAAGTAGTAGAAAAAATGATAGAAGGAAGACTTAAGAAACAGTTGAAAGAAATATGCTTATTGGATCAGCTGTTTGTTAAGGATGGAGAAAGAACTGTTGGTAAGCTTTTGAGCGATAAATCAAAGGAGATGGGTACAGAAATTTCTGTAAAAAGATTTGTAAGATTTGAAAAAGGTGAAGGAATACAGAAGAAAGAAGATAACTTCGTTGAGGAAGTAATGAGTCAAATTAAAAAATAAATATATTACAATTGAAGATAGAGAACACTTTGTGTTCTCTTTTTTTCTAAAATTAGAAGGATTTTTATACTTGATGTAGAAATTTTAGCTTTACTGGAGGCATGTTTTATGGAATCAATAAAGTATAAAAGAGTTATCTTAAAGTTAAGTGGTGAAGCACTAGCAGGAGAGAAAGATTTTGGTTTAGACCAAAAGACAATTGAAAGCATAGCTGGTAAGGTAAAAGAACTAGTTATTATGGGAGTACAAGTTGCTATTGTTATAGGAGGCGGTAATTTCTGGAGGGGCAGAAGCGGTATAGGAATGGACAGGACAACCGCAGATAATATGGGAATGCTTGCTACAGTGATAAATGCCTTAGCTTTGCAGGACGCATTAGAAAGGATAGATGTACCCACAAGAGTTCAAACAGCAATAGAAATGAGACAGATTGCTGAACCATATATAAGAAGAAGGGCTATAAGACATCTAGAAAAAGGAAGAGTAGTAATATTCGCTTCAGGAATAGGAAATCCATATTTTTCAACGGATACTACTGCTGCACTCAGAGCTGCAGAGATAGAAGCAGAAATAATTCTTTTAGCTAAAAAAGTTGATGGGGTATATGATAGTGACCCTGTAGAAAACAAAAATGCAAAAAAATATGATTATCTTTCATATATAGATGTGATAAACCAAGGATTAGGTGTCATGGACTCAACGGCAGCATCACTTTGCATGGATAATAAGATACCTATAATAGTGTTTAATTTATGTGATCCTGATAATATTATTAGAGTAGTAAAAGGGGAAACAATTGGAACAATAGTAAAGGAGGATTAAAATATGATTAAGGAGATTGAGAAAACAGCAGAAGAGAAGATGACAAAAACTATAGGCATATTAAAGAAAGATTTAGCTGCTTTGAAAGCAGGTCGTGCAAATCCTGCTATGCTAGATAGGATTACTGTTGAATATTATGGTGTAGAAACACCTCTCAATCAGCTTGCCAATATATCGGCCCCAGAGCCAAGGGTTATGACGATACAACCTTGGGATTCAAAAACAATTGGTTTAATTGAGAAAGCAATACTAAAGTCAGATTTAGGCATTACTCCAACAAATGACGGGAAAATAATAAGACTTGTTGTTCCTCAATTAACAGAAGAAAGAAGAAAAGAGCTTGTAAAGGTTGTTAAAAAAATGGGTGAAGAAGCCAAAGTTGCTGTAAGAAACACCCGAAGGGACGCAATCGATAGTTTAAAGAAACTAAAAAAAGATAATAAAATTACTGAAGATGAGTTAAAAAAATCTGAGGATGATATGCAAAAATGTACAGATAAGGCGATAAAAGAAATTGATAAAATACTCGAATCAAAAGAAAAGGAAATCATGGAGGTTTAATATTGCAGCAAAATCTTTTATTAATCGGATATAAGCTTAATGATGCATTATTGAAATTGCCTCATGATAAGGAGATAATTGTTGAGGTGACAAAGGCACCACATGATAATAATGAGAATGATCCAGATTTATATGAGCCTATTGTGGTAAGGCAATTAGAAGATGAACGAAAAATTGTTTTAACTATTAGTTATTTTAAGTAATAAACTCCCCTCTGGAAGAGGGGGTTTTTTTTCGGTGCATAATTGTGTAAAATATAGTTAGTATTTTATTCGGAGGCATAATGATGAAAGAATTTAGGATTGAAAAACTACCAGAACATATAGCATTGATAATGGATGGAAATGGTAGGTGGGCTAAACAACGAGGCTTGCCAAGGTCATTGGGACATAAAGCAGGAGTCGAAGCCTTAAAAGAAATTGTCAGATATTCAAGTGATATAGGTATTAAAATACTGACAGTATATGCTTTTTCCACTGAAAACTGGGCAAGACCTGCAGAAGAAGTAGATTATTTGATAAATATCTTATTAGTAGAATATATGAAAAAGGAAATAAAAGAGCTAAATGAGAATAATGTAAAAATCAAAATATTGGGAGACATAGAGGCGTTACCTGATGCTACAAAAAAACAGATTAAAGAAGCTATTGAACTTACAAAGAATAACACAGGTCTTCAATTTAATATTGCACTGAATTATGGGGGAAGAAAAGAGATAATCGATGCTGTTAAGGTAATGACAAGAAAGATTCTAAAGGGTGAAATAGATGAAACTGATATAGATGAAAATCTTCTTTCTAATTATCTATATACTGCAGGTGATAAGGATCCGGATTTAGTTATAAGAACCAGTGGTGAGATGAGATTAAGCAATTTTCTAATATGGCAAAGCGCATATAGTGAATTATATTTTACTGATGTATTATGGCCTGATTTTAACAAGGAAGACTTAGACTTAGCCATAAGTGAGTACCAAAAAAGAGAAAGACGCTTTGGAAAAGTAAAATAATGGAGGATATATATGCTTAAGACAAGAGTCATCAGCGCAATTGTTGGATTGCCATTGATAATTGGTGTTTTATTGTTTGGAGGAAATCTGCTTTATCTATTTGTGTTTTTGCTTTCGGTTACAGGATTGTATGAATATTATAAAGCATTCTCAAATACAGATTATAAGCCAATTTCATGGGTTGGATATCTAATAACAATAATTTATTATATATTAATATATTTTAATCTTATTAACCATATAAATTTTTCTATATTAATATTTATAGCTTTACTATTGGTTTTTTTGGATACTATAAAAAGAGAATATAATATAATCAATGCTGCTATCACTACTTTGGGAATCATTTACGTACCGCTTCTTTTCAGCAGCATAATCTTTATATATAATGATGTAAATGGAAAAATACTTGTTTGGTTGCCTTTTCTAACTGCTTGGTTTTCTGATACAGGGGCTTACTTTATTGGCAGTTATTTTGGCAAAAAAAAGCTTTGTCCACTATTAAGCCCAAAAAAAACTGTCGAAGGGGCTTTGGGAGGTATAGCAATAAGCGCATTGCTTAGTGCTTTAGTAGGAGCAGTTTTTAATAATATGGATTATGAGATGAGCATCATTCATTTTGTTATTATTGGATTAATATGTGGATTAACATCAATAATCGGGGATTTGTTTGCTTCATCAATAAAAAGATTTTCACATCTTAAAGATTATAGTAATCTTATTCCTGGACATGGTGGAATACTTGATAGATTCGATAGTATATTGTTTACTGCACCAACTGTGTACACTTATGTAATTATAATCAAAAATTTTTTGTAAGGAGTATATATGAAAAGCATAGTAATATTAGGTTCAACTGGGTCTATAGGCACTCAAACATTAGATGTAATAAGAAATAGTAAAAGAGATTTTAATGTATGTGCATTAACTACAAATTCTAACATAGATATTTTATATAATCAGGTTTTGGAATTTGAACCTGAAGTAGTAGTTATAAACGATTATGAAAAGTACAAGGAATTTAAAACAATCATAGCTTCAAACAATAAAAAGGTAAATGTAATGTATGGTGAAGAAGGACTAAGCTATGTTGCTACTTACGAAAAAGCTGACATTATTTTATCTTCTATTGTAGGTATAGCTGGTTTGAAGCCAACTTATATGGCAATCGAAAAAGGCAAGACAGTAGCACTAGCAAACAAAGAAACATTAGTTACAGCAGGAAGGATTATATCAGAAAAAGCAAAAGAAAAAAATGCTTTTATAATACCTGTAGATAGTGAACATTCAGCAATATTTCAATGTATTGATGGACATAGAGACTTTGTGTCGAGACTTATATTGACAGCATCTGGTGGACCTTTCAGAAAGAAAAGTATAGAAGAACTAAAAAATGTATCTTTGGAAGACGCATTAAGACATCCTAACTGGAACATGGGAAAGAAGGTTACTATTGATTCTGCAACAATGATGAATAAAGGGTTAGAAGTCATAGAGGCAAGATGGTTATTTGATATAAGCCCTGATAACATAGATGTATGTATTCATCCAGAAAGCATAATACATTCAATGGTGGAGTTTGTAGATGGAGTTGTTCTAGCTCAGTTAGGAATACCTGATATGCGAATTCCTATAAAGTATTCTTTAACATATCCTGAAAGAACCGTAACACATTATAATAGGTTGGATTTCACTAAGATCAAATCTATTAGTTTTGAGGAGCCGGATATAAGTAGATTTCCTTGTTTAAATCTTGCTTACGATGCTTTGAAGGATGGAGATAGCAGTTGTATAGTGTTAAATGGAGCTAATGAGGTAGCCGTAAACCTTTTTTTAGAAGAAAAAATTGCTTTTACGGATATATATGATATAGTGGCAGATACTTTAGAAAAACATGTAAGAACAAATATTAATTGTTTGGAAGATGTATTTTGCACAGATGAATGGGCAAGGAATATGGCTTTAGAGTTGCATAGAAAGAGGTGAGAATAATGTCTTTTGGTAATATAATTATATCTGCACTGGTTTTTGTTGCTATTGTGATGATTCATGAATTTGGTCATTTTATAGTAGCTAAATTATCCGGTATAAGAGTTGAAGAGTTTGCTATTGGCATGGGACCTAAGATTGCAGGAAAGAAAAAAGGGGAAACCCTTTATTCTTTAAGAGCTATACCTATTGGTGGGTATTGCAAGCTTACAGGAGAGGATGAAGCATCTTCGGATATAAAAGCTTTTAATAATAAACCATTACTAACAAGAATGGCTGTAATATTCTGCGGACCTTTGATGAACTTTATATTGGCTGTTTTGATTTTTTCTTTGATTATATCTCAAAGTACGACTATTAATGAAGTCATTGTGAATAAACCTGCTTATGACGCAGGAATACAAAAAGGAGATAGGATTGTTGAGATAAACGGAAAAAAGGTAGAAGACTGGGACAGCATAAAGAAAGCAATTTCATCTAATCCAAATATTCCAATTAATATAACTCTTCAAAGAAATAATGAAATAAAAAATGTTATAGTAACGCCAATAGTTGAAAATGAAACTGATGGAGCAGTTATAGGAATAACTCCTACCCTTAAAATAAGTGGATTGTCAATAAAAAACGGATTAAGTACAACTATAGAAGTATCAAAAGCTATGTTGGATTTTCTTGTAAAACTTTTTACTGGTAGAGCATCTACTGATGAAGTATCAGGGCCCATCGGAATTGTTGTATTTATAAATGAAGCTGCAAAAGTTGGTTTTTTATACTTGCTGAACCTTACAGCTTTCCTTAGTTTGAACCTGGGAATTGTAAATCTATTGCCCATACCAGCATTAGACGGTGGGAGACTCTTATTTTTATTTATAGAACTAATAAGACGTAAACCAATAGACATAGAAAAAGAAGGTTTTATTAACTTTATTGGTTTTGTGGCATTGATGGTTATTGCAGTTATTATTGCATACAAAGATTTAATAAAGTTTAATATATTAAATTTTTTTAGGTAGGTAAAGATTATGGGTAAGATAACAAAAGAAATTAAAATTGGGAATATTGCAATAGGTGGTGGACATAAGGTAATTGTTCAAACCATGACTAACACAAAAACAGAAAACATAAAAGGTACAATAGATCAAATTCGTAAGCTTGAGGATGTAGGTTGTGAAATAGTACGAGTGGCTGTGCCAACCATGGAAGCAGCAGAAGCTATAAGAACTATCAAGAAATCTATAAACATACCTCTTGTGGCAGATATTCATTTTGATTATAGACTTGCATTAGCTTCTATTGAAAATGGAGCAGACAAGATAAGAATTAACCCTGGAAACCTAGGAGGTAATGAAAGATTAAAAAAAGTTGTAGAATCTGCCAAGGATAGAAAAATACCAATTAGAGTAGGAGTCAACTCAGGTTCTGTAGAGAGAGAATTCCTTGAAAAATATGGTGGACCGAAACCTGAAGCAATGGTGGAAAGTGCCATAAAGAATGTAAGAATGATAGAGCAGTTGGACTATGATCAGATTGTAATATCAATTAAGTCTAGCAACGTAATGGATACAATTGAGGCTTATAAAATGATTTCGAATTTAGTAGATTATCCTCTTCATATAGGAATTACTGAAGCAGGAACAATCAAAAAGGGTACCATAAAATCGTCTATTGGAATTGGTTGTCTATTGTATCAAGGAATTGGCGATACAATAAGAGTATCACTAACAGGTGATCCAAGAGAAGAAATAATGGTAGCTAACGAAATACTAACAAACTTGGGACTTTTAGATTCAGGAATCGAGATTGTTTCCTGCCCTACATGTGGAAGATGTTCTGTAGATTTAATCAATATAGCAGAAGAAGTTGATAGACGTATAGAGAATTTGAAGGCAAAAAAGAAAGTCAAGGTTGCTGTTATGGGATGCGGAGTCAACGGACCGGGAGAAGCAAAAGATGCAGATATTGGGATAGCCGGAGGAAAGGGCGAATATTTGCTGTTTATTAAAGGAGAACCTATTAAAAAGGTTGATGAAAATGAAGCTGTGGATGTGTTGATAGAGGAAATAAAACATATTATTTCATGTTGAATGGGGGAGGGAACAATGATGTCTGTTGCTGCGATTATTCCTGCATATAATGAAGAAAAAACTATTGGAAATGTTTTAAATGTAGTTTCAAATTGCTCCTTGATTAATGAGATAATTGTGGTTAGTGATGGCTCTTGGGAT
Organism: Lutispora thermophila DSM 19022; assembly: GCF_900142105.1. GTDB lineage: Bacteria > Bacillota > Clostridia > Lutisporales > Lutisporaceae > Lutispora > Lutispora thermophila. The sequence goes on from NZ_FQZS01000027.1 coordinate 8,739, forward strand.
AACACTGTCAACATTGCTAAGAATTATAATGTTAAAGTTATCGAACTTAAAGATAACATAGGAAAAGGTGGAGCTATAAAAGCGGGATTGAAAGAATGCAGTTCAGATATTGTGTTATTACTTGATGCTGATCTTATAGGTCTAAGAGAAAATCATGTTTATGATTTGATAACTCCCATTATACATGAAAATATTGATATGACTGTAGGAATATTTAAAAATGGAAGAGCTATAACAGATATTGCCCAGAAAATTGCTCCCGATCTTTCGGGACAAAGAGCGGTTAGGAAATTGATATTAGACGAGATAAAAGACATGGATATAGTTAGATATGGAATAGAAGTAACTCTAACTATTCATGTAAATAAAAAGGGTTATAAGATTAAAGACATATATTTGGATGACATAACTCATTTAACAAAGGAAGAAAAACTTGGTTTTATAAATGGTTTTTCTTCCAGGCTAAGAATGTATAAAGATATATTAAAAGTTATTAGCAAATCAGTAAGTAATAAATAAAATACGTTGGTTTTTGGTGATAGCATGCAGAATAAAATGACAAAAGCAGATAACTATATTGAACTATACACTAAATTATTTGATATCAATAAAATAAAAGTACATCCAAAGAAAAGAGTTTGGGAACTATATATAAAACCTAAAGCATTAATTGATGTAAGAGAGTTAGAATCCATTGAATCAGAGCTAGCTAAGAAATATACATTAACAAAAGTTAAACTAATTATTTCACAAGAAGCAGACATATCAAGAAAAACGGGTAATATAGAAGAATGCAAAGATGATATCATGACTAGGGTCATAAATGATAACCCTGGTTTTATTGGCTTTTTAAAGGATAGTTCAATAAAGTGTTATGAGGATAATAAAATACACATTATATTGAGCTCCAAGATTTCTTATGATTATTTAAAACAGAAAAAGTTGGATCAGTTAATAGAAAGAATTGCTTTAGATCAATATGGTATTGAAGCAAGTGTAATATTAAGTTATATAGAAAATTCTTTAGGTAATGATGATTATATAGATTCTCTTATTGAAGAAGAAAGAAAAATAATTGACCAAACATTAAAATCTGTTGACAAGAAACCAACGGAGCTCAAAGATAAGCAAGAAACTAAAAATAAGGTAATTTATGGTAAACTATTTTCTGATGATACTATATCTTTTATTGATAACTTGAATGAGGAATCAGGAAGGGTTGTTATCAAAGGTAAAATATTTCATCATGAATCTAAAGTTCTAAATAATGGTAAGAAAATATTAAATATATATGTAACTGATTATACTAATTCCATAATATGTAAGATGTTTCTTAAAGAAGAGGATGATTTAACAACCATAGGAAACATGTTAAGTCCTGGAAGTGCTGTGAAGATTAAGGGTGATGTCCAACTTGATCCATACTCCAAAGAAATTGTATTGTATCCCATTGGTATTATGGCTTTAGAATTAGAGAATAGAATGGATACTGCTCTAGTAAAGAGGGTTGAACTCCATGCTCATACTTCAATGAGTGCAATGGATGGAGTGGCATCTGCAACTGCACTAATAAAGAAAGCTAAGGATTGGGGACATAAAGCAATAGCCATAACTGATCATGGAGTTGTACAAGCATTTCCCGAAGCTTATGAGGCCTCAAAAAAATATGGTGTAAAAGTTTTATATGGAGTGGAAGGATATTTAGTAGATGACGGTATTCCTATTGTTTACAATGAAATAGATTATAGCTTTGATGATGAATATGTTGTATTTGATATAGAAACGACAGGTCTTAACAATGTAAATGATAAAATAACTGAGATTGGTGCAGTTTTAATTAAAGATAGGAAGGTTATATCCAAATTTAACTCTTTAATTAATCCTAAGATACCTATACCTGAAAAGATACAGAAGTTGACTGGTATAACAGATGAGATGGTCAGTGATGCACCTTCGATTGAAGAAGTCCTACCTCAGTTTTTGGATTTTGTTGGCGATAGACCTTTAGTAGCACATAATGCAATGTTTGATGTGGGTTTTATTAGACAGAATGCGTTTTTATTAGGTATGAGAGTTAATAATCCTGTGTTAGATACATTACAACTATCCAGAAATCTGGTACCCATTAATAAACATAAATTAAATATTCTATGTGATCATTTTGGTATAAAATTGGAAAATCATCATAGAGCTTCAGATGATGCAGAGGCTGCAGCTCTAGTACTCATTGAATTATTTAAATTACTTGAAGAAAAAAATATAAAGTCTATGGCTCAAATAAACAGTATTATAAAAGAAGGCAAAAACCTTAAAACATCAGAGTCATATCATATAATTATTTTAGTTAAAAACCATATTGGGTTATTAAACCTATATAAGCTTATTTCAGTTTCTCATCTTGATTATTTTTATAAAAAGCCAAGGATATTAAAAAGCGTGTTATTAAACTATAAAGAAGGATTGATTATAGGATCAGCCTGTGAAGCAGGAGAAATATATAGATCAATACTTAATAATGTTGGTGATAGCGTGTTATTTGAGAAAGCTAAGCTATATGATTATTTTGAAGTGCAGCCATTGAGTAATAATGATTTTATGGTGAGAAACGGAACCATAGACAGAAATGGCCTTATAGAAATAAATAAAAAGATATATACATTAGGCAAGAAAATGAATAAGCCTGTTGTTGCAACAGGAGATGTCCATTTTCTTGAACCTCAAGATGAAGTTTTTAGAAGGATTCTAATGGCTGGGCAAGGATATAGCGATGCAGATGATCAGGCACCATTATATTTTAAAACAACAGATGAGATGTTGGAAGATTTTAGCTATTTCGGTAGCGACATTGCCTATGAAATAGTGGTAGAGAATCCTAATAAGATAGCTGATGAAATAGAAGAAATTATACCAATACCTGAAGAGACATTCCCGCCCAAAATTGATGGGGCTGATGAACAGATAAGAGAGATGACCATGAAAAAAGCCCATAGCATCTATGGAGAGGAATTGCCTCCTATTGTTAAGGCGAGATTAGATAAAGAATTGAATTCTATAATAAATAATGGATATGCTGTTTTATATCTAATTGCACATAAATTGGTAACAAAATCTATGAAAGACGGATATCTTGTTGGTTCAAGAGGATCTGTTGGGTCTTCCTTTGTTGCAACAATGTGTGATATAACTGAAGTAAATCCTCTTCCACCACATTATGTATGCGAAAAATGCAAGTATTCCTATTTTTATACAGATGGAAGCATTGGATCTGGAGCAGATCTTCCTGATAAGGATTGTCCTGTTTGTGGTAATAGCTTAAAAAAGGATGGGCATGACATACCATTTGAAATTTTTCTTGGTTTTGAAGGAGACAAAGAACCTGATATTGACTTGAACTTTGCAGGTGAATACCAGCCAATAGCTCATAAATATACAGAAGAACTTTTTGGTGAAGGTCATGTTTTTAGAGCAGGAACAATAGGTACTATTGCTGAGAAAACGGCCTATGGTTTTGTAAAAAAATATTTTGAAAGTAAAGGTAAAAAACTCAATAGTGCAGAGGCTAAAAGATTGATAGATGGATGTACGGGAATTAAAAGGACAACTGGTCAACATCCTGGAGGGGTTATGATAGTTCCTTCTGATAAAGAAATTTACGAATTTACTCCTATACAACACCCAGCAGATGATGCTGATTCATCAGTGATTACTACTCATTTTGATTATCATTCCATTAGCGGAAGACTATTAAAGCTTGATATTTTAGGTCATGATGTACCGACTATCATTAGGATGCTTGAGGATATAACGGGAGTACCTGCCCAAAGCATTAAACTTGACGATAAGAAGACTATGAGTCTTTTTACTTCAACGGAAGCTTTGGGAATAAGCTTGGAAGATATAGATTGTAAGGTTGGAAGTTTAGGTATACCTGAATTCGGAACGAAATTTGTTAGACAGATGCTTATGGATACAAAGCCTTCAACCTTTGCTGAATTACTAAGAATATCAGGATTATCACACGGGACTGATGTATGGCTAAATAATGCCCAGGATATAATAAGAAGTGGTAAAGCCACTCTTAAAGATGTTATATCAACTAGAGACGATATAATGTTATATCTTATATATAAAGGAGTACAACCGAAATTGGCTTTTAAGACAGCAGAGAGTGTCAGAAAAGGAAAAGGCCTTAGTCCTGAGTCTGAAGCGGCTATGATTGAGAAAGGTGTACCAGATTGGTATATAAACTCTTGTAAAACTATTAAGTATCTTTTTCCAAAAGCCCATGCAACTGCTTATGTGATGATGTCTTTTAGAATTGCATATTATAAAGTCTATTATCCTGAAGCATTTTACGCCACATATTTTACGGTAAGGTTAGATGATTTTGATGCAGATATGTTTACTAAAGGGAAGGATTTGGTTAAATTAAAATGGATTGAATTAGATAAATTAGGGAATAATGCAACTACAAAGGAAAAAAACTTGATGACATTAGTAGAAGTTGTATATGAGATGTACTGTAGGGGGATAAAGCTTTTACCTGTAGATTTGTATAAATCTGAAGCAGATAAATTTGTTGTTACAGATGAAGGTATAAGACCTCCATTGAGAGCATTACAAGGCTTAGGTGCTAATGCAGCTATAAGCATTGTAAAAGAAAGGAATAAGTGCCCATTTATTTCTATAGAGGATTTGAGGGAAAGAACAAAGATATCAAAAACTGTTATAGAAATAATGAGAAATCATGGATGTTTAGATGGTCTGCCTGAAAATAACCAATTGAGCTTATTTTAAACTTGCATGAATATATAATCAATGATATAATTTTTCTGGACACATACTTATTATTTTCAATTAGAGTGGGGCTTTCCCACTCTTTCCTATTATAAACATATTTCTTTTAAGAAAGAATCTAATGGTTTTAATGGTGAATGAATTTCATTGGATAATTAAGGAGGAGTTACTTTGAAGAAAAAGATAGAAGACATACTATATGAGATAAGTATGCCAATTTTAAACAAATATAACTTTGAGTTTGTTGATGTTGAATATAAGAAGGAAGGTGGTCAATGGTACTTAAGATTGTTTATTGACAAAGAAGATGGAATAACCATAGATGACTGCCAATTGGTGAGTGAAGCTGTAAGTGATAAACTAGATGAAATTGATCCCATAGACCATTCTTATATTTTCGAAGTATCTTCACCGGGTATCGATAGACCATTGAAAACGGATAGAGATTATAGGAAAAACCTTAATAAGGATTTGGAAGTGAAGTTCTATGATTCTTTTGAAGGTAAAAAAACTATTGAAGCTATATTATTAAATTATGACGACAATAAAGTGGTGTTAAGTTATAATGGTAAAGAAATTGAAGTTGATAAGAAAGCAATAGCTATTATGAGACCTTTGATTAAATTTTAAGGAGGGTTATGAATAAATGAATGGGGAATTTCTCCAGGCAATTGAACAGATTGCAAAGGAAAAAGGTATAAAAGAGGAAGTCCTTTTTGATGCTATTGATGCAGCATTGGTTACTGCATACAAGAAAAACTATGGAACTTCACAAAATGTCAAAGTTACAATAAACAGAGAAAATGGGGATGTAGAAGTATATGCAAGAAAAACTGTTGTTGAGGTAGCAAATGATGATTTATTGGAGATCAGCTTAGAAGAGGCTAAGAAAATCAATAGGAATTATGATATAGGTGATATTGTAGAAATAAAAGTGACTCCGAAGAATTTTGGTAGAATAGCTGCACAGACTGCTAAGCAAGTTGTTGTACAGAGAATTAGAGAGGCTGAGAGAAGTAATGTTTATGAGGAATTTATTAACAAAGAAGATGAGATAGTAACTGGAATGGTTCAAAGGAAAGAAAAAAATAATGTTTATATTGATCTTGGTAAGACGGAAGCAATTCTTGGACCAAATGAGCAAACACCTGGTGAGGTTTATAATATAGGTGATAGAATAAAAACATATGTAGTTGAGGTAAAAAAGACTACTAAAGGGCCTCAGGTAATATTATCCAGAACTCATCCAGGGTTGGTAAAAAGACTGTTTGAGCTTGAGGTACCGGAAATAAAAGATGGAATAGTTGAAATTAAAAGTATATCAAGAGAAGCTGGTTCAAGGACAAAAATGGCAGTATATTCCCACGATGAGAATGTTGATGCTGTAGGAGCATGTGTGGGACAAAAAGGCCAAAGAGTTCAAGTGATAGTTGATGAATTAAGAGGAGAAAAGATCGATATCATTGAATGGAGTAGTGATATGGCTGTATATGTTGCAAGTGCATTAAGTCCTGCTAAAGTAATAAGTGTAAACATAAATAAAGAAGAGAATACTGCTAATGTAATTGTAAGTGATTCTCAGCTTTCTCTAGCAATCGGAAAAGAAGGTCAGAATGCAAGATTAGCAGCAAAGCTTACTGGTTGTAAAATTGATATAAAAAGTGAATCACAAGCCTTATTAAATGGATAAGAGGTGATTGGATGCTAAAAAAGAAGGTTCCCATGAGAAAATGCTTAGGTTGCAACGAAATGAAGCCAAAGAAAGAAATGATAAGAGTAGTAAGAAGTCCAGAAGGTAATGTAAGCATGGATTTAAAGGGAAAAGCATCTGGAAGAGGCTGCTATATATGCCCTACTGTGGAATGCTTTGAAAGTGCAATCAAAGCCAAAAGAATACAACATGCATTGGAAACACAAATTGATGAAGCACTTGTTGAAACACTTAGGGAGCAAATACTATCAAATGGAAAGTCGTAAAAGGTTTCTATCAATGTTAGGTATGGCATATAAAGCAGGCCAGGTAGTTACAGGTGAAGACACTACAAGAAATGCTATAAGGAAAAATAGAGTAAAATTACTTATAATAGCAGAAGATGCTTCTGATAATACTAAGAAAAGATTTATAAATTCTTCAGTTTATTATAATGTCCCATATGTTATTTGCTTGACTAAGATAGAAATGAGCAGAAGTTTAGGTCAAAAAATAAGATCCGTAGCAGGTATAATTGATGAAGGAATTGCAAAGTATTTAATGAATTTAGTGGAAAATTGCGTTTAATTAAAAAACTGGGGGTGAACTGTTTGAGTAAAAAAAGATTATATGAATTAGCTAAAGAGTTAGGAGTGTCCAGTAAAGAATTGATAAACAAGGCTAAAGAAGCAAATATTAATATAAATAACCATATGAGTAATATAGAAAGTCATGAGGAAAAAGCTATTAGAGATTTATTTACTAATAATGAAAAAAGAGCTGAGAATAAAACTGAAAACAAAGAAAAAGTAAATATTGATTATAGAAGGAGGAATAATCAAAATTCTACGGAGTCTTTAAAACCAAAGGAATCAGTTAGAGATGCTATTAAAGATGTTATTAATGAAGACTTTGAAAGTGAATTTCGTAGTAAAAAACTAACTAAGAAGAATAAAAAGATTGTATCAAACAAGAAAAATGAAGATAATGCAAAAAAAACATATAATAAAAATGATAAGAAAAAAGGGAAACAGATCAATGTGCAAGTAAATAAGGATGAAAATATCCAAGCAAATGTACCTAAGAAACCGATAAAGATTGGAAGTACCATTACAGTAAAGGATTTTAGTGAAAAAACAGGAAAAACTGTTGCAGAGATAATTAAAAAGCTATTGTTGCTTGGTGTTGTGGCAACCATAAATCAAGAATTAGATTTTGATACGGCAGCTTTAATTGCTGATGAGTTCGGAATTAAAATTGAAAGAGCTATTGATAAAGATGATGAGGAATTGCTCTTAAATGATGTAGAAGATAAAGAAGAAGATTTAAAACCAAGGCCACCTGTAGTAACAATAATGGGGCATGTAGACCATGGTAAAACTTCTCTTTTGGATGCCATAAGACAAACTAATGTTATCGCTACAGAAGCTGGTGGAATTACGCAGCATATTGGAGCTTACATGGTCAATGTTGAAGGAAGAAAGATAGCGTTTTTAGATACTCCTGGTCACGAAGCATTTACGGCCATGAGAGCAAGGGGAGCAAAGGTAACAGATATTGCAGTATTAGTTGTAGCAGCAGATGATGGAGTTATGCCTCAAACAATTGAAGCCATAAATCACGCTAAGGCTGCTAATGTAACAATTATTGTAGCTATTAATAAGATAGATAAGGCTGGAGCTAATCCAGACAGAGTTAAGCAAGAATTAACAGAACATGGTTTATTGCCTGAAGATTGGGGTGGTGATACTATATGTGTTCCTGTTTCTGCTAAAAAGAAGATTGGAATTGAAAATCTTTTGGAAATGATTCTATTGGTTGCAGAAATGCAGGAATTAAAAGCTAATCCCAACAGAAAAGCTAAAGGTACAGTTATTGAAGCTAAATTAGACAAAAATAGAGGACCTGTAGCCACGGTTCTTATACAAAATGGTACATTAAATGCTGGTGATTTCTTTGTTGTAGGAAACACACATGGCAAAGTAAGAACTATGACAGATGAAAAAGGTAAGAATTTAAAGAAGGCGGGGCCTTCTACTCCTGTTGAAATAACAGGTTTAGCAGAAGTGCCTGATGCTGGTGATATTCTTATTGTGGTCGATGATGAAAAAGTAGCAAAGCAAATATCTGATAAAAGAAAAGAAAAATATCGTCAAGAACACTTACAGAGTGGGCAGAAAATTTCTTTGGATGATTTGTTCAGCCAGATACAATCTGGTAAAGTTAAAGAGCTTAATCTAATTGTAAAAGCAGACGTACAAGGTTCAGTAGAGGCTGTAAAACAATCACTTGAAAAACTAAGCAATGATGAAGTGAAGATAAAGGCAATACACGGTGGAGTAGGAGCTATAACGGAAACGGATGTTACATTTGCTTCTGCATCCAATGCAATTATTATTGGCTTTAATGTAAGACCACAAGCTTCAGCAATGACATTAGCCGAGAAAGAAAAGGTAGATATAAGATTATATAGAGTAATATACGATGCTATAGAAGACATTCAATCTGCCATGAAAGGAATGTTGGAGCCTGAATATAAAGAGGTAGTATTAGGTCATGCTGAAGTTAGAGCAATATTTAAAGCTTCAAGCATTGGTACCATAGCAGGTAGTTATGTGACAGACGGTAAAGTAAATAGAAACAATGATGTAAGAGTAATTAGAGATGGTGTAGTTATTTATGAGGGCAAAATATCATCATTAAAACGATTTAAAGACGATGTTAAAGAAGTAAATACAGGCTTTGAATGCGGTATAAGTTTGGAAAAGTTTAACGATATAAAAGAAGGAGACATAATTGAATGCTTCACTATGGAAGCAATACCAAGAAAATAAAGAAGCAGGTGATTATTTATGTCTATGCAAAGGCTAAATCGTATATCGGAAGAATTAAAAAAAGAAATCAGTTCAATAATTATGAATGAGTTGAAGGACCCTAGAATTTCTGCTATGTGTAGCATTGTTTCTGTAGAAACGACTCCGGATCTAAAATATGCTAAAGTATATGTAAGCATATATGGAAGCAAAGAAGAAAAGGAAATAACTTTAAAAGGCCTAAAAAACGCAAGCGGATTCATAAGAAAAAAGCTAGGGGATAACATGAAGATAAGATACTTACCAGAGATTCATTTTGTTTTAGACGAATCTATAGAACACGGTGCTAGAATAGCTGAGATTCTTAATGAGATTAAAAATAAGGAAGAGGGAAGGCAGAATTGATTTATCAAGGGCCTGTAAAGTTGATAAAAGAGAGAAAAAACATTGCCATATTGTCTCATGTCATGCCCGATGGAGACAATATTGGCTCATGTCTTGCGTTATATAATGCTCTAATAAAGCTAGGTAAAAATGTTGTTATCATACAAGATGATGATGTGCCTGAAATATATAAATTTCTAAAAAGCGCTGACAAAGTTGTAAAACCTGGAGGGGACTATAGCATAGATCTAGTTATTGCTTTAGATTGTGGTGATATAAGCAGGCTTGGAAAAAGTGCTAAGTACCTAGAAAATAAAGATATAATAAATATTGATCACCATATAAGCAATACAAAATTTGGGCATCACAATATAATTGATACAAATGCTTCAGCAACAGCTGAATTAGTATATGAATTAATTAACAAGCTTGAAATAATTTTGGATAAAGATATATGTGAATGTATTTATACAGGTATAGTTACTGATACGGGTCAATTCCAGTACAGCAATACTACATCTGTAACTCATCAGATTGCTGCTAACTTGATAAATAATGGTGTAGAACCAGCGAAAGTATATAAGGCTCTATATCAGAACAACTCTATATCAAAGATGAAGTTAATTGGAAAAGCTCTAAGTTTGATGGAATTCCATTATGATAATAAAATAGCCTCAATAATGTTAAGCAAAGAAGATTTTGAATCGCTTGGAGCAAAAGATGAAGACACTGATGGACTAATTAATTATGCAAGAGATATTAAGGGAGTGGAAGTAGCGCTTTTGTTTAAAGAAACTTATGAAAGAAAAATTAAAATCGGATTTAGATCAAAAGATTATATCGATGTAAGTAAAATAGCCCAGAAATATGGAGGTGGAGGACATATAAGAGCTGCAGGCGCTACTGTTGATGGAGAATTAAATGATATAAAAGAAAAAATAGTTGAAGATGTAATCAATGTATTTTAGGTGATGTAAATGATGAATGGCATAATTAATGTTCTGAAACCCCCTGGTATGACTTCGCATGATGTAGTTAATTTTATAAGAAGAGAAACTGGTATAAAAAAGGTGGGACATACTGGAACACTAGATCCCGAAGCTGCTGGAGTTCTGCCAATTTGTATTGGAAAATCTACAAAGGCAGTTCAGTATATTACTGAAAAAAGGAAAAAGTATAGGGCGAATATAAAATTTGGTATTTCCACAGATACCCAGGATAAATATGGGAAAGTAACTAAGCAAACTGTTGTACCAGATCTAGATATTGTAACTATAAATGGGCTTTTAGAGAATTTTAAAGGCAAAATTCTTCAAACACCTCCTATATATTCAGCTATAAAGCAAAACGGTAAGAAATTATACCAATACGCTATTGAAGGACAAAATGTAGATATAAAAAGTAGATATATTGAAATCTATAATATAACAATTGTTGATAAATTAGCTAGAGATGAATTTATGCTAGATATATCATGTTCAAAGGGAACCTATATAAGGACATTATGTCATGATATAGGTGAGAAATCAGGATATGGGGCTCATATGTCCCAACTGATTAGGTTAGAATCATCTCCATTTAGAATAGAAGACGCTAACACTCTTGAAGAAATAAGAAATGCTGTTAAAGAAGGAGAATTATGTAATTTAATATATAAGCCAGACTTGCTTTTTCATGAACTTCATAGAATAAATGTAAAAAAATCTGCTGAGAAATCTGCAATAAATGGTAATCCGATTTTTTCTCCAGGCTTAGAGGACGATATCGAAGTGTATGAAGCAGGAACAATGGTTCGATTATATATAGATGATGATTTCATCGCTTTAGGGAATATAGAGTTAGATAATCTATATAATAAAAATTATGTTAGAGTAAAGACCTTATTTACCTGATTAAGAGGAGATACGCATGTTAGTTTATACAAGTTATGAAGAAGCAAAAGAAAGAACCCCGTACTGTATAGCACTTGGAAGTTTTGATGGAGTACATTTAGGACATCAAAAATTAATTGAAATGGCTGTTAATAAGAGCAAAGAATTGGATTGTAATAGTATGATTTATACTTTTCTAAATCATCCTAAGAAAGTTTTACTGCCTGATTGTTCACCAGAAATAATAACTCTTAATTCAAAGAGAATTAATATATTTAAAAGCCTGGGAATTAATGCAGTTTTCTTTGAAAATTTTCAAAATATAATGGATATGGAAGCAGAGACATTTATAAAAGAAATATTAGTATCAAAGTTCGATATAAAGTGTGCTGTAGCAGGATATAATTTTAGTTTTGGAAGTAAAAAAGATGGTGATGCTGAAACATTATTGAAATATGGTGCTAAGTACGGTTTTGAGGTTTTTATTGTTGATGCTGTAAAGATAAAAGAGAATATTGTTTCAAGCAGCCTTATTAGAGAAATGATAAAAAGTGGAAAGGTCTCTGAAGTTAAGGATTATTTGGGAAGAAACTTTAGCATCCATGGACAAGTAGTTCATGGTATGAAAAACGGAGGAAAGATAGGCATAAGGACCGCAAATCTTGATATAGATAGGGACTTAGTAATGCCTAAACCTGGAGTGTATTTCACAAATACTGTTGTAAATAATAATATTTATAAGAGTGTTACCAATATTGGTATGAATCCTACTTTTAATGGCAGAAAAATCACCATTGAAACGCATATAATAGATTTTAATGGAGATTTATATGGAAAAGACATAGAAGTTGTCTTTTTACAATGGAAGAGAGAAGAAAGAATGTTCTCTAATGTAAATGAGTTAAAAATACAGGTTATTGATGACATTAACAGTAGGTTAAAATTAAATAAATAACCTTTACACATAAACAATGCTGTGATAAAATTTATTTGTTATAGATAAGACCATTTACCAGGCATATCGATTCACCGACGATATGCTTAGCGAATGGCATAAAATTAGGAGGTGAAAATATGGCATTATCAAAAGAAGTTAAAGAGCAGATAATTAAGAAGTATCAATTAAAAGAAGGAGATACAGGTTCTCCTGAGGTTCAAATTGCTTTACTTACTGAAAGGATCAACATCTTGAACGAACATCTTAAGGTAAATAAGAAGGATCATCATTCAAGAAGAGGTCTTCTTAAGATGGTTGGTCAAAGAAGAGGCTTGCTCAACTATTTGATGTCAAAAGATATTGAGAGATACAGAGCTATAAAAGAGAAGCTTGACATAAGGTAATATCTGCATAAATAATGAGCGGTTGACCCCGCTCATTATTTATGATACTTAGGTAACTTAACTTATAGGGTTAAGTTTGAATGGTTTTAATAAAGGCTTCCTTGTTATTTCAAATGCTCTAGATGGAAGCCTTTATTATGTTTTTAATATGTCAAAGAAGGAAATAATACATAATGCATAGAAATATTCATTTCATGAAAGGAGGTAATACATTGGAAACTTTTAGCATGGATTTGGCAGGAAGAAAGCTATCAATAGAAATTGGGAAAGTAGCTCAACTAGCAGATGGTGCTGTATTAGTAAGATATGGTGATACAGTAGTGTTAGTCACAGCTTGTGCTTCTGATAAGCCGAAAGAAGGAATTGATTTTTTTCCATTAAGTGTTGATTATGAAGAAAGGTTATATGCAGTTGGTAAAATACCAGGAGGTTTTATAAAAAGAGAGGGAAAACCGACTGAAAAAGCAATATTAAATGCAAGATTAATAGATAGGCCCATTAGACCTCTGTTTCCTAAAGGTTATAGGAATGATGTTCAAGTTATTGCAACAGTTTTATCTGTAGATCAGGATAACTTACCTGAGATAGTTGCAATGATAGGTTCTTCAGCAGCATTATCCATATCCAGCATACCCTTCATGGGACCTACTGGTTCAGTTTTAGTTGGATTGGTGGATGGGGAGTTTATTTTAAATCCTACAGCTGAAGAAAGGGAAAAGAGCGATTTGCATCTTGTAGTATCTGGAACAAAAGATGCTGTTATGATGGTTGAGGCAGGTTGCAATGAAGTTACTGAAGAGACTATGCTGGAAGCTATCATGTTTGCTCATGAATATATAAAGAAGATTGTTGAGTTTATAGAAGAAATTACAGCTAAGGTTGGAAAAGAAAAGAAGGAAGTTATTTTAGCGACAATAGATGAAGAACTTGAAAAAGAGGTAAGAGAGTTTGCCGAGCAAAAAATGCTAGAAGCCATTAGAACAGTTGATAAACAGGAAAGGCAGAATAACATTGACAAAGTAAATGAAGAGACTCTTTTATATTTTGCAGAAAAATATGAAGATAACATTAAAGATGTTGAGGCTGTTTTGTACAATATAACAAAAGAGCAGGTAAGAGAACTCATAGTCAAACACAAGATTAGACCCGATGATAGAAAATTTGATGAGATAAGACCTATATCAGTAGAAGTAGGTCTTTTACCAAGAGTCCATGGCTCTGGATTATTTACAAGAGGTCAAACTCAAGTATTGACTGTTGCTACTCTTGGGGCTTTAGGTGATGTGCAGGTATTAGATGGTTTAGGAGAAGAAGAATCAAAAAGGTATATGCATCACTATAATTTCCCACCATATAGTGTAGGGGAAACAAGGTTTTTGAGAGGTCCTGGAAGAAGAGAAATAGGACATGGGGCTTTAGCTGAAAGGGCATTAGAACCTATGATTCCTTCAGTAGAAGAGTTCCCTTATACAATAAGGTTAGTATCAGAGGTATTAAGTTCAAATGGATCAACTTCACAGGCAAGTGTATGTGGAAGTACCTTAGCGCTTTTAGATGCTGGTGTACCAATAAAAAAACCTGTTGCAGGAGTAGCAATGGGCTTAATAAAGGAAGAAGATGAAGTTGTTATTTTAACTGATATACAAGGTCTTGAAGATTTCCTAGGAGACATGGATTTTAAAGTGGCAGGAACAAAAGATGGTATAACAGCTATTCAGATGGATATAAAAATTGCCGGTATAGATAGAGAAATACTAAAAAGGGCATTAGAACAAGCAAGAGTGGGAAGATTATATATACTGGATAAAATGAACAGTGTAATTAGCGAACCAAGAAAAGAGCTTTCTCCTTATGCACCTAAAATTCTTATTACAAAGATTGATCCTGATAAGATAAGAGATGTAATTGGACCTGGAGGTAAGACTATAAATAAAATTATTTCAGAAACAAATGTTAAAATAGATATTGAAGATGATGGAAAAGTATATATATCATCTCCAGATGCAAAAAATGCACAGAGAGCTTTAAAGATAATCGAGGGATTGACAAAGGATGTAGTTGAAGGAGAGATTTATCTAGGTAAAGTAGTAAGAATAACAACCTTTGGAGCTTTTGTTGAAATCTTGCCAGGAAAAGAAGGATTGGTTCATATTTCTAAGCTGGATAAAATGAGAGTAGAAAAAGTAGAGGATGTAGTCAATATAGGAGATGAAATTCTTGTTAAAGTTACCGATATTGATAAGCAAGGACGAATTAACCTTTCTAGAAAAGACGCAATAACAGATGAGGAAGAAAAGAGAAACAATCAGGATAATAAGTAGGGAAAGAAACATAAACTGTGGTTTATGTTTCTTCATTTTTTTGTATTTTATAAACTTTTCTAGAATAATAATTAATAAATAGATTCTAGGAGGGTTTATATGAGGATAATAATTATAAAAAGGAAAACCATATTATTTGCTGTATTAGTTTTATTTTTAATTAGCATTATATTTTTTTTTCTAAGTCGAAAGAGTGTTAATACATTTAAGATTTTTGATCCCATATACAAAGGTAGTGAAGCAGAGAAGAAAGTTGCATTTGCATGTAATGTGGTCTGGGGGAATGAATATTTGCCTGATATGTTAAGTGAATTTAAGAAAAACAATATAAGAATTACTTTTTTTATTGGTGGAGACTGGGCAGATAAGAATAAAGAACTTCTGATGAGAATACATGCAGATAACCATGAAATAGGCAATCATGGATATAATCATCTTAAGCACACTCAGATAAGCGAAGAAAAAAATAGAGAGGAGATAATAAAAACAGAGGAAGTCATCAATAATATAATAGGTGTAAAAACTGAGCTATTTGCACCACCCTATGGTGATGTGAATAAAAAAGTAGCGCAAATAGCTGAAAGTTTAGGCTATAAGGTAATAATGTGGAGTATCGATACTATTGACTGGAATACCAAAGATTATACAAAAATACTAGAAAGGGTTAATAAGAAAATTCATAATGGAGCTATAATACTTATGCATCCAACTGAATCTACTGTCAAAGCACTACCAATAATGATAAGTAATTTAATGAATAATGATTACAATATTGTACCTGTAAGTGAAGTTTTAGAAAACAATAATTGAAAATTTATTAAATTTCAATTATAATTCATAGAAAGTAAAAATTATCTAGTTATAACTTGATGAAATAAGTCATTAAATAACTCAGGAGGGAAAAAATGTACATAAGACATAAGTTAGAAAATGGAGTAAGGATAGTTGCTGAAGAAATAAAATATGTAAATTCTGTTTCTATAGGAATTTGGGTTAAAGTTGGGTCTAGAAACGAAAATAATCATAACAATGGAATGTCCCATTTCATTGAACATATGTTATTCAAAGGTACTAAGAATAGAACAGCTAAGGAAATTGCAGGATCAATAGATAAGATAGGGGGGCAGCTAAATGCCTTTACAGCCAAGGAGTGTACTTGTTTTTATGCCAAAGTTTTAGATAGCCATTTTGATATAGCTTTAGATATATTGACAGATATGTTTTTCAATTCCAGTTTTTCTGAAAGTGAAATGGAAAAAGAAAAAGGCGTAGTTTTAGAAGAGATTGGAATGTATGAAGATTCGCCGGAAGATTTAGTACATGATATATTTACACAGTCAGTTTGGAAAGGGAATTCTTTAGGAATGCCAATTCTGGGAACAGAGAAAACTTTAAAAGCAATTAGACGACAGGATATAATTGACTATATGGGTGCAAATTATACACCAGAAAACATTGTTGTATCAGTAGTAGGAAATTTCAATAAAGAACATGTACTTAAAGAAATCGAAAAAGCTTTTTCAAACTATAAAACTTCCAAAAAGAATGAAGTCGTTACAGCAAAGCCTACTTTTACACCTAGCTATAACCATAAAGAGAAAAACACTGAACAAGCTCATCTTTGTATAGGATTTAATGGATTGGAATTAGGAAATGAATATACATATTCACTGCTAGTTCTTAATAACATTTTTGGTGGTGCTATGAGTTCAAGACTATTTCAAAAGATAAGAGAAGATAAGGGCTTAGCATATTCGGTGTTTTCATATCCATCATCATATACTGATTGCGGAATTTTATCAATTTATGCAGGAATGAAACCCAATCAATTGGATTATGTTATTGAACTAATAATAGAAGAAATAAAGGACATAAAGGAGAATGGGATTAGTGAAAATGAACTATATGATTCAAAAGAGCAGATAAAAGGCAGTTACATACTTGGTCTTGAGAGCACCAGCGGAAGGATGAATTCCATAGGTAAATCGGAATTGCTGCTTAATAAAATATATTCACCAAAGGAAATAATTGAATTAATTGATAAAGTAACAATGGATGATATTAACAATGTAATAGATTTAGTTTTTAATACAGATGAAATGAGTGCAGCCGTTATAGGACCTAAAAGAAGTACCATATTAGGATAGGATGGTAAATATTATGAACATAGATGTAAAAATAAAAAAGATTCAAAAAGATTTTTACTATGATTTTACTATACCTGATTATGCTACAACAGGATCTGCAGGAATGGACCTCCATGCATGTATCAAAGAGCCCGTTGTTATAAAGAAAGGGCACATATGCAAAATACCTACAGGAATAGCTATATACATAAAAGATAGAAATGTAGGAGGGTTCGTTTTCCCCAGAAGTGGTTTAGCATCAAAACATGGTATTTCACTTGCAAATGCAGTTGGGGTAATTGATTCAGATTATACTGGAGAAATAATATGTCCCTTAATAAATCATAGTGAAGTTGATTATGTTGTTAATCCGGGAGATAGAATAGCGCAGATAGTGTTTTTACCGGTATATTGCGCAAATTTGATAATTACAGATAAATTAGAAGAAACAGAAAGAGGGACAGGTGGTTTTGGTTCTACTGGCAAATAGTTGGAATATCTCTATACTATGGACATATAATTTAAACAAGCATGATATTAATATGGTATAGAGGTGAATTAAATGAGGTTGAGCAAGCTTTATGGTAAGGAAATTGTTACCCTTCCTGATTGTGAGAGACTTGGATATTTAGGGGATTGCGACATGCTTATAGATAATGAAACAGGAAAAATAAAATCTTTAATTATTCCTGAAAGCAAAGGCTTTTTTTCTTTTTTCATTGATAAGCGATATCTGGAAATACCTTGGGAAAGAATAAAAAAAGTCGGTAATGACATGATTATCATAGACTTGGCTAATATATTGAAATGAAACTAATGAGGAGTTAAATGTCTCCTCATTACTTTTTTTCTTCACAAAAATGCGTAAAAAACCATAATATATATTAGTTTTAAATAGGGGCTGATATATATGAGCATTGGACTAAAAGATAGAATACTTATTTTAGGTGGTGATGAAAGACTAGTTGAGCTAGCAAAACTTTTAACGGATAAAGGTTTTAATGTTTCTACCTTTGGTCATGAAAGTATGGATAACGAAAGTATTATGGAATATAGAACATTAGAAGAAGGAATATATGAAAATAATATTATCATTGGTCCAGTTCCTTTTAATACTGGTCAAAAGATAAACATGAAGCTATCAAAAAAGACGGCTTCTCTGAATGAATTATGCAATTACATGAAGCAAGATAAGAAGTTGTATTTGGGCTATCCAGATAAAGATTTTATTGAAATTGCTAAAGAAAAGGATATAAAGTACTATGATTATAATAGTGATGAGAGTTATCAAATTTCTAATGCAGCAATAACAGCTGAATGTGCTATTTCAATAATTTTAAAGGAAAGAAGTATAACTATCTCTGATAGCTCTATTTTACTGATAGGTTACGGACGAATAGGCAAGATATTATCAAGTTATTTAAAAGCCTTTAATCCTGATTTGTATGTGGCAGCACGAAAGGATACAGATTTAAATTGGATTAGAATTAATGGTTATAAAGCAATAAGAATTAAAGGGATAGATGAAATTGCTAAAAGCATCGATGTGATAATAAATACAGTACCACGTAGTGTTATATCAAATAACACCATTGAAAAAATTCATAGAAATTCTTTAATTATTGATTTAGCCTCTAAACCTGGTGGACTAGATCATGATTATGCTATAAAAAGAGGTATAAAAACAATACATGCTCTAGGTTTGCCAGGCATGGTAATGCCTAAATCTGCAGCAAAGGTTATTATGGAAACTATATTTACTTTGCAATGAATACAAGTTTCAACTATAATAATAGGAGGATTTTTATGAAAGTAGAAGGATTAAATATAGGGTTTGCTGTAACGGGTTCTTTTTGTACATTTAGTAAAATTATTGATGAGATTCAAAAACTGGTTGATGAAAAAGCAAATGTAGTACCCATATTATCCTTCAATGCCTCCTCTATGAACAGTAGGTTTGGTGAGGCAGAAGAATGGGTTAGCAGATTTGAAAAGATAACTGGCAACAAAAGCATAAAAACCATACAAGATGCGGAGCCCATAGGACCTAATGGTTTACTTGATATATTAGTTATAGCTCCATGCACCGGCAATACCATCGCTAAGCTTGCCAATGCTATTACTGATACACCGGTTTTAATGGCTGCAAAAGCTCATCTAAGAGGTATGAAACCAATTGTAATAGGAATCTCTACAAATGATGGATTAGGAGTGAATGCAAAGAACTTAGGAGTTTTACTAAATTCAAAGCAGTACTACTTCGTACCATTTGGTCAAGATAGTCCTTTTGTTAAACCAAATTCACTTGTTGCAAAAATGGAAATGATATTGCCAACTATTGAAATGGCATTAGAGAATAAGCAAATACAACCAATGATTATTCAAAATATATTTTAAAAAGCGAGAGGATATTATGAGGTTTATAGTTCAAAAATTTGGTGGAACATCGGTTTCAACTCAAGAAAGAAGAAATATGGTAGTTAATAAAATTGAAACTGCTAAAGGAAAGGATTATTTTCCTGTAGTTGTGGTTTCTGCTATCGGTAGAAATGGAGATCCATATGCAACGGATACGTTAATAAATCTTGCAAAATCCGTAGGTGTTGAACCTAATTTAAGAGAATTGGATCTATTGATGTCCTGTGGAGAGATAATATCATGTGTCGTTCTTGCTAATACTCTTAAGAAAAGGGGACATGAGTGCAAGGTTTTCACTGGAGGTCAAGCAGGAATAATTACTGATGATAATTATGGAGATGCTGAAGTAATCAGGGTGGAGCCAAAAAATATTTTGGAATGTGTAGAAAAAAATATTATACCTATCATAGCTGGTTTTCAGGGAGTAACAGAAGATGGAAACATTACAACCTTAGGCAGAGGTGGTAGTGATGTTTCTGCTGCAATTATTGGAGAGGCTATAAACGCAGAGGTGGTGGAAATATATACTGATGTTGATGGAGTTATGACAGCTGACCCTGCTATTGTTCGTGATGCAAAAGTTATGGAAACTGTGTTCTATAACGAGATATTTCAAATGGCCGAATATGGGGCTAAAGTTATTCATCCAAGAGCAGTAGAAATAGCAATGAGAAGCAATATACCTCTTATGATTAAAAGCACTCTTTCAGAAAAAAATGGAACCTTAATTACAAACTATGATAAATCAAGGAGATATAGGCATGACAAAGAAGACAAACTAATAACAGCTATTGCGCAGATTGGAAATAGATCACAGTTTAAAGTAATATTTGATGGTTCTGCAGACCAGTATGAAAAAGATACTATATTATTTAACTTAATAGCAGCAGAAAGAATAAGTATAGACATGATAAATATATACCCAGATATTAAAGTATTTATTGTTGATGGAACTAATGAGTCTAAACTGAAAAACATACTGAAGTCTCAAGGTTATAATTTTGAAGTTATATCAAATTGTACAAAAGTAACTATCATTGGTAATAAAATGAGAGGAATGCCCGGAGTTATGGCAAAAATGATAGAAGCATTGAGTGATAATAATATTGAAATACTTCAAACTTCAGATTCACATACAACAATTTCCTGTTTAATAAAAAGTGAAAATACTAATGTGGCAGTTAATGCCCTTCACAAAAAATTTGAGTTAGGTACGAATAAGTGAAAAAAGTTCTTAATAGCCTTATTGATGAATTATCAATAGGGCTTTTATAATTGCATACAAAATAGTTAAATGGTAAAAATACTGTAAAAATCAATTTTAGGAGTGAAGAGTATTGGCCAATGAATATATGGGAGGAAAGAATTCAGAAGAACATGAAAAACAAGTAGTTGAGGAGAAGAATACTGAAACCTTAAAAGATTTGGGGCAGATCAGAGTGCCTGATACTAAAAGCAATATATATGCTATGACTATAATAGGACAGATTGAAGGACATATTATTTTACCACCACAGAATAAAGCTACAAAATATGAACACATAATTCCGCAAATAGTTGCTGTTGAAGAAAGTAATGAAATAGAAGGTTTATTGTTGATATTAAACACAGTGGGTGGTGATGTCGAAGCAGGTTTGGCTATTGCAGAGTTAATTAACTCTATGAGCAAACCTACGGTATCAATAGTATTGGGTGGTGGGCATAGTATTGGAGTGCCTTTGGCAGTATCAACAGACTATTCTTTTATAGCACCTACTGCAACAATGACAATACACCCTATTAGGATGAATGGACTTATTATTGGAGTACCCCAGACCTATGATTATTTTAATAAAATGCAAGAAAGAATAATTAACTTTATTGTTGAGCATAGCAACATAAAAAGACCTACATTGAAAAAGCTGATGTTTACTACTAGTGAGCTGGCAAATGATGTAGGTACTGTATTAGTGGGTGCTGAAGCTGTAAAGTATGGATTAATCCAAGAAATTGGTGGTCTGAAAGATGCATTGAGTAAGTTACGAGAAATAATAGATGAGAGAAAAGCAAGAAAAGAAAGTTAAACACAACATTTATATGATGATATTACCTCTTTAACAAAAGTTTGAAAGATATTATACTTATTTAATGGATATAAATTCTAAAGTTCTGGATGAATTGCGAAATTCATCTGAACTTTAGAATTACAAACCTTGCAGCATATAATAAAGGATTTTTTATATTTTTGTAGAACTTTAATTTGAGGTGATATCATTGGCAAAAAGCAAAAAAACTACAAGATTAAAACTAGATGTATTAGGAGTTATATCAATACTTTTAGCAATTTACCTTTATATTTGCATATTTGAAAAAGATTCAGGCCTTATAGGCAAATATGTCAATAAAATATTATTTGGTATATTTGGGATGGGGTCTTATCTTTTTCCAATAATAATATTTGTTTTAGGAATTGCTGTTTTCTACCTAAAGGATAGAATAAAGATTAATATAAGATTTTATTCTTTTTGCTTGGCCTTTATAACATTATTAGTACTCCTTTTTGTTATTAACAGAAGTATATTTCAGGAATCTAATTTGGATTATATTGAAACTGTTATTGCATCATATGAATTAGGTGCACAGAAAATAGGTGGAGGAATAATTGGTGCTATTTTAGGATACATAATGATCAAAGTTTTTGGCATTGCAGGAACATATGCTTTTATTGCAGGTTTATTTTTTATTTCACTGATGATGTTTACAGGTATTACAGTGGCATCTTTTCTTGACTATTTTAAATCTTTTTTCCTCAGTGTTTTTTCAAAGATGAATATAAAAAGAGTTTCTGTTAAAAAGCCTATGAAAAAGATGGAAAAAGAAAAACCTATAATTGAAGCTCAACATGATAATAATGTGAAATTAAATAATATTGAAGAAAAGAAGGTAAAAATAATCGACTTTACAAAAGAGTTTGATAATAGTTTTCAGACAAAGCATAAAGAGAAGCATAATGTAAAACAGGATAGTAAAGATGAAGCAATAATAAAGTCAGATAGTTCAAAACAGAATAATAATGAAGATAAGATAAAACCTAATAGTCCTGAGCATTATCCTCATTATAGTTTGCCAAGTCCTACATTGCTCTTTCCACCTCAGGAATCCAAAGGTGGTAATATTGAAAAAGAAATAATGAATAACGTAAAGACACTGGAAGAAACACTAAAGAATTTCAATGTTGATGCTACAGTTTCTCAAGTAAGTGTTGGCCCATCTATAACAAGATATGAGCTTCAACTTAGTCCAGGAGTAAAAGTCAGCAAAATAGTAAATTTGGCTGACGATATTTCCCTAAGTATGGCATCTCAAGGAATAAGAATAGAAGCTCCAATTCCGGGAAAATCAGCAGTGGGTATTGAAATTCCAAACAAAGAGGTAACAGCTGTATGTCTAAGAGAAGTAATAGAGTCAGATGAGTTCAATAATAATAAATCTAAAATTGCATTTGCTTTGGGAAAAGATGTTGCGGGGCAAAATATTATTGCCGATATTGCAAAAATGCCTCATCTTCTTATTGCAGGAGCTACAGGTTCTGGCAAAAGTGTATGTATAAATACCATTATTATTAGCATTTTGTATAAAGCTGAACCAGACAAAGTTAAACTTCTTATGATAGATCCAAAAGTGGTGGAATTAAGCATATATAATGGTATTCCTCATCTGTTGGTTCCAGTTGTTACTGATCCTAAAAAAGCTGCAGGAGCTCTTAACTGGGCTGTTAATGAAATGACTGAAAGGTATAAGAAATTTGCTTCAAAAAATGTTAGAGATGTAAATAGTTATAATGCGTTATTTACTGAGGACAGTGAAAAATTGCCACAAATAGTAGTGATTATTGATGAGTTAGCTGATCTCATGATGGTGGCACCTAATGACGTAGAGGATGCTATCTGTCGCCTTGCTCAAATGGCAAGAGCAGCAGGCATACATCTTGTAATTGCTACACAAAGACCATCTGTAGATGTAATAACAGGGCTTATAAAAGCAAATATTCCTTCCAGAATTTCTTTTGCTGTATCATCTCAAGTGGATTCAAGAACAATACTTGATATGGCAGGTGCCGAGAAATTACTAGGAAGAGGAGATATGTTATATTATCCAGTAGGTGAATCAAAACCTATAAGAGTGCAAGGAGCTTATATATCAGAAAAAGAGGTTGAATCAGTTGTAGAATATATAAAAGGACAAGTATCACCTTCCTATGTAGAGGATATTGTAAATGAAATTGAGAAGGAAAAGGATGAAGAAGCAGATGGAGAAGCTGATGAATTATTAAATGAGGCTATATCATTGGTTGTAGAAACAGGTCAGGCTTCAATACTAATGCTTCAAAGAAGATTAAAAATAGGTTATAGTAGAGCTGCTAGGATAATAGATCAGATGGAGGAGCGTCGAATTATAGGAGGATATGAGGGAAGTAAGCCGAGAAAGGTTCTTATCACTAAAGAACAATGGCAGGAAATGCAAGAGTAAAAACACGATATTAGACGAAAATGGTTGTAATTCAAAGAAATATGTTTAAAAACTGAAATAATAACCTAAAATCATGGATTTTAGCTATATTTAATTACCCGGGAAATTTTAAGCAATAAAAGAGCAAACATACGAAAAATATTTATTATTATAGTAATAGGGAGAGATGTATTTAAATGCATGTAGCAATGATTTCGTTAGGCTGCGCAAAAAATCTGATAGATTCAGAAGTTATGCTTAACATACTTAAAGATGGTAAATATGAAATTACAAATGACCCATATTTAGCTGATATTATAATAATAAACACATGTGGTTTCATAGAAAAAGCTAAACAAGAATCAATAAATACAATAATAGAAATGGGACAATATAAAGAAAATGGTAAATGTAAGTTATTAATAGCTGCAGGTTGTTTGGCAGAAAGATATAAAGATGAGTTGTTGAAAGAGATGCCTGAGCTTGATTCTGTGATTGGTACCGGAGATTACAAGTCTATTATAGAAGTAATTGAAAAGAGCTTAAAGGGACAAAAAGTTTCTTTATATGGTCATCAGGATAAAGTAAACATTGACAAGCTGGATAGGTATTTTTCTACACAAGGCAGTACTGCATATATAAAAATTGCAGAAGGCTGTGATAACAAATGCACGTATTGTATTATTCCTTCTCTTAGAGGGAGATATAGAAGCAGAAAGTTTGAAGAAATTTTGGCTGAAGCGGAACTTTTGGCTTCTAAAGGTATAAAAGAGTTAATTGTAATAGCTCAAGATACATCGGTATATGGAAGAGATCTTTATAACAAATTAATGCTGCCAGAACTACTAAAAGCTATGGCTCAGATAAATGGGATAGAATGGATTAGGCTTCTTTATACATACCCAGATGAGTTTAATGATGATCTCATTAGAGTTATGGCTAATGAAGAAAAAATATGCAAATATGTAGATATACCCATTCAGCATGGAAGTAATAAAATATTAAAGCTTATGGGCAGAAATACCACTAAGGAGAAAATACTTAGTTTGATAAATAGGTTGAGAAAAGAAATACCTGATATAACTATAAGAACAACTTTTATTGTGGGATTTCCGGGAGAAGATGAGAAGGATTTCGAAGAATTAGTAGAGTTTGTAAAGAAGGTTAGATTTGATAGAATGGGTGTATTTACCTATTCAAGAGAAGAAGATACGCCAGCATATAAGTTGCCTAATCAGATAGATGAGGAGACTAAATTGCATAGACATGATATATTAATGTCAGTTCAGATGGATATATCATACGGAAAAAATTTAAATTTTATAGGAAAGAAATTAAAAGTGCTTACTGAAGGTTATGAAGATGGGCAATATATAGGAAGAACATATAGAGATGCACCTGAGATTGATGGATTGGTTTATTTTACTTCCAATTACGAAATTAAAATAGGTGAATTTGCTGATGTGTTTATAACCGATGCAACGGATTATGATCTATTAGGAGAGTGCAAAAGATGAATATTGCTAATAAAATTACAATATTAAGGATTATTTTAATACCTATTTTTATGATTTTTATGCTGATAGATGTTTCATATAATATGGAGATCGCTCTCGGAATTTTTTTGATAGCTTCTTTTACAGATAAACTTGATGGATATTATGCAAGAAAATATAACCTTGTTACCGATTTAGGAAAGTTTTTAGACCCATTAGCGGATAAATTGCTTGTGACAGCAGCTTTTCTTAGTTTTATTGAATTAGGTAGAATAGAAGCTTGGATTGTATTTATTATATTAGCAAGAGAATTTGCAGTAACAGGACTTAGAGGGATTGCAGCAAACAAGAAGATTGTAATAGCAGCTAGCAATATGGGAAAAGTTAAGACTGTTACTCAAATAATTACTATTATTATTCTGTTTTTGGACAACTATCCATTTACCTTAATAAACGTTCCTATGGATATTATTTGCATATATATCACTTTAATTATTACAATAGTTTCAGGAGCAGACTATTTTATAAAGTATTTTAAAGCTTTTAAAAATCAAATCTAATGTTTGAGAGGTAATAAAATATGAATTGTGAGATTATAAGTGTAGGCACAGAGTTGCTTTTGGGTGACATAGTTAATACTAATGCCCAATATTTGTCCAAAAGGTTATCTGATCTAGGGATAGACGTATATAATCAAACTGTTGTTGGTGATAATCTCAATAGATTGGTAGAAAGTTTGAGTATAGCAAGCAATAGAGCCGATATAATAATTACAACAGGTGGACTTGGTCCTACAGATGATGACTTAACAAAGCTAGGCATAGCAAAAGCTCTAGGTGTTGAGATGATATTAGATGAATCATCATTGAAAAAAATAAAAGGTTATTTTAATAAGTTGAACAAAACAATGCCAATTATAAATGAAAGACAGGCGTACATACCATTAGGGAGCCAAGCTGTTGAAAATAATAATGGTACGGCTCCAGGTATTATAGGAGAATATGGCAAAAATATTTATATTGCTTTACCTGGGCCTCCAAAAGAAATGAAGCTTATGTTTGAAGAAAGCATTGTTCCTTACTTAAGGCAAAAGTCAAAGTCTAACATAAAATCTCGTACAATAAAAGTTATAGGTATAGGGGAATCAATGATTCAAGAGAAACTTGGAGACATGATGATAAATCAAAAAAATCCAACTGTTGCTTTATATGCAAAAGAAGGTGAAGTACATATAAGAATTACAGCAAAAGAAGAGGATATTGAAAAAGCAGACTATAAGATAAAAGAAGTTGAGAATGTAATTCTAGGTATGTTTAGTGAAGATATTTATGGTTTTGATGGAGATACATTAGAGTCAGTGGTCAATGGTTTATTGCAAAAAAAGAATAAAACCATAGCTTTTGCTGAATCGTGTACCGGTGGAATGATTTCAAGCAGATATACAGATATACCTAATGCATCAATTAGCTTTTTAAATGGTGTTGTATGTTATAGCAATGAAGCAAAAATAAACATACTAGGAGTTAATAGAGAAACAATAGAGAAGCATGGAGCAGTTAGCATGGAAACAGCAGAAGAAATGGCTGTTGGAATAAAGAGAATTTCTAAAAGTGACATTGGTATATCAATAACTGGTATTGCTGGACCAAGCGGTGGGACAGAATCAAAGCCTGTTGGTCTTTGTTATATAGGGCTTGCAATGGATAATGAAGTAAAAGTTTATTCGTATATTTTTAATGGAAATAGAGCTAAAATCCGATGGTTAGCAAGTACAAAAGCATTAGATATACTTCGAAGAGCGATTTTAGCGTTAAAAGAATAATACTTATAATATACTATTTGACTTATTTTAGGAATTAATATATAATTATATGAGAACAAATGTTCGCATAAAGGAGGTGTAGCAGGTTAGCCTGCTATTGGTTATGAATGATAAGAGAAAGGCTTTAGAGGCTGCTATAAGCCAAGTTGAAAAACAGTTTGGTAAAGGTTCGATAATGATGCTGGGTCAAAACAGTAAATTAAATGTTGAGTCAATATCAACAGGCTCTTTGGATTTAGATATTGCACTTGGGATAGGTGGTGTTCCAAGAGGAAGAATTGTAGAGATATTTGGTCCTGAATCATCAGGTAAGACTACCGTTGCGTTGCATATAATAGCAGAGGCTCAAAAAAATGGTGGTAATGCTGCATTTATTGATGCTGAACATGCTTTGGACCCAGTTTATGCAAAGAATTTAGGAGTAGATATTGATAATCTAGTTGTATCTCAGCCTGATACAGGTGAACAAGCACTAGAGATATGCGAGACTTTGGTAAGAAGCGGTGCTATAGATGTTATTGTTGTAGATTCAGTTGCAGCTTTGGTGCCAAAAGCTGAAATAGACGGAGATATGGGTGATTCTCATATAGGACTTCAAGCTAGATTGATGTCACAAGCTTTAAGAAAGCTGGCAGGTGCTATTAACAAATCAAAAGCGACGGCTATATTTATTAATCAATTAAGAGAGAAAGTTGGAGTAATGTTTGGAAATCCAGAAACCACTCCAGGTGGTAAGGCGTTAAAGTTTTATGCTTCCGTTAGATTAGATGTAAGAAAAGTTGATGCAATTAAACAAGGTGCTGATGTGGTTGGTAGCAGGACACGAGTTAAAGTAGTTAAAAACAAAGTTGCACCTCCATTTAAACAGGCTGAGTTTGATATTATATATGGGGAAGGAATATCAAAAGAAGGAAGTATTCTGGATGTTGCTGCTGCAAATGATATAGTTCAGAAAAGCGGAGCTTGGTATTCTTATGGTGATATCAGGTTAGGACAAGGAAGGGAAAATGCCAGACAGTATCTAAAGGATAATCCGGAACTTACAAAAGAAATAGAAAATAAAGTCAGAGAATTATTTAGTTTAGGACTATCAAAGGCTAAAACTTCTGCAGAAGATGATCTAGAAGTGGATGAAGTTAGCATAGACGATTAATATATATGTATAAAATAGCGCATATAGGGTAAGCCATATGCGCTAATATTGTTATGGAGGATTTTATGGATTTAAAAGAGGCTTATAATTACTGTATAAAATTATTATCAATTAAAGATAGAACTTCTCAGGAGATAATTACAAAGCTAAAGCAAAAAAACTGTTCAGAAGAAATAATTCAGGAAGCTCTAAGTAAATTGATGGATTATGGGTACATTAATGATGAAAAGTATTTGGAAAATTGGATTCGAGAGAACTTAAAAAAGCCAGGAATGAGCAAGAGGAGCATGTACTATAAATTGTTGCATAAAGGGTTAAATAAAGACTTACTGGATTCTGAATTTGAAAAAATAGAAATAGATGATTATAATACGGCTTTTGTCTGTGCTGAAAAAAAGATTAAGTTATTGATGGGAGAAGATGTAAATATTAAGAAGAAGAAACTCTTTACATATTTATTAAGCAAGGGATACAGCAGGGATATTTGCAGTAAGGTGATAACGGAATTATTAGGTGAAGATGAAACATACCTCTAACTTGACAAAAAAATCTAAAAGATATAGAATTATTGTGATATGGTGTATCACAGGTATTATGATTATATATGTATCATCTTAAGATAATCATATGTTGAAGAGACTAAGGAGGTGAAAATACTATAAACACTGTTATATATGTAGCAGTTGGATTAGGAAGTTTTATTGTTGGGTATTTTGTAAGAAGATATATTGCTGAATCTAAGATAAAAAATGCAGAGGAAGCAGCTAAAAAAATTATAGAAGAAGCCAACAAAGAAGCGGAGACAAGAAAAAAAGAAGTCTTACTTGAAGCTAAAGAAGAAATTCATAGAATGAGAGCTGAACTAGACAAAGAAACAAAGGATAGAAGAAATGAAATTCAAAGAATAGAAAGAAGACTTCTTCAAAGAGAAGAGCTTTTTGATAAGAAAGTTGAAGCCGTTGAACAAAGAGAAGAAATGATAAATAAGAAGCAAAAGGAAGTTCAAAAGCTTCATGACGAAGTTAAAGAGCTATATAATAAGCAATTGAAGGAATTAGAGTATATTTCAAACTTGTCATCCGAAGAAGCTAGACAACTGCTTTTGAGCGATATTGAGAAGCAAATCAGACATGAAGCTGCTATGATGATTAAAGATATAGAAGCAAAAGCAAGAGAAGAAGCTGATAGAAAGTCTAAAGAGATAATTGCCTATGCAATTCAAAAGAATGCAGCTGACCATGTCGCTGAAACTACTGTATCTGTTGTTCCTTTACCAAACGACGAAATGAAAGGTAGAATAATAGGAAGAGAAGGAAGAAACATAAGAACATTAGAGACTCTTACAGGAGTTGATTTAATTATTGATGATACACCGGAAGCTGTTATTTTATCAGGTTTTGATCCTATTAGAAGGGAAATCGCTCGAGTAGCGTTAGAAAAACTGATAATTGACGGAAGAATACATCCAGCCAGAATAGAAGAAATGGTTGAAAAAGCTAAAAAAGAGGTTGAAAATTATATTCGAGAACAAGGAGAGCAAGCTACTTTTGAAACAGGAGTACATGGTTTGCATCCTGAACTCATTAAGTTAATTGGTAGATTGAGATTCAGAACAAGTTATGGGCAGAGCGTATTGAATCATTCCATCGAAGTGTCCCATTTAGCAGCAGCTATAGCTGCTGAGTTAGGAGCTGATGTAAATCTTGCTAAGAGAGCAGGTTTACTGCATGATATAGGGAAAGCAGTAGACCATGAGGTAGAAGGTCCACATGTTCAAATTGGTGCTGATTTAGCAAAAAAATATAAAGAATCTCCAGAAGTAATACATTGCATACTAGCTCACCATGGAGATGTGGAAGCAAATACAATTGAGGCAGTGCTGGTTCAAGCAGCAGATGCTATTTCTGCAGCAAGGCCCGGTGCAAGGAGAGAAACATTAGAATCCTATATAAAGAGACTGGAAAAACTTGAGGAAATAGCAAATTCCTTTGATGGAGTAGAAAAATCTTTTGCTATTCAAGCCGGTAGAGAAATAAGAATTATGGTTAAGCCCGAAGCTGTAAGTGATACAGAAATATGTTATATTGTCAGAGATATAGTAAAGAGAATTGAAAATGAATTAGAATATCCTGGTCAAATTAAAATAAATGTTATAAGGGAAACACGGGCAATTGAATATGCAAAATAAAAAAAGAACGGTTTATACCGTTCTTTTTATAGTGCGTGTGTCCAGCAAAGTTGAACCATACTTATCGGCGAAAGTCCGATACAGGTAATTGCCAAGAGATAACGTATAATAAATTTCGCAAATTAAAATAAATGGACATAGTCTAAAGCCATTTGGTAGAATTTAGTTACCACACAAAAATCAAACCAAAGGAGGCTTTAAACTATATCTGATAACATTATACAGTTAAATGAGCAACTAATCAAAACAGAATTAAAGGAATTAGTCCGTTCCAGTGTTGGGGAAACACTTAATGAACTTCTTGATAAGGAAGCGGATGAACTAATTAATGCCGAAAAGTATGAGCGAAGCAGTGAACGCAGAGGATACCGTTCAGGACACTATCAGAGAAAATTAACTACTACTTCTGGGGATGTTACACTTAAAGTACCTAAACTTAAAGGCATCCCATTTGAAACAGCAATTATAGAGCGTTATCGTAGACGTGAATGCTCTGTGGAAG
>NZ_FQZS01000030.1 GCF_900142105.1 Lutispora thermophila DSM 19022
ATGCAAAGGGCGAACGTAAGCGAGTTCATCTTGACCCTTGACATCCAATGATTTTATATCTTTTTGCCTTCCAGCGAGGACGGGGTCTGGGGCAGAGCCCCAGATTTTATATGACTTCCTGAAGTTGCTTATATTCCCCAAAGTAATATTCTGCTGGAGTTCTATAATCCAAAGACTGGTGTGGTCTCAGGTTGTTATAATACTCCACATATTCTCTTGTAATCTGCCTAAGCTGTTGTCCTGTTTCGCAATCTTCAAGATAAAGCTTTTCCCACTTATAGGAACGGAAAAACGTTCTATACGTCGGTTATCTAATGCTCTTCCTTTCCCATCCATGGATATCCTAATATTGTTACTTTTTAGCAGATTTATGTAGTCATCATTACTAAACTGTGATCCTTGATCACTGTTCATTATTTCAGGCTTGCCATACCGTTTTATCGCCTTTTGAATTGCCTCTATTACAAAACTCCGTTCCAATGTGTTTGATAGCTCAAATCCAACTATATAGCGGGAATACCAGTATATTATAGCTACCATATACATAAAACCACGTTTCATACGACAGTAGGTCACGTCTATTGACCATACCTGATTTGGATGATCTATATTTAAACCCCTTAACAAATATGGACACAAATATTTGCCATGTGTACGCTTGCTAAGGTTAGGTCCCGGACAAAAGCCGTGTATCCCCATTTCCAGCATGTAACGCCTGGTTCGCTTGCGATTGATGTGAATATGATAATCCCGGGTTAAAATATTTGTCATCCTTCGATAACCATACTCAGGGTGAGATGTATAAACCTCATCGATGATGCGTTTAATCAGGTATTCCTCATCTTTCACTGGAACTGGTTTGTAGTAAAGGCTCGTGCGATTTATCCCCAATAGTTCAGCTTGCCTTGCTATGCTGAGTTTCTTTTCGTCTCTGTCAATCATCTTTATACGGTCTTTACGGGATTTAGAGTCGGCCAGATTTTTTTTAAGCCAGGCAACTTCATAAGAAAGCTGGCCTATTTGCTTAAGTAGTTAATCCCTCTCCTTTTCATAAGATTGTTTGACCTTCTCCACTTCATCGGTTTCCTTGCTGAAAACTCTACCTGCATTATTTATGAATTCTGTCTTCCAGCGACTAAGCTGATTTGGATGAATTTCATATTTTGCAGCAATCTCGTTCAGTGTTTTTTCTTCCCTTGAGACCTCGATCACTATTTTTGCTTTTTCTTCTGGTGTAAAATGTCTTCTCTTTTCCATAATTCTATTCTAACTAATTCTGATTGATTTGTCTGTCTTAATTTCTGGTATCATTATAGTTCCGCAGCTTGGACATTTACAAGAGTCTCTGGTACTCATTGCAACTATATTTACTTTAACTTTAGTTTCTTTTTTGTATAATATCTTGTATTCTTCCATAGTTTCGACTTTATACCTTTCCTTTATTTAATAGAATAATTATAAAGGATTGCTAATTGTTATTCATCCGTAAATATTTACCACCAAAAGTGAGAGAGAACCAATTTTACTTGACATTCAATACATTCCCTTTTGGAATGTATGTCCTTCTGACAGGCTTAGGATGATATTTCCCTTCCATTAGTTCTTGCTGAATATCCTCCAGAAATTTATCCACTCCATTTTTCTCTATATCAGCAATACTTACTTGGTCAATACCTCCACTTCCACCGTTAGCTCTTACCCTTTTCCATGCTTCCATGAGTATATCTTTCCGATACACTTTATCATACAAAGCATGAAACCTTCTCTTACTGTTTAACTTGGCTGCAAGGTATAGTTTCCTTTGAAGTTGTCGAACTTTTTCTTTGGTGTTGTTAGCCTTATGGGCATTCACTCACTCTTACCTCCATTAGAATACTTGAATAAAGTAGAGTCTCTTCCCTCGTTACAGTTTTTTTGTCTGTAACTTCATCAGTACTATTGACTCCTCCGACTCCCTCTCTGCAAGCCTGCAGTTTCGCTTTCTCAGCTTATATGCGACTTCTTTACAGCTTACACTGTGCAAAGTAGGGTCTCTCCAATTCCGAACCACACTTTCAGTACATGTCGCCTCCCATACACCGAGGGATTCTTCAATGGTGCACTCCAAGTTCTTTCCATCTTCCATGGTCTTCACCCATAATGCCAAGGCTCGACTTCCCTTTTGCTTCTCTGTTACCAGAGACCCTTTTTGACAATACGGCAGAGTTCACTTTATGTTACGACCTGCACTTTCGATCGCTTCGCTATTTAAGCGAGTACTTTATCCTTCCGCTTAGCACTCCACATTACTGCGACGCATCGGAATTAGCTAACGGGCTTCTTGGCAATTACCCGTATCGGACTTTCACCGATAAGTGTGGTTCAACTTCGCTGGACGCACACATACAAAAAGAAGGTGCAATCTGCACCTTCTTTTTGTATTAAAGCCATTGTAATTCAATTAATATACTATGCAGCCATATCAAGCTCAAATGGAACAACCATGCTGGTTTGGGTTGATATGTCTATAAGTCTGTCATCTACTACAGGAGTAATGACTTTTAGCTTCTTTATTTCATTTATGATGACTTCTCTTACAGGTATATTGGTATCAAATGTGTTTTTGCCTTCTGTAAACATGATGTATTCATCTCCACCTGTAGCTTGGAAATCATTTGTCACTACCTTATAAACTTTATTTTCATCAAGAGGAGTGCCATCCAGCAATGTAATTTCAACTATTCTTTCTCCCCTTGGCTTTGATGAATCATATTTAACTTTTAAACCAGAAAACTGACCAGATCTAAATGTTTTTTCATTATTCAGTATTATGCCATGTTCTATAGCCTCTTTAACTTGTTTTCCTGTCAAATCAAATGTATATAGGGTATTATCAAAAGGCAACAACTCATACATCAATCCCATGGTAATATCTCCTTCAGGTATATCCCTTCTTAAGCCACCTCCATTCTGAATGGCTATATCCGCATTGACTGCTTTTCTCATTATGTCAGCAACAAAATTACCTACAGGTGAAACCTGAGTTACTGTTGTATCATGGTTAAAAGCTGCTGCAGCCTTTCCTATTACTTCATTCTTAATAGGACCTAATTTTTCCATTATTGTTTCAATATGTTTCTTCATATCACTATCTTCTTCTGCCTTAATAACATTACCATCAACAAAGGTTTCTATTTTGGTAACTTTCTTGTCAGCATCTAAGTAAATATCAATATGAGCAACTGATCTGCCGTTATAGTATGCTTGCACAACAGGAATTCCGTTAACCCTTCCATCTATGGTCTGATGAGAATGGCCGCATATGATGGCATCTACACCTTTTACCGCTTTGGCAAAATCTGCTGCTTCACCTGTGATTTCTTTTGTATTCATATCCTGCATTGCTCCCAAATGACTGAGCACAACAATTAAATCAGCACCTGCCTTCTTAACTTCAGGCACCAGAGCATTAACAGTCTCAACAGGATCTCTAAAGTCATAGGGTTCCACTATCTCAGCTTTTGTCTTAGTAAGTGTTTCCGGGGTTGCAATTCCAATTATGCCAACCTTAACTCCCTTTCTCTCCAATATTGTGTATGGCTCTACAAAGCTGGCCGTCTTTCCGGTTTTCTTGTCAATTATGTTGGCTCCTAGGAATGGGAACTTACTTTGAGATTTTAACTTTTCTAGAGCTTCTATACCCCAGTCAAATTCATGGTTGCCAATAGCCATGGCCTCAAAGCCCATCATGTTCATCATTTGCTGAACAGGCTCCCCGTACATAAGATTGGAATCTGCTGTGCCCTGGTACATGTCTCCTGCACTTAAAATTATAGTACCTTCCGGATTAGCTGCCTTTTCAGTCTTGAAATACCCAGCTAATCTTGCTGCTCCAGGATTCTTTCCATTTTCAACAATATTACCATGGAAATCGTTTATGGATAGCAAGCTTATTACTGTCGTACCTTTAACCTTTCCAAGTTTAGCCAGGTCATTTATGTTTACAGATTTTACATTAGGAGTTCTTCCATCAAAGGATGTAGGTATTTTTATTTCTCCAGATTTAATTTGATCATAATACTCTTTATATTTCTCGTAATCAAAGTTAGTACCTATTATCCTCCAGTTGTTATCAACGGTAGGAGTTACAACACCTTTTTTAACTTCCTGTACATATTTCAGAACCAAGGTCCTCAGTGACTCTTGTGCACCTTCTTCTTCTTTTGAAGGATAAAATTTATCTTCATCTTTAGCAAGCCCCAAAGTCTTCAATGTTCCAAAACGATAATCATTTATAGCTAGCTTATACACAGCATCATCTTTTACTGGTTCGCCTTTGTATGTAAGATTTACTATTCGGCTTCCTGCAGGCTTAGATATATCTATCTCATAGTTAACTCCGGCGAACATATCATAATTGTAGGCCCTGATATCAGGATTGAAGCTTATGGTCAGGTCTCCTTCCTTATACTGGTTATAATAGCTTGCAGACCATTCCATATAGGCCTTCAGATTCTTTCCTGTAATATTGATTCCTACCAAAGTATTATTGTCATATTTGTATATCTTAGCCGCATCTTGCAGTCTGAACGAACCTGCTTTCACATTGGCATCAATATCGAACAATGCAGCTCCAGAGATATCCGCCTTTGAATAGTACATCTGAACTTCATTTATCAAGTCAGTTATGGCGTTATCTTCCAACTGGGCCCTTGGCATTGTTGTAATTTTATCTTCACCAGTAAAGTAATCTACGCCTTTCACAAAATCTTCAGTGACTTTACCTACTTCTCTTGCAGCCTCTTTTTTTGATGTTTCATCTACATAAGCAAACTTCTCCAATATGCCTTTATCAGCTTCTGTTTCAGCAGTTACATCTATATTCTTGGTTGCAACTTCTTTTACAACCCATTTGTCTCCTTCTTTAACCAAGTTGATATCAGCTTTAGCCAGCGTTACACCATTAGTTCCTGGCTCTATAAGTTTTACACCGGTGCTGGATTCAATATTATCAAATTTTGCATGCTTATGACCGCAGAATATTACATTGAATTGTGGCAGTGCCTCAGCTATAGGCAATGCACCGTCTGAATCACCCTTTTCCGCAGTATCTCCTAGATGAAACGCTCCCACCAAAACATCATATTTCCCCTCTAACTCTTTTACAACCTTTTTTGCTTCTTCAAGAGGATCAGTAAAAGTCAATCCTTTGAACCGATCAGGATTGCTTGATTCCCATATTGGAATGTGAGGTGTTATTATGCCTACTACCGCAACTCTTACTCCGTCTTTTTCAAATATCTTATAAGGTTCAAATGCACGGGTTCCATCTTCTTTATATATATTTGCGACCAGTACACTTCCTTTGAAAGCATCAACATTTCTATTCAAGAAATCCAGGCTGAAGTTAAACTCATGGTTACCTAAAACCCATGCATCATATCCTATATAGTTTAACGCCTCCACCATAGGATGCACAGGCTGATCATTGAATAAGTCAGCCAGGTTCCCTTGGACTAAATCACCACAATCAACAAGAATGGTATTTGGATTATTACTTCTTTCTGCCTTAATCAATGTCTGAATCTTGGCAAGCCCTGATTTTTCATCAGCTTTGCCGGCGGCATATTCCCAAGGATATAGTCTTCCATGCAAATCGCTTGTTGCCATTATAGTGATGGTTTTTGTGCTATTGTCTTGAGCCAATACAGTATTAATTGGCAATAGCATTGAAAATACCATCAAGAGCGTAAGCAATATGCTTACATATTTTAGTCCCTTTCTCATCATAATACCCCCATTTATTTTTTTATGTATATAAATATACATATCAAGTATAATTTTACCATAACATCCACCATGTCTCAAAAATATTTAAGAACAAAAAAAGACAGGTTATCTGAATAACCTGTCATATATTCCATGTTTTTTTATTTGTACTGCCTTTTTTGGACATAGTTCGTGACAACAGAAACATCTTATGCATTTGCTCAAGTCTACCACCGGTTTGCCTGTATCCATGCTTATTACTTTAGGAGGGCAACTCTTTTCACAAATTCTACATGATACACAGGTGTTATGATCAAATACAGGTCTTGGTCTTAAATTATCCATCACCCATTTTTCAACAACCTTTGGTATTCTTCCACCGATAAAATTCACATTTAGTGATCTTGGCAGCTTAAAGGGCTTTATATTTATATCTGAAGGCCTCAAGCAAGTATATTCAATATCACCATCATCACAAGAAAATAATCCTCTGCTCTTTGCTTCTATCATAGTAGGTACCATAGAAGGATTTATTCCTATCACTCTTAATGCGCTAAAATCCAAGGCATAAGGATTTTGGGCAGCCATGATTATTCCTACATGTCTCTTATCTCCTGCAGAAGGTCCATCCCCTTCCATTCCATCTATGCCATCTATAATTGAAAACAGTGGCTTTGCATATTCACATATATCTACCAAATGAGCGGCAAAATTAGCCACATCATTCATTTTCAGATGATAGTCCGCCTTAATTATGCCTGGAATTATGCCGAAAAGGTTTTTCACAGCTCCTGTATATGTCATCATAGCATGGGTTTTCAGTTTGGCAACGGATACAATAAAATCAGCATCTTCAACTACCTTTATGACCTGCATCTTCTTGAGCATTTTCCCATGCTCATTATGTACCTCTGTTATAGAAACATCGTAGTTTAAGTTGCATTTTGTCCTCTCTGCCACTTGAGTCATTCCTGTGGATTTATATATGCCCCTCAGTAACCATTCTGTATATGGTCCTCCTGGGCTATCACCCAATGTCACTTCACACCCACATTGCTGCAAATATCTAACAACGGCTTCAGCCACAGAAGGATGTGTTGTTACTGCATCATCCGGATTATTCTTCTTAAGAAGATTAACCTTCACCAAAACCTTGCTTCCCGGCTTTATTCTTTCTTTTAATCCCTTCAGAGACTCCAAGCATTGGAATAGGGCTTTTTCCACATTTTCATAAGCATAATCACTGCATCTTGCTATTCCAACCTGTTCCAATATTCTCTGCACT
The DNA here is from genome assembly GCF_900142105.1 of Lutispora thermophila DSM 19022. Taxonomy (GTDB): domain Bacteria; phylum Bacillota; class Clostridia; order Lutisporales; family Lutisporaceae; genus Lutispora; species Lutispora thermophila. The sequence continues at coordinate 7,034 of NZ_FQZS01000030.1, forward strand.
CCTTATAACACAAATTTACGTATGACCTGAGCTACACCATCTTCATCGTAATTTCCAGTGACATAATCAGCTTTCTCCTTTAAAGCCTCAACCCCATTGCCCATTGCTACGCCTAAACCGGCATATTCTATCATGCTTATGTCGTTTTCATTATCACCTATAGCTATTATCTCATCTCGTTTAATACCATATATTTCTGCCAGTATCTTTATGGCATTGCCTTTATTTATACCCTTGTTCATCACTTCAAGATTGTCCTTTAGGGATTGGCTCACGGATACTTTGCCAGTCTTCTTGATATTTTCTCTTATGTATGCCAGCTTTTCACAGTCATCATCAACTACAACAGCCTTGAGAATCTTTCCTTTCTCTTCTTCTACAGTCCTTTCAATGGAATCTACAACTCTGATATTTATCCTGTCTTCCGGGTTTAGTTTTTGGTTCCAATCATAGTATCTTCGGGAAATATTGATTATCTTCTCAGTATATACAGTATCCTGTGAATATAAATGGCAGTATAGACCTTTTTTTTTGCATAACCTTATCATTTCCAAAGCCACTTCATCAAGGAGTATGCTCTGGAACATTATTTTATTGGTTACATCTTCTTTTATTATTGCTCCGTTGCTAGCGATTATAGGTGTGTTTATTCCAAGCAATCTTGTATAAAATCTTGCTGAAGAATATATTCTTCCTGTTGCAACTACTAGGTGTACCCCCTTCTTGGCAGCCTCAGCCAAAGCCTCTTTATTTCCCGGGGAAACTTCTTTATTTTTATTCAGAAGGGTGTAATCCATGTCCATCACTACCATCTTGTAGTTGGTTTGATTCGTCAGCATTTTTACTTTCCTCTCCTTGTTCATTAGCATCATTTTGCTTAGATGATGCGGCTAACTTTAATAAGTATTCAGGTATATTCCTATTATCAGTCCATATCTTTGCATATTCGCTATATGGCAGCTGTTTAAAATCTCCCACATATTTTGGGCTTCCTATCTCAATTGTAAAACCAGGTTTGCCGTATTCCTGAACAAACCAATCCTTCATTCCACCGGCTGTTATACGAGTCATATCTAATCGGTATCCTGTTATTTTACTTATTCCTTGACCTATGGCTAAATCACGTTTTTCTTGTTCTTCATTTTGATAAGCATACCAGAATATAACTTCCCCTGCTGAGTGATATGCAATACATACTTCAAAATCATTTTTCTCACATAGATCTTTAACTATATTAGTTTCAACTTCACTGAAAGGCGTTTTTCCCTTGTAGTTTCTATTGGCAGGTTTACCTGGATCATCTTTAATATAATCCCATCTCATGGGGTAGTTTCTATTCAGGTCTACACCTTTCCCATTAGCCTTCCAACCCAAAAAACTATTTTTTGATGATGAGTTACCTATAGTTATGACATTTGAAGGAACTGTCGCATATCCTCGTGCAATACTTATTCCGTCTGGATTTACCATTGGAAGGAATACTATGGATACTTCATTGAATAATTCTTGCAATTCTTTATCATATTGATATTTATTGACCAAATAATCAATTTGATTCATAACAAGCAATGTTGTCATGTATTCTTTTCCATGATGTGAAGCATTAATAAATACGCTCTTGTCACCTTTACCAATCTTCAGGTAAAGTATCTCATTTCCCATATAGGAATCGCCTGCTTTTTCAACAGTGACGAGGGAAGGGTATTTTTCTCCATAATTAAAAAGAAGGCTGTTTACATCATTTATAAAATCCTTACTGTGGTATAGCTTATCTGGATAAAATCTGATTTCTTCGCCATGTATGATAGTAGCATTTGCAATTACAAAGATAAGTGTGATAGTTATTAAGTTTTTTAGTTTGTTTATATTGATACCCCCCATTATATTAATGTCCTTGTCCATACTGCCAATTCTATTTTATTACTATTTCACTAGCATTACAAGGCAAATGAACCAGTAATGGATCAATAAAAAGGCTGCCTGTAGGATAAAAAACCTTCCCGTCAATTGACGAGAAGGTTTTAATTATACTTCCGCTTTTAATTTATTAATCAGATTCATGATCTCCTCCACAGCTTCATCTACTGGAACCTTTAAGGAAATGCTCTTATCTCTGGTTGCTATTTCAACACAATTTTCTTTCATGTTTCTTGGGCTGGCTACGACTCTAACAGGCACTCCAAGCAAATCTGCATCGGAAAACATGACACCGGTACTAACATTTCTATCGTCATATATTACTTCTATATTATGCTTCAATAGTTCTTCATACAATTTATCTGCCACTTTCTTCACTTCCAAATTATCTGGCCGAACGCAACACAAGTGTACCTGCCAAGGTGCTATGGATATAGGCCAGATTGGCCCATAAGAATCATGATGAGCCTCACATATTGATGCCACCAATCGCCCGATTCCAATTCCATAACAACCCATTATAGGGCATTGAGATTTTCCTTCTTTATCCAAATATTGCATTCCCATGGCTTCAGTATATTTAGTGCCAATCTGAAGCATAGTACCTAATTCTATTCCTTTTGATATTTTTATACTATGCCTGCCGCACTTAGGGCAGATGCTGCCATCTTTAATTTTGGCAAAATCATGAAACTCTACATTTCCACAGTCCCGCTCAACGTCCAGTCCTGTATAATGATAGTCAAAAATATTTGCTCCACTGCACATATTGTTGGTATTTTTCAGTGATTTATCAAATAGAACCGTATAACCCTCCTTTAAGTTATATGGTCCAATAAAGCCTGGGGTTATTCCAGAATCTTCTGTAATGATAGCCGGTCTGATATCATCTCCCAGATAATTCTTAAGCTTTGTTTCACTTACATCCAAATCTCCACGAATAAATAAAATTACATAGTCATCATTTGAATTTTTCTGATACACTACCGCTTTATAAGTTTTTTCCTTTGGTAAATTCAAAAATCTGCATAAATCTTCAATAGTACGAATATCAGGAGTATGGACAAGTTTTATTTCTTCAGAAACCTCACTTCTTTTATTTTCTACAATTGATTCTGCTGTTTCTGCATCCGCACGATAATCACACTCGGAGCATAAAGCAACAGTATCTTCTCCTACCGGATTAATAAACATAAATTTATGGCACATGTTGCTACCCGTAGACGAAACCGCTGCTATTATTTCAGGTATACCTACCCTCTTAAAAATTTTCTCGTAAGCTTCAAAGAATTTGCTGTAGTATTCATTCAAATCTTCCCAAGTTGTATGGAAAGAGTACGCATCCTTCATCATAAACTCTCGTGCTCTTATAAGACCGTTTCGGGGACGGGCTTCATCTCTAACTTTTGTTTGTATCTGATAAAGCATAAAAGGATACTTTGCATAGCTTTGTCCGTATTCACGAACAAGATGGACAACTGCTTCTTCATGTGACATAGCAAGAACAAGTGGTCCATTGTTTCTATCCTTCAAGGGAAGCAATTCTTTTCCTGCATCTTCATATCTCCCTGATTCCTCCCATAGGGATGCAGGCAATAAAACAGGTAACTGTACCTCTTGCCCATCTATTGCATCCATTTCTTCACGGATAATTTGCTCTATTTTTCTTGTTATACGACGTAAAGGTGTATATGACGAGTAAATTCCACTAGCAACTTGCTTCATATAGCCGCCTCTGATCATCAATCCATGACTTTCGATTTCACAATCCGCCGGCATTTCCTTAAATCTGTCTCCAACAAGCTTTTCAAGTTTCATGTCTTTACCTCCATACTATGTAAAATACTAAAGCCCTAAGTCTAATAAATCAACTTAGGGCGAATATACAAACCGCGGTACCACCTAATTTCAGAAGAAATCTTCTGCACTCAATGCTTTTCCTTTTAACGCAGGAAATGCGATGAAGCCTACTTGAATAATCGTTGGGTTCATAGCTCAAAGGTGGGTTCAGCCCTTTTTCATTAAAGATTTTCACCAACCATCTTCTCTCTGAAAAATCCAAAAAGCCTACTATCCCTTTTCATAGCCGATAACATTAAATTTTTTAAAATTGTAACAAATAAAGTACTGAATGTCAATGTGATTTCCTTAATAAAAAGTATCAATTGCTCTTGGATTTAAAACGCTTTATTCCTTTATATTTATGCAAATCATTAAATATAAAAGTTATCCCGTGAACTTTTAAGTGATTTAACACATATTAATAAAAATATTCTATTCAAAAATTATATTCTTAATTTTAATAAAATCTAACTTTGGCTCGATTATGTATTCTACCCCATCTTTTTCGAATAAAAAAGGACCTATTATCAATTCTATTAATTGCCCTTTATCGTTAGTAACGGTACTTGTGGTTCCACCATCATAGCTGAAACCTGTATCTTCAAATCCTTCTATCAGACGAGTAACAGTGAAATCATTGGATGATATCCTGTTTTTATAATTAATCGGTTCAATCTCTATATGTGCATCCTTAAAAAGCTTTCTGGATTCCACTACGTCCTCCTTTGTAACTATATGATAGTATATGATATTCATATCCTTATCATATAAAAGTACCACATTAGTAACTTTATCCATGTTGTTACTGCTTCTTATTCCTCTAGCATCAATGGATTCCGGTTTTGATTTACTGTTTAGCATTTCATAAACAGCTATGAATCTCCCATTCCCGTCTATGCCAGAATTACCATATATTCTTGCAAATTCAACTTCAGGAAGCTTGTTCTTATCTACAAATACTACTAAACTTTCTTGGTCAGGACTAATTATCGTTAGACCTTTCTTCGCTTCTTTTATTCTATTCAATACATGATGATCAGTTATCTTTTTATCCAAATCATCTGCGAGAAAGCTTTTATAATACCAGTTTTCTTCATCTGCATAGAAGCATACCAGCAGATATTTCTTTTTTAAGTGAGAACCTTTAGTCTCTAGTATGTTTATGGATTTTCCATCCAAATTCAATAAGTTGTTTCGCCCGCTGTTTACGGCACTGATAAGCTTTTCCTCAGATTTGTATTCCTCTTCAGACGCAGAAGACAATCCTAAAGTATTTAAACTTTTTATAGCTGCCGGTATTTTATCAATGTCAATAATCAGGTTTCCTTTGCTGTCTATTTCTATACCTTGTTCTATTTTATTCAAATTGATATAAACTTCTTTATAAGGTTTGAATTCAACTTCAATTTCTCCTTCTTTTACAAAGTCAGCAAATCCTCCATACCCTATAGGATTATTAGTTTCATCAAAAAGAGTTATTAATGTATATCCACTATATACAGTAACATAACTGCCTTCCTGTTTGTTATAAATTAAAGCTCTTTGCCGATTCGCCTTCTGTATATCACTATTTAGAGTGAAATATGCATCCATATCATCTATGGGTTTATCTAAGCCCAGGACATGGATTTTGCTAAAGGCTTTAAATTCTTCAGGCAAGGTAGATATATCTATTTTGATATTATGTATACCTTTATTGTAGTCTTTAAATACTAACTTAGTCATTTTGACCTTTTCCTTCTTTAATTCATCGGGAATTACGTCTTTTGCCTCAGATTTTTCTATAACGCCTTCCCTTATTAACTTATCTAGCAGAGTTTCATCCGTATCCTTAAGTTTAATCTTCAATGCATTGTATGAAATATGTACCATGTGACATCTGAGAAAGCCTTTTTCCTTAGAGATTTCATCATCATTTATCAGTAATATCTCCTGAGCTTTTTCCAAAGCATTGTTCCAGGAAAAATCTCCTATTTTGTCATCATAACCTAATGCTCTTAATACAAAAGTGATATAAACATTATAATCCGTCAGATTATCTGCTCCAAATCTATTGCTTCCGACTCCAGTAGTCAGCTTTTTTTCATACATATAACCAACATAGGCTCCCGCCCATTCTGGTACATCTGTAAACGGATGTGGATAATTCTTCTCTAATGCCTCTTTTTCCTTTCCAAGAAGCCTTATAAGCATAACAGCGCTCTCTAATCTGCTCGGTGCTCTATCTAATTGATATCCGCCATTTACTCCCTTCAATAACCCCATAGAGTTCAAAATTGCTGCTTCTTCTTCGTAATTTGCTTCTACAATATCAGCTCCTACATATACGAAACTTAACGACATCATGCAGCAAATAATAAAAATTGTTAATCCTATTTTCTTCATTATAAAACCTGCCTTTCTTAGTAAAACTGATAAAAGCTGCTACATTAATTACTTCTATGAATTTGCGATAATTCCTTTGAAAGTCTAATAGATAATGCTTATAATATTTTTATAACTCCTTATAAACTAGAATGGGAAGGTCAGATTGTAGCTGTTGAGGCAAGGCATGGAACGCTTTTGGATGTAAAAATTCACCCCGATGTTCTATAAATGCCATCGGGGTATTAAAGTTGTTTTATTATACCAGAGTTAATACTTGGAATGTGTTTTTCTATGCAAAGAGTATACACTCATAAAACCATTTTTTTATGTTCTACACAGACATACTCAAAAAATCATGCAATGGAAAGGATATGAACAATGAAATATATTAAACAATTTGGAATCATTCTATCAATCACTTGTATAGGAGAAATATTAAAATATTTCATCCATCTCCCTATCCCTGCCAGTATTTATGGTCTTATAATATTATTATTACTACTGATGACTAATATTGTTAAAATTGATGATGTACAAGACACAGGCAATTTTTTAATTAATATAATGCCATTGATGTTTATTCCTGGGGCAGTAAAGTTGACTACTTTATGGGATCAATTAAAAAGCATCTGGCTTCCAATCATAATTACTACTTTTGCTACAACTTTTATTGTAATGATTGCAACAGGAAAATCTGCCGAACTAATTTTGAAGTGGGAGAGGAAATCCAATGAACCAAATATTCGCTAATTCAACAGCCTTTGGCTTTGTACTTACTTTAATCGCATATGGTATAGGTGTATATCTGAAAAAGAAATTGCACTATCAGATTTTCAACCCCATACTTATTGCCATTGTTGTCATTATTGGATTTTTATCTTTTTTTAATGTTGACTATGAAAACTACAATAGCAGTGCACAATATATAAGCTATTTCCTCACTCCAGCTACAGTAAGCCTTGCCATTCCCCTATATCGTCAAATCAGCTTGCTTAAAAGGAATTTAAAGGCTATTATAGTAGGTATTCTGTCGGGTGTGCTATCAAGTATGGTTAGTGTTTGGGGATTCTCAAAATTATTTGGATTTACCCACATTGAATACGTAACGTTGCTTCCTAAATCTGTGACAACAGCTATCGGCATGGGCATATCAGAAGAATTGGGAGGACTTGTCAGCATTACAGTTGCTACCATCATTATTACCGGAATAATAGGCAATGTGTTCTCAAACATTCTATTTAAATGTTTTAATATTGTTGAACCAATAGCAAAAGGACTTTCCCTTGGAACAGCCTCTCATGCTATAGGGACATCAAAAGCCATGGAATTGGGAGAAATCGAAGGGGCCATGAGCAGCTTGTCAATTGTTGTATCAGGGCTGCTAACTGTAATTATAGCCCCGCTATTCTCAAATTTGATATAATAATATAAAAGTATAAATTTCCTTAATTTATACTTTCCGTTAAAAGCATTTCAAGAAAGGCTTCCTTGATTGTTAAAATGCTTCCAAAGGAAGCCTTTCTTATAACCTGCTTATATGTTCCTATGTCAACCTGTATTTGTGTCATATAAGCATCATCTGTATAAACTACGAAGTAACTCTATCTCCTTCTGATATCCAGACAAATCATTAGGAGTCTCCAATATAAAAGGCAGATCCCTTAGCTTTGAATGATTTATAATTCTCTCCATTGCCTCAATGCCAATTTTACCTTCACCTATACGGGCATGGCGATCCTTATGGCTTCCCATATGATTCATACTGTCATTAATATGGATGGCATATAGACGATGAAGTCCAATGATGTCATCAAATTTCTCCAAAACTTCCTCCAGATTCTCTACGATGTCATATCCACCATCATATACATGGCAAGTATCCAAACAGACTCCAATATGTTCCGTCAAATGGACTTTATCTAAAATTGCCTTCAGTTCCTCAAAACAGCCACCAATCTCACTGCCTTTTCCAGCCATGGTTTCTAGCAATACCTTTGTCTTTTGTTGTGGCTTTAATAAGTCATTGAGAATCTCTGCAATTAATTCAATGCCCTTATCAACACCCTGTCCCACATGGCTTCCGGGATGAAAATTATACAGTGTTCCCGGCAAGTATTCAAGGATAGCTAAATCCTCTTCTATTATCATATAAGCAAAGTTTCTCACCTTTGGATCTGCTGAAGCAGGGTTGAGGGTGTATGGTGCATGGGCAATCAAGGGAGCAAAATTGTATTCTTCCTTCATTTTTTGCAAATCTGATATATCTTCTTCATCCAGTTTTCTTGCCTTCCCGCCTCTAGGGTTACGGGTAAAAAATTGAAATGTACTGGCTCCAATTGAAAGAGCCTCATTTCCCATATGAGCATAACCCTTAGAAACAGATAAGTGGCAACCAATATTCAACATAAATTTTCCTCCTAATTGCTCAGCTAACATCAATATCTTTTAATATACCCCATTTTTCTAAAAGACAAAAGTCTTCTATCCATTAAGATTCTATAGTTGTGATGCAAAAACAAGGTGTCAGCTATAAATCTGACACCCTGTTTCATCATTTAAATAAACCATTCAATTCTATTTTCATTATTTATAAAGTGGTACTGCACCTGTAATAGCTGCCATGGCAATAAAGATAACGAATATACCTATGGCCCATTTAGCAGATTCTTTCTGCCATTCTCCCATATCTAAGCCAGTTAAGTTCAATAACAGGTAGATAAAAGCTACCAATGGACTTAATAAGTGGAATGCCTGCCCCAACAATGAAGCTATACCAATTTCCAATGCTGTATAACCATATTTAAATCCAGCCTCTGCAAATACAGGCAACACTCCATAATAGAAAGCATCATTGGACAGGAAGAAAGTTCCTGGTGCAGAAACTATAGCAGTAATGAGTCCCCAGAATCGTCCAAAACTTTCTGGCATAAAGGTAATCAAGCTGTTAGCTAGAGCATCAGACATACCGGAGTTAGTAAATAGTCCCATAAATATTCCAGCACCTATAACAAGAATTACTACCTGTAGAGCATCTCCGGCATTATCTTGTATGCGTGCCTTTTGCTCGCTGATTTTTTTATAATTGATTAGTAAAGCTAAAGTTGTTGCCAATAAGAAAAGGAATACGGACGGGAAAGTACCCATAACCAACATAACAATGGTACCAATTGTTAATATTGCATTTACCCAAATCAAATTTGGCCGTTTCAATGCTTCCTCTTCAGGTGACGCCACAGCCATCAATGCATCTAAGTCTGCGTCGGTTAACTTTTGAACTCCAACCCTTTTGCGCTCTTTAAATCCTAAATAAACAGCAACACCCAACATATAAATTATTGCAACTATCATACCAGGAATTAATGCAACAAGTATTTCCTGTTCTCCAACTCCTTCGAGGACAGAAATAACACGAGCTGTAGGACCACCCCATGGTAATAGGTTCATGATGGTATTCATCAGAATGAGCAATACACCTAAATTCATGATTTTTAAGTTAAGCTTTTTATAGATGGGAAGGAAAGCGGTACAAACAATCAGTGTAGTAGTTGTTCCGTCACCATTTAGTGAAACCATTGCAGCTACCACTGCTGTTCCAACCAATACCTTCAATGGATCTCCCTTGGCCAATTTTATGATAAACTTTGTCAAAGGATCAAAGAGACCTGCATTTAACATGATAGAAAAGAACAATATGGCAAATAATAGCATAATTGCAGTAGTAGAAGTTTTTTGAAGTCCTTGTACAGTCCAATCTCCTACAATTTTAATTTGATCCCACAGACTTACCTCGGCCACCGGAATTTCATTCAGCTTCGCTACTTGTTCCTTGTAAAGACCTGCAAAAGCTCCAAATATAGTAAACACCAATGGGACTATCACCAAAGCAGTAAAAGGTTGAAGTATCTTCTTCATTACTAAAATCATAAATACAATAATCATTGCCCACGCAAGAATTGTAATCATCTTTTTTCCCCCTTTTGAAGATATAACTTATCTTGTTTGTTACATAATTACCTGCACATATTGTACGGGTACATCATAAAATGGATCTTTTCTTTTTTGCAGAAAAGGTTTCGCCAAGGTGGGAAACAGGGCGTACATTAGTATGTCCTCAGTTGAAGATGCCAAATCTCCCAATTCTTCTTTCAAGCTTTCCATGGCCGATGGAATGAGATCTGCCGGGCGCTGGGTCACTACAGGCTCATTACCAATTATTTTCTTTCTTATGCTCTCAGAAATCGGCACTGGACTTTTCCCATAAAGTCCTTTGACATAATCCTTAATTTCTTTGGGAATCAGTTTATACCGCTCCCCGCTTATTACATTCATTACTGCCTGGGTTCCTACCATTTGGGACATTGGGGTTACCAGAGGAGGATAGCCAAGTTCTGCTCGAACTCTAGGCACTTCTTGAAGCACCTCATGAAACCTTTTTTCTTGCTTTGCCTCTTTTAATTGAGAAAGCAAATTGGACAACATGCCCCCTGGAACTTGGTATAACAAGGTATTGGGGTCAATATCCATTACCTTTGGATTCAATAATCCTTGTTGTCGGAAATTCTCTTTCAATGGTCTGAAATATTCAGCAACTTCCTTTAGTTTTTCCATGTCCAGCCCTGTGTCATACCCCATTTCTTGAAGTACTATGGCAATAGATTCTGTTGAAGGCTGACTCGTGCCGCCTGCCAGAGGTGAAATGGCTGTGTCTATAATATCTGCTCCTGCCTGTACTGCCATCAGATAGGTCATTTCAGCAATACCACTGGTAGCATGGGTATGAACCTCCACAGGTATCTGGATGTTCTCCTTCAATGATTTCACCAACCGATATGCCATCTCTGGAGTCAATATCCCTGCCATATCCTTTATGGCCAGAGAATCTGCTCCCATACCTTCCAACTCTTTTGCCAGGCTGGTATAGTAAGGAATGGTATGAACCTCGGAAATGGTGTAACAGATGCATGCTTGACAATGGCCACCATATTTTTTTATGGCATTCATTGAGGTAGTCAAATTAGCCACATCATTCAAAGCATCAAAAACCCTCACCACATCAATGCCGTTTTCTATTGATTTTTGAATAAAGCTTTCCACCACATCATCAGGGTAATGCTTATAGCCCAATAGATTTTGTCCCCTCAGAAGCATTTGCAGCTTAGTATGCTTTACATGACTTCTTATTATCCTCAGCCTTTCCCAAGGATCCTCATTGAGATATCGGAGACAAGCATCAAAAGTAGCTCCACCCCACACCTCCAATGCATGATATCCTCCTTGATCCATTACCCGAAGAATGGGTACCATCTGAGCTGTTGTCATTCTTGTTGCAATCAAACTTTGGTGAGCATCTCGAAGAGTTGTATCTACAAACTTCACCTTTTTTCCCATGGATAACCTCCTTTCATTGCTATAACTTAACACTGACTTCATCATTTGTATCATAATTCTTCTGTCTAATTACAAATTGTCTGAGGTATGCAGCAAAATCTCCTTGATCTTATCTTGAAGCGTGGTAACGCTGTGCACCCTTCTGGCAGCGCATACCTTAGCCTCTTGATCACAAATCAAGCACTTTCGGTTTGGATAATTCAACTCTGATCTGCTGACACCCTGAAGGATTCCTTCCTTACGATAAAAAATATCCACATCCAGTAATCTCCCCCAGGACTGCTCTTCCAATTGGATTGACTGTAACTTCACAGAAAAGGCATCGGCTGAAACCAAGATAAATCCCTCTGGACCCGTTTTGAGATTCAAGACTTTCTTGTATAAAACTTTACATCCTTTTTCAGAAAGCCTATTCTCCATTTCCATCATCCCATGTTGGAACAATGAGAAAATCATATCATTGTTCTTTATTGGTCCTGGAATGTTGCATTTTATAGAAAGGGCCGTGGCCTCAGGATAGCGTTCCAATAAGGTAGCAAGCAACTTTACCCGCTGTTCCCTGTTATGGAGCACCTCCTGAAGGCTAGGAACCGATCCGTTCTGAAACATTTCTTCAATTGCTTGTTTATTCTTTAATTTTTCTGACCACATCGATGATGCTTCCATCTCGATACTCAACTAAAGCCACCACCTGATCCTCATATTCAATTGGGTCCGGTGTTCCTGCAATTTTATAAGCCTTTTCCTTCAGTTCTTCAATGGTAAACTGTGGTATTCCTGAATCCTTCAATGCATCTATCAAATCTTGTCTTCTTGGGTTTATGGCAATACCGATTTCAGTCACCACTACATCTATTCCTTCTCCTGGAGTAATAACTGTGTTTACTTTTTCCACAATGGTTGGAATCCTGCCACGAACTAAAGGAGTTAATATCATGCTCAGCTTAGCACCGGCCGCTGTGTCACAATGTCCTCCAGAAGCTCCTCTGATAGCGCCGTCAGAGCCGGTAAGCACATTGACATTAAAGTCTGTATCCACTTCCAGAGCTGAAAGCACAACCACATCAAGATTATTGACTGCTGCACCTTTGTTGCCTGGATTTGCATAGAAAGAAGCACTGATTTCATAGTGATTTTCATTTCTTGCCAAAGACTCTGCCGCACCACGGTCAAAGCTTTGGGTATCGATTATTTTTTCTGCCAGACCCTCTTCCAGCATCTCTACCATATTGCTGGTTATTCCTCCAAGGATAAACCCTGCCTTAATGCCTCGTTCTCTCATTTCCTCTGCTAAGAATCTTGCAACCGCTAATGTAGAACCTCCTGAACCAGATTGGAACGAAAAGCCGTTTTTGAAATAAGGTGAGTTTACAATTACTTTGCTGCCAATTTCTGCAATCAAAAGTTCCTTAGGATTGGAAGTAAAACGTGTGGCTCCTTTGGCAATTCCATTTGGATCTCCGATGGCATCCACTTTTACCACGTAATCTACCAAGTTTTGGGGTATGCTAATGGGAGTATTGGGATAAGGTACTAAGTTATCTGTAATGAGTACCACCTTGTCAGCATATTCAGCATCCACCTTGGCATAACCAAGAGAACCGCATATAGCATTACCATGAGAACCATTGGCATTACCGTATTCATCAGCGCTTGGAACTCCAAGGAATGCTACATCTATATGCAATGCACCTGTTTCTATGGCACGGGCCCTGCCGCCATGGGAACGTATTATGACAGGATTTTTCATGATTCCTTGAGAAATTGCCAATCCCACCTTATCACGCAAACCACTGCTTGTAATTCCAGTCACCACACCATTTTTTATATGCTCAATCAATGGCTCATGAACATTGGCAATGGAACTGGGAGCCAAATAAAGATTTTTTATTCCCATCTTGGCAATTTCATCCATAACCATATTCAAGACGTAATCTCCCTCACGGAAATGATGGTGAAAGGAAATGGTCATACCGTCCTTAAGCCCACACTTTTCAATTGCCTCACGAATAGAACCTACTAGCTTGCTTTCCCCAGGATGTACCGGAGTAACTTTTCCGGAAGCTCGTTGATAAGATGTCTTCTTTGCATATTGCCCTTCAAATACACCATACTTTTCTGCATACTCCTGAGGAATATCTCTACCTACCGTATTTTTCATCTATTTCCCTCCTGCTCCTTTTACAATATCTCGTTTGAAACTAGTTCTCCGGGATTTTGATCCCTGCTGCTTTAGCTAAGGCCAGGATTCGTTCAGCCCTCTCAACTATAGGCTTGTCAATCATTTTACCGTTCAATGCAATGACCCCTGAGCCTCTCCTATTGGCTTCCTCAATGGCATGGATTACATCCAAGGCATTGCTGATTTCCTTTTCTGTTGGAGTATATACTTTGTTGACCACAGGAATCTGTCTTGGGTTAATTACAGATTTACCATCAAAGCCCAATTGCTTAATAAATTCTGTTTCCTTTCTCAATGTTTCCATATCATTCACATCAGAAAATACTGTATCCAACGCGGCAATACCGGCTGCTCTGGCTGCATGGACTATCATGGACCTGGCAAAGAATATTTCTTCACTGTTTCTATCTGAATATCTTCGTGTTTTCATTGCGGTAACATAATCCTCTGATCCCAGAGCAATACCAATAAGACGTTTGCTTGATTGAGCAATTGAAAGGGCATTTAGGACCCCCATGGGATCTTCAATAGCTGCCAGCATCTTTGTGGATCCAACTTCTCTTCCACACTTTTTCTCGGCTTCTAAAATTACTGACTCTGCATCCAACACATCCTGGGCACAGGTGGTTTTGGGCAGACGAATGCAATCAATACCAGCTCTTACCATGGCATGAATATCTTCTACCCCACCTGCATCCAGTGAATTGATTCTTACCACAGTTTCTGTGGATGAGTAATCAAAAGTTTTCAATGCCTGGTAGAGCAAAAATCTTGAGGTATCCTTTTCTCTTAAGGAGATAGAATCCTCCAAGTCAAACATAATTGAATCAGCACCATAAAGTATTGCGTCCCTCAACATGCCAGGATTGCTTGCGGGTACAAACATCATGGTTCTTCTTAAACGTTCCATGAATCAATCTCCTCCCAGTCATACTTTTCAGTTATTCCTGCAGCTCTATGAACGGCTGCAATGGTTCTAGCAACTATTGTGCAATCCAGTGCTCCTTTATCCACCACTATAAGCTTCGCATCGGTAATACCCATTTTTTTCAGCGTCTTTTCAATGGTGGCCCTGATTTGTCTGCCATATTGCTTTTCTACATCGCTTTTCAAGCTGATTTCGATACCGGCTCCAGGATTCTGGTCGATAATAATCTGAATATCTGAAGATTCTAAAGTACCAGCAATCCCTTGACCTTTGATTTCATATTTTCCCATGTTATCTCCCCTCCTGTCTTAGTCTCTCCTGAATCTGCCTTCCTGCCGGTGACTTGATAAATCGAAGGGTTCCTTCCGGCACCAGTGATTCCAATTCATCGATTTTTCCTTCTGCCATTAAAGCTCGAACCCTTGTAGCACTTATCACCTGTTCTCCAACAGTTTTTCTTTGAATGACTATTAACTCCAAGCTGCCTTGAAAGATTTCTGCCATGGCTTTGTTGTATATATTAGTTGCAAAGGAAAAAGGTTCTTCTCCTACATACCTTCTGGTGATTCCCAAAGCAGGAGCAATGTATTCTTTGAAAATAACTGCATCCAATTGGGCCTGTACTTTAGTGACATCTTCATCCTCCTTTAAAAAATAGGAAGGAAAAGTTTTGGCTGAAACCATGTAATCCCCGGTTTCATGAACATAGACATTTTTCAAATGACTGGTTCCTTCTCTTACCAGTTGAAGTCTTGCAGCAGCAGGAAAGGCAGATAAGTCTTCCGTTAATACAAACAAATGCACAATATCATTTTCCCTTGCAGCAGTTTCAACCAAATGCTGATGTCCCTTTGTAAAGGGATTAGCATTCATCACAATGCCAGCAATAGTGTCTCCCGTTATTTTACATTCCTTCAATCGCTTAAGATAAGCTTCAAATCCATTGATGGCCTTTTCTCCAAAGACCAACTTTCCTTCCACACGAGCAATTTCCTTAAATCCCAGATGGAAAAATGAACTGACCGCTTCAGGTTTTGTATACACATAGCAGGATTGATACCCCTGTGAAAAAACCGTATCCATTAGATGAGAAATTAAGCTATTGATGACTCCAGTTCCTTGATAGGCTGGATCCACTGCCACACACTTTATAATGTTTCCATATAGTGAGCCCGTCGCCAATAGTTCTCCTTCTTCATACACACCTACGGTATAATCAATGTTCTCCTCATGGTGAATCCCACAGGTCATCAATATTTCTTTCCATGCTTCTTTTTGCTGAAGATTTTTATCAATCCACATC
Source organism: Lutispora thermophila DSM 19022 (assembly GCF_900142105.1). Classification (GTDB taxonomy): domain Bacteria; phylum Bacillota; class Clostridia; order Lutisporales; family Lutisporaceae; genus Lutispora; species Lutispora thermophila. The sequence goes on from NZ_FQZS01000030.1 coordinate 22,961, forward strand.
CTCTTGATTTCCCAACTCATTTTTCTCCCCTGCTTTCTAATAACTGTTAACTTATTTCATTTCAGGAAACAGCTTTTGCAATAAAACACTTGCCAGATAAATGGTAAACAGCACAGCGAAGATTCCTCCCATGCCTTTTACCATAACACCCAATGCCTGGGGGAGTAATTCTGCGGTAAACTGTATCTCCATCAAAGCACCCCCTATTTAAACATTGCCAAGATGAGTCCGCCTGCGATGACAGAAGCAATTTGTCCAGCAACATTGGCGCCGACGGCATAATTGAGTACAAAGTTTTGCTTGTCTGCTTCTGTAGCCAGTTTTTGAATAACCCTGGCCGACATTGGAAAAGCAGAAATTCCTGCTGCTCCAATCATTGGGTTAATTTTCTCTTTTCTAAACAGATTTATGAACTTCGCGAATAACACGCCTCCAATGCTATCCATAATGAAAGCCAATAATCCGAAGGCAATTATAATAACTGTCTGAATATTTAAGAATTGATCTGCAGTCATTTTTACAGAGATGGTAAATCCCAAAAGAATAGATACCAGATTTACCAACTCGTTTTGAGCCGTCTTACTTAAACGGTCCAACACACCACATTCCCTTAAAATGTTACCAAACATTAGAAAGCCCACTAACGGTAAGGAAGCAGGAGCAATCAACCCTGCAATAATGCAGATAACTACAGGAAATAACAGTTTGGTAGTTTTGGATACACCTGAAGCTTTATAGGTCATTCGAATTGCTCGTTCTTTTTTCGTGGTTACAGCTTTTATTGCCAGTGGTTGAATAATTGGCACCAGTGCCATGTATGAGTAAGCGGCCACCGTAATGGGTCCTAACAAATTGGAAGCCAATTCATTGGCAACAAATATGGCAGTAGGTCCGTCAGCTGCACCAATGATACCTATAGAAGCAGCTTCCTGCATGTTGAAACCAAATAGAGTGGCTACTGCCAAGGTGAAAAATATTCCAAATTGAGCGGCTGCGCCAAATAAAAGCATAAATGGATTTTGAAGGAGAGGACCGAAGTCAATCATTGCTCCAATCCCAATGAAAATCAGTAATGGAAATAATTCAGTACTTATTCCAGCATCAAAGAGGATATTCAGTACTCCTTTTTCTCCTCCCACTACCTGAGTGACCATGGCTGATCCAGGAAAATTCACCAGAATTGCTCCCAAACCCATGGGCACTAAAAGGGTTGGCTCATATTCTTTTTTAATCCCTAGATACATCAATAGAGCCCCAATACAAATCATAATAATCTGGCCCAAGGTGATGCTTTTTATTCCTTCCAATAGTATTTCCACTGTTTTTATCTCCTTTAAACGATTGTTATCATAGGTTGTCCAACATCAATGGCGGAACCGCTGGTTACATGAATTGCAGCGATAGTTCCAGATTTTGGCGCAACTATTTCATTTTCCATTTTCATAGCTTCTAAGATTACTAAACTTTGCTCTATTTCTACTCGATCTCCGACTTTCACCATAACCTGTAAAATGGTTCCTGGCATTGGTGCCTCTACCACAACGCCTTCTCCTTGTTTAACAGATTGAGATTTTTCCTGAGGCTTTGGTGTCAGAGTAGCAACTGGTATGTTTTTGGGAGACGATTGTGGTACCGGTTGACTGACAGGAATCTGGACTGGCTCTTGAGGAGCCCCTATTTCCTCCATTTTCACAATATAATCTTTTCCATTGATATTAATGTTGAATCTTCTAAGCATAGGACACCTCTTTATCATCATTAGTTTTTATGACTTCTTCAACACTGATCAGCTTAAAGGCAGCATTGGGATAATCTTTAGCGGCAATTGCCGCAGCAATTACTACCGCAGCTTCTTTGTCTTCATCTATGCCAATCACGGACTTAATGCGGAATTGAGAAAAAGGTCTGTCCCCAGCCATGATGGCTGATGCTATTAACGAGACAATCTCCCTTTCCTCATCTGTAATTGTCCGTGTCAGCCCTACCCTAACACATTCATCTTCTTCATCTTCTGTAACTTGAACTTCATGGGGTAGTATTTCCTTTAACGCTGTTTCTGTCTTCTGTTCGATATGTTTGTTTGCTGAAAAAAAACGACGGAAAAAGCTCATGGACTTCCTCCCTCTCCTTATTTTTAAGGCTTATCCTTTATCATTACTTCAAGGCCTTGAGGTGATCACAATTCCCTAACATAATTCCTTGGATAGCCATCCTGACAGTAATAATTTTGCATTACTTCGAAGATTTATGCATATTCTCATTATAATAGGTTGATTCTGCAAAAAGTTGTTTTTTTGGTGTCCCTAATGTTTTTTTGGTGTTGCCGTTGTTTTTTATATGTCTCTATTGTTTTTTTGGTGTTTCTATTGTTTTTTTGATGTATTTTACCATGCTTCAAAAGGTAAAAACTCGAATAAATAGCTAGAATTTCTTAAAAAATATGATTAATCACTTCAAATCCCTTGAAATTGACAATATATCGGGTATTTTTTATAATTATGCTAAAGGTGGTGCTAGCATGAACGAGTATTTGGAACAATTATCCAAACTAATTGATTTAAGCCAGAATAGACCTCTTAATGAAATCGTATATGAAGGACTTCGAAAAGCAATTATCGGTGGAATAATTCCTGCTGGAGAGAGAATCAATGAAAAGGTTTACTCAGATTACATGAATATTAGCAGAACTCCCATTAGAAATGCCATCGATAAGTTAAAACATGAAGGAATCATTGAGCATATTCCTAATTATGGAGTTGTAGTTAAAAGAGTCTCCGTAGCTGATGCAGAAGAGATCTATAAAATCAGAACTGCTTTAGATATACTGGCATCTACCACTGCTATGCATCAAATGACAGAGGAGAATTTTAGAGAAATGGAAGAATTGTTGAATAAAACCAAGCTTGCTAACGATAATGGTGAAGTAAAAGAAGTCATTCAATACTTTTCTTCCTTTAACTCCATGATCTATCGCTTTGCAAGAATGCCAAAGCTAGAGATTATTACAGACCGCTTACAGCAATATCTCTCCAGATTTAGGAAAATTTCCTTGTATGACGATGAACGGCGAAGCAAAGCTATAGAAGAACATTTTAAAATATATAAATATTTGAAAACAAAAGATGAGAACCTGCTAGCTGCCGTTATTCGTGACCATCTAAATGCCTCTAAAGAATTTATCATTAAAGAGATCATACGCTATGAAGCAGAGCGTAAGGATCTAATCTCAGATATTTATGAGAAAACCCACTGATCTCCTAAGGCTTATTTCTCAATTAGGCGTAGAGGCTTTAATTGAGGAAGCGAACCTATCTCCTAAACCTGGTTTGGTAGATGCCTTTGATCAAGGAGCCCACCGGGATATGGATATTAATCTATTAATCACTAGTGCACGCGCTTTATATGATGGATTCTATTCCTATCTTTGTTGTGGATATAATTATCAGGGTGAATTAGATCATCTCTTTGATAAAATTAGAACTATAGGCGTGGACAATGAGGCGGCTATGTATAGAGCTACTCATCATATTAACACCCATAAAGGAGCTAATTTCTCTTTTGCCCTTGTACTTGGTGCTCTGGGTTTCTTGCTATCCCAGCAAGAGGAAACATCTCTGCCATTGACCAAAAAAATTATCACATCAATATTTGAAATTGTAAAAGCCATGGCAAAAAATCTAATTAAAAAGGACTTCAAAGATTTGCATCTCAAAGCCAACCTAAGCTATGGTGAAAAACTTTATCTTCATCATAAGTTTGGCGGTATTCGTCAAGAAGCTGAAGCTGGTTACCCAATAATCACGCATATTGCCCTACCCAAGCTCATTGCGTTCTTTGAGGCAGGAATATCCAAAGATAGGACCTATACAGAAGTACTATTTTCTATTATGTCTGTGGCTGACGATTCCAACATCGTCCATCGTGGAGGTTTTGAATCTCTAGCCTATGTAAAAGAAACAGCCAGGAGTTTTCTCAAGGAAGGCGGCGCACTTCAACCAGATTACAAAAAAAAAGTTGAAGCTCTTAATGAAGATTTTAAGAAACGAAATTTGAGCCCGGGAGGCAGTGCAGATCTTCTGGCTCTGACAATATTTTTAGGAAAACTGATGGGTTGTTATCATGAATACTAACTTTGCAATGTGGTTACCAAATTGATGGAAACCACATTTTATTATGTATGAAAACTATTTTTTTCTTCATTCATTATTCCAAATACCAACCAACCATACATCTATCATAAAGAATGGATTCATGTCAAATAGAAAAACGGAAAGTTCTCTTTACCATTATATTATGACCACATATTTGAAAAATACTCCAATACATATTAATATCATTGTAGCATCAATACTTCTAAAATAGGTAACAGTGAAATAGTAATCTTAATGTTGCTATAAGAAAAGCTGTTATATTCTATAACGACTTGAAATATAATAATTTACTTGAATAGTTAAGTAAATCATTATAAAATTGTTAGTATTGCTATATATTAACATTTTTCTGCACTGTTTTTTCAATCCTCGTAGCAAAAAGGAGAAATAAAATGAAAAACTGGTTTGCAATTGATCAGATTGACATAAATACATACATAATCAGTGAATACTGCTATTGAGAAGAAACACATTGTTATCTGCTTTTGGGCAATGAAAGATGCTTGCTCATTGACACTGGCCTTGGCATTTGCAACATTTCCCAAGAAATAAAGAAGCTGACGGATAAGTCAGTCACCGCTGTAGCGACACATATACATTGGGATCATATAGGTGGACACGAATACTATCCAAATTTCTATGCACTGAGGCAGAACTCAACTGGTTGAAGGGTAAATTCCCGATGACAATAGATACTATCTGATATATGATCACAGATAGCTGTAATTTGCCAGAAGGATATGATGTTAACACATATAAGCTTTTTCAGGGGATTCCAACGCGGATACTGCAAGATGGTGATACCATTGATCTTGGTGGGCGTATAATTACGATACTGCATACACCGGGACACTCTCCAGGACATATGTGTTTTTGGAACCCTCAAGATGGATACCTGTTTACAGGCGCTCTTGTATACAAAGGTACCCTGTTTGCATGCTATCCGTCCACTGATCCGGAAGCATATCTCTCATCACTTGAAAAGATTTCAGCGTTGCCTGTGAAAAAAGTGTTTCCTACTCATCATATTTGGATATTCAGCCAGAAATTATAATCCATATCTAGATGCTCTCAGGCAACTGAAAGCTAATGGCGATCTACATCATGGCAGCGTTACTTTTGATTACGGCGACTGGTCTATTTGTCTGTAAGTTACGAATTATTGCAATCCGTTCTCTCTACAAATTGGATTCATACTTAACTGGCTAATACCCATAACAAGTTAGGGCAGATATTCACAAGAATAACTGCCCTAACTATTAATATAGAACCAAAGTCCATTAATTTGCTTAACAATGCCTATGTTTTTACATTAATACTAATTGATAAATAACCTTTTCAAAGCTAAATTTTTAGAATAAAAGAAAAACTGCACTTATAACTAACCCGGAATAGATCAAATCTATCAAGCAATAACCCATAATATCTCTCGCACCTAATTTTGCTATTCCTAGTGCTGGAAGAGCCCAGAATGGCTGAATCATATTAGTCCATGCATCTCCCCAAGCAATAGCCATAGCAGTCTTAGCTGCAGGTACTCCAATATTTAAGCCTGCCGGCATCATAATAGGAGCCTGTACAGCCCATTGTCCACCACCTGAAGGTACAAAGAAGTTAACTAATCCAGCACTCCAGAACGTGAATATAGGGAATGTTTTTGGTGTAGATATAGCTACGAACATGTTTGACATTTGACCAGCTAATGATATGCCATCTGCATTTACACCAGTCATCATACCCATTATACCTGCATAGAATGGAAATTGTAGTATAATGCCACCAGTCCCTTTAGCAGCTTCTCCTAATGCATTTAAGAATCTTTTTGGTGTACCGTGAAGTATTATTCCTAGAGTCAAGAATATTAAGTTAACTATGTTTAAGTTTAAATCAAAACCTTTTGTACTAAAATGATAAACAATGTATGAAAGACCAAGCAACCCTACTATCATTGAAAAAACAGGGCTGTTTTCCATTTTTTCTGCTGGAGTCATGTTTTCTTTTGCAACAGCAGCTTCCTCTTCAACATCAGCTAATAGCCTTGGATCTACAGTAACAACCTTATCTGGAGTTGGATGCATTGCTTTATTTATTAATGGTAATGTAAGTAAAAGAATAGCTGATATAATTAAATTAAATGGTGCAAATATTGTTTGGGTTGTTGGTATTACTTCTGTAACTGCACCAGAAGTAACCTTTGCCAATTCATTTGCATCTGTAGCAAGTGAAAGCGGTATGGAACCTGATATTCCCCCATGCCATACTAAAAAGCCTGAGTAAGCAGCTGCTATTAAAAGTCTGTAGTCAACGCCTTTTACTTGTCTTGCTAACTCCCTAGCATATAATGCTCCGACAACTAGTCCAAAGCCCCAGTTAATCCAGCATGCAATACCAGAAACTAATGAAACCGCAAGTATTGCTTGTCCCGGAGTTTTACATAAGGATGCTAATTTAGAAAGTCCTTTTTTGATTATCGGTGCACTAGCTAGTGTGTGCCCCGTAACTAATACAAGGGCCATTTGCATAGAGAATAAAAGTAGACTCCAAAAACCGTTACCCCAATGCACTACCATCTGTAGTGGACTTTGACCTGTAACAATAATACCTAAGATGAAGACAAAAATAGTAAGAATTACAGCAAATAAGAACGGATCTGGAAGGTACTTCTGCACAAGTGCAACACAACCATTTGTAAGTTTTTTGAACATATTACCTCTCCTTTTTTTAAATTACAAATTTGAAATAAGATATCAATGAGATCATCATATTGAATGATACTAAGAATCTAATAGCGATATTCTTCTACAAATTTTAGAACAGCCAGAATATTATCAATAACTTAAATGCTTACTGATAATATAGGAGTCCAAATATCTACTACTTTTATGTCCTGTGAAATGATTATTTAGTTTTATTGTTGCAATTACACCTTCTACTGATAAAACCTCTTTTCTTGTTTTTGCAACTGTTTTTTCTAAGCTATTAACTAACTTCTCCTACCACTGTCAATGGATGAGTTCATTTTATTTACATTTTTTCTTGTCTTTAGCTGTATGTTCCACTGACCATATGGCTTTCTTTGTTCCAACTATTAGACTCATAACTCCTCCCATTCCAGAAATCATTTTACCAGCAATAAGTCAGTTTGCCAAGGTCCATTTTTAGTTTACATTAAGGTACCTAGCATTTTAATTCCAATGGCTTTTTCCAGTTTTCCTATAATTGCCTTCATTAATTCTCCTTTATTCAAATCACAACTACCCGTAAAACAGGTAGTTTGCTCTAAGGCTATAAGCCTCTGTTACCGGCCAGCGCCTAAAGACGCTGGCTTTCATTTCGTTCAATCCACTACGCCCTTGTCGCTTTTGCCGCCCCTTAAGGGACGACCGTATTACTTTCTACCCCTTAAAGGGGTCTTCATATTCCTTTACACTTAATTTGTCTACCATTATGTCATGCTTTTCTTGTTCTTGTATGTATTTCTTTATGGTTGCTTCATTTAACCCTACAGTACTTACATAGTAAC
>NZ_FQZS01000031.1 GCF_900142105.1 Lutispora thermophila DSM 19022
CCAAGCCAGGCATTTTCTGAATCAATGGTTAGTAATTCAGCAACAATGCTTAAGGTAATTATTTCACTATCACTCATCTTAGAAGTATTGATATTGCAACGTTTTTTAATATGTGTTGGAGTTACTTCTTGGTAAATGTCGTCAATTATGACATAAGCGACAGTTATAAAGTCTTTTAAATCTCCAATTTCTTTGATAGAATAGTTTCTATCAGACTCCAGCATATATGTGACCCCCTATCATTTTTGTGGTTATTAATGATAGGTTACATAATATGTTGGAGTTTTTCATTCGTAGATTTTTGGTAATTCAAAGCTAGCACAACAAGTTAAATTATATAAGAATTTAATAAAAAGGCACTTGAACCTCACGTTACGTTATGTTATATAATGCGTGCATGGAGGTAATGATTATGAAGAAGAATTTAGTGAAATTATTAACAAAAGATAAGGAAATAAGACTTTTTATTGTTGATGCAACGAATATTCTGGAGCGTAGCAATTTAAGAGATATGAAAACAGATTTTGCAAGACAGCTTTATACGAACATATTTATAGATTGTTGTCTATTACGTGGCTTTTTAACCGAAATCGATCAGCGTATAAATGTAAGTATTCGGTTTAAACCAGCTGGGTATACGGCTTACTGTGATGTAAATGGAAGAGGCAATGTTAATTGTATTTTTTCTTCCCGACTAGCTTCTTTTAATGGTGATTTTGCCGATTTAGTCGGAGAAGGGACATCTCTCTCTATTACAAGAGGGAGTTGGACAGGAGGAATGTTTACTGGAACGGTAGAATTAAAGTCTGCTTCTATAGATTCGTGCTTTTCATATTTCTATTCTAAAAGTGAGCAGACAAAAACAATTTTTCGAACATGGATTGAAAACGGAATTGCAAGAGGTTGTTTGATACAACCACTGCCTTTTTACAATATTGATCATTTAAAATTTGTAATGGATGGTATCGACAGTGCAAAGAAATATATAGTTACAGAGCAATGGGCAGAACTGCCCTTGAAGGTTTTCCCATATGCAACAGTAGTAGATGAATATATCGTGCAAAGTGAATGCAATTGTTCAAAAGAGATGTTTTTTGGTATCCTAATGTCTGTTGAAACCGATGAGCTAAAAAAATCAATTAAAGTTGGAAAAAATGAAGAACTGGAATGTGGTATATGTGGTAAGAGGTATATATTTAGAACAAATGATTTAGAAATGATTGTAAAAATGAAGGAAAGTGAACAAAATGGATAGATTTCTTAAGATTGGGGAATTAGCAAGTATGACAGGTATAACTGTCAGAACTCTACATTATTATGATGAAGTCGGTTTATTAAAACCATCTAAGATTACTGAAACAGGGCATAGATTATATGACATACAGAGTGTTACAACATTATATCAAATAATTTCTTTGAAAGACATGGGATTTAACCTTGATGAGATAAAGGATCTGATTCATGATAGATATATAGATATTCGAAAATTCGTTGAGATCCAAATTTCAAAAGTTCAAGAGGAAATTGCCCAGAAGCAGTTACTTTTCAGTAAGCTACTAAAACTAAAACAGGAGCTTAAAGATAATAAGAATATCTCATTAGATGATTTTAAAGCAATCGTCCCATTTATTAATTCCTCAGCAGACAAATACATTACTAAAGAACAGTTAGATAAAATAAAAAATAACTTAGAAAGAGATAAAGCAGAATCAGAAGGAGCAACAGAATGGCTGGAATTCATTTCAAAACTTAATTATTGTTACAAGAACAAATTGCCTAATACAGATTTAAATGCAATTGAATGCATTAATTACTGGAAAGATTTTATGAACAAGTCAATAGGTGAAGATGAGAAACTTAAGAATTCCATATTCTCATTTCATGCTTCTTTGGATAATTCCCAGCTTAGATATGGACTTACTGATGATCTATACAAATATCTAATGGAGTTAATGAAATAAGTAAAGCTTAGTGGATATGTTCACATCTACAGATAGTGCTTAAGGTGCCGTCGATATGTTTCCAACTACCGACAAGTTAAAAGAGTGTGTGTAAAGATTATTTATATAATCCGATATTAGAGATTATAATGAATAATTGGGGGGGGAGATGTACTGATGAGTAGGTTAAAGGTGAAACATAGTAATCCGGAGGGATTATTTGATTCAAGAGTTTTTAGTCAAGTGGTTACAGTTAGCGGTAATGCAAAGACAATATATATCGGTGGACAAAATGCTATTAACTCTGAGGGACAATTAATAGGTCGGGACAATTTAGAACTGCAAACAAAACAAGTTTTAGAAAATATTAAAATAGCTTTGGCTTCCGAAAATGCAACTTTCAATGATGTTATAAAGCTCAATATTTACATGGTTAACGGGTGCGATCCGGCAGTCGGATTAAAATCATTTAAGGAAACAATTGGCGAGATGGAAAAGCCTCCTTTGATCACAGTTCTCAAAGTCGCTGGTCTTACAAATCCTTTATGCTTGATTGAAATTGATGCAATTGCTGTAGTTGAAGAAAGAGAGGATTGCATGGGATGATGGATACTTCCAGATTGAAACGAAAAATTAATCCAATGCCCAAGGATTTGGAGGAAAGGCTTCAAACAGCATATGCAGCAAATAGCTTATTATTGCATAATGGTAACATAATGCGATGTAAGGTTTGTTGAGGTGATAAATTGAATAGTCTAAAGAAAGAATTATTATATTTAGCATTAGGTGAATTTGCAGCTCTATGTACATTTATATTTGTATATAGATCATTAAATATTGGAATGGCTAGTTTCATAGCATTTACATATCTTATTTTTATATTATTACAAGGAAGTATTTATTGGTTTTATAGATATATATTGATAATAAAAAAAGAAAGCTTTGGTCCTAAGGCTATAAAATTCTTTAGATTTCTAAGAAAGTTAAATATGATTTTATTAGTGGCGCTAAGTATGATAATACCTATCATTAAAAGCAGCAATAAAGATTTGATTATTGCTATTGGGTTATTTTTATTCGGAATAATTGAATATATAAACTACTATTGGTATAGATTAAGCTACGGAAAATCAGGATTTAATATAAAAACACTATTAAATACAGGATTAAAAAAATCAAGTATAAATAAGATGATTTACAAATAATGCCCAAAGGTTGGTTATAGATTATATAATGGGTACTTTATATGTTGATAATCAGCTATATAGAAACATCATGGAACAGTAGGAGAATTTCCTTGAAGATTTAAATTTATGCTAAAATGCGGTGGATATGTTTCCGATAACAGATGGTTTTTGAAGAAATTGTCGAAAGTTCGTAGATATGTTTCCGCAAACAGATAGTTTTCAAAATAGTTCAAGACATCAATCTGAACCGCTCGAGCCATGTGGAGACGATATTATTAATGTCAAGGGGGGAGAAACAGGATTTTAAAAATGTTTGTAAATAAAGGGTTTTTGACATTGGGATTTTCTTCAAGTTATTTTGCTGAAGGAGTCAATGGTGTAAAACCCTTATTTTTATAAGGTTGAGGAGATATAATAGATGTAAAAATAATTATAAGATGCTATTATTAATAATATGGAGTATTTAAGAAAAATCAAAAAACACAGGCTCTACCAAAGAGGAATGGATGAGCAGGTATATATGATGCAGTCCGTTGAGTTTGGAGAGCATCAAAAGAGAAGGTAAACAATCTGCTCAGAATCCCATTACATATCTGAAGCCACAGAAGTGCGATAAAACTCATGTTTTCTTTGGGAGTGCTTGCGTATGTAACATTAGGACACAATTAGAATAGAAACAGATGATTAGTTCTTAGACGGCTATTTATTTTATAATTTTAAGAAATAGGATTAGACATTATAAGAAGGAGAAACTTGAATGAATATAAAAAAACTTACCTCAATAATATGCGGGTCTATTATCTTGGGGACTGCTTTTTTCTTTTGTGGTTGTGGTTCGGAGAGTACGGTAAATCAGAATGACAATATTGAAAATATCGAGCCTGAGATAATATCAGATGAAGCTGACAAGTCGGAAACGACAGATAATATTGCGCCAGAACATGTGTATTCACACGATGAATTGTTGGCTGCTATAAATGAATATACTGATGCTCAAAGCGAAATTGAGCCATTGTTTTATGATTTTAATGGCGATGGAAAGGAAGAAGCGATATGCGAATTTGGCAGAACTATTACTGAGGATGGAAACGATTTTTATCAGCAATATTTCATATATACAGATGGGGAACACACATTTGAGTTTGGAGACCTTGCCGAGAGTGTTTATTATAGTTCGGAATATAATCTGATATCGGTGGATGACGGTTATCATTTTGCCGTTACTACAGGATGGCGTAGTTCTATCCTTGGAGGTTATTATAGCAGTAGTGTTATTTATGAATTAACTTCAGATGGAGTAAATGAATGCTTTTTGAAATGGTTTTGCAATTTGAAAGAACCAGGAAATTCCAATATAAAAATTGATTATTACGAAGAAGCTGTGGCTGGTGGTGAAGTGGTTATGAGTGATGTCTTATATTGGAATGGAAAAGAATATTCAACATATAAATAAAAAAGGGATGCTTGAATGAAAAAGTAAATTCCAATTTTACTGTGAAACACTATATATCTTTTTTTCTATTAATTCCCATGCAAGGATTGCCCAAGAAGGCGAGCATTTATGCGAAGCCTGATTGGTTGCAATCTACTGCTGAGTGCGTAGTATTGATGTCAAGGAATGATAAATAGAAGGGCTAATAAAGGTTGTAAGTAAGTAATTTCCAGACATTGAGATAATATCTCTGTTTGATTTGCCTGAGGCAATTATGTCTGGAGACCCTTATTTTTATCGTTTACGGAAACGTGTCAACTACCTAAAAAGAGTGATAGGGTTGAGTTGACAAGATAGATGTAAGAATAGATATGTATTAAATAGATCAACAACAAAATCAGATTACCCTTCCTACGATGCCCTGATGAAATCCCTGTACCTGGCTGTCAGGGACATCACTAAGAAATGGACGGGCCGGGTTCAAGGCTGGGGTACAATCTTGGATCATCTCATGATTTACTTCGTAGGCTGGATCACAGAAAGGGATATTGGCATTAGTCGTAGGCACCAGTATATTTACAGTGATTTTCATTTTTTGAAATATTCGTTTACTCATAATATCAGAACCTTTCAAGGTTTATTGATATGATGATACTTTACTTAGTAAGTTACTTTATACCAGTAAACCATAGTAATTGAATAAATTGATAGCTAAACTATATAGTGAACAAGAGATACTTTATATTGAGAATTATAAGGGTAGATTGGGAAAAAGTGCACGATACAGGAAATTAATAAAAAATATGAAAGGAGTGGCTCCCATGTAGCTTTGAATATGAACTTTGCGGTAACGCCAATATTGGATGGTATGGCAATGATAATCACAGTGCTATATGGATTCCTGTGCGGTCAATCGGAAGGAATTTTTATAAAAATTTTGGGAGCAAAAAAGTATGGAACTTTTAAGATTTCTTTTATGTATATTATTTGGATTTCTTTTATCAGGTGTTTGGTTTGGACTCAGTTTTGTTATTGGAGCATTAATTCAAAAGATGAAAATATCGTGGTTAAAATACTTGAATACATTATTTGCAAGTGTAATACCTATATTTTTGATATCCTTAACATTAGGAATATACCCTATTCAAATAAGTGGAATACGACAAATTAAAGTATATGTTATAGGAATAGTGACGATAGTGATTACTAGCGTTATCATTACTACAAAAAAGACAGTAATACATAAAAAGGGTAAAGAGATACTGTTTTATGGCTTGGATGGATTAATGATGGAAATACCTCAAAGGATGATGATGCAGTCATTTTTATATGGGGCACTGAAGATATTAGGTGTTTCTTCATTGAATTTTTATACTATTATAGCTACAGGAGTTATCTGGTGCATGGGTATTATATCGCAAGCATTTTTATTAAAGATACATTTTGATCAAGACATGTTTTTTGATATTTTAGCTTCATTTGTTTTTTCCTTAGGAATTGGTTATGTGTACCAGGAAACAGGTTTGATTATTATAACAATGATTGCTCATTTTTGTGAACGTATTTTAAGTTGCTATATTTTTAGTAAGCGTCAAAATAAGCTGAATACTCCTTATCGTGATTTTTATGAGGGTAAGGCTAATTAGAAGAAGCATAAGTTTATATTGTAATATATGAACCGTCTTTGAAAATCTGGGGGATGGGTGGAAATCAGAAAGGATAGGGAATTCCATACATGGGTGTTTACTGATTGGGAATCGATGTTCATGGCAATGAAATATGACAAAATCGTTGGAATGATATCAATCATGAAAAGCTTATATCTTGTGCTAACGATTATGCAAAAAAGGTTTTGACAAAACTTATATTCCGATAGGGTGCATTGGCCTTTATGAGCATTACGGATATTATTATCTTAGGGACATCGTAAATTATAGGGATGGCGTGGATCATCTGTTTGTAAAAGAATTGAGATAAATAGAGAGGCAAATTGATATTTTTCTACGGTAATGATACGTATGAAATTCCATTTGCCATGTGTAGATATGTTCTCTCAAACCTTGAAAATGTTGAAAAACTATTGATATGTTCCCATGGACGCAGACATCAATAACGACCATTCGACCCATGTGAAGACAGTCGTTCTTTTGTACCACAAAAACTCCAGATGATTTTATCTGTGTAAAAATAGATTATAATAGTTTAAACAGTCGATAGACAGAGAATGCCCTTGAAACTCTAAAATATGAACAGTTAAAGAACTGGGTTATTCAGCAATAATGTGCTTATTAATAGACACATATGGAGATATAATTAGAAAACCATGTATGTAATGATAACAAAAAACAGTAATAAATGAAAGTTGTACCACTTTGCAGGAGTATTTGATATGAACGTATGCACGTTTATAGCAGCAAATTGCCCTATGGATGAGGTAAGACCGTCGAAAGAATATCTGTTAGAGATAAATGTCGATGAAGGTACGATTTATGACGGTGATGCCGATGATAATTTTTTTCTGTGCAAGTTCAGGGATGTATTTGATTATACGGATAAAAAGTATGGCGTTTGCCTTGAATGGGTTTACTATACAGAAGGTAGAGCAAAACTGATTCAAAAGTACATCTCAGATGTGCTTAGCCGCACAGATACTGTAGAAGTGTGGCATGTATGGCTGGATTACGGTTACTATGAATATGACGAAAGACCGATAATAAAGAAGAAAACCCTTCATATAGATGAAATAAGCCCTGAAGATATACGGGAAACTGATAATGCTGTGATTTGGGAAAATCCCAATTCTATCAGGCCGATATTTAATTGTTTGAAAATAATAAAGTGAAGAGAAAATAAAGGCACACAGTGGGGAAGGTTAATGTCCCGCTGTGTATTATTGAAATATTGTTGTCTTGAAGTTCTTTGACGAAACTATTAAGCTCGGAAGAGGTAAAGTCAGTGGACAAGTTCTTGTGGGGGAGACACGTTGAGTTTGTGGTTTTGATTACAAGGGTTGAAAACAGAGATTCCAGAGAATTTGAGGTTCTTAATATGCGATAAGCGGAGGTAAAGGCAATGGACATTAGCATTGAAAAAGGAAGCTTGGAATATATAAACGATTGTGAAGAAGCACTTTTGAACTCTGAATTAGGTAGAATATATTTTTCCAGAGAAGGAAGTGCTAGAGATGCTATACTGGAAGGGCTAGAACAGGGAAATCTGTACATTGCGCTAACGAATAGAGATTGTGTAGGCTTTCTATATTACATTCCTAAAGGTGCATTTCATAGTTTCCCTTATCTGCACATTATTTCGATAAAAGAGGAGTACAGAGGTAAAGGGATAGGGAAAAAACTTATTAACTTTCTTGAAGATATGGTTTTTGTAAAAACCAATAAAATATTTTTGGTTGTTGCAGACTTTAATCCAGATGCAAAGGGTTTTTATGAAAGAATTGGATATCGCCAAGTTGGAGAGATACCCAGCCTTTATAGAAAAGGAATTACTGAATATTTAATGATGAAAGAAAAAGAGGAGTAATAGAGTACACAAAGACATTGACATCAATTCCATCAACTCGACCCACGTTGAGACAGTTTGCTTGATGTCCAAATGAGAGAGTTTTGAAACAGATGAATACACTAGATTTGATAGATAAAGTACAGTTATGAAAAAGCAAAAGGTAAAATGGCGGATTGATTGTGATTGATGCCGTAATAAGCATTATATTTTATGATATTAGCAATAAGAAACTCCGTGAATTAGGAGATCCTATCTTCACGGAGTATTATTTGATAGTGTGTAAAGATCAGAGGTTAACACTCTTACTTAAATTTAGCAAATCATCAGCAGTATTATTAATTACGTTAAATGAAGACAATATTTCCTGCATCACTGATGATTGAACGGATGTATCTGATGCAATTGATTTTATCTGCTCAAGTGACTTAGATGTAATTGCTTTTGTATTGGAAATAACTTTGGCAATTTCACGTCCATATTTTGCGATTTGATTACTTCTTTTTGTAATATCTTGAATTTCCTGATTTGAAGTTTCTTGTAGGCTTTTCAATTTTCCAAAAGATTCTCCTACATTTTTAACCAAATCAATTCCTGACTTAATGGTTGCAGAACTTTGGTCTATTGAATTTACAGTCTTTGTAGTATCTTCTTGTATCTGACTTATGAGATTTGAAATATCTTCTGCTGCAGTTGCTGATTTTTCAGCAAGTTTTCTGATTTCATCAGATACTACGGCAAAACCTTTACCATGTTCACCAGCTCTTGCGGATTCAATTGCTGCATTTAATGCTAGAAGATTGGTCTGTTCTGTTATAGCGGTAATAATCTCTATAATCCTACCAATTTCTTCTGATATAGAGCTTAAACTATTTATGATAATTTTATTTTGTTTTGTAGACAATTCAATTTCTTCCATGTAGCTTATTGCTTGGTTAATTATCTTTTCGTTTTCTTCTGTTGCTGTAGATGTATCTTGCGATATTTCAGATAATTTCTGAGTTTTTGCCGAGATGGATTCGAGAGCATCAGATATATTTGCAACAGTGGTATTGGTATTTTCTATGTATTTTAAATTTTGTTCGCATCCTAAGGCTGCACTATCGGCATTTTGATTGATATTTTCATTTGAAGCAGTAGCTTGCTCAATTGCTTGTAAAAGCTGTTTTACAGAAGTGGAAAGTGTTTCTGAAGCATCTTTGGAACTATTCATAACACCTTGTAAATTATCAATATATAATAAAGATTGCTCTTCTGTTTTGGATAAATTATTAAGTATGTTTCTTGTTCTATTGGCAATCCATATGAAAATTGCAGATAAAATGATTATTTCCAGGATAAATCCTGCTGTATCAGCTACATAATGGCCAAAGGGGTCATCAACATAAAAGGGATTTGATGTTAATTTAGGATAATTTGTGATGATGATAATTAAACACTGAAAAATGGAAGCCATTATAGTAAGCTTTTTGTCAAAGTAAATGCAACTCATTGCAATAGGTAATATTAAGGCTATATAGATATCTATCTGATTGCTTAAATTGAGTATACCTATAGCTACCCCGGCCATAGCAATTGCATAATATTTTAAAAATTGACTGTTTATACCTATCTTTCTTAGTATAAAAGGGGAGATAGTAGCTATAGTTCCAATTAGACAGTATATAATTAAAGTGGTTAAATCATCAATATAAAATATGCCTAACCATCCAAGAAGAATTAAAGCTGGAAAAGCTAAGGTAAAAATAAGTAAAATATTGGTTGTGGATTTGTTTGAAACTTCATCATTCCTGTGGATAATATGCTGCTTTGTCATAGGTAATACCTCCTGAGGATTATATTGAGGGAGCTTTTATAGTTTAATATATAAAATTTAGAAACATGCTGCTTATTATAGCATATTAAATATATGTTTTCTATAATAAAATACATTGGGATTGGGGAGCTAATTTTTTGATTGTTCTTCAGTAAATAATAATAATTTGGCATATTTAATCATCGTTTTACCATAAATCAAAATACTTATTAAGGATACTGCAATGTTAAAGATAATTCTTTCTGCTGTCTAATCTAATAACCATAATTTGACGATAATAATATAAACACTATTTTGGCAGGAGGTGAAGAGATATGATAAACCCAGTAAATGTTTCTGGTATGGAAAAGCCAATGAATACATATGAAAAAAAGGATTTGAAACAGGAAAACAAGATGGAAACAACTGTCGAACAAGAAGCTTATATTGTTGATATTGGTAATACACCAGAAAAGAAAGCAACCTATGACAATCCAGGTGTTGTGAAGCCTGATATCAAGAGAATAGAGCAGTTAAAAAAGGAAGCAGATGACGCATTAAGACCATTAAGACAAATGGTAGAAGAATTATTAAAGAAGCAGGGAATGTATTTCAAGGATGCAAATTTTAAGCCAAATGAAGGCGAAATGGTTGAAATTGATGACGAGACAAGGGCAGAAGCTCAAAGGCTTATTTCTGACGAAGGAGAATATGGTATTGAGAATACTGCCAATAGACTTTTTGAATTTGCCAAAGCTGTGTCAGGCAATGATAAAACAAAGCTTAATGAATTAAAAGCAGCTATTGAGCAAGGATATAAGGCAGCAGAAGAAGCTTTTGGCGGAGAATTACCTGAGATATGTAAAAAGACGCTTGCGCGTACAATGGAAAAATTGGATCAATGGGCAGCATCAGAAGAGGAATAAATAATACTTAGTTATAGGGCATCTATCTGTCGGTAGGAAATGTGAAAAAATCTGTGCTTTTGTGAAATACAATGCTCTTTTCTGGCAAGAATCTAAATATCATTTAAACAAGAAAGGAGCGTTTTTTATGTTAACATTACCAAGAGAGGTATTAAGAGAAATGATAAAAGAAGGAAATTTAAAGACAGCCTATGACCTTCATTCATATCTAAAGGATATCTTCAAAGATGATTCAGGAAATGTTAGAAGCAGAGCTAGAGATAGAATTTGGTTATACAAAAAATGATAAAAAGAACAAGCAGACAGACAATAGGAGGAATGGATATAAAGAGAAAACTGTAAAAACTCAATTTGGTGAAATGCCAATTGAAGTACCAAGAGATAGAAATGGTGAGTTTGAGCCTATTATAGTTCCAAAGAACAAAAGAGATATATCAGGAATTGAGGAAAAAGTTATAGTACTTTATGCAAGAGGTATGTCAACTAGAGATATTCATGATCAAATTAAAGATATATATGACATAGAACTATTAGCAGATATGGTAAGAAAAATTACTGATAATATTATTCCACAAATAAAAGAATGGCAAAATAGGCCTGTAGAATCACTATATACCTTTGTTTTTTGGATGCCAAACACTTAAAGTTAGGGAAGATGGACAAATAAAAAGTAAAGCTGTATATGTAGTTTTAGGAGTAAATATAGATGGTTTTAAGGATGTTTTAGGAATTTGGATAGGAGAAAATGAATCATTTAAGTTCTGTTTAGGAGTACTTAATGACCTGAAAAATAGAGGATTAAAAGATGTATTAATATTCTGTGTTGATGGACTTACAGGTATAAAAGAAGCTATAGAAGCAGCATATTCAGGAGCAGAAATACAAAGATGCATAATCCACCAATTAAGAAATTCGTTTAAACATGTAAGTTATAAAGACATAAAGTAATTTTCAAGCGATTTCAAAGAATTATATAAGGCACCAAATGAGAAAGTGGCGTTAGAAAATTTAGGGAAATTATAAGAAAAATGGGGTAAAAAGTATCCTTATGCAATCAAGAGTTGGCAAATGAATTGGGATATATTATCTCCATTCTTCAAGTATCCTGAAGAGATTAGAACAATAATGTATACAACCAACATAATAGAAGGCTTTCACAGGCAGCTAAGGAAAATAACACAGGATAAAAATATGTTTCCATCAGATCAGGCACTTGAGAAAATACTATATCTGGCAAGTCAAAATGTAACAAAAAAATGGACTCAAAGATATAAAAACTGGGATATAATATTAAATCAACTAACGATATTTTTCGAAAATAGAGTAGAACAATATATTTAAACCATTAGAAAGTCGTTAATATAAATAGCAGGACTATCGTCTTTGAAATTTAGCTATAAAACACTAATTTTCAGCCTTATATGTTAAATAAGATAGAATACATATACTACGAAAATGCATACTATTCCGTATTTAAAATTATTGCCCATAATATTCATTTTAATGCATAAATTAGAATAATATGGGCAATGTAAAAATAAGCTATTCAATTACTAATAAATCTGAACATTTCTTGTCGGTTAAGAGAATGACTTTCTCTAAAAGCATAAAGTTAATTACATTCTCACATAATACTACACTTCTTAGATTATGATGATTCTTCATCCTCATGGATTCCGTTTGGATCATATACCAAAATATCACCGGGCTGACAGTTTAGAACTTCACAAAGTGCTTCAAGGGTTGAGAAACGAATAGCACTTATTTTTCCAGTTTTAATTTTTGAAAGATTGACATTAGAGACTCCGGCTCTTTCAGATAATTCTTTCAAACTTATCTTTCGTTCGGCCATAATTCGGTCAAGATATAAAATGATTTTTCCCATTTTAGCACCTCACAGTGTTTCATCTGATTCCTGCTGCAACGCTTCTTCATAAAGAAAAATGTACGATAACAGAGACAAGACAATGGCGATAACAATGAAACCGAATTGGAATATGTGATTAATGCTTATGCTGTTGATGGATGAATTGTTGAAGATTACAGAGAGATCATAGGCTTTGATTTGGGCAGTACTGCCGATCAGCTTGCAGATTTCACTGATGCCGCCACCAATAAGTGTGACTCATGCAAGCTTTCGGCTTTTGACAAAAATCCCAGCTTCAAAGGGCTTACCTTCTTTCATGGGGACAAGAATCATACGGAGCAGTCTGATACTATACCAGCTAACCATTAACAAAATGATGGTAGCAATCAGAGAGATGATAATACTAAATTCCATAGCATCAAGATTCAGATATGAACCTTCCACCAGTTTTACGCTAACTAATCCAAGATTTGTGTAGATAAATTTGCGATGAATTTTTCTTTGAATATGAGTGCCACTGGAATAAACACCACCGCAGCCATGCACAAAACAAAAAGAAAGCCCTGCAAGATCTTTAAGAACTTATCAATACCATGTGCGGTTTTCACTAATTTAAGATTACTCATAATATTTCTTCCTATAAAAATATGCTTGTCATTAATTACCTGTTGAAGTATATGCAGAAAATTATCACTAGTCAATATTAAAATTAATGTTTATCGTTAAAAAATTAATGCTAAATATTAATTTATTAATGCCAAACATTAGTATAAATATTCAAGCTCAATTATAACAATCAATCGAGTTAATAATAAAGTGAGGTGTGGCGTCTTAATGTCGAGGGAATATTTTCTTTAAAAACTAAGGATAACTTGATATTATTAAAGCAATGAAATTATTAACTAAACATCTTGTACCATCAATAACAGTGCTTATCTTTCGCATTATTCAACTTTTGAGCATATGTGAATATGAACTCAACACTATTTATATATTGGAGGGGGAAGAGATTATGGAAAGGTGTATAAAAAAGAATTTAGAAGAAAGAAACGATAGGATAATTAAGGCAATTATCAAAAAGGCAGAAATAGCGTGTCCAGGTGCAATAGCATTAATAGGAATTGCAGGTTCATTCAATACAGGAGATATATATGAAAAGTCAGATTTGGACTTATGTATTGTAATTAATGATGATAGTGCTAGGAAAATATCATCATGCTTTATCTTGGAAGATGTAGGCTTTGATATATACTGTACTCCATGGAGTGGGCTTGAAGATATGTCAGAATACAATAATCCATATGTTACTAAATTACTTCAATTAGATATTGTATACTGTAGCGATGATAAATACATGGAGCGCTATATGAGTTTAAGAGCAAAGGTCATAAATAAGTTAAACCAGCCATATTCAATAGAAGATAATAATAAGGCTGAAAAGTATGTTGATGAAGCATTGAAAGAATATGCAAATATAATTATAAGCAGTGATTATGGAGAATGTAGATATGCAGCAGCATGTATGTTATGTAACATTGAATATGCTATGTATATGTATAATAAGGCATATGTAAAGAGGGGAGTTAAAAGAATACCAGAGGAAATCTCTAAAATGGAATCTCTTCCGGAAGAGTTTTATGATCTGTATTGGAGCTTAATAAAAGCAGAAAATGTCGAAAAAATAAAGGAAGCATCAACATTGTTAATAAAAGCTGTTAAAAGCTTTGCAAAGGAAATGAAGGATAAAGTTACTTCAAAAAAGGAAATCTCAGCAGTTGATTTAATAGGTACATATGAAGAGATTTATTCAAATTGGAGAAATAAAATGCATCATGCTGCAGATAATGGGGATATTTATTTAGCATTGATGACAGCTGCAAGCTGTCAGGAGTTTTATAACTATATGTACAGTCACTATGATATTGATAAAATTGACCTTATGAGCAGGATTAATGTGAATAACTTATCTTTATATGCAGAAGCCTTTGATAATACAATGGAAGAATATAAGAAGAACTATGACAGATTAAATGTTGAGATTAAAAGGTATAAAGATTTGGATGAATTTGAAAGAAAGTATTTAGGATGAGATTCAAATTCACCAAATGGAATGGGAAATGCTTAAGCTTTTTTGCAATGAAATAAAATAGGAGGGTTTTTATGAAAATTGCCATTGCCTACTATTCTCAGCATCATGGTAATACAAAGAAGCTTTTAGATGCCATTAATGTAACAGATGATGTAAAACTAATCAACGTGGTTGAATGTAAAGAGGCAGACCTATCTGACTACGATGTAATCGGTTTTGCATCCGGCATATATTTTGGCAAATTCAGTGACAAGGTTATACAGTTTGCCAAGAGCAATCTGCCAAGTGATAAACAAGTATTTCTCATAAACACCTATGGTGTTAAAGGAAATTATACAAAAGAAATGCAAAAGATTATTGCAGAGAAGTCCTGTCAGTTGCTTGGAATTTATGGATGCAGAGGCTTTGACACATTTGGACCTTTTAAGTTAGTAGGTGGAATCGCAAAGGAACATCCGGATGAAAATGATGTGAATGGGGCAATAGAATTTTTCAGGAAGATTATTGAAGATGAAAAACAAGTATATAGCTAAAAGAAGATTTGAGAATACAGTAGAAGATCATCATAGATATTGATATATAGATAATGGATACAAGACGAAGTAGTATATTGGGCTTTATTTTGACAATTCGAAAAAATAAAATTTTTTATGTTATTTATTGATGGTATTTGTTAAAATGTGTATAGTTGTGGTGGTTATTATCATAACGAGAATTAAAATACACATATTACATATATAGGGAGAGATCTTATGTATAGCTTTTTTATAAACAAGAGTATAAGATTGAAAATAGTATGCTGAATGATTTACTGTATGAATATTGACTTTAACTAAAGCAATAAAACGCTGATATTTTGCTGTAAATCTTAAAATGGTAAAAACCATTGACATGTTCCCACGGACGCAGACATCAATAATAATCACTCAAGCCATATGGAGTTAATAGTAATGATATCGAATATTGGTTTCAAATAAGCCGCCTTCTATATTGGGGCATTGTGCCTGCAGAAAAGTTCAGACCGAATGATTATGCAACATATAAGGAATTTACGGATGCTCTTGTTAAGATCGTAAAATATGAGGGAGTAAACAGGAATCAGCAATTTTCTAAAGCGATCATTGATAGCTTTGGTGTTGGCGGTGATACAAGCCCAAATGCAAAAATCACGAAGGAGCAAGCCATATTCCTTGTCCACAAAACTTACAACTGGATGGTAGAAGCTAATGGCTTTAACGAGACAAAGTACAGGATAGAACATGGATCAATAGATAGAATCGGCGTAGATGGCGTAGAAATCGGCGTTTATACCCTTGAGTTGGCTAAGGATAAAGGTTCTTATGTTGCCATAAACCCAGAGGGTAAGGCCGAGCTTAGCAGTGCAAAAGCGGAACGTTTTAAATTCACCTACAAGGGAAGCCGTACTAATCAGTTTGATGAATGCATGATGCTTTATACAATTCAGACTATGGACGGAAAGTACCTTGCCCTCTCCGGAAATGTTCCAACCAGTGGAAAACGACTCATCACACAAGACACGGAGTATTTATGGGCCATAAGGGGACCTCATGCTGGTGGTGGTAGTTTTAAGATTTATCCTCCTGACTTTCTGAACCTATATGTAAATGCTGAAGGAGAGAAATCAAAGGACGGTACCCCTATAATTGTATGGTTTGAAACGCAAGCCTCTCTCCCCGAACATTGAGCCTTCCGCATTTATTATGAAGGCAGTACATCAACTTCTTTTCCACGATGGAAGTCAATGCCGGCTACTGCCACACCCAGTCAGACGAGCTTTATCATGAATAACAAGCCTGTTTCCGTTACGGCGGCCTACAGTATAAACGGAAGCAATTATTTACAGCTCCGCGCCATTGCAGCATTGCTCAATGGCACTGCTTCTCAGTTTGATATAGGCTGGGATGGCAAGTATGCCGCCATTGAGCCTGGTAAGCCTTATAGCGGCACAGTTGCAGAGACCAAACTTAATAGTACGACCAATGCTAACATTAGTGATACGAAATTCAAGATGAACGATGAAGTTTTTATTTTCTCCGACGCACGGCTGATCGACGGAAATACCAACTATAGCCAGTTCCGTGAGTTTGCGCAGAAAGTTTCAGGAACTGCATCACAGTTCAATGTGTACTGGGACAGCGTTGCAGGCAAGGCTGTCATCCAACCGATACAATAACCGGCAGTGGAGAGTTAGAGGATGGAACTTACTTTATTAAAGCTTCTAAAAATAAAAACTTTGTTGTAGATGTTCCGAGTTCAAGTAATAATGATGGCACAAAGCTTATTATTTACACAAAAACCGGTAATGATAATCAAAAATTCAGAATTACCAACATAGGTGGCAATAATAGTATTCGGAAGGAGCAAAACAACGCTTGCACCAAAGGAGAATATCACAAGAGCAGAGGCTGCGGTAATTATCAGGAGATTGCTGCAACAGTCAGGCTTGATATAAATGATATTGATTTCTTAATATAATATAAATAGTCAATAATAACTGTAACGGGAAAGTGCCGTCACCAGAAAGAAGTTAATTGGTGACGGCACGTGTTCTGGGTGCACCCGGTTGGGCGCAATCTAACAGGCGAAAGACACGAATAGGACCCGATAGTGGGAAGTCGACAGCTTAAGACAGGGGTGGTAGCAAACTTCCTTTGCCGCTTGCCCTCTGCAGTGATTTAGGTGAATACGCACCGAAAAGAGAATTAAGAAAAGAAATCTGTGATCTCAATATTATATGAGCAGTTTATGTGGAAGTTCCCAATAATAAATGTTATTATAGTTGTAGAATTTAAGGGGGTAACAAAAGATGAATGTAAAAAGAATCATAAGTATAGTAATGGTAAGCTTAATGATTTTAGCTGCATTACCAACAGCAGTAAGCGCACAGGCAATGCAAAACAATCCAAAAGGAATACAAATACCAGATGGATATTCTTTACATTACATTGGACGTTATCATGAGGCTTCTCCTGTTATAAACGGTATGATTGCAGTTGCCAGTGGAGAGGAAAGGATATATGATGATAAACCGGTTTGGGGCTTTGTGGATGCTGAAACATTAAAAGAAGTAATAACTCCTAAGTATACTCATGATGGGTATGGTGAACTACATGATGGCTTTAATGAATGGGTTAGGTATCCACGTTATTTTGGTAATGTGGTTGTATTAAGGGATGGGTATAGTGCTACTGTTATTAATAAACAAGGCCACATTGTAGTTCCATATGGCAAGTATCGCTATATTTCTGTTTTTATCAATGGTTATGCTGAGGTTGAAACATTTGACGCTAAGTGGGGAATTATTAATGAGCAAGGCAAAGAGATGTTTCAGCTGGGAAAATATGTGACGTATGATACAGGAATACATGCATGGTGTCCTTCGGGTATAATACCTGTAGAACGAACTGATAATAAATTGACTACTGTTATTGATGTGTTTGGAAATGAATTAATTACTCCATCCGATAACATTGGCTTTAAAGATCCTAAGGGTGGGTTTATTGATATATTGGACTTTGAAACCAGGAAAGGCTATGTTATAGACAATACGGGAAAAAAGCTTTTTACACACGATATAGAAAGAGTTCTATTTGGCTTTTCAGAGGGTCTTTGTTTCTTTCAACAATTTAAGCCTAATAGTGTGTTAGGTTTGGATGAAAATTATTTGTATGGAGGCTTTATTGATACGATGGGTAAAGAAGTATTTAGACTACCCAAAGGACATATAATTCATTTTTTAATGCAAGGATGGTATAAAAATGGACTTGTAAAAACAGTGTCACCTAATTTAACGAATACAGGGAGGTCAGGGTGTGAGAATTTACTGGATAAAACAGGGAAAATAGTTTTTACAACACAGGGATTTATCGACGATGTGGGTAATGGCCTTGCCCAGGTTTTTATGCCTGTATTTGAATCAGGTGAGTATATCAAAGATGTTGAAATGCTTTATAATTTAAAAACTGGCAAAAGTATTTTACCTGAAGGTTACAAGCTATCAGCAGAAATAGAAAAAAAATTAGGCAGAGAAGTAGGGGTGGATTATAAGTCCAGCCTTGAACCTACTGATGATTTAATTGCTGTTGTTGAAGCAAAAGAGTATAATGAGAGCATGGATTATGAAAGTTTTATGGAACAGCTAAAAAGAGCTTATATAAATGCTAATGGTGATATAGTAGTTTCACCTGGAAAGTATAAAAGAGTTGAACCTTTTACTTATGGCAAAGGCAGGGTTCAAGACTATAATTTAAAATGGGGATTTGTTGATAATAAGGGCAATGAAATTATTAAGCCACAGTTCGATGTGGTTACATACTTTGTAGAGGGTAAAGCAGTTGTAGGTATCTATACCGATGAAAAAGCGCCTAATGCCGGCAGTGACCATCTCTCAATAGGAAAACCGGTACATGATTATATGACTGATTGGTATGTCTTAATAGATGAATCATATGTAGAGGAATAGGAGCGTTATAAGATTATAATTCAAAGAACACTATACAATAAAATTACAAATATCATTGCATATCAAAGTGAAAAAAGCCATTACTCCCATGTGATGATGGAAGTAATGGCTGCTATGATGCATTAAGGAAAATGAATATTGATTTTACAATGATTTTTAGGACAAGCTGGTGCCTATCACCTAATTTTTATTTTACTGTTTTTATCTTTGATGAAAACATATACATGAAGGAAAGGGGAACGAAATGAACAATAAGGAAAAGTCATTAATTTCAAACGAATACTTGGAAAGTCTGTCTTTAGACACATCTGATTCAGAAATTTTTGATTTATCACCTGAGATAATATCGATGAACAACTCAATTGTAAATGCATTGTGGGATGAGTCCAAAGAAATATTGAGTTTCCTGGTTGAGTTCAAAGAGTTAATGATGATGTATAAATGTGCCATAAAAGAAATAAAGACGAAATTTGAAGTTTTAGATATAGAGTTTAAAATCCGATATCAAAGAAATCCTATTAATTTTATCAATACACGTCTTAAATGTGCTTCAAGTATTGTTAATAAGATGAGGAGAAAAAATATACCTTTTACAATTGAGAACATAGAAGAGCATATTCATGATGTGGCAGGAGTGAGGGTAATTTGCTCATATGTAGATGATATATACAACATTGCAAAGGCGCTGCTAGAGCAAGATGATATTAAGCTTATTAAGAAAAAGGATTATATAGCAAATCCTAAGCCCAACGGTTATCGGAGCTTACATTTGATAGTCAGCGTTCCCGTTTATTTTGCCGAGCAAAAGAAAAACATGAAAGTGGAAGTGCAAATAAGGACAATAGCCATGGATTCTTGGGCAAGCTTGGAACATCAACTAAAGTATAAACAGCAGATAACAAACGAGGAACATATTGCAGCTCAACTAAAGGAGTGTGCCGACCTTATAGCGGACATCGATTCTCGAATGCTTGATATAAGGACGCAGATTGAAGCAAACAGTAGTGAACCAACGGAAGAAGAGATACTGCTAAAGAAATTAAGCAAAATTGATACACCAATTGAATAGGATGTTGTAGTATTATTACATACTAGTATGTTCCATAGAAATATACCATTCACAGCCTATAAATATGTTATTTCAAAAGAGATGATCACAAATCAGGAGAATCTGTTGAACACTAATTGCAGAATATAAGATAAAAGATATGTTGCTATTTATGAGGATATCAATAGAATGAATTAATATGTGAAAATTAAGAAGCCTGTATATGATGAAAATACATGAAATGTAATACGAAAATAGAATATTAAGGAAGAACTATATATAAACATAATTTATTATTGATGGCATTATTTAGTATTGTAATATTATTTGCATGTTGTCAGAGTGAAACTGCAAACACAGAGAGTAGCAATGGAGAATCAACTCTTAAGCTTTATGATTTATCAAAGTATCAATGTCAATGAGTATATCAAACTTGACAAAGAAGTAGGAAGTGTAGAAATAATTGATGGAATTAAATATTATAAAAATTGCTGAGATTGTAACACTGTTTGTAAAGGAGCAAAGCAACTGAGAAGCAGATGAACAGTGAATGCAAGATTTTGCTATATATGCGAGTATTTTAAAAGAGGAGGATTCACATATGAAAAAGAAAAGCAAATCTGTTATTGCTGCAGCTATGACTGCTGCCATTTTGACGGGTGGTGCTGCATATGCTGGAGGAGGTATAAAAAAATCCATTGATGTTGTAATGAATGGCATTAACTTGGTAGTGGACGGTCAAACCATCTTTACTGATAATTTCATATATAATGATACCACCTATGTTCCCATCAGGGCTGTGGCTGAATCATTAGGCAAAGAAGTGAAATGGGATGCCCAAACTAATACAGTGGAAATTGGCGACAAGGAGAAGGATTTTGTTGAAAAAGGCGATATCAAAGTTTATAGCAAAGCTGTAAAATATAAGGATGAGTATACGGAGGTTAATCTCAAGATTCCTGTCATTGAAGGAATGAAGGATTCTGAGATAATGGACCAACTCAATCAAGAGTTTGAGAAAAAAATCATGGATTTTAAGAATGAAACAGAAAACATTACAAAAGAGGGTGTAGAGGATTCTAAAAAAAATGGCTGGCCATTGAGAACCGGTAGTGCTTATACCGAATACGAAGCACGAATCAATGATAATAAGACAATGAGCATATTGGTCAAATATTATAATTATACAGGCGGCGCTCATGGCAACAACTATACAGAAACAGTCAATTTGGATTTGGTTAATGAGAAGAGATTGCTTCTAAAAGAACTTTTTGTTGATTCGGATGCCTATAAGCAAATTTTAACTGATGAGATTTTAAAATTGATGAATAATGAAAAGGATAATTTATTTCCTGAAGCATTAAAGGATTTTAAAGCATCCGATGATATGAACTTTTACCTGACAGATGAAGCTATTGTTTTTTACTTCAATCCATATGAAATAGCACCTTATGCCAGAGGAGTTGTTGAATATAAAATACTGTATGATTCTTTGAGGGATGTTTTAAATGATAATTATGCACAGCGTTTTTTAAATGATTAGAAAGTAGTATCTAAACATATGTTTTTTCCCAGGACGAATAAAACAGTCGACATTGCTTATGCATAAGCTGCCAAATAAGACAGATCATGTTTTCACAGACAAAGAAATCACATAATGTTATTTATACGTTGTAAAAGTCGTCAATTATGACATAGGCGACAGTAATAAAGTCTTTTTAATCTCCAATTTCTTATATAGAATTGTTTCTATAACACTCCAGCATATATGTGACCCCTATCATTTATGTAGTTATTAATGATAGATTACATAATATGTTGGAGTTTTTCATTCGTAAATTTTTGGTAATTCAAAACTAGCCCAACAAGCTAAGTTAGACTATAATAATATAAGTAAAATAAAAAATTGGAATAGATAACGTTTTTTGTCCTGCTTGGGAAAAGATAGAGACTAGTGATAAAATTAAATAATATTTTATGGTGTTGTGAAAGACAAGGATGAAGTGATTATTATATTGACAATAGGATATGGTACAGGCGTTTTGCAACAGGAAATTCATATTTTAAACATGGAGGATTTAATTGAAGCTGATATTCAAGACCCCATTGAGGCACTCAATAGAGAAGTAACTTAAACTATTGTTAAGAATGAAGGAAATGTAGATGTAACCGCCACTGTACCTGGTGTTGTATCTCCTTCAGAGTTTCACGCAACAGTACTTGTTGAACGTGAACCAGATCTAAAAGTCCATTCTATTTCAATCCATGAATGATGTGTATTCGACTACCAATAGTGGGAAAAATTATAATTTATCTGTTTTTTTCTTTACACCCTCATATATATGAGCTATAATATGTGTTGAAATGAATATGGGAGCTAGGGGTGCCGTAAGGCTGAGAGAGATTTTATATCTTAACCCTTTGAACCTGATGTGGTTAGGACCACCGTAGGGAAGCGCGAATTATAATCGTTATATAGAATTATATGCTTACCTGCGGGTAAGCTTTTTTGTTATTTATATTTTATGCTACTGGAGGTGACTTCATGAATGTGAAGTTTAACGGAAGGACAGTGGAGATAGAAGAACAAAATGTAAGCTTGTATGATTTTCTTCTTTCAAAGCAATTCGAGCTTGGGAGGTTGGTTGTTGAGCTGAATTTTGAGATAGCTCCGAGAGAAAAATGGAGGGATATTATTTTAAAAGATAATGACACCATTGAAGTTCTAAGATTTGTAGGAGGAGGTTGATTAGAATGGAAGATAAATTGGTTATCGGAGGAAGAGAGCTTAGAAGCAGACTCTTTATTGGAACCGGAAAGTTTTCCTCAAATGAGATAATTCCATCTATTGTTAAAAGTGCTGAGGCTCAGGTGATAACTGTTGCCTTAAGAAGAATTGATTTTGAGTCAAAAGATGAGAATATACTGAATTATATTCCTGATGACTGTATTATTATGCCGAACACTTCAGGAGCGAGAAATGCGGATGAAGCAATAAGGATAGCTAGACTTGCAAGAGCAGCGGGTTGCGGCAACTGGATAAAGATTGAGGTTGTATCGGATAACAGATATCTTATGCCGGACAATATTGAGACCATAAGGGCCACAGAGGTCCTTGCAAAAGAAGGTTTTGTGGTGCTTCCGTATATGAGCCCGGATCTTATGGCAGCAAAAAGGCTTAAGGATGCAGGAGCAGCCGCTGTTATGCCTCTGGGAGCTCCTATAGGCACAAATAGAGGTCTAAGGACCAAAGAGCTTGTTAAGATATTGATAAACGAAATAGATCTGCCTATTATTGTTGATGCTGGTTTAGGCAAGCCTTCCGAGGCTGCTGAGGCTATGGAACTCGGCGCTGGGGCTGTGCTTGTTAATACGGCCATTGCAACAGCAGGAGATCCTGTAAAAATGGCCAAAGCCTTCAGCCTTGCCGTCAAAGCAGGACGAATGGCATATTTTTCAGGAACCGGCACTGTAAAGGAATATGCAGAGGCCTCCTCACCTCTGACGGGCTTTTTATTGGACAAATAAATGGAAATGGTGACAGAGCTATATATTGAACTTCAGTATATTAATTATGAGGAAGTGTGGCATATGAGTTTTTATGGTAAATACATGGAATATCGGGGTTTTGATTTTGATGGCTTTTTTAACGGAGTAAAGGACTTAGACATACAAAAAGCCTTGAATAAGGAATGTATTGATGAGATGGACTATCTCGCATTACTGTCCCCTGTGGCGGAAAAATGCCTGGAGCAGATGGCAGTTAAGGCTCAGCAACTTACATTTTGGAATTTCGGCAAGGTTATATTCCTCTTTACGCCATTATATTTGTCAAACTATTGTACGAACAAGTGTGTGTACTGCGGATTCAACGTTACTAACGATATAAAGCGCAGCAAACTGACACTTGCTGAGGTGGAGCAGGAAGCAGAAGCAATTTCACGTACTGGGATAAGGCACATATTAATACTTACAGGTGAATCAAGGAAGGAAAGCCCTGTATCATACATTAAAGAATGCGTTTATGTGCTTAAGAAGTACTTTTCTTCAATATCCATTGAAGTATATCCACTTGAGGAGCAAGAATATGCTGAGCTTGTCAAGGCAGGGGTAGACGGATTTACCATGTTTCAGGAAGTGTATAACGAGGAGTTGTATCCTCAACTGCATATGGGAGGCCCTAAGAGCAATTACTGCTATAGGCTTGATGCCCCGGAAAGAGCTTGCAGAGCTTATATGAGGACTGTTAATATTGGATCGCTCCTTGGGTTGGATGAATGGAGGAGGGAATCTTTTTTTACCGGATTGCATGCAGATTATTTGCAGGGCAATTATCCAGACATTGAGATTTCTGTGTCATTTCCAAGAATAAGGCCTTCGGCGGGATGCTTTAAGCCAAAATATCAGGTTACTGATAAAAACTTGGTTCAAGCCATGCTTGCTCTGAGAATTTTTATGCCCAGGGTAGGAATAACCTTGTCTACAAGGGAGAACGCAAAACTGCGCGACAACCTGATAGGGCTTGGGGTGACCAAAATGTCTGCTGGTTCATCCACTGCTGTAGGTGGATACTCAAATAAAAATAAAAGCGAAGGCCAATTTGATATTTCTGATGAACGCAGTGTAGAAGAGATAAAACAGTTGATCCGTAGCAAAGGTTATCAGCCGGTATTTAAGGACTGGCAGCAAATATGAGCAACAACTTTTCATAGTTATATAAGACGTAAGGAGTTCAATTATGAATGATTTTTGGTATGGACTTGAAAAGTATATTGGCGGAGAAAATATGGAAAAACTGCAAAGAATAAAGATCGGCATTGCCGGAGCCGGCGGGCTTGGTTCCAATTGTGCTTTCAACCTTGTGCGCAGTGGATTTAAGAAGTTTAAGATAGTTGACTATGATATTGTAGAACTTTCTAATCTGAACAGACAGTTCTACTTTATAGATCAGATCGGGATGCCCAAAGTTGAAGCCCTTAAGAAAAACCTTGAGAGAATTAATCCTCACTTGGAACTGGAAACTTATCAGCTGAAGGTTAATGCCGAAAACATCATGAAGCTGTTTGATGACTGTGAGGTCATTGTTGAAGCCTTTGATGATGTAGCAAGTAAGACATTGCTTGCAGAAAAATTCTTCTCTTCGGGGAAACTGGTGATCTGTGCTTCCGGCTTGGGTGGCTGGGGAAACACAGATGAAATTAAGGTAAGAAAGGTACACTCGAAGTTTTATGTGGTTGGAGATATGATATCAGAAGTGGGGAATCAAATTCCGCCAATGTCTCCGAGGGTTAACATAGCCGCTGCCAAACAGGCTGACATTGTATTGGATTACATAATCAATAATGATGTATAAATATATTTCCAATTTACTTGTGTGTCGGGAGGGAAATAAGTGGATAATTTTTTTGAAATAACTTATGCCAATGACCAAAAAGCGTCTCATGAGTTAAGGGAATCGGGAGAAAAGCTACATGATTTAAAGAGAAAAAAACTGGATACGGATTTGTACTGTCTGACGGCTGAGGAATATTCACTTGGCCGCAGCAACATTGAGGTAGTGAAAGCCATGTTGAATGCGGGAATTAAAATAATTCAATACAGGGAAAAAGAGAAGAAAATGCTCCATAAATATCGCGAATGTGTGAAAATAAGAGAGTTGACATGGGATGCCGGTGCAACATTCATTGTAAATGATCATATAGACCTGGCGATGATGGTTGAAGCTGATGGAGTACATATAGGGCAGGACGACCTGCCTATAGAAAAAGTGAGAGAGCTGGTAGGGGGAAAAATGATCATCGGTGTTTCCACTCACTCGCCCTTGCAAGCTCAAGATGCGATAGATAAAGGAGCTGACTACATTGGTGTCGGGCCCATTTTCAGTACCAGAACTAAAAAAGATGTATGCGATCCGGTAGGTTTTGAGTATCTGGATTATGCAGTAAAGAATGTGAACATTCCTTTTGTTACCATTGGAGGCATAAAAGAACACAACATAGCTGAAATAAAGGCAAGAGGGGCGAAAATGATAGCTATGGTGACAGAAATTGTGGGCTCTGAAAACATTGAAAAAAAGATAGAAAGCATACGCAGGAAGTTGTCCGGTGTTTATACAAGATAGATTTAAATTTAAAAAAAGATGATATAACGAAGGTGGACGCCCATTGAGATAAGACTGTAATTTATACAATGTGTTTAAATATAATCTATTTCTTGAAATTCTTCTATTACTTGATCCTTAAGTTTATCATCATAGTATTTTATTTTAAATTAACCTCTTGTGCTAGGTAGTAAGATTTGATTTTAAGGAATATTATACCAACTAATAAGGGTATAAAATCCTTGCTAGATAATTTTGTGTGGATTAATTAACCAAATACTAACTCTTTGATTCTTGAATGTGACTCACGGCCTATAAGTTTATTGATGTAATAACACAAGTTATAAGCCAATAATTTGGTTTTAATCCTTGTTTGTAACCCCCAAAAAGACTTCGCTAGTACTCTCTCAATATTGAGTTGACAAACAAGCTGGGATGCTGACGTTTCAATCCTTCGCCTTAATCTAAAGATAGCTTGCCTCAGTTCTTTAGGGAATTG
>NZ_FQZS01000039.1 GCF_900142105.1 Lutispora thermophila DSM 19022
TTTTACCATGGTCAACGTGTCCAATGGTTCCTATGTTTACATGGGGTTTGGTTCTTTCAAATTTAGCCTTTGCCATTTCTTATCTTTTCCTCCTTGTATCCCAATTATAATTCAACACATTTTCTTTACTGTCATAAGTTTAAAAATAAGTATATTCATAGTTCGGATGAGAATATATCCAACATCCGAACTATTCTAATTTATTTTTCTAGTACTTTCTCGGCAATATTCTTTGGAACTTCCTCAAAGTGACTCATTTCCATTGAATATACGCCTCTACCTTGAGTTCTTGATCTCAAATCAGTAGCATATCCGAACATTTCAGCCAGCGGCACATATCCTCTTATTACCTGAGCTCCCATTCTGGCTTCCATACCTTCTATTCTGCCTCTTCTTGAGTTAATGTCTCCAATTACATCTCCCATATATTCTTCAGGCACTGTAACTTCGACTTTCATTATGGGTTCCAGTAAAACTGGATCCGCTTTTTTCATACCTTCCTTGAAAGCCATTGATCCAGCTATCTTGAAGGCCATTTCTGATGAGTCCACTTCGTGATATGAACCATCGTATAATGTTACCTTCACATCGATAACATTGTATCCACCAAGAACACCATTTTGTAAAGCTTCTTCTACACCGGCCTGAACAGCAGGTATATATTCCTTTGGTATGACACCACCTACGATTTTGTTTACAAACTCAAAGCCGGTGCCTGGTTCTTTAGGCTCAATTTCAAGCCATACATGACCGTATTGTCCTTTACCTCCGGACTGTCTTACAAACTTGCCTTCAGCCTGAACCTTTTTCTTAATGGTTTCCTTATAGGCAACCTGCGGTTTTCCAATATTGGCTTCAACTTTATATTCTCTGAGCATTCTGTCAACTATTATCTCAAGATGAAGTTCACCCATACCTGCGATTATTGTCTGACCTGTTTCAGGATTTGTATATGTTCTGAAAGTAGGATCTTCCTCCGCAAGTTTTGCTAGTGCTATTCCCATCTTATCCTGTCCTGCTTTTGTCTTTGGCTCTATTGCTACATTTATAACAGGCTCAGGGAATTGCATGGACTCAAGTATTATAGGTGAATCTTCCAAGCATAGTGTATCACCGGTAGTTGTATCTTTGAGTCCTACAGCAGCAGCAATGTCTCCTGCGTAGACCTCTTTTACTTCCTCCCTGTGATTTGCATGCATCAGAACTATTCTTCCTATTCTCTCTCTTTTACCCTTTGTAGAGTTGTAAACATAAGAACCTGCTTCTACTTTTCCAGAGTATACTCTGAAGAAAGCCAGTTTTCCTACATAAGGGTCAACCATTATCTTGAATGCTAAGGCTGAGAAAGGTTCATTATCATCAGCTTTTCTTATCATCTTCTCATCGCCGTCAATGTTGGTACCTTCAACAGGTGGTATATCCAATGGTGAAGGCAGATAGTCCACTACTGCATCCAATACCAACTGTACTCCCTTGTTCTTATAGGATGAACCACAAAGAACGGGAACCAATTTGTTAGCTAATGTACCTTTTCTGATGGCAGCCTTTATCTCCTCGATGGTTAACTCTTCACCTTCAAGGTACTTCATCATCAACTCTTCATCATTATCTGAAGCAGCTTCTATCAAATTCTCTCTATACTCTTGGGCTAAATCCATCATATCTTCAGGTATCTCAGTCTCTTCAATCTCTTTGCCCAAATCATCTTTGTATATTTCTGCTTTCATTGTTACAAGGTCAATGATTCCTATGAAGTCATTTTCCTTGCCTATGGGTAACTGAATGGGTACAGCATTACATTTAAGTCTCTCTTTCATCATCTCAACAACTCTGTAAAAATCAGCACCCATTATATCCATTTTATTTACATATGCAAGCCTCGGTACATTGTATTTATCAGCCTGTCGCCAAACTGTTTCGGATTGAGGCTCAACTCCACCTTTTGCACAGAATACAGCTACTGATCCATCGAGAACACGCAGTGACCTTTCTACCTCAACAGTAAAGTCCACGTGCC
This sequence comes from Lutispora thermophila DSM 19022, assembly GCF_900142105.1. Classification (GTDB taxonomy): domain Bacteria; phylum Bacillota; class Clostridia; order Lutisporales; family Lutisporaceae; genus Lutispora; species Lutispora thermophila. The sequence continues at coordinate 2,018 of NZ_FQZS01000039.1, forward strand.
CCGGCGTATCTATTATGTTTATTCTGTGACCCTTCCATTGAGCAGTAGTTGCCGCAGAGGTAATAGTTATACCTCTCTCTTGCTCCTGCTCCATCCAGTCCATAGTAGCAGAGCCTTCATGTGTCTCACCAATCTTGTGAGTTCTGCCTGTATAGTACAGGATTCTCTCTGTAGTTGTCGTCTTCCCTGCATCTATATGGGCCATTATTCCTATATTTCTAGTCTTTTCTAACGGAAATTGCCTAGGCACTAATATCCTCCTCTCTATAGCAAGAATCACTTATATGTTTCCCAATAATATCAGCATTACACAATACTTTGTAATTTATAATTACCATCTGTAATGTGCAAAAGCCTTGTTAGCCTCAGCCATCTTATGAGTATCTTCTTTCTTCTTGACGCTGGAGCCTACATTATTGGCAGCATCCATGATTTCTCCTGCCAATCTTTCTCTCATTGTTCTTTCTCCTCTATTTCTTGCGTATTCGATTATCCATCTCATACCTAATGCCTGTCGTCTGTCAGGTCTTACTTCAACAGGCACCTGATAGGTTGCACCACCTATTCTTCTTGCCTTAACTTCCAAAACAGGCATTACATTGTTCATAGCAGTCTCAAATACTTCTAGAGGATCTTTACCTGTCTTTTCTCTTATTATGTCAAAAGCACCATAAATTATTTTCTCAGCTACGCCTTTTTTGCCATCATACATGACATTGTTTATTAGCTTTGAAACTATTTTGCTATTGTATATTGGATCAGGTAAAACATCTCTTTTTGGAACATGTCCTTTTCTTGGCACTTTGCTTCCCTCCTTAACAATTAATTATTCATCGGTACTCGGCATTGTCTAAAACATGATGCCGTTGTGCGCAAAATATATATATACACAGCTAAGCTGTGGTATAATTTCCGCACAATATTATTTCTTAGGTCTCTTAGCACCGTATTTTGATCTGCCTTGCTTTCTGTTAGCAACTCCAGCAGCATCCAGGGTTCCTCTGATTATGTGGTATCTTACACCAGGCAAATCCTTAACCCTGCCTCCTCTGATAAGCACAACAGAGTGCTCCTGTAGGTTATGCCCTATACCAGGAATATAGCCTGTAACTTCTATTCCGTTTGAAAGTCTTACCCTGGCAATCTTTCTCAAAGCAGAGTTAGGCTTCTTAGGAGTAGTAGTTTTTACTACCATGCATACCCCTCTCTTCTGTGGAGACTCTTCTAGTGCCGGTGCTGTTGATTTGTAAGTTACTTGCTGTCTGCCCTTTCTAACCAACTGGTTTATAGTAGGCATCAAATACACCTCCTCGTGTTTATTTTATTTATTAAAAACAAGCCCCTTCTATTTGAAGGGGCTTATCTTAACCTTTTAGTATGGAAGCACATGAAGCATTAACATCAATGCCGCATGCTTCTCCAAGTTTCTTCATTGTGTCTATTTGCACAATTTCAATATCTTTTCCCCTGCATTCTTCCAATATACTGTTTTTTATTGGTTCATCCGCATCATTTGCAAGATAGACTATATTAACAGTTCCATTCTTAATTGCTTTTAAAGTTTGCTTCAACCCAATTATCCTTTTTTTTGAGGACCTCAATCTTTCCATATTTATCTCCTCCTCATTTTATAAAAGAATATTGGTTCTTAACATACCTATTAATTTTATATTATCAGTATTTTGTTGTCAATACTAATTATTTGAATCTGCCTCAGATTTTTCCTCGTCTTCTTCAACCTTTTCAGCCTCTTCACCTGGCAGTTTAACAGATGTGTCCTTATATATTTTCATCCCTGTTCCTGCAGGTATAAGTTTACCAATTATAACATTTTCCTTCAGACCGATAAGTGGATCTACCTTGCCTTTGATAGCAGCTTCTGTCAATACTCTCGTGGTTTCTTGGAAGGATGCCGCTGATAAGAATGAATCTGTTGCAAGGGATGCTTTGGTTATTCCAAGCAATACTCTCTTACCCGTAGCCTTCTGTCCGCCTTGTTCCTCTATGGCTTTGTTCTCTTCTTCAAATTTAAACATGTCAACCAAGCCACCAGGCAATAAATCAGTATCACCTGCATCATCGATTTTTACTTTTCTAAGCATTTGCCTTACAATAACTTCTATGTGCTTATCAGCTATGTCAACTCCCTGTAGTCTATATACTCTTTGCACTTCTTGCAGCAAATAGGATTGAACTCCTGCTACACCTTTTATTTTCAAAATATCATGAGGGTTAACAGAACCTTCGGTAATTTCGTCACCGGCTTCAATTCTGTCTCCATCATAAACCTTGAGTCTGGAACCATATGGTATAGCATAGGTTCTTGTGTCACCATCGTCTCCTATTACAACTACTTCTTTTTTCTTTTTCGAATCATTTATTTTTACTATACCGGCTATTTCTGATATAGTAGCTAATCCCTTTGGCTTTCTGGCTTCAAACAACTCTTCAACTCTTGGAAGACCTTGAGTTATGTCATCTCCTGCAACACCACCAGTATGGAAGGTTCTCATTGTAAGCTGAGTACCAGGCTCACCTATGGATTGGGCAGCAATGATACCAACAGCTTCTCCAATATTCACCGGATCTCCTGTAGCAAGATTCATACCGTAGCACTTTGCACATACACCATGTTTAGAATGACAGGTCAATACTGATCTTATATAGACCTTCTTTATTCCTGCTTTAACTATCTTGGAAGTCATCTTCTCAGTAATCATGGTATTTTTACTTACCAACACCTCACCGGTTTCCGGATGTATGATATCTTCCATTGCAAATCTTCCGGCAAGTCTATCTTCCAGTTTTTCTATTATCTCGCTTCCATCTTTTATTTCAGTTACATAAATGCCTTCTTCTGTGCCGCAGTCATCTTCTCTTACTATAACATCCTGGCTGACATCAACAAGTCTTCTTGTCAGGTAACCTGAGTCTGCTGTTCTTAATGCAGTATCTGCCAATCCCTTTCTTGCTCCGTGGGTGGATGTAAAGAATTCCAAAACGTTAAGTCCTTCACGGAAATTTGCTTTTATAGGTATTTCAATTATTCTTCCGGAGGTATCAGCCATAAGACCTCTCATACCTGCCAGCTGGCTTATCTGGTTCACGCTACCTCTCGCTCCGGAGTTGGCCATCATGTATACAGGATTTAATCTGTCAAGGTTATCCATAAGAGCCTTCGTAACTTCATCTTTAGTGTTTTTCCAAGTTTCTATTACCCTCTCATACCTTTCTTCATTGGATATGAGACCTCTTCTATACATTTTTTCTATGCTGTCAACCTTAGCATCTGCTTCGGAAAGCAATCTTTTCTTTGCCTCAGGTATGTCTATATCGCTTACTCCTATGGTCACTGCTCCCTTGGTGGAGTAGTAGAAACCAAAGGATTTTATTTCATCAAGGACAATTGATGTCTTTGCTGAACCATGGGTTCTGTAGCATTTGTCTACAATCTTGCCTAGCATTTTCTTATCTATAGGTATAAGATTTCCATCCTTATCTCTTGGGTCATATTCAAGGACAAACTCATTTCCTTCTATGCTTCTATCAACAAATCCAACATCCTGTGGCATAGCCTCGTTGAATATGAATCTTCCTACTGTGTTTTCTACAAGTTTAGATTTTTCAACTCCGTTCACAGTTCTTGTGATTCTGGTTTTAACCATGGCATGAAGATCCACTTCTCCCAATTGATAAGCCATTATCATCTCGTCAACACTGGAGAATATCTTGCCCTCTCCCTTTGCACCAGGCACATGTATAGTCAGATAATATATTCCCATAACCATGTCCTGAGTCGGGCTCACAACAGGTCTTCCATCCTTAGGAGCCAAAATGTTGTTTACTGAAAGCATCAAGAATCTGGCTTCTGCCTGAGCCTCAACGGACAGTGGCACGTGAACCGCCATCTGGTCACCGTCAAAATCGGCGTTATATGCAGTACATACCAAAGGATGGAGTTTTAACGCTCTTCCTTCAACCAATACAGGTTCAAAGGCCTGTATTCCCAATCTATGAAGAGTAGGGGCACGGTTTAAGAGTACAGGATGTTCCTTAATTACTTCTTCAAGCACATCCCATACCTCTGTCTTCACTCTTTCTACCATTCTTTTTGCGCTTTTTATGTTATGAGCCAATCCATCCTTGACCAGCTTTTTCATTACAAAAGGCTTAAACAACTCTAATGCCATTTCTTTAGGCAATCCGCATTGATATAGCTTTAGGTTTGGTCCTACAACTATAACGGAACGGCCTGAGTAGTCAACACGCTTACCCAACAGGTTCTGTCTGAATCTTCCCTGTTTTCCCTTCAGCATGTCGCTCAAGGATTTAAGTGGTCTATTTCCAGGTCCGGTTACAGGTCTACCTCTTCTACCGTTATCTATCAGCGCGTCAACGGCTTCCTGCAGCATCCTTTTTTCATTTCTGACAATTATGTCTGGAGCTCCAAGATCTAAAAGCCTTTTCAATCTGTTGTTTCTGTTAATAACTCTTCTGTATAAATCGTTAAGGTCCGATGTAGCAAATCTTCCTCCATCCAACTGAACCATAGGTCTCAAGTCTGGAGGAATTACAGGAATTACATCCAGTATCATCCATTCAGGTTTATTGCCTGATTTTCTAAAAGCTTCTACAACTTCCAATCTTCTTACAGTCCTAAGTTTCTTTTGTCCTGAACTGTCTTTAAGGTCGCTTCTGAGCTCTTTAGCAAGTTTATCCAAATCTATGGCAGCGAGAAGTTCCTTTATAGCCTCCGCTCCCATTCCTGCCCTAAATCTGTTTCCATATTTCTCTATGGCTTCTCTGTATTCCTTTTCGTTAAGAACTTGCTTTACAGATAGTCCTGTATCCCCTGGATCGATTACAATATATGCAGCAAAATACAAAACCTTCTCTAGGGATCTTGGCGACATATCAAGCAAAAGACCCATGCGGCTGGGTATTCCTTTGAAGTACCATATGTGAGAAACTGGAGCTGCCAATTCGATATGACCCATTCTCTCTCTTCTTACTTTAGATTTTGTTACTTCAACGCCGCATCTATCGCATACTATGCCCTTATATCTTATTCTCTTGTACTTACCGCAGTGGCATTCCCAATCCTTTGTAGGTCCAAATATTCTTTCACAGAACAATCCTTCCTTTTCCGGCTTCAGGGTTCTGTAATTTATGGTCTCCGGCTTTTTTACCTCTCCTTTTGACCATTCTCTTATTTTTTCCGGGGATGCCAAACCAATTTTTAATGATTCGAAGTTATTTAATTCCAACAAGGGCTCTTCTCTCCCTTCCTTTAATAATCTTCCTCAACGTCTTCTTTAGCTTCAGCTTCAATCAGATCATCAATATCCAAATCTAGATCAAAGTCTTCCTCTTCAGCATCTTCATCATAGTCATCATATAAACTTTCTCTTTCCTCCTCAGCTCCACCTCTGTAAGGAAGATTTGAAAGGTTAAGGTCTTCTCTGGTCTCCATTTCATTGCTGAGATCTTCCAGATCATCATCAACGGATTCTTTTATTGTGATTTCTTCATTCTCTTCTGAAAGAACTTTTACATCCAACGCGAGACTTTGAAGCTCCTTTATCAATACCTTAAATGACTCAGGCACACCAGGTTCAGGTATGTTTTCACCTTTAACAATGGATTCATAGGTCTTGACTCTTCCCACAACATCATCAGATTTTACTGTCAAAATCTCTTGAAGAGTATGAGCTGCACCATAAGCTTCAAGAGCCCAAACTTCCATTTCACCGAATCTCTGACCACCAAACTGAGCTTTTCCTCCCAGAGGTTGTTGAGTTACCAGTGAGTATGGTCCTGTAGATCTGGCATGTATCTTGTCATCTACCAAGTGCAATAGTTTCAATATATACATATACCCTACTGTTACCTTGTTGTCGAAATATTCTCCTGTTCTGCCATCTCTCAACTGAATCTTACCTGTCCTATCCAGGTCAACATCTACAAGAGGATTGTCTCCAAAGCTGTCCAACAGTTCTTCAATGTTTTTAATATCATTTAGGTCCGCACTCTTGATTTTTTCCTTAATATCTCCTAACCTCTTATCCAATGTAAAGACTTGATCTTCAAGATATTCATCAATTATTTCCTTATTCTCATCTATATTAAGTTCATAGGATTCATCTTTTTGCTTAGTAAGCAGCTTTTCCTTTATAAACTTTAGCTGCTTTCTTACTTGTATAACTTTGTTTGCTGTCTCCAACGTATCCATTATGTCCTCTTCATTGGCACCATCAAATACAGGTGTAGCTATTTTCCAGCCCAAAGCTTTTGCTGCCAAGCCAAGATGTACTTCCAACACCTGACCTATATTCATACGCGATGGAACTCCAAGAGGATTCAATACTATTTCCAAAGGTGTTCCGTTTGGAAGGAAAGGCATATCTTCTTCGGGAAGAATTCTGGATATAACACCCTTATTACCGTGCCTTCCAGCCATCTTGTCTCCCACAGATATCTTTCTCTTCTGAGCTATATATACCCTCACCAGTTCATTTACTCCTGGAGGCATTTCATCCCCATTTTCTCTGGTGAATACTTTTACATCTACTACTATACCTGCTTCACCATGAGGTACTCTTAGAGAAGTATCCCTTACCTTTCTTGCTTTTTCACCGAAAATAGCCCTTAAAAGTCTCTCTTCAGCAGTAAGCTCTGTCTCTCCTTTTGGAGTTACTTTACCAACTAGTATATCTCCGGTTCTTACTTCTGCTCCAATTCTTATTATGCCTCTTTCATCCAGATCCTTAAGAGCATCTTCGCCTACATTAGGTATGTCTCTTGTTATCTCTTCAGGACCTAGTTTAGTATCACGAGCTTCTGCCTCGTATTCTTCAATATGGATAGAAGTGAATACATCTTCTTTAACCAGTTTTTCACTTATAAGTATAGCGTCTTCGTAGTTATAACCTTCCCAAGTCATAAATCCGATAAGAATATTTCTTCCGAGACCTATCTCACCATAATCTGTAGAAGGCCCATCTGCTATTACCTGGCCTTTCTTCACTATTTCGCCTTTTTTGACAAAGGGGCGTTGATTTATACAGGTACCCTGGTTTGATCTCTTAAACTTCAAGAGTTTATATCTATCTCTGCCGCCATCATCAGTTTTGATGACTATTTCATTGGAGCTGACTTTTTCAACGATGCCGCTGTTCTTTGCAACTATTACTACGCCAGAGTCAATGGCTGCTTTGTATTCCATACCTGTACCTACAATTGGTGATTCAGGTTTAATAAGAGGAACTGCCTGTCTCTGCATGTTAGATCCCATCAACGCACGGTTTGCATCATCGTTTTCAAGGAAGGGTATCATGGCCGTTGCAACAGATACAACCTGTTTTGGTGAAACGTCCATATATTCAACTTCCGATACTGGAACAACCACTATTTCATTTCTTACCCTTGCCGTAACTTTCTTATCTATAAATCTTCCTTCAGCATCAAGAGGTTCATTTGCTTGAGCAACAATGTAGTCATCTTCTTCATCTGCAGTTACATAGACAATCTCATCGGTTACGATCTTATCTCCATTTTCATCAGTTTTAACTTTTCTATAAGGTGCTTCTATGAAACCATATTCATTTATTCTGGCATAGGTACTAAGGCTTCCTATCAATCCTATGTTAGGACCTTCAGGTGTTTCAATAGGGCACATTCTGCTGTAGTGTGAATGGTGAACGTCTCTTACTTCGAAACCTGCTCTCTCTCTTGATAATCCCCCTGGTCCTAAGGCTGACAATCTTCTCTTATGAGTAAGCTCTGCAAGAGGATTTGTTTGATCCATGAATTGAGACAATTGGCTGCTGCCAAAGAATTCTTTGATAGATGCAGCTACAGGCCTAATATTGATAAGTTGTTGAGGTGTAACCACTTCAATATCCTGAATGGTCATTCTTTCCTTAACGACCCTTTCCATTCTGGACAAGCCAATTCTAAACTGATTCTGCAATAGCTCACCAACAGATCTCAGTCTTCTGTTCCCTAAATGGTCAATATCATCAATATTTCCCACATTATACAGAATGTTTAAGTGATAACTGATAGAAGCAACTATATCATCTATCAAAATATGCTTAGGAATGAGATCATTTATTCTTCTTTTTATCTCTTCCTTAATATCAGCCTCAGATTCATATTGATCCATGATTTCCTTCAATATGGTCAGATTTACCATCTCTTTAATATTCAAATCTGAGACATCGAAAGGCATATATTTATTTATGTCAACAACATTATTTCCTACTATTTTTATTGCCTTTCCTTCAGACTGTATGAAAACCTCATTAACTCCTGCATTTTGAATCATTTGAGCTTTTTCTCTTGTTATCTTCTCTCCTGCTTCAGCAAGGATTTCACCAGTACGAGGATCAACAACTTCTTTTTCCAACTTCTGACCACTTAATCTTGAAGCTAGAGATAATTTCTTATTAAATTTATATCTTCCAACCTTTGCTAAATCATATCTCTTAGCGTCAAAAAACAAAGACTCTAAAAGGGATTTGGCGCTTTCAACAGTAGGAGGTTCTCCTGGTCTCAGTCTCCTATATATTTCAATAAGAGCTTCCTCAGTGTTTTTGGTCGTATCCTTCTGAAGAGTAGCTCTTATTCTATCATCTTCTCCAAGCAGATTTTCTATCTGTTGATCGGTACCATATCCAAGAGCTTTTAAGAGGACTGTGATTGGAATTTTTCTTGTTCTGTCTATCCTTACCCATAATACATCGTTGGAATCTGTTTCATATTCCAACCATGCACCTCTATTAGGAATAACCGTTGCCGAATGCAATTTCTTTCCAGACTTATCTATCTGTTGATCATAATAAACACCCGGGGATCTAACCAATTGGCTTACTATAACTCTTTCAGCTCCATTGATTATAAACGTTCCATTATCGGTCATGAGAGGAAAATCTCCCATAAATACTTCCTGTTCCTTTACCTCGTTGGTAGTTTTATTGGCCAGTCTTATTTTTACTTTAAGTGGTGCGGAGTATGTAACGTCTCTTTCCTTGCACTCCTCAACACTATATTTTGGTTTGCTGTCCAAAGAATAATCGACAAATTCCAACACTAAATTTCCTGTATAATCTGTAATAGGGTTAATATCATTAAATACTTCCCTCAGACCTTCTTCAAGAAACCAGTTATAGGAATTCTTCTGGACTTCTATTAGATTCGGCATATCCATGACTTCATCAATGCTTGAGTAGCTCATTCTCTGATTTTTCCCAACAGAGATAGGATGTACCATAAGTCACTCACCCCTTAATAATAAATAAAGTAAAATAGCCAAAAGCTCCCGCATCTGCTTTTGGTCAATAATAAATTTAGCATAGCTATTTTAATATTGCCTTTTTTAGTCAATCTTATACAGCTGTATGCTCAAATATAGTAATTTTTTACACCAATGCAATATATAATATTAACATACCCTCTATTATCTGTCAATAATATAGGATTACTTTTATTGACTTTTTTATTCATTTAATATATCTGTCGATTTTTTCCCGGGAAATATAGGTTATTATGATATTTTTGTGAAAATTGCTTCGAAATTTCTCTGTATCTAATGTCCATTACTTGTCCCTAGTCACTTCTCAGGCAATCCTTCGAAATCCTATTATAACATTCTTGCTCGAAACATAGCATTATTATCAATTCCATTTTTTATAAAACCCGATTCATGGAGTTTGGCCCAAAGTTTATATGTTAAAAGAGCCGCATTTTAAGCGGCTCTTATTTGAAATTAATCTTACTTTATTTCTATTGTTGCGCCAGTTCCTTCGAACTTTGCCTTTATTTCTTCTGCTTCCTGTTTGCTTACGCCTTCTTTGATTGGCTTTGGAGCGCCGTCAACAAGGTCTTTTGCTTCCTTTAATCCAAGACCTGTTATTTCTCTAACAACCTTGATAACCTTAATCTTTTCTGCTCCTGCATTTGCCAATATTACATTGAATTCACTCTGTTCTTCAGCTGCTGGAGCACCAGCTGCTACTGGGCCTGCTGCTACAGCTACAGGAGCTGCTGCAGTTACACCAAATTCTTCTTCAATAGCTTTAACTAATTCTGCCAACTCTAACACTGTCATATTTTTTATTTCTTCTATAAACTTTAAAGTTTTTTCACTTGCCATTTTATTTACCTCCTATTATATTAAGCTTCCGCTTCTTTTTTTTCTTTTATAGAATTCAACATGTATGCAAGGTTTCTTACAGAACCCTGTAATGCACCAAGCAACATAGCGATAAGAACATCTTTTGATGGTAAGTCACCAAGAGCTTTAATAGCTTTGGCATCCATGAGTTTCTTTTCAACATAACCAGCTTTAACTGTCAAAGGTGCCTTTGGGTTATCTTTCAAGAATTGATTGATTGCTTTTGCAGGAGCTACAACATCATCATATCCGAAAACATAACCTACAGTACCTTCAAGGAACTCATCGAGTTCTTCTATTCCAAGCTCTGAAGCTGCTCTCTTAAACAACGTATTCTTGTAAACCTTATAGTCTACGCCTGCTTCTCTGAATCTCTTTCTCAGTTCTGTTACATCTGCAACATTTATGCCTTTATAATCAACTAGCAGCACTGCACTTGCTTTTTCAAGTTTCTCTTTTACTTCTTTTACAACTTGCTGCTTAACTTCTAAATTTCTTGACATGTTTACACCTCCTCATGTTGAGATCATGGGGTCTTTTGATTATACAAAAGACCTCTCCGTAGACATAGAGAGGTCATAATTTCATTTATGATCAAAACCTCGGTAGGAAATTAAGCATTACGCACCTACTGTCTACGGTACTATATTCAATTTCAGTCAGTGTTATTAATCAATAACACGGAGAGGATTGACTTTGATTCCAGGTCCCATTGTGCTTGTAAGAGTAACACTCTTTAAATAAGTTCCCTTAGCAGCTGCTGGTTTTGCCTTTATAATAGCTTCCATCAAAGTCTTAAAGTTATCAACTAGCTTCTCTGTTCCAAAGGATACTTTACCAATTGCTACGTGAACAATACTTGTCTTGTCCACCCTGTATTCAACCTTACCGGCTTTTATTTCTGCAATGGCCTTTGCAACATCAAAGGTTACTGTACCGGATTTTGGGTTAGGCATTAATCCTTTAGGCCCAAGAAGTTTACCCAATCTTCCAACTACACCCATCATGTCCGGTGTAGCAACAACTACATCATAATCAAACCAATTCTCGTTTTGTATCTTTGCAACTAGCTCTTCAGCACCAACAAAATCTGCTCCTGCTGCTTCAGCTTCTTTAGCTTTTTCACCTTTTGCAAATACCAATACCTTTAAAGTCTTACCTGTTCCATGAGGCAATACAACAACGCCTCTTACTTGTTGGTCTGCGTGTCTTGGGTCAACACCAAGCTTAACATGAACTTCTACTGATTCATCAAATTTAGCTTTCGCTGTTTTTAGAACCAGTTCCATTGCTTCTTTTGTATCGTATAGCTTGCCTGGTTCAATAAGCTTTACACTTTCTTGATACTTTTTACCTCTAAACATTTTTCTACCTCCTGGTGGTATAAACGGAAATTATTTTCCTCCCACTTAATATTAATCTTCTACAACTACTCCCATGCTTCTTGCTGTACCAGCTATCATGCTCATTGCAGCTTCTATACTGCCGGCATTTAGGTCAGGCATTTTAAGCTCAGCAATTTCCCTGATTTTCTCTTTGGATATTTTAGCTACCTTATTCTTGTTAGGTGCTCCAGAACCACTTTCAATTCCGGCTGCCTTCTTAATCAATACAGCTGCCGGAGGAGTCTTTGTTATAAAAGTAAAGGATCTGTCTTGGTATACAGTAATAACTACAGGTATGATCAATCCTGCTTGTTTTGCAGTTTTTTCATTGAATTCCTTACAGAAACCCATAATATTAACACCATGCTGACCTAAAGCAGGACCTATTGGTGGTGCTGGTGTAGCTTTTCCTGCAGGAACCTGAAGCTTTACTATTGCAGACACTTTTTTAGCCATAATTGCACCTCCTCTCACGGGTAATTCTATATATAAAATCTAAGTAAGCTATTTTAAAGTCTCAATTTGGGAGAATTGCAATTCAACAGGTGTTTCCCTTCCAAACATTGAAACTAGAACTTTTACCTTTTGCTTCTCGTTGTTTATCTCTAGTATTACTCCTACAAAGTTCTCAAAAGGTCCGGAAATAACCTTAACGCTGTCCCCAACCTTAGCATCAAGCTTAACAGGAATTTTTTCAACCCCTAGGTTTTTTACTTCCGCATCAGTGAGAGGCACGGGCTTGGATCCAGGTCCGACAAAACCAGTAACACCCCTTGTATTTCTTACGACATACCATGATTCATCGGTCATAATCATTTTCACAATAACATATCCGGGAAAGATCTTTTTCTGGGTGATTTTCTTTTTGCCGTTTTTAATCTCAACTTGCTCTTCAACAGGCACCCTAACTTCAAAGATAACATCCTGCATATTTCTGTTTTCTACTATTTTTTCTATATTCGCCTTTACCTTATTCTCATAACCGGAATAGGTATGAACCACGTACCACTTGCCTCTATCTTCCATCAGTAAACAGACTCCGTGTTGAACACGAAGGTCTTTCCTCCTTTTATCTTAATTCATAGGAAAGCATAAACTTCCTTAGGTGTTTACTTTTAGTTATATTAACTTCAAAAATCTTATATCATTGAAATATTATTTGAAAGAAATACTCTTTTATTTTGTCAGGAATATGCTCAAGACTTTACCAAAAGCTAAATCAACAAGCCATAATGCTAATCCTATAATAATTATAGATATCAAAACAACTTCTGTATGCTGTAAAACTTCTTTTCTGCTAGGCCAGCTGACTTTCTTCAATTCAGCTTTTGTCTCTTTAAAATATCTTTTAAAGCTAAACTTCTTAGCTGTATCTGTCATTTTTTACACATCCTTTACAGCCTATTTTGTTTCCTTATGAACAGTATGTTTTCTGCAGAATCTGCAGTATTTAGTCAACTCCAATCTGTCAGGATCATTCTTCTTGTTTTTCATGTTATTGTAGTTTCTCTGCTTGCATTCACTGCACGCTAGGGTTATCTTAACTCTCATTAACCGCACCTCCCAACACTAAGACATATTCATACATACGCAAAAATAGTAATAACATAGCCCAATTCAGACTACCTTAAAAATCTATCATAATTTAATTCCCATGTCAATATTTTGTATCTAACTACTCATTACATATCATAAACGTGATACTAAATATATAATGAGTATTGCCAGATAAGGGATTTTTAATACTCTATAAAAGACCAGGTAAACCTGGTCTTTATTATCAGCAACCAAATTATAAACTCAGAGACTCATTACTCATTTTGTAATTATCGGGCAGGCATTGATTACCTGCCCTGTAAGTAATTTGCTCTCCTAAATTTAAATTATTCTATTATAGTAGCAACAGCACCTGCTCCTACTGTTCTTCCGCCTTCTCTTATAGCGAATCTTAATCCTTCTTCAATTG
>NZ_FQZS01000032.1 GCF_900142105.1 Lutispora thermophila DSM 19022
GCCTTAAAAAATATTCCCGAAACTTTTTCTTAAGAGTTCCATAATTGACTATCGGGAGCCCTACTCCCAGGATTACATCCACATCACCTTCTACTCCTACTTTATTTATCGCATCTGCAATTGCAGGCAATGACAAGATGAAAGCATCCTGATTGACTGTCTTATCCATTTGAACACTTAATCTGCTGCTCCCGATACTGTAAAACTTACCTTCATAAATTAACAAGTTGCTTGTTGAGATTGGTTCATTATTAGATTTTATGAATCCCGCCTCACTGATGTAACCTTCACTTGTTTTTATGCATTTGTTACCATTGTCTAAACCTAATAAAATCCTATTGTTCATACAAATTCCTCCATTCTTCAATATATAGTTATAATTCTTTATATTTAATCATTTTTTATAATTTCAAGTATTTCTATAATAAAAAAATTGCTCACCTATCAAATTAGGTAAGCATACAAATATATTGTAACGGAGGTATTCAATACTGATTTAGTAAAATACCTTTTTATTAATGGGCGATTAGTTTATATTAAATCATCAAATACATTTTCAAGTGTTTTTTATCATCTTTTCCTTAAATCCTTTTCCCTTTCTTCTTATTCCTTCCATATATTATATATGTATTTAGTAAATTTGCCCAAATCCTTGATATTACAATGCTTAAATAGATTTTTAAGCGACAAAAAACATACTAGGATATTAGTTCTAAGGTGTAAGGGCTAAGGATTAATTATACATTATTTATTTCCTTAAGCCTCTTAACCTTTTAGAAATAGTTTTACAAAAATTTTAGTATTAAAATTTGACTTTTGCCTAGTACTTCGTATAATTTGGAAAAATTTATTATTTGAAAGGATGAATTTTCATGAGCAATGTTTTAGTCATAAGGGATTTTAAGACGCTTAAGGTTTGGCAGAAAGCAAATAGTCTTGAGCAGGAGATAGGGGAATTGGTTAAAGGCTTCCCAAGTTATGAACAATATAGGCTTACAGACCAATTAATTAGAGCCAGTCGCAGTATTGGGGCAAATATTGCTGAGGGAAATACCCAATTATTCGTAAAAAGGGAACTCTTCCACGCCAACAGCGCTCTTGGTAGTGCAGGAGAATGTAGAAATCATCTTCTTACTGCTTATCAAAATAATTATATACATAAGGAGAAATATGATTCTCTAGATGCAAAACTAGTTGAGGTTATCAAAATGCTATATGGCTACATAAAAAAGTTGAAATTGAAGGCAGGAAATGATATGGATTTTTAGCAATTCCCAAAAATGGTATAACAAGGGTTAGGGTTTCTTTCTTTTGAACCAACGTCTCAATTTTTTATAAAAATTAATATTTACTTAGAAAAAATTTTTTTAACATGATAATCTGAATTTTATATTTTCAATTTTATGAAAATATAATGATTAAATAAAAAAACTATAACTATCATGAAATTCCCGTAACGTACATAAAATGCCCTAATCAAATTATGTTAAATCTTATTTACATGTATCTATTTATTATATAAATTATACTACTATTACTTTGTGTCTTATAAAATTGGCGTATATATCTAAAGAAGGTATTAACATTATATTGATACTTTCTTTTTTGAATTTTTATTAGGTCTTTTCTTAATTTTACTAAAGTTCCACAATAATATTTAAATATTCCTATAACGTATTCAAAATTCCCGTAATATACTTAAAAGTCCTGTAATGTACCTTAAATGCCCATAACGTACATAAAATTCCCGAAACGTACACTATAACCCCTTTAACCTAAATTCGTTTATTCAACCCAAATTTCTAATCGTTTTCATGTTCTCTGTTTAGCAATAATAATTTGTTCATATTTATTATCTTTAGTAATCTCTATAGAGTCAGCCTTGATAATATCTTTTTCATTTGCAAGATTGGCCACTTTTTTGAAATCATCCCATATTAATTCCTCTATATAGCCTTTCTCTCTTTCGTTTATCGTTAATCTCATGGGCAAATATTTTACACTTTAAACCTATAATACTCTATAAAAAAGATTAAAAATTCAACAAACAATAAATAATCATTTGAACTTGAAATCTCTAACAATTATTTTTAATAATAAGAATACAAAAAACAATTATGGAGGGGTTTTATGATAGATAAATATGTGCTAGCAATAATATGTGCAATTACTGGATATATTGTCTTTTTTGATTCGTTTTTTAAAAAAGAAAAATGGTCTGTTTCTAAGAAAAGGAAATTTAAAAAGATATATATTTCAATCTGGATAATCCTATACTTCGTTTATTTAGTTTGCATTTGGGCTAATCCATCAACAAGACCTTTTTTTAAAGAACATGTTGCATTTGGTGCTTTCTTTCATTCTATTTTCGCATTCTTAACCTGGATAATAACTATATATTATTAAAGATTAATAAATGCTTATTGTTTATAAATGAATTTTCTCAATCTTTAATACCAAATCCTGATTTATTTTTTATTTATTGTCTGATAACATAAATATAAGTATAATTCTAAAAAATTGAACCTATTCTCGAATTTTAAATATAATATAGAAAAATTATGCAAATTGATAGATTATACTAACAAATAACGGAGTTGCAAAGGCAACTCCGTTATTTTATGTTTTTATATCTAATCAATAATCAAATAATTATTATACATTAGGCATTGATTAACCTTCTTAACTTTATCTGTTTTTATTTAATTATCCTAATATCTGTTTCTATAACTATTATGTCTTCTGGATTAAATCCTCTATCCCATATGCTGTTGGCTTCTATAAGAATAGATTTTTCCTTTTTTGTTACATAACCAAATAACATATATTTTTTATCATTTTTTATATGTGGAGTATAAAATATCCTTCTTTGACCCAAACTCAAGTCCTTTTCCTTTTCTTCGATATGGTCAAGGATATTTTGTTTCGTCTTATTAAAATCCAAGCCAAATTCTTTTAAATTCCTAAAAAAATTGTCTGAAAAAGTTATTACTTTTCTTCTTTCCAAAGCATTCACCCTTTCATATAAAAACCATTTATAAACATAGACTTCACCACTTATTTACAATATAACACAATTTTTGTTATTATTTCAATCCTAACAAATGGTTTTATAGTATTTATTGATAATATATATAAAAGCATTCCTTAAATATCTATAAACCTATTTTTCTTTTTTAATTGTTATGCTCTCTGTTTCAAAACAGAAAATACTATACACCTCCTAAAGAAGAGAAAAGTTTTAATCAATATCTTTCTTTAATAATCCCTTCAAATCCAATAAAATTAATACTTTTACCCTTAAACCTTAGTCCTCAACCCTAACGAAACAAAAATCATGGCTCCAATAAGGTTTTCTACCCTATTTTCACCATGATTCTTAACACAACTTTTTTATTTTTAACACTACTTTTTTATTTGTGACACGAGTTTTTTTGGGGTATACATAGTAGGGATATAGTAATAAGGAATAAGGAGCAAGGATTTAATTTATCGATTCCAACTCCATTTCAAAAAATTCAGAGTTACTCACTTTTAGTACATAGATAGGTATATCAAAATTCTTCAATTTTTCTTTCACAGAATGCACTTCATTTTTATCAAAATTCACACCTAGATAAATAGCAGTAGGTTTTAAAGGACAATCTTCTAATCCGCTCGTAAATTCTTTTTCTTCTGGTAGTCTCATTTTAATAATCCGCCATTCTTTTTCATACGACCAACTACTATGCTTTAGATTCATTAGGAAGCAGAGCAGTATTACTCTAGGGTCATAAGGCTCATTAAATGTCTTTTTAAATAAGTTAGTTATATCATAGCGACGACTATCATATCCAACTGGAAATAAATATTTTGTCAAATCATTCTCATAACTTAATCGAGTAAAATCGTATTCTATACAAAACCCTATGTGATTATCAGCATAATGGCTCCACATAGGCATACTAAAAAGTTCTTCAGAAAAACATGAAATTTTAATATTATTTCTTAAAGAAGCAATTGCACCCTCAACAATACTGTCTATTGAGTCAAACTCTTTTATTTTATCTTTATGTACTCTTGTCTTTAGAAAATTTTCTATTTCATCAGTATTCCAACATACTCCTCTACAATCAAATGGGTCATTCATATCTTTAGGCATGCTAAACCAAAGTTTTTTATTTATGATGGCCGATATCCTGTTTTCTTTATAAGGTTGATATTTATACAGTTTCGACGGTATGTTTCTATATTTAAATTTATAGGCCTCTTCAATTCCTACTCTAAAGTATAACCTAAGAAACTCCTTAAACCACTCCATTTTTTAACCTTCTCCAACTTTCGTAAATTACATTTTATATTAGTTATTCATTTGATGCCTTCTTTATAAAATTACTATTAATCTGTCAACTTACCCTTTCTATTTCATACAATATATTTCTTAGTTCGAATTCGAGTTCTATAACAGCCTGCTTAATTTTAGAGAGACTTGCGTTTGTGCTTACATTAATGTTAACGTACGGCTCTATAATCAAAGAATAGTACATAGCCTTACCATATTCACTTATCTTTTCTAATTCCCTTTGCGTGTTATAAACATGATAATCTTCTTTTAAACCATCTTTTAGTTCCTTGTATTTTAGCCGTACCATTTCTTTATCATTCTTATCTATGTAGGAATATATTTGATTTATTAATGCCAAATAATTATTTAACCGAGCAATATAAAACTGCTTTTCGCTTTCTATTACTTTCATTTTCCCACCTCATTTCTCTTTTTTATTTGGCTGACTATAAAACTCGTCAATACTCATTTCCACTGTTGCATATTCAGAAACCATATAGTTTAAAGTATTTTCATTACTTATGATACTGTCCATTATTCTTTTAGCCCCCTGATAATAATCAATGCAACAGTTCTTAAACTTTTTTCCACTTCCACAAAGGCATCTGTCATTTCTTCTAAGGCCACTGTATTTTGTCCAAATAATCGAAGTAAAAAATTCCCATATATTCTTATCTTTTTCATAAAAGAATACTTCTTTCTTTAACGTGGCACCCATTGTTGCTCCTGATTCAAACCCTGCATATATTGCTGATGGTGACTCAAATTTGAATTTTAGTAAAGCCTTGTCCAACGCATTTCTACTATATCCAATGCATTTAACATATGAATTATTAATAATTACACTATTTATTTCATTTATCTGTTCTTCATTTAATGTATTTACACAATCTCTATTAATGTAATCTGGAATTCTTCCATTGTAATAAACAGCGTAGTATTTACTTGAAATAGGAATTAATATTATTACATTCTTTAACCCAATTTGTCTATTTGTTATATTAGCAAATCTATTCTTTATTCCTAATGCAGCCGTTGAAATAAACTGGTCGCTTAAAATAAAGTCATTGTTTTCACTTTTTATTACAGCAAATTCATAATAATTAATAACTGTCTTGCTTAATAACCTTATATACCTGGAATTTAGCAATTTGCCTAACATAACTAATACTCTGTCTTCTTTATTTTTTCTATCAAAGGAAAACTCGTGAAGAAGGGCACCGCTCCTATAATAGAATATAATAAATTCTCTCATATACCGCTCTATTAAATGCCGTATATCAGCAAAATCACATTCACCTTTTTCATACTTCTCTATAATACTTATAATATTCTTCATTGCAGGTCCAATATAGGATTCGATTCTTCCAAAATATTTTTCTAAAGAGTTTACTTCTATAATGGAATGTTCATATGTATACCTTTCACACATGGAATTTCTATAATTTGTTTGATACACCTTCTTTTCATCTACTAATGCTTCATATACTTGACTTCTATCATTTGCAAAATTAGCCAAAATACATTGAGGTATATAATGTTGATTTATCACTGTCTGTTCTCCCATGCTACTCAACTCCATCTTTTTAATAAATCTCATTTATTGTGCTTAATAGAATCGTCTAAGCAAATTGCTTTTCTTCTCTTTTACCCAATGTGCCACTGCTGAAATAGCAAATAATACTATACCATAGTATGAACCAGTAAAAATATACAATTTATAAGTACCATAAATCATTAACGACCATAGACTCAAGTTTCCACCATATCTACTACAAGAACGAATAAATATATAATCTTCAAATATTATATGAGTAACCAATATCACTATTATTGATGCGAAAAATATTAAAATCGTTAACTCTATCCAAACAATTTCATATTTTTGTAGGAAGTCTAAAATTGATTGATTATATTCTAAAATTTCCTTTATACTCGTTATATTAAATGTCATATCATCTATTGTTGATGCAAAATCCAGTAGCGAATTCAATACAAAATAGTAAATTGCAATTACCCATAATAATTGCAATATTGTATATTGATTTAGTTTAGAAAAAGTATTCTTAATATAGTCTGTAAGAACAGTAAATACCCCCATTGCTTTACCTTACCTTTTTCATAAGTATTTAATTACCTTCTATATTAATGCTATTCTCTATATTTTCTAATCTTTTTAACAAACTTTCATAATTTGTCTTATATAATTCTAATTCATTTGATAATCTGTTAATCTCTTCTTGCAACTTTTCATTATCTAAATTATTAATGTTATTACTAATTTGTTCTAATGTCTTATTCATAATATCTAATCTGCCTTGAATATCTTTTAATTCAACTTGATTTTCTATTTTTACTGTTGTAGTAGCATCAGAAGTTTTAAAATAACCCCCAATACCTGTAATAAATCCAATTGTACTAACAATCAAAGCCAGCGCCAAGATATATCTTGCTGCTTTTAAAATATCAGCGGTATTGTCTCCAATATTTTGATTATAGATTGCGGAATTTAAAAGTTTCTTTGATATAACCTTTTTATCGAAATTATCCTTAGGAATATCTGATTCGAAGTCAAATACATCTGGTACAAAAAATGACTTCCTTCCTTTTACATTAACACACCTAAAGGAAATCAACATTGATAACACTAGCAACACCATTGATATTGCCAATATTAATTTTGTAAGGATAATTGAAGTATTTATAAATGCAAAAGATATAAATGCAAAGAGAGCCGAAACATAAGACAATAACTTTATCGCTTTTTCTTCTAATTTATCAATTCTCTCATTAGCATCATTATAAAATTCTCTGCAAACACTATATACCATATCAGTATCTTCAGATGTAAAGTCAGGTAATTCTTCATTAGGTTCTTTAGGTGGCTCGTGAAAAGATATCGAATGTATAAACAGGAAACTAAAATCATCTACTAACTTCTTAACCTTTTTCAAACTAAACTTTTCTCTTTCTATCAAAGGGCATAAGTATTTATCTTGCCAGTTATCCATAACCTCAGCCCCCTTTCAGTGCAGTAATTCACTAATAATTGCATCGCTAATTGGCAGGTTAAGTTCCCGTTCCAACCATACCCATTCTCCAGCAGGGTTAGTTTCGAGAAAATAATATTCTCCTTCAGGAGTTAATATAAAATCGAATGCCGAATATACTAAATCTAATTTTTTATGCAGTTCAAAGATTAAAGCCTGTAAGTCATCAGGTAATTTATGCTCTTTGTAATCTTTTAATAAATTAGGCTTTCTCCAATCAGTTTTATCTATATCATTAGTTTCTATTTCGACTGCAAATATTTGTTTGCCAATAACAGTTGCCCTAATATCACGATATTTCTCTATTTTATTTTGTATAAGAACTGGAGATTCGAAAATTGCATCCTGTTCCAACCAGCCTATATCTTTAATTTCAGAAGTATAAATTGAGTATGCTCCATTCTTTGTAATCTGTAATCCATGACAAATTGGTTTAATAATGCAGTTGCTATTATTTTTAATAAAATTTGTTATCTGCTTAGGGTCATTTGATAAAATGGTATTGGGTATCTTAAATCCTACTTCTTTGGCTACAGATAACTGATATATTTTTCTTTCCGCTTTATATGTAGAGAATAATGGATTAATCCATTTACAATTTAATGCCAAATACAGACCTTCTAAAAAATCCCTTCTTTCTCCATTAATAAAATTAGTGTCATCTAAGTTTTGACAATTAGGAAATATTGTAGGAGCCCTTCTAAAGTAAACTGAATGTAGGTCCCTAAAGTTATACTTATAATCGTTATATATCACAATAATATCATCAGCAAAATTGTAGGTTATGCTGTATTCTACAATATCTTCTGAGTTTAATCTCAAATATGGTATTTTTCTATCCATAAATTTGTATATTAAATAATCTATTGCTAAATCATCTTTATTCGTTACAAATAACACTTTAGGGAATATTAACATTATGATTTTTCACTCCTGTCTATAGACTCCCTAGTAAAAGTGGTTATAGTTTGAAAAAGCAAGTTATCACTGCTACCCGACCTTTCCGCCCTATCTATTCCTTCTCTTGTCCTTGTTATTAATGTTTCACCAAAAGCATTCATTTTATTTTCTTGCATATTTTCATCGTACCCGTAGCCTTTCTCTGACTTGTCTATTCCTTCCTTAGTCTCAGTAATTAAAGTTTTATCAGCGAAGGAGAGATTGTTTTCAATACCCCTTGACCTTTCTGACCTATCAATACCTTCCCGTGTCTTTGTAATCAATGTTTCTGTTCTCCCACTAAGACTTGATGATTCAATATATTTTCTAATAAACGGCTCTCCTGATTCATCAACCCATAACCCCGATACAAAGTCATAACTTTTATTTGGTAACTCAGCAGTTTCATTACAGTCACATTCTATCCTATATTTTAACAACGGACTTTTTTGGTTCATGTTTTAACTTCCTTTCTATAAATAATTTTTATATTATATATTTCGTCAAAAACATACAACTTCCTTTATGTTACATGTCAAAATGTGAATATTGTAAATACTTCACTATATAAAAAAGGCTGAACGTTTATGAAAATAGGCGTCCAGCCTTTAGCAAAAATATTTATTCTGACTCAATTAAATTCTCCAATCTATTTCTATATTTCCCTCATGTTCCTTCCGAATTCCAGCCGTTCTCCATCCTTTTACTCTTATCTCTTTTCTTAACTCCTAAACGCCCCACCTTTTCCGCCTAATCCTGAAAATATAACATTTCCTTCTCTAAAATATTTTAAAAAACTTGTTATTAAATAATATAGTTTATCCTTTATGACATAGTGGACAACAAGTTGCGCATCCATCAGCGTCACTGTAAATTTCTTTTGCTTTCTCTACAGCACCCACACAATTAGCAAAATAACCTAGATATGTTTTGTTTGAAATATTCAGTTCATTCGCATGTTCCTCAGTATGTACTTCATGATGTAAACCAGGATTTCTGGTTTGGTCGTTATTAACATAGTAGTATGGCATTATTCTGCCTCCTTTCTAAAAAGAATAGTAGTTGATATATTCATATGAAGCAAACGAAGTGAGTCTATATATAAGTCATTAAGAATGTATATCCTACTATAGATTGTATATTAAAAGTATAAATTTGTCAATAAATCCACAATTTTATTTCTTCTTGCCTAAATTTCTTCCGTACTTTCGACCATAACCTATATATTCCCATGTCAGATATCAATAATGTTTTCTTTACCCTTATTCCTTTCCCCTTACCCCTTAATCCTGCCTTCTGTGTAAACATCAAACAAACTCGTTCCATTGCAAATAAAGTCGTTCCGCTGAAAATAAAGATGTTCCTTCGGAACAGGATTAAGTGAATAGGTTTAAGGGGTAAGGATATTATCCAATAAAATAAATCAATCCTTCATAATCCACTTATCATGCGGATTACGAAGGATTTTATCTTTTTCTCCTTATCCCTTTCCCCTTATTCCTTATCCCTTCTACGGAACGCCTTTATTTACTTTTTTCTCTTCCAATTTTCCCATTTAATTCTATCTAATCATCTATTTTATGGAACATCTTTATTTGCATCCATTTTATCCCATCCATCAACCATGCGGGTTTGCGGAGTTGGGGAGGGAATGAGTTTATTTTATATTTACACAGATAGGATTAAGTTTTTAAGGGATAAGGTTCAAGTTTTGTGATGAAAACAGCGTAAGTTGTTCCAAAATGTAAATATTGTTGTTCCAAAAAGTAAATAAAGTCATTCCCTAACTTCATCGTGCTGTAAGCCTTGAAATATAAGAGTTCAAGGGTATATATGATGTCAGGGATTCAAGGCTGCAGGCTGTTAAAAAAGGCAGATAAATACGCTTTTATATGCTTTATGTTAACAACACGGAACGACTTTACCGTATATGCTTGTTTTTTTACATTTAAAATTCCTTCTTTTTATGTGCGTACACAGGTTCCTTTACATTTTTCAATATCAAAAGCAAAGATACAATTGCTAACAAGTCAAATAAAGACGTCATAATAATCATTGGAAGAGTTCCTTCTATTCCAGCCAGGTTCATTGAAATTCCCTTTGATAAAAGCGCAGCCATTATCAAAACATTAGTGACCGTCGCAATTGGTGCCAGCATATAACCAAAGTGTTTTTTCTTTATCAAAAGCAATCCTGATAAAAAAACCCCAGGCAGAAAGAATGCCAGGTCAAATGCTTGAACTGTTAGAGTAGTACCATGTTCTACTTCCAAAGGTACAGAACCGTCAATGAGTGTTGGTATGACTCTCGCGAGCCACAAGTATCCTATCATTACTGTAGAGAACATCAGATAACCCCCTGCAAATCTAACTGGCAATTTATTACTGAAATTGGAACTCATTTTTTCAACATCAAATGCCAGCAAAGTTAATATAAATGCAAAAAAACTTGCTGACATAAGCGCTACATATACCAAAAACAGCCTATTATACATAGCAATAAATGTATATATCATATATGTAATTAAAAAATATCCCAATGTTCCAGCCAGAAGCAGCCTTCCTTTTATTAAACCTTTTCTTGCTATAAAGAGCGAGATTATAAGAATCGGGATGCCTAAAACCAATGTCACAATATCCTGCGGTATGGCTTGCAGGACTGCTGATACAGAATTGTTGCCGTATATTCCTTTACCGTAAATAGTTATTGTTTGACCATGTATTGATGTAAAATAATGTTCTCCAGGACCTTGTTTTGAAAAAATTCCACATGTTGTTGCAATCAATGACAGAGCAGCAATGCATAATACCAGTAAACTTATAGGCTTTCTGAATTTCATATTCCAAATACCCCCTATAATTTCTTATTAACTATTGTATCATACTTTAATAAATAATATACGTAAGCGACAAATAACTCGTCACCTTCGAACTCCAATCAACACATGAGATAATATCCTTATCATAAGATAAGGAGAGTGTAAAAAATGAGTCAAAAATACAGCGAAGAACAATGGGAAGAATTGCTTAGAGAATACAGAGAAGGTGGCATGACAGCAAAAGCACGGTGTAAATCAAAAGGAGTATCGGAGAACGCACTCTATTACTGGCAAAAGAAGTTGAGGGACAAAACCGGTGTAAAAGAAAAAGAAACCCAAGAGGATTTTAAAAATAATCCTGATGTGTTTGACTCTCTTCTCCCGTGGGGGAATCTTCCCGAAAACTGCTATGTAAAGAAAAGCAATTAACCTATGTCAATGTGACGAGATATTAACCGCTTACAATGTGAAGAAACATTAACCGCTTACCTTTTATTCGCTTTGCTTGCATAATAAGAAAAATACGAAAAAAGGTTATGCCTATAATTCTTGCTGTTTTAACTTTCGTTTATCGCTTAACAATCTTTCTTTGTTAGGTCTGGTGTCATCTAATAAAAAGTCTGCCCAATCAAGTCCAAGTTTATCGGTATTTTCTTGCCAGTACAGCAGGCGGTTATGATAGTAATTTATCTTTTCGCTGACTGGTTTTGGAAAGTTATCTTTTCCATATTTTAAGACTATTGCCGTCAATTCATAAAAAGGCAAACCCAAAGCGTGTGTTTCTACATGAACGGTGGCTCCAGCATGACCAATTGCGTGACATAAAGCAGCATATTCGCTGTCATTAATTTCTTTTGCCACAGCATGTGAATCTAAAATTGCCTGTTTTGCAATGGGCATTTTAATTTTGCCCCTTGCCCAAGCCTCGCAAAGTTCCAAGCAGATTCTAGGTCTGCGTTCATCGGGATACTTTGCTTCAAATTGTTTCAAAGGCACTTTTGCGCAATCCAGCGCCCACATTACAAGGGTTCGGTGTTTTTGCAATTGAATTAGTTTTATCAATTCTTGTAAGCATTCACTATCACGAGAAAACAATATTTTATTTCCTTTTTTTAATTTAATTTCTACGTCTGTAAACATAACATTGATTCCTTCTCAGATTATAAATAGCCTTTAATTCGCAATCTCCTACAAAGTCATATTATAAATTATAAGAAGAATACAAAATAAATAAATCATATAAATGCTTTTATTATTATAACAAAGATTAATAACCAAACTAAAACTATAGGTATCGCGTAATACCACTTTTTAGGCATGCCGTCTTTCCAGAGTTGCTCAGACTCAATACGGCATTGTTCAATTATCTCTTTTGGAACTAACTTTATCGTAACTATTATCATTAAAGGAAGTATTATTACATCATCAAGGTAGCCAAGAACAGGGATAAAATCGGGAATAAAGTCAATCGGAGATAAAGCATAACCTATCGTTAAAATTGCCAATGCCTTGGCATACCACGGGGTCTTCCTTTTCTTTAGTAATAAAAAAACAGCAGGTATATCTTTTTTTATTTGTTTTGCCCTTTCTCTGAGATTCATCATATTCCTCGATTCCATGAAAATAATTGTCTACTTCGCATAATTCTACAGAGTCGTATTAAAAGAATGTTAAGAACTAACTTAGTTTTATCATTTAGATTTATCCTCGTAAAATCATTATAAATGTGCCGATTGTAATAAATATACCACCAATAATTGTTTTAGTAGTTGGGGCTTCATGTAATACTATAAAAGCGAGTATCATTGTAATAACAACGCTAAATTTATCCACTGGAACAACCTTTGAAACATCCCCAATTTGTAATGCTTTATAATAACAAAGCCAAGATAATCCTGTTGCAATACCCGATAAAATCAAAAATATCCAACTTCTCCTACTGATGCCAGTAATTTGGCTCTGTGTTCCTGTAATAAGAACCATACCCCATGCCATCACTAAAACAACCGCTGTACGTATTGCAGTTGCTAAATTGGAATTAATCCCCTCAATACCTATCTTAGCAAGTATAGATGTCAGTGCAGCAAATATTGCTGATAACAATGCAAATATAAACCACATATAAATTCCTCCTTTAACTTTAAAAGCATATAACATCACTCTCCAATATTTAATCACTTTAACCTACACCAATAACCTATATTTTTATTTTACACCATGCAATATATAAAAGCACCTATATTCTTACAAGTAACCATCCTCAAAATAATCTCCAAAGCCCAATGATAAACTTAAGATGGTCTATTGTACTTCAATATAAATAATACAACTTTATTTTTATTTTGATGGAACTTTTATTGTAGTAAAAATATTTTCTGTTTCTAAATTATTATCAATATGAGTTTTGAAAACAGAAAAAATAAGTCATGTTACATAGAAAATGCAAATAAAGTGCTATTACAAATTCCCTTTAATCCCCATTTTCCTTGTGTCTTGACACTCTATTAACTCCAGTATTTTCAACACTTTCCCTTATTCCTTATCCCTATAAATAAAACTACTTTATTTTATTTTTGCAACAACTAATTAATCCCTATTTTTAGCCTAATTTATTTCCTATTTTCCTTACCCCTTTCTCCTTAATCCTAACTATATGTAACCCAAACAAACTCCTTTCCTTTTTCAAATAAAGTTCTCTCACCAACACCCCTCAAACCCTTGATACCACTGTCTTGTTATCTTGTCCCTAATTTCCCATTTATACCCTTTTCCCTGTTTCCTATCTCTTAAAGTCCTTTCATTCCTCAATTTTTGGGGCAAAAAATGAAAATAAAGTGCTTTTAGGATTGAGGGTTAAGGGGGAAGGATTAAGGAGTTTTATTTCCATTTCTCCTCTCCATTTTCTTTTCCATTCAATCTTCTAATCCATTGATTTTTCTGGCTTTTAGCCTTATTCCTTGTTCCTTATCCCTTAAAACTAATACATAAAAAAACATGGCTTACAGGGCTTTCCTTTACCCTAATAAACCATGTTTCCTGCAAGAACTTTATTTTCTTCCTATCGATAATTTGCAAAATAATAGGAGTTTATTTTGGTTATACACAAGTACATATAATCCTATATCTCTCTTCTTCCCTCAAGAGCCTTCATCAGGGTTACTTCATCTGCATACTCCAAATCACCGCCAACAGGTACTCCATGAGCTATCCTTGTGGTTTTTATTCCCAGAGGCTTTATAAGTTTTGAAATATACATAGCAGTAGCCTCTCCTTCGATATTTGGATTGGTGGCCAGGATTACTTCCTTCACATTGTCATCTCCCAATCTAGCCAACAGTTCCTTAATTCTTATATCATCAGGACCTATACCATCCATAGGAGATATGGCACCGTGAAGCACATGATAAAGCCCCTTATATTCTCTAGTCTTCTCCATAGCCACAACATCCCTTGGATCTTCAACCACACAGATTACACTATTATCCCTCTTAGGATCAGAACATATATTGCATCGGTCGTTATCAGTGATATTAGAGCATACCTCACAGTATCTCACATTTCTCTTGGCGTTTATTATGGCATAAGCCAGTTCTTCAGCTTCATTCTGGGGCATATCCAGCAGATAGAAGGCCAATCGTTGGGCTGTTTTACTGCCTATGCCCGGCAATTTTGTAAAAGCTTCAATCAGCTTCGCAATAGGAGCTGCATAATAATTCATTAGAATAGACCTCCGGGCAGATTCATACCGCCAGTAAACTTGCTCATCTCACGAGTCATCATTTCATCCGCCTGTCTTATTGCTTCATTTACTGCTGCTATAACCAAATCCTGGAGCATTTCCACATCATCAGGGTCCACCACTTCAGGTTTTATATTTATAGATTCTATCTGCTTCTTGCCATTGATCACCACAGTAACAGCTCCACCGCCAGCACTTGCTTCTATTGTCCTTTGTTCGATTTCCTGCTGAAGTTTCAACATTTCCTGCTGCATCTTCTGAGCCTGCTTCATTATATTATTAATATTTCCCATTCCACCTGGGAATCCGCCTCTTGCCATATTTATTCCTCCTTAAAAATATCGAATATTCATATTAAGCATTGATACGAGTTGCATAGCCTTGGGTAATCATATCTGGTCCTGACACGAGACTCGAGTCAACACCTGAAGCATAACCCTCTTTCTGAACTCATAGTTCAATTATCATATATCATAATGATTATACTATTCTTCTTCTACTACTTCAACGAGGTCTTCCCCAAATAATTCAATTGCTTTCTTCACCACGTCATCTTCTTCTGATTCAGCTTTAGCCTCTTCACTGGCTATAGCAATTTCATCTTCATAAACAGCCTTTATCCTTATAGGTTTTGCAAAGTATTCTGTGGCTATCGCCTCGATTTCCTTCCTGTTATCAGCCTTTTCCACAGATTCTTTTGAGAAAGAATCCTGTCTGGCAAAACAGAGAAGAACATTCTCCCCATCTACTATTGCTGGCTTGCATAGTGCCAGATATGTCCTGAGCTTCATTTTCTTCCTGTTTTTAATTTCCTGTATAAATCCATTCCATTTTTCAATTATTTCAGAAGGTACAGGCTTGATTTCCACATTTTTTGATTGCTCAGAAGCTTTCTTCTCAATGTTCTTATCTTCCTTCTTTTCTTCTTTCTTTGCCTTTTTTCCTTCCTGTACGGCAGTTATGGATATCTCACCTTTAGCCAGCATATCTTCCAGTTTCTCAATTCTTGCCAAAAGGCCTTCGGGACTCATGTCTTTATCCAGCTTGCACATTTTTATTACTGCTACTTCCAATAGAGTCTTAGGTTGGGGTGCCCATTTTATATTAGAGGTCAGGTCCGATAAAATATCTATGCATCTGATTATATTATTTCTTCCATATCTGCTGCTTTGCTCTTTCAGCATGGCTATGGTTTCCCTGGATAAATCTATTACATCCTCTGATTGATCTACCAGTTTAGCCATCAAAAGGTTTCTGTAATGATTGAGAAGATCTCTGGCAAGCTGCCCCATGTCTTTCCCCTGTCGGGATATTTCCTGTACAAGCAGCATGGCACCGGAGCAATCTCCATCCAATATTGCATCTGCCATTTTAAAAAGATATTCATCACTTGCTATGCCCAAAACCTTAAGAACATCATCATACTTGATTTCCATCTTGCCAAACACGGCACATTGATCCATTATGCTTATGGCATCTCTCATGGCTCCGTCAGAATTTCTTGCTATAAGCCTCAAAGCATCTTCTTCTGCTTTAATATTCTCTTGCTTACATATATATTCCAATCTTCCGACAATGTCATCCTGTACAAGCCTCTTGAAATCAAATCGCTGACATCTGGATAATATGGTGGCCGGCAATTTATGAGGTTCTGTTGTAGCAAGTATAAACTTCACATAGGCAGGAGGTTCCTCTAATGTTTTCAACAACGCATTGAAGGCTTCATTGGTGAGCATATGAACTTCATCTATTATATATACTTTATACTTGCCCATGGCAGGGGCAAATTTAACTGCTTCCCTTAAGTCTCTCACATCTTCTATTCTTCTGTTGGATGCCGCATCTATTTCAAAAACATCCATGGAATTTCCTTGATTTATGCTTATGCAGCTTTCACAGCTGTCACAGGGATTGCCATCCTGAAGATTAAAGCAATTGACTGCTTTTGCAAGGAGTTTGGCAGTACTTGTTTTACCTGTTCCTCTGGTACCGCAAAATAAATAGGCATGAGATAGTTGACCGGTCTTGATCTGATTTTTCAGAATCCTGGTTATCTGCTCTTGACCGCATACATCTTCAAATTTTTTTGGTCTCCATTTTCTATATAATGCAGTATACACTATATCAACTCCTCATGTATGTAACTATTATATATTATAACATTTTTCCCTGTTTCAAAAATAAAAAAGCAAAAAAGAAAAAAGCCGGTAAGCAAAATTTTACCGTAATCAATTAGCAAGCAATATCAACACAATGTTTTCATAAAATTTTTCTCAATAAAGCTGAAATGTCATTAATTAACGCTACTATTATTGCATATTTAATGATATATTTAAACTCAAGTGTCTTATTTGACCTAAACTTATAAAAAACATAAAAAATGAGAAGCATTATAATAAAATATGACACAAATCTATAAAAAAAATATACTATGTTCATCTTTTCATCACCCCAATGAACTTTATTTAAATATCCTATTTATACTATAATTCCTAAACTTTTTAATAACAAAACTAGTGTTTTTGCAATATATCCCATTTAAATAGATCTGAACTCGCTAATTTCCTTGTTTGATAAATTGTGAATCAATAATATTTGATAAATCTATACCACCAAATATTCTTCTCTCTTTTCTTCTATATTTTTCTATCAACATATCTATACCTGTAAGAAGACATCCATCAGGATCTTCCCAAACCATACTCACTAAAAAATCGGTTTTTATATTAGAAATTTCTGCCCAACAAATTACTTTAGAATCTATTGAATTGATGGTATTTGTAATTCCAACGGGAAAATATTCGTCATTTATATTTTTGCATATCAATACATCATTAATGATTGGAAGCGAAACATGTTTAACAACTTGCTTATCGTATATTTTGGACCAATATCCTATTCCATCTATATATATGTATTTATCAGCATATGGATCATTAATACAAAAATTCTTTTCATTGATGAACTTATAAAGCAAGTCACCTGCATTATTGATTTTTACTTCCCATGTTTCATCATCTGTTTTTTTCATTGGAACAGTATATATGCTATGTAATCTTTTTTTGTCCCATCATCCTTTATGTAGGCCAATTTTAATTCTTGAAAAGCATTGTTTCTAAAAATAAGTTTATTTATTTACCATAATATCACCTATCAGCCTAAAAATTAAATAACTCGTTTTCTTATCACTAATTCCATGCTTCTCATACCAAAAGTAATACTATAAGAAGCTGGATTTTATAAAGAATAACGAGTTAATCAAAATATAATTATGAAGTATGTGTAAATTTATCCTGCTATCACATATTATGGTATAATATGTATTGGGTCAACAAAAAAAGTCGCAATTTTCGACTTTAAATATAAAAATAAGAAAGGCTTTTAACAGAAAGTACAAATTAAGGAAATTTATACTTTCCTAGGCATTATAAAAAAGTCCGTATTTATACGAACTTTTAAAAATTATAAAGGCCGTGCACCTTCCTTCGACACAAGCATCTCCAAGCGTTACCCGGACAGTTAGCTCCAACCAGGCATCCCTACGGCACACAGAAGGGTTTACTTACCGCTGCTTCCTCCCGGACCTGACGGGGTTCATAAATTTCTGTTGCGCAGGACCCAATTATCAACGCCACTTATCAGGGTCAGGCCTTACAGACGCCGGCCTCAGCAAAGGACTTCGATCCTGCTTCTGCGGATTGCAGGTTACAGGGCACCGCAAACTCCCCATCTAGCACGGCCAAGCTTTAAACTATTTAATTGATACAAATAAGATTATATATTTTATAATCCACTGTGTCAACGGATAGTTTTGGCTATTATATTCTATTTTCCTGCTATTGCAAGCTCCCTCACAACGACACTTGGGCTTCCGAAGTATCCTCCCGCAGGCATTCCAAACTTTATGTCCCCGCCTACTTCCACTATATCCTGTAGAACATTATAGAAGTTTCCTGCCACTGTAATTTGTTCAACAGCTTTGATTATCTTACCATTTTTTATTTCAAAACCTTTTGCAGCAAGAGAAAAATCTCCTGACATCGGATTTGCACCGGAGTGTAATCCTTGAACCTCAGTAATGAATATTCCATCACCCATATGAGCCATCAGGTCCTCTCTTGTTTTATTGCTGGGCTTTATATAAAAATTGCTTGGAGAAACTCCTACAGCTGAAGCATAGGAACCCTTTGAAGCATTGCCTGTCGACTTTACGCCGTCCTTTTTGGCAGTTTTCAGATTATATAAGAAGGTATTAAGTTTGCCTTCCTCCACAACTGTCTTTGTATAACAAGCCACTCCTTCTGAATCAAAAGGTGCTGAAGCCAAACCGTTTTCCATAAGTGGATCATCTATTATGGTAACAACCTCAGATGCAATCTTTGTTCCTACTTTTCCTTTCAAAAGTGACATGCCTTTTTGCACATTGTAAGCCGAGAAGATACCTGCAAAGGTACTCAGTATATCCGCCATTACATCGTTTCTGATAATAACTTTATATTTCCCTGAAGGAATGCTTTCTGCTCCCATATAAGCCAGGGCATCTTCCACTGCTTCCTTTGCAATTGCCTTAGTATCTATATCCCTATAATTGTTAGATGCCTTGAAGGCATAAGCAGTATTGACCTTTCCGTCCTCTTCAACTACAGGTGCAACCACAGCATAGATGACGTTGGATTTGTATTGAAGATCCAAGCCTTTAGAGTTTATTATCCTTGTTTCCCCTGCGACTGTTACCACCATACAATCTTCTATGTTCTTCACCTTATTGCATTGGGCCAATGTATCCTTTTCCAACTCCAATGCCATTTTTATTTTCTCATCGGCCTTCATCTGATCCAATTCCTCATTGAAACCTTTTATGTCGGCATATTTATCACGTTCTCCATAAATTATGTCAACATCTTCATCTTCGATGGCCAATGCATTCTCTCTTGCATTTTTAATAAGCATTTCCAAGGCATAATCGTCCAAAACCTCCGTATATGAGTATCCCATCTTGCCATTGTACAATCCTCTGAAACTTAATCCCTTGTGAGAATTGATGCTGTATTGGTCAATTTCGCTCTTGTAAATGGTAACCTTGAAACTGTCTCCATCTATATAGAATACCTCATATTCAGTAAATCCTGCTTCCTTAGCCTTGGAAAACAGTTTATCCACAAATTCTTTTATATTCATAGAGAGCACCTCCTATTCCCTTCCGCCTACTGTGATTTCCGATACCCTTATAAGAGGCTGACCTACATTTGTAGGTACGCTTCCGCTGATGGAGCCACACATTCCCGCTGCCAGATCCAGCTCCTTGCCGACCATGTCAATCCTTTTAAGTATTTCTGAGCCTTTACCTATTAAAGTGGCACCTCTTACGGGTGTATCAATCTTGCCGTTTTTCACCAAATAGCCTTCCAATACTGCAAAATTAAATTCTCCGGTAACGGGGTTGACAGAACCTCCTCCCATTTTCTTGGCATATAGTCCATAATCTATGGATTGGATTATCTCGTGGTTTTCGTCATTGCCGGGAGCGATATAAGTGTTTGTCATTCTGGATGTAGGCGCAAATTTGTAGGACTGTCTTCTGGAGCTTCCCGTTGGTTCCATATTCATCCTTCTTCCATTGAATTTGTCTATCATATAACCCTTCAATATGCCGTTTTCAATCAAAACATTCTTCCTGGTGGGATTACCTTCATCATCAATATTTAAAGAACCCCATTCGTTAGGAATAGTACCGTCATCTATGGCAGTAACCTTATCGGAGGCTATCTTCTGTCCCAGTTTCCCTGCAAATTCTGAATTGCCTTTAGCTACGGCAGTAGCTTCCAGTGAATGACCACAGGCTTCGTGGAATATAACTCCTCCAAAGCCGTTATCTATGGCAACTACCATCTTGCCTGATGGGCATAAAGGCGCATGAAGCATGGTAACAGCTATTCTTGCCGCTTCCTTGCCACATTGGGCCACATCAATTATGTCAAACAATTCAAAACCCATGCCTTTGCCTGGAGCCTCATATCCCGTCTGATTTTCTTTCCCGTCGCTGGCGATGGCTTGAACTGCAAATCTGGTTCTTATCCTCCTATCTTCTGTATATAAACCTTCGCTGTTAGCTATAGCCACTCTTTGATCTACATCAACATAATTGGACATAACCTGGGATATTTCATTGCTGTAGTCCTTTGCTGCCTTGTATGCTTCCTTCAGCTTTTCCACTTTCTTAGCAATATCTATGCTTCTGGGTACATATAATATAGGATGGATATTTGCATTTACTCTCTCTATAATATCCACAGCTTTGTCTTCTCTTACCTCTCCCAAGGCCAATGCTGCATTGTAAGCAGTACGAAGAAGTGAATCCCTTGAAGTATCATTTGTATATGCGTATATACTTCTCAATCCTTTGAATATTCTTATACCTATTCCAAAATCTCTTCCTGAAACTGCCGTCTCTATTTTGCCGTTTACCAAACCCAAAGAGCTTCTCTCCGTATCCTCTATGAATACTTCAGCAAAATCTCCTCCCGTTGACAGGGCTTTACCTAAAATATCCTTTATTAAGTCTCTTTCTATCAAACTTACCCCTCCCAGCAATAGTATTGTTTTTTTCCAATTTCTATAAATATCATTATACCACAGTAGTTTTCCATATATATATTAATTATTTACAACCAAAAGCAAATTTTAATGTCAATTAACATTTCAATAAATCTCTGTTTTTTTAGGCCTTTTTTATTATCTGCTTTATGAATATTCATTTATGCAATTTTTATTCATTTGCCAAAAGATCTTCATGATGTTTATAAATCCTCTTGGATAATGCAAAATCTCTTACTTCCCTCCGAATCAAAACCTATTAGAAGAAGACCATATCTTCCGACTATGTAATATCAAAATGGGTAAACTGCTTTCAGGAATCCATAAAATCAACTATGAAGCAGATAGCAACTATGACATATCCAAAAGGATAAAAATAACAACCGGGTTGAATATAAAATTAAAGTTCAATAACTAGTATTGCAGGATAATACTTTTATTTGTCGAAATATAAATTAGTATTATATGCCAGTAAAGGAGATGGATGTATGAGCCTATTAAAGGATTTAGGAAACAAAGCATTAAATACTGCAAAAGCAGTGGGCAATAAATCTCAAGACATGATGGAAATAGGAAAGCTGAAGCTGCAAATTGCTCAAATAGAGGGAGAAATAAAAAAACTGAAAACAGAAATGGGAGATATGGTCTACAATGCTTATGCTAATGGACTGGAGTCTCCCAATGACCAAATTGCTTCTATATGTGATAGCATAAAAGCCAAATATGATGAAATCGAGGAATTAAATGTTAAAATTCAACAAGTACAGAATGATTAATAAGTAATAAAGGCTTTCCATAAAAGCCTTTATT
Source organism: Lutispora thermophila DSM 19022 (assembly GCF_900142105.1). Classification (GTDB taxonomy): domain Bacteria; phylum Bacillota; class Clostridia; order Lutisporales; family Lutisporaceae; genus Lutispora; species Lutispora thermophila. The sequence continues at coordinate 22,275 of NZ_FQZS01000032.1, forward strand.
ACTTATTAATGAGGGTTTTATTTGAAACAACTGATAGAGATTTTTGTGTCACTTTTCATTTCTACTGTCTTAAAATATTGATTTTACCTTTTTTTAATGCTAAATAATCGGATGTAGCGTTTATAACATAAATATAGTAATCTCCATCTTCTTCAATTTTCAACTCATACTTTCCGCTTAATCCCTTGAATTCCTCCCCTGGATATAATGTTCCATCTAAAACATATCCGATTATCATAGTCTGTGAACTGACTACATTTGACTCATATTTTTCAAATTCATACACAAGTTTGTCGCCGACTTTGCATGACCAACCGCTGCCTCCTTTCTTTGTAAAAAAAGCGGCACTGCCGTTGGTCATAATTATTTCCGGAGTAATATTGTCTATAACTTCAAAATTTGTAATGCTGATAGGTGGTAAGACAGTATTGTCTGCTAACTTCTTAATAATGGTATTTTCCGGCATGTAAAAATCTATAGTTTTTTCACTATCAGATATCTTTGGCGAACTTTTTGATATAAAAGGCAAAGCAGCATCTATTATTTCTGTTCCTATTAAACTTTTATTATCAGCATCAATAAGCTCTGCACCGTTAATTAGTTTTCTTCCTTCTGATGGGCTTGTTAGATCCGCCTTATTTGAAGTAGAAGCATATGCTGTAATAATACCTAATGACACAATTGTCAGCGTCACAACCATGGAAAATAAAATAACCCTTTTTTTATATTTCAAACCTCTCATTTTCATGATCATATCCATTCTCCTTTCAAGTTGTTTCCTCTTGTTACTAAAAGCCGAAACTAATTTTGCATCATGACCTATAGAGTGCCATAATACACTTAATATTATCTCACAATACCGCCTTCTTTCTGCCGCATTCATTGATATAACAACACTTTCGTCACAGGATAGCTCACATAAACCATCAATATCATTTCTGATTATGTAAGCCAAAGGATTAAACCAATGAACTGCATTTGTTAAAAGCAACAGAAACTTAATCCATGGATCATATCGCTTCAAGTGGGTTAATTCATGATAGAACACGTGTTTTAGTTCTTCCTCAGTGAACTCAATATCCGGCAAAATAATGCGGGGCTTTAAAACACCGTAAAGAAAAGGTGTACATGGGTAAATAGAGATATATACTAATACTTCTTTCGATATCCCCATTTCTTGCTTGCAGCTTGAAAGAATATCTTGAAACTGTGCTTTATCTGTCAATCTGCATACACTGAAAATACGGCGACGGAATTTAACATTTTGTATCAGCACAGCAACAATAAATACCAATGTGCCTGCAAGCAAGATATAAGCCAAAAAATCAATATTTAACATAAAGCTGCTTTCTATTTTATCCGGTACTCCAACTAAGCCATTATTGGCTAGGTAGCGTAATTCCAAATTGGAGGATAGAACCGGTAAGACCAATCCATTTTTAACATTCCGGTTAAAGTCAAAATTGAATAATGATAGAAGCTTATGATATGGCAGCAAAAAAAACATATAAATCGCTGTATAAGTATAGTAATGCCAAGAAGGCATAAAATGTTTCATGGTTATTCTACCGAAAAGCTTAAGTATTAGATATAGCCCTCCAGCTACAACCGACATAACAAACAAATGATTATACAAATTGGCTAGCATAGGTGTCACCTACTCTTTTAAACGCTTCATAAGCGCTTCAATATCTTCTCTTGTTATGTCTCCGTTGTCACACAACGCAGATATGAAGCCAAATATGGACCCTTTGTGAACATCCTTTATAAATTGCTTTGTCTCAAAGTTAAGGTACTCCTGTTCAGTTACACAAGCTTCATAAAGATTTGCTTTTCCTTTCTTAGTAGCTTTAATGATCCCTTTTTCAATTAGTCGTGATAAAAAAGTAACTACCGTATTTTGCTTCCATGTCTTTTCCTGTGGCAAGCGTTGAATGATTTCCAATGTAGTCATAGGACGTCCTGCCTTCCAAATAATCTCCATTATTAATCTTTCTGCATCAGATATACGCTGCATCTTTTCTAAATCTCCTTTCTTAATCTACGCCTTGTAGTTTAATTTTATTCTACATCATGTAGATATAATTATCAACATATTTTGTTAACAATATTAGAATTTTCCAATTCCTTATTCCTCTGTAACAAGAACCTCTAAGCGTACTCCTGATTCTAAGGAAACGCACAATAAAAATTATAAGAAAGGCTTCCTTTAGAAATATTTATAACAATCAAGGAAGCCTTTCTTGAAATGCTTTTACGAAGTATAAATTAAAAACTTATACTTT
>NZ_FQZS01000041.1 GCF_900142105.1 Lutispora thermophila DSM 19022
CATGGCTTTTTTTAGTATTTCATTTTCCTCTTCTAGCCTTGCTATCTTCTTTAACATGACTTGATAGTCGGCTGTTGTCACGGTTTTATCTTTATCAATTACTACTGGTTTGGCTTTGTTTAACCATGTCACCATTGTTGATTTTGGTATGCCATATTCACGAGCTAAATCTGCTAGCGGCTTTCCTGAATTATATAGCTCTACTATAGTATCTTTAAATTCTTTGGTGTAATGTTTTTGACCTCTTCCCATTGTAGACACTTCCTTTCACTTCTTATTTTAAATCGTTCGAACTTCTGTGTCTACAAAACTATACTAACACTAAGTTAAATTTACAAATTACCATCGTTCATTATTCACTTACATAATTAGTGTTGTGCACTAAAAAGTCAAAAATTGTATTACCAAATTCATGGTAAAACAAAAGCATAAGCTGACTATTTGTGATAGTTTAGAGTTACCCAATACTATAAACAAATCACGGAGGTCAAACTTATGCCTGAGATAATAATAGAACAAAACCAGAACATCATCAACTATATAAATATGTTACAATTGCCTTATTCTACTGCTTTGAATAACCATATCATAAATATGGTCTCAGGCATAATTACTACAGAAGGTAATAAAACTGTCTCTGCCATCTACAAAAAACTTACTTCTAATAGAGATAGAAGCACTGGCTCAAGATTCTTAAGTGAATACAAATGGAACAACGAATATGTAGACTACAAGAGAATTTCACACTCTATTCATACTATCCCCAAGAATATCGATGAAAATCAGGTTGGCTTTCTAATTATAGATGACTCTTTGAGTAAAAAAGATGATTCTACAAAGAAGATGGAAGGCATTGATTATCATCATTCTCACAGTGATGGTAAAACTATGTGGTCACACTGTATCGTTAGTTCTAATTACAAGGTATCTAATTATTCGTTGCAACTTAATTTTAAGCTCTATCTCAGGAAACAGTTTTATGGTTCAAAATCCAAAAAACTTTTTAAAAACAAAGATGAACTTGCCATGCAATTAATTGACGAGTTTACTCCAGCTACTGAAATAAATTATTTGCTGGTAGATGCCTGGTATACTTAAGGTAAGCTGATGCTTCATGCTCTAAAAAGAGGATATCATACTATCGGAAGAATCAAATCCAACTGTACAATTTATCCTTTTGGATTAAAAGCAAGTGTCAAAGAGTCCTCCAACCATATACGTAAGAATGAAACCTGCCCAGTTACAGTAGGTGAAAACAAGTATTACGTATATAGGTATGAAGGTAAAATCAATGACATAGAAAATGCTGTTATTCTAATATGTTGGAGCAAGGCTGATCTATCTGGTAAACCATCATATATTGTAAGTACAGATGTAGGCCTTGATAGCCAAGTTATCTTGGAATACTACCAAAACCACTGGGATATTGAGGTCAGCTACAGGTATCATAAGAACTCACTTGGGTTTGACCAATATCAAATTGAATCCTTAACATCTATTAAGATGTACTGGAGTATTGTATTTATGACTTATACATTTTTAGAGCTTTTCAGAGCATCTAAAGGCAAAACATTAGGTTTAAAGACCATAGGTGATACAATAGGGTATTTCCGTCAACAATACATAGTTGAAATTGTTAAAGCTGCATACTCTTGTGCAGCTAAAGGGCTAAGTGTAAGCTCAATAATTACCAAGTTAGGGCTTGTTGCTTAAAAATTTCCTTTTTACTGCACAGGTCTAATTACTAATTTTAATTTTATATTATATTTTTCGGTAACACTTTGTATTCGTTCTATAAGCTCAGTTTCTGAGATTTGCTTAGGGTCAATGAATATTTCAAGTCCCATATGGTCCTTTGCAGACTCAATCCTTAAAACATAATCACTTACTTGCTCATAAGTATCAAATTTTTTAAAATCAATATCCGCTTTTTTCAGGGTATAGGCTGCAAAGAATATGGGGCCTTCGTAATCCCACATACTCGAATATGCTTCTATCAATTCTGTAACTATTCGATAATCAATTTTGTTGTAATTTAGAAAAATCGATCCATCCTTTAACTCATAAAAAGAATAGATATGTCCTAATTCTTCTTTTAGACTTAGACCATTCCCTATCCGGCGTATAAAAATATACATTATAACCTGTTAGGATTGAAACTATAACATCCCTTAATAGTAATACCAGAGATATAGATTATCATGCATGACATTGTAACTTTTTGTGCTATACTTCTCTAACGTAAGAAAGTAATTTGTCGCTATCCCATTATCTTTTTCAAGAACAATGCAGTTTATTAAACCATATACGATTTGATCTTTCTTCTTTTTATTAAAAAACATTTATATCACCTCTCCTATATATAAGCAATTTTTATATATACAGCCTTTGTAATTTCCTTATCTGATGCGCTATTTATCCTTGTCCTATATTGTTTCTTCTAAATTATTGCTATATTGAGATGTTCAATTTAAAGTTAAAATATTAATACTTTCCATATAGTTTGTACCAATACCAATCAAATTCCATCAAAAAGCTATCATGTTACATGGAGAGTGTCAATATCAAAAATGATAAATGGGAAAATGTACTTATAATTTTGTTGAATTTCATCATGTTTTTGATCATATCATGCAAAAAAATCAAATAGAAAAGGACAAGTTATATTGAATGCTTAATTTTCCTTGTAAATGAATAACATTCTATTGACTTTTACTATTAATAATAGTACTATTATTAATAGTAAAAGGGAGGTGCAATAATGTCATCCATAGATTTGGCGATACTTGGTATGGTATTGGAAAAACCACAAAGTGCATATGACATACAAAAAGATGTAGATTATCATCAGTTCCCAAGATGGACTAAGATAAGCGTTCCATCTATATATCGAAAAGTCATTCAGCTTAACAAAGAAGGTTATCTTCAATGCGATATTGTGAAAGGGGATAAATATGCTGATAAAGCAATTTACTCTATTACAGAAAAAGGACGTGCTTATTTTTATGAACTTATGAATACTTATGCAAACCAGCATGTATCATTTCTGTTTGATTTCAATGTGGTTATTACCAATCTTAACAAAATCGACAAGGAAAGTGCTTTGGAATTAGTGAAAAAGTTGCGAAACAGTATTACTGCTTCAGCTCAATTAAATGATGAATATGCTGCTAAATATGCTGATATTCCCCTTGTTGGAAGAACTATTTTTGAACAACAGAAATTGCTTTATCGCTCCCTTTTAGAGTGGCTTGATACTTTTGAGGTTCAGTTCAAAGAAGATTGATATTATGGATATCAAGAGCAGTTTAATCATTCTGTTTGAAAATCCTTTTTGGATTGGTTTATATGAACGCATTGACGGTGACCAATATGCGGTATGCAAAATAACCTTTGGTAAAGAGCCAAAGGATTATGAAGTTTATGATTTCTTGCTAAGAAATTGGCATAAGCTGAAACTTAGTACACCTGTTACAATTGATAAAATCGAAGAAAGAAAAATAAATCCCAAGCGCATGCAGCGAGAAATTCATAGGCAATTAGATAATAGAGGTATTGGTACAAAGGCACAGCAGGCATTAAAGCTGCAACATGAGCAGAATAAACTTGAGAAAAAGACCAAAAGCCGGGAGAAAAAAGAGGCTGAAAAAGAACGGAAGTTTGCTTTACGCCAGGAAAAGAAAAAAGCAAAACACAAAGGGCGATAATGTTGGTAATAGCCTATGATAAAGTCACTTGGTGAGGATAATAAAAAAGTACTTTAATGAAAAGCAATACTCTTTTCTGTCGCGTATCTTAATAATATTAAAGCCAGAAAGGAGTATTGTTATATCAACATTACCAAAAGAAGTATTAAAAGAGATGATGAAAGATAGAACTTTATGTGATTTAAATGGGCTGTAATAAATTACAGGTCTTTTTACATTATGAGCAAATATAAAGGGCATTACAGAATGATGATTCTTTAACTGCTATTTTGAGATATGAAATACATGGAGAGTTTTGATGATAGTTCCACCCATTGCCAATACTCAATTCTTGAAAAGAACATATTAAGGTAGAATACTCAAAATTGCTTTGTGTTACCTGGAATTCATCTATTTTAAAGTCTTTTACAATTTCACCAATTGGAGTTGGTTTAGCCTTGGCGATGATTTATAATTGCAAATTTCTATAACAATAGAATCAATGTGTGGATATTGCATGGACATATTTAAAGTATTGCCCGGGAAACGTATTATGTTAAATATTGATGTTTAGAGTTATATTCCAAAATGAATATCCAATAGAATACTTTGAAATTTATTAGCAACTCATAAATTTCCTTATATCTTCTTACCATTAGGAAGATTGTTTATAATGGGGTCATCAAAACTGATTGATGGAGGCGATAGGTTATGCTGAATGAAAAGGTAAAAAATTTATTAAAGAATGAAATGTGGGATTTGGCAACATGTTCGAAGAACGAACCAAATGTAGTGCCCGTCGCATTCAAGGACGTGACAGATGATGGCAAGTTGATAGTAGGAGATGTGTTTCTGGAAACAACACTGAATAATATAAGAGAAAATGGAGGGAGAATTGCCATCTCGATATATGATGCATATAATTTTGAGGGATACCAGATTAAAGGGAAGGCTGAATATATTAGAGAGGGCATCATTGTTGATAAATTCAAAGCAATGGTAGAAAAAATGTTCAATGGAGCAGTAACGGCTAAGGGAGCGTTGATAATAACTCCTGAAAAAGTTATCGTCACAACACCTGATGAAGATAATAAAAAGGTGCTTTAATGGATAAAAAGAGATGTGGAGATGAAAATCTCCACATCTCTCTTTATGTGAAAATTTAATTATTTTAAAGAAACTCATATGAACAAGATATATTATTTTGAGGGATGCCAAAAATGTATTGACTGTGGGGGTTATATTTTTATATTATAAAAAAAGCTCTCTCTTTTCAGAAATAGTAACTAATAAATTTAATAGTTGCTATATAATGCATAGATAAAAAGCTATAATAATTAAGAAGAGGAGCTGATAGAATGTATAAAAGGAAAATGGAACCGGATATCCGATGTCCATTGGAGTATGGGCTGGAAATATTCGGAGGAAAATGGAAATCTAGAATTATTTGCGTACTTTCAGCAAAAAAAATACTTCGTTATAGTGAACTTCGTCAGGAAATGAGTAATATAACAGATGCTGTGTTGGCATCTACATTAAAAGAACTGATCACAGATGGAATTGTGGAGCGTAAATCCTATGATGAGATACTTCCTAGAGTTGAATATTCACTTACGGAGAAGGGCCTATCTGTTGTACCTATATTGCAAAGTATTTGCAAGTGGTCAGGTATATTTTATAAAGAGGATACTGAAAATGTTATGCCTCATTGTCAGAAATGCAATCACAGAGGAGGATTCTACATTTGATAAGATGTTCATCAGATTACTTTGCTGGGAATTTATTCTTGGAATTTCTAATGGGGTGATAAAATTAGAAATAGTGTAGCATGTAATTGATTTGTTAAATTGCATATTAAAGCTTTACTTAATGTGATTATCTGTCGATAAAGGATATGAGTAAAATACATGCTATCTTCGTGAGAAAAGGCGTAGAGATGAGAAGATAGCAGAATTAAAGCAAATATAAGAAAGGGATGTTGGTATATGTTATGGAAAGATAAATATGAACTTGGTGTTCCTGTGATAGATGCCCAACATAAAGAATTGTTTAAGCGTGTCGAATCGTTTTTGCAGATATTGCGATCAGGGGATAGCTGGGATGAGAAAGTCCCCAAAATAAACGAAACATTGGAGTTTATGAAAAAATATGTTGTAGAGCATTTTCGTGATGAAGAAGAATACCAGCGAAATATCAATTATCCTCGATATGAAGCTCATAAGCAGATACATGACAGTATGGTCAATTATGTGCAAGATGTTTCTAAGCAATATGAACAATCAAATAATAACGAGTATTTGATGCAACAGTTTGGAGGAAAGCTGCTTGCATGGTTGATTAATCATGTAGCCGCAGAAGACCAACTTATAGCGGATTATGCCATAAAGAAAGGGATGAGAGATAATGATAGATAAACTTTATAGAGCATTTGTCAATGCAACACATAATGTTTTTAACTTGATGTTAAGCATAACAGAGATTTCTGATCATCCCACGGAAGATTTCAAATGTGATGATGAGGTAGATATAGCTGTTGGTATTGTTGGTGACCTATATGGAGAGGTTATTTACCGCTTCCCGGTCTCCACATCTCTTAATATGGTAAATATCATGAGCGGTATGCAGTTTAATACGGTAGATGTTTTCGTCATCTCTGCAGTATCAGAGATTGCCAATATCATAAGCGGTAATGTTCTTACCGCACTTTCAGATAGCAACGTGAAATGCGACATATTACCACCTGTTCAATGCAAACCTTATGAAGATAAGGAATATGAAATGAAAACAAGCTGCTGTATTTCCACAACAATCGGTGATATATGTTTAGTAATAAAGCTGAATCGGGCCTCTTGATTTCATTTCAACAGAAAGATATGAGAAGTAGTGTTAAATAACTTAACCTCTTGTGCCAAGTAATTCTATTTCATCATAACCTAACTGAAAGCATTGATATTGAAGCGTTTTTTTATATTTGATGAAGTAAATTTCTCATAATTGACGTCTATTATCATACAATCTGAAGTAATAAAGTCTTAAAATCTTCGATGAAAACTAGCGCAAAGAGTTAAGTTGAGGAGGTTAAAACATTGGAAATTTGCTTGTAACAAGTAGTGCATTTGAAAACGGAGGGTTCATACTCAAGAAATATACAGGAAATGGGGAGGATAAATCTCCGCCTTTGCAGATAAAGGGTGTTGATTCTTCGGCAAAATCCATTGCTATAATTGTTGATGATCCAGATGTACCAATACCCTTTGTAACCTTTACCCATTGGGTTGTTTACAATATTCCTTCGAATTTAACTGTGATTGAGGAAGATATACCTCGCGAAGAGATGGTCAAGTCTCTGGGGGGAGCCCTGTAAGGTAAAAATACATTAAGAAGAATCGGATATATGGGACCCAAACCTCCTTTTGGAACACATACATATCGCTTTAAGGTGTACGCCCTTAATGCGGTACTTGATTTAAGGCCAGGTGCTACAAAAAAGCAGCTTGAGAAAGCAATGAAAGGACATATACTACATATGGGGTTGCTTGAAGGAAAAGTTGCCCTGGGCAGCAATATCTAAGCAACCTAAAAAAGAGCTTGTCCGTCTGTATTGTATCGTGCTTCTCGACGTATTGAATAACTTCGCAATCTCGCTGCCATTCATTCCCTCAAAGTAGTACAGCAGTAAAGCTTTGCGCTTTTCTTACGGTAAAATACGGATTGCTTCAAGAAATAGCTTCGGCGTGATTTTCTTCCTGGCTTTTTCAAAGACGGTTCAGCCGTTTCCCCTTTGAAATATTCATCAAATGTATGAAGCTGCCGTGCTTCATCTAATGTCAAATCGAAAAAGGTAATTTCCTTTGCATTATGCTTGCGTAGCTCTTTGTGAGCTTCGCTGGCTTCATTGTGCAGTAGCATATTACAATACTTCTGAAAAGAGCATTGCTTATAAAATTCCCTATGTTCAGGTTCCACATTTTCACCTTATTACGCTTTGAAAGTTGGTGGTGCTTCCCCCTTTTCGCAGGGCAATACTGCGTCTTGAAAAAACGCCGAATATTTTTGGAGATTTTTTCAAAATTTTTTTTAGCAGACAGAATGCGCCGTCCGCAAAAAGATGCGGACAGGCACATCAGTACCACTTGAAACTTCCAATGTACAGGTAACTGACATATCTTTTCCGGTTTCTCTTTTTATTGAAGTTCCTCAGAATAAATACTCCGTATCTGTAAAATTTTCATAGTCAGCTTGATAGGTTCCTGTATAATCATCAATCCCTTTTTCTTTTTTACCTTGCAAAGATAATTTTCCTGTAAGCTCTATGGAATCCGCAGAATGAACAACATTATTGTAATGGTTGAGAATTTCATCTTTTGTACAGCCAAAAAAGCGTGGACACTCCAACAAGATTAGTATCAATGATAAAACTATTTTTTTATAGAAATTCTTACCACCCTTTCTTTGGTGCTGTCTTTTTCGATTTTTTCTTTGCTTGTTTTTGTTCTGTTTCTTTCATGCAAATAACCAAGACAGCGGAAATGACAACAACAACTGTAAGACTGCATATACAAGTTACTATGTTCCAGTTGACTGCGGTATCATAACTGCGGTAGCCAATCATTCCAAGACTTGCCGTAATCGGATAAAGATTTGCTAATGTCATGTTTCCTGCGGCAAACATACCCCCATATCCGTAAACAAAGGCAATAATAACACCGACTAAAAAGCTACCTGCTTTGCGACAGGTAATTATAATAATTGGCAGGACAGCAAGGTATAAAAAGAAACTGACCGCGGTTATTTGTAATGTCGCTTTTAAGGCTAAGGCTATTTGAAAACCCGGAAATCCTACAACCATTTCTGCTATGATTGTAAACAGACTGCATATCAGACCAAGGACAATGGACAGTACACCACACACAATCAATTTTCCGGTCAACAACTGCTTAAATGAAATCGGTACAGTTAAAATATTTTTCAAGGTATCGTCCGTTTGTTCGCGGGAAATCATATATCCGGCAATCAAGCTAATGCACATAGGAAAAATCATGGACATATTATTTTTGATAACCTGTTCTGTGAGGTAGGCAAAATCCCATACAGAACCATCATTTGCCATAGAGGTAAACAATGTCAGCAAAACAGATAGAAGCATGAGCGCAACTCCTGCCCAAAGGATATGATACCTTTTTAGTTTGTAAAACTCTGTTTTCACGATACGAATCATATTTATTCCCCCCTTTGTTTGTATAATCTGTCAATCAACCAAGATGAAACAATCGCCATAATTCCAAGTATCAACACGATTTGAAAGGTTGAGGGGATAAGTCCTGAGATTTGTTCCAAGTCCATTTTTATTCCATGTGCCGCCATATCGCCAGCACTCCAAAATGTAGTCAATGGCGTAGGTAAGAACCACAATATTGTTTTTGGAAGTGCGTCAAACAATGCGGTTGCACTCATATTCAATACGCTATAAAAAACACATAGCAAGATTGAAAATACATAGGTCTTACTAAAAAAGACTACAAGCGCAATCAGCGGCAATGTACCTGCTGTAATAAAAATCCCTGTTTCAACGGCTATAAATAATTTATAACAAATTCCATAAACTTCTAACGTTCCCAAACCACAAAGAATTGTCGCAATAGTGGACGCGATGCAAAAGATAATTCCAAATAGAAAGAGTACAAGAATTTTAGCAAGTACCATTTGGGTACTGGTTACAGGAATGGTACGCAGATTTTTGAATGTGTCATTGTCACGTTCCATAAAGAACAGCATAGCTGCAATGACACCTATAATACAAGGAAGTAAAAATTGTATTCCGTACCCAAGTACCATATTGAAAAGTCCGTCAAATGCGTCTGCTTTATCTGTATATCGCTCCATCATAGAGGGAGTTGTCATTAAATAAGTAAGCGGAACAGGGAACATAAAGGCTGATGCGATAACCAATGGAATAAATTTTTTTCGTTTTAATTTCAAAAATTCACATTTTATCAGTTTAAGCAATTCCCTCGCCTCCCGTCACTCGCTTGAAGTAATCTTCAAGACTTTCTTCGCAGGTATGGGCTTCTGATACCTCCAATCCATTTTCTACAAAGGCAGTTACAATTTTCCCTACAGGTAAATTAAGATTATGTAAGCGTAAATTATGGTCGTCCTGTATAGTAAAATGGTTTTCGTTGAACATGCGTTCCAATATTCTTGCTGCCTGTGCGGTATCAGAAAGAGTAAATAGGATATGCTTACTACTTTTTTGTTCCAGTTCCGCAAGACTTTCTTCTTCCAATAGTACGCCATGGTCGATAATGCCGATATCATCAGCCAATAGTGCAATTTCTGAAAGAATATGACTGGAAATTAGTATCGTTTTCCCTCTTTCGTCGCAAAGCTCACGAATAAAAGATCGAACTTCTGCAATACCGATAGGGTCAAGCCCGTTAATAGGCTCATCTAAAATCAAAAGTTCCGGGTCGTGCATAATAGCAAGTGCAATCGCAAGTCGTTGTTTCATACCAAGCGAATACTGGGAAAACAGTTTTTTGTCATTATAAGGCAGTCCTACTAAATCTAAAGCGTCTTTAATTGCATGATTGTTTGGCACGCCTCGTAAAGCTGCAAAGATACGCAAATTTTCCGTAGCAGTTAGATTTGGGTAAAAGCCGGGGGACTCAATCAAGCTGCCGATACGGGGCAAGAGTTTCTTTTCATTCCCTTGCAAAGACTGTCCCCATATTTTGATTTCGCCGGAAGTGGGTTTTGTTAATCCAAGCAGCATTTTCATAGTGGTCGTTTTTCCGGCTCCGTTTCTTCCAAGCAGTCCGTAAATTCTTCCTTTCTGCACATGTATATTTAAGTCAGCGACACTCTTTTGTGAGCCGTACTGCTTTGTAAGATTTTTTGTTTCAATGATATAGTTTTTTTCCATATTCAAACCTCCTGTTCTGTAAAGTATTCTATCACACCAACCTTGCATTAACCTTGCCGCAACCTTGCATTAACCTTGTATTTTGAAATATGGCTTTTGAAAATAATTAAGGCTCCCGTCAAATGGACGGGAGCCTTAATTTGCTAAAGGAAAAAGCAAAGTAAATTCCGTTCCTTTTCCCTGTATGCTATTTGCTGTTATTGTGCCGTTCATCTTTTCTACAAGTTGGTGTGCGATAGAAAGACCAAGACCGCTGCCTTTTTCAGACCGCCCTTTGTCACATTTATAGAGCCGTTCAAAAATATGCTTCAAATCTTCTTTTTCAATCCCTATTCCGTTATCTGCTAATCGAATTTGCATATTTTTTTCCTGCTTTGATAGGATTATTTCTATTTTGTCTGCATGACTGTGAGAAATTACATTCTGTGGACCTATGTCAATATTTTAGACACAAAAACTCGGATTTACTATGCTGATTTTCTAGCCATATCCTCACATTGCTGAGGGGTAATATACCCAATGCTACCATGGATTCTCTTTCTGTTGTACCAGGATTCTATGTATTCAAAAATTGCCAGTCTTGCAGCATTAAAATCGTAGTAGGTTACTAGGTTAACCTCTTCCTTTTTTAGGGCAGCATGAAAAGACTCAATACAGGCATTGTCATAGGGATTTCCCTTAGAACTGAATGAGTGAATGAATTTAATTTCTGATATATATT
>NZ_FQZS01000028.1 GCF_900142105.1 Lutispora thermophila DSM 19022
ATTCTCAGAATATATATCAGAAATTAAATTCATTCACTCATTCAGTTCTAAGGGAAATCCCTATGACAATGCCTGTATTGAGTCTTTTCATGCTGCCCTAAAAAAGGAAGAGGTTAACCTAGTAACCTACTACGATTTTAATGCTGCAAGACTGGCAATTTTTGAATACATAGAATCCTGGTACAACAGAAAGAGAATCCATGGTAGCATTGGGTATATTACCCCTCAGCAATGTGAGGATATGGCTAGAAAATCAGCATAGTAAATCCGAGTTTTTGTGTCTAAAATATTGACATAGGTCCAATAAAACTCTGAATATCGTTTGGTAATAACCTCAACAACTTCTTCATTTATTTGATATTTAGCGGTTTTCATAGCTTGTAGTTGAGAAGAAATAATATATCCAAGTTCAGACAAAACTCTAAACTCTAAAATTGAATTATCTACAAAACTTAAATCTTTTTTAATTCTCTCTAGCAATTTATTTTCCACTAATTTGGAAGTAAAATACATATAATAACACTCCTAATGAGAATAAATAAAAGTAAACTTAGAATTTATTCTTGCTTATCATAAATCTTAACACTAGTATTTGAACATTTAAAATGTAATTTCGTTTATAATCAATTTAATAACAACCAATCACAAGAAGTACCTCCACATTGTATCACTTGTCCCCTTTTATAACATTTTAAAGGACGTAAAAAGTTATGACTTTGTATAGGATGTATTTTTTCTAATAATTCCTTAATTGTTAATTTTAAATAAAATGGATTTACACGTTTTAATCTTGTTGAATTATCCATTAATAAGGCTAATCCAACATTGAGTTCCAATACCTTATTATTATGATTAATAAAGCATCTCGATAATTTACTTATCTCAATATACCGCTTTGGTTTCTTCGCAGAACAGTTGGCTTGAACCATAAAATTGGACATTCTTGGTAATAGTTTATTTGAATAATAATCTCGTCTTAAGCTTGATTTCACAACCATTTCATTTATTTTTCCTCCGATAAGGTTGCCTGTAAAATTGCCTTTATCTATAATATTAGTCACTTTTGCTGCTATCCCAGCATCATCATATTTATAATATGCACTTGAATTGGGAATCAATGGATCATCCCAAACTGTTAGCTTTAATGATTCAACGTCATTAATTAGTTCATTATATTTAAAAAAATAAAAATTATCTATTTCAAGCATATGCCCTAAAAATTCATGAGCCAAAACTACTGCAGCTTGATCTGTAAATAATAGAGGTAATTCCCCTTTATAATCCACAGTGTCATTAAAACATAAATATTTTTCCTGGAGATGTTCTTTTAATTCTTTGATATATTGTATTGTATTGGAATTAAATATTAAATAATCAATAGAAACTCCATTGTAAAATACTTCTACTAGTGAATATACCTTTTTTAATTCCTTACCTTCAATTTCACAATAATCATAATGCAAACTAACAGTAAAATTAAAATCTTTATCAGAATAATTAGAGAGAACTCTTAAATTTTTTATTTCTTTTTCAGTTTCCTTATTTATATCAGCTTCTAATCTCTTAAGTTCAAAAGTACTTAATGGCTTCAAGGTACCACCAGAAATATGATATTCGTCATCTTTTCCAATAATATTTACGGGAGTTGATATCAATTTTAAGCACCCATCATCAATTATAAAATGTTTAATATTTCTACATTGCACAAATCCCATATTACACACCACTACCTTTTGAATAATTCGCCGAATATGCATTAAAAATATTTTTTATTTATTTAGATTTTCAGAGAGATTTTTTGTCTGATTTTTTAGTACATATTAACATCATTAAGTAATTGAAATTCATATATGAAGTCTTGTATCGTTATATTCTTGAGTTATTTCATTCTCCATTCCATTTTATTTTCTATTAATATAATTGATATAATAGAAAAAATTAGTAAAGTATTTAACGAATATAAATCATACGTACCTGAACAACTGGCACGCAAAGCATTAGCTACATATCGCGTTGGGATCGCATACGAAACTATATTTAATAATTTGGGCATATGCTCAACTGGTATAAATACAGGTGCCAAATATACAACCAAGGGTTGCAAAACTTGTGTTAGAATACTTGCATGTCCTGCATCTTTGCTGTATATACCTATGAATGCACCGGCGGCAGATAAGGACAAACCGGATAATAGTACAACCAATATAAATGTATAATGTATAGATATTGGTATATGTAATACAAATCTACCCAGCAACAATATTACTATCATGGAAGGCAATGTTTGCAATGTTGCTCGTATCAGGTATGCTATTATAAGGTTTATTTTTCTGATTGGCAGAGTGGCATAATAGTCAAACCCGCGCAACTGTTTTAGGACACCTAATTCCTGTCCTAAAGTTAACATAGTCCCGGTAACAAGCGATAAAACCATATTGCCTGTAACAACATGTAGTAAATATTCTGGCTTGTCTTTAAATAAAAACCACAAGAAAAACAGCATGCTAATCGGTGTAATTAAAACAATAATTAATGACCATTTCCAATTCAATCTGAAAGAAAGTAATTCTGCCCGAATCAAGTAAACTTGTTTCATTATAGCTGATTTGTATGAATTTGCATATTCCTCATTAATATTATTAGGATTCATTATCATGCACCTCTTTGTTTTCAACTGTCAGCATGTATGCATCACTTAATGAAGGTGTTATAATTTCAATGTTTTTAATCAGGTAATGCTTTTCCCATAAAAACAACTTATGCATACAATCATTTAGATTTTTATAGGTGGTATCAATCAAGTAATGTTCCTTGTCAACTTGTAGTACATTAATATCTTCTTTTATAGAAGCATTAAAATTCACGTTGTATGGTAGTGAAAATTTGATTTTCACATTATCGCTAAATTTTTTTATAATGTTTTCAGGCTTGTCCGTAATCAGTATCCTTCCATCTTTTATAATTGATACCCTATCTACCACGTCTTGTGCTTCATGGATGTTATGTGTAACCAAAATAAAAGAAATTCCATATTCATCATTTAATTTCCGAACTAAATTCCATAGCAATATTCTTTTTTCGGGATCCATATCATTCGTTGGTTCATCAAGAATAATCAATTTCTTTAGCCCCATTAAGGCCGCAATAAAACCAACTAGTCTGGTTTCACCGCCACTTAGCTCCGACATTAGTTGATTGCACTTGTTTTTAATATTGAAATAATCAATAAAATAATCCATCTGCTCAATTGCCTGTTGTTTTTTCATTCCTCTGTAAATCCCAGTGAAAAGTATAAATTCTTTTACCTTGAGAGCCCGATGTGCATACATAACCTGGCTTAATGATGATAATATTATGGGAACTAGCTTTGGGTTTTTTACAAGATCAATGTCACCATATAATATTTCTCCTTTATCAGGTTTAATCAAGCCGCAGATCTGTCTTACCATGGTAGTCTTACCAGCTCCATTTGGGCCCAATAATCCTAAAATCTCACCTTTTCTTACATCTAAGTTAATATCAATATTAGCTCTTATGCCGTTTGATTTATAAGTTTTACTTAAATTTTTAATTGTAAGTATATTTTTGTTATCTTGTATCATACGCATATTCGCTCCATTACATCTATATTTACACTCATTTTTATAAACATGGTGGAACTTAAAGAACACCATATTAAAAATCTCTATATGTTACTTCTTTGTTAATTTTCTCTTGTGGAAATAGCCCATTTTCATATAGTTTTTGGCAGAGGGGATATGGAGCATTAATGTCATGATACGTGGCATATGCATCGGCACGACATGCACCTCCACAGTATTCCAATTCCTTGCATATTGAACAAACGCCTTTTATTTTACTGAATATTTCCATTTTTTCTTGTTTTATTTTACTCAACTTACTTTTTATATCCGAAATATCATCTATTAGTATATTACCTAACTCATATGTGTTATAGCCAACTTCCATAAAGTCAGAGCAAACAAAAACATCACCATTAGGCCGAATACTGAACGAATTAGTGCCCCGTCTACAACGTGGTCGTTTTTTCTTATATACTGAAGTTTCGCGTGTAACAGAAGGTGGCGCACTAACATTAATAATAAGATTTTTACTATATGTTTTATTAAAATCATTAATATAATTAATTACTTTATCAATCTCAAAAGGTGAAAGAAAATCATCCGAATTCTTTTTTGCATTCCCAACACCAATAACTGTTGGTGTTATTGCAAGTACATTGACATCTAAATCTTCGCAGAGTTTAAACATACTGCCGTCATAAATATCCCCAACATTATATCTATTAAGAACCATGGCTACAATTACTTGGATATTATTTTTTCGTAAAAGTTTAATGTTTTCTATGGTTCTATTAAATGCATCATTTTTGCTTCTTTGTATATTATTTGTCATAGAGTTGCTACCATCCAGACTTACTTGCACTATGAGATTTCTATAACATTTGATTCTATCAATAAATTTTTCATCTATAAGATACCCATTTGTAAGTATTTGTATTTTTAATCCTTTTTCATTAGCATAATCAAGTAATTCAAGCAAATCTTTGTAAACTAAAGGTTCACCGCCAGTAACTACCAATGAAATTAAACCTTGTTCACATAGCGTATCAATTGCATATTTCCATTTTTCAACATCAAGTCCTGTTGTATTGCTTAAATTCTGTTCATTGATATAACAATGTCTACAACGAAAATTACAAGCTGTAGTAACTACTAAATCTACTTGTGTAATTGCAATGGTTTTATAATCGCTTTCCAAATCAGTTTCCATTTTTATTTTTTTTTCCTCATTGAAGGGAATTTCTTCTAATGTATTATTAATCATTATAAGGTTTCGCTCTTATAAGCTTTTTAATATTGGATTCACTTTTTTCATTATTTCTTCAGCAGTCGAATCTCTAATTATTTTAAGTAATTCATTTATAAGAGATTCATAACTCATTTCTTTCTCCAACATAGACCAAATCATAAATGTCGGTTTGTTAACTATATATCCTGGCTCAATTATCACTAACTCTTTCCCTTCTTTTGTTGTAAATTCTCTATAAAAGGCATTAACTTTTTTTAAAGCTAGATTATTATACATAATTTGAGACAACCCTCCATTTTTTATTAATTTATATTTTTATAAGCTCTAATTTCTGTATATTATAGCATTATTTTGGAATCCAAACAATACCATAATTGTTTTAAATTTTATAATATTTATTATTTTTCTTATTTTAGAATTGACTTACAATCGTTAATATTATATTATTAGTTATTAGAAATGAAGAGAAATGGAGGTGAAAAAAATGCCAAATTATGAAAAAAATAATGAAAGCGTAATCTTTTCTCTAGAAGATTTCACACCAGAAATTTATGACTGTGAAGCTGACGGATCTTGTTCAAACGGACATATACATGTTATAGCAGAATCATAGCACCTAATTTGTTATAATCTACATTTACAAACTTTCATTAACATCAACCAATCTATCCAATATAAGTTCAAGGAGGTAGGTGATTATTCTATCTACCTCCTTGAACTTATATATGATGGGGGATAGCGCATATGGAAAATGAAATATTAAAACTTGCATTATCACAAGATATATGAGCTGTTTTAGTCATTATGCTAATATTTTATATTTCAAAAGCTCAGGATAAACGGTACATGATACAGAAAGAAAAGGAAAAGAGATATCAAGAGATTATGACTAGGATGTCGGAGAAATTCAATGTATTGGAAGTCACAGGAAGTGATATGAAACAGATTAAGGATCAGATTCTTTAAGAATGTTAAGCAGTAGAGCCGGAATAAGTTTAAATCCGAAAGAATCCTTTAATGCAAATAGGATTCTATTTTTATGTGCTTAACGTGGGCAATAACTTGACAGTGAAAGTACATTGGAATTGGCAGAGTGATCCGAGAAAGATTTATAGATGTTAGAAAAAGGGCAAAAAAGAAAGGGGGAAATTGAATAAAAATTTTTAAACAACTGTTCCAAAGGGCTGCTTTTGCTTCGTTATATTAGTAGAAAAAACTAAAGGAAATTTTGTATAGAATGACATTGGAGTTTATATACAGTGATTATAAAAGCTGATGTATATGATATTAACAAGCATATCGAGGAATAGGGAGACAAAGCCACGAATTTAAGGTCGAAACACTATGATAGTCGGCTGCCTAAGAGCGTGACTTGATCGACCATGACGCATATAGCGCCATGGCTTTTACAATTGAGAGAGGATTTATTCGTGATATTTATAAAAAGTTTAAATCAATATAAAAGGCGGGTTCAAAGTAATGATAGGAAAATAATGAAAATGGAGGGTAATAGAATTAAAACAAATTGCAAAAGTTGTATTTTCAATAGAAATTAAGAAATTATCAATAAAAACAATATTATTATTACTACTATCAGCATGGCGATACAAAATAGCTTGTGCATATCTAATACAAATTCGGTTGGTTCCACTTCGTTTTTAAATTGCCACCTTCTGCCTAATAAGAAGCTGTTTTTTGGGTTTATAATTCCATATACTAATGGAATTATTATTAATGGAAAAAAGAAGATTATTATGAGCCATTTACTTAAATACAATAAAATCACTCCTATAACATTCTCTAAAATTATATTATGCCATAAATTAACACGTGTATATTATCGATTATATTATTCCAAATATGACATTTGCATTACCGGTTATGCATAATCAGTTTTAAACAGGAAATTAAGTTCATGAGTTAGAACATTATTGTTTTGATTAGTAGATCAGTTGTGTTCTTTATTGGCGATTTCTTTTTTATCTTTTCCATTCATGCAGTTCCATATATTTTACAAGATTTTATGGTATAAATTTTTTTATGCGTAAACGCTGTTTAGTTCTATTATATATTATTAAACTAAATAAAAGTAAGATGTCAATTAATCTATAGTAAACTTTATGAAAATATTTTATGTTTTCAATTGTAGAAATCAAAATCCTTCTAGTCTGTAAAACTTTGGATGTTTATGGTATACATTCAAAAATATGCTTTACTTGCTTCGTTAGTAAAAAATGACATTTACATTTTTCAAAAAGAAATGTCTATATAAGGTGAAAGCAATTAACCGGTTATTGCTATTAATATTATAATGAAAAGGAGAGGAGTATGTATGACTAAGGAATATGTTACTCAAAAAGAATATTCTATAAATCAACTCAATAATGTAATTGACGGGATAGAGTTATTATATGAGCAAACTGACGAAAGTTCCATTGTTTTACTTGTTTCTAAAGTTTTAGTAGCAGGAATTAGCTTATGGGTTGTTGCTCCAACTTGGGTAGCTGTAAGTTCATTAATAGCTGAGTTGTTTCTTGATACTTATGAAGGCTTTAGTAATACAAGAAGTTTAATAGAAAATGGATTATATGACCTAAAGGATATTGCTTATACAATGTATAGATATGGATATGATAGAGTAAAGTTTGATACGGCAATACTTGAAGTAAAAGAAACTAACGGTACTGTTCGAATTTATCAGTCTGCAAGAGCTACAGCTTACCATACACCCGAAGGATGGGTCTATTCAGGTTAATTATACTGCAATGCAATCAGAGTGTGGATTTCTATATTTCAGTTCACACTCTGATGCTTCTATATTAAAGCTGGTATAAGAATGTTGTTACGGCTTGAAAGAATTTGATAATAAATCAAAGTAAAAGTAATAAAGAAATCAAGAAGCAAATAATAAAAGACCAATAATAATTTTATTAAATCTGAAGGATGATTTGGTTATGATAAGTATAAACCTAAAAATTAAATTTTAAATTGAACAATAATATAAATTTAACGCTATATGATAACGGCAAACCTATCGAAAGGTAAGGGAGTCAGAGATTACATCTTATTTCTAACAAAAGAAACATAATGTTCCTAACTTGATGATTTTGTTCTCCACAGCATAATTGCTAATAAAAGCATTCTGATTGCAGAATTGTTCTTTGTTTCGAAAATTCATTACAAAAAATATCAAAAAAGCAAAAAATTAATTAATGCATATAATTTATATATATCTCCATCCTCTGTCTTTAATTGTTAAACAATATCAATTACGAGTAGGTTTATATATGGAGGTAATGTTATATGGGATCTCATTGAAAAGTCAAAGAACAGTGATAAGGAAGCACTTATGAGCTTGATATTAATGTTTGAGCCGCTTATTAAGATATATACTAAGAAATTAAATTATGAAGAGGCAGAAACTTACTTAATAATCGTCTATATAGAAATAATAAAAAATATCAACTTAAATTTATTTGCTGTGAAAAATGGTGGCCTCATCGTGAGCTATACTGTCGGATCTCTTAAACACAAAAAAATAAATTTGTTTAGAAAACATGTTACAAATACGCAGGATTCTTTAGAGATAAATATGGATTTAATATATGATGAAACGGATATGAGATATAAAAGCAGGATATTCTTATAAGGAAATAGGGAACAGGCTTAATATCGCAAGACAAGCTGTAAACGGAATAAAAAACAAAGTACTAAACAATCTTAGAGAACTTATATATGATGGGAGATAGCGCATATGGAAAATGAAATATTAAAACTTGTATTATCACAAGGTATATGAGCTGTTTTAGGCATTATGTTAATATTTTATATTTTAAAAGTTCAGGAAAAACGGTACATGATACAGGAAGAAAAGGAAAAGAGATATCAAGAGATTATGACAAGGATCTCAGAGAAATTCAATATATTGGAAGTCATAAGAAGTGATATGAAGCAGATTAAGGATCAGATTTTTAAGAATCTTAAGCAGTGGAGCCGGAATAAGTTTAAATCTGAAAGAATCATTTAATGCAAATAGGATTCTATTTTTATGCGCTTAACGTGAGCAATAACTTGACAGTGAAAGTACAATGGAATTGGCAGAGTGATCCGAGAAAGATTTATAGATGTTAGAAAAAGGCGAAAAAGAAAGGGGAAAATTGAATAAAAATTTTTTATACAACTGTCCCAAAACACTGTGTTTGTTTCGTTATATTTACTAGAAGATAAACTGAATGATAATCAGATGAGCATTAGCAATTGGAGGGATGTCAGGAAGGGGATTATGAAATATGTACAAATAATGGATAGAAAAGCTTATCAAGGAGGAAACTGAAATGAAATTTTTAAAGATGTCATTATTAATTTTAATATGCACCCTTTTTATTATTGGCTGCAATAGTAATCCGTATAAAAACGCACACAATGCTTCAACTACAGATGACGGTAATGAATTATTATATGGCAAATATCCGGAACCTGTATTAATGGCAATTGAAAGTTATGATATAAATAAATACTATAAAGAAATTACAAAAAATGATTTAAGGAAAGTAACATATTTATATTTTAAAGATGGAGCTTTTGAAGATGGCAAAGAATATGATTTTTCCATTCTTTTGGAAACGCCCAATTTAAGATACCTTAATATAAACTTCGATGGAAATATAAAATTGGAGGATTACTCCGTGTTGAAGAATTTAAAAAAGTTGGAAGTACTTTATATTAGCAATGTAACTAATGATGACGTTAAGAATTTGGCTGGATTAACTTCATTAGAGCAACTAAATGTTTATAACAGTAAGGATTTAACAAGTGGTGAGTTTCTAAGCAACATGCAACAGTTAACGGACTTAAGTTTTCATAATGTACCAAACTTTCATGATTATCAGCCGCTAAAGAAATTGAGTAAACTGAATGATTTACTTGTTTGCAATGTAAATAATGAAGATGTTAAAGATATAGCAGGCATAACCTCATTAAAAGAGCTAGATATTCATGACAGTAAGGATTTAACAAGTATTGAGTTCCTAAGGGATATGCAACAGTTGATATATTTAGGACTAGAGAATGTACCGAATGTTCATGATTATAAACCTCTAAAGCATTTGATAAATGTTAAGCAGATAAATTTGACAAGCAGTGGATTAACTGAAAAAGATATAAACACTTTTCCTGACATGGATTCAATAGAATCCCTTTCCCTCTACGACAATGAAATAACATCCCTTAATGTTTTTCCTAAAATGAAAAACCTTGAGTCTTTAACATTAGGAAATAATCCATTGACTGAGGTCAACATCTTGCCTGACAGAATTCCGAAACTAAAAGATTTGGATTTGTATAATACAAAAATCACTGATTTAAATAAACTGTCAGGAGTGAGCAATATAGAAACTATAAATTTAAGGAAAACTTTTATAAAAAGGATATCGCCGCTTAAGAAATATAAAAATTTAAAATTTATTAATATTGATCTAAACAATCTTGAAGACATGGATGTTTTTAAGGATAGCCCAGTAGAGATTGGTGAATTAGAGGGGTAGAGCACCCCTCTAATTCTACTTATAGTAGAAATGAAGAGATTTTAACTCTCCTTTATAATAATTCATTACATCAGCTAATGTGTAATGATTTTCATAACCAGGATCTACAATTTTAAACATATCTGCTTTTGCTTCTGCTGGGGAAGGATACTCATTTCCATTATCATCTGGCAAAAATGATAGAGTACCGTGGAAACCATTTACAACGACAAAGTGTGTTCCTCCACTGTTATTTTCTATATAAGCAATAACAGGTCTCTTATTATAGTAGAGTTGATTAAATAAGTCTGTTTTTAGCTTAGCAAAAGTAGACTTTGTTGAACCTGATGGAATTCTTGTATATTTTAACCCTTTTTCTCCTTTCTTTTCTAAGTTTTTAATGATTTTTGCCCAATCTACATATACACTTTTATCATTTGCTTCAAAAATATCATCATAACTATATTTTTTATTTGTAACATAGTTGATATCCATAGCAGCAGAAGCTATACCACAGCCACCGGGTTTTTGCTGAATCCTGTCAATAGGATAATTAAGATTTACTGTTCTGTGTCCCATAATAATATCCTCCTTTATATTTTATTTTTTAATTGCTCAAAGGATCCTTTGATTAATTTTTCATTGTATAAAAACGTCTTTATATTAAAAAAATAAACGGTCAAAACAATTAAATAAAATTTTAAAATGATTGTCCCAAAATACTGTTTTGCTTCGTTATATAAGTAGAGGACAAATGAAGGAGTAATTGCATATGGAAAGAGATATAGCAATAAGAGACCCCCTAAAGGGGTATTCCCATTCTCATACTTCCAACTATCCGGGCTGTCTGTTTTGTATGAACCTTTTCCTTTACATGGGCAGGAATGTTTTTGTATCCACTTTTCAGTATCATTGTAATCATAACACTGATATAATTTTAAGGTTCCATTATTGTCTCTATTTTTAGGCAATGCAATTATTATTTTCTATATTTCCAAAGTTGTCATATGATCATCTCCCTTTATATTTTTATTGATGTAAGAAATGGTTTTCTGGCCAGTTACTTTTCCTACATCAATGAAAGACATTTTTAATGAATAATTGTAAACCATGTTAACATGAAAGTTTAATTTATAAGAATGGGAAGGAGTTGATACAGTTTTCTGTCGAGTGGAGGAATTGCGTTAAATATTTTAACAATATTTAATTCGCTGATTGACCGGCATCATATTTCATAGCAGTGGTTACCATGAATTATATTTATTTACATAAACTTACTGTATTTGATATAATACTGGTATAGAGCTGATGCCCGAAAAATTAATAATATACATAAAAAGGAAGGAAGATTCTGTGAGAAAGGTAGTTATTTTTATTGCCATTGCAGTTCTTACGTGGGGTTTAATGGGATGCGACAGATATGCTGATTTGGATAATGTAGTAAATCAGAAGGAAGAAGAGTATGACAGCCATAAAGACAGTAATATAGAGAGTTCTTCTGATAAAGAAGTACCAAAGCTTGCTCGTAATATACCCCGTATATTAACTTATCAAGATGATAACATATCTGCAATGATAGATCAGCTTATTTATGTCGAATATGGAACTGATGTTGTTAAGATAACAGATGAAGGTTATAAAACTACTATAGTTCTGAATTATACTTATAAGGGTAAAGTACATCATATAGATTTGAGTGAGTTTGCAACTGCTGGCGGTGTAGAGCGTATTAAGGCTTCCCCTAATGGAAAGTATATTGTGTTGGAGTTAGGTGCAGGAGATTGTAATGAATCGATTTTGATTGATTCAATAAATGAAACTGCCGTTATGTTGGAAGAATATGATGAAGATACAAATGAAAAGATACCTATGGTATCTGTTTCATGGAAATATGATGATGATAATGTATTAGCTTATATTCCTGCATTTCCTACAGATGATGAGTATGTTGAGTTAAAATCATATGATATAAAAAATAGATCATCTAGAATTATGCAAAAAATAAGGGCTAGTGAAAATGAAGGTACGACTATAGGAAATATAATCACATGGAAAAAGGATTATATTGAAATTTTTGATGGATATGATAGCCTGGTAAGGATAAAAACTAATTAATGCAAAATCCTCATCCTGTATGCATTCATGGCAGTAACTCCAAGCTTATCCATAAGCTTGGAGTTGGCGTAAGCTCCTACTATTGCACCGATACCTGGCAGCAATTGAAGAATTTTGGCAATATCTATGTAATCTCTGTATTCCTGTTGAAATTCTCTCCAATCAAAATTTTCAAGGCTGCTGGGAAGGATTTTTGAATACTCCTCCCAATTTTCCATCTCATTAAACACTTTATTTACTGAAGCTTGACTTGAAAAGGCAAGCTGGAAGATTTTCAATATATATAATCTTTCCTTATAATCTTTGACATCAAAGCCGTAAATAGATGCCGCATC
Organism: Lutispora thermophila DSM 19022; assembly: GCF_900142105.1. Taxonomy (GTDB): domain Bacteria; phylum Bacillota; class Clostridia; order Lutisporales; family Lutisporaceae; genus Lutispora; species Lutispora thermophila. Next base: position 12,806 of record NZ_FQZS01000028.1, read on the forward strand.
GTATAAAAATTTAATCTTGATGCCGATGAGCAAAGGTAAATCGGCAAGCCCCAACAGTAAGCCCCCTGAACCGGTGCCTGCACCTTCCAGCATGGCGGCTTTTTTATAAAAATCTATCTTTTCTCTTACTAATATTTCCCTTTCTTCAAAAGGCATAAGCACACCAGCTTTTTTACTCGTATATTCCGAACCTATAAGGACGACTTTCACCATGTTTTTGATGACTGAAGTTACTATTTCATGATATTTTTGAGGCAACATATTGTTTATTTTGTTCTGGATACCTTTTGATGCTTTATCTATGATGGATGGTTTCTTTCTCATCTTCTTTTTCCAATCATGTAATTCAATGGATGATTTAATATAATATCTATCCATATGTACACCTGCCTATGTATATAATGCTATATCATATTATAACTTATCAGACAAATAATAATAAGCTTTAGTGAATAAATAATTTTGGCATTAATGGAATATTATTGATGAAGAATAAAAAATAATACTAGAAGAAAAAGAGTATTAGCAGTAAAATACTATTAGCACAAAATTTATACGCTGGGAGGTTGCACATACAATGAATATAAAAACTAAAATAGCTTTGACAGCTTTGCTGATAATAGCAATGGTGTTTAATGTAGGCTGTGTCGGCAGCAAGGCTCCAAAACAGGAAGTTGACACAAAAGAGCCAAAAAATCTTTCTCTGAAGGTTGGACTAATGCCTGCAGTAGATGCTGCTCCTATGCTTATTGCAGAGAAAAATGGCTATTTCAAAGAACTGGGCTTGGACATAGAACTCATTGTGTTTAACAATGCCCAGGATAGACAAAGTGCCCTACAGACAAATTCAATAGATGGAGCCATGACGGATTTAATAGCTGTTGCAACCAATGTAAACGGTGGATTCGATATAAAGGCTACAACCATAACATCGGGCATGTTTCCTGTATTGGTGAAGGAAGGCTTTGCAGAGAAAAAAGATATAAAGGTAGCTATGATGGAAGTGAGCGTTACCAATTTCTTGATAGATGAGTGGCTAGGCAATGACTACAATATAGAAAAGGTATTTATAAACGAAATACCAGCTCGCCTGGAAATGATAAAAAGCGGCAATGTAGATATGGGACTATTCCCTGAGCCCATGGCTTCCATGGGAGCTTTGGATGGATTGGAAAAGAGGATATATGACCCTGAAGATGGTTATTGCCCCGATGTTTTAGGCTTTACAGCAAAAGCGCTGTCTGAAAAGGCAGAAGCCATTAAGCTGTTCCATGAAGCTTATGATAAAGCCGTTGAGGATATAAATAAGGATGAATCAATTGCTCGGGAAATATTAATAGAAAAACTGTCATTGAAGCCTGAAATAAAGGATTCTATGATTCTTCCAGAGTACACAAAAACTTATCTGCCCGATAATGCTTATTTGGAGAAAATAATATCATGGGTGGAAAATGTGCTAAAAAAGGATATGAATATTCGGCCGGAGCAGCTTGTCGAAAGGAAGTTCGTTGAATAATGATTCGAGTTAGAAATCTGAACTATTCTTATGGTTCAGATTTGGTACTGAGCAATATAAATCTTAGCATTGAAGAAAATACTACCTGTACAATAATAGGACCTTCAGGCTGCGGCAAGACCACATTGTTGTATTTGCTGGCAGGTCTTATTGATTATACTGATGGTGAAATATATATAAAAAATGAGAAGGTGAGGGGAAGCAGAAGGGAAACAGGGGTTATCCTCCAGGATTATGGTCTGCTTCCCTGGAAAACTGTTTGGAATAACATAGCTCTGGGATTAAAGGTGCGGGGAATGGAAAGGGAACAGCTCAATAAAGAGGTGAGCGAGATACTTCGGGAACTGGATATACAAGAACTGAAGAACAAGTATCCTTCACAGTTAAGCGGAGGCCAGAAACAGAGGGTTACCATCGCAAGAACTCTGGTTATAAAACCGGATTTGCTGCTTTTAGATGAGTTTACCTCTGCTTTGGATGCCATGACAAAGGAAAATATACAAAATTTGATTCTGAACATTTACAAGAAACGGCCTGTAACAATTGTCTTTGTCACCCATAGCATAGAAGAGGCAGTTTTTTTAGGACAGAAAATAGTGATAATGGATAAGGCGAAGATAAAAAAGATTATTGATAACCCTTATTTTGGCGATGTAGAAATACGCTCCAGAATTGATTATTACAACATATGTCTTGAAGTAAGAAGATGGCTTGAGGAAGGTAAAAACCATGAAACTCCTTGATAAAATGTTGAAAAACAAAACCCTCCATGGAATTATTATAGTCATCATAATTTGGTATCTTCTGCATATATCAGTAGAATCAAATGTAATTCCAAGCCCTTACAATACTTTTAAGAGATTTTTTCATCTGTTCCCCAAAGTATTGTCTATACATCTTCTGGCAAGCTTGGTAAGGATAATGACAGCCGTTGGAATATCCATAATCATTGGTGTACCTTTTGGGCTTTGGATAGGCATGAGTAAAAAGGCAGACAGCATAATATCTCCTGTCGTATACATATTATATCCTTTACCTAAGATAGCTTTTTTGCCGATTTTCATGATATTGTTAGGTATAGGAAATACAGCTAAAATAACTTTAATAGTTACTATAATCATATTTCAGATATTAATAGGCGTAAGAGACGGCATAAAGGAAATCCCTAAAGAATTGTATTACTCTGTAATATCTATGGGAGTATCGAAAGCAGGTATGTATAGACATCTGATAATGCCTGCAATATTGCCCAGACTTTTTTCAGCCTTAAGGCTAAGCCTAGGCATAAGCATATCCACTTTATTCTTTGCAGAGAACTTTGCTACCACCTATGGTATTGGTTACTATATTATGAATGCTTGGGTTATGGTAGATTATCTGGACATGTTTTCAGGAATACTGGCCTTAAGTTTATTAGGATTATTGCTTCTCAGGCTTATGGATTTATTGGAGAAAAAGTTTTGCCCATGGGTATTTCTGAAATAGAAATATAAAACGGAAAACCTTTTAGAGGTTTTCCGTATAAGTAACAACATCACTCTTTTCCATAAGTTCTTGGAAGTATGTTGATAAATATTGATTCTGATATTGAGGCAGCAATTGTTGTTCCAACTGAGATTTAACTTCTTCATATGTGATAACTCTTTTATCTTCTAACTTGATTATATGATATCCATAATCAGTTTTTACTACATCGCTTATTTCACCTGGTTCTAAAGCGAAGGCTGCTATTTCAAATTCTGCAACCATGTCACCGGAGGTGAAATATCCTAAATCACCACGATTTTCCTTAGCGCTTGGATCTATGGAATATGCCACTGCCAGCTTATTAAAATCTTCACCGGCTTTTGCCCTTTCCAATATCTTTATGGCTTCTTCATAGTCATCCATCAATATATGGCTTGCTCTCACACTATACATGCTGTCCTTTATCGCATTATAGGTGGCTAGCAAATCTTCCTCAGGAACAGTTACAGAACTGGTCAATTCCTGATACAAATTATTTATTATCAATGATTTTCTGATGCTATCTCTTATATATTTTTCCGTTAAATTTAGAGATTGGATATATTCATTGTATTTTGCCTCTGACTCGAAATTGTTCTTTATATATTCAATCTGCATATCTACTTGATCCTCTGAAGCAGTTACTCCTAGGTCTGCTGCATTCTTGAGCAAAATGGTTTCATTAATGATATTGCTCAGCAATGTTTCCTTTGTATAATCTATAAATTTCTTGCCATCATATTCTTGTTCCCATATTTCAGGACCGTTGATTTCTTCCTGCTGAACCTTGACTACATTGAATACCTCATCAAAATAGTCCTTTTTTATCTCAATATTGTTTACTTTTGCTACTACAATATTGGAAGTGTCTATGGATTCTGTGTTTACAGAACTGCATCCTGATAATAATGATGCTGCCAGTATAGAAAAGACCAATAGTGTAGTAATTTTTATTTTCTTATTCAACATATCATCCCTTTTCATCTTAAATTTTGTGTCTTACTCAAGAGTTAATAGCCAGACAGTAATATTATAAGTCATTAGTTTTCTTATGTAAATAAGAAGAGGTTTTTCAATGGGTATAAAGGATGGATAAATAGTCATAAGTATTGTATAATATTCAAAACAAAGGATGTCAATATTCGTAACGGAGGAAAAAGAAATGAGTATAGAAAGTGTGAAAAAACATTTTAAAGAAGAGGGACTTCCATTAGAAGTAATAGAGTTTGATTGTAGCACTGCCACTGTTGAGCTGGCTGCAGCAGCATTGGGAGTAGAACCGGCAAGGATAGCAAAGACCATGGCTTTCAGGCTTAAAGACAGGGATATTCTATTATTGACAAAAGGCGATGTAAAGGTTGACAACAGAAAGTTCAAGGATTATTTCAAAGAAAAGGCAAGATTCATAAGTCCGGAAGAAGTGGAAGAAGCTACAGGCCATCCAGTAGGAGGCGTATGTCCCTTTGGATTGACTAAACCCCTTGACATATACCTTGATGAATCCCTGAAGGTATTTGATTATGTTTTTCCCGCTGGAGGAGGAGCCAATACAGCTGTGAAAATATCAGTGGATTATCTGGCTAAAGTGACAAAAGTTACTTGGGTAGATGTGTGTAAATGATGAGCTTTCCAGAATGTAAAAAAAGAAGGCATACATAAAAGTTTCTGTTATGCCTTCTTTTCTTATAGATTATTATATTTTAGTTTGCAGTCCAACCGCCATCAGCAACTATGCATTGGCCATTTACGAAGCTGGAATCATCTGAAGCAAGGAATAATGCCACTGTTGCAATTTCTGAAGGTTTTGCGCTTCTTGGGTTTCCAGCCATGTTGGGTTTTATTGTGTTCATGCCTTCCATATTAATATTTTTCATGAAATCTCCAGTGCCTATTTCTGTTTCCACAGCACCGGGGCAGATGGCATTGCATCTGATGTTTTTCTTAGCATACATATATCCTGTGTTCTTTGTCAAACCTACAACAGCATGCTTGGAAGCAGTATAAGCAGCTCCTGCTTTGGCTCCAAATAAACCGCCTATGGATGCAACATTGATGATATTGCCTCTGCCTTGTTTCAAGAAGATGTTTACTGCCTTTCTTATACTGTAGAAAGGTGCATATACATTTAAGTTGAACACCTTTTCCAGCATCTCATCTGTCACATCGCCAACAGGACTGAAATCGTCCATTATACCCGCATTATTGACCAAGATGTCCAATTTGCCGGAATCATTATATGCAAAATCAATGATTTTCTCAGCATCCTCTTTCTTTGTCAAATCTGCGCCAACAGGAATTATCTTGCCATTTAGTCCCTCAGCGCTTTTTGCTAATTCCTCCAGCCTTTCTACTCTTCTTGCTACTGCATAAACTGTAGCGCCTTCTTTTGCAAAAGTATAGGCGATATCTTTACCCATACCAGCACTTGCACCTGTCACTACTGCAACTTTACCTTCTAGTTTCATAACCCTATCTCCTCCAAATGTTGATAATTCATTAACAAAATGTAGTAATATTATAATACATTATGAATACAAAATAAATAGGCTATGAAATTAAATTTTGAATACGATATAATTTTATTTGTCTATTCTACTTTCAAGTATATTGTTTTGCAGTAGTAAACCTTTTATTCTTTTTATATCATCTTCTGAAGCATCTATGGTTATGGGACCCAAATCATATGTGTGGTACAGCACTAGCTTTTTCTTCATATATCTGAAGCCTTCAATTCTTTCAAAGGGATAGAAACCAAATCCGTTGGGATAATTTGCGCTTATGGGCAGTTCAAGGCGCATATCGAATCCTGTGATTTGGATTCCTTTATCAATAACTATTATCTTCATGGTTTTATTGAAGAATTTAAACAATAATTCTGTTATAATTATAAATAAAACAAGCAAAGCTATACCCCAGAGTGTATACTGGTTCAAGGTTTCACCTTTGAAAAAGGGCAATATCACCGGCAGTGAAGGGAATATATATATGATTATTCGGTCAACGAGTCGGAAGGGAGTCACTGGATATTCTCCTATAATATTATAGGTGCCTAGCTTATTCATAACCCTGCGAATATAAAAAGTGCGAAAGAAGCCTTGCGAAAGAATCATGAGCATGGTGCTGAACATGATGTTTAAGTAACCGGCTATAACAGGTATTAAACCTGTTTCACTCTGAGCTGCGGGAAAAAACGCAAATATGGTATTAAAAATAACGGAAGCTATCAGAAACACAAACAAAGAAAATATAAATGTGATGAGCTTCATTGAACTAGACATATTTACACCTCTCAATTTTATGTATAATTTTGAAATACGAAGGATTTTAGCCTCAAGTCGCTGGCTATTTGTCTCTGGATTAAAAATGTGTTCAACAGTCATACTGTTCACATGATGCTAGAGGCCAGTGATCAGAAGCATATATCATTGCGTAATTTTTATTATATATAATATTATTTGCTAAATCAAACAAAGATTAACCTGATAGAGATGAGGTAAAAAAATGCTGAACTTAGAAGAAAAACTGAAAAATCTGCCTGATAAACCCGGCGTATATATAATGAAAAATGAGAATAACCACATAATTTACGTGGGAAAGGCAATAAACCTGAAAAACAGAGTAAGACAATACTTCCAGGCATCTGCCAATAAGTCAGCAAAGGTACATGCCATGGTGGAAAACGTAAGGGACTTTGAGTATATAATTACAGCAAATGAACTGGAAGCTCTTATACTTGAATGCAATCTAATAAAAAAGCATAGGCCAAGATACAATGTTATGCTTAAAGATGACAAGCATTATCCATATATAAAAGTAACTACTAACGAAGGTTTCCCTCGAGTCCTTAAAGTAAGGGAGATAAAAAAGGATGGAGCCAAATATTTTGGGCCCTATACCGACACAAAGGCTGTCAATCAGACCATCCAATTAATATCAAAAATATTCCCCATCAGGAGTTGTAATAAAAACATCGAAAAAATTGCCGGTAAGGAGAGACCATGTCTCAACGCCCATATAAATCAATGCATAGCGCCATGTACCGGCAAAGTGAGCAAGGAAGAGTACAATAAACTGGTGGATTCTGTATTGCTTTTTCTCGAAGGTAAGCAGCAGCAATTGCTTTCAGAGCTGGAAGAAAAAATGGAGAAGTATGCAGAGAATCTGGAATTTGAGAAGGCTGCGGAGCTTAGAGATCAGATTGAGGCTGTAAAGAAGATAAACGAAAAGCAGATAATAATTTCCTCAAGAATGGAAGACCAAGATGTGATAGCCTATGCTGGATCTGGAGAGCTGATATGTGTCCAAGCTTTCTTTGTGAGAGGAGGAAAGCTCATTGGTCGTGAAACCTTCTTTTTGTCTGATGTGGCTAATAGCGATGGAGGAGAAATAATAAGTAGTTTTATGAAACAATTTTACAATAAGGCTCTTTATGTACCCAAGACCATATTAGTTTCTCATGATTTTGATGAGAAAGAGCTTATTGAGGAATGGTTGGGCAGTAAAAAAGGGTCAAAGGTTTCCATAACAGTTCCACAGAGAGGGGATAGGCGAAAGCTGGTGGAAATGGCGCGAAATAATGCAGAGGAGAACATAAGATTAGAGTTGGAAAAGGAAGAAAAGGAGAAGAAGATTTCTGAAGCTTGCAAAGAACTGGCAGGTTATATGGAATTATACCATAGGGACATTAACAGAATTGAAGCCTTTGACATATCAAACATTCAAGGTGTGGATAATGTTGCTTCCATGATTGTATTTGAAAATGGCAAGCCTGCAAAGAAAAATTATAGAAGATTCAGGATAAAGGGATTCGAAGGTCAGGACGATTACGGCAGCATGAGAGAGATATTATGGAGAAGATTTACCCACGGAATAGAGGAAAGAAAGAAAATTGATGAAGAAGATGGAGACTATGCCAGAGGGAAGTTTTCTGAGTTCCCCGATCTAATAATGGTAGATGGCGGTAAAGGGCATGTAAATGCTGCTTCTGAAGTTTTGAAAGAGCTAAATCTGACCATACCAATATGCGGAATGGTGAAGGACGACAGGCACAGGACAAGGGGGCTTATTTTTGAGGATAGAGAAATAAACATACCTGTAAGAAGCCAGGCCTTCAAGCTTATGGCCTCCATTCAAGATGAAGCCCATAGATTTGCCATTGAATATCATAGAAGCTTGAGAGAGAAAAAGCTTGAAAAATCAATGCTGGATGAAATTGAAGGAATAGGACCGGAAAGGAAAAAAGCATTGTTTAAGCATTTTAAAAATATTGAAGCCATCAAGGAAGCAAGCATTGAAGAACTGTTAAAGGTAAAAGGTATGAACAAAAAAGCAGCAGAAAATATTTATAATTTTTTCAATAAATAAGACTTTTCTCATCAAATATCGTATATTGTTACAGAAGTGTAGAAGTAGTAATGGAGGTAAACGATATGAATAAAAAATTGTATAAATCAAGGCATAATAAGACCCTAGCCGGTGTATGCGGAGGCTTGGCTGAGTATTTCGATATTGACGTGACCATCGTGAGATTGATATGGATTGCTTTCTTCTTTTTAAGTGCAGGTTTTCCAGTTTTCATGGCATACCTTATAGCTGCATTAATAATGCCGGAAGAACCCATGGATAGAAGCAACTACAATGATCAATATTCTAATGTAAACTATAGGGTGGAAAAGGATGAAGAATAGGCAGGTAGCAATACCTGCTGTTTTGTTTTTTGCTATAGTTATTAATTGTGCTATTTATTAATAAAAAGGAATATAAATTTAATAAAAATCATAAGAACTTAAATCTCAGTTTATAGCTCATAGTTCATAGCTCTTAGTTCAATCAAGGAGGTGTCTCAGTGGCAGTCAAAAGGGCTGTAACTCTTTTTTTATGTATTATGATAGTGGCATATATCATCACTGGTCCTGCATTATTCAGGAAATATACAGTTGATTACAAGAACATAAATAAACCAAAGACAGTGGAAGCAGAGTGGAAGGGAATAATAAGTTTCTGGGATTATCCAAACCTGGATACCACCAACGGAAGCAAACTCGGATGGATAGAAAAGAGAATCAGGGAGTTTGAGAAGAACAATCCGGGAGTGTACATAGAATTTAGGTCTTTATCCCCTGAGGATGGCAAAACTACATTGATGGCTGCCGCAAAAATAGGGGCCATGCCTGATATAGCGCCTATAGGCAGCGACTGGTACTTTATATCATCAGGGTTACTGGAGCCTCTGGATGAATATATTGAAGAAGAGGATAGGAATGATTATAAGGAAGGAGCATTAGAGGCCGTAAGTTATGAAGGTAAAATGTATGGTTTGCCATGGGCTTGCCGAGGCTATACTTTACTGTTGAATAAAAAGATTTTTCAGGAAAGGAATGTTCAACTTCCCCAAGATGGACAGTGGACATATTCTGAGTTTCTGGAATCATTGAAAAAACTTACATTCAAAGGGAGCAGAAGAGGTTCGGAGAACATATATGGCATAAATGGGTATATTGATATTGGCAGCTATAATGTTACAGGTATTTTGATGTCTGACGGAGCCCATTTCACAGATGATATGGGCAAATATGCATTTAACAGTCCTGAGGCTTTAAGTGGTCTACAGAAACTATATGATCTGAAACATACTCATAAAGTTGCTGATCCACAGTTTGGAGAGATGAGCAAGAATCAAGCATTTTTAACTTTTCTTCAGGGAAAGTGTGCCGTGTTGATGGCAGATGCCTGGATGATTCCATACATAAGAAATATGGCGGGTAAGTATAATTTGGAATTCACTGTTGCAAGTTATCCAACCGGTGAGGCGGAAATACCCATATACATGAACGAGGTATACTACAGCTATGGAATATTTAAGCAAGAGGATGCCGGAAAGAGAAACATGTGCGCCAAGTTTATCAAATACATTACAGATAAAAGCTTTACTGAGGATTTAGCAAGATTCGGATACTTTTCCCCAAGAAAATCAGGAAATCTGATATATGTTGAAGATGAGGAAATGAACAGAGTAAACGAGAATTTGAGCTATGCCCAAATATTACCTAAGAACAAAAATTGGCAGGAAATTAACGCAATTATACAATATAATATAAGAGAAATGCTAGTATATGAAAAATCTCCACAAGAAGTAATGGAAGATATAAACAGGCATGTGAGTAAGTATTTTCCTTATCTAAGTGATTAATCTATATAATTTTGTCAAATAATTATATAGATACCATATAACATAATGTTGTATAATTAAGTAATGATTGTATTAGGTAATCGGAGGAGATAAAATGTCGGAAGATAAAAAGAAAAAAGAAAAACAACCGATCATAGAATATAATAATAAGAAATATTTAAGAATACCGGTTAAGACTCATGTTATAGTCAAAGATGATAACATTGTGGACGTAGTGAAAAAATATACCCAAGAGATTCTTACGGAAGATGATATAGTATTCATAAGCGAGAAAGCTGTAGCCATAACCCAGGGTAGGGCATACCCATTGGAAGAAATAAAGCCTAGACCATTGGCTAAGTTTTTATCCAGATTTGTAACGAAAACACCTGCCGGTATAGGATTAGGCATACCCGAAACTATGGAAATGGCTTTAAGGGAATGCGGAGTTATTAGGATACTATTTGCTGCAGCTGTAAGCTTCTTTGGAAAGCTCATAGGCAGAAGGGGAGACTTCTACAGAATAGCTGGATACAAGGCTTCCTCCATTGACGGTCCGACGCCTAATACGCTTCCACCTTATAACAGGTATGTGGTATTGGGACCTGAAAATCCCGATAAAGTTGCCAAGGAGATAAGTCAAAGTATAAAAGCCCAAGTTGCCATAGTTGATATAAACGATTTAGGAGGAAACATATTGGGAACGTCCGAAGAAACTATGGACAGGAAGAGTCTTTTAGGCATACTTAGGGACAATCCTCTAGGCCAATGCTCCGAGCAAACCCCCATAGGTATTATTAGAAGGATAGAAGCATAATGGGATTTATCAAAGGAGGATTATATATTGCATTTAAGTGATTTATTTTCAAACATTAAATTAAATGAACCAATGAAAAATCATACTTCTTTTAAAGTTGGAGGAAATGCTGATATATTTATAGAGCCTGAAAATGTAAGAGAATTGACGGAGTTTATAAGATATGCAAAAGATAATAATATACCATATTATATAATTGGAAACGGAACAAACCTGTTGGTATCTGACTATGGAATCAGCGGGGCGGTAATAAAGCTAGGGGAAAAAATATCGTCTATACAGGTAGTGGAAGACAGAATCATAGCTCAATGTGGCGCAAAACTTCCTGAGGTAGCCAAAGTGGCTATGGCTAACTCTTTGTCAGGGCTTGAGTTTGCAAGCGGCATACCTGGTTCCATAGGTGGAGCGGTAGCTATGAATGCAGGAGCCTATGGTCATGAGATGAAGGATGTCATAGAGACAGTTGAGGTGCTGGACGGAAATCTGGAATATAAAGTGGTGCAAAACAAGGAAATGGAGTTTGGATATAGGAAGAGTGCAGTGTGGAAAAATAATTATATAGTTCTAGGCAGTACATTTAAATTGAAAAAGGGAAGCAAATCAGAAATAGTGTCTCTCATGGATAATTACACGAAAGAGCGACAAAGCAAGCAACCCTTGGATATGCCCAGTGCAGGAAGCGTTTTCAAAAGACCTGAAGGTTATTATACAGGAAAGCTCATTGAAGATGCAGGTCTTAGGGGCATGTCAATAGGAGGTGCCCAGGTATCAGAGAAACACTGTGGTTTCATTGTAAACAAAGGAGGTGCCACTGCGAGAGATATATATAATTTAATAAAGCATATCCAGAAAACCATATATGAGAGATTTGGAGTGGAACTTGAAACAGAAGTAAAGCTAATAGGCAAATTTGAATAGTAAAAAGCCACAGGGCAGCAGAAGTCTCTGTGGCTTATCTATTTCAATGGAATCCAAAATATTCTTTTGATAATAATAAGAGTAGTATATAATAAGATTGAATATGAAGAGGTGAAACATATGATGAAACTCTTTGCAGATTACCACACACATACCATATACAGCCATGGAACAGGAACCATAATGGACAATGTAATGGTTGCAAGGCAGAAAGGTTTAAAAGAGATAGCAATCACAGATCATGGTCTAAGACACTTCACCTATGGAGTTAAGAGGGAGAAGCTGAAAAGAATGCGGGAAGAAATAGATGAGATAAATGAGATGTTTGATGATTTTAAGGTTCTTTTAGGCTTGGAGTGTAATATTATAAGCAAAGACGGAGAAATAGACATGGATGATGAAACCATGAAATACATGGATATTGTTCTCTTGGGTTATCATATGATGGTTCGATTGAAAGGTATTTCAAGCTATATACATATATATGGCAGAAACTATCTTTCCGGCATAAGCAAGTACATGGCGGAGGAAACTAGGCAGCATAATACCGATATAATGATAAATGCAATAAGGAAGCATAAAATAGATATTATAACTCATCCAGGAGCAAGAATGTCAATGGATACAGTTCGCTTGGCGGAAGTAGCAGCTAAGGTAGGAACAGCATTGGAGATAAATGCCAAGAGCAATATAATGACTGTTGATTATCTAAAGGCGGCTGCAAAACATGGAGCCAAGTTTGTAATCAACAGTGATGCACATAAACCGGAGGATGTAGGAAACTTTGAAAATGCCATAGAACTTGCGGAATCAGCTGGATTGACATATGAACAGATTATAAATGCAGTGAAACCTTAATTCTGCTATAGGAGGGGATATGATGAGATTTGTAGTTATTACAGGACTTTCAGGGGCAGGGAAAAGCCAAGCCATCAAATTTTTAGAGGATTTGGGCTTTTTCTGTGTAGACAATTTGCCTCCGGCGCTGATAATGAAGTTTGCAGAAATATGCTGCCAAACCAGAGGAGGAGTAGAAAAGGTTGCAATAGTCACCGATATAAGAGGTGGCAGATTTTTCGATCAACTCCAATCAAGCCTGGAGGAAATGGAACGAGGAGGTTTAAACTATGAAATATTATTCCTGGAAGCTTCCGATGAGACATTGATTAAAAGATACAAGACCAGCAGAAGAATGCATCCCCTGGCGAGAGATGGCAGGATAATAAGGGGCATTAAAGCAGAAAGAATGAAATTGAAAGAATTAAAAGAGAAGGCCAATTATATAATAGACACAACTAATATGAGTACATCACAACTTAAGCAGGAAATAATTCATCTTTTTGTGGAAGGTGGCAAGACGGAAAAACTGATTATAAACATAATTTCCTTCGGCTTTAAATATGGCATACCCCTGGATGGTGACTTGGTGTTCGATGTCAGGTTTTTACCAAACCCTTACTATATTGAATCTATGAAAAAGCTTAGCGGCAATGATGATGAAGTCAAGGAATATGTGATGAAATGGCCTGAGGCAAAAGAGTTCATGGAGAAACTGTTGGACATGATAGATTTTCTTATACCGTATTATATAAAGGAAGGTAAAAGTCAACTGGTGATAGCCATAGGATGTACCGGTGGAAGGCATCGATCTGTAACCATGGCAAACATGCTTTATCAGAAATTAAAGGAGAAAGAACACAGGGTAATTTTGGAGCATAGGGATTTATATGAAGAAGGAAACTGATAATGATGGAGGAAGATGGTTTTGGAAGTAAATGGTTCAAAGAAGCTGGTCAAAAACAATGGTTGGGCTATTGGAGGACCTAAGGTGGTTGCTATAGGGGGAGGAACCGGTCTATCTACTTTATTGAGGGGACTTAAAGCTTATACATCGAATATAACTGCCATAGTGACTATGGCAGATGATGGGGGAGGTTCAGGAATACTGAGAAATGATTTGGGAATGTTACCTCCCGGTGATATAAGAAACTGCATATTAGCTCTGGCAAATACGGAGCCAATCATGGAGAGGCTGATGGAGTATAGATTCAAGGAAGGCAGTCTAAAAGGTCAAAGCTTTGGTAATCTGTTTATAGCCGCTTTGAATGATATATGCGGCAGCTTTGACAATGCAGTTAAGGAGATAAGCAATGTGTTGGCAGTAACTGGGAAAGTCATGCCGGTAACGCTTGATAATGTGACATTATATGCGGAATTGGATGATGGGACTATAATAAAGGGTGAATCCCAGATTCCAAAGATACAGATAAGCAGCAGAAAGAGAATAAAGAGAGTTTTTCTTGAGCCGGAAGACTGTAAGCCTATGGAGGAAGCATTGGAAGCCATCATAGAGGCCGATGCGGTGATAATTGGTCCTGGCAGCCTTTATACCAGTATAATACCTAATTTTATGGTGACAGATGTAGCAAAAACAGTATATGAATCCAAAGCTATGAAAATATATGTTTGTAACATAATGACCCAAAAGGGAGAGACCATAGGATATAGACTATGTGATCATATCGATGCTATAAATGAACATGCTAAACATGATATAATAGAATATGCTATTGTCAATACAGGAAGCATACCTGAAGAACTGGCAATTAAATATATGGATGAATATGCAAATGCAGTGGAGATCGATTGGGAGAATGTGAGAGCAAAGGGCATCAAAACTGTGGAAGGCGATTTTGTAAGAGTTGATAAAGGGTATGTTAGACATGATTATAATGAATTGTCTAGATGCATATTCACCTTACTGAGCCAAGAAAGGTAAGACTATATTTTTAGTAAGGGAGAGATGACTTTGAGTGAGAATATTAGGAAGGAAATAATATCCTGGATAAAATTGGTTGCTACAGCTTTTATTATTGCTTTCTTATTGAAAACCTATATTTTTCAGATTGCATATGTGAAAGGGCCTTCCATGGAGCCTACGTTATATGAAGGACAGATATTGATTGTCTCTAAGCTGAGTTATAGAGTTGGAGAACCAAGCAGAGGAGATATAGTTGTTTTAAGTGACAATTTGGAACATAAAGATTTGATAAAAAGAGTAATCGGATTGCCTGGAGATAATGTGGATATTAGAGATGGATATGTATATATAGATGGAGAATTATTGAAAGAAGACTATATTCAGGTTCCTACCTATGCTAATGAATTTCAACAATCGCAGGTACCGGAAAATAAATACTTTGTGCTGGGAGACAACAGACCCGAGAGCCGTGACAGCAGATCTGATTCATTGGGATTTGTGGATAGGGAAAACATATTGGGTAAAGCCGTGTTCAGATTGTGGCCTTTAAATAAGTTTGGTACTATCAAATAAAGGGTGATTTATAATGTCCTTTTCATCAAAGGTAAAAAACGAGATAGCAAAATTGCAGGATGAAAGATCCTGCTGTCAGATAGCAGAGTTATCTGCCTTGATAAAAATGAACGGAACCATACAGATACTAGGGAAAAACCGAATCGGTATAAAGCTTACAACAGAAAATGCAGCCATTGCAAGAAACATTTTTTCTTTGATAAAAAACAACTTTGATTTTCATACAAAAGTTGCTATGACTAAGAATAAGCAGTTGAAGAAAAATTATAGCTATACACTGTTGGTTGATTCGGATTCAGCTTCGGAAGATATTCTAAAGAAGCTTTATATAATAAATGAAACATCAAAGGGACCCAGAATAAACAATAGAATCCCAAACAGCATAATCAGGAAAGATTGCTGCAAAAGAGCTTATCTCAGAGGAGTATTCCTTGGAGGGGGTTCTATAAGTGATCCTGAGAAGACCTACCATTTGGAATTGGTAACAAGCAACGAAGTATATGCAAAGGATATAAAGAATCTTATGAATAGTTTTGGACTTAATGCTAAAATTGTTATAAGAAAAGACAACTTTGTAGTCTATCTTAAAGAAGGAGAGAATATTGTTGATTTCCTAAATATTATTGGAGCTCATAGTGCACTGTTAGATCTGGAGAATGTAAGGATATATAAGGAAATGAGAAACAATGTCAACAGGTTGGTGAATTGCGAGACTGCCAATCTTAGCAAAACAGTAAATGCAGCTATGAGACAGATAAATAATATAGAGTATATAAAAGAGCATATGGGATTGGACAAATTACCACAAAATCTCAGGGATATAGCAGAAGCAAGGCTTTTGCATCAGGATGCAAGCCTGAAGGAACTAGGAGAAATGTTAAACCCTCCGGTTGGAAAATCAGGAGTTAATCATAGACTAAGAAAGCTTGATGAGCTTGCCGATCAATTAAAGGAGAAAAATCAATAGGAGGTTATCCCTTGTTGAAGATAGATTTAAACTTTTCAAAGGATATCATCAAAGAAGAAGAATTGGATTCATATGAGGGTGATATTTTTTCAATCCATAATTGCCTTCATAGCAAGGATGAGTATGAAAGGATGCCCCTGGGCTGGATTGATCTACCTGAAAGATATGATGGAAAAGAAATAGAAAATATAAAGAAAACTGCATATAGGCTAAGAAGCAATTCACAGGCATTCATTTCAATCGGAATAGGCGGATCCTATCTAGGCAGCAGAGCTGCTGTTGAGATGATGCAATCTGATTCCCCTGAGATATACTTTTCCGGCAATAACTTTAGCGGCACATATATTCAACAGATTGTTAATAAAGTGAAGGACAAGGACTTCAGTATTTGTGTCATATCAAAGTCAGGTACAACATTGGAAACAGCTATAGCCTTTAGAGTTTTCAGAGACATGCTGGAGAAAAGATATGGCAAAGCTGAAGCAAAAGATAGAATCATAGCCATTACCGATAAAAATAAAGGAGCATTGAGAGAAATTGCCAATAAGGAAGGTTATGAAACCTTTGAAATACCATCAAACATAGGAGGTAGATACTCTGTGTTGACTCCTGCAGCTTTGCTTACCATGGCAGTGGCAGGAATAAATATTGAGGAAGTGATGAAAGGAGCTCGAGATGCCTATAGTTCATATAATGATCCAAAGCTTCAGTCCAATAACTGCTATAGGTATTCTGTATTAAGAAATATATTGTATAAAAAGGGAAAGCACATAGAGACCTTAATAAACTATGAACCTTCAATGGAATACTTTGGAAAATGGTGGCAGCAGCTTTTTGGAGAAAGCGAAGGCAAGGAAGGAAAAGGAATATTCCCTGCAGTGCTTCAATTCTCTACGGATTTGCATTCAATGGGTCAGTATCTTCAGGAAGGAAGCAAGAATGTGTTCGAAACTATAATAAAAGTAAAAAACCCTCCAGAAGATATGAATATACCATGCTTTGATGATGATATAGAAAGATTGAACTATTTAAAGGATATGACCTTTAATGACATAAGTAACATTGCCTATAAAGGAGCTATGAAAGCTCATGAAGAGGGAGGTACACCGGTAATTTCCTTGGAAATACCTGCTATAGAAGAGCAATGTTTCGGACATATGGTATACTTCATGGAAAAGGCATGTGCTGTGAGCGGCTATCTACTGGGAGTAAATCCCTTTGATCAGCCTGGAGTAGAGTTATACAAGAAAAATATGCACAAACTTTTAGATAGATAGAAGACTTGAAAGGATAAGATATTATGAGGGATTTTGTACACCTTCATGTCCATACTCAATACAGCCTTTTAGATGGCGCTTCAAGGCTGGACAAGATCATGGAAAAGGTTAAGAAATTAGGCATGTCCTCCATAGCCATAACGGATCATGGCGTTATGTATGGGGTAGTAGATTTTTATAAACAAGCTAAAAAATACGATATAAAGCCCATAATAGGCTGTGAAGTATATGTAGCCACAAGAGGAATGGAAGACAGAGATCCAAAGTATGACAGCGACCAATATCACTTAGTTCTTTTGGCCCAAAATGAGACAGGCTACAGGAATATCACATATCTGGTATCTCAAGGGTTCATCAAAGGATTTTATTATAAGCCGAGAGTGGATTTTGAACTTTTGAGAAAACACTCAGAAGGGATTATTGCATTGAGTGCCTGTTTGGCAGGTTCTATACAGCAGTTTATACTGAATGGAAATTATGAAAGGGCCAAGGAAGAAGCTTTGACATATCTGGAGATTTTTGGCGAGGGGAATTTCTACCTGGAGCTTCAGGATCATGGAATAAGGGAGCAGGCATTGATCAATCAGGAATTGATAAGAATGTCCCATGAAACGGGAATACCCTTGGTGGCTACCAATGATGTTCACTATGTAGATAGGGAAGATGCTCAGGTACACGATGTGCTCTTGTGCATCCAAACAGGAAAGACCATTGCTGATGAAAACAGAATGAAATTTGAAACCGATGAGTTTTATATAAAATCTACTGAAGAAATGTATGAGTTGTTCAAATATGTACCGGAAGCTTTAGATAATACTGTGGAAATAGCAAACAGGTGCAATGTGGATTTTACCTTTGGCCATATACATTTGCCCAAGTTCGATGTGCCTGAGGGTTATAATTCAGATGCATATCTCAGACATCTTTGTGAAAAAGGCATGAATGAAAAGTATAAAGAGATTACAGATGAACTGAGGGAGAGGATGGATTACGAACTCAGTGTCATCGAAAAAATGGGCTATGCAGACTATTTCCTTATAGTATGGGATTATGTGAGATTTGCTAAGGATAACGGCATAATGGTAGGGCCGGGAAGGGGATCCGGAGCAGGAAGTATTGTGGCTTATGCCATAGGTATTACAGATATTGACCCAATAAGGTACAACCTTATATTCGAGAGGTTCCTCAATCCTGAAAGAATAAGCATGCCGGATTTTGACGTTGACTTCTGCTATGAGAGAAGACAGGAAGTCATCGATTATGTAGTTGAGAAATACGGTAAAGAAAGAGTAGCGCAGATAATTACATTTGGAACCATGGCAGCCAGAGCTGCCATAAGAGATGTGGGAAGAGCGCTGAACATGCCATATGCACAGGTGGACAATATAGCAAAAAAAATTCCTATGGAACCGGGCATGACCATAGATAAAGCACTGAATGTGAACCCGGAGCTTAGGAAACTATATGAAGATGATGAGGATATCAGACAACTTATCGATATGTCCAAGGCTTTAGAGGGGATGCCAAGACATGCTTCCACCCATGCAGCAGGAGTGGTAATTGCAAAAGAGGCTGTTACCAACTATGTTCCATTGCAAATGAACGAAGATGTAATCACAACCCAATTTCCCATGACCACATTGGAGGAGTTGGGACTGCTGAAAATGGATTTTCTCGGTCTCCGTACTTTGACGGTTATTCGAGATACATTGAATATTATTAGAGAGCAAGGGCTGGAAGTGCCGGACCTATCAAAAATAGATTATAATGACAGCAGGGTTTACAATATGATATGCGAGGGCGAAACCTATGGAGTGTTTCAGCTTGAAAGTGCTGGCATGACCCAGTTTATGAAAGAGTTAAAACCCAACTGCCTTGAAGACATAATAGCGGGAATTTCATTGTACAGGCCGGGCCCTATGGATCAGATACCAAGATATATAAAAAACAAACACAATCCCCAAATGGTTAAATACCTACATCCAAAATTGGAACCCATATTGAGTGTTACTTACGGATGCATCATATATCAGGAACAGGTAATGCAGGTGTTCAGAGAACTAGCCGGATACTCTATGGGCAGATCTGACCTGGTGAGAAGAGCCATGTCAAAGAAGAAGGCAGATGTGATGGCTCAGGAAAAGATAAATTTCATAAACGGCATCTGTGACGAAAATGGTAATATAATAGTTCCAGGATGCATAAGAAATGGCATAGATAAGGATACTGCAGAAAGAATATTCGATGAAATGGCTGAGTTTGCCAAGTATGGTTTTAATAGATCACATGCTGCTGCATATGCAGTGGTGGCCTATCAGACAGCATGGCTTAAATATTACTATCCTGTAGAATTTACTGCAGCCCTTATCACTAGTGTCATGGACAACAGCAGCAAGGTGGCGGAATATATATTAAACAGCAGAAAATTGGGTATAGAAGTGCTGCCTCCGGATATTAATGAAAGCCATATAAACTTTACTGTAAAAGATAAAAAGATAAGATTTGGTTTGGCAGCCGTGAAGAATGTAGGTATAAATGCCATAAACTCCATAATAGAAAACAGGGAATCAAAGGGTAAATATGAAAGCCTCTTTGACTTTGTAAATAAAGTTGACTTAGGAGTTGTTAATAAGCGAACTGTGGAAAGCCTTATTAAATGCGGTGCTTTTGATAGCCTTGGCATTTACAGGAGCAAACTTATGGCAGTTTACGAAAGGTTCATGGATTGTGTTCATGACCAGAGAAAGAATAATATAGATGGTCAGTTATCATTGTTTGATAATGGAGCATGTGATATGTCAATAGGCGAGGAGGTATATCCGGAACTGGATGAATACCCTAAAAATGTGATGCTGGCCATGGAAAAAGAAATGCTGGGGCTTTACATTAGCGGTCACCCTTTGCTGGAGTATAAAGAGGAATTGGATAGCAAGACAAGCATCAATACATCTCAGTTGATTATTGATCAGTCAGATGAAATGGATATGGAGGCATTAATTATTCAAATGGATAATAAAAAGGTCATCATGGGAGGCATATTAGAATCAATAAAAGCAAAGACTACAAAGAACAACAGCATGATGGCTTTTGCCCAGTTGGAAGATCTGTATGGGACCATAGAAATGATAATATTTCCTAAAACCTATGAGCAATATAGAGATTTGCTGAAGCCGGATAGCATAATTCTGATTGAAGGAAGGATAAGCATAAAAGAAGAAGAGAATGCAAAAATAATCTGTGAAAAAATAGCTCCATTAAAGAGAGATGGAAAGAATAAACCTGGCTGCAATAAACTTTATATAAAAATTGATTCGGATGAAAATCCTCAGATTCTTGAAGACATAAAAGAAGTGTTGAAAAAAAACAAGGGAGACCATCCGGTTTATATAGTTGATGAAGCAAAGAAAAGCGAAGGAAAACCAAGGGTTATGCAGGCATCTCGCAGCATATGGGTCAATATCAATGACTCTTTGGTGGAAGAGCTAAAAAAAATATGCGGAGATAAATGTGTCGCCTTGAAATAAAAACTATAGTAGATTAAACTAAGGTTAAGGAAAGTCCGTGAACCCAAGGAGGCATCATGTATGTGGACAGTGATATATATAGCCAAAAATAAAAAATCAGCTGAAAGAACTCAAGAATTGTTAGCACAGGAAGGTATGCTGGCAAAGATTCAGCCTATCAATAAAAGTGCAGATAAAAAAGATGGTTATTATGAGGTTTTGGTGCCTGAAGGTGAAGCAGAGGATGCCCAAAACATAATATATGAAGCTGGATTATAAGGGGGTTGTTGCAAAACCCATTTAAACTGTCATTATGAAGAGCATGGCATTGAAGAAGCTTGTAGGACAATGCGTGGAGATTTTTGGCTGTGCAATAAATGACAAAAAAGAGTTTTGCAGCAACCTCTTTTTCTAATGCATGGTGAGATTTATAAACATTAATATAAGGGGGAGAACTGATGAAAAATATTGCTGTATTGACCAGCGGAGGAGATTCTCCTGGAATGAATGCAGCCATAAGAGCCGTGGTTAGAACATCAATATATAATGGGCTTAATGTTTATGGCATAAAAAGAGGATACAATGGACTCATTCATGGTGATGTAATGGAGATGAACCTTTCTTCCGTTGCTGACATAATTCATAGGGGCGGGACCATCTTAAGGACTGCAAGATGCGAAGAGTTTCAGACAGAAGACGGATTGCAAAAAGCTATTAATATCATAGATATATTTGATTTTGACGGAATAGTGGTAATAGGCGGCGATGGAACTTTCAAGGGGGCCAGGGAACTGTGCAAAAGAGGTGTGCGATGCATAGGTGTACCAGGAACCATAGATAACGATTTAGCTTATACAGATTATACCATTGGCTTTGATACAGCAGTAAACACAGTATTGGATGCCATAAATAAAATAAGAGATACCACAACATCCCATGAAAGAATCAGTATAATCGAAGTCATGGGACGAAACTCAGGAGATATTGCCTTATACGCAGGTCTGGCAGGGGGTGCAGAAAGCATCATTGTTCCAGAGGTGGATTATACCTGCGATGATGTATGTAAAAAGCTTTTGCAGGGAAAAAACAGAGGAAAACTCCACAGCATAATATTGCTGGCGGAAGGAGTAGGAAAGGCAACAGAATTGGCAGAAGAGATCCATAGTAAAATTGGTATGGAAGTAAGGGTTACCATATTGGGATACCTCCAAAGAGGAGGCAGTCCAACGGCTTTTGACAGGATATTAGCCAGCAGGCTAGGTTCAAAAGCTGTGGAAGCATTGCTTGATGGAGAATCCGGAAGAGTAGTTGGTATAAGAGATAACAAGATAATAGATGAAGATATTGATAAAGCCCTTGAAATGAAAAAGAACTTTAATATGGATATGTACAAACTGGCAAAGATATTATCTATATAACGGGGTGAGACAGATGAGAAGAACCAAGATTGTATGTACCATAGGACCAGCCAGTGAAAGCGTTGAAATGCTAGAAAAGCTGATAATGGCTGGTATGAATGTAGCCCGATTGAATTTTTCCCATGGTACCCATGAGGAGCATAAGATAAGAATTGATAATATAAAGAAGGCAAGACAAAATCTGAATAAACCGATAGCTATAATGTTGGATACAAAAGGGCCAGAGGTAAGGCTGGGCAAGTTCAAAACAGGTTCCGCAGAACTAAAAACTGGCGATTGCTTTACACTTACCATCAGGGAAATAGAAGGAGATGACTCCATTGTAAGCATAAGCTATAAAAATCTGCCCAAGGAAGTAAGCGCCGGATCAAGGATACTGATAGCAGACGGTTTGATAGAATTGAAGGTTTTGGATAAAAATGAAACAGATGTATTGTGTCAGGTAGTTAATGGTGGTGTAGTCACCGACAGAAAGAATGTGAACATACCTGGAGCCACGTCAAAATTGCCTGCAGTAACGGAAAAGGATATTGAAGATATCAATTTTGGTATAGATAATGATATAGATTTCATAGCTGCTTCTTTCATCAGGAAGGCATCGGACATATATGAGATAAGAAGGGTATTGGAACAGAGAAAGGCAAATCATATACAGATAATCGCAAAAATAGAGAACCAGCAAGGAGTTGACAATTGCGAGGAAATACTGAGAGTCGCAGATGGACTCATGGTGGCAAGAGGAGACTTGGGAGTAGAGATTCCTACGGAAGAAATACCTCTTGTGCAAAAGCACCTGATAGCTATGGCCAATGCCATTGGAAAACCGGTTATAACCGCTACTCAGATGATGGAATCCATGATCCGAAATCCCAGACCCACTAGAGCCGAGGTTACCGATATAGCCAATGCAATATTTGACGGCACCGATGCGGTGATGCTGTCTGGTGAAACTGCAGCCGGAAAATATCCTTATGAAGCAGTATCTACTATGGCAGCAGTGGCTGAGAGGACTGAAATGGCTCTGGATTATAGGAAGAAACTTATAAAGACCTACGGTCAAGAGCCTGTGACAGTAACAAATGCCATAAGCTATGCCAGCAGTGCTGCGGCAATGGAATTGGGCGCTTCTGCAATAATTACCCCCACCCAATCAGGATCAACAGCCAGAATGGTATCCAAATACAGACCTAAGGCTCCAATAATTGCTGCCACTCCTGATGAAAAGGTTGCCAGAAAGTTGACATTAAGCTTTGGCATAACCCCAATAATAGTTCCTACTACAGACAGTACTGATGAAATGATACAGCAATCTGTAAATAAAGCATTGGAATGTGAACTCATAGAAAACGGAGATCTTGTGGTTATTACTGCAGGCATACCCGTAGGTGTAGCTGGAACGACAAACCTTATAAAAGTTCATGTGGTAGGTGAAGTAATCGCAAAGGGGATGGGTATCGGAAACAGAGCAGTGACAGGAAAGGTATGTATCATTAAAAATGGAGAAAAAGATCTGGATAAGATAAACCAAGGAGATATACTGGTTGCTGAAGCAACAGACTATGATATGGTGCCTTTGATGATGAAGGCAGGAGCCTTTATAATTGAAGAAGGAGGACTTACCTCCCATGCTGCCATAGTAGGCATTGAACTTGGTAAGCCGGTTATAGTTGGAGTGGATAGAGCCACAGAGATACTTGAAGATGGACAGACTGTAACCGTTGACGGAAGCAGAGGTCTTGTGTACAGAGGGAAAGCCAGAGTTTTGTAAGGGAAGTGAAATGGATGACTCATGACACAGCTTTGAGGACAAGATATGGCGAAACAGATCAGATGGGTATAATATATCATCCAAATTATTACATCTATTTTGAAATAGGAAGAACTGAGTTTTTGAGGGAAAAGGGAGGCATGTCCTATAAGGATATGGAAGAGGCTGGAGTAATGCTTCCCATAGTAGAGACCCACTGCAAGTACAGAGTACCTGCAAAATATGATGATGAATTGGTGGTACGAACCATGGTAAAGAATATGACAGCAGCGAGGATAACTTTCAGCTATCAGCTCATAAGAGCCACAGATGGAGTATTGTTAGCTGAAGGAGAAACCACAAGCGCATTTACCAATAAGGAAGGCAGACCCATCAATCTGAAAAAGAAGTATCCTGACATATATGATAGATTGTTTAATTTTATATCATATTAAAAAGTTATGCTCGATGTTTTAAGACTACTAAAAATCATTAATATTGAAATTGGAAATGTATAGCACATCATAGAAAACATAATAGTTTTGAAGTGTTTAAAAAAAGAAACATTTGGTAATAATCAAAATGTAACTGATTCTAATTGTTGCACCAATATGGTGCTTTTTTTTTCGCAATTACGGCTTTTGAATAAACACTACTTCATGTTGAGCAGAATATATAAATAAAAACTTGCAGGGGTGAAAGACTTGCCAAAAAAAGATTTAGCTGAAATATTGATTTCCGATGAAAATGAAAGAGAAAAGAAAATTCATGAGCTGTTAAGAGACAGACGCTCTTTGAACATAAATATAGAGATGAGCAAAAGACTTACAACGGGACAGAAGGCAGCAGATAAAATGGCTGAATTTGCAGGAAGCTGGAAGTTCATAATTTTTTTTATGCTACTTGTATTTTCATGGGGAATTATAAATACAAAATGGATATTGGAAAACCCTTTTGATCCTTATCCCTATGTTTTTCTCAATCTGGTACTGGCTTGCATTTCTTCTATTCAGGCTCCAATAATCATGATGAGTCAGAATAGAGAAGCTCAAAAAGAAAGGTTGAGAGCAGAAAATGAGTATCTGATAAACATGAAATCTGAAATAATACTTGAAGATTTACACATGAGAATAGATAATATATTACAGCGGCAGCGTCTACTGGAAGATGAATTAGAGCATCTAATAGGCTTGATAGGAGCACTTAGACAAGAAATTGCATTAGGGAGAGAAAAAGATGGAGAAAAGAATACCGGTGGAGAAGAATCAAGATTATATAATAGATATAACAAGTGAAACCAATGAAGGAATGGGAGTAGGAAGGATAGAAGGCTATACGGTTTTTGTAGATGGAGCATTGATGGGCGAAAAGGTGAAAGTTCGAGTTGTAAAAGTATTGAAAAATTATTCCTATGGAAAGCTTTTGGATGTTTTAGAGCCATCTTGTTATAGGGTTCACCCCCCATGCCCTGTAATAAAAAGATGTGGTGGCTGTCAAATACAGCATATGAGTTATGAGGGACAGCTTTATTATAAAACCAGAATTGTGAAAGATGCTTTGGAACGCATTGGAGGACTTAAGGATATTATAGTCCACGACACAATTGACATGGAATATCCTTGGAAATATAGAAATAAGGCCCAGTTTCCCGTGGGAATAAAGGATGGAAAAGTGAACATAGGTTTTTATGCTCCCAGAAGTCATGATATTATAGATATTAATACATGCCTTATACAAGACGGGATAAACGATAAGGTGTTGGAATTAATAAGAGATTTTATAATTAAACATTATATCAGCATATATGATGAGAATACAGGGAAAGGCCTCATAAGACATATAATGACCAGAAAAGGATTCAAAACCGGAGAAGTCATGGTATGTATAGTGATAAACGGAGATCAAATACCACATGAAACCGAACTGGTTGAAAAACTTCAACAGAACATTGATAACCTTAAAACCGTAGTTTTGAACATAAATAAGAAAAATACCAATGTAATACTGGGAGATAAGAATAGAGTTTTGTACGGAGAAGGATATATATTCGATTACATAGGAGATTTTAAATTCAAAATATCGCCCCAGTCCTTCTTTCAGGTAAACCCTGTCCAGACAAAGATTTTATATAATAAGGCGTTGGAATATGCAAATCTCGCAGGAGACGAAACGATCATAGATGCCTATTGTGGTATAGGAACCATATCCTTATTCTTAAGCAAAAGGGCTAAAAAGGTTTACGGAGTGGAAGTAGTAGGACAAGCAATAGAAGATGCAAAGGTTAATGCTTATATAAACGGCATAACCAATGCCGAATTCATACTTGGAGAGTCTGAAGAATTAATACCTAAGCTCTACAAAGAAGGTATAAAGGCAGATGTGGTGGTTGTGGATCCACCACGAAAAGGCTGTGATGAGAAATTGCTGGAAGTAATCGTCAAGATGGCACCAAAACGCATGGTGTATGTGAGCTGCAACCCTTCAACTCTGGCAAGAGACTTGAAGTATATGACCAGCAATGGCTATGAAATAAAAGAAGTACAGCCAGTGGACCAATTCCCACAAACAGTGCACGTTGAGTGTGTGGTGTTGATGTGTGCGTCCAGCGAAGCTGGCAAATGCTAACAGGTGAAAGTCCTGTAGTGGTAAAGGTAGGGCAGCCACTTAGTCAGTAACCA
>NZ_FQZS01000040.1 GCF_900142105.1 Lutispora thermophila DSM 19022
CATATTCTTCTTACAGAAACCAAGCCAGGCATTTTCTGAATCAATGGTTAGTAATTCAGCAACAATGCTTAAGGTAATTATTTCACTATCACTCATCTTAGAAGTATTGATATTGCAACGTTTTTTAATATGTGTTGGAGTTACTTCTTGGTAAATGTCGTCAATTATGACATAAGCGACAGTTATAAAGTCTTTTAAATCTCCAATTTCTTTGATAGAATAGTTTCTATCAGACTCCAGCATATATGTGACCCCCTATCATTTTTGTGGTTATTAATGATAGGTTACATAATATGTTGGAGTTTTTCATTCGTAGATTTTTGGTAATTCAAAGCTAGCACAACAAGTTAATTTAATATCTATGTAGAATTATAAGTAAAATCAAAAAAATGATTGTTTGAAGAACATTTTTAAAACGCTCTAAGTGTTACAATTGCTTTTCAAGATAGTGATCAATCTTGAAAGAATACATCAATTGAAAGAGCAAATTGGAGTCATCAAAATCTATACCGCATATATCTTCTATTTTCTGTTTTCTATAGTTTAGGGTGTTCCTATGGAGATATAGTGTGTCAGCTGTTTTCTTCATATTAAAACCTGTTTCTGTCAGTACTTTAAGTGTATTATAAAGTTCTGTCCCCTTTTCATGGTCATATCTGCGAAGCATAGCCAACGCAGGATGGCAAAACCTGCCTAATCTAAACTCAAGGGGAATTGTGCTGAGCATGGAATAAAAACTATATTCTGTATAATGGTGTATATTATTTTCGCTTCCCAGAAGTTGTGCAAAACGTATAGCTTCATCAGCTTGATTGTAATAATTGGCAAATAAGCTTGGTTGTGTAAAAGCATTGCTTATTCCCACTTGGAGATGGTCGTTTTCGCATAACAATTTTAATTCTTTCATAGCTGAGTAGTTTATTTTATCATCCTCATCTAAAGGGACTATTAGGATCATTTCTTTCTGATAATATATGGAAGGGGCTTTGGGGAAAATGTTTTGTAGCTTATTCATCAATTCTCCTTTTACGTAATTATGACCGTGGTAATATGAAGGTCTGACGACAAGAACCTTCATTCTCTCAGGAAATGAAAGATCGCTGGCTTGGATTCGTGCATTTGCATGCTCTGGTTCAATTCCTTTCAGCATATCTGAAAGAATGCTTTCATAAAGATAAGAGCGGAGACATATATTATCATGGTTGCGAAGAATCATTTCACCGGCAGCTTTGCTTATCAATGGAAGCAGTTCTTTACTTTGAGAATCGATTGGTGAATGACATTGAAACATAAATACATATCCTAATAAGCAATCTTGGGAAAGAATCTTGCTGCATAGATAAACCATCTGGTTTTGAGAGCATATGCTTATAAAAGCCTCTGAGGTCTTAGGGGATGTTTTTTTTAATCTTAATTCTTTTATATGTTCCATAAACTCGAAAGGACAATAACCTCTTTCTATGCTTTGTATCCAAAGAGGGTCCGGAACATCAAAAGGGGTAGAATAGGCGAGAATTTTACCGCTTATATCGAGAACAGCAATTGGATTGCCACAAGCCTTTGATGTTTCGCACAAAATACTTGAAAGACTTTTTCCGTCTAAAATCATTTTAAGCATCTTCGAATAAGTATGCTCTGCTTTTAATGATTTTATCAATTCTTGCTTGATAAAGTTGAAAACTGAAGCAAAATCATATTTTTCTATTTTGGCAGAATTAAATAAAGATTTAACATAGTCTGAGGAGCCATCATCAAAATATAAAAGTGAAAGAGGAGGATTAATTTCCCTGTTTAGTTGTGCCAAATGACCAATATATAAAGTATCGTCTTTATATGAGTATGTATCATTATCCAATAAAGCTATGTCAACAAATTCTGATTTCTGTTTAATGTTAATGCAATTTAAGGTATACTTATTTTTTATCAAATCTATCATATCTGAGTATTTCATATTACCACCTCAGCTACATTTTATGCAATGTGCACAAAGACTGCAAGCTTTTTCGTTCAACATCACCCTATTTACATCCTTATAAGATTGTTAAAATGTAAGCAAGCAATATGCTAAAACTCAACAATATGACGCATTAAACATTAATCTAATTTTAGAGGAAGGTGTGTTTTATGAAGTACGAAAAGCTGTTTTCAAAAGGGCAGATAGGCAATCTTCAGTTGAAAAACAGAATTGTAATGCCTGCCATGGGTACAGGCTTTGCATCATCAACTGGAGAAGCCTCGGATGAGATCATCAGGTATTATGAGGAGAGGGCAAAAGGTGGATGCGGTTTAATCATAACAGAAATTACTCGCATTGATGATGAAACCGGTGTTGGTATGAGCAATCAGCTTAGTGTGACCAGCGGAAGACACATCCAAAGGTTGGTAAGATTGGCAGATGCAATTCATCGCCATGATGCCAAAGTATTTGTACAGCTTCATCATCCGGGCAGAGAGACTTATGGGCGATTGCTTGACGGCAAGCAAATTGTAGCACCAAGTCCTATAGCCTGCAAAGTTATAGGAGAAGTGCCTCGTGAATTGACTACGGCTGAATGTGAAGCAATGGTGAAAAAATTTGTGAAAGGTGCAGTTATAGCAAAAACTGCCGGTATAGATGGAGTAGAAATTCATGCGGCACATGGCTATCTTGTGAATCAATTTATCAGTCCTTACACAAATAAGCGTACTGATAAATATGGAGGAGACTTTTTCAACAGGATGCGTTTTGTTACAGAAATTATACAGGGTATTCGTTTTGCTTGCGGCCCTAAATTTCCCATATCAGTTCGTATAAGCGCAGATGAATTTATAGAAGGAGGCTTAACTCTGAAGGATACTGTTAAAATAGCCAGATATCTGGAGAGCATAGGCATAGATGCTATAAATGTAAGTTGTGGTACTTATGAATCAGGCTATACAATTATAGAACCTGCTTGCATGCCTGAGGGTTGGAAAAAGGATTTGGCAAAGACCATAAAAGCAAACGTAAAAATACCTGTGATTGCGGTCAATAATATAAAGCATCCAGAAGTAGCTGAAGCGCTTTTAGAAGAAAGAGTATGCGATTTTGTGGGAATAGGTCGTGGTCATTTAGCCGATCCTGAATGGGGAAATAAAGCGAAATATGGGAAAGAAGACCAACTGCGCAAGTGTATCGGTTGTATGAACTGCTTTAAGATTGCAAATGCCGGTCGTCCAATTGAATGCACTGTAAATCCGTTAATCGGCAGGGAAGAATTCTTGGGGGATGACAAGCTGATAAGGAATGGCAATGGGCGAGCTGTAGCTGTTATAGGCGGAGGTCCCGGAGGAATGCAAGCAGCCTATGTATTGGCAAAGAGGGGCTATAAAGTCGTACTATTTGAGAAGGAAGCATCTTTAGGTGGAACTTTAAATATTGCTGACAAACCACCATATAAGAAACTAATAACTGAACTTATAGAAACTATGGCAGCACAACTAAAAGCCCTTGATGTGGAAGTTCGCTTGAAAACAGAAGCCACTATTGAGACAATAAAGAAGTTGAATCCCTATGGAGTAATTTTAGCAGTAGGAGGGAAACCAATAATTCCGAATCTGCCAGGCATGGACAGACCTAATGTTCATACTGCCGAGGACGTATTATCAGGAAAAATTGTATTAAAAGATAGGAACATAGCAATAATAGGGGGCGGTGTAACAGGGCTGGAGACGGCAGAAGTATTGGCCAAAGATAATAAAGTCGCTGTAATAGAAATGATGAATGAAGTAGGTGCATCCCTTTATCCAAGTGTCCGTGCTTTATTGTTAAAGAGACTTAATGAAGCAGGCGTTGAAATTGTTACCGGTCACAGTTTGGATTCTATAAAAGAAGAAGAAATAGTTATGAGAGTAACAACTACTGCTTTTGAGACAAGCAGAAAAGCAGATACTGTTGTATTAGCCATTGGAGTAAAGGCCAGAAAAGAAATCGTAGATGAATTTGAAGAGGCCTTCGATAAGGTTACGTCTGTAGGAGATGCCTGCAAGCCAGGTTTGATAGGTGATGCCATTAAAGAAGCAAACGATAAGGCATTCGTATTTTAAAGGAGGGAATAGCGGTGAAGGATTTCAAAGACAAAGTTATTGTTGTTACCGGAGCGGGAAGCGGTATAGGTGAAGCTATTGCAAAAGAAGCTGTACTTCATGGGATGAAGGTAGTAATTAACGACATTGATGCGAACGGTTTGGAAAAAACTTTAGAGGATATTAGGGCCATGGGAGGAGAAGTGGTGTCTCAGTGCGCTGATATATCTCAACTAAAGAATGTACAAGCACTTTATGATTTGACCATGAGAACTTATGGACAAGTTGATATTCTGGTTAACAATGCAGGTGTGGCAGTCTCTGGACCAATATGGGAGATTCCTGTTCAGGATATCAACTGGATAACTGAAGTTAATCTGTTAAGTCATGCATATGGTATGCGGATATTTATACCAAAGATGATTGAACAGGGAACAGAAGCGGCTGTCATAAATGTAGCTTCTACGGCAGGTATTATGGTATCTCCTAATGCAGTTATGTATCACAGTACAAAAGCCGCAGATGTAGCGTTGGCAGAAAGCACTTATCTCGGATTAAAAGCAAGGGGGATAAATAATATTCAAATTCACGCATTATGTCCTGCCTTTATTCAGACAAAGATATATGAAAGTGATAAATATCGTCCTGAGAGATATGCCTCTATGGATGATCCATACTATCAGAGTCAGGAGTTCAAAGCAGGATTTATACGCAGCAAACGCTCAGTGCTGGGAGGAATACCAATTGATTCTGTTGGTATGACAGTATTTACTGCACTAGAAGATAATAAATTCTATATATTCACCCATCCTGAATCAATATATCCTGCAAGCCAAAGGTTGATGAATATGGTGAATGGAAAGAATCCTGCATAAGGCACATATTAAAAGTTGACATCATATAGGCTAAAAAAGTAATGGTCTGCATCCTTCAGATAAGAATCTGATTCGGTGCAGACCTTATTTTATCATTGGATTTTGATTATTGAGCATGAAACGGATAGCTCATTGAAATAACTCCTGTCAAACTGTATTTTCTATATTATTACAAGCTCATAATAATATTTTGGTGGAGCAACTCCTATATCCGGTAAAAGGCCAGTAATTTATTGAAGTTACAAAGGCTTGCAGCACCAGCGATACCAGGATAATATTCAAGCACATCATCACTAATGCCATAGGTCTAATAATTGCACAACTACCTTTGCAATGGGATCTGTTATTCTGATTATTTCTTCCTTGTGCTTCATAGGTCAAGGTTTGCATCTCGTTGCAAATATGCAAAACCAAGATGCAATGAAGTTGAATATTCATTGAGAAAGATAGATGATGAACATTATGTTTCATATATATTGTATTAATGTTATATTGACCATAAGAAGGTGGATGAAATCCTACACCTATTATATGAATAGTAATGCATGTTTTTTAGACTGATAAGTGACAATCTGATGGGTTAAAAGGTGCAGATCACAACAAGCTATCATTGTGGAAGAAGGCTATCTATGAACCATTGAAGGAGTTAAACTACAGGAAGAATGAAATGTCGCCGAACTTGAGATGCCTTTATTTCAAGGACAAAAACAGCAGGCATGATTATAGATGTTGAAAAGTTATAAGAAGCCTTCGACAGAATAGAAACATGGATATACTCATGTGAGTTGGTCCCCAACTTTCAGATAAGAGCCTGAAAGGATGCAGGCTTTAATTTATCATTATATAGGTAGTTGCTCATATCATTAGCAATAAATTGAATAGAATTTGATAATGCTGAGGGACAAGTGCCAGAAAGTTTAAGTTGACATTATCAAACCAAGGTTTAGAATATAATATATGAATTTATTATTGAGGTTGCATGATAAAAGTAATAAAAATATTTATAAAGATAAGGGGTAAACTCAATGGATGAAAATAGCATAAGAGTTACAAATGCCATAATACATATTTTAGATACAAACATGGATATTCCGATTTTATCTAATACTTTGCTGGGACTCAACGGAGAAATCAGGGATTTTATTAAAAACCATATATATAAGACCATGACCAGCGATAACTGCAAAAACACCATATTGGAAGGAGAAGAAAATTATTGTCTCAATCAGCTTAAGATGTATGTGGAGGATAATGACTTTGTTGCTGTAACACAAAATTTATCCACAAAGTTATTCCAATTTATGAAGCAAAATGTTGATATTCCATCTGGAGATGTTGTGTTTGCAACATTTAACTGTGAAGGAGAATCATATTTTTCAATGCTGAAGATGAATTATAAGAGTTGTTTTATACATTATGTTGAAAATACAGAGGAAGGCGTGAAAAATACCATAATAAAGAATCATACCATCCTTCCATCCGAATCCCAAACTTTAGATGAGGTTATAATAATCAAGCTGGACGACTTTTCTGTCAAACTCATTGAGAAAAAATATCTGATAAATGACAAGAAGGAATATTATTTGTCTCAGTATTTTCTTGAATGTCAGCCAGAGCTGTCTCCAAAGGCAAAGCTGGACATTGTAACCAAGACGGCAGAACAGATAAATAAGAAGCATTATAACGATGATGTAGAGAAAAAAATGAGATTTAAGAAAACTCTCTATGATAATTATGAAGCAGATGGGACTGTAGATGTAGTAAAAGTCATTGATGAAGTTTTTGAAAATAATTTGGATGCTAAAAATGAGTTCAAAGAAAGGATAATGAAAAAAGGGATAGATAAAAGAGAAATCCAGTTGCAAAACAGAAACAGCTTTAAAAAGCTTGAACGCCAGATTATCAAGACTGATACAGGCATTGAAATAAACATACCTCTTGAACAATACGAAGATAGAGAAAAATTGGAGTTTATCAATAATCCAGATGGAACTATATCCATATTGATAAAAAATATAGGCAAAATTGAAGGTAAATAGCACTGAGAGAGGCTTCCGAAGTTATGTGGAGTAAAGCAACTTCAAACAGATTAATATGAACTATATGTGTTTTGCTGTTTAAGATAAATAAGTTTGAAGGTGCTCTTACTTCTTTTAAATATTTTACATTGCCCATAATATTTATTTTGCGGGCAATGTAAAATATTTTGATGTATGTAAAAAACTCTATTGTAGAGCAGGAGTTAAATTTTCATCTATCATTATCGGTATCCATTCTTTTCTGAGATTCCTTAATATAAGCATAAGGTCATCTCCATTGATTAGTTCAATTTCAATTTCTTTAGGCAAACCAGACGCATATTCTAAGGCTTCATTAGAAAAATATGCAGAGGTTATAAGCTTGCCTTTTTTTATGCCGTCTCGATACATGGCTCCTACTAGTTTTTGAATCTCTGGCCTTTCGACATGATGGTTTTCTAATTCCCAGTCCCAAAGCTTGCATTCAATATAATATTTTTCTCCTTTTTTTGTCGCTATAACATCTTTGCCGCCATCTGCGACGAATGGAGCAAATTCTATATTTTCGAAACCCATGGCAGATAACAACCTGCTGCAATACACTTCAAAAGCATCTTTATCTTCTATTTTTTTGCCTTTGAATTTTAAGAATTCTTCTTTTTCGATAATGTTCAATGCACGAGCATGAGCTTTTAATTTATCAATTCTCAGCTTTTCCTTTTCAATAGCTAAGGATTTATGCTTGTAATAGAGTTCAATTATTTTACTGGTTGAGAATATGGCTATAAAAGCTGACAATAAATAAGTAATACTATCCATTTCATCATCCTCCTTGAAAATAGTATGTCTTGTTATAGCATATATAGTCAAAAATTAATTAAAAGGTGAAAATGCAAAAAATGAAAATTACTAAGTAAAAAGTAGAATAAGAGCTTGAATCATTATAATGATCTGCTGAAATATATGGCTAAACAGAGAAAAGATGTTTACAGTTTCATTAACAAAATGCTAATATGAGCTTGAAAAAGATATTAACAAAGAGGGTGTTAACATGAATAAAGAGATTATAGACTTAATAAATGAATATGTTAAAAATTATAAAGATTTGAAGCATACTGAAACTGATTGGAGAGATCCTGTCATTGGATTTGCTGATGCTAATGATATATTATTCTATAAGTTAAAAGAGATAATTTCGCCTAATCATGCCATACCTTCAGACATTATTCCAAATGCTAAGTCGGTTATTACTTTCTTTTTGCCTTTTTCTAAAAATATTGTTGAAAGCAATGTGTTTGGTGAAGAAAGTTCAAGGGAATGGGACTACTCGTATATAGAAACAAATAATTTGATTAGTGACCTAAATAAGTTTTTATATGATAAATTAACTGCAAGAGGATACAATGCATCATTACTTCCGGCAACATACAATTATGATAAGGAAAAATTAATCAGCGATTGGTCACATAGAAGCGTTGCATATATTTCAGGCATCGGAAAATTCGGAATCAACAACATGTTAATTACAAAAAGCGGATGTTGCGGCAGGGTTGGCAGTGTTATAACGGATATTGAGTTAACACCTACAATAAGAACAGATGAGGAGTATTGCCTATATAAGTATAACGGTACATGTAAAAAATGCATAGAAAAATGTGTAAATAATGCCTTTGTGATTCAAAATGGCAAAGTGCTTTATGATAGAAAAAAGTGCAATGAGCAAATTTATGACAAGATAGTTCCGAAATACCCCATCGGTTTAGGAGATACATGCGGAAAATGCATGTGTGATTTGCCTTGTTCCTATGAAATTCCAAGGAAATTGGATAATTAGTAAGGTAATTATAACAATTATACTATTTATGTATAATATAGTATATAACTTATCAATTTATGAAATGCCTATTTATTCAATAACGAATAGAGGGATATTTCTATGATATTGCGCATCAAAACTAAGGATTTGTATGACTTATTAGTGTTTAGTAAAGTGAAAGAAAACTTACAAAACTGATGAAGGAGAATTTTAAAAGGTTAAAAGTGGGGCGAATGAAGACTATGGATGAAAAATTTAAAATAGAGAGAAGAATGTCTCCAAACAAGTATAATGGCAGGAATGGCTGGAAGCCTGATATGATAGTAAGTCATATTACAGAAGGTGACTTTGAAAGTTCTGTAAGTTGGTTATGCAATCCTGAGTCTCAGGTATCTTCCCATTTTGTTGTGGCAAAAGACGGAAGGGTCATGCAGTTAGTGGAACTTACAGATAGTGCATGGTGTAATGGTACTTCTACTGATATCAAAAATAGCAACCATTATAGTATATCAACCCTTGAACAGGTTAAAGCAAGGAAGACTAATGCAAACTATTATACCATATCAATAGAGCATGAAGGCTTTTCAAACCAAGGTCAAGGAAAATTAACGGATATTCAATTAGAAGCTACTATATGGCTGCATAAATACATTGTAGATGAAGTAAAAAGGATATACGGGGTTGATATACCTTTGGATAGAGAACATATCGTAGGCCACTACCAGATAGATCCAATAAGGAAATCGTTTTGTCCTGGACAAAATTTCCAATTTGAAGAAATTTTAAAAGCTTTGAGAGAGCATGTGGCCAATATGGCATTGGATAAATAGAACATCATAAACACATAAAATAGTTTATATGCCGATGATAAGGGTTATTATTCTCTATGAATACTACCCTTTCTTTTTATTTAGGAGTTATATTACTCCAACGTTAACTATGTAATTGTCTGTTAGTTTTTGCATTTCCTGAATCGAGCAACATATATTAATTGGCATTCTGTCAAATATGCAGCCTATTTTATCCCCTGTTCCAGATTTGAAAACAAATCACAGTCAAAAAATTCACGAACGCTGATGCCGAGTCCGTCACATAATTTTTTAATGGTAGCAATTCCTGTGTTATACGTCTTACCGTTTACAATATCATTTACGGTTGATTGGGTGATGCCTGAAATGTTACTTAGAGCGTTGATTGTCAGATTGCGCTCTTTGCACAATTCTAGGATGCGTTTTATAACGGCTTGAGATATATTCATTTTATCACCTCTTAAACGTTATTACATTAATCAAAGTCTAGCAATTTATCTTAAAAGAAGTTAACGAAATACCGTTGATACGAGTTTAAAGGTGTATTATACTAACGGTATAATGTTAAGAAGAGGATTTATTAATGTAAAGGTCCTATATTAAATGTTGGGGTGTAAAAACTCAAATATTTTTCAAAAAAAGAGGCAA
The DNA here is from genome assembly GCF_900142105.1 of Lutispora thermophila DSM 19022. Classification (GTDB taxonomy): domain Bacteria; phylum Bacillota; class Clostridia; order Lutisporales; family Lutisporaceae; genus Lutispora; species Lutispora thermophila. The sequence continues at coordinate 10,211 of NZ_FQZS01000040.1, forward strand.
GTCATATAATTAGAGGCGTGTCTCTTTGCTTACATGTAACCTGTATGTAATTTGTGTATAACTCTATGTATAATTTGTCATAAATATAATGAATTATGCGCAATAGTTACACTACAAGTTGGATTTTTGCCAAGAACATTTTACAAGTCTTTGAGCAACATTCCATAAACGAAGCTATTTGTCCACTCACCTTTATTTCAATAGTCTTTCAAAAAGTGAGCTTCCTTACGCATGCCTTTCCTTTTGCAAAGTTTGGCAGAGGAAATATTTCTATCATCAATATTTGCCTGAATGCGATGTACTTTCACATTATGGAACAGATATTCCACAACACCTCTTAAGGCTTCTGTGGCATATCCTTTACCTTAAAACTTACCATTAAAAGCATACCCAATTTCGACTGTATCTTTCATTCCAGTGTACCATATTGTAAAGCCTTTTATACTGTTGATTATTATACTTTTATTAAAAAGAAAGTTAACAATAATACAATAAAATTTTGGATAAAATTATAAATGATTATCGGAATGAGATTGGTAGTCGAAAGGCTGCTCTATTTTATTACGGTTGATAATAAGGATTAATATTAAAAAACAGTTGATCCACCATTCCTGATTAAGCTAGAGCAGTATAAAGAATATATATTTATATACATTGACCTTAACATTAAAGTGATGTAAATAAACTAAAAAAGACCGAGTCAGCGGTCTTTTTTTATACATAAATCCGTTGTGTTTGCTTATTAATGGTGCCGGAGGTCGGACTCGAACCGACATGCTTTGAGGGCGCATGATTTTGAGTTTTGCAGCATAACCGGAAACATCGGGAATGTAATGCACTTTAGCGGAAGTTACAGACCGCCGGAAACCTTGTAAAATCGGCTTTTCCGGCACTTTAACCTCTGAAAATCCCACCGTTTCAAAGCTTATACAAAAAACTGATTTTGGAACAAATTTTGGACGTTGGAGGGATATTGGAGGGATGTGGGGGGATGATCAGATAACTCACCATCCACATAATAACTACAACAAATGTTAATTAAAAACTAATATTGTAACAGTCACTCCTACCACTGACAAATAATTTAGGAGTTGATGACTGTGAGAAATGAAGAATATTATAAACGAATTTTTGAGCCATATCCTGACGTAGTTACCCTGGAACAATTCAGGACTATGTTAGGCGGCATTGGTGATAGTACAGCGCGAAAACTTTTAAGAGGAAACCATGTAAAGCATTTTTATATTCGTGATACTTATATGATACCTAAAGTATGGGTTATTGAGTATATACTAAGCGATCATTATGCTGAATACCGGCAAAAGTTAAAAGTGCAGGTTTAGAAGTAATTAAAATCGAATGAACAAGAGGACATGGCTTTTCGGCTTATGTTCTCTTTTCATATATAAATCAAGCCACGTGGAGTGCGTAATAGGAATGCAAAGGAAAGATACGTAGAAATCCTTAGTTTTCAGCACTTTGCGAAATTCACTACTTTCACAACAGACGGCGATGATTTCAGGAATAAAGTATTAAAAAATAAAATTGATGTATCCGTTGTTCTGGATATGGAGTGTGTAGACATGTTTAATGCGTGCGTGGATTAGAGTGTTTAGGCATGTCTATGTTACGCAGTGTGATGCAAATTTGAGACTGGGCAATTATGATGGAATGTCGGTTTTTTATCCGGCGCTCTCATTTTATATACATTAGTAAATCAATTTTTCTGTTAAATAAAATACGTCAAATTCAATAGTAATTGATGAGTAGAACATGATTTTGCAATTAGTGTCGTTTATATATATATTCATTTGATAAAGAGCACAAAGGAACACGGAATTATTAGAAAATTGGTAATTATTGTGATATAATAACATTAACAATTTTGTTTGTATTGTTATCTTAGGAATATGGCTATTGAGATGACTTTTTCGGATCAGTAAAGATATAGAGCAAACAGAAAACAGCTTTGTACAACTATCTAGATGCTTTCTGTTTGGACCTATGTCAATATTTTAGACACAAAAACTCGGATTTACTATGCTGATTTTCTAGCCATATCCTCACATTGCTGAGGGGTAATATACCCAATGCTACCATGGATTCTCTTTCTGTTGTACCAGGATTCTATGTATTCAAAAATTGCCAGTCTTGCAGCATTAAAATCGTAGTAGGTTACTAGGTTAACCTCTTCCTTTTTTAGGGCAGCATGAAAAGACTCAATACAGGCATTGTCATAGGGATTTCCCTTAGAACTGAATGAGTGAATGAATTTAATTTCTGATATATATTCTGAGAATCTAGAGCTTGTATACTGTGATCCTAAATCACTATGTAATATAAC
>NZ_FQZS01000046.1 GCF_900142105.1 Lutispora thermophila DSM 19022
CCTCTGTTGTTGAAGACAATTGCAAAGAATGAGAGGCTAAATTCGAAGCAACGGATTGAATATTGCTTACCAAGCCTCTTAAGTTTTCAGTCATAGTCTTCAGGCTGTGATAAAGTTCTCCTATTTCATCCTTTGTATTTACTTTAACTTCAAAATCTTTCAAATCCCCATCGGCTATTGTTTTTATTATTGAGGACACATCCACCAGTGGCTTTGTAAATCGTCTTGAGAAGTAGAAACCCAATAATCCAACAATTATAGCAGCTGCAATAAGCATAGCAACACATACATTCAAAAGTTTATAGGAAGAAGACATAGCCATCGCAACAGGTGTCTCTACGACAATTAACCAACCTGCCTGTTGGTTCAATGCATGGCTTACAATGACTTCTTCACCTTCGATGTTTGCAGTCTTCAGAGTAGCATTTTGTCCCGCAAGACCTGCTTGTATAAATTCCAATGAATTGAAATCTTCCTGGTTTTGAACATATTCCATATTAGGATGGGCCAATACGGTACCTTGCCTTGAGAGAACATAGACATCTGTACTGCCTTCTGAAAGTTCTGTAACAAACTCACTGAGTTGATCCAACTGAATGTTTGCTTGAAGAACTCCGACAATACTGTTATTCATGTGTCTAACAGGTACAGAACAAATAACAATTAATTTGCCTGTAGCTTTTGCCACAAGCATATCAGATACATACTCCTCAGTTCCTCTCATAGATTGCTTGAAGAATTCACGATCTGCTATATGGGTTAAGGCATCATCATTACTTTTTACAACTTGTTGTCCTGTAGAATCATCAAGGGCAATAATAAGCTCTGGATTAACTTTTGCGGCATCTATGAGAATTTTTTTCGCATTTTCTAAATCAAAATTGCGAATAGCCGGTTGGTTTGCAATGATATGTAGTGTATTGAAATACTTATCCAGCATCCCGCTAATTTCAGCTTTAACAAATTCCAATTTGATCTCGCTCAGTTGATATGTATTTTTCTTAGAGTTTGACACAAAAGATGCTACGGACACACCTGAAAAGACTAATAGTGGGATTAAACTAGTAGCTAATAGCATTAAAAGTAACCGTGTTTTGAGCTTCAAAATTAGTTTCCTCCTATTTAAGCTTTTTATTAGATGCTTGCAAAACACCATATGCCACATAAATACGATATTATCTTTTAAGTTTTAAGTAGCACAAATTTTAGTTAATTTCGCAGCTGCATATTAATTTTATTTATAAAAACATTAGAACAAAAAAGCCACATTTAGCGACATATACAAAGAAGGTTTCGGCAGCTTGGCAACCATCAGCATAATCTGTTAGGCCCATAGCTTTGCGTCTTTAGCTTTCGCTAAGTTTACCTTTGTCGCAACACACCTAATTCATTTTGAACATATTGTATGTAATATGTGATATCACTTTATAAAGTTTACGACTAATTAACATGAAATTCAACAATATTCGTGTTATTTTAACAAAAATTACTTATATCAATAATGATATTCATAAATAACTATATAAGCCTAGCTGTCGTTTATGTTACCAGATTATCATCTGCAATAATGAATATTCCATGCTTACATCCTCTTTGTTTTTATCAACTTTGCGCTAACCTCTCAATGTTCATGTCAATGCTGAGTTTTGTTATATTCTGTATTTTATTGTCGTATTTTGTTGATTTGTTCAGAATTTTTTGATATGATTATTTTGCATGTTGACACGAGTTAACCGCCTACAGTTGGAACAACTTATTACTTTATCATTTTCTAATGGTTGAAAGTGTTCATTATTTACTCTCCTTTTATCACTGGAAAGGTAGGTGAACTTGTGGCAACCTCATACTTTGCTTCTTGGGCATAAGTGGTTCAGATCATTATTACTGCGATCACACGAATCACATGTCTACTGAAAGCCCGAGAGCAGTGTAGCAGCACACCATAGTCATGACGGAGATAACTAGGAGGGGTTTTTATGAAGCTAAAAAGCATTACAGCAAAAATTACTTTATTCTTTGGAGTGTTAATGTTTGTAATCTGTATAGGCTTAGGAATTAGTGCTTATTTAAGTTCCAGCAGTGCTTTAAAAACCAATATTGATGAAAATCTTCTGGAAATTGCTAAAGCCAATGCTAAGATTATTACCGAGAAGCTTAATACACAGATTAATGCCTTGCAAGCTTTAGCTGAAAGTCCATGGATAAAAAGCAGCGAATTAACATTGGATGAAAAATTGGACTTACTTCGAGACGAAGTTAAACGAAATGAGCATGTAAATATGTTCATCGCCGATACCAATGGGGATTGTAAAAATATCGACGGTGCCGGTTTGAATATAAAAGAAAGAGACTATTTTCAAAAAGCATTATCCGGACAACCTAATGTTTCAGACCCTATTGTCAATAACCTAGACCAAACTGTTGTTATTATATTCGCTGTTCCTATCAAAGATGGTAATACAGTGAAAGGTGTATTAGTTGCCGTTCGAGATGGTAATTGCTTGAGCAAGTACACCAATGAAATGGAATTTAACCAGCGGGAAGTTTTTATGATTAACAATCAAGGTACTACTATAGCAAGCAATAATCAAAATCGTGTTTTGGAAATGTACAATATTTTTGAACAATACGAAGCTGATAATGAATTGGAATCATTATGCAATATTCAAAAGAAAATGACCCAAGGAGAAACAGGAGTTGGTAAATATACCTACAATGGCATAACTAATTACATAGCCTACTATCCTGTTGAGGGCACAAACTGGTCCTTAGGTGTAACAGCTCCGAAGTCAGTGATCATGGCCAAGGTCGATGATTTAACCACTATAATGTTAGCTCTATCTCTTTTTTTCTTATTCATTGGCATAATGTTAATCATAGCAATTGCTCGCAATATTTCTGGACCTATCAAAGAGGTAACTGATCATTTAAACGTTATGTCTACCGGAGACTTTACAGTGGATATATCCAAAAAGCTATTGACAAAACAGGATGAAATAGGTAGTTTGGCTAATTCACTTGTCAAAATGCAAGATTCCATTCGCAACATGATGAAAGCTGTTGTCGATGAATCTACTAATGTCACTGAAATGCTGCTTACCATCAATAAAGATATGTATAATTTAAATGAAAACATTGAAGAAATTTCCTCTACTACAGAACAACTATCCGCAGCCACAGAGGAAACTGCTGCTTCAAGCGAAGAAATGAACACCACTTCCTTAGAAGTAGAAAAGGCCATAGAGTCTGTTGCTTCAAAGGCACAAGAGGGTGCAATGACCATTAACAAAGTAAGTCAGATTAGTGAAGAAATGAAGCTAAGTGCAATTTCTTCAAAACAAGAAGCTCTGGAAATATACAGTAAAACGAAAATCAACTTGCAAGATGCAATTGAACAATCTAAGGCAGTCAATCAGATTAATGATTTGTCTAATGCCATACTGGACATTACTTCCCAGACAAATCTGCTGGCTTTGAACGCAGCTATCGAAGCAGCTAGAGCGGGAGAAGCAGGCAAAGGCTTTGCCGTGGTGGCGGAAGAAATCAGAAAACTTGCCGAAGGCTCTAAAACTTCTGTATCCCGAATTCAGGAAATGACAAATGAGGTTCTGGCAGTAGTAAATGCTCTTTCCTCAAGCTCCATGGAGATTATGGAGTTTATTGACAAGAAAGTACTCAATGATTATGAAAGTGTAGTACAAACCAGCGAAAGATATAATGAACTCTCTATGGTCATCAACGATATAGTGACGGAGTTCAGTTCTACTTCGGAGGAACTTCTGGCATCGATGCAGAACATGGTTGAAGCCATAACCCAGATAAGTGCATCTTCCAATGAGGAAGCTATGGGAGCATCAAACATCGCACAGAAGACAGCAGAGATTGCCACTATGGCAAAAAATGTAGTGAATCTGGCAAGCAAATCAAATGAAAAATCAGAAACACTGATAAATCTAGTTAAGCAATTTAAAATTTAAAGCCTAATGCTACTAGGGGCTGTCGCACTAAATAAATAGTGCGACAGCCTTTACAATCAAGGAAACCTTTCTTGAAACCCATTACGGAAAATTTATATTAAAGTGAAATTATGCTTTCCATGGGGCATAAAAAAGCTTTCGAGGGCCTTTGTCATTAAAGCCCTGAAAGCTTAAGAAGGATTTAAGTTGGCATAATTACTTCATCTCAAACCTATGAGCCTCATACCTGTTTTTATCCAATATATTATATCCCCGAAGGGTTACCTCACTTGGTAGAGTTTCTGAAGCTTGTAAGGAAAATCTCTGAATGAAGCGATTTTCATCTAAAACCTGAATGCCCTCACCGGAAGAGATACCTCCAGATATAGGATTACCAGTATCATCCAGCACCTCAAACCATAGGCCCTTATCTGTCTTCTCAAACTTTTCTTTGTCTATCACTGTGTATTCAATATCTGCATAAATCTCCATAGCTGAAGCGGTGAGTGTAACTTTATCAACGCGAACACCTATATCACTGAATACTACAGGCATATCACTGGTTACTGTTTCCTCAGTTCCGGAATTTATCAATGTTACTGAAAGCGTAGTTTCCTTTTTATTTTTATCATCAATAAAGTTTTTCCCTTCTAGGCTCACAAACGGTGCGGCCACGCATGTAATCTCTATATCTTCTTGCACAGAACTGCTGTCAATGTTAGCGTTAAGCATGTAAACAAGAGTTCCGTCCTCTTCAAGGATATAATCAATGGAATTGCAGCTCACTCCATCAATACCCACAGATGTGTTTATCATTTCTTTGTTGTTTCCTTTGGCATAATCAGCTATGGTGCCGGTTATGTTGCTGAAAATGGGACCCATATTGCTGATAGGATCTGTTGGAAATGCATCAGGCCCTAACAGCAAATATCGCGAGCTTGAAGGCTCTACATCTATGACAATGTACACGCTCTTTCCGTTGAATACAGCCTCACGTACCACAAAATCCCCAAACTCGGTCTCATTGCCTTTTTGAGATACTTCCTTTTGCACCATATTAGCAACTTCCGGCAAAACCTTCACGTTTTGCCTTCTTCCGCTTAAGAAATCAAAAATTCCCCAAGAGTTTTTAACCGCCAGAACCGTCCCGGCAGATAGCAAGCAGGCAAGCACAATTGCAGCAGCCAAGCTAAATCCTATTCTTTTCACAGGTTTTCTGTTTTCACTCTTTTGTATATTGGTCAGGGTATTATATAAAGTATTGACAAAACCTTCATCGGCCTGACCGAAGGCTTTTTTCAATTCACTCATATCTTGCATGTCTCGCATGGAAATTGATCCTCCTCACACAATATCTTTTTCAGTTTTTGACGCCCGTTTAACATGCGGGATTTGACCGTTCCCTGCGGCAAACGTAAAATTTGGGCAACTTCCTTTATCGAAAACCCTTCGATATAATGCAGAAGAATAGGCAGGCGGAGCTTTTCATCCAATCTGAACAGCGCATCATGCAGTTCCATGTCAGCATCCGCAGGTACAGGGCGTTCAGGCAATTCCTCCATTGGCAGTTCCCGTTTTCTTTTTTTCTGAATATTATGGCATTCATTTATAAGAATGCGGATTACCCAAGTCTGCATATAACGCTCATCTTTAAGTTGATGGCGCTTCTTCCATGCCTTGTACAAGCATTCCTGGACCGCTTCTTCCCTGTCGCAGCTTTGGGATAGCTGTGTATAGCTAACCCGATATAATGTTTGCGTCATTGCGACGATTCGCGTTGAAAACTCCTCATTGGTCACTCTTTTATCCTCCTTGCTTGTTTTTTGACCGGTCACTTGTTAGACATTCAGAAGCAATATTTGGTTTTTGAGTGGATAAATTTTTATCGTCATAAATTTATACTGTTATTCCGTCACTGAAATCAAGAACAGACTTAATCCAATCAAAATTATTACATACCTACATCTTATACAGGAGGAATAAATTACGGTCTGACATCTTCTATCTCTCTATCTATGAGTTCCAGTTGGTTCTTATCGTTAACACGATAATAGTCGGTATAATACAAGCCATTCTCTACCTTATACCATGCTATTAACCGTTTGTTTTCTACATCTACTTTTGATAGTTGTAAGCAAAAACTGTACTCATACTGCTGTGTATCATTGTTCCAGCACCAATAATAATATGGAACACTGTTGTTTGGAATCCATCCACATACCTCCAAGTCCATATACCCATCGAAATTAACATCTTTCAATGCTGCTGATTCTTCTATTGATAGACACTCCGAATAGCCTTTATCAATTCCATTTACACCATCCATATCTATAGCTTCCTGAATAAGAATCGATTGTATTAAGTTTCCCCCTTCAAAGACACGAATCTCTCGTACACCGTACATCACTATATCATCATCTCTTTTTTTCCCAATAACAGACAATATTAGCACTCTCCCATCATCCAAAGGCATTTCCATTACTTTTAAAACTTCATCTGAATTTTCCTGTGGATGTAATGAAGAATCAGATTCCAACCCAAACTCAGATTGCTCTGTAATTGATTCACCAGATATTTTCTCTACAGATGTGTATGCATCTGTAATAAATTTATCTTGTCCACAAGCTGATAAGACAGTTATGCCTATTGTCAATAAAATTCCTAATGATAAACTATTGATATCTCTCATAAAATACCCCTCTATTAATAAATTTTAAACATTCATTCCGCATTCCTAGAATTCTAACTCTTGATGTCTTCATTTCTGATTGGCAGGACTAATGTTGTCACTTCCTCTCATTTTATCATAAATTTCTCAATAAAACTGTCTGTTACAAGAAACACTATTTTCTCATCTTCTATTCAAATTATGGCTTCCTCCTTAGTTGATTTCTAATTAAACTTAAAAGCATCACAACAAAATAACTTTGTTATTTGGGGTGTTAATGTTTTTAATCAGAAAAAGTGAATACTCAGTAAATCTCTTAACAAAACAGAATAAAATAGACAGCCTGGCTAATTCCCTTGCCAAGATGGAAGATTCCATTCGCAATATGATGAAAGCTGTTGTCGATGAATCTACTAATGTCAGTGAAATGCTGCTACAAGCAAAGAAATGAACACCACTTCCTTAGAGGTAGAAAAAGCCATAGAGTCTGTTGCTTCAAAGGCACAAGAGGGTGCAATGGACATTAGCAAATTAAGTCAATTTAGTGAGGAAATGAAAATAAGTGACTATAAACTCTGATAGTAAGTGCGATAAAAGAATAAAAACAGATGTGATGAACATAAAAAATCTCATTATTCTACCAATCATATTTTCATCAGATATGACAGCAAAATGTGACATTAACAAAAGCGATGCTATTGTTCTAAAAAAGCAACGAATCCTCAAAGAATAAATGAAGCAATTAGATTCTTAATATAAACATTGTTACAATACAAAACTCTAACATGTCTATAGATACGGAAATATATTTCTTTGTATCATTAATATTTTTTAGTCATCATTATACCAGCAATGACAGACATAAAAGTTGATACTGATTTCATATAACTCAAAAACTCAACAGGTATATTAATAAAATCTGTCAGAAAAAAGGTAATGCGACATAAAACCAAGCTAAAATAAAATTAATTAGACTGATAATTATAATCAAGTTGAAAATAGCTCCATGAGTTATTATGTACTTTAATCCAAAACCTGTATTAGATAAAACATCCTTTTTTTCTGTGCCGTCATTATCGTTATTTAATCTTATGTTTAATATAACTCGTTGTGCTAGCTTTGAATTACCAAAAATCTACAAATGAAAAACTCCAACATATTATGTAACCTATCATTAATAACCAAGAAAATGATAGGGAGGTCACATATATGCTGGAGTCTGATAGAAACTATTTTATCAAAGAAATTGGAGATTTAAAAGACTTTGTAACTGTCTCTTATGTCATAATTGACGATATCTACCAGGAAGTTACTCCAACACATATTAAAAATCGTTGTAATATCAATACTTCTAAGATGAGTGATAGTGAAATAATTACCTTAAGCATTGTTGCTAAATTACTAACCATTGATTCAGAAAATGCCTGGTTTGGTTTCTGTAATAAGAATATGAGAGACTTGTTTCCAAGGCTTT